>CAYPTB010000066.1:0-99524 GCA_964413535.1 uncultured Planctomycetaceae bacterium | reverse complement strand
ACGAGGCGAACGACAGAGCCGTCTCACCGAGGCCTACGAAGAGGTCGAGGACGAGGAAGACGAGCACCTCTATCACACGACCGGATGGGCGCGAGAGCTGTGGCTCCAATCGCTCGGCCTCCCGGCGCAGCTCCCGCCGCCGGAGGAAGTCCTGGACGTCCAGTCCGCCGAGGAAGCTCTGCAAGCCAAGAAGGAGAGCGCGAAGGCGCGCTCGGCCTAGGGCCGCGAGAGGCGGTGGGAGCCCGCCGAGCCGGCTCCGCAATCGGTGTTGCGAGGTCTGGCGCTTCGGGGCGCGAATCGGTCGCGCCCCACTACGTCGCTCCGAGTGGGCGACGGACCGTGCTGCAACCTGGAAAGCTCCGCGCGAGTCGGCCATGCTGCGCGATCCGGCCGAAGAGCATGGGTCCCCCGGGACCGGGGGCGGGTGCCCCGCTTCGAAGGCTCCACGGGCGATCCCATGACCGCTTCCACCATCGATCCCGAGCTCGCGCGTGAGACGGCGCGGCGGCGCACGTTCGCGATCATCTCGCACCCCGACGCGGGGAAGACGACGCTGACGGAGAAGCTGCTCCTGTACTCCGGGATGATCCGCACCGCGGGCATGGTGAAGAGCCGCAAGGGCAAGCTCGCCACCTCGGACTGGATGGGGATGGAGCAGGAGCGCGGCATCTCGATCACGTCGTCGGCGATGCAGTTCCCCTACAAGGGCACGATCGTCAACGTGCTCGACACGCCGGGGCACCAGGACTTCAGCGAGGACACGTACCGCACGCTGACCGCGGCGGATTCGGCCGTCATGGTGCTCGACGCGGCGAAAGGCGTGGAGGCGCAGACGCGCAAGCTGTTCGAGGTCTGCCGGCTGCGCAAGATCCCCGTGCTGACGTTCGTGAACAAGCTCGACGCGCCGGGGCGCGATCCGATCGACCTGATGGCCGAGGTCGAGGAGGTGCTCGGGATCCACGCCAGCGCGCTCGACTGGCCGATCGGTTCGGGGCGCGAGTTCACGGGCGTCGTGGACCGCCGCCGGGGCGTGGCGCAGCTCTTCCGCAGGGCATCGGCAGCCGGCGCGCAGCGCGCGGAGATCGAGGAGTTCGCGCTCGACGACCCGCGCCTCGCGGAGCGCATCGGGAGCGCCCTGGTGGAAAAGGCGAAGCACGACCTCGAGCTGCTCGAGGTCGCGGGCAATCCGTTCTCGAAGGACGCGTTCCTGCGCGGGGAGGTGACGCCGACGTTCTTCGGCTCGGCGCTCAACAACTTCGGAGTGGAGCCCTTCTTCGACGCGTTCGTCGAGCTCGCTCCGCCGCCGGGTCCGCGGCCGGTCGATCTCGCGGACGGGAGCGAGGAGCTGCTCGACCCGGTAGCCGCGCCCTTCAGCGCCTACGTCTTCAAGCTCCAGGCGAACATGGATCGCCGCCACCGCGACTGCTTGGCGTTCGTGCGCATCTGCTCGGGGCGCTTCGAGCGCGACCTGGTGGTGCGCCACCACAGGCTCGGGCGCGACGTGCGGCTGTCGCGTCCGCACAGCATCGTGGCGCGCGAGCGCAGCACCGTCGACGAAGCGTTCCCCGGCGACGTCCTCGGGCTCATCAACCGCGACACGTTCCGCATCGGCGACACGATCTCGCTCGGGGGCGGCTTCGACCACAAGCCGCTGCCGCGCTTCCAGCCCGAGGTGTTCGGGCGCATCGCGCCGAAGGACCTCACGAAGCGCAAGTCGTTCGACAAGGGCATGGACCAGCTCACGGCCGAGGGCACCGTGCAGCTCATGTGGCCGGAGAAAGGCGCGTCGAACGACATCGTGATCGCGGCCGTCGGCTCCCTCCAGTTCGACGTGCTCCAGTACCGCCTGCGCGACGAGTACGGCGTCGAGACGGAGATCACGCCGCTCCCCTACGAGTGCAGCGCGTGGCTCGAGGGCGATCGCGCGACCTTCGTCGCCCCCACGCGCTCGATCGTCGCGCGCGACTCGCGCGACCGCACCGTCGTGCTCTTCGTGAGCGAATGGGACAAGCGCTCCGCGGCGAACAAGAACCCCGGACACCGCCTGCTCGACTACGCCTAGGGCCCCCTTGGGTGATTCCCCATCCGCTCGGAGCGAGGGGACAGACTGTGCCAGGTGCGCTTCCTGGTGGGTGCAGGGTCGTGCGAGCAGGACACCGTGTGCGTGCTCCTCGATAGTGGCACCCGAACCGGTCCGAGGCTGCCGTTAAGCACCGCCGCTCGTGGACGATGGCGATGGTGCTCGCCGGCGCGGGCCTCTCAACCCGAACGCGGGCCTGACGCTGCGGCAAGAAAGTCTCACTTCTCGCAAACCGCGCACGCCGCAGTGGATCCTCTCGCGACGTGGAAGCGCCTCCTCCGCCCGACTCTGCCGGCCGCGCCGCCGAACGGCACGAACTCGGCCTCTGGCTCACGGCCGCCTTGTCCGGCGAACGCGCCGCGTGGGACGAGTTGTGCACTCGCCTCGAGCGTCGCGTCTTCGTCTACGCCTTTCGGCTTCTCGGCGATGGCGATCGTGCCCGCGACGTGACGCAGGAGACGCTCGCTCGCGTCCATTCCCACGCCCACACCCTCGAGGCGAGCAACTTGCTGGTGCCGTGGTGCCTCAAGATCGCCCGCCACCTCGTGTGGAAGGAGCTCGCGCGCGGGCATGCGACGTTCGACGACGACGCATCGCACCCGGACGCCCGATCCATCAACATCGAAACGCCGCTCGACCGCACACTCGCACGCGAGGAAGTCGAGACGCTGCGCTCCACGCTGAACGCGATGGCGCCGGACCAGCGCGAGCTGCTCCATCTCTACTACTTCGAGGACTTGCCTCTCGCCGAGCTGGCGGCGCTGGTATCGGCGCCGATCGGCACGGTGAAGTGGCGACTCTTCCGTGCGCGCGAGGCGCTCGCGCGCGAGTTCACGAGGAGACGACCATGAACGACCCCCACGACGAATTGAACCGCGATGCGAATGACGCCTTCGAGGCACAGCGCGCGTACTTCGAGCAGGCGCGTGCCACGTGGCGCACACAGGCCGAGGCGCGCCAACGCTTCCTGCGCTGGGTGCTCGTCCCGACGTGTCCCCTGTACCTCGGAGGGATCGTGCTCGGACTCCAAGTGGGCGACGCCGGCGTGGTTGCCCTCTGTGGCACGCTCCTGCTCGTGAGCATCGTGCTCGGACTGCATCACGTGCTGGCGCACAAGATCGAGGCTGCACAGTACCGCGTCATCCTCGAGCTCAAGTACGGAGGCAGTGCTGCGGAGCTCGCGCGGCTCGCCGCGCTCGATCCGGAAAGCGCGTTCGCCGCGCCGCCTCGCTGGGGCACACCGTTCTACCTAGGGCTGCTCGCGCTGTGCCTCGTCGTGCCTGCGGCCTTCATCGCGCTGCGCGGTTCCCTCGGTCTCGAATGGAGTCCGCTCGCCGTGGGCCTCGCCGCCGGCGCGCTTGCGCTCGTGGCGATCGCGCTCAGGGCGCTGGGCGCACACCGCCGCTAGGTACGAGGGTCCGATGTCATGGAATGGCGCTTGGCGCAACCACCACCCAGCGATCCCCTGGTGCAGCAGGAGCTCATGCGAACCCTGCTTGCCCTTCCGCTCGGCGTTGCGAGCCTCGGAGTTGCGGAGGAACCGCTCCAGCGCGGGCGCAGCTTCACGGACGCTCGCGGGACGTCGACCCCGGGAGCGCGTCCTCAGATCGCTCCGTTGGCGCGGGCCCAGGCGATGTAGTCGCGAACCTGGTCCTCCAGTTCGCGGAGCACGTCGGAGATGACTCGTTCCTGCGCCTGCTCGTAGGCCCACGATCGCATACCGTTGGTCAGGAGCCCGAGCTTGTCGAGCGCACGCGCCAGCGGACCGAGGGGGTAGACCTCGTGGAACTCGAAGCGCGCGTCGAAGGAAGAGATGAGGGCGACGAACTTCCGGCCGTCGGCGGCCTCGCGATCGAGCGCCGCGGCGTCGGCCAGCGAGACCTTCTCGGGGACCGCCCCAGCGTCCGACCAGGTCACGAATGCGTCCGAGTCGAGCCGTTCCCAATCGGCGTACACGAACCCGACGCGGCGCGCGGGGTCGTAGCCGTCCGCGACGATGTCCAGACCCGACTCGCGCAGGCGTACCTCGCGCTCCAGGGCGAAGCCCTCGTCCGCGAAGACGGAGTAGATCAACTTGCGCGCGCGCTCGGAGTCGAGGCGCGACGGCTCGCCGGTGCCGAACATGGAGGCGTGATGCGGCAGCCCCGCGCGACTGGACGTGAAGGGGTTGGATGCGGGCGCCGGACGCGCCGGTCGCGAGCCGCACCCCGCGGCGACTCCCGCCACGAGGAGCGCCGACGCGACGCGCGGAGCCAGCGGGTAGGGAATCGGATAGGGCTCACGTGTCGGATCCGGAGCGGTGTGCGACGGGTACTTCGGCGTCCGGTAGCGGCGGACGGCACGCACTCGCGGGCGGCTCATCGCTCCACCGTCCGTTGCATGGCTCGTTGCACGGCTTCTTCGGCGTAGGCCAGCACCGGGAACGCGGGGTTGTAGAACTTGTGGACGAAGAGCGGATCCCTGCGGCGCCACATGCGGTTCGCGAGGCGGTCGGCGATCGGCATCACCCGGCGCTCGTGCTCGCACAGCACGGGGCTCACGGCGTCCAGCCGTCCCGTCGAGCGGAAGTTAGCGCAGGCGCACCAGCTCGAGCAACGCTCGAGGAGCTCGCAGCCGGCGCACTCGGCGTGCTCGCGCCGCGAAGTGGACGACAGCGACGCGCGCCGCGCCTCGTCGAAGCCGCTCCAGACGTCGCCGATCCCGTACGTGTCGTCCGCGTCCTCGTGGACGAACTGGACGCAGGGATAGAGACGCCCGGACGGCGCGATCGAGAACTGTCGTGTTCCGATACCGCAGCGCTCGCCCGCTTCCGCTGGCCCGGCGGTCCAGGTTCGGATGCGCTCGTCGAAGACGGACAGGTAGAGCTTCTCGCCGGCACGCGTGCGCGCGTCGTACCAGCGCGACAGTCGGCGATAGGCGCGCTCGAGTGCCCAGAGCTCGCGAGCGCGCCAGTCCGCGCCGTAGTCGAGGGTGGTCGTGACGTAGCGGAACCCGCGGCCGACGAGCCAGCGCACGGACTCGTCCAGGCGCCGCGCAGACGCGGGGGTCACGACGCAAGTCGCGTTCGCGAACGGGTTCTCGGCCAGCAACAGGTCGATCGCGCGAGAGACCGCGTCCGCGCTGCCGCCACCGGCGGCATTCGGACGTTGCTCGTCCTGGACCTCCGGCGCTCCGTCGACGCTGAGCGACACGAACACTCGCCTCTGCGCGAGCTCTTCCATCGCGCGCCGGTCGAGCAGGACCCCGTTCGTGCTGAGCGAGTACGACACGCAGAGGTCGCCCTTGGCAGCGTCCATCCGGTCGACGAGCGAGCACAGGAGATGGAGCTCGATCAGCGGTTCTCCGCCGAAGAACACCACGTTCAGGCGGCTCCGATCCGTTCGCCGCGCCTCCTCCAGGGCGAAGTCCACCGCGCGCTCACCGGTCGCCCGCGCCATCGAGCGCCGCAACTTCTCCCCCGTGAAGCAGTACGAGCACCGCAAATTGCAGGCGTGCGTGAGGTGGAACGTGACGCTGAGGGGCTCGGTTGCGAACATGCGTCGTGCCTCCATCGACGACCGGACGAGCTGCTGCGTGGCACACGGCTCTAGCCAGGGCCTCGACTCCGGTTTCCGGCCTGGTGGATGAAACCAAGCGAGGTGAGCGCTCCGGGGATGATCCGGCGCGGCTCGCTCACGAGCTCATGAGCTGACTTGACTCGGTCCTGGCCGTTCTCGTTCCCCGCACGGAGGAAACACGACGGTCCGACGTCCCTGAACGACGCCGGCCGACTACTACGAAGCGATCCCTCTACTGGAGCAGGAGCTCATGCGAACCCTTCTTGCCCTCGCCCTCGGCGTCCTCGGAGTTGCGCAGGAACCTCTCCAGCCCGTCCGCAGCTTCACCGGCGTCCAGGCGAACCCTCCGGAAAAGGGCCTGCACGACGCATCGCTCGCGGGGCGCGTCGTCGACCCCGAGGGCAGACCGGTGCCGAACGCAAGGGTCGCCCTCCTGCCTGACATCGGACCGTCCTTCGTGCTCGCCGAGGACCGGACCGACGCGGACGGTCGCTTCCACATCGACGGCGTCGACAGTCCATACGGATTGTTGTGCAGCATCCTGCCGCCCGACCACCTGCGGCCGGCGGACTACTACGCGACGGCGATCTCGCACCGGCTGACCGATCTCGGAGACCTCGCGGTCGGCGTGAACACGCGTCTTTCCGGAACGGTCGAGATTCGGGATGCGGACGGCGTGCTGGTCGAGTACGAGACCGCGAAGGTCTCCCTGCGTCCGCTCGAGAACCCTCCCGGTGTCTACCTTCAGTCCACCGCCAGCACGACGGTCGACGACGACGGCGGTTTCGTGCTGGAGCACTTCGAGATCGAATCGGCCGAGCTCCAGGTGCACTTGCCCGGGAGACCGTGGACCACGTATTCCGGTGCGCTCGAGCTGACCCGCGGCGAACTCGGGCGGCGCGTGCTCGTGACCTGCTCCACGGCGACCGTCGAGAAGGGGCAATACAGCCTGATCGGTCGCTGCGAGGTGATCGACCTCGGCACCGTGTACGAAACTCCGCGACCGCGCGTCACGCGCGGGCGGGTGTCGCTCTCGGACGGCACGCCGATCCCCCACGCGCTCGTCACCTGCTTCGGCGGCCTCGGTCGATCGACGGCGGTCGAGGCGGACGCGGAGGGCTGGTTCGAGCTCGAGTCTCCCGCGCCGCGCATGGGGATCGAGACACCCGGTGCGATCGCGGTCTTCTACACCCAGGAGAGCGCCGTCCCGAACGATCAGCGGGACACCGCCCGTGTCGTGCCGACGACACCCTGGATGGACGTCGTGCTCGAGCCGAGCGCGTTCCACGAGCCGATCCTGGACGGCGGAGTGGATCGCGACGAGGTCGTCTTCGAGTGGTGGAACGGGCGCGCATGGCACCCGATCCCCGAGGCGCTCTTGGGCAAGGTCCTCGGCAACTCCGAGCAGGCGAGGGTGCCCCTCAAGGCGCGTGGCCCCGACAGGCTCCCCGCGCTCGCGTTCTTCGGGCCGCGCTCGAAGGAGCTCCGCTTCGACTTCACGAGCTTCGAGCCCCATCGCCTCGAGGTCGGCTCCCCGAGCGGTCCGGTCGAGGGCGCGGACGTGTGGTTCGACGCGCCGGGAGTCACTTCGCTCGCGCGAGCCCGCACCGGAGCGGACGGCGTCGTGGCGCTCGCCGGAGCGGCGGACGTCAACTACACCGTTCACGTGAGCGCGCGGGGCTTCGCGGCCCGCGACCTGCGATTCGCCGCCGGCACGACGAAAGTGAAGCTCGAGCCCCTGTCGGGCGAGCTCCGCGTGAAGGGCCTCGACGCGCGCGAGGAGCTGTGCATCGCACGCGCCGGCGAGAGCATGGTGTTACTGCGTCTTCGTCCGGCCTCGGGTCCGGTGCGTCTTCCCTCCGGCGAGTACGACGCACTGGTCGTCGAAGACGGTGGGTTGCGGCGCGGTCGCGCGTTCCGGATCGACGGCGCCCCGCTCGAGCTCGACGTCTCCATCGACGAGCTTCCACGAGTCGTCCTCACCTTCCCGCCGCTTCCACGGCTGGTCGAACCCGAGGAGATGCGCCCCCCCGACGCGGGCAAGTGGTGGGCGAACGCGACGCGCGCGATCCCGCCCACCGGGGGTTCGGGCGCTTGGGTGTCGACCACGAGCGGGGCCTCGCCCGGCAACGAGGTCTTCGCGTCCCTCGTCGAGTCGTCCGAGCGGCGCATCGAGTTGCGTGTGCCCGGGCGCGGAGCGTACGTGCTCTCGTGCGGCGCGCCGGTCTCCCTCGACTACTGGATGATCCGCCGTGTGGAGCTCGAGCCCCGAGAGATCCTCGAGCTCGAGGTGCCGCCGGCAACGGCTCGTTCGACGGGACTCCTCGATCGCTACCACGGCAACGGAGGGTTCCACGGCATCGCGGGTCCGCGGCTGTTCCTCGACGGCGAGGGCCCGACCGGGCCGGGTTGGAGCCTGGTGGTCGCGATGCCCGAGCGCGAAGCGGACGACCGCTTCGAGCTCCGTCCGATCCCCGCCGGCACGTACCACGTGATGCACCACCTGGTCGCGGGTGAGCCGATCTACGGCGGAACGGAGGTCACGGTCCCGGCGGGAGGCACGGCAGCCCTCGCGAGCTTCGGCGAGTCGGAGGTCGGCGCCGTTTGGGTGCGCGTCGTCGACGGGAACGGAGCTCCGGTCGCCGGCCAGGTCGTGATCGCCGATCCGATGTCGGAGGCCTGGAACGAGTTCCAGAAGATCCCGACCACCGCTCGCTTCGCCTCCGACCCGATCCCCTTCCCGATGCCGGTCGTCCTCGCGGACGGCGAGGCCGAGTTCTCCGGCGTGCAGGCCGGTCTGCTGCTCCTCGAGGTGCGCCGCGCGGACGGCCGCGCCTACGCGTACCGCACCATGACGGCACCGGGCGAGACGGTCCTCGTCCTGGCGCCCTGAGTTCGTGCATCGGCCCGTGTGGGATTGAACGAGTGCCGCTCCCTACTCGAGGAAGTCGACGGGGGTTCCGCTGCCCCACGCCAATTCGCGGTGTTCGGAGAATTCGGGCGCTTCCCAGCGTTCCGCGGCGCCTCCCGGCCACAAGACTTCGATCGCGACGACGCGGTCGGGTAGGCCGGTCACCAGGACCGGCGCGCTGGAGCTGGCATAGGAGCGCCCCGCTTCGATTCGGCGCAGGAAGCTCGTCCCGCCCTCGAAGAGCAAGCGCACGCTTGCACCGAGACCGTGTGGGTTTCCCTCTGGACCGGCGAGCGTGAGCGAGAGCCAGTCCACCCAACGAGGCCTTCCGAACAAGAGCTGGGGTTCGCCCCCGATCGAACCGATCACGTAATCGAGATCGCCGTCTCCGTCGAGGTCGCCGCAGGCGGATCCGCGCGACACCGCCTCGACCAAGAGGGCAGGACCGACGAGCGCCGGCTCGGCCAACCGGAAGCTCGCCTGCCCGTTGCCCAGGAACACGTGGTTCGGCTGTGGATAGCTCTCCATGTCCGTGAACTTGTCGATGTTGTCGATGATGTGGCCGTTCGCAACGAAGACATCGAGATGGCCGTTGCCGTCGATGTCGGCGAGCAACGCTCCGAAGCCCACCAAGGGACGACTGGCTTGGGCCATGCCGCTGAAGCGCGTTGCGTCGCGGAAGGAGAGCTCAAGAGCTTTCGTCGGCTTGCCTCGCATCTCTTCGAAGGGATTGAGGTAGAGCGTGTTGGTCTCCTGATCGAGGTTGGTCACGAACAGGTCCAGATCGCCGTCCTCGTCGACGTCGCCCGTGTCGACGCCCATGCCGGCTTCGCTGCGGCCGTCTTCGTTGAAGGCTACTCCCAGTCGTTGACCGACCTCTTCGAACCGGAGCTCGCCTCGGTTGTGGAAGAAGAAGTTCGGAGTGGAGTCGTTCGCAACGTAGAGGTCGCTCCAACCATCCAAGTCGACGTCGGTAGCGACGACTCCCAGCCCCTTCCCCAAGACCTGCTCGAAGCCCGCTGCCTGCGTCCCGTCTCGAAACGTACCTCGGTCCACATTGACGAAGAACTGGTCTTGTGCGCCGTCGTAGCGATCGGGGTGAGGATAGGAATCGAATCCGCCGGGATGCCCCAAGCGGACGTGCGAGCCGGGTTCGCACGCCAAGTAGTTCGCGACGTAGAGGTCGAGATCCCCATCGCCTTCGGCGTCGAAGAACGTCGCTCCCACGCTCCAACCGTCCGTCGTGCAGAGCTCGACTTCCTCGAACTTGCCTGCTCGATTGCGATACAGGCGGTTGGGACCCCAATTGAGCGAGAGCACGTCGTCCCACCCATCGCCGTCGATGTCTCCGACCGCGACCCCTTGGCCATAGCCCGGGTCGGCGGCGCCGGCAGCCTCGGGCTCCAGACGGAAGGAGCCCGAGCCATCGTTGGCGTAGAGCGCATTGCGCGCATCGCTCTCGCGCGGCGCGCTCGGGTCCCGCACGAGGCCGGATTGGGACAAGTAGAGATCGAGATCTCCGTCGCGATCGAAGTCGATCAACGCCACTCCCCCACCCATCGCCTCGGGGAGCTCGCGATTCCCCACCCCGCCAGGTCGATGCCGGAACTCTATGCCGCGCTCACCACCGTCTTCGAACAAGGCCCCGCCCTCCTCGCCCCCGCCGTCGCACGTAGCGCAAAGAACCAGGCACAACGGGAAGCACCCACGGAGGGCTTCCATCAGTGCCGCTCGTCGCGAGGAGCGGCCGAGAACGACACGGAGCGCGCACTCGCGCCCTCGCGGCAGAATTCCATGCCTGCTCGAGCTCGATCGGCATCGGTACCGGACGGAGTCATGTTGGCCGCCATCTCGTACTCGACCAAGGCATCTTCGAATCGCCCTTGTGAAGCGAGGGCCCAACCGACCGCCAGGTGCCTCTGCAGCTCGGTGCAGCCCTCGTGGCGAAGCCCCAAGTCGTCGAGGATGGCAGCGCGCCGATGGCGCCTTTCGGAGGCTTCCGCTTGCTCCGTCTCGCCCAACGTTCGCAGGATGCGAGTCAACCGGAAGTGCGGCGTCGGATGTTCGGGGTCCAATCGGATCAGGTGCTCGAGGTTGAGGCGCGCAGCGGCGAGCTCCCCGCGGTCCTCTTGGATCAAGGCCAAGTTCGAGCGGGCATGCCAGGCGTCGGAGTCGAGCTCCAAGGCCTTCTCGAAGGCGGATGCCGCCAGGTCCGCGCGGCCCAACTGAAGCTCCGCTTCGCCGGCGAAGCGCTCCAACGCGGCGCTGCGAGCTCCGAGCTCGCGAGCCCGTTCGAAGAGCAGCTTGGCTTCGGCGGGTTCCCGCAAGAAGTACCGATTGACACCGAGCCAGTACCAGTGCTCGGCGTGATCGGGCGCGGCCGAGGTCGCGCTCGCCAGCCAGGCCATGGCGTGGTTGCTCGCTTCCGTTTCCGAGTAGAGCGCGCCCAGTCTTCCCGCCGTGACTGGAGATCGAACGCGCGCGTAGTCGGCTAGCAGCGCCCGCTCGCGCTGAACGGCGTTCGGAGCATGAGCGTCCAGAAGCGCATCGAGCACGGGCTGAGGCGGATCCGGGATCGCGTAATCACGCAGGTAACGAGCCAGGAGATCGTCGGCGGATTCCTCGTCGATGGGCGAGCACGCTTGGAAGCCGCAACCCAAGACGACGAGCGCCCCGACGAAGGCCGAGAGGAGGCGAACCGTTCGGCTCGTGCTCCCAGACCGGGCACGGCGCTGCAGCACGCCTCCCTGATAAGGAAATGTACAATTCCCGTCAAGTCACGGTTCATGCCGGGTACGCAGCCGCGGCTCTCGCCCCCGCGGGGACCGCCAGCGGCCTCGCGTGCCGGCCTGTCGCCGCCGCCTCCCTTCGCCGCGGGCGGTGACCAGCGGTGTCACAGTCTCGCGCTACTCCTTCGAATCGAGCCGGCGCTCTCGATCACGGCAGGCGGGCGTGCACCGAGCCGCCGCTTCGGACTTCGACCTCCGTGACGAGCGGCCAGTGGTCGAGGTCGAGCGTGCTCAGGTCGGGCCGCACGATGCGGCCCTTTCCGGCCGGGATCGACCGCAGCGTGACGTGGCCGTCCGCGTCGCCGGCGAGGACCGTGAGCAGCTTCACGCGGCCCGGTCCGTCCCACACGTGCACGAAGGCCGGGATCCCCTCGCCGTCCCACGCGGGCACGCCGTCGATCTCGAGCGTGCCGGTCTCGAGGTCGAGCTCCCACACGACGGCGCCCGGCTCGAGGTGCACGACGTCGAAGAGGAGCCGCTCGTTGCCCTCCTGCGAGCCTCCGCTCAAGACCAGCCGATAGCGCCCGGGCTCCGACCGCGCCAGCCGGAAGGCTCCGCCCGGACCGATCGAAAGGCGATTCTCGTCCGGGATCTCGAACACGTCGTCGCCCTCCGCCAGGGCCGCGCTCCACGCGAGCGGCGCGCGCCCGTCGATCCGCAGGCGACCGTCGAGGACGCACGCCTCCGGGTCCCCGATCACGAGGTCGTAGCGCGTCGTGCGTCCCGCCTGCACGTCGCACGTCCACTCGATCTCGGGCGCGCCGCGCGGGCGGTCGGAAGTGTTCGTGACGGTCATGCCCGGCTGGATCTCCTCCCGGCACTCGATCACGCTCCACGGTCCGGGAGTCAGGCGCTCGAAGCGGTAGGCGCCGTCGGGACCGACGCGCAGCGTGCGGTCCTGGCCGTCACCGCGCGTGAGCCCGACGATCGTGCCGGCGGGATCGGTGCGGTCGAGCTTCACCACGCGGCCTTCGATCGCGCCCCCGGGCGTGAGCTCGAGCTCGACCTCTGGCCCGCGCAGGCTCGGCCCGAGCTCGAGGACGGCGCTCACGGCCGGCGCGAGCCCGGCGTGCTCCGCGCGCACGACAAAGGCGCCGGGCGTGCGCGGCGTGAGGAGGAAGCGGCCGTCGGCGTCGGTGCGCACGGTCTCGCTCGCGCTCTCGACGAGCGTCCGGAAGCCGTTCTTCGCGACAAAGAGACCGGGCGGGACGAGCGCCTGCAAGCTCACGTCGGCCGCTGCGACGCCGACGCCGTCGTGCGTCACGCGGCCGTGCAGACCGGGCACCGGCACGAGCGACACGCGCAGCGGACGCGGAAGGCCCGCGGGCTCGAGCGGGCCGACCTCGGCGAGCTCGAAGCCGGCCGCGTCGACGCGCAGGAGGAAGGGCTCGGACGGTAGGCGGAGCACGACGGAGCCGCCCTCGTGCTCGCCGCGCGACTGCCCCTGGGACTGAGTGCGACCGTCGGCGGAGAGCACCTCGAACGCGTAGCGCGTGACGGGCGCGCCGCCTGCGTCGGTCACCACGAGCTCGACGGGCTCCGCGCGCGCGAGGCGCAGGACGAGCTCGCCCGATCCCGTGCGGACGCCGGAGGCCGAGTCCGGTGAGAAGCGCCCCTCCGGATCGCTGGCCGTGATCCACAGCTCGGCGTCCTGCGGCACGAGGAACTCGAAACGGCCGCGTCCGTCGGCCAGCCGATCGCCGGCCGTCATGACGGCGCCCGCTCGCGCGGAGTAGCGGTAGTCGAGCTCGGCGCCCGGCACGGGCGCGTTCGAAGGATCCAGCACCACGCCGGCGATGCGATTCGTGGACGAGAGCGATTCCAGCACGAGCTCGAGTCCGTAGCTCTCCTGCCCCGCGCGGATCTCCACCGGCGCGCTGTACGTGCCCAAGTAGCCCGCGCGGCGCGCCCACACGCGCACGTAGCCGGTCGTGACGCCTTCGAGCAGGAAAGCGCCATCGGAATCCGTGCGCGCCGCGGGTACGACTTCTTCCGCCGGATGCAGGCGCAGCTCCTCGAGCTCCGAGCGCGCCGCGTTCGCCGCGCCGATCGTCACCTCGACCTCCGCCAACGCGAGCCCCTGCGCGTCGCGCACGAAGCCGGAGACCGCGCCGCCCGGCGCCAACTCGACCGTGCCGAGATGGGTCGTCTCGCCGGCGCGCAACACCGCAACGAAGCCGCGCGCGGCGTAGCCCCGCGCGCCGAGCGCGAGCCGAACGGACGTCTCGGAACGCGCGTGCGAGAGCTCGAGGCGCAGGTGGCCGTCGCGCTCAGCGCGCGTCGAAGTCGGCGAAGCGTCCGTCGAAGCCGGCGCATCCTCGTCGACCAGGCGCAGCCGCGCGTCCGCGATCGGCGCGCCGAAAGGGTCCACCGCGCGCGCTTCGACCGCGCAGATCGCCGCGGGCGCCTGCGCGACCACCGGGTCGGGCGTGGGCGGCGGTCGAACGGCCTCGCGCGCCGAGACGGCAGCCCGCAGGGGTTCGGCCGCATCCCTCGGGCCTTCCTCCGGCTCGGGCGCGAGCGGTCGCATCGCGAGCGCGAGCGGCGCCTCGCGTCCAAGGGGCCAAATCGATTCCGGCAACGCGCCCGCGAGGTGCAGGCCGGCCGCCAGGGCGACGACCGCGGCCGCGCCGATCCCGATCTTCGTGAGTGCATGCATCGCCAGAGCTCCTGGAAGGACGGCCGTGGCCGTGCCCACTTCGGGCACGCGTAGGTCGGGCCGCGCGAAGGACAGGAGCAGCGCGCTCCATTGCGCGTGCTCGCCGAAGCGGTCGTCGAGGCGCTCGCGCAGG
Source organism: uncultured Planctomycetaceae bacterium (assembly GCA_964413535.1). Taxonomy (GTDB): domain Bacteria; phylum Planctomycetota; class UBA1135; order UBA1135; genus CAYPTB01. Next base: position 85,395 of record CAYPTB010000066.1, on the reverse strand, counting down.
AGCGCGAGCCCGCGCTTGACGCGCCAGCGCACGGTCCCGGCCGGCAAACCCTGCCGACGCGCGATCTCGCTGGGCTCGAGTCCCTCGTAGTAGCGCAGCATCAGGGTCGAGCGGAACGGCTCGTCGAGCCGCGCCAACTCGTCCGTCAGACGCCGCTCGACGTCCAAGCGCTCGGCCAGCTCCTCGGGTCCGGCGACCGGCGCCCGCGCGCGCGCTTCCGCCTGCCGAGCGCTGCGGCGCGCCCCGCTGCGGAAGGCCTGCCGCGCCGCGTTGCGCAGCACGGCGGCGAGCCACGGCGTGAGCGGCCGATCGGCCGACGGCGGACGCCGCAAGGCCGCGAGCCACGTGTCCTGGACCAGGTCGTCCGCCAGCGCCGCATCCCCCGCCAGCCCAATGGCCAGCCGGCGGATCCAAGCCGCGTGACGCAGGAGCTCCGCTCCCTGTCGCTCTTCGGGTGAGGGACCCATCGCTTCGTCCGCGCGCTTGCATGCCGCGCGCGAGCGAGCGTTGACGAGAATACGCGGAATCCGGCGGTCGAGCGGAAAAGGTCGAGCTTCGCGACGCGCCGGTCGCCGGAGACCGAACGGGGCGAGCGGCACCGAGACGACAGCCGCGCGCCTCCTACGGCATCACGCGTCGCGTTCGGCGAGCTCTTCCCAGCGCGCGAGGGCCTGCTCGAGTGCGGCGCTCGCCGCGGAGCGTCGGTCGTAGAGCTCGCGCAGCTTCGCGGCGTTCCGGGAGTAGAGCGCGGGATCGGCGATCTCGACGTCGAGCGCGGCGAGCCCCCGCTCGAGCTCCGCGACGCGCCCCTCGAGCTCCGCGAGCTCGCGCTTCTCCCAGGACGCGAGGCGCTTCTTTCCCTTGGATCCCTCCCCCGCGGACGCCGTCCCCTTCCCCCCCTCGCGCTTCGCGGCCGGCCGCGTCGGGGCATTCGCCGCGGCGGCCTCGGCGCGCTCGCGCGCGAGCCGCTCGAGGAGCGAGCTCATGTCGCCCGTGTGCAGGTGCGCGCCGCCCGCCCCGTCGAGGTGCAGGACGTGCGTCGCGACGCGGTCGAGGAACCAGCGATCGTGGCTCACGACGACGACGGCGCCCTCGAAGGCGACGAGCGCTTCCTCGAGCGCGCGCAGGGTCACGAGGTCGAGGTCGTTCGTCGGTTCGTCGAGCACGAGCACGTTGGCGCCCGTGAGCAGGAGCTTCGCGAGCAGCACGCGCCCGCGCTCGCCGCCCGAGAGCGAGCCGATCGGCACGTCCTTGCGCGGACCGGGGAAGAGGAAGCGATCGAGGAAACCCGCGACGTGGATCTTCCGGCTCCCGATCTGCACGTGGTCCGAACGGCCCGCCACTTCTTGCACGACGGTCTTCGTCGGGTCGAGGTCGGAGCGCTTCTGGTCGATCGTGGCGAAGCGCACGGTCTCCCCCACGGCGATCTCGCCCGTGCTCGGCGCGAGGCGGCCGAGCAGGATCGCGAGCAGCGTCGACTTGCCCGCGCCGTTGGGTCCCACGACCCCGAGCCGCATCGCGGGCTCGATCTCGAGGTCGAGGCGCGGGAGCACGCTGCGCTCGCCGAAGGCATGCGAGACGCCGCGCAGACGCACGACCTTGCTGCCCAGACGCGGTCCGGGCGGGAACGCGAGCTCGAGCTCCTCCGGCAGCGGCTTCGGGACGTCCGCGACGAGCGCCTCGTAGCGCGCGATGCGCCCCTTGGCCTTCGTCGTGCGCGCCGGCGGTCCGCGGCGCATCCAGGCCGTCTCGCGCCGCAGGAGGTTCAAGCGCGTGCGCTCGGTCTTCTGCTCGGACTCGAGCCGCGCGGCGCGCAGCTCGACGTAGCGCGAGTAGTCGCCCTCGTACGCGTAGGCCGAGCCGCGGTCGATCTCGACGATGCGGTCGACGACGCGGTCGAGCAGGTAGCGGTCGTGCGTCACGAGCACGAGCGGCACGGCGATGCGCGTGAGCTCCTCCTCGAGCCACGCCACCACGAACGCGTCCAGGTGGTTGGTCGGCTCGTCGAGCAGCAGCAGGTCCGGCGCGGCGATCAAGAGGCGCGCCAGGGCCGCGCGCCGTCCCTCGCCGCCCGAGAGCGAGGCCGAGGTCGCTTCCGGATCGCCGAGGCCCACGCCCGCGATCATCGCCTCGACCTGGTGCTCGACGTCGTGGCCGCCGAGGCCCTCGACCTTCGTCGAGAGCTCTACCTCGCGCGCGAGCAGCCGCTCCTGCTCGCGCTCTGTCACGTCGCTCGCCGAGAGCGCCGCGTGCACGCCTTCGAGCTCGGCGACGAGCGCCTCGCGCACGGCGAGACCGCCGCGCACGATCTCGCGCACGGAGAGGCCGGGATCGAACGTCGGAGCCTGCTCGAGGTAGCCGATCTGGGCCCCGCGCCGGACGACGCGCAGGCCGGCGTCGGGCGTCTCGAGGCCGGCCAGGATGCGCAGCAGGGTCGACTTCCCCGAGCCGTTGGGTCCGATGAGCCCGATGCGATCGGCGTCGCGCACGGCGAGCGTGATCCCCGTGAAGAGCGGCCGATGCGCGTCGTAGGTCTTCGCGACGTCGGTGAGCGTGAGGAGCGCCATCGGGGGCGAAGAGGATAGGCCCCGTCCGACCGCGGTGCCATCGCGGCAGCGCTCCCCCGGGGCCGCTCGTGCGTTCGAACGAACGAGCGCTCGCGACGCCGCGCGCTCCAGCGATGCGAGCTCCCAGTGAACCCCGATCGTTCCCGAGCCGAGCTCGGGCTACCTACTCGGCATCCGCGGCCTAGCGGCGCAGCACCGGCGCCGCCGAGATGGATCGGCGTCGTCGCGAGATCCAGGACGCGCCGTAGCAGCGAGGGACGATCGAGCGTGCTCCCCTTAAATGATGCGGTGGTCGTCACGGCTCAGAGCCGCGCGACGACCACCTCATGCATGTCGTTCCGGCCACCCCTGGCCTCGACGACCCCTCGGAGAGTTTCCCCATAAGAGATAGAGCAGGGATCGTGCCAGCCGGTCGCGGTGGTTCCGAGGCCTCCGGAGGCCTGCGCCGGCGGCGGGCGCCGCTCGTCCCCCGTGCTCCGTGCGAATCGAGCCGTAGGCATCCCGCTTCGAACCGCGCGAGCCGGCGTTCACTCGCTCCCGACGTCGAGCTCGATCGGCTCGTACGCGAGCTCTTCGAAGCCCTCGACGCCCTCGGTGATGCGGATCAGACCGTCCAGCGGCACGCCGGTGAGCGTCTGGCGGATGCCGGACGTCGGCCAGAAGACCTCGATCTTCGCGATGGCCGTCGCGTCGCCGAGCCCGACTTCCTGGCGCCGCGGCGAGCCGCCGAAGCTGCTCACACAACCCGGCGCGCGGTGCAGCTCGCGGCGGCCGCTCGGCGTGTCGAGCACCAGCGCGAGCCGCGCGCCCACGCCCTGCCGGTTCGTCTGCACGCCGCGGAGCTCGATCCCGATCGAGTGGTTCCCGTGGCCGGGGTTCAAGAAGAGCGCGTTTCGGAACCCGTCGGCCGGCAGGAAGCCGCCCAGCGAGTGGTAGATGTCCTGGTCGCCGTCCTGATCGATGTCCGCGAAGCCGATGCCGTGCCCCTTCTGCAGGTGCCCCAGGCCGCTCGACTGCGTGACGTCCTGGAAGCGCCGGCCGCGGTCGTTGCGCAGCGCCACGTTGGGCAGGATCGCCTCGAAGTTCGGATCGCCGGTGCCGAGGTACACGTCGAGCCAACCGTCGTTGTCGAAGTCGCCGAAGTTCGCGCCCATCGGGAGCCACACGCGTCCGAGGCCCACCTTGCGCGAGACGTCGGTGAGCTTCCCGTTCCCTTCGTTGCGGTACAGGTACGTCCGGCGCTCGAGGTCGCCCTGGCCCATGTACCCGAGGACGGAGTCGGACGCCGTCGCGTTGTAGCCGCTGGCCCACAGGTCGAGCTCGCCGTCGTTGTCGTAGTCGAAGAACCACGTGGCGAAGCTCCTGTGCACGGGATACTGGACGCCGAGCTCCACGGCGACGTCCTCGAACGTCAGGTCGCCGTCGTTCCGGTACAGGCGGTTCACGTCGAGGTTCGAGCAGTACAGGTCCATGTCGCCGTCGCCGTCGTAGTCGCCGGCCGCGGCGCCCTTGGTGTAGCGATCGTTCGTCACGCCCGCCGCGGCCGCCACGTCCTCGAACGTACCGTCCGCTCGGTTTCGGAACAGGTTGCAGGGGAAGCTCGAACCGTTCTCGACCACGCCCTGGCTCGACTCGTTGCCCACGAACAGGTCGAGCCACCCGTCGTCGTCGAAGTCGGCCCACACCGCGGTCTGCGTCGGCGAGCGCGGCTCCGCGACGCCCGCCGCGCGCGACACGTCGGTGAAGCTCCCGTCGCCCTCGTTGCGCAGGAGCGAGCGGCGCACGCGGCCGGCTTCGAGCATCCAACCGCCGCGCGGCACGAAGATGTCGAGCGCTCCGTCGTTGTCGTAGTCGCCGCCGACGATGTTGAGGCCGCCCAGTTGGTCGTCGAGCCTCCAGTCGGCCGACGCGTCCGCGAAGGTGCCGTCGCCCTCGTTCCGGAAGGCCTTCATCGGCCCGGCGAAGTCGCAGGTGGACGCCACGACGTCGAACAGGAGGTCGCCGTCGAAGTCGTCGACGATCACGCCCCCGGCGAGGTCGAAGCAGTCGAGGCCGAGCTCGGGCGCGACGTCCACGAAGCGCCCGAGCTCGTACTCCGACGCGAAGGCCCGCGGCGGGACGAGGAACTTCTTCGGAACGCCGTCGGGATACTCGTCGAGCGCCATGCACATCACGTTCAGGAGCCAGGTCGACGCGACGTACGGGTTCGCGGCGTTGGTCGAAGCCGTGCTCGGCTGCGTGGCGTTCAGGTACTCGAGCAAGTCGGCCTTGGCCGACCGCGCCGCCTCGTCGACCGTGTGGATGCCTCCGTCCGCGAGCGGGAAGATGCAGCAGGAGCGGTTGTGCCTCTCGATGCAGTTCTCCACCTCCGCGGCGCGCAGGTGGCAGAGCGCGCGCACGCGGTGGAGCTCGGGCAGGAGGAACGCGAGCCGCGGCCTCTCGCGCACGGCCGCGAGCTTCGCGTCCAGGAGCTCGAGCGCCGTGTCGACGTCGCCCAGACGCAGGTGATCCAGCGCGACCATGCACTCGAGCTGCGCGCGCTCGAGCTCCGTGATGCCGGGCCTCGCGAGCTTCGCCTCGATCTCGTCGATGCGCTCGCGGCCGCCGATCGGGTTCGCGCTCTCGCCGAGCTCGCGTGCGAGCTCCTCGAACTCGGGCCGCTGGGGGATCCAGCCCGCAGGAGGCGCGCGCCGTTCGCGCTTCGCGGCTTTGGACGACCGCTGCGCCGGCGTGCTTGACTCGGCCTTCCCCCCTTTCGCGCGCGGCAGAGCCCCATCGCACGCGAGCGCCGAGGCCGCGAGCGAGACGAGCGCGAGCCCCGCTGCCACGCTGCCCGCGCGCCGGCGCGCCGCTCGCTTCTCGGCCGAGGCGTGCGTGCGCGATTCCTGTGTCGTGCGATCCAAGGGAGTTCGCCTTCGACCGCGGCGCGGCCTTGCGTTCCGGAGGCGAGCCGAGCGCGACCCGCTTCGAGCACCGCTCTGGCACCGCGCGTGCCATCCGCCGCGCTCGGGCGCGCGCGGTGCCAGAGAAAGGGCGCAGGAGACTCGCACGGGACTTCTCGCTGAGAGCGAAGGGATCGAACGGCGGCTCTCGAGCGCGCAGTGGGACCCCGCGAGTCGCACTTCCTGCGGAGGGTGTCGTAGCGATCGCGGTCGGCGGTCAACCGGCTCGCCGTCCGGTGCGCAGCTTCGCCGGCCGCCCCAGGCTCCGGTTCCTCGATCGTCGGCGTCCGCCGCAACCTCTCGAGCGTCGCCGGCGAGGGTTGCAGCGATCCGAGCCGACGTGCAGGTCGCGCCGGCTGCAGTGCGTCGGACGAGTGCGGAGTCTCGCTAGGATGGCCGGTCCCAGCCCAAGGAGAATCCGATGCTCTCGTTGCTCGTCCTCGCGCTCTCGTGCACTTCACCGGTCGCCGTCGTCCAGGATCCCGTGAAGACGCGGCTCGAAGCCTCGCCGCGCCACCACGAGTGGATCGACGTGGAGCGCGGCGGGCGGACGGTGCGCTGCTTCGTGGCGTATCCGCAAGCGAAGACCCAGGCGCCGGCCGTGCTCGTGATCCACGAGAACAAGGGGCTCACGGACTGGGTGCGCGCGGTCGCGGACCGCTTGGCGGAGGAAGGCTTCGTGGCGCTCGCGCCGGACCTGCTCTCCGGCGCGGGTCCGGACGGGGGCGGCACCGAGGCGTTCGCCGGCGTGGACGCGGCGACGAAGGCGATCTACGCCCTCGACGCGGACGAGGTCCGGGCCGACCTCGACGCGGTCGCCGACCGCGCGCTCTCCCTCCCGGCGGTGAACGGCGTGCTCTCCGTGGCCGGCTTCTGCTGGGGCGGCGCGCAGGCTTTCGAGTACGCGGGCGCGCGCGAGTCGCTCGCGGCGGCCTTCGTCTTCTACGGCAGTCCGCCGCGGGACGCAGCGAAGCTCGCGTCCATCGCGTGTCCGGTGTACGGCTTCTACGGCGAGAACGACGCGCGCATCACGGAGACCGTGCCCGCGACCAAGGCCGCGATGGAGAAGGCCGGCAAGCGTTTCGAGCCCGAGGTCTACGCGGGCGCCGGCCACGGCTTCCTGCGCTCCGGCGAAGCGAGCGACGCGTCGCCCGCGGACGTGCGGGCGCGCGAGGAAGCCTGGAAGCGCTGGACGGACCTATTGCGGCGCGCGCCCGGCCCCGATTCCAAGTGAGTGCGTCGCCGTTCTCGAGGGCTCTCGAATCACCTCGTCGAGCGCGCCTGCGGGACGCGGAGACTCTCGCTACCGTCCGCGTCGCCTAATAGTAGTTGCAATAGTCGTCGATCCACGTGTCGGCCAACGACGCATCCCATTGCTCTAGGGTCAGTGCCACGAAGTAATCGAAGACGCCGTCATTGTCCTCATCGAAAATTGGAACACGAAGGGGAGCCGCGAACCAATTCGGGTTGCCTGCCGGTGTCAGGATCAAGGCACGAGACCCCGAACTGTGCAGACCGCGACCGATCGAGCCGATCTTCACGAGGTCAGGAATCTCGTTAGTCGTGTACAGAACCGATGGCGATGCGCCCTCCGCGAGAGGGACTTGATACAAAGAGCGCTCATCCCTGCCGAGCAGAATGAGGAACCTCCCGTCGGGGTCGACGGCAGCGCATACGGTCCCACCAAAAGCGCTTCCTCGATAGATCTCTTCTCGTGTATCCGTCGGCTGGGACGTCCTCTGACGCTGCGGCGGAGGAACGAAGACTCCTCCGACAATCTCGAGAGAAAGATCGAGTGCTCCAGAGCGCGGCGTTCCAATCCCGGTCGGCGATGTCGCCAAGGCCGCTTTGTACTCTCCATCAAGAGCGGTAATCGTCCACTTCTCTATCACGTCATCTGCGTTCCGAGAAACACCAAAGACGTAGAGCTCGTCCGCCGTTCGCCACGAAACGTATTCAATCGAAAATGCAGTAGCGTACGACCTCGCCGTGTCGTGCCAAAGACCGTCGTCGGGTGAACGCTCCGACTCGAGCACGGTAACCGTAGTGCCGCCCTTGTCATAACTGACAGCCTGGTAGTAGTGAGCGGAGTTCAGCACGGGCCTCCCGCCGTCCCCGGACCCGGACGCGAACCCAGTGATGGCTTGCCTTCCGGCGGAATGGCCGCCTAGCGCGACGGGCACAAGGGGCTCGACGAGCTTCCCCAGAACCACGACGCCGCTCTGCTGCGGGGTGGCGTCGCCGCCTTGCACGCGCGAAACGCAGGAGAGTTGGTTGCTGGTTGGCTGGCCGTGCTCTCGCGAAAGGACCGTCACCGGGCTAGCCACGACGAGGATCGACACGATTGCAGTGGTCTTCATGGTTGCTCGTCCCGTCACCGCGAACGCGTCGGCGGCGGTGGCTCGGTGAGCGCTCCCTCGAAGACGAGTTGCCAGAAGCCGAGGTCGTGCCAGCGCTCGAACTTGCGCCCGACCTCGCGGAGCGTGCCGCAGGGGCGGAAGCCGAGCGACTCGTGCAAGCGCACCGAGACGTCGTTCGGGAGCGCGATGCCGCCGATCGCGGTGTGGAAGCCGGCCGCGCGCAACTGCGCGAGGAGCTCCGTGTAGAGCGCGCGGCCGAGACCGCGGCCCTGCGCCTCGCGCTCGAGGTAGATGCCGGTCTCGGCCGTCGCGGCATACGCGGCGCGCGAGCGGAAGACGCCCGCCTTCGCATAGCCCGCGAAGCGACCGTCGAGCTCGGCCGCGAGCCACGGGTAGCGGGCCCGGCCCTCCTCCCAGGCGCCGCGGAACTCGTCCTCGCTCTCGGGCCGCATGGCGAAGTGGATCGCGGTGCGCTCGATGAACTCGTTCGTCAAGCGACAGGCAGGGCCGACGTCCCCCTCCTCGAAGTCCCGGATCGACTGCGCCATCGGGGGCGAATCCTAGCTGCCGACCGGCGCGCGCCGGACGCGCTCGCGGCGAGGCGGTCGCTTCCGCCGGGGTGAGGACCAAGAGTTCCCGAGAATCGTGTGGGAAGGGCGGCCGCTCGCGCCAAGGGCTCATGCCAAGGGCTCATGCCAAAAGCTCATGATGGGTGCCCCCGACCGCGCACGACCCCTCCCACCCGGTGCCGACATCGACTTCGAGAGACTGATCGAGACGTGGCGCGGTCCGCTCGTCGGGCTCGTGGCCGGTTGGGGTGCGCCCTGGACCGACGCGGCCGAGCTCGCCCAGGACGCGCTCGTCGAGGCGTACCTCGGGGCCGACCGGCTGCGCGGGGACGCCACGGACCCGGCCGTGATGGGACCGTGGCTGCGCGGCATCGCGCGACATCTGTTCGTGGGCTGGCGCCGGAGACGGACGCGGCGCCGCGAGGAACCGCTGGCGGACCTCGAGCCGGCGGCGCCCGGGCGCTTCGAGCACGCGGGGGACGCGCGTGCGGAGGAGCTCGCGCGCGCGCTCGAGCGCTTGCCGGAGAAGCACCGCGTCGTGCTCTACCTGCGTTACCTCGAGGACAGCGGCGTGCGCGAGATCGCGGCGTTGCTCGGGCTCCCCGAGTCCACCGTCGAAGGACGCCTGTATCGGGCGCGCCGCGCGCTGCGCGATCACCTCGAGAGCGGCGCACGCGCGCACGGCGCCAAGGAGAGTCGCACATGAGTGTGAGCGAACGCGAGCTCGTCGAGGCCCTGCGGCCTCTGCGCCCGGATCCGGAGGCGTTCCGCCGCGCCGTCGCAGGCAAGCTCGCCCGGCGGCGGGCGGAGAGCGGGAGCAAGCCGCAGACGAGCGCGCGGCGTTGGGCCGCGTCCGTGCTGCCCGTCGACCTGCTCGGGCCGACCGCGACCGCTTCCTCGGTCCCGCTGGGGAAGCCGGCGATCGCAGCGCTCTCGATGCCCGCCGTGTCGCTCGCCGTGGTGGGTCTCACGTTCGCAGCGAGCCTGCGCGCGCTCCTGGGCTTGCGTCCGAGCGAATCGGCTACGCGCGAGCGCGCCGATCGCGCGCTGCGCGAGTGGTGGCGCGAGCACGCGCTCGCCGCGGCGATCGCGGTCGTGCTGCTCGTGGTCGTGGGGCGAGCGCAACCGGTGGAGGGCGTGCTGCTCGTGCTCTCGATCTCGATGCTCGCCCTGACGAGCTCGCTCCTGCGTCTCGCCCGGGCGGGCGCAGCGTCGAGCGCGAGCGTCGGGAGCATCACGGCGGGATTCCTCACAGCCTTGACGGTGCTCACGCTGGTGGCCGGCGGGTTCGGGGCTGGTCTCGAACGCGAGCGCTGGGCGAACCCGTGGGTGCCGATCGCGCTGCTCGCGGGCTCGCTCGTCTGCGAGGCCGTCGGCGGCTGGCGGACGGCGTCCCGCGCTCGCAAGCTCTTCGCCTGGCTGCTGCCCCTCGCACTGCTCGGCCTCGGCGCGGCGCGCTTGCACGCGGTCGCGCGCCCCGTCGACCGCGCGCGGCTCGCCGCGTTCGTCGAGCGCTTCGACGCGCCGCTGGCCGACGTCGTGGGCTGGATGCGCTTCGGCACGGTCGCGCGCTGGCTCGCGGAGAGCGGCGCCGCGCGCGTCGAGTCGCCCCGCGCGCGGGCGCGCATCGAGGAGGTGCTTGCGGGGCTCGCCCCGGACGAGAGCGTGCTCGATGCCGACGCGCCGGCCCACGCGCTGCTTGGCGCGGCCGAGGCGGAGCTCCTGCCGGAGCGCGTCTTCTCCGCGCTGCGCTCAGCGCGCGAGGCGGGCATCCTCGCGCACGACGGACCGCTGCTCGAGTCGGCGACGACCGAGTGGCTCGTGCGCGCTGCGGCGCGCGGTGATCTCGACGACGGCGAGCGCACGCGACTCGCGACGCGGCTCGTCGCGGCGTGGCCCGATCCGGATGCGCCGCGCGCGCTCGAGGCCATGGCCTCCATCGACGATTTGTGCGCGCTGCTCGGTCGGCCGCTCGGCGGCGAGTCGCTGCGAGGGGCGGCGCACCACGCGCTCGAGTCGCACTGGGTCGGGACGTCCGTCCCGGAAGCCGAGGCCGCGGGCTTCGTCACCGATCCCGCGCGCACGCGGAACCCCGAAGCGGACGTCCACGGCGTCGCGCCCACGCTCGCGGCCGTGCGGCTGATGCGGCGTTTCGGCGTGCCTGCCAAGATCGAGCTCGAGCGCGTCGAGGCCTTCTTGCGCCGCGCGGCCACTCCCTCCCTCGTGGAGGCGCTCGCTCCCACCGCCTTCGACGCACTCACGGTGCAGAGCTACCGCTTCGTCGCGGAGGTGGGCCTGGGCCAGCTCGAGCTCCTGCGCGCCGAGCGCTCGTTCACCGCGCGTCCAAGGCGGGCGCTCGAGCGACTCTCCGGCCAGCGGCTCCTCCTCGCCGCGCTGGCCCTCGTGGGCCTCGCGCTGTTCGCGACCGGACGCACGGCCTTCCTCGAGCGCCGTCGGCGGCCGAGCTGAAGCGCAGGCGGGGACTCGAGGCTGCAACCCGCGCGTTTCCGGCGGAGGAACGTTGCGGGGGACTGCCGGCGGAGCTTGGATACCGACCATCGCGCGGCCCGGTGCCGCTCCCCGCCGTCCCTCCGGAGTACGCCGATGGCCGACACGAGCTCGCCTTCCCACGCGCCGCGACCCAAAGGCTTCCTGCCGCGTGCGCTCGACGCGATCGAGCGCATCGGCAACAAACTCCCCGATCCGGCGGTCCTGTTCCTCGTGGGACTCGTGACCACCTGGATCCTGTCCAAGTGGCTCGCTGGGATGGCGTTCAGCGAGATCGATCCACGCACGATCTCGCCGGAGAATCCGGCGGGCAGCCCGATCCGCGTCGTGGACATGCTCACCGGGCCGAAGCTGGCGGCCTTCCTGGCGAGCATGGTGAAGACCTTCACGGACTTCCATCCGCTGGGCGTGGTCCTCGTCGCGCTGCTCGGAGTGGGCGTCGCGGAGCACGCGGGCTTCATCAACGCGTGCCTGAAGGGCCTCTTGCGGATCACGCCGCGCGCGCTGCTCTCGCCCATGCTGATCCTCGTCGGGCTCTTGAGCCACACGGCCGCCGACGCGGGCTACGTGCTCGTGATCCCGATGGGCGGGGTCCTGTTCTACGCCGCGGGTCGCCATCCGCTGCTCGGCATCGTGGCCGCGTTCGCCGGCGTCTCGGGCGGGTTCAGCGCGAATCCCGTGGTGTGCGCGCTCGACCCCCTGTTGGCCGGGATCACGCAGGCCGGCGCGAGCGTGCTCGACGCGGAGGTCGTCGTGAATCCGCTCGCCAACTACTACTTCACGGCCAGTTCCTCGGTCGTCATCGTGCTCCTCGGCTGGTTCATCACCGACAAGATCATCGAACCGCGGCTCGCCTCCGTGGCGGTGGACGGCGATCCCGCGGAGATGCCGAAGCTGGAGGAACTCGGGGCGCGCGAAGTGCTCGGGATGTGGGCTGGGCTCGCGGCGATGGCGCTGTGCCTCGTCGCCCTCGCCGCCTGGGCGTACCCAGTGGACTCGGCGCTGCGCTCCCCCGCCCCGGATCGCTCGCTCATCAAGTCCGGACCGACCGGAGCGCCCCTGATGGGCGCGATCGTGCCGTTGATCCTGATCCTGTTCCTCGCGCCCGGGATCGTGCACGGCTTCGTCGCAGGCACGTTCAAGAGCCACCGGGACGTCATCAAGGGCATGAGCAAGGCCATGGGCACCATGGCCTACTACCTCGTGCTCGTCTTCTTCGCGGCGATCTTCATCGACGCGTTCAACAAGTCGAACCTCGGCGCGCTGCTCGCGCTGAAGGGCGCGTCGTTCCTGAAGGAGATCGGCGCCGCGCCGAGCGTGACGATCGTCGGCGTGATCCTGGTCGCGGCGACCGTGAACCTGGTCGTCGGCTCGGCCTCGGCCAAATGGGCGCTGCTCGCGCCGATCCTCGTGCCGATGCTGATGTCGCTCGGTCTCTCGCCGGAGCTCACCCAAGCGGGCTACCGCGTGGGCGACTCGTGCACGAACATCATCACGCCGATGATGCCCTACTTCCCGCTCGTGGTCGTCTTCGGGCAGCGCTACGTGAAGGGCACGGGTATCGGCACGCTGGTCTCGCTGATGCTGCCCTACACGGTCGTGTTCATGATCGTGTGGACCGCCTACTTGCTCCTGTACTGGAACCTGGGCCTGCCCTTGGGTCCCGAGGCGGCCTACGACTACGCCCCCCGAGGCTGACGGCATGGATTCCGGCGCCGGGGACGGTCGATAGGGACGCACATGGATCTCTCGACGAACGGTCTCGTCGCGTCGCTCCTCGTGGGGAGCGTCGGAATGGCTTTCTTCCTCTACGGCAAGAAGCAGGCTCGCCTGCCCCAACTCGCCGGCGGTGTCGCATTGATGGTCTTCCCCTACTTCGTGGGAGCCGTCGGCTGGATGCTCCTCGTCGCGGGCCTGATCGTCGCCCTGACTTGGGCCGCCGTGCGAGCAGGCTGGTGAGTGAGCGGGGCGCGATCGCAGGTTGCGCAGCACGCGTGAGCGGGCGATGATCGCTGCCCCGGCGTTCGGCGCACGCGCGTCGTGCCGTCCCGAGAGCCAAGAGTGAAACACCCCATCGAGGAGGCGCCGGCCTTCGAGCGGGCGCTCGACGTCCGGCAGGCTCCGCGCGCCGTCCGCGGCGTGATCGCGTTCCTCTTGGTCGTTCCGAGCTTGGCCTGCGGGGGACGTGCTCCCCTACCGGACGTGCTCCTCGTGAGCCTCGACACGCTGCGCGCGGATCGGCTCTCCTGCTACGGGTACGAGCGGGCGACGTCCCCCCATCTCGATCGCATCGCTCGCGAGGGAGTGCGCTTCGCCTCGGTGCAAGCGGCCGCGAGCAACACCCAGCCGAGCCACATGAGCGTGTTCACGGGGCTCGATCCCGACACGCACGGCATCCAACCCCAGCTCGCCTGGCGCGGCGGGTCCCCGCGCACGCTGTCACCCGACGTCGCCACGCTGCCCGAGATCCTGCGCGAGAGCGGCTACCGGACGGGCTCCTTCACCGACTCGGGCGGCCTACCGCCCGAGGCCGGCTTCGGGCGCGGGTTCGACTGCGTCCGCACGACCCAGGTGTCGCCGAAGGACAAGCTCGCTCTCGTCTCGGATTGGCTCGCCGAGGGGACGCGCGAGCGTCCGGTCTTCGCGCTGTTCCACACGTACGCGATCCACTCGCCCTACATCACGCCGGATCCCTACTACGGCATGTGGAGCGACGCGGCGTACCAGGGCCGGCTCCGGAAACGCGTCGAGGTCTGGCGGCGCCTCAAGCTCGACCTCGTCGAGGAAGGGGAAGAAGCGCCGCTCCCCGAGAAGTTCCTGGGGACGTGGGAGGGAATGACGGACGCGGACCTTCGGTTCATGTCCGACATCTACGACGAGGGCGTCACCTACGCGGACTCGATCCTGAACGACCTGCTCGACACGTGGGCGCTCCAGCGCGACCTCGCGCAGACGCTGATCGTCGTGTTCTCCGACCACGGCGAGGAGTTCATGGAGCGCGGCAGGTTCGGCCACGTGGACGGTCTGCACCGCGAACTCGTCGGCGTCCCGCTCGTCCTCCGCGGCCCCGGCGTGGGACGCGGCGTCGCGACCGCCCCCGTCAGCCTCACCGATCTGGCTCCCACGCTGCTCGAGCTGCTCGACCTCCCCGGGCCGCCCATGCAAGGCAGCTCCTTGGCGCACCTCGTGCGCGAGCCCGCCGGAGAGCACGCAGCGGAACCGATCTTCTCCCAGGATCGGCGCCTCGAGTCGATGTGCGAGACGGTCTTCCATCGCGGTCTGCGCCTCATCCGGACCGAGTTCGGCGAACACGTGCAACTCGAGCTGTACGACTGGAACGAGGACCCCGGCGAGCTCGTCGATCTCTCCGCGGAGCGACCGAACGACGTTCGCCGGCTGGTGGAGCTCCTCGATCGCCGTCGCGACGAGATGGACGCGCTCAAGAAATCCGTTCGCGAGGGCCAGAACCGGATCGTGGGTGCGGAGGAAGCCGCACGGCTCGAAGCGCTCGGCTACACCTCCGACGAGGAGCCCGCGCAGCCGCGGGGCGACGCGCGCGAAGGGGCCGAATAGAGCCTTTCCGGGGGGCCTGGACGCCGGCATCCGCGGTCACGCGGGGGGGGTCACGCGAATCTGCCGAGGAATGTCCGCGGGCCGGCTTCACTCAGCGGACCTTCGCCTCTTTGTACCATGCAAACGGGGCCCGCGTTTGGGCTCCCCTACAAGGAGGCGGCGTCCAAGAGACGCCGAACACAGATGATTTCATGGAAAAGGAGCGTGCTCACGGTGACGTTGGCGGTCGCTGCGATCGGACCTCGAGTGTCCGCGCAGGAAGCCAGCTCGCAGGAGGCTTCCACGAAGGTGAATCGCCCCGTGGAATTCGCCCTGCCCGTCACCGGGCTCACGACGGAGAAAGCCGAGGCCGCACTCGAGCCCCTGAGGGCCTTCACGGTGCGCGAGTTCGTCTGCCCCAGGTGCTCGGACTCGAGGCCTTCGGCGGGTGATTGTCACGCATGCAAGACGCCGCGCGAGGAGCAGACGCGGCGTGCGTTCAGTCAGGTCACTGCGTCACCCGACGCGACGACCATCACGTTCAGGCTGGAGCCCGGGGCCTTTGCTCGGCTCTCGAGCCTCGAAAGTCTCTTGCGCAGCAAGATGGTCACGGTCAAGCGCGACGCGATCGTCATCTATTCGCCGGCGGGCCTCGTCTTCAGCGGCGGCAAGGCCGCGGACGACGCCACGCGCCTCGACGAGGCGATCCGCACCGCCGGACACCGGGAGGTTGCTTCGAGATTCGACGAGGAGTCGCGCGAGGTCATCGTGACCTTCGAGCGGAACCCGCCGACCTGGAAGCGTCTGACCGAGATCGGCACGGGCTTGACCGAACGCCCGCTCCAGCTCACCGACGTCGTCTGGTCTTCCCGAGCGTCGCGGAGCTGATCTTCCGAACTCGATCCCGACGGGGATCGGGGACGCTTCGAAGCGGGTGGGGATCTTCGGGTCCCCGCCCGCTCTCGTTTCGAAAGAGCGCATCCGGCAAGCGCCACGACGCGCTCGGCGGCCCGTGAAACGGCCGCGGGCACTGCTCGCCTGGCTCGACGAGCGCCGCTCGGGTGCACTACTCTTGACGCGGGCCGAGGACGGCCGCAGAGAGCGCCGACCCTGGAGATCGCCGAGGATCCGTGAGCTGCACACGACGAGGGTTTGCCCATCTACTCCTTCTCCTGCCCCTCGCCCTGGGACCGCTCGTCGCCTGCGGGGAGCCGACGGCCGTTCTCTCCGCGCGCGATCTTCTGGCGCGCGAGGCCGATCCGGCGAGTGTCGCGGTTCATCCAGGGGAGACGGTCGCGTACCGGCTCGAGTCGCCGCGGGTGGCGCGAGTCGAGCTCTCCGCGCGCTCGGACTCCGAGGGTCGGCTCGAGGTGGCGTTCAGCGCCATCGGCTCGCTCCGGGGGGGGCGGCGCGCCCTGGAGCAGCCGCGCCGGGTCGCGGCGGATCGTTTCGAACTCGCCCTGGCAGTTCCGGCGCTCGACGCAGGCGAGTTGCTCGAGATCCGCGTGAGCTGGCAGACGGAGGGCGCGAGTCCGTTGGCGCTCGAACGCCTGCTCGCGTTCGAGGAACGCGCAACCGCGCTCCCGCCGGTGCTCTTCATCAGCGCCGACACGTTCTCCGCGTACCACACTTCCCTCCACGGATACGAACGCCGGACGACCCCGGTGCTCGAGGAGCTCGCGCGCGAAGCCGTGACCTTCGAGCGCTGCATCGCGAACGCCCCCTGGACCGAGCCGAGCTACGTCTCGCAGTTCTCCGGGTTGTATCCCGGCGCTGCGCTGCCCCTTGGCGAGCCCGAGTCGGACGGGGGACAGATCGTGACCGTCCCGCTCGCCCCGGAGCGCTGGACGCTGGCCGAAGCCATGCGGGCCGCCGGCTACCGCACCGCCGCCTTCGCAGGGAACCCCTTCTTCCGCCAGGACCTCGGCTTCGAGCAGGGCTTCGACCGCTACGCCCCCGCACCATTGGGGGACGACGGTCTGCTCCGCGACATGCTCGCGTCCATTCGCTCCTGGCTCGCCGAGCTCGCACCGAGTGACGTGCCGTTCCTGTTCCTGAACGCGATGGACACGCACGCGCCGTACACGCCGCCCGCACCGTATCGCGGAAAATTCGCCGACGACGGCCTCTTCGCGACGGAACGCGCGGCGCCGGTCGTGAGCGACTTCCCGCACGTGCTCGGTGGAATGCACTACTTCGGGCAGATCCCGCGCTACGTCGCCGAGGGCGCATTCCCACCCGGCGCCGAGATTCCCGAGGTGATGGCCGTCGACGAGCTCGTCGCCGCCTACGACGAAGAAGTGCTCTCGCTCGACGCGACCATCGGAGACCTGCTCTCCGCTTGGCGCGCCGCCGGTTTGTGGGAGGAAAGCGTGGTGATCGTGAGCGCCGATCACGGCGAATCGCTCGGCGAGCACGACTGGCTCTTCGCTCACGGCGTTCCGTGGGGAGAAGTGACTCGCGTTCCGTTGATCGTGAAGCTGCCGGGCGGAGGGAGCGCCGGATCGCGGGTCACGCAGCCGGTGCAACTCGTCGATCTGTATCCGACGCTGCTCGAACTCGCCGGCCTCGACACCGACGGCCGCGGCCTGCACGGGCGTTCGCTCGTCCCCGCGCTCTTCGGACGAGAGCTACCCGATCGCCCGATCCTCAGCCAGGGCGGAGCTCTCGGGGGCGGGCTCGTCGAACACGACGGATGGCGCCTGATCGAGATCCGGCCCGAGCACGCACGGACGGCGGCCGTCGTGACGCACCCGCTCGCGCGGAGTTGGATCGCCGAACATCGGCCCGAGCTCGAAGCCGTCGCCTTCGGTCAGATCGACGTCGAACCCCTGCTCGGTGCGGGTCTGACGAAGGAGCTGTACCAGCTCGTCTTCGCGCTGTCGGGGCCGCACTACGAGCTCTACGATCTCGCGAACGATCCGCGCGAACTGATCGACTTGGCCGACTCACGTCAGGATCGCCTCGACGCGCTCCGAGCCCTCCTCGACGGCGAGCGCGCGCGCGCGGCGGAAGCGCGCATCGACTCGATCGACGTACGGATCCCAGGCCCCCGTGACGAAGCGGAGCGCGCGGAGCTGGAGCGCTTGGGCTATCTCGGCGACGACTGATCTCGAACGGAGCGCTTCTTGATGCGGAGGGGCAAAGAAGTCGCCCGATCGAACGACGGCGAGGTGCCCCCGACATGGAAATGAGCAGCAGGAGAGTGACGGCGCATACCGTTCCCGCCGTGAACGAGGCCATTCGGCGCAGGGCCTGGGAACGCCTCGCGTTCTATGCGAAACATCCGGAACGCGTTCCCGAGCGCTTGCGCGAGCTCGACAGGGAATGGGATATCGAGCGCTGTCTCGAGACGGGTTCCTCCACACTCTCCCTGACGGGATTGATGCTCTTCACCCTCACGCGCAAGCGACGTTGGTTCCTCCTGTCCGCGGCCGTCCAGGGGTTCTTTCTACAACATGCCCTGCAAGGCTGGTGTCCCCCACTGCCCCTCCTCCGCAGGCTCGGCGTCCGAACGCAGGAGGAGATCGAAGAGGAACGCCGGGGGCTCTCGGAGTTGGCCCGCGGACTCTGCAGGTCCGACGGCGTCTGACGCGGCACTTGCGTCGGTCGGTCCACGACCCTTGGGAGCCTTTCGACGGGCGGCGCCGGTTCGTAGTCTGCTTATCTGGTGTTCTTCGCGTCGACGGGCGAATCGATCGCAACGATATCGCCTACACGGGGCTCGGAGCCGGCCTCTTCATTCTGATCCCCTTCTCCAGGCGTTTTCCCGGGTGAGGCCGACGATAGGCAGAAAACCGTCTCCTTCATGTTTCGATTCGACGGACACTAAGAAAGAAACCGCACAAAGCTTTATTCCGCGGGGAAGAAATGCTCTCTTGATCGAGGCTCGCTATCCCTATTGAAGGAGACACTTCATGGCAGCAACTGCAAATTCCGATCTCCGCGCCCGAGTGGACGCATTCGTCGTTGATCTCACGGCGGCTATCCGCCAGTCGGCTCTCGAAGCCGTGCGCTCCGCCCTGGACCTGAATGGCGCCTCCCCCGCCCCGCGCGGACGCCCGGCCAAGGCCGGCAAGCGCACGACCCGCAAGGCTCGCCCCTCGAAGAAGGGTGGGCGCATTCGGCGCACGACCGAGGACCTCGATGCGATGGGCGCCGCGATCACCGATCACGTCCAGGTGAACCCTGGCGCGCGACTGGAGCAGATCAGTTCCGCCATCGGCGAGCCTTCGAAGGACCTCAAGCGGCCGATTCAAATCCTCTTGGCCGCGGGCAGGCTCCGCACCGAGGGAAAGAAGCGCGGAACGATGTACTTCGCGAGTTCGGGGCGAGCGACGAAGAAGAAGCGCACGGCCCGCAAGCAGGCGAACCGTCGGAAGGCCGGCAAGAAGCGCGCGAAGAGGACGGCCAAGCGAGCCACGCGGAAGACGAAGACCAAGAAGGCCGCCTGATTCGGCCAGCGAGGGGCTGGCCAGGTTCGCTCGAGGGTCTTGGTCGGCCGCCGCTGAATTCGTCGCCGGCCGCCGCTGACGGCTCGCCCGGAGCTACTTGTCGGCGACCTCGTCCTGGCGCTCGCGCGGCGGCTCGTCGCCCGAATCGGGCTGGTTCTTGGCCGCGTTGCGTGCGATGCGTGCGGCCAATTTCTCGGCCCGCTTGCGCTGTTTGTCGAATGCGCGTCGGCGCTTCTCGAACGTTTCGGGAGATCGCTTCTTGGCTATGGGACTTACCTCAGGGGAACGGGAGAAAGTGAAACGGAGTGCGAGCCGAGCTCTTGGCGAGGAACTCGGACGCAACGTCCAGAGCCCGTTGCATTCTATTCGCTCTCCTCGTCCTGACCAACGTGTCCCCGCGGAATTGTGGGGTGCAAAGGATTCGATCGCGCTCGACGGCAGGCCGAGCTCGATCAGGGCGCCCTGGCCGCCACACATGGGCCGCGGGGACGGGCGTGGGGGGAAACCCGCTCCCGAGCGTCGCTCGCCAGAGGCGCGCATGGGCGCCGTCCTGATCCCCGCCGTCCAGGCCCCGCGCATCCGCCGCTTCCAGGACGACTGATCATGGCCAAGCATCTCGAGGGCCAGGTCGCGCTCGTCACCGGCGGATCCCGCGGCATCGGCGCGGCCATCGTCAAGCGCCTGGCGCACGACGGCGCTTCCGTCGCCATCACCTTCACCAAGGGCCGCCGTGAGGCGGAGGAGGTCGTATGCGCGATCACGGCGAACGACGGTCGCGCTGTCGCCGTGCAGGCCGACGGCGCGGACGTCACAGCCGCTGCTGCACCTCTCCAACTCGGCATGTCACGCCGCGTCGACAGTGCATGGCGATTCAGCGTTCGTCGAGCGCGGGCGGAGGCCGAGCGTCGCGTCGCGCTACGCCTCGAGAGACCGGCATCGCCGGGGGACGCCCTCCTGAGTCCGAAGGGGGAGCGGCTCTCGACGGCCTTTCCATAATGAAGGGACTCAGGGCTCCCCAGATCCTTCCACCCGGTGCATTCCCGAGGGCTGAGGTAGGATCGAACTCATCTCGGTTCGGGAGCCTCGGCACAGCCAGGCCTCGAGCCCGTTCCGACATGCTCCTTCCCGAAGACCCGCGGTCGAGGCCCGAACGCGGCGTGCCCATCGAGGAACTGCTGGCCCACGGGCGATTCCTGCGCGACATGGCGCGTGCGCTCACTCGCGACGACGATGCCGCGAGCGAGCTCGTGCAGGAGACGTGGGTGCAAGTGCTGGAGAGCCCGCCACGGCACGGGCAGAACGTCCGCGCGTGGCTCGCCCTCGTCTTGCGGCGCGCGTCGTGGCGGCGGCGGCAGAACCATGCGCGCCACACTGCGTCGACCTCCCGTGAGCTGGTCGAGCCGTCGAGTCCGTCCGAGCTGCTGGCGGGTGCCGACGTTCGCGCGGCCGTTGCGGAGGAGCTCGCCGCGCTGAGCGAACCGCTGCGGGACGTCGTGCGACTGCGATTCTTCGACAGCCTCCCTCCACGCGACATCGCGCGCGAGCTAGGCGTGCCGGTGAACACGGTGAACTCGCGGCTGCAGCGCGCGCTCGCGCGCCTGCGCGCGAGGCTCGATCAGCGGCTCGGCTCGGGCGCCTGGATCGCAACCCTGCTCGCGCTCGCGCACCTGCGCGACGGCGCCGCGCGACCGATCGCCGCGACCCCCTCGTCCCGCGGCGGTCGAGAGTCGAGCCCCGACGGAATCGCCGTGCGGTCCGTCGCGCCGCGCGCGGCCGCCGTGCTCTTCGCCGTCGGAGCCGTCGCGATCTCGCTGCCCTGGCGCGGAACGAGCGCGGCCGATGGGACCGATAGGACGGAGGGCACGCTTGCGGACGATCGCAGCGCAGCGTTCGGCTCGAGCGCGAGCGAGGGAATCGGCGACGCGCCGGCGCTCGCCGCCTCCTCGCCCGCGTTCGCGCCCGAGGAAAGCCGGAGGGAGCCTCTCTCCGCTCCCCGACCTCCGTTCGTCCCCCTCGATCTGCGCGTCGTCGATCCCAACGGCGTTGGGGCGGGTGGTGCGCGCGTCTTCGCCATCGCCGAGGACGCGCAACGACTGGAGCTCGGCACGACCGACGAGCACGGGCGCTTGCGCGTCGAGCTCGACGAACGGCTCTTCTCGCCGCCCACGGGAAGCATCTTCGACGATCGCGCCGCGCTGAAGGCTCTCCACTCCGCGTGGGCCACTTCCGACGTCTACTACGTGCTGCGCACGAGCGAGACCCTGGAGCTCTCCCTCGGACCCGCGCCGGTCGAGCTCCGCGGCCGCGTGCGCGACGCGAGCGGTGCACCCGTCGCGAACGCCGCGATCGACGTGGGGCGCTTCCCCGACATCCGCATGGAAGGGAGCACGCTCGTCGCCAAGGGGCGCGTTCTCTCGCGCACCGACGGCGAAGGCAACTTCGCGTTCACGCGCGTGCCTCCCGGTCCCCACCCCGTCTACGTCGCCTCGAGCGGCTTCGCACCGGCGCTCGCGCACGCGTCCGGCCGGACGGGCGAAGTGCTCGAAGTCGTCCTCGACCGGGGCGCTCGCATCGAGGGAACGGTGCGCGATGCGGACGGAGCGCCGGTCGCGGGAGCGCGCGTCTGGGCCGGATGCGAGGAGGGGCTCTTCGAGCCCGAACCGGTGACCTGCGACGGTGAAGGGCGCTACTCCCTCGTCGCAGTGAATGCCGGGCGGACCCACCTCTTCGCCTGCGACCCGGCGCGGCCGAACCAGGTCGACACGCGCAAGGCGGTTCTCGTCCCAAGCGTCACCGAAGTCTGGGACCCGATCCTGTCCGCGTCGCCGGGGCTCGTGCTCGAACTCGTCGACGAGAGCGGAGCACCGCTCGCGGGATGGCTCGTCAACGTCGCGTCGGCGGACGGCGACTGGCGCGTTTCGGCGAAAGCCGACGGAGCGGGGCGCATCGTGCGCCACTCGGTCCCCGCCGGACCGCTGACCGTTCAGGTCGTTCGCTCCGCCACTCGGCTCGTCCCTGCGAGCTGGGCGCGTCGCGTCGTCGAAGGCCGCGAGCCGACGCGCATCGTCGTCCCGGCCGAGCGTCCGAACGTCAAGATCGCCGGCGTGCTCGACGCAAGCCGCTTGGGCACCGACCTCGACCCGCGCGTGTTCCTGCGGCTCGCGGACGACGTGCTCGAGATCGAGGTCGGCGTCGATCCCGTCTCGGGCCGCTTCGAAGCCGCGCACCTCGGCGCCGGGACGTGGGTCCTGCGCGCAGCCTTCGCCGAGCTCGGCAGCCTGGCCCTCGGCAGTGTTGAGCTCGAGGAGGGCGAAGCGCGGGACCTCGGCGTCCTCCTCGCGCCCGACGTCTCTCACCTGGACCTCCTGTGGAGCCTGCGTCCCGACGAGCGGCTCGTGATCCGGCACGTGATCGGCGACAAGCTGCACACGGCGGCGGAGCTCGCGTCGCTGCCAGTGGCCCCGATCGCCGTCGTCCCGGGTGAGTTGATCGTGACCCGCTACGGTGGGAGCGACGTGGCCTCGTGGCGCATGCGCGTCGCGCCCGGCAGCCTCCTCACCCTCGACCTCGACGCGCCCTGAGATGCGCCGCACGAGCGCGCAGAGCATTCGACCCGAGGCCTTTTTCGCACCCTCGAGCCCCGACGCTCCCCGAGCGACCCGAGCGCGCGCTTTCGGGCGGCTCGCTGCACAGGAATGGGAATCCTGGTGCATTGGGGGAACTCTCGGCTTCCGCCTGCAGGACTCGAACCCCCCAGGATCTCCGATGCCCCTCCGTTGCTTCGCACCCCTCGTCTGCCTCTCGGCGTGGGTCCTCTGCGCGCCGTCCGCAACTCTCTCGGCGCAGTGCCCGCTGGACCCCTTGCCCGTCGCCTTCGAGAGCCTCGACGCGGCCGGGAACCCCGACTCCTCGTTCGTGGGAGTCGGGCGCGACGTAGCCATCGCGCCGGGCCGCGTGGCCGTGTCGGCGCTGGGCGAGACCCTCTTCCCGGGGCAGTCCCCGACGCCGTTCAAGGGCGCCGCGTGGATCCTCGAGCCGAACGCGCAGGGGACCTGGAGCGAGGTGGCGAAGCTGCGCGGGCCTTTCGTCGGGAGCAGCAGCTTCGGGTTCGAGATCGAGTTCGCGGGTCCGGACACGCTGCTCGTTGCGAACCCGGGCAACTGCCCGCTCGACTGCGTCGAGACCGGACCGACCGGCGAGGTGTTCGTCTTCGAGCGCAGCGCCGCCGGCTGGGCGCGCGCCCAGGTGCTCGCCTCCCCCACGCCGTTCGACAACGACTCGTTCGGCGTCGCCCTCGCCGCGGATGGTGATCTGCTCGCGGTCGGCGCTCCCGCCGACGGGACGTTCACGCCCGGCGAGGTCGGCTCCGTGCACGTCTTCGAGCGCACGCCGTCGGGCTGGGAGCATCGCGCGCGCGTTCTCCCGTCTGGACCGCAGTGGCGCTTCGGCGCAAAGATCGACCTCGCGGGCGACCTGCTCGTCGTCGCCGATCCGGCCATCCCGGTCTCGACCGGCTTCCCCGGCGCGGTCCACCTGTTCCGCATGGGAGCGGGCCCCGAGACCTGGAACCACGAAGCGACGCTCGAGCGCGCGCCCCACGACACCAACTTCTCGCGCTTCGGCGCTTGCGTGTCGACGGACGGAACGCGCATCGCGGTCGGCGTTCCGGGCGCGGACCTGTCGGTCGATCCGTTCGCCGTGTTCGGCACCGAGCCCGGAGCTCGCCGCAGCGGGCGCGTCGACGTGTTCGTCGACCTGGGTGGCGGATTCGTGCGCACGGCGGCCCTGGCGCCGCACGAGCCGGAGATCGGCGCGGGGTTCGGCACGTCCGTCGCGCTCGACGACGGGCGTCTCGTCGCCGGCATGCCGAGCGCGACGAATTCCGGAGTGGGAGTCGTGACCGGTACCGCGCACGTCTTCGAGCTCCGGAGCGGACTATGGGCGCCGCTCGACGTGCTCGAAGCGACGACCCTCGACGGCGTGAACCCGACCGGAGCATTCGCCGGCATCGGGACCACCGTCGAGCTGCTCGACGGGCGCGTTGTCCTGGGCGTCTTGGGCGCATCGTTCCCGAACGCTCCCGGCCAGGGCGCGGCTGCGGTGTTCGAGCTCGACGGCGCGCCCTGCGCCGACCGCGATCTGCTCGGCGCCCCCGGGCTGCTCTCGCTCGCGCTCGGCGGGAAGCACGTCTGGAACGTCCGCGCGGGAGCCGCGTCGGCGGGCCAGCCCTACCTCGTGCTGGGCTCGATCTCGGGAACCGCGCCGGGCGTCGTCGTGGACGGCGTCCACGTCCCGCTGAACCCCGACGTCTACCTCATGGCCACGCTCAAGCTCGTCAACAAGCCGCCGTTCGTGGCGACGCTCGGAATCCTGGACGCCGCCGGCCGCGGCACGGCGGCCTTCGCGCTGCCGCCCGGGTTCGATCCCGGTCTCGTCGGTCTCGAGCTCCACCACGCCGCCCTCCTGTTCGACGCGTCGTTGGTGATCGTCGGCGCGACCGAACCGGCTCGGCTCGCCCTCGTTCCGTAGCGAGCGGACTCGAAGCGCGGCGCCCGGTCTTCCGCGCCTTGCACGAGATTCCTTGATCTCCGATTGAGGGTGAACTCACCCACGAGAATCACCGTCTCGTGGTAGTTCTTGGGCGGCCAGCATGCCTGCGTCCAACGATGCTCTCGCTCGCCACCGCCCCTCCGTCGCGATGCCCACGTCGATCCCGACCAAGACGCTCTACCGTCGCATCGACGCGTTGTTCAGCGAGCTGCACGCCACGGAGCAGGGCGAGGCGTTCGTGGCGCGTGTGCTTACCGGGCTCTTCGATGCGTGCCGCGTGGAGTTCGGATTGATCGCGGCCGCGGCCTTCGCGCGCACGGGCAACACCCTCGAGCCCCTCGCCAGCGTGGGACCAGCGAGCACGCCCGCTCCGCCGGTGCCCGAGACCCTGCACCTCCTGCTGGTCCAGCTCCCCTCGTCCACGGAGACTGGCGCGGAGTCTCGCTCGGCCCACTTCACGGTCGAGACCAGTCGCCGTCCGTGCACGCTGGTCTTCACCTTTGCCAAGAGCTCGGACTGGCCGAGCGTCGAGGTGCTCCTCAACACGGCCGCTTCCATCCTCGCGGTCCGACTGCTCGAAGAGCGCCTGGGCAACACCCTGCGCGAAGCGGCCGAGATCCAGCGCAGTCTGCTTCCGGAAGGCCCGCCGTCCTTCCCGGGCTACGAGATCGCAGCGCGGAGCGTGTCCGCCTCCGAGGTGGGCGGCGACTGGTACGACTTCTTGCCGCTCGGGGAAGGAGCCCTCGGCATCGCGATCGGCGACGCCAGCGGACACGGCCTGCCCGCCGCGCTCATGGCGCGCGACGTCGTGATCGGCCTGCGCATGGGCATGGAACGGGAGTTCAAGGCCGGCTACGTCCTGAGCAAGCTCAACCGCGTGATCCACGCGAGCTCCCTGTCGAGCCGATTCGTGTCGCTCTTCTACGGAGAGCTGGAGGAGAACGGCAGCCTCTTCTACTACAACGCCGGGCACGGTCTCGCGCTCGTCGTCGGCGACGCGGAAACGCGCGGCCTGCCCTCCGGCGACCCCGTCCTCGGCCCGCTACCCGAAGTTCGCTTCCGACGCAGGTTCGAGCACCTCGATCACGGAGCGCTCCTCGCGCTCTACACCGATGGGATCATCGAGCGCCGGAACGGCGACGGCGAGCTGTTCGGAGCCGCGAGACTGCAGCGCCTCCTGGAGACTCACCGTCATCGGCCCGCGATGCAGATCCTGACGAGCTGCTTCGACGAGCTCGACGACTTCGGTGCGATCCACACCGACAAGGACGATGCGACCCTGGTTCTCGTCCGGCGGCTCCCGAGCTGAGATTGCGTGAACCGGCGGCGTCTCATCCCCGCGTACAGCTCCCACGACCAGTCGGGGTCACCCGCAGCACCCGCTAGCCCACGGCTAGAATGCTCCGGCGGAAGTCGTTCCCCCGTCTCGGCCAGCACCCCGAATCCATCCCGACCATGAAGAGAACGCTCGCCCTGATCGCAACCCTCACACTGCTTTCTAGCTGCGAGACACCACCGGTGGACCCCGTCGCCGTGGAGAGCGCGCAAGTGTACTTCCCGCCGCGCTTCCGGTACGTGGCGGAGCCCCGTTACGGCTTCAGCCCTGCCGAGCGCGAGCGCGCCCTCCGGGAGGCCACGAAGCTGGGGGTCAACACGTTGTTCGAATTCGTCATCGACAGCGAAGGCGTGGTGAAGAAGGCGCGCCTCGTGAGGACCGACCTGTGGAGGAATCGACACGAAGCCATGGAGAACCATGCGCGCGTGATGGTCTTCAGCAAGGACCCCGACAAAGAGATGTACCGGGCCTTCTACTTTCCCATGAACTACACCTACGAGAGCGAGTTCGAGTGGGTGGAATATTGAAGGTCGTCGCCCTGTCCGCAAGACCGTAGGCACGCGTACGCTTCGCGAACGCCGGCTGGATCGCTCCCGCTCCTCCATTCGGTCGAGGACGCGGACGGCAACCGACGCGCTCGTAGGGGATCTCGCATGCGAATGCGTTCGCCATCGTTCGCTGCGACGAACGAGCGCAGCTCGGCACGGAGGCTGCGGATCGTTGGATTCTTCGAAGCGCTAGTCAGGGGGGGGCCGGAGTTTGCGCACATGAAGTCATCTTGGACGTTTACTTGCCTTCCCTTGAACCTGGGGGAGTAGACCAAGGCTCATGAGAAGCAATGCTGACTTCTACGGGGATCTCCGGTATTGCCCCAGTTGCGGCGGCTACGTCCGTTACCTGCGCGCGTGGGAGAAGTCCTACTGCGTACAGTGCCGGAGCATCGTGCGGATCTTCTCCGAGGAAGACCTCGCCTGGTTTCGCCGCGACAGCTCCGAGAGAGATCCGTCGACGATCCTCTCACGCGCGCGCAAGTACGACGAGGCGTCCTAGTTGTCCGCGTCGATGACGCCCCGGCGACGAAAGAGGACGGTGCTGGCGCGAGAGCAGCGCCTGTCCTTCGCCTCCCCGGAGGAAGCCGCACGAGGCAGGCAGCTCACTCTCCCTCTGGGCGGCGGAGCCGCCGGGAGCACCCCTCCCCTTCGCCCCCGAGAACCCACTCTCCCGCCACCGCACGACGCAGCTCTCGCGGAGCAGGAAGCAGCAAGCTGGCTGATGCTCGAGATCGCAACCGCGTTCGTTGCCGTCCTCGCCTTCTCCTGGCTGCTGCGCGGAGAGGCAGCGCGCGCGCCCCGCGAGCACTTCTACGCCTTCGTGGCGCAGGTCTGTCTCGCTGGTCCCCTCGTCGTCTACTCCGACTTGCGCCGGAGACGCGCCAAGCGGGCGGTGTCGTAGCCATGCCGCGCTACGGGCCG
This sequence comes from uncultured Planctomycetaceae bacterium, assembly GCA_964413535.1. GTDB lineage: Bacteria > Planctomycetota > UBA1135 > UBA1135 > CAYPTB01. The sequence continues at coordinate 58,085 of CAYPTB010000066.1, read as the reverse complement.
TGGCGCGCAACGCATCCTTTCAGTGCAACACTCCTTCGCGGCGGCAGCGAACCAGTGAGCGACTCCCGACGAAGTCCGACCGTTCGAACCTGCGCGAAGGCTATGCCTGCTCATCCGGATCCGAGCGTCGTTTCTCGTACCAGAGCTCGAGTCCTTCGCGCTTCTCGAGGAACTTCCTGCCGCCCAGGATCATGCGGAGGGTCAAGCCGTAGATCTCGCGTGCGGAGTGGGCGCGCAGCTTGCGGCCGGATGTCGTCACGTGATCGCGGACGAAGACGAACCGTCCACAGCGATGGATGGCCCGGCTCATCCAGATTTCTTCGCCGACGTACAGAGTTTCGTCGAATCCGCCGGTGCGATGGAAGACGTCGCGCGTGCAGAAGATGAAGCTGCCGCTTGCGACGCCGATCGTGCGGGCCAGAAACATCATGATCGGCAGCATCGTGCGCAAGAGCCACGGGATGCGCCCGTCGAAGCGCAGCGCGCAGCCGCCGCCGGCCGCCCCGTCGGTCATGGCTTCATGCGCGCCGCGGACGACCCCTTCGCTGACGCTCGTGTCGGCATCGACGAAGATCAAGAGATCTCCGGTCGCGGCCCGCGCTCCGGCGTTGCGCGTCGCTGCGATCTGGCGATTCGCAACGCGGATCACCTGCGCGCCGTTCGACTCTGCGATCTCGGACGTACGGTCCGTGGAAGCATCGTCCGCGACGATGATCTCGTACGGCACATCGAGCGATCGGGCGGCGTCGTGAATACTTCGAAGCGTCCGCCCGATCAGCAGCTCCTCGTTGTACGCGGGGACGATGAAGGAGAGCACGGCAGCCGACTCCTCGCGCATCGCGATCGCCTCCAGTAGCTCGGGCAGCTTCCTCGCTCGTCACTCCGCCTCCGCAGCCGGCACACCGACTTCTGCGGGCGCGTCGCCGCCAGGTCGTGAGCCGGTCTGGAGGTCGAGCCAGAGCTGCGGAGCATCGTTCTCTCCAGTACTCGTCCCGGGAGGCGCGGGCCTCTATACCATGTGGTTTCGGCCGAGGCGACTCGCCGCGTGTCGTCCGCTTCGAGCTTGCCAGGGCACCTCGTGCGACGTCTCCACCTGCGCGACGCGAGACGAGGCGCCGCGGTTCGCGCAGCGCGACGCTCACCTTCGTGCTCTTCGGGCGGCCAAGGAGGATCATCCATGAGCGAAGACAAGGCCCTGCTGCTCGAGAGCGCCAACCGCATCCAACTCGAGCTCGCCGCTGGCCTCCTCCGAGAAGCCGGCATCCCCTTCGTGATCGAGGGCCCCGACTTCGACATGGCGGAGCTCGGGCGCGCGGCTCACAACATGATTCGCGGTCAGAACCTGTACGTGCCTCGCTCCGCGCGTGCGCGCGCGGCGGCCATCCTCGACGAGGCGTGGAGCGAGGAGGCGGATGGCTTCGATTGAAGTCCACGGCGCTCTTAGCCGCCGCTCGCGGCCTCCGCGAGGGTGCCGTCCCGACGACCGCCACCCCCCCGTCTCGACCCCGCCAGCGACCGCTCCAATTTTCGACCAGCTCGCCGCTACAATCCCGCCGGGAAGCAGATGAGCGAGGGCGGGCTCGATCGAGACAGGCGCGAGCACGACGGACTACTCCGGGGTAGCTCAGTGATAGAGCACTCGGCTCGGACCGAGAGGGCGCTGGTTCGAATCCAGCCCCCGGATCCACGCGCTCCGGTGGCGAGATGACCGGAGGGCGCGATCCCGATGCTGCCGCGGAGGGATCCGGCGTGAACCCCGGATATGCGGGGTTCCAGATCGCCAAGGCCCTCACGACGAGCGAGGAACACGAGGACCCTGCGATCCGCCAGCGGGCCGGGGAGAGAGTTGCCAAGTGGGCGACCGTTCTCCGGAACATCTTGACGGGCTCCGTGGAGTACGGATCGAGGACGCCTGTCGAGGGAGTCCCTGAATGGGTAACGCTCGAGGTCGTGACCGGAGGATTCGCGACCGGGGAGTTGCTCGCCGGCGGTCCGCTCCTGGAGCACGAGAAGAGGGCTCTCGAGGGATTCGCGAGAGATCCATCGCACTCGGGTCGTCGCACCCTCAACACCAACTTCATGACCGACTCCGGTCTGGCGGAGTTGCAGGACCGGCTCCGGACGGGCTGCTACGACCTGAGCGTGCCGGAGGAAGGCGCCCTGCTAGTCGTCGCGTGGCTCGTGACGAACGGGCATGCGGAGGAGGCGCGCAGCCTCATCGACGAACTCTCGCCGTACTTCTCGATGCTGCGGTTCTACCCGATCCCGCTCGAGCAGCCCCGGCGCTACGGCTCACGGGTGCACGTGCAAGACGTCGCCAAGACGATCGAAGACCTCCGGCGGATCCCGCCGAATCGGAACGTTCTCGCGCAGAAGGAATCCGTCGAGATCTGGGCGCCGCTCCACGACCGCGTCGTCGCCCTGTTCCTCGAGACCGTCGTGGACGGCTGGCCCTGCCGGAACTACCCGAAGGGCTGGGCGATGCGCGCCGCAGCGTTGCTCGAGGAGTATGCGGCTCTGAGAGAAGAGCACCAGCTCTGCAATCGACCAGAGCGGGAGAGATGTCATCACCGGCAGCTCCGGGATTTCCTCGGCCGGTGCGCGCACGATCCGGCATCGCTCACAGGCCGTGAGGTGGGGCGAATCCGGTTGATCCTCGAGCGGTACGTGGAGAAGCGGGGCGCGCCCGGTTCGCCGGCGTGCGTGGAAGCCCGCCGTCGTCAGGCGGCGGACGTGAGTGCACCCACCTTCCATTCCATTGCTGCGGTCGTCGTCCCACGCCTCGAGCAGCACCCGCGGGGCGCCGGACTCGACGACGTGGGTCACGTGGAGGCGGCCGTGAGCGACGAGGAAGCCGCGCGCTCCGGCGTCCCCGAGGGAACCCTCGTTCCGCCCTCGATCCAGCGCAAGATCGAGCGCTGCCTGAACGAGACGGTCGAAGCGCTGGTCGAGCGCGGTCTGATCACTTCGGGGGAGGCGCTCGCGCCGGTGCTGCCGCAGATGACCTCGGGACTCAGGGCCGCGGCGATCGCCGACGTGACGCTGCGCCAACTCTACGCCGCGATCTATCGGGCGTTCCGGCGACGTCGCTCCTTGCTCCTCCTGGATCTCGAGAAGCAAGTCCAGATCGAGGCGCTGCCGTGGGTCGCGGCGATCGACCGGTTCCGAACCGAGCGCCTGTCGACTCGAGAGTTGGCGAGGCAGGCGCTCGAGGAGATCACCACTCTGACCCTGACCTCCTTCCCGTACGCGATCCTGCCGAACAAGCTCGTCCAGGAACTGCGCGCGCTCGCGGTCGGTGCCGGGCTCGACATTCCGCTCGTGGACGAGATCGCGGCCGACATCTTCAGGGGAGCGTTCACCGGCAAGTTCCTCGAGTCGGCCAGGAGAGCGGGCGAGCTCCTGAACAGGTCGCTCTATGCGACCTACTACGGCATCGACTACGCGCAAGTGGCGAGTCTCCCCGGGAAAGGCGCGGCGACCGCTCGGCCGAAGTGGTTCTGGCGAAAGACGGAGCCGCACACGGATGCGTTCGTCCGGCACTGCGCGTCCCGCGCCGGCGTCCCGCTCGGAACCTGGGACGCTGCCACCAACGGCATGATCATCGAACAGCAGCAGATCCTCACGACGCAGAACCTGGCCGCGCTGTTCGTGGGCTTGCGACTGGACGATGCGTTGCGATCCCGGCTGCGCGCGATGGCCGAGCAGTGCTTCGTGTTCATCTGCCGCCGGCAACAGGTGCGCGCGCACCAATTTCACGCGCGCCTGATCATGCTGAAGAACACGGCTTACGCCTGGCGACAGATGGTCTTCTTCCTGTCCTTGGCTCCCGCAGCCGACGTGACCGGTTTCCTGCACTGGGGAGAGGATCACCTCGAGGCGCAGTCGGAGACGTTCCGGAACCGCTTCCGCCCGGCATGGAACGGGCTGGCGCTAGCCGCGGACGGCCGCGCGCTCGACGGCGATGACGCGCTGGCGGCCGGCGCCCGCCGCTTCCTCGGCTGGTCCATGGCGAAGCACTGGCTGCTGGCGGACATCCAGGACCCGTGAGCAGCGCGGACAGCAAGCCAAGGCTCAGGCGAGCTCGGCTACGTCGCGGCCGCAAGCGCGCCGCCCTTGGATGGTGGATGTCCGCGACCGCCTGCACGAGACCTGACGCGAACATTCCCTGGCGCGCTATGCGCTCTAGGCAAGGCAACGCTCGCGTGCCCCACTCGGCGAGCGCCGCATGCGCCGCCGCGCCCACCTGTCCGTCGTCGAAGTAGCCGACGACGGCGCGTCGCACGGCAGCCAGGTTCGGCTCTTCTGCCACGGTTGTTGCCTCAGGAGCGAAGGATTACATCGCGGGGTATGGGCTGGCACCTATCATCGTACGGAGCCGACTTGCGACGCACCGTCGCGCCGCCCTAACGGGCCACCCAGGAGGAGCCATGCGCCGAATCAGGATCGAGGTCCACTCGCTGTCCGTTGCCATCGGGGGCGCCGGCGCCGTCCCTGCCGGCGCTTCCCGCGCGTGGGGCTACCTCGTGGACGCGTGAAGCCGCGCGAACTTGTCTGGGGCGCGCTGGAGATACTCCTCGCCGCATCCATGGGATTCGCGGCGATCGTCGTACCCGCTGCCCTGGATCCAAACATCGAGCAGTACGACGCAAACTTCCTTCCGATCGTCCGGACGGCAATCGAGGGGTTGAAGCTGGAATCGCTTCCCTTGCTGTTCCTGGCTGGAACTGTTGTCGGGCTCGTTGGCCGCCTACGTTTCTGGATCTCGGGCGCGGCGACCATGCTGGCGTTTCCCTTGTGGTCCATCACGGACATACTCGTTGGAACACTCTCGGGCGATCCTGGCCACAACCTCTTCCCAATCGAGTGGGCAATCTACACCCTCATTTCCCTATGCGGAGTTGCGGGCGCGGGCCTTGCGCGCGCGCTGCGAGAGTTGTTGCTTTCCCGCCGTTCAACCGAGCATTGACCACTTGGTGGGCTGACCAGACCATTTTTCGTTGTTATAATCACAGGAAATCCGCGCAAGTCTTTATTTGTCCTGGCCGAATTGCTCTATTGTCCCCGGCTCGCTAACCCTTATCCAGGACACGATTCATGCCCGCATCCAGTTCCGACGTTCGCGCTCTCGTTGACTCCTTCGTTGACGACCTCTCCGCCCTGATCCGTGCGGAGGCCGTCGACTCCATTCACCGCATGCTGGGCGGCGGCGAGGTTCCAATCCCCTTCGATGCCTTCGCTCGTCGTACCCGCCCCGCCAAGGCCGGCAAGAAGCGTGGACGCCCGGTTGGCTCTGGCAAGCGTGCCAAGGCGGGCAAGCGCGTCCGCCGCTCGGCCGAGGACCTCGACGCGATGGCAGCTAGCATCCACGACTACGTTCGGGCCAACCCCGGCTTCGGCTCCGAGGCGATCAGCCAGGGCGTCGGGATCCCCTCGAAGGAACTCAAGCGGCCGATGCAGATGCTGCTCGCCAACGGGAAGATCCGGATGGAGGGGCAGAAGCGCGGGGCGACGTACCACGCGGGTGCGGGACGTGGGACCAAGAAGAAGCGCGGCGCCAAGAAGGCTGGGCGGCGTCGCGGCGGAAAGAAGCGAACGCGGAAGACGGCGAAGAAGACGGGACGCAAGACGACGACCAAGAAGGCGGCGTAGGCGCCGGCTCAGCAATCCTACTTCTTCCGCCACACGCGCTGCTCGACCTCCCCCGCCTCGTCGACGCGACCGTAGGTGGGCGCTTCCGCGTTCGGGTGGAAGGAAAAATCGAGCGAGTCGAACCAGTGCTTGCCTAGCTCGCCGTCTGCGGGCTTGGCTGTCCCGATCAGCGCGCCACGCTCGGTGCTCGACAAGTACACAGTTCCGCACCATTCCCCGTCGCGACGGAGGCTTAGCTCGAACTGGGGATCACCTGCGAACCCTGCATCCTTCCAGGCAGGAAGAACGAAGAAGTCCAGCTTGTTCTCGCTGTAGCCGCGAGCACCTACCGCGTTGAGACCGATCGTCCGATTCTTCCCAACTAGTTTCCACTTTCTCATCCACCCCTCGCGCTCGACTGCGGCATTGGCCGCATCGTAGACACGGAGGAACTCTTCCCAGTCGGATGCGAACTCGTCGTCCTTGATCAGGTTCCACCAACGCGCACTGTCGATGAGCTTCGGAGTTCTCGCGGTGATCTCGCAGAACAGTGCATGTGGTTGAAGGCCGATCGAGCCGCTGCTCACATCCTCGATCTCGAATCGCTCAGAAAACCGGCTGAATCCAGGGAGGCTCCTGCACTCCTGCATCGAGAGTGCCCTGTTCACTTTGGTGCCAACCAACCGGTCCCAGAGGCTTCTGTCTGTCCAGAACCCTTCCGACCAGTACGAGGTTCCATCCATGAGCTTCGCGCACACGCCGTTCGGGTCGGCAAGCTTCAGCAAAGCCTTCGAGACCTCGATATCCGCGACACTCCACGTCTCCTCACCGTGGCTGATCGTCCACGGAAGCATCCACGGCACCAACCCATCGCTCGAAACAGTCACGAGCGGCCGACCGGGAAGGACGACCCCGAACTCGAAAGATGTCGTGCTACCCCAGTTCTCACTCTTCAACTCACGCAGAATGTGGGGTGACAGGTATTCGAATGTCAGTAAGTGCTCCAGCTCGGGTGTGAGCACCGGAGGTGCCCCGCTTGGATCCTTCCACATCTCCGGAGCCGCACTGCGGAGGATCTGATCCCTGTGGGATGCAATGCTCGCCGGAGTGATCCCGACGCTTGCCAGAAGGTCGTCAGGCTCCCCCCGACTCGATAGGAGCAACCGCCGGATCTCCTCAACGGCCTCCCGAGTGATCGTCCGCTCGCCAAGCGCGTAGTGATCTCCCCTGGCCTTCCACTCGTAGCTGTGGACACCCGAATGAAAGCACCCTTCCGTGGAATCCGAGACGCGGATCGCGTCTTGACCCGTTGCAGCGCCTGCGAGAAGAGCGACCAGCGCGATGCTGAGGTGGCCACCGAGTAGGTGCGACATGTCACTAGCCTTCTCTTGGTGCGCGAGAGTCGCGCGGATGTCCCGGTCAAGGGAGTCCCGTCGTCATCAACCTCGCTGGACCCTACGAGGACCGCTTCGTGGTGAGCCTTCAATGACAGTTCAACAGCGCGCAACGGTCGTACACTCTGAAGGACGCAGAGAAAAAGTCCCATTTTCGACTGAGTGAGCGACCGAGGCTCGACACCGGCGGCCGCAAGACGCACCGGCGGATCACGACCGTCATCTCCGGCTTCGACGGGGCCGTGCGGCGCACCTCGATGACTACACCGGCCGTGGCCAGACCGAGCTCGTCACCCAGTACGACAACGCGACTCCCGGCTCGGGCTCGGTCATCGACGAAGTCCAGTACGCCGACGACGGCTGGGGAACGTGCTCACCCTCAGGACCGGAACTCCGCGGTCGGCGGCGGCTCGGACGACTCACAGCTCGCCGCTGCGTCGCGTCAGAGAGTGAGCGAGGCTGCCCCGGCGCTGTCTCGGCGGGACAGCCTCGCGTGTTTGAGGCCTTACAGGCCCGTGCAGACGTAGACGCAGTCGAACCCGCAGTCCTCGAGCACGCAGACGATGTCGCCGATGACGATCACCTCCGCGCAGCCGCAGGCCGGAGGCGGCGGGGGCTTGGGCTTGCCCTTGCCGGCGAAGGCGGGCTCGGGCGTCGCGATCGCGAAGAAACCGAACGCGATCGCGCCGAACAGAGCCGTCGTGACGATCTTCTTCATCCGTTACCTCCTGTAGAATCAGATCGACGGCGCGGGACACCAGCGGTCGAGCAAGCCGTCGGCTCGGCCATGGTCGCCGCGACCCCGGGAGCCGTCAACACTCCTTCGGCCGCTCGGATCGATTCGGGGATGATCCTCATCGGGTATCCATGCGAAGACCCAAGCCTGGCTTCCCTCTCGTACTGTCTCTCGTAAGCATCGTGTTGGCGGTCCAGGTCGTCCTCCTCGCCCGCGAGAACCGCGCGCTGAAGGCCGCCCGCACCGAGGAGGTCGAGGCGTCCGAGGGCCTTCCCGCCCCGTCCCCGCCCGCCCGTTTCGAGCCCGGCGAGTTCATGGAGCCGTTCGACCTCGTCGGCGAGGGAGGGGCGGCCCACCGCGTCGGATTCGACGGCGAATTCGAGAGCCTGCTTTTGTTCGTCTACTCCCGGGGCTGTTCGATCTGCCCGACGATGCTCCCGGTGTGGAACGAGCTGTCGGCGCAACTGGCTCCGCCCGTGTCCGTGGTCGGCATCCAACTCGACGGTCTCGGCGCGCTAGAAGAAGGCATCCCGGCCTGGAATGACCTGGCCTTCCACCGCTACGAGCTGGTCGACTCCCTGCAGGTCCCCCTGGCCAAGATGACGAGAGTCCCGCTCACGCTGGTCGTCGACGCCGGCGGCCTCGTGACATGGGTCCGCTACGGCCTTCTGGACGAAGGAGCCCGTTCCGAGCTGCGCTCCCTTCTGCAGCTCGAGTAGACGGGACGAGGCCGGTCGCGTTGGTACTCGGTCCACACGTCCTTCGTCGAGCGCCTCAACCTCATCACCCGACGTCCGCTCGCCTGCCTCCAGCGCAAGACCACCGCGCTGTGCCGCTCCGAAGAGAGCCTCTTCGGGCAGCTCGAGCTGCTCCGCTACTTCAACTTCATCCGGCCGCACAAGTCCTTCGAGTTCGGTCGCGAGATTCGCACGCCCGCCCGGCAAGCTGGACTCGTCTCCCGCACCCTGACGTGGCGGACGGTCTTCACAGCTCGGCTCCTCCGGCATGCAGGAGTTGGATTCCGCGGTAGGATGCGGGCGGGCCGCGCCAGCCGCGCGCGATTGGCCCTTCAGCCGTGAAGATCGTCCAGCAACAGTTAGTGCAACACCAGAGCGGACCCTCTATCACTTCCGTAACCTACAAGAAGGGGTAGCGCTCATGTACATTGGCAATATCATCTGCTGCTCGTATCTCGCTTTCGCCAGTTCTGGACGGATTGCCGAGCATCAAGCGCCCACAGAGGTCACAAAACTGACGTCTCCTACCCCACTTAGCGGCTTTGTTTCCTTCGGTTCCGCTACAGCGATCGGCGACGGTACATGGGTTATTGGAGATCCTGGCGATTCCGAGTTCGAGGACGAATCGGGCGCGGTTTTCGTTTTTCAGACAACCACAACCGCCCAGTCTGCGCCTCTGTTTGCCAAGATTGCGCCGCACGACGCCACTCCCTTTCTTGGATTTGGAAGGGGGCTTTCCGCATCCGCTGATCGCATTGCGGTCACTAGCGACCTTCGGACGTACATCTTTCGGATTCGGAACGGTCAGTGGATTCACGAGATTTCTGTGCCCAATCAATCATTCTCCGTGTCGATCGGGGCCCACGAAGTGGCAATCGGTGGCTCCCTGCTTGGAGGCTCGGTCGTCACCTACCGCCTTGATCCGGGTCTCGACGCCACTGACACCGCCGACGACACCTGGGTTGAAAATTCTTGGCTCACGGGGAGTTCTGCCGACGAGTCGTTTGGATTCAGTGTCGTACTCGACGACAATCGGCTGGTGGTAGGCGCTCCCAGGGGTAAGGTCAATGGCACGAGGACAGGCGTTGCGTATGTCTTCGAACATGATTCGGTGGCTGATGGTTGGGTGCAAACAGCTAGGCTCGAGCCGACGGGCGCGACTAGCGGCGCCGAATTTGGGCATTGCGTGGCAACAAGGGCCGATATGGTTGTGGTTGGAGCGCCGCGTAACCATCCAAGCGGCGGGGGTACTGGCAGAGGTGCCGCCTATGCCTACGCGAAGAACGCCCTGAGCGGATCGTGGACGAACGTAGGGCGATTGGCTGCCAAGGGTCATGAAGACGATTTGTTTGGATTCTCCGTGGCTATAGGTGAGAAAACGGTCTTTGTTGGTGCCTATTTAGCTGAAACCGCAGGGGACCAGACGGGTACCGCTTATCAATTCAAACTGCGTCGCAATGGTCACAACATGCCTGCCTGGCACTTAGTCAATAAGTTTGCGGCTACTGACACAGAAAAAGGCGACGGGTTTGGGTGGTCAATGGTGCATAGGGATGGAACGCTCCTCGTTGGGGCTATCGGAGCCAATCCGGACGGTGCAGCTTATGTCTTCGAGGCCAACTAACGAGCGGCCGGCTGGAGTGGGAGTCGAATGAGGTTCGCGGCGGATTACATGGCCGGCACGGATTGAGCCAAGTATCACGCCGAGTGGGTCCACCGGCACGCTAACTAGATGGACAACAGTGGACTTGGAGGGACACCGTGCCGCATCACCCACCGGAGTCGGCGCATTCTCCTTCGATTCCACGGACGGAACGTTGAGCGCGCAACCGATCTTTTCCATTGCCGGGTCCGAGTCGCCATCATCGTTTTCCGCTGGAATCGACAAGATGATGCATCGCAACTCATCATCCGTTACTCATTGCTTTCTTCACAAGTGTGATAGAGTCACCGTTGGTTTCGAGGTTTCGGCGAGGGTCGAACGCGACGAACGGGTGGATACTGCTCGCTCGGCAGCCGGCATCCCTTAGAATCGCGGTCCTCGCATGGATCTGGACGCCCGCAAGCCGCTGCCGCCGCTGGAGCTCGACACGAGTAGGGAGGACGTGCACCAGGAGCGGCTGGCCGCCTGGCGCCGACGGCATCCCGGCTCGCCCCACGCGTACCTCGACCTGGCGGCGCTTGCGGCGCTGAAGGCCGAGAACGAGCGCCTGGCGGAGCGCGAGCGGCGCGAGCGACCCGACGTCTGCGCGGCGTACCCGACGCTGATGACGATCGGCAACACGCACAAGTGCAACCTGACCTGCAACATGTGCTTCAAGCAGCTCGACCAGGTCGACAACATGTCGCTGCCCGACATGGGTTGGGAGCGCTTCGCCAGCCTCGGACACGAGCTCTTCCCACACCTGCACACGGTCGCCTTGACGGTCTCCGGCGAACCCCTGATCTCGCGCACGATCTTCGACGAGCTGGATTTGCTGGCGACCTACGGCGTGCGCGCCTCGCTCACGACCAACGGCATGCCGCTGGCGCGCAAGGGGCTGATGGAGCACCTCTTGCCCGCGCTGGGAACGCTGGTGGTCTCGATGGACGGCGCCAGCGAGCCGGTATTCAACGCCATCCGCCGCGGGGCCCTGTTCCCGCGCGTGCTCGAGAACCTGCGGCGCTTCAACGAAGCCCGCGAGGCGCTCCCGCGCCACGTTCCGCGCCCGCGCCTCGAGTTCAGCCACATCCTCCAGTGGCGCAACGTGGCCGAGCTCCCGCGCCTGATCGAGCTGGCGCACGCCTTCGCGGTCGACCAGGTCGCGGTGGACTACGCCTACATCCACGCCGGACTCAACGATGCCGACTCCCTCGACCGCCACCGCGAGCTCGCCAATCGCAGCCTCGACGAGGCGCAGGCGACGGCGCAGCGCCTCGGTGTCCGCGTGCTCCTGCCGGAGCGCCTGGCGATCCCCGCGGGTCACGTCGAGGCTCCCTACGAGCCGCTGGACGCCGAGACCCTGCTGGAGCAGGGCCGCGAGCGCCTGGAGACGCTGCCCTTCGACCCCCTCCTCCACGAGCGCCTCGACCAGGATCCGGCCTCGGCCGAGATGCTTCGCGTCCAGGCCGAGGGCGGCGACAACGCCGTCTGGGTCGAGCGTCTGCTCGAGCGCGGCGTCAAGGACGCCTTGCGCTGGGGAGTGCCGCAGCTCGGCCCGTCGCTCATGCCGCCCGGGCGCGAGAAGGTCTCGCCGTGCCTCTACCCCTGGCGCGAATCCTACGTCGACTTCAACGGCGTCGTCGCGCCCTGCTGCAACCCGTCGATGAGCGCCGGACGCGTCATGGGGCACTACGAGAGCGGCGACTCCTTCCGCGAGGTCTGGAACAACCGGACCTACCAGGAGCTGCGCAGGAGCCTCTCATCGGGCCGCTCCTTCAAGTTCTGCCGCTACTGCTACGTGGTCGAGAGCGCCAACGAGGCGCGCTGGGGCAGCGAGGACACCTGGTACCGGATGCGCGTAGTGCTGACGAGCGGAGTGCCCGTGGCCGCCGGACAGGTTCCCGAGAAGAAGCGCCTGGTCTTGAGCGAGGTTCGCTCGGGCCCGGCCGTCGAGGGCGCGCGGCTGGAGATCGCCGAGGAGGGCGAGGTGCGCGTCACGCTCGAGGCGCGCCGCGAGGCCGACGGCTCGTGGGGCTTCGCCCGCACGCTCGAGACGCCCTTCGCCGCGGGCAAGGTAGTCTACCTGCGCTGCCTCGGCATCGAGCGGTTGGACGTCGAGCTCGTCGGCAGCGTTTCCTGATCCGCGTAGGGTAACGGTCTGCGGGGACGGATCCGACGCGGCTTCCGGCGGACGACCGACTCGAACCACGACCTTCCCGTGGCTCCGAACACGCTGAACCGGCAGTTCGCGGTGGATCCCCTTCGCCCGCTCCCAACCAAGCTCGCGTGAAGGTTCCAGCGCAATGAGCCCCAAGCAGACCACCCACGAGACCCTCGTCGGCCTCCACGTGACGGATGAAGCCGGCTACCAGCGCTATCGCGCGGGCATGATTCCTCTGTTGGAGGCTTGCGGCGGTCGCTTCCGCTACGACTTCCGCGTCAACGAGGTGCTGCGAAGTGAGAGCGCTGAGCCGATCAACCGCGTGTTCGTGATTGCCTTCCCGAGCGCCGACGCGATGCGCAGCTTCTTCCGCGACCCCAAGTACCTCGCCATCCGCAAGCAGCACTTCGAGCCGGCGGTGAAGGCCATCACCCGAATCGCCGAATACGAGCGCATCTCGGGTTGACCGCCGCGTGTCGCCCTCCCGGCCCCTTCCATGAAGGCCCGCTCCCTGCGACGTTTCCTCCTGCTCGAGGTCGCTTACGCGTTGCTTTGCATCCCAGCAGCCATGCTGAGCAGCCTAGGATCCCTCTCCCTTGCCGTCGTCCATATCACACAGGCGGCGGCATGCATCGCCATCTTGGCTACAGCCACGCTGTACATCGCAACACGCAAGTGGGGTGAGGGCGCCTCCCAGGCGGCACGTTCCGAGCCAAAGTGGGCTCTGCCATTCGCCTTCATCGTCGCCGGGATCATTCTCGGCCTGTTCCTACTCGGGTTCGGCGTGGTGGTGTTTGCCACGGTGTTGTTGAACAGCGACTAGAACACCCCCACCCCCGGGCCATCTCTCCCGCCCAGCCCATCACGCGACGGACCGCACCAAGGCAGCGCGCGCGTTAGAGGCGACGAAGCGCAGCGACCCTCCCCGTGAAGTCTTCTCGACTCATCGGCGGGCGAATCGCGCGGTGGGGAATGTACACGGACGCGCTTGCGTCTGAGATGGCGGCATTGGGAACCTCGACGGCGGCAACCGCGCGGTATCGAACGAGGTAGCCGTTGGGAGTCGCAAGCATCGCCTCGGTCCGTTCGAAACGCGGATCCCCCGGATAGTCGTTGTCCTGTACCAGTTCGTCGCCCCGAAGGACGATGCGCATCTTCTTGCCGAACCAAGGCAGTGTTCGACAGAAGTCCAACCAGATCCTTCTCCGACGCTTTCGCTTCCAAGCCTCGAACAACGCCACGCAGCCGAGAGCGATCGCAAGGGCGAGCAGCGGCGGACGGCCCAGGGTCCATGCACCGGCACCCAGGGCAAGTGCCAGCACGGCCGTGATGCAGATCATGACGCGGTCAATGCGCCATCCCGATCCCACCGCGGCAGTCCATTCGGTGTGGAGTTCTCGATGGTACACGTCGTCCATCACGAACTCGACCTCGACCTGCCCCGCGCTCATGTCGCCGACAGCGTACCGTTCCCGTCAGCGCCGCAGCATCTCCCGCCCCACCCACTCGCGCCACTCGGCTGGCTCCAGCCGCACGAATGGTGCGAACCTCTAGACTTCGATCGTCCCTACCATGCGCAGGATGACCTTCTGGCTCGTTGTCGCCGCCGTGCTCATCGCAGGTCTCGTTCTCTACCTTCGGTACTGACCCAGGTGAGGCGCGGCCGACGATCCCCGCCAAACCGCATCCCGACGCATCCCGGCGAGATCCTTCGCGATGACTTCCTGGAGCCGCTGGGAGTTACTAGTGCTAGGCTCATGCCGATTTGCTTCATTGCTCTTTGAGCGGCGGTGGCTTCGGCTGCCTACCAAGTTACGAGGGTGCTAGGTTTGCCTGCTCTGAATGCTATCGAACGCGTAGTTTGCCCACGTGACTTGAACAACTTGCGACGTGCTATGTTTGGCAACTTCGGGATCGAACAAAGCGGTATTGAGCCCCCCCTCTTTCATGGCGCTCGGATACCGGATGCCATCGAAGCCCTCTGCCTTGAACAGCTCGGCAATGTACTGTGTCGGTAGGTAGCCGAGCGGATCCTCCGGATGTTGGGGGATGGAGATTGCTCGCCCGACAAACCGAAGCCAAACATTTACTCGACCAGAATCGCTAGCAACGAATGGCGTGAAGTCCGCCACCGTCAGGGATCTCTGGATGATAAAGCTCCCCACAGTCAGATGAGCTCCCGGCCAAGGTCGCATCTCTGCAAGTGCGGTTTCTGGTGAATCTGCAAGGTAGAGATAGGGAATACCTCGCGGATTCAATCGCCCGGCTGAACACTTTGGGGCAGGGGGAGCGCCTATTTGGTCTCCGGCATACGGGCGCACTTCCCGAACGTCAGACCAAGGAGGTGTTCTGTCATCAACAGGCTCATGAATACGGCATCTGAAGAGTGTGTCTCCTTTCGCAATCGTACTGGTTCCAGACTGTCTCACCAAGCTGACCGTCTTCTTGACAATCGCTTCCGACTGGGGAGGCAGGTGAAAACGATTCCGATGCTTGATGGTTCGCCAGAAGGCGATCCACTCAAAGAAGGGATTGAACGCCAGATCGTCCTCACCTTCCAGAAAATCGTCGTCCTTCATCTCGAATTCCTTTCAGCGCCCGAGACGCGCTGTCCCTCGTTCGTCATCGAACAGAGTGCGGGTAGCTTGCGAACCGCCATGCTGCGGCTCGTGCACATTGGTAGGCAGTAAACAATGGTCTCCCTACCGACTCGACGCCGCAGGCCATCCCTTCTTCACACCCTCAACCGCTATCTTTGTTATTTGCTTCTCTCCGATGCCGTATTTTTCACATAGTTTACCCTTGTACGCCGTCTACAATGCATCCTTATAGTCCATCCACTTCTGCAACTGAGTAGCTTGATTGTATCGCTTGCTTGCTTCGGATGTGGGCTTGTGCTCGTCATCTAGCTTGCTTGAGGAGATCAATGCGTTCGCTGTTTATGGTGATCTTTGGCACTTTATCCAACGGCCCAAAGTCCAACATTGCGATCCATGTGTCGCCTCCTAATCGTGCCTTCTCGTCGCTGTCATGAATATAGATGTCAACGGTTTGTTGGCCGATCGTGGTACTCGCATTGTAGTGCCCGTGCTTGCTCGAACTGGTATTCGAGAGCGTGCTATGCCTCCCCAAGGTATGGCAGCGCTGCTTCACCCCACTCAAGCAGGGCTGCGCGCGCCGGCCGCCTGACCTCGTCGTTGCCAAAGTAGCCAGCGAGGGCACGACGCACGGCCTTGAGAGTGGGCGACTTCACCTGATAGGCCCGCTCGCGGGGGATAGGGTTGGTCGCCCCGGATCGCCAAGAACTCGGCGTATCTGCTCGATCCACTCTTGCCGTGCCTCGACTACGAACCGCTCTTCTCCTTTGGCCGTCACCACTCTCAGCCCGGTGGGCATGATCCAACCTTGGGAGTAGGGTTGCACTTCGATGATCTCGTCGATCGGAATTGAGATCTCGCCGCCGCGCGCCCCGAGACGCTTTGCTTGCGATCGAAAGAGAAGCCGCGCGTCGGTCACACATAGCCAACCAGCGATACCAGCGACGGGCATGAACCCCTGGCGGTAGTTGGACAGTCCATGACCGATGAGGTGCTCACCGCTGGGAGGAGGATTGGCGAGCACGGCGCGGGCGTGCGTCCGCGAGACGACGAATGCCGCGAATAGACCGGAGAGCAAGCCGAGGAGCGCACCAGCAAATAGCCCTGTGACGCTCTCCCACTGCCAAGGCCAGAGCACCCCCATGATGATCCCGTAGGGGGCGCCAAACCGGAGAGCTCTGGTACCGAAGGTGTCGTGCATCCGTTCTCCCTGGGGAAGATTCTAGCGGCGGAGCGACTAGGCTGTCGGCCTACCGCGAGAACGCCAACGCCAGCTCGACGCTACCTCTCGACGGCCCCGGAGGAGATCCCATGCGCCGCATCAAGATCGAGGTTCACCCGCTGTCCGTCGTCGTCGGGATCGCCTGCGCCGTCCCTGCGGCGCTTCCCGCGCGTGGGGCTACCTCGTCGACGGATGAAGTCGCGCGCTATTCGGCGAAGACGGCGTCGAGCCTCTCGTCGAAGGCACGAAGAACGGGTTACCGCAGGATCTCCTCGAAGAGCTCTCCGAGCACCTCGATTTCGACTTCCAGGAGTTGTTTCACTGTGACATCAACCGGTTCGATAGCACCCAGGTATTCGACGTACTGGGTCTCCATGGAATCGAGGTTCTCTTCGATCTGCGCGTAATACCCGTCTACCTTCTCCTCTAGTTCGGCGCGGGACCCGCCGGAATCATCATTCGATAGTTGCGAGCGTGCCCATTCGGCATACTGGTCCGACCTCGTCTGATACTCCTGAATTTGCTTGGGAACCAGTTGATCGAGCACTCCTCTGTGCAGCATGTCCAAGAAGGCGCGCCAGTCGTCGCGAGTGGACTCGTCCCAGGAACGTTTCTCCGAGTAGAGCTGCCTCCTCACTCGCGCGAAGCCCCCCTGTCGGGCCCTTTGTGGATCCACCCCCTGTGCGAGGTTGCGACTCAGATCCTCGTTGACGGCTGCCTCGTGCGCGCCCGCGGGAAGAGCGACGAGAGATGGGTCGAGAGGCTCGTTCAAATGACACTCTTGCAAGCGCAACGTGCCAAGGTCACCCGTCTTTCCCACGATCTCAATGCTCTCAGGAAACCCCGTCTCTTTGGAGACGAAGCATTTGTAGCGATCTTCGCTCCAGACGATGTGCGCGCCTTCGTCTGTCATCTCCTCCGCACGCTGCTTCATGTGGACTAGCCATCCCAGAACGTACCGCCGGCCACACCGATCGCAGAATTCTCTCCCGAAGCGCCAATTGAACCCGGCCATGTTGGTATCCGGATCCACGGCCAGAATCAAGTCCAAGGCCACTCCCGGTTCGAGACCTGACTCCTCGTTGGGAAAAACTTTGTCCAGGAGATCGTGAGCTGGCAGCGGAGTGGGGAATTCAGCCATGCCCCAGTCCGTGCTTCCAGGGAAGCGGCCGTACGTCCTGTTTCCCAAGATCCAAATATCTAGCATGCCATCCGGCGTGAATGAGCGCATCCGTCCAAGATCGGGAGCACGATAGACGAACTCGGCAAAGACCGGCACGGACTCGCCACTCGTCGTGTTCTCCATGCTGTACACGACATGGAAGGTCTCCAGCGCGTTCGTCTTCTCGATGAGCTGCGCAAGCTCCTCTTCGATAGAAGACGGCTCTTCTTCACCCTGAGGGAACGCGCAGAGGGCTGCAACCAGAAGACAGGCGAGCTTGATCATGGCGGAGTGATGGCGTGGGCAAGGGACCGCATTCTATTCAAACTTGGTAATCGCGCATGATGAGAACAAGGAAACCGCGCAGGCCTTTATTCCTCCCTGCCGAAATGCTCTCTTATCGCCGCTCGCTGCTCAAGACAAGGAATGCACTCATGGCAGCTACCTCCTCTTCCGACGTTCGCGCTCTCGTTGACTCCTTTGTTGACGACCTCTCCGGCCTGATCCGGGCAGAGGCCCTCGGGTCCATTCAGCAACTGCTGGGCGGCGAAGTCCCCGTGCCGTTCGCCCCAGCCCGTCGCGGCCGCCCCAGGGCCGGCAAGAAGCGAGGCCGCCCGGTCGGCTCTGGCAAGCGTGCCAAGTCGGGCAAGCGCGTCCGCCGCTCGGCCGAGGACCTCGACGCGATGGCCGCTAGCATCCACGACTACGTTCGCTCCAACCCCGGCCTCGGCTCCGAAGCGATCAGCCAGGGCGTCGGCATCCCCTCGAAGGAGCTCAAGCGGCCGATGCAGATGCTGCTCGCGAGCGGGAGGATCCGGATGGAGGGGCAGAAGCGTGGGGCTACGTATCACGCGGGTGGAGGACGAGGCACCAAGAAGAAGCGCGGTGCGAAGCGGGCAGGCAAGAAGGCCACCCGGCGCAAGGGCGGAAAGAAGCGGGCGAGGAAGGCGGGCAGAAAGACTGGGCGACAGGCGACGGCGAGGAAGACGGCGTCGCCCGCGGCGGCGTAGGGAGCGACGGACTGGATCCCCCGGGCCGCCTCAGGTGCTGACCTGGCGTGCTCTCGGCCCTCTGCAAGGGTGGCCTACCTTCGCGGTAGGATGCGCGCAGCCCGCGCCACCCGCGCGCAGTTGGCCGTCCAGCCGTGAAGTACCCCCAGCAACAGTTAGTGCAACACCCGGCCTTTCGCAGGCCGCGAACGGGTGGCCGACCGAAATGCGAAGATTGCAACCCCGAACATCCAGGCTGGAATGCCAAAAAGGGTGACTGTTCCCAGTCATATGCGGAATAAGTCCATATGCGGAATAAGATGTGGATTGGCGTTTTGTTCGGCATCGTGACCATTGCACCGTTAATCGGAGCGGGACTGGCTTGCAGTAAGGATTGGCCGCCCGTTGTTCAAGATTCTGCTGACGTTCTTGCTCTCCCTCCCGAGACACTGTCGGTGCGAGCCAGACGTCTCCAAGACGAAGACATTTGGTCTCTTGAACGCCGTGGCGGGTTAGTGCACATAGATTTCGACAGTGGTTGGGCATCCTACGACGCGAGAGTGGGCGACGAAGGCCTTAAATTGCTGTCGGAGCTCGAACTTCCGCATTTATCCGAACTGAATTTGGGGCACAATGATCTAATAACAGATGCTGGTGTGGGCTATGTTCTTCGGATTTCTTATCTTTCTTGGCTGGGCCTATCGGCATGTTCGCAATTGACGGATGCTTCAATAAACAACGTAGCCGCTAGGGGTGGATTCAAACACCTCGACCTACGCGGATGTCCGGGAATTTCAGACGATGGCGTTCTTCACTTAACTTCGATGAGGTCGCTTGACTGGCTGCTTCTTGATGGGTGCGCGAATGTTTCGGCTCAAGCTATATCTGAGCTGAGGGCCGCGTTACCAAACACAAAGGTCACCAAGGATGATTCAGAGTGGGAGAATACGCATGAACGCTTCCGGTGATCCTACCTTCGCGGTAGGATGCAGGCAGCCCGCGCCAGCCGCGTGCAAATGGCCGTTCTGCCGTGAAGGATGACAATTGCTGATGACGTTCAGGACCGCCCCGAAGCAAGGACTCGCGATAACCGGCCTGCTGCTCTGTGGCCTTGCTGCGCCTACCGCTCTAGGATTCGTTGCTCTTGGTCCTGCGGAGCTAAGTGCCCTGCCCGGTCTCTTTTCGCAAGCCGGCTTGCTTCTTATTCTCATTGGACTTGTACGCATTCCAAACCCTGTACCTCCAAACTCCAGCGTTTGGATCGAACTTGTTTGGAGTGTACCGTTGGTGGCTGCACTACTGATCACCAATCGACTGCTTATCGACAACGTGGACCAAGGTTGGTTTCCGCTAGGCACGACAATGATCTTGTATGTCCTTGTTCAGAGCTGCTTTGAAGAGGTGTTTTTTCGTGCCTGGATAATGTCTTTTATCGTTAGTAAGTCTGGTCCCGTGACCGGCATAGTTATAAGCTCTGCAATGTTTGGAGTTGCGCATGGCGTGTCAATCGAAAAGGTGGTTCTTGCGACTTCCTTTGGAGTAGTGCTTGGACTGGCCTTCGTTATTAGAGGGTCATTGCTACAAGTTGTTGTTGCTCACGCATCATATAACATGGTCGCCCGATATATGTACTGATCGTCGAATAGGTACCGTGTCGAGCCACGAAGAAGAAGCGCGCCGCGAAGCGAGCCGGCAAGAAGGACGCGGCGCAAGGGCGGGACGAAGCGGAAGCGGTAGGAAGAGCGGAGGGCCTCCGCAGGGTGTAACTCGAAGACACCGAGGAGACATCGTGGCTCCTGCCTGTGTGTTTCATTCGCGGAGCAGTATGACCCGACTCCCTACTTGGTGATCAAGGGTCGAGCGCTGGTGCTGGGGGCGCGGCCCATACTTCTCCTCGTACTCACTCTCTCGGTCCTTACGACGAGACCCTTCCTCCTTGCGATAGTTGACGCCGGAGTGACCCTCCCCCGATTCGATGGACACCGGACTTAGTGTGACAGGTTTATCAGCCCGCCGCGTGGTTTACCGCTGGATAACCGCGGGGGCGCGCCGGACAACCGGGATCAAGGGCTGTAGTTGCCCGCGAGTTGTCCGGGACGCGTGGTTCGAGGAGCTCTAGCTCCCCTTCTACCGCACGGTTCAGGTCGTCGGACCTGACGGGGTATCCGGCGGTAGGCGGCGACGGGCGGGCGCCTCCCCACCGGCCGGGGCGAGGTCGAGAAGGCCGCCGGCCGGGGTGACCGTCGTCGAACCACCACCGCGCATGGCGGAGAACCCCTGGCGAGCCGGATCCGCGCGTTCTGGTGCGATATTCAAACTCGCGTAACGTGCGGTCCGACCTGAAGACTCACGATCACCGGAGTTCCTAAACTCCGGCCCCTGTTGCGCTAGCAGAGAATCCGCTAGCCTTCCCTCACCTAACCAAGGGGAGGACACAGATGCTCGCCAGCTCGCCCAGGTCAACAGTTGACCTCGTTGACGTCAACCATCCTGGACATATTGCGGCTTCCCCCCCACACCTCCGGGCCGCCGCGCTATCTCTACGATCAGGCATCATGTCATGACCCGGTTCCTTAGTCCTACCGTTCTCGCTCCTATCATGGTCGTATATGCGGCACTCACCCTTGCTCTGCTCATCAGTTTAGCAAATCACACTACGGATAGCTCTATTTCCACATTGCTCGCCGCCACGATCGCATGCGTAGCTTTGTTTTCAACTCTAAGCCTGCTTCATTCGCCGACAGTACACCCGTTGTCTCGTCGACTGGTGGGGAGCATGTGGGCGTGTGCCATGTGCTTTGCCGCCGACAATTCCGCAGTGTACACTGTGGGCCTCTTTATTGTAGCGACACTAGTCACTGAGCTTGAATTCCTAGAAAAGTTAGCAGCGATTGTGTGGGGTCGCGAAGCTTATTGGAAATACAAGTTACAGAAGGCATCGCCAGCCCAAGTAGCTAACGAACAGCAAGAGGATGCCGTGGCTCTAGCCTCCGAGGTAGGCCAAGACTCGCCAACTACCAAGGCCGCTGATTCTATTGCCAGCCTACAGGACGAGGTGCGCGGATTTGAAGCCGAGTCCCTGAGAGCGCTTGAGAGCGGCGAAACACCTCTTCCTGGCTTGGTTCGGAAGCATGTCGCTATTCATGGTCCAAATGTCCACAATCTCTGTGATGCCGTCATTGAAACAGCCGATGCTCACTTTGTTGTTGAGGTAAAGTACCTTCGCTCTGTCGCGCGGTTACAAGACGCTACGGCACAGGTTCTTCATATTGCTGCTGCGTATCAGGCCGCGAGGATCCAAGGCGGTTCTGCACTACGTGTCATCCCTCTACTGCTTGTTCCGGCTCACATTGAAGCTCCTCTCGTGTACCGCGATG
Source organism: uncultured Planctomycetaceae bacterium (assembly GCA_964413535.1). Taxonomy (GTDB): domain Bacteria; phylum Planctomycetota; class UBA1135; order UBA1135; genus CAYPTB01. Next base: position 36,437 of record CAYPTB010000066.1, on the reverse strand, counting down.
TCCCTGTGCTTTCATTTGACCGAGCGTCACATCGGTTCACAAATGCGCGGGAAATCCGTAAGGTGATAGCGATCAAATTGGGAATTCAAGAGAAAGAAGGACCGCAAGACGATCATCAACAATCCGAATCGCCATCGTGATTGCTACCGAGTGCCCGTTGCGGCGCTCGCACCGACTGAATGAAGAAGGAAGCAGGAACTGGCTCGCGCCTCACGTGGAGGGGGTGTGCTTGGATTGCCCTTGCCGCTTTGATCATCATGGTCATCTTCTCCTGGGACCCGAGCGTCGGGTGCCGTTCCTAGCTCTGGCAAGTGCGAGGCGATCGGCGAGCAGCGCGGCGCAATGTAGCCCCCGCCTCGGCTCAGGAACGGGCGCTGCGGCTCGTGGCTGACCCAAGCCAAGCCTCGATGCTTTCGTTGGCCCCTCGAACCGCGGAGGCATAAGGGCCGAGGAAGGCGGAGCAGCGTTTGGCTACCTCACAACTCGGCTAATGCGCGGTCACCAAGGCTCCGAGATCGGCAGGGGACAATCGCCCAAGCACCCGCAGACGATCTCCGGTTCCCCGATGCCACCCCTTGCGACAGCCCCGTACTCACTGCGGGGAAACCCTACCTCCTTCCCCCACGAGAGAAGCGGGGATCTCGGGGCTGGGACGGAGCCTCACGAGGACTTCACGGAGCACGCTACCCTCGTGCCGTAGTAAGAAATCTGGGATTTCTGTCGCACCCCGGAGACCCCTCCGCTGTGAAGAGGGAGACACACGAGTCCCAGTGCATAGCCCCGGAGTAGACAAGGATGACCAGCATCCCAGATCACTGCATCCGTTCAGCTCAACAACAAGACAGCGCCGCACAAGCGCGCCTCTGGCAGCATCTCCGACCCCTGCTACTTCGCTACGTCAACAGGCGCCTAAGCGATGCTGCTCGTCGTTGGATCGACCCAGAAGACCTTGTGTCTGCCGTCCTCACGGAGACCCTCACATATCTCAGCTCTCACCCAGATCCACCAATCCAAGAACAGGAACTACTCCGCCGTACACGACAGCTGGCTAAACATCGCATCATTGACTCAGTCCGTCGGCACGCGGGAGAGCTGGGCGAGTCAGTTCTAGAAGCACCACCGAGTGCAACGTCCCCAGTGAGTGAAGCAACCGGCGTCGTTACACGCGACGACATGCAGCTTTGGGTCGCACACCTCGTTGATGCTCTTCCCGCTCAGTACAGAGATATCGTCCAGATGCGCTTACTGAACGCACGCAGTTTCGCGTCGATTGCGGAGGAGCTTCGCACCAAAGAGACGACCATTAGGAAACGGTACGAACGTGTATTGCGCATCTTGCAGCAACGCGCACGAAAGGGCCACCCATGACCGATAGCATTGACAGCGACAATGACAGGCTGGACCTCGAGGCACATATCGATGGTTTTCTCCAGAAAGCTGCGGCGACTTCTCCCGAGATATCACCCGAGGTTGCCATCAATGCATTGCTAGAACACGCGGCTACCATCGACAAGAAGCAACTATCCTTGCCGGAAGACACCGGATCGTGTTTCGACGATTACAAGCTGCTCGACATTATTGGAGAAGGAGCATTTGGGAGAGTCTTCATGGCTGACCAATTGGAACCCGTTAGACGGAAGGTCGCCCTGAAGATCATCAAGCCTGGCATCGACAGCAACCAAGCCATCGCGCGCTTTGAGTCTGAACGTCAGGCCGCCGCGATGATGAACCATCCCAATATCGCTAGAGTACTTGGTGCGGGTACGACACCATCAGGACGTCCATACTTTGTAATGGAGCTTGTCAAAGGCATCCCAATAACCCAGTATTGCAACGATAACCGCATGTCTGTCCGAGAAAGACTTGTGCTATTCACAGATGTATGCAGCGCAGTTCAACACGCACATCAACAAGGCATCATTCACCGTGACCTGAAGCCAACAAATGTTCTTGTCGAAGAACATGACACGCGTGCTGTCCCAAAGGTCATTGATTTTGGGATCGCAAGAGCTGCCGCGTTCAACCTTACCGACAAGACCCTGCTTACTGGTTTCAATCAGATCGTCGGTACGCCTCAATACATGAGCCCGGAACAAGCAAGGATGAGCGCGCTTGACGTTGACACCCGTACAGATATCTACTCGCTCGGCGTCATGCTCTACGAGCTACTAACCAACGCGACCCCTCTTAGTAAAGATGTTCTCGCCTCTGCTAGCTACCAGGACTTGGTATATCTCATACAATCGTCCCATACGCCAGCCCCATCACAACTATATGAAGGCCTCATGGAGGCTGAGGCTGCCCAGATCGCCATTAAGCGCAATACAACCGCTCGTCATCTTCGTCGACTGCTACGACGAGAGGCAGACTGGATAGTACTCAAATGTCTTCAGAAGGAGCGAGCCCACAGATACGCGTCGGCATCGGAACTAGAGCAAGATATTACGCGGTACTTGAATGGCGAGGCAGTCCTGGCAGGACCCCCTTCACTTGGCTATCGCTTTCGGAAGGCGCTTGTTCGACATCGGGTAATCTTCGGCTCAGCGGTGTCTTTGCTGCTGACACTATTAGCTGGACTTACCGTTAGCTGCGCGATGTACAACCGGTCGGAAACTGGGCGCCTTTACGCCAGCCGCAACCTCGCCGAGCTCTACTTTAGTCATGGTCGACTACAGGCAAGGTTTGGAGATCCCGCCGGTGCGATCGCTACGCTGGAAGCAGGACTTCGTGCGCGGGAAGACATTGCCGCGGAAGAAGGAGACGAACTCCCAACCCGTATCGAGCTTTGCAAGGCGCAGGCCAAACTATCAATTGACAGCGGCAAGATACCGCCTGAGAACGGAGTCAGTCTAGTTGTCAAGGTTGCGAGACCCGCATCGAGTTGGATGGTGTCTATTGAGGGCGACCTGGAGCCATTGCTGTCCTCTACGCAGGATGTTCTGAACGACGTTGATCGTTTGTCCCGAGACAAGGTACCTACCGTTCTCAACGAAACTGTGAGTCGCGACGAGATGAAGGCCGAGATAAGTCGAGTTAGGATTGAGGCGCTCACAGAGCGCGGACTACTTATGCGTGCTCGTGGAAAGCATCGGGCGGCCTTGGTTGACCTGCAAGAGGCAGTCGCGATGAGCCGGCAAGTGGAGAATTGGAGCGAGGGCAAAAGCCTCAGCGTCCCAGGCACTCCTGTTAGCCGCCGACTTGGTTTCCTGGCCATCGTCGAGCGAGAGAACGGCAATTACTTAAGAGCCGTGGAACGATTGACCGACGGGGTGAATACTTGGTCGGCAGCCTGGCGAGGCAAATTCGCGGACCTCGATACGCTAGCTTTCTTGACTGCCATAATGCGGGAGTTTGCCGAGGACGCAGCGGTCCAGGGACATCTAGAGCTGGAGAAGTTGCTTGTCGTCATTCAGGAAGCGTGGGTCGGCCTTAGCTACCCGAAGGATGTCCAAACGCTCGGTGAATACGCTGTCATGCAAGGATTCATTTGCATGGGCGTACGTTATGATCAAGTAGAGACGTTCTTGGTCCAAGAGCACGAACGCTTCATGTCTGGCGCGTCTGATCGCTATGGAGGCCCGACGAGAGTTGCGACACTGCTTCTGGCCCTCTATGAGAAATGGGGCAAGAAGCCGGAGGCTGATGCTTGGCGATCAAAACTGCAAGACTCGAACGGCGACTAGATTTGCATCGGGGAAACTGACCGTGTACCGGCAAGTCGGAGCCCTCGCCGGGCCGTCCACTCGCTTATGCAAATGGGGCTCTTCCTATGTTCATCCCCACATCAGTCCGGCAGACCCAGTTCAAGACCTCTCGGCGTCTGCCTCAACGACCATCAGCCCACCTAATCAGAACGCCGACAACCTGGTGACGGGAGGGGGCGAACCAGTAGGAACCCGATCACTACCTGGCGGGAGTGAACCAGTGGACACGGCTCCGGTGCAAGCGGCTGTCGAGAAGATCTGGTGCGACGACGAATGCGCCTACAAGGTGGACGCTGATCGCTTCCCTGAAGTGTTGCTCGTCATCACGAACAAGACCGGCATCGCTGACGGCACCTTCGTCCTCTGCGCCGAGACGCAAAGTGGCGATTGGAAATACAAGTCCATCGCTGTTGCGCCCGGTCGTGAGAACGCGAAGAGAGTCTCAATGAATAAGTACAAACTTGTCGGCTTTATCCCAAGTCATGGTGATCGCATGCCAAACGACCATGGCAAGCATGTCGAGACAGACGCTAGCGGACGACCGCGAAACTTCTCTTCTGCCGTGTGGAATACCGGCTTCGGGAAGGATGGCTTCGAGGATCGGATCAACATCGAGATCTGGCGGCGATGGGAAGGGCGCTAGCAGAAAAGAATCGCAATGAGAATGGACAGCCCTCGCCTACTTCGGCGAGTGCTCGTTCGAGAGCGTGGATCTCCGGCCTGATCCGGGCAAAGGCCATGGGCTCGATTCAGCGCCTAATGGATGCGAGATACCCGTCCCCAATGGCACCGACGCCGCGCGCGTAATCAACAGCAAGCAGGAGTCACAACATATGGATGAAGCATTTATCAGGATTCTGCGGGAGCAGGCTGCGACCCCCCTGGCCACGTTAGCAGGAGAAGTTCGACGAGTACGAGCGTACGCTATTGGCGATCCCGATGCATCCACTGACTTCAAGCGTATCGTAATTCCAGATGGATGGTCTTATTACAAACACTCCTTACGGATTTGGACCAAGAATCCGAGAGTGAGTGAAGGTAACGCAGAGTCTAACAGGTATTGGTCCATTGAAGACGGCGTAACGCGAGGGTCTGGTCCCGACCAGCGTGTTTTGGATGTCTGGGTGGAATTATGGGCCTCAGCGCAACCCTTGTTTGCCGGACGCCGCTGGATTGGGGTTGATTTGTCGGTTACGATTGTACAAGCTCCGCCGGCCTAGAGCTTGATTCTGAGTGGTGGGTACCTGTTCGAGACCTTCGCGACTTGGGCTACCTCGTGGACGCGTGAGGGACCGGTGGCCGGATTTCCTACCACACGGCCTCTAGGTTCAGTATCTCCCACAACACCTGGTGCACATCGACGTGCGGCCTGGACTTCACAAACGCAGTCCAGGACGCTCTGCCCTCTTGTATCCGCGTTTGTCCGTTTGTGGCGACCATCGGCCACTTGTTCTCTTCTCCCCAGGCCAATAGCTCAGAGCCCGCTGTAGCCCATTCGACGGCATCCAATCGTTTTCGCGTGGTCTCGTATATCTTCAGACGGAGAGACTTCTCTAGTTCGTGTTTCCATTCGAATTCCCTTGCTTCTGCTTTGGCCGTCTCGTGTGCCAATGCAAGCTCATCCGCCCTGTACTTGATGTAGCGCGCTTCGGCCTTGGCCTTGTCCCCGTCCGTCTCCGCGAAGAACTTTGCCAGTAGTCCTTCGCGCAGGCGGCCAGACCGCACTTCGGCAAGAGCAATTTCGTAGAAGCGCTCGTCGGTCATCTTGCAGTCCTTGGCAGGGCGGAACCACGGTAGTTCATTGGAGTGCTGATGAGAATGACTCGCGAGTCTTCATTCTTCTTGGCCGAAATGCTCTATTGAGCAGCGCTCGCTCCCCCAGACAAGGAAACCTCATGGCAGCTACTATCTCTTCCGACATCCGCGCTCTCGTTGACTCCTTCGTTGATGACCTCTCCGCCCTGATCCGGACCGAAGCCTTCGGGTCCATTCAGCAACTCCTAGGCGGCGAGATCCCCGTCCCGTTCGCCCCCGCCCGTCGCGGCCGCCCCGCCAAAGCCGGCAAGAAGCGCGGCCGGCCCGATGGCTCCGGCAAGCGCGCCAAGTCGGGCAAGCGCGTCCGCCGCTCGCCCGAGGACCTCGACGCGATGGCCGCGAGCGTCCACGACTTCGTTCGCGCCAACCCCGGCTCAAGTTCCGAGGCGATCAGCAAGGGCGTCGGCATCCCCTCGAAGGAGCTCAAGCGGCCGATGCAGATGCTGCTCGCCAACGGGAAGATCCGGATGGAAGGGCAGAAGCGCGGCGCGACGTATCACGCTGGCGCCGGGCGAGCGACGAAGAAGAAGCGCGCGGGCAAGAAGACGGGACGGCGTCGGGGTGCGAAGAAGCGCGGAGCGAAGCGCGCAGCCAAAAAGGCGACCCGGCGCACGGGCGGGAAGAAGCGGGCGCGGAAGGCTGGCAAGAAGACGGGGGGCAAGACTACGACCAGGAAGGCCGCGTAAGATGCTGCCCGGGAGCCGATGGACTGGGGAGCGGCAGCAACTATCGCGGCGGCAACAATAGGCTTCGCCGGACTTGTCTTCCAGCAAGCCCGCCACTGGCGGGAGACCCGCCGTGACAAAGTGCGTGAAGCCTATGCGGAGTGGATGAGCGCGCTCGCTAGGGTCCGCCGAACGGAGGAGCGGTTCCTTATGCAGGGGATCCTTCATCATGACGCGCTCCGTGCGCTCGCTGCCGCTGGTGATCCCCTGGCCCAAGAAGGAGCCTTGGCCTTCACCGAGAATGCCCGGCGCGAAGTGCGCATGATCGAGCAGGAAATCGAGGCAGGCAATCGCGAGCTTGACATCACCTTTGGGAAGGTGTGCCTGCTCGATAGAGATTGGCGCAGGATCAAGGCGGCCGAGGCTGTATGCGCTATGGAGACGCTAGCTCCCATCCAGCCGGGAGAGACTCCTTCCGAAAACGCATTCAACGAGCGCTGGATTGCCAAGAGCAAGGCGCTCGGTGAATTGACAGATCTCATCAGCCGGACGCTGGCGCTTGAGGGCACCCTCCCCTTCTTGTGGGATCATGTGGAGCGGAGAGCAGAGGAACGTCAGGAGGCGCTACACGCCCGAATGAACACGACTCGGAGAGGACAACCGAAACGGAGCGGATGAGAGCCTGCTCGCCGCCGGCCAGCTCCGCACCGGGACGATGTACTTCGCGGGCTCGGGAAGGGCGACGAAGAAGGGACGGGGAGCGAAGAAGCGTGGCAAGAAGGCGGGTCGGCGCAAGGGCGGGACGAGGCGGAAGCCGTAGGCGGCGAGAGAATCGCCACGAGACTTCAGTTCCACAAGCTCGTCTGCCTAAGTCACGCAACAACTAGGCGGATATGGCAAGATTGGCCGCAGGAAGAAGTGCATGCCCTCCAGGAATGTGTAAATGCGAAAGAGATCTCATTCTGAGTTGGGCGGCACATTTATCTACGTTCATCCCGTCGATAACCTTGTACTGTCCGGCCCGCAAAAACGCGTTCTAGTTGGCGATTGTGTGATTTCTACACGTCGATCAATGCTGCACGCGATTCGGGTGACAGGTCGATTGCACGATCTTCCTACAAGCTGGCGGGACGGATCAGCCTTAGACTCCGCAACATTCATAATAACGACTTGTCGTGGCAAGCCTAGCAAGATTCTGTCTATCGCTGAGCATCGGTGTCGAGAAGCGCTCTGGGTGCTCGAAGGCAGTTTACTTTACTTCTCGCCACGAAGCAAGGTCAGTGCATTTGGGTTGCGGGGAGACATTGGGCTACTGACAGCAGAAGCAACCCTCATATGCACAAACAGAACGGCGCCGAGGCAAAGCTGGGACCACCGGGGCGCGCTTATCCCGCAGGAGTTAGACAGTCAGTGGTCGCAATACTATAAGCAGATGCGACTCAGTAGGTATTTCAACTTCTTAGGAGATCAAGATCTTTCAAAGAAGTGGAAGGCTGTTCTCTGGCGCGCGGCCACCCTTGTTGGACGGAGCCGACATACAGAGTCCAGGGCCGAGGCATTCCTGTACCAAGTATTTGCCCTGGAAGCCTTGCTACTGAACCGTGGCGATACAAAACGCACAACTTTGTCGAAGCGACTTGCCGGTCTTCTGTACGGGCACGCTGACGCGCATGTTGTCGACTGGTTATACGGTATTCGCAGCGAAGTTGTCCACGACGGGAACTACGCAGCAGTCACAGCGCAGGCGCTGCACGCTGCGGACTACTACGCCCTCAATGCAACATGGAACGCAATTGTTCAATCGCGACACTGGAAGAATAAGCAAGAATTCCTGGAGTACTGTAGCCGCAGAGAAAGAATGAAGCGTCCACCGACTGCGAAGATGGGACTTCGGGTAACGTCTAAGCCGTTCTACTCCAAAGACTATGACTTTCGGTTGCCCTAGGCAGCCCCGCCACCGCGCAAGAACTCGTTAAGCACGGTGCAGACGCTGCTGAAGGAGCAGAAGAGCGCGCGGGCAGGAAGGCCGGGAGGATTAAAGGCGGAGCAAGGCGGAAGCCGTGGCGGCGGGGAAGACGGCGCGCAAGACGAGGGGCAAGATCACGGCACGTAGAACGGCGGAGACCTAAGAGAAGTCACACTAGGGTTCTTGGCGGTTCTCTTCCTCAACCGCTCGTAGGAATCGGTGGAGGGTCCACCGCCACTCTTCGATTTCCTTGTAGTCCGGGCACTTCGCAATGAGCGGTAGACCTTCTATCTGAGTAACAAAACGACGCCTCCGGTGTTTCTTGAAACGACTTTCCCAAGGCAAAGTTCTGTAGTGCCACGCAACCAAATCGGCGGCCTGTATCCCGATCTCTTCTTTCTGATCGTCCTTGAACTCGGGTTCCTTCCTGAGCCAGCGGCCAAGAACCTGCATAGGATGATCGGGTGGCTCAGCGTGAATCCTCATGAACAAGTCGCGGCAATGTTTCTTAATGAACTTCTTCTGATTGTCGTAGATAAGCAATGGCTTTCTTTGCGGACCGCCTAGCGACTCCATTTTTGTATTGACCGCCCGAAGGCTCTCTAGAAAGCATAGCAAGTACGGATCTTGATACTCATCGGGAAGGCTGGATCGCTTCATCACATGCCTGAACGGCAACATGGGAATTACCAGGGCAACATGATCGCTAGCGTTCTCGCGAAGAACAGCTGTCAACTGTTCAACTTTCCGAGTAATTTCCGCTCTCTTCCAGCCAAGGAACTCTCCGGTCTTCGACGCCGACCCGTACATCTTGAAATAGCGAATAGGCTTTCCATGTTTCAAGCTCTTGCGCCAAGCGGAATAGAGTGACTTCCACTGCCTTCGGCTGGCAACAACTCCAGCCATCGCATAGAAATCGCCCTTCTTGACGTCACCGCTCTCGTCGAAAACACACTTGATTACAGCAACAGTCATTGGACAGCAATCATCGCACGCCCAGTGCTCATCCCTTCTGGGTGATAACAAGACTGATGTACTTCTTCGTCTTGTTCGGATTGAAGATGTACTGAAGTGGGGATGCGTCTCCATGCGTTTCTTCGTACTCCGCTTGGCTTAGAACGATCCCCTCCTGTCGCTCGAGTTCTTCACGCCATGAAATGGCCCCCGTAGTTAGCCGAGTTAACTCATGCTTGCCTGTTTCGGGATTTTCTAGAACGTCTCCTGACGCTACAACTAGGTTGACGGCATACCGGCGCACAACAAAGTTTGATGTGACGATCACACTGAGGAGTGGGCCTAGCCCTTCGCATCCAAGAAGGAAGACATCGCGAGAGTCGAGGGGGATATCCCATTGCATGGAACCAATCGATCGAATCAATGGAACTTGATCATGACAGTCATTAACAAACTCTTGGACAGTAATCTGCTGACCTGCAAGTACAAGTTGTTCATGGGGAGCCAGTCTGCGATGAGTGCCGCTCTCTAGGCGTGCCATAGCGTGCGTGTCCTCGAAGCCTCTCATGTCGAGAGTTATCCAGGAATGTTCTCCCAAGAGAGCTTTCCAATCAGCGTCAGTTGCCTCGCGGTGAGACAGGAGCAAGATGTTGGCCTTTGCGGCACGCCTCCGCGCACCTGACTGGAAACCTGAGGTAGAGACCAGTACGCCTTTTGAAGCAGCGACATCGTCGAGTTTGCCAACAAAAGCATCGACCATCCCGACGTCTACTGGCTTTGTGTTGTCCTTACACTCAAAGACGACCAATATGGGGCATAAGCCAATCTTGTGCCGAACAACAACATCGCACTGACGGAGTGCTCCTGACTTGCCTTCGATCTTGACATCGTGCTCGACTTCGCCGTCTGGCACTAGCTGCGTCTGAATATCGGCGATCAGTTTCTCGAACTGTCGCCATCCTGGTTCTGTTGCCATATGGCCCTGGGTCAGAGGCTCGCTGGAGCCGTCACAATGCTTCGAGTTCTCGGGGTCCAACAACCGATGAGCGACCCATCGACGATGCGGTGGGCCTGAGGATCAAGCTCGAACGGCTCGAAGGAGATGTGCCCGGCTGCCTTCGTGGTGCCCGCTTCGTGCGGCCGGTCAACGGGCCAGCGCAGAAGCACCGGGAACAGAGACCCAACTGTGCGAGCGCCAGCGATCATCCTGGCATTCTGCCCGCCCGCCGCATGAACGTGGCACCAAGTTGGCACACGCCGCGCGCACCTACGAACGCCCATTCCCCTCCCCCGCCCTAACCTGCGAACACACGCGAGCTTGTAGTGGAGCGGGCGAAGGGGTTCGAACCCTCGACATTCAGCTTGGGAAGCCGACACGCTAACTCGGGCATGGATGGACAACATTGGACTTTAGGGGACACCGTGCCTGGACAGGGTTGGACTTTAGGGGACACTGCACCCGGAGGGACGGACTTTGTGGGACGGACTTCCTGGCAGTAAACGACAACGGAGACCGGCAACCAAGTGACACGAGAACGATCAACGCCTCTGGGTTTCGCCCTCCTGCTCGTGGCACTGGGATGTAGGTATTTCGAAGATCCCGCTGTCCGGCTGGCCTACTGCCTCGAAGGTGTTGTCGACGCGCGGCATGGAGAACGCCTCGTGGATCAATGCAGCTGCGAGCTCGGTGTCGATGGGGGCTACGTCGTCTTGCTCCATCCCGAGGGAAACCAGACAGACGATCAACTGATCGAGGCGGGACTGCCGGCGGACATGATCGACGAGGTTCGTGCCCTTCGACTGGGTCCCGAAGAAGCCATCTATGTCTTCCCGAACGACCCTGCGGTCCTACCGAGCCGGACCACCTATCAGCGCCGGTACGTCAGCATTCCGGAGGCCATGGTGGCCGTGAAGGCATCCCTAGATCCCGTGGTCATCAACCTCGCTGGACCCTACGAGGACCGCTTCGTGGTGAGCCTTCACTGACCCGAGAGCACCATCTGCCGCCTCGCCCACGAACGCCACTCCGGCTCGTCTCGAAAGTGCGCAGCCGAGACTCAAGATGGTACGCTCGCTGGCATGCAGCTACTTCTCATCATCTTGGTCCTCCTCCTCCTCTTCGGTGGCGGAGGGTTCTACTGGGGGGGGCCTGCGTATGGCGGCGGTGGCCTCGGACTTGTGCTCATCATCTGTCTCATCATCTACTTGGCAGGTGGATTTCGTGGGAAGCCCTGATCGGTAGTCTACGCGCGGGCCTTCGAGGGAGCGGGGTGAGGATCTACATGCCTCCCTTTTTTGCGTGCGAAGTGGACGCGAGCAATTTTCGAGCACGGTCTACTCGCGTCACTCCTGCTCGCCGCGCATCGCGATCACTGGCCGTCTACCCTCTAGTCGCCGTAGAACTTCACGTAGAGATGCCCCTCTCGGGACTCGTTCCGCGAGGGCGATGATCCGCGCGACTAGGTCTCGTTCGTCAGCCGCAGGAGCTGCGCCAAGCTCCTTGGCGGGGTCGTCAACTTGAAGTCCGTTGAAGACCGTGTCCCCGTACCAATCGATGTACCGGAGGCACGTGGAACGAAGATCCTCCGAAGAGGGGAGGAGCCTGTGAAGGATGTTGGTCGGATCCTCTACCCGGTCAAGAGCGACGCCGTTCTCGTCCTCTAAGACTGCGGTCAAGCCCACGGCCGCATCCTACCGCCGCACCATCTCCCCCCTCGCCCACTCCCGCCACTCGACGGGATCGCCGCGCATCGCGAGCGGGAAAGCCACCATCGCGCGGCAGCGTTGTGTCAGCCCGTCGTCCGTAGCCTGCGCACGGACTTCTGCGGGCGCGTCGCCGCCAGGTCGTGGGCCGTCTGGAGGTTGAGCCAGAACTGTGGAGTCGTGCCGAGCGCGCCGGCCAAGAGCCACGCCGTTTCCGGAGTCACGCCGCGCTTGCCGCGCACGATCTCGTTCACGCGCTGGAGCGACACACCGATGTGCGCCGCGAACTCTACCTGGGTGACGCCCAGCGGCTCGAGGAAGTCGGCGCGTAGGACCTCGCCGGGGTGCGTCGGGATGCGATTCTTGGGCAACATCGTTCTCTCCTAGTGATAGTCGACGAGGCTCACGTCCTCGGCTCCCTGCGACGTCCACCGGAAGACGACCCGCCACTGGTCGTTGACACGTATCGAGTGCTTGCCCGAGAGCTTCCCCTTGAGTGCCTCCAGCCGGTTGCCGGGCGGAGCACGGAGATCACCCAACTCGTGGGCGGCTTCGATCTGGTCAAGCTTGCGGAGCGCGGTGGACACGATGTCGGGAGGAAAGCGTCGAACGCGGCGCCCGCCTCCCCCGTGGTAGAGAGCTTCGGTGTCGGAATCCCCGAAGGACACGATCACCGAGTCAATCTAGCTCATGCATGGATACCGTGCAACCGGGCATGCAGTCCGGAGCGTTCGATGATCGGCGGGCACCCGCTCCGATCCGGCCTGCTGTAGCGCAGCCAGAACTGACGCTCGACTCTCGCACCGCGGACGGTAGCCGCCTTCGAAGGGCTCCCAGGAACAACAAGCAGCGACCCCCGTTCCTGACCCCGCCAGAGGCGTCGGGTCGATCGTAGGTCCATCGCTCACCAACTGTTGCGGAGCCCGCGCAACCCTCGTTGCCCCAGGACCCTGGGCTCGATCGGACTCGTGGTCCGTTAGCAGACCCCGAGGCCCCCTCCCACACGATCCCGATGTCCCGACGACCACTCCCGCGCTGTCCCCGTTCTGACTGCAAAGCCCTTCCCACGACTTACATCAAGCACTCGTGGCTCCAGACCCGGCGTCGCCTCCAGCGCCGCTACCGCTGCCCGAGATGCCAGCGTACCTTCGCGGCAAATGCAGGAACCCCCTATCACCGGATGCGGCACCCTGCGAAACTCTTCGATCAGGTGATCTCTCTCGCGGTAGAAGGAAGTTCACGCGCAGCCATCGCGCGGGCACTGGACCTCTCGCCCAGCACGGTCGGCCGGTGGCTGGCCCGCGCTGCCCCGCATGCCTCTGCGTTCAATGACGCCAAGGTCCAGGGCGTCGATGCGGTCGAGCTCCAGTCGGACGAACTCAAGGTGCACGCTCGCAACAAGTACTACCCCTTGTGGGCCTACACCGCTGTCGAGGTGTGGTCGCGTCTCTGGGTGAACACTCGCGTCGGACGCCGGACACGGAGGAACACGCTGCTTCACTTCCGCGAGGTCCGCGCGAAGTGCCGTCGATCCGGGCCGCGAGTCCTGATCTCCACGGACGGCTTCAAGTACAACGCGCAAGTCGTAGAGCGCGTCTTCGGGCCAACCTGCGTCTACACGCAAGTCGACAAGCGATACCGCGACGGCAAGGTCATCCACGCCGACAAGCGGCTCCTGATCGGCGCACCGTGGCAGTTCGAGCAGGCGATGGAGCGGTCCGAGGACTCGAAGACGATCAACACGGCCTTCATCGAGCGGCTCAACCTGACGCTCCGCCGTTCGCTCGCCTGCCTCCAGCGAAAAACGACGGCGATGTGCCGATCCGAGGAGAGCCTCACCGGTCAGCTCCAACTGCTCCGCTGCTACTACAACTTCATCCGGCAGCACAACTCACTCAAGTTCGGCCGCGAAAGACGCACCCCCGCGCAACAGGCCGGGCTTGTTCCGCGAGCGCTCACGTGGCGCACGATCTTCACGGCACGGCTGCTGGGTGCCGACGGATCCGCACTACGAGGCAGCCCGGCACTGGCCATCCGATGAAGGACGCCGAGAAACAGTTAGTGCAACACCCCGTTTTCGAAGGGCACCGAACGAGTGACCGACCACTCGAAGACAGATTCTATTTTCTCAACACAGGCCCGCGCACGGGTGGCGCCGCATCCAAGTGGCAAGCAACAGCGTTTGCGAGCGGATGTAGGTTTCGGGGGATCATTGGAATTGAGTTAGACAACTTCGTGGCAAGTAGCGACGATTGTCATGACTATTGTTACTGGCACGGGCAAGACGACAGCGGATGTGGCACAGGAACGAATGTAACGGCCTGCACAGGCCAAGACCCAGGACCGACGTCTCCCAAATGGGACTTCGATCCGGTGCCAAACGAGATCGTTAATAAATTCTATTCTGTACCGGCCGGTAGTTGGTCCGGAAAAGGCATTCCGGACTCTTTCAACTGGAATGGCCGCTCCCGCGCGCGGGTGTTCATAGACGTGACGGTTCCGTGCGAAATGTTCCCAAGGGCCGCCGCCAAAAATGCAAGGGTCACTGCTGATCGCAACCCCCAGGCTGGTGCCCCTCATCTATATGCCGACATCAACCTAAAGTGTACCGCGGCAGCTCTTCCCAATGGTATTCATCGTTAGTACGCCATGAGTTCAGGACCCCCAATGCAAGCACGCACAAGCATTCTGTGTATCGGCGTCTGCGTAATTCTCGCAGCGTTTGCGCACAATGGAGCGCCTCAGGAGATCGCCAAGCTCCTTCCTCCTGCACCCCAGACCCTTCCCGGATTCGGGATTGCCACGGCCATTGGGGACGGGATTCTCGTTATCGGCAATCCCGGTCACAGCGAGTTCGGTGAGGAGTCCGGAGCTGTGCATGCGTATTTGTCAACGACGTCGCTCCCAATGCCCCTGCCGATTCTCTTTCCATCGGATTCGGTTCCGGGTCTGGCCTTCGGCAGGCGTGTAGCAGCTCACAACAACCGAGTAGCCATTACTAGTGAATTGCGTGCGTACATATTCCGCTTTGAGGCTGGGCAGTGGATTCAAGAGGTCGCGATTCCCTTCAAGTCCTTCGCCGTTGCGCTCGACTCCGATGACGTCGCGGTGGGCGTCCCCACGGGAAGCGGATCTGTGGTCGTCTACCATCTCGATTCCGGGTTCGACAGTGTGAGCACGAGAGACGACACGTGGGTAGAGGATTCATGGCTCAACGGCCCAGGTGGAGCCTTTGGTCAGAGTGTGTCAATCGACGGCGACCGCATGGTGGTTGGCGCGCCTCTGGGCATGCAGAATGGCACCAAGACGGGCGTAGCGTACGTCTTCGAGCGTCAAATGCGAGGCGGACCGTTTACGCAGGTAGCGCGCCTTGAGCCGACCAATGCCTCCGACGGCGTGCAGTTTGGCTACTCTGTTAGCATAAAGAACGACCTCATTCTCGTCGGTGCGCCCGATAACAATGCTGGCCTCGGATCTAGCGGTGGTGCGGCTTATGTTTATCGCAGGAGCGCACTTGATGCGTCTTGGCAGAGTGAGGCTCGACTGGTGGCAAGGAGCAATGCTGGCGACACGTTTGGAATCTCCGTCGCCATCGGAGACAAGTCGCTGTTCATTGGTGCCTCTTTGGCCGACCTTCCAGGCCTGCAAGACATCGGCGCGGTGTATCAGTTCAAGAGACGTCGCAATTCTCTTGGCTCGCCGCAATGGCGCTTGACAAGCAGAACTTCGATCGCCGATGCCCAAGAGAGTGACTTCTTTGGCAATTCAATGGCCTACCGCGACGGCACACTACTCATTGGCGCACCAGGGGTCAGTCCAGATGGATCTGCGTATCTGTTTTCTGCCAAGTGACTTTGTGGGCTGATCCTCGCGTCCATTCGTCACGGAAGATACGTGGTGGACGAAGTCGACCTGGCGCTGCCTGGACCCGGCGCGGGTGCCTGGAAAGTAGGCAGGTCGTACAACCCCCGGCAGGACGACTGATATCAGATCGGATTTGCGACCTGAGACGCTCTAGATTCACAAGACACAAACACCCACCACAGTGAGAGCAAGAAGCACAGGGATCATGGCGCATCCGCGGCGCTGTGCCTCGCTCCTTTGCTCTTCATCGATCAACGCGAAGACCTGCTTGATCTCCTGGATACTTGATGAATCAAACATTGCGACGACGTCACTTGCATAGCCTGAGGCGAACATTATGCATTGCGGCGCGATGAGGTTTACTTCCAGTTCGTGGTCCATTGCCCCACAGTTCTTGCCGAAAGCTTTGCCGAGTTCCCAGCCCGCCAGTCCGCTGGGACCAATCCGACGAATCGCTTCGGCATACTCTTCCACACGCGAGAGAAAGACGTCATGCGCTCCCATGGGGAGGACCGTTAGGACTCTTGAGACAAGAGAAGTCGCAACAGCCGCATTGTTGCCCTTGTACTCTGAAGCACACTTTGATGGACCAGCAATCGAAGTGATCACGCCGGAGGCAGATAGCATCCTGACTTCTAGGCTTAGCGCCTCGACTGAGACATTCGTGCACTTCTTGAGGAGATCAACCCAGGTGTCGTCCTCCCAACACTTCCGGATGACATCGAATAGTCTCTCTTCGAGAAAGCGGTCCCGCTCATTCAACGATGGTTGCGGTGCTGATGACATGCCTATCACTGTCGGGCGGCGTTAGTTAGAGCTAGTTCGTGCCTCGGATCAGGAATGCTGAAACGACACTCCTAGCACGGCGCTTCGATGAACGCGTCGTTCACGTGTTTCATTCACCCTTCCCGTGCTGTCCGTACTCCCGCGCCCCGCCCACGAACCGCCTCGCAACATCTGACGACGCCTCGAACGCGGCGAGCTGGTCATTGGTCGGCATTGGCCTACGCGTCTGCGAGGTAGCCGCTCAGTCCAAATCGGATGTCGGCGGAGGGGGCTTCTGTTATGACCACGACCTTTGTGCCGGGATCGAACACAACACCAACCGGAGGGCCGAACATGTTGTCAAGCGAATCTCTGTGAAGCTTCACGGTTGTGCTCACTGGGCCTTGCTCGGCGAGAATCAGTGCACTGCCATGCAGACGACATCCCGTAAGCACGAATGTCTTGTTGGACGGAACCGAGTAGATGACGAACTCCTCGCCACTTGTGATTCTGATACCGGAGCCAGGTTGGTAGTCCGGGAAGCTCTCGCTCGCGATCGTTACCATCCCACGCGGGTGCGGAGGCCACGTGCCAGGTGACGTGCGGGTGCTGTCGACCAAGTAGCCAGCGACTGCGTATCGAAGGTTCGCTGGCACAGCCCCCTGTTCGCTGCTACCTATCAGCACGCGCGATCCCGGACGAAAGGCAATCCCGAGCGGCGATCTAGGGAGTGGGTACAGCTCAGGAGCGTAGACGTTCATCGAGTTGGCGAAGTAGCCATCGACCTTGACCGCTTGGTTTCCGTCAACCTCCTCAACGACGCTCATTTCGGGACCAAAGAGGCCCAACTGGTAGTGCCCCGTCAAGACGAACCACTTGTCGCTGGGCACTTCGTAGGCGACGAGCGACGAGTCCCCGGGAAGTGGTGCTGGAACGCCGCCTCCCTGCGTCCTCCAGTCGACGTAGACCATGTCTACGGGATCCGGCGGCCACGGCGGCGGACTCGAGGGTTGGTGCTGAACCGCCTGACCGATCGCCGCCCCGAGACAGAGCGCGCCGAGCAGTGCGCCGCGTGCGGACAGGAACTTCATCGCAGTCTCCTCCTCATCCTCCTGCTACGGTCATACGCGAGGCGCGCGCTCGACGGGGCTACTCCCCATCCACGACTGGGACCTTTCTCCGCGTCAAGTAATCCCTCACTCGCTCGACGAGCCGCTTCGCAACGTCGGACGACGTTTCGATCGCTACGAGGTGATGGTCGGGGACGAGTTGGTGCAGGCCCTCGGGCTTGAAGTAGCGAGGCTCTTTCGGGTCGCGGTCCCACCGATAGCACTCGCGAAGGCCAACGATGGCCGTCGTGTAGTCAGCCTTCGAAGAGACGACGCCATAGAACCTGTGACCAAAGGCGCGGTGGTGTTCGTGCGGCATCTTCCACCGGGACGCCAAGTGCAGAACCGCGTGGTCGACGATCGGACACTCGCCCTCGTTGCCGGCGCCGAGCACGAGCAGTGGAGAGCCTGAGATCGGTTGTCCCTTGGCGTCGATCGCTCGCACAAGGTGGAACATCGCACGCTGCTGATTCTCGTAGGGGGCGTAGCGGGACGCACAGGTCCAATTCTGGAACTGAAAGACCCTGAGAACTCCGTCTTGGACCTCGCCGGCAACGACTTCGTTTATTTGGAGGACGAACACTGCGCGATCGGGGGCTGATTCCTCTCTCGCGGCGTCGACCTCGATGATCGTTCCGTCGACGATCACGTCTGCCTGGAGCGCCAACTCGAAGGGCTCCAGCGGGAAGTACATCGCCGCCACTGAGCTGTGCGCCCGCGGCCCCGCAACGAGCGCGAGCAGTCCCACCAAGCACACGAGCCAGGCTCTCCCTCTCATGATGGGCATCGAGGCATTCTGCCCGCGCGCCGCACGAAGGGAGTACTAAACGACAACGCCCCTCCCCCACCTACGATCGCGCATTGCCTCCCGCTGCCCTAACCCCCAACGTCACGCGAGCTTAGTGTGGAGCGGGCGAAGGGGTTCGAACCCTCGACATTCAGCTTGGGAAGCTGACACTCTGCCAACTGAGTTACGCCCGCGAGCCAGAGCGAAGGTGGAGGATACCCGTCGCGCGACTGGGGTCAAGCAGCGCGCGAATCGCGGGCGCGGCGCCGGCTCCAGCTGTTCGTGGATAGCGGGCCAAACGGGGCACGGTGCGACGGTGGTAGCGAGGGCGGGACTCGAACCCGCGACACCTGGCTTATGAAGCCAGTGCTCTAACCGACTGAGCTACCTCGCCGTTCTCCGCGCGGCCCGGGAAGCTACCGGCGGGGGCTGTCCGGGGCAAGCGCGGGGGCCCAGCGCCCCGATTGCCGGCTCGCCCGAGGCGCGAGCAAGACGCTCGGTCGATGAGGCGATCGCTGGCAGCGAAAAGGACAGGCGAGCGCCTCGCTCGAGCGGTGGCCGTCGCACGTTCGGCGCGCCCGTCGCTGAGGCCGATGAACTCGGCGACGCCGACGGGCACGCTGGTTCTCGAAGCGGTGGGCGAAGCCGAAGCTCTCGCGCAGGAAGCCTCGTCGTGGGACGCAACGTCCCTCAGCTCTCCGCCGTCAGGACGCCGCGCACGGAGCGATAGCCGAGCGCGACGCGCGTGACGCGGCCGGTCTCCTCGCAGTAGCAATTGCACTCGGCGTACGGCTTCGCGTAGAGGTGCAGCGAGGCGGCCGGGCGCAGGCCGACGGTGCGCACCTGGTGCAGGCCGATCTCGTCGCGGATGAACGCCACGTCGCCGCGTTGGAAGGCGCGCACGGGGCCGGCTTCGAGCGGGCCGTTGCCGGCGGGGAACGCGAAGTGCGCTTCCTCCATGGGGCCCTCGAGGATGGCCATCCAGCAGTCCTGGCCTTCGTGGTTGTGGATCGGGCTCTTCTGGCCGTCGCCCCAGCACAGGAGCAGGAGCTCGAACTCGTCGTTGATCTCGATCAGGTTGCGCGTGTAGCAGGTCGCGTCGACGATCGCGAAGGAGCGCCAGTCGTCGTGCGCGCGGGCGTAACGAGAGAGCAGGTCCGCGATGCGCCGGCCGCGGTCCGTGCCGCGAATCGCCGCCATGAGGTCGTCGGTCAAGGTTGCGAGATGCGTCGGCATGCCCATGGCGAAGGAGATCGGGGAGGGGCGAGTATATCGCTCGTGTTCCGGGTCGGATTCAGGCGTCTTGGAGCTCGACGCCTCCGCGCGCACACGCGAACAGCACGCAAGCGGGATTGTCCGGTCCGCTGGGACGCTGTGCGTCGCCGAGCGCCACGGGGGTGTGGCGGCTGCCCGATGGATAGCGCACGTACGCGCCCGCGCGCCAGGTCCCGAGCTCGTCCTGATAGCCGCCGCTCAGGACGAGCACCTCTTCGATGCCCACGTGTCGGTGCGTCGGATAGCCGCAGCCGGGATCCATGCGGATCAGGACGGTGGCGTCCGCGGGCTCGCCCGCTGCCTTGTGTCCGCCGCTCGCTGCTTCGAGGTGCAGGGGGATCCAGGACACGCCCCGCTCGCGCGTGGGTCGCCAGTCGAGGCCGCGCGCGTCGGGATCGAAAGCGAGGCCGGGGATGAGCATGCCAGAGGTTAGGAAGGCGGCGGCTCTGGCTCCACCCTGGTGCACTCGACGGGCGACCTGGCGCAGCGCGGGCACCTCGAGGACGCGCACGCCTCGCGGCGCGTGCTCGACGGTCCACACGAGCGCCCGCGTCATCTGCGCGAGGGAGATCAGCCCCAGACGCCGCGCTGCGCGGCGGCACGTGGGAACGCGTTCGGCGAGCGCGTACATGGGCGCGAGCAGGCTCGGCCAGCGATGGGCCGGGTCGGACGAGCGCGTCGCCTTCGACGCGCTCGGTTCCGGCGGGAAGGTCGCGGCGGCGGCGCACGAGCGCCGTGACGCGCTGCCCGCGCGCGAGCAACGCGACACGAGGCTCGTCCCGAGGTAGCCCGTCGCTCCCGTGACGAAGACCGTCGGTCGCTACGGGTCGTTCGGCCGGATGCCGATAGACAGCTTCCGTCCTCGCCGTCGCCCGCCCGGGTCGGCGACGCGACGCAGCGCATCCGCCATGTCATCGAGAACCGAATCGCTCGAGTTCCTGGTGCAGATCCTCGCGCGCGCGCTCGATCCCGAGGTGCTCGATTCGATCCTGTTGAACGCGGTCCGCTGCGTACGCGCCGACGATTGCCCCGCGCTCGTCTGCGTGGACGAGGGCGACGAGCTCGTGGAAGGCGCGTGGCGCGGTGAGCGCGACTCGCGGGAAGCGGGAACACGCTCGCGGAGCGCTTGGGTGCGCCGCATCCGGCCCGGTCTGGCGCTCGTGCTCTCGACGGCTCCCGAGCGCGAGGAACGGCGCTCGATCGAAGCCTTGCTCGATGTCTGGGAGCGACGGGCTCCCGCGCGCACGGATCCAGAGGAGGACGTACCCGCCGCGCTCCCGGCTTCCGCTGCCGACCTCGGTCTGCGAGAGCTCGCCCACGACCTGCGCAATCACGTCGCGGCGTTGCTGACCAACCTGGAGGTTCTGCGCAAGGAGGACGCGTGCTTGGACGAGGGGGAACGGCTCCACTTTCGCGCCGTGGTCGAGCGGGAATGTCGCCGTGTCGGCGCACTCCTCGTCAGCGCGCTCGACCTGCGCGACGAGCGCGCTGCGGAGTCGACGCGGGCAGGACTCGTCTCGGTCCTGCGCGACACGCTGGACTCCGAACGTCCCGCGTTCGACGCCGCGGCGATCGAGTTGGAGACGCGCATCGAAAGCGGCGCCGCAGAGACGCGCTATCCGATCTCCGAGATCGAGTTCGGCAGGCTGATCCGCAACCTGCTCGTCAACGCGCGCGAAGCGTGCAGCGAAGCGAACACTCGCAACGCTCGCGTTCGCCTCGAGTGCTCCCTCGGCGACGAAGAGAGCGGGGGACTCCTCCTCGCGGTCGTCGACGGGGGACCGGGGATCGCGGCGTCGGTCCTGTCGCGCCTGTTCGAGGTCGGAGTCTCGACGCACACGGGAGAGCGGGGGCTCGGGCTCGCGAGCGTGCGCGAGATCACCGAGCGCAGCGGAGGTTCGGTCCGCTCCCGCAATCGCTCGGGGGGCGGAGCCGTCTTCGAGGTGCACATCCCGGCCTCCGCTCAGGTCGGAAGTCGCCGAGCCGGCGCTTCGGGGCCGGGATCCGCGCATCAGGTGGACCGGTGACTCGCGAGAAAGTCACCGGCCCCCCTGGTTACCAGCGCGGACCGACTCTCGGCCTCCCTGGGTTGCCCCCCGCGAGCGGGTTTTCCACTCGCAGGGCGAGTATAGGGATAGGTCGATCACCCGAGGCCTCTCGAATGCTCCTTATCCCATAAACGGGAAAGGCGTGTCCCGGGGAGCGGTTTCAGTTGACCGTCAAGGTCACCGAATCGGCGTCGTTGGCCCCGACCGGGTCGGTCTGGTCGCTCGTCAGGCCGGACGTGGCGTTCACGATCATCTGGCCCGTCGTCCCCAGATCGACCGTCACGGTGAGCTCGAGGGTCGCGCTGTTCCCCGCCGGGATCGTCCCCACGAGCCACACGCCCGTCCCGCTGGAATAGGTCCCCTGGCTCGCGAGGTCCGAGTCGAAGCCGACGCCCGCGGGCAGGAGGTCGATCAGGGACACGCCGGTCGCGGCCTCCGTCGGATCGTTGTTGGTGACGGTGAGGGTGTAGACGACGACCTGCGCTTCGTCGGGGGTGTCGTCGTCGGCGACCAACGTCACTTCCAGATCGATGTCGGGCTCGACGTCGAGCTGCGTCGAGCCGACGTCGTTGGCTGCATTCGGATCCGTCTGGTCCAGGACGAGGGCCGAGGTCGTGTTGACGATCGTCTGGCCGGCCTGGCCGACGTCCACGGTGACCGTGAGCTCCAGGTTCGCGCTCGCGCCCGCGTCGAGCGTCCCCACCGTCCAGACGCCGGTCCCGGGGGCGAAGCTGCCTTGGCTCGGTGTGTCCGATCCGTACGTGACGCCGGCGGGAAGCACGTCGGTGAGCGACACGCCCGTCGCGCGCGCTCCGCCGATCGGGTTCGACACGGTGATCGTGAAGACGACTTGCGCTCCGACCTTGGGAGTGGCGTCGTCCGCGACCTTCAGGACGGCCAGGTCCGACAGGTCGTCGACGGTGATCGAGGCTCCGTCGCTGTCGTCGAGCGCGTTCGGGTCGATCTGGTCGACTCCCGTGATGGCCGCCGAGTTCAGGATCGAGTCGCCTCCCGTCCCGGCGTCCACGCCGGCTGTGATCTCGAGCGTCGCGTTCGTCCCCGCGTCCAGCGTTCCGACCGTCCACTCCCCGGTCTGGTCGTCGTAGGTTCCCTGGCTTTGCATCGCCGACACGAACGACACGCCCGCCGGCAAGAGGTCCGTCACGACCACTCCGGTCGCCTGCGCACCGCCCGGCGGATTCTCGACCGTGAGCGTGTAGACGACCTCTTGCAACTCCGCCGGCGTCGCGTCGTCCACGTCCTTGTCGAGCGACAGATCGGCGACGTTCTCGACGTCGATCTGGGCCGAATCGGAGTCGTTCGCCGCGTTGGGATCGGGTTGGTCGAGCGCGGTCACGCTCGCGCCGTTGACGATGGCCTGGCCGCCCGTCGCCACGTCGACCGTCACCGCCAGGTCGAGCGTCGCGTTCGCGGTCGCATTCAGCGTCCCGACGGTCCAGACGCCCGTCTGGTCGTCGTAGCCGCCCTGGCTCGGCGTCGCCAGCACGAACGTCACGCCGGCCGGCAGGACGTCGGTCACGAGAACGCCCGTCGCGTGCACGCTCGGGTCGGTGTTCGAGAGCGTGAGCGTGTAGACGATCGGTTGCCCCTCCGCGGGCGTCGCGTCGTCCACGACCTTCACGAGGGCCAGGTCGACGTCCGCGACCACCAGCACCGACGCCGAGTCGCTGTCGTTCGCGGCGTTCGGATCGGTCTGATCGAGCACGAGGCCGTTCGCCGTGTTCACGAGCGTCTGGCCGACGGTGCCCACGTCCACCAGCGCGGTGAGCTCCAGCACCGCGTTCGCTCCCGCGTCGATCGTGCCGATCGTCCAGACGCCCGACTGATCGTCGTAGCTCCCCTGGCTCGGCGACGACGTGGAGAAGGTCAATCCGACGGGCAGTTGATCGCTGAGGGAGACGCCCGAGGCCTGGGCCCCTCCCGAGGGATTCTCGACCGTGATCGTGAAGACGACCGGGTCGCCTTCCTTGGGCTTGTCCACGTCGACGGTCTTCGAGACGGCGAGATCGGCGCCGTCGTCCACGTCGATCTGGGCCGAATCGGAATCGTTCGCGGCGTTGGGGTCGGGTTGATCCGCGGCCGTGAGGGTCGCCGTGTTGAGGATCGTGTCGCCTCCCGAGCCGACTTCGACCAGGACGGTGAGCTCGAGCGTCGCGTCGGTACCCGCATCGAGGGTTCCCACGGTCCAGATGCCGGTCTGATCGTCGTATCCGCCTTGGCTTTGGACTGCGGACTGGAACGCCACACCCGCGGGCAGCAAGTCGGTCAGCACGACGCCCGTGGCGCGCGCCGCGCCGAGCGGATTCGAGACGGTGATCGTGTACTCGACCGAGTCCCCCTCCAACGGAGTCGCGTCGTCGACATCCTTCGTGACCGCGAGGTCCGCGAACGGGTCGACGTCGATGTCGACCGAGTCGGAGTCGTTCGCGCCGTTGGGATCGGGTTGATCCGCGCCGAGGATGGTGGCCGTGTTGGAGACGAGCGTTCCGCCCGTACCCACGTCCACGTCCACCGTGATCTCCAGCGTGGCGCTCGCGCCTCCTGCGAGCGTCCCGAGCGTCCACACGCCGGTCTGCTCGTCGTAGGAGCCGTGGCTCGGGAGCGACGAAGCGTAGGTCACCCCGGACGGGAGCAGGTCCTCGACCGTGACGCTCGTCGCGGCGACGGTCGCGTTCGTGTTCAGGACGCCGACCGTGTAGACGACCTGGTCCTTTTCGTTCGGCGTGGGGTCGTCGACGTCCTTCGTCAGGGCGAGATCCACGTTCGCCACGACGAGCAGCTCCACCGAATCGCTGTCGTTCGTCGCGTTGGGATCCGGTTGATCGAGGGACAGGAGCGTCGTCGTGTTGACGATCGTGTTCCCGACCGTCCCCAGATCCACGCTGGCCGTGATCTCGAGCGTGACGCTGCCGCCGCTGTTCAGCATGCCGATCGTCCAGAGCCCCGACGGATCGTCGTAGAGCCCCTGACTCGGATTCGAGCCCTGGAAGGTCAGTCCCGCGGGGAGCAGATCGACGATGGAAACGGTCGTGGCCCGGGCGCCCGGCGCCAGGTTCGTCACCTGCAGCGTGTACACGACGTTCGCGCCCTCCAGCGGGCGATCCTCGTCGACGCCGAGCGCCACTTCGAGGTCGGCGAACGGATCGACCGAGAGCAGAGAGGACGCCGCGTTGTTCGTCGCCAGGTCGTCGACCTGGGCGGCGCCCACGGTCGCGGAGTTGTCGATGTTCGACCCGCCCGTGCCCACGTCGACGGAAGCCGTGAGCAGGAGTGCGACCGTGTCCATGTAGTCGAGCGTCCCCAGGGACCACGTTCCGGTCTGGTCGTCGTAGGAACCCTTGCTCGGCACGGCGTCGACGAAGGTGACTCCGGCAGGCAGCAGGTCCTGCACCGTGACTCCCGAGGCCTTCACGGGTCCGAAGTTCCGCACCTTGAGCGTGTAGACGACCTCCGCTTGCTCCAACGGAGCGGAGTCGGACACTTCCATCCCGATGCGCACGTCGGCACAAGCGTGACGCGAGAAGACCTCCCACACGTTCTGCGCGGGATCGAGGTCCTTGAGCGTCAGGGTCCCCCTCACTGGATCGTGGGTCCACGAACTCGTGGTCACCGAGTCCCGCAGGACCGCCACCGGCGGTTCCGAGAAGTCGCGCAGGGAGACGTCGTCCGCCGAGCCATCCTCGGTGCTGAGCACGAGCACGATCGGACGATCGAGATCGAGCCCGAGTTCCAGGGGGCTGAATTCGACTTGCCGGACGCTGTTCGTCCGGATGGTGAGGCGATTGGGGCGCTGGAGAATGCTCCACACGAACCTCCCGAAGGCCGTCCCCGCGTGCGAGACGTCGAAGTGGAAGTACCGCGCGTCGCGATCCGTGAGGGTGATCCCCGAGGTCGGAAGCTTCAGTCGATGCGGTGCGAGGAAGTCGAGCGCCTCCACTTCGTCCAGCGTGGACCAATTGTGGATCGTGATTCCTTCCTTGACGTCCACGGTCACCTGACCGCCGACGTCCTCCATGAAAGCCTCGAAGACCTCGTTCTGCACGACCAAGGCGCCATTGCTGTTCGGATCGAACTCGGCCCGAACGTCGAGGATGGGAAGGTGCGTCAGGTTGCGCCCGAAGCTCTTGTCCTTCATCACCTCCAACGTGCCGTGGTCGAACTCGACCACGGACGACCGCTCGTACTCGAAGGGCTTCTCCGCCGGGGTGCCGCCGAACCAGAATTCCAGGATGGACTTGATCACGGCTCCGTTGTTCGCGTGGGAGCTCTTGAGGGCCAGCGTTCCCGTGTGGTTCACGGCCGCAGCGAACATCGGCCGCGTTGGATCCACGTGCCGAGCGGCGTAGTTCAAGAGGCTGCCGCCTCCCATCGAGAACCCGATGCCGTAGATCCGCTCCTCGTCGATGAACTTGCCGAAGTGGGCGAGGACCATGTCCAGGACCCACTCGATGTTGAGTTGGCTCGGAAGGGAGCTGAAGGAGACGTCGGTTCCGCCCGTGGGCGCGAGGAAGAACCAACCCCGTGCATTCACTTCCTGGGGGAAGCTCGTGCTGTTGAAGATCTCGATCGGTCCGCTTCCATAGCGGTGGAAGATGACGACCAGGGGCACGGGCGTGTCGGCCTCCAACACGTCGGGCACCTGGAAGAAGAATCTCTCCGGCAAGCCGGAGGGCGTCTTGGTTCCGTCGAAGAGGATGTCGTACAAGTCGCCCGCGGGCACATCCGAGGGCAGGTCGGTTGCGAGGGACTCTCCCCGGAGCAAGAAGACCGACATCCCCTCGCCCGAGTACACGAGTTGGCTGCCGGGCAGGGGGTCGTAGCCGATGGCCGCGGGATCCCCGAAGAGGGCCGAATCGAACGGATAACCCGGTGGAAAGCCCTTCGCGACG
The DNA here is from genome assembly GCA_964413535.1 of uncultured Planctomycetaceae bacterium. Lineage (GTDB taxonomy): Bacteria > Planctomycetota > UBA1135 > UBA1135 > CAYPTB01. The sequence goes on along the minus strand of CAYPTB010000066.1, from coordinate 9,872 downwards.
GGCTCCGTCTCGCGCTCGCCGGGACCGACGACGCCGTCCGGCAAGGCTTGTCCGGATGAAGAACCTTCCGTCCCGACGAGCGGTCCTACACCCCCAGCCTTCTGCGGGGCCCCACCGGTGGCTGGAGGACTCGCCAGCAGAAAGAGGAGCGTGGCGAAGAGCATTGCCTTGGAGAGCGTGACGGACGGCGTCTGGGTGGAGTTCCCGAGGTTTCCCCCCCCGGGAATCCTTGGGTACGCGGTCTGGCCGGGGACGGTACCGGCTGCGCTGTACCGAAGGCTATCACAGACTCCGGGGTATGGCCTTTCCCTCGGTATCAGACGGCGAGGCTCTCGAAGGCTCCAAAGCAGCGCCCTTCGAGGTTGAAGACCTGGACCCGCTCCCCATCGCGATCCAGCACGAAGACCCGGGTGTGGCGGTCGTCTCGGCCCTCGATCACGGCCAGGTCATCGGGGTCCGACACCTCTCCTTCCTCGGCGCCCGGACCGGCGACGATCCCCAACTGACTGCCCGCGCCATCGAACAGGACCAGGCGGGACGCCTCCCCGGTGCTGGCAACGATCACCCGGCCATCGGAGAGCGGGCGGGCTGCGGCAGGGCGGAAATCGCGCTCCCTGCCGCCGAAGGCGAAGTGGAAATCGAGGTCTCGGAAGACCTGGATGCGTCCGGCGCCCCACTCGCACACGTAGGCGAATCGGCCCCGTGCGGCGACGCCTCGCACGCCCCGGAAGAGTCCCTGCGAGTCCCCCATCGGCCGCAAGGAGGCCACGAGGCTGCCGTCCTGCTCGAGGATCCTCGCCGCGTGTCGCCGCCGACCCTGACTGGCGACCACGATCCAGGGGTCTCCCTCCCCTTCGACGAGACCGACGCCCGTTGGACTGGTCAAACGCTCCGGCTCGTCACCTGCCGGGTCCGTCTCGTCCGCTCCGAAGCTCGCGAGCTCGGTGCCGAAGATCGTGAACACCCTCAGTCGCGATCCCGGAGTGTCGGCAACCCACAGGCGGTGGTCGCGATCGACGGCGAGTCCCGCCACCGCCGAACGCCGCGCCCGCGAATCGCGAAACGAGAAGCCCCGCGCGAGCGGACGTCCATCGAGGTCGAAGGCCCGAACGTGCGCGGTGGATGCGTGACATCCGACCCACAGGACGCCCTGCGAAATGGCCACGCTACCGTGCATGCACGCAGGCGGCGGACCCGTCGCGCACCCAGGCTGCGCCTGCGCGAGGTCGCGCGCTCCTCATTGCCGAGCTTCGTCCACGTGGAGCTCCACGGAAGCCCAGTCGTTGGCGGCGTTCGGATCCTCTTGATCGAGCTCGAGCCCGTCCACGGTGTTGACAATGGCCCGACCGACGGTGCCCGCGTCCACCTGCACGGCGATCTCGAGGATGGCGTTCGAGCCGGCGTCCAGCGTGCCGATGGTCCAGACTCCGCTCTCGACGGCATAGCTCCCCCGGCTCGGCGTCGCGGACACGAACGACACTCCCGCCGGCAAGACATCCCTCACCCGCACGCTCGAAGCCGACGCGCTCGCGTGCGTGTTGGTCAGCGTGATCCTGTAGACCACGCGCTGGTGCTCGGTCGGCGTCGCGTCGTCGACGGCCTTCTCGAGGGCGAGGTCGGGGGCCGGATCCTCGCCCGCGCTGCGCCGAGGTTCGGCTGCAACGCTGGCATAGCCGAGCAATGCCAGGTCCTCCGCCACGCGCTCGGAATCGATCGCGTCCAGATCGCTCCATTCGAAGCGCTCGTAGGCGGCGATCCATCCATCGATCAGGGCGCGCAGCTCCGCCTCCTTCACCGGATCGACGAGCGGCTCGAGCTCCAGCGGATCGGCCTCGAGATCGAAGAGCTCGGGGCGAACGCCCCGGTCGCGCATGTACTGGCGCGGCTCGTGGAGCCGGAAGCGGCCGTCGACGGTCACCGTCCGTCCGCGCGAGCAGATCGAGAACACGGGCATCTCCCGCCGGCGCTCGGGCAGGAGCTCGGTCCCGGCCAGGAGCTCGGGCCGCGGAAGATCGAGCAGTGCGAGCAGGGTGGGCACGACGTCGATCAAGGAAGCCGGCGAGTCGATCCTCTGGCCCCGCGCGACACCCGGGCCGCGGAAGACGAGCGGCACGCGCACCTGCTCGTCGAAGAGCTGCACGCCGTGCCAGTAGTACAGCTCGGGGAAGAATGCGCCCTGGTTGGGGGTTTCTCCGAGCGTCTGGGCGCGCTGCCACAGGCCTTCGCCGTGGTCGGCCGTGATCACGACGAGCGTGCGCTCGTCGAGCCCCTCTTCCTCGAGGTGGCGCAGGAAGCGCGTGATCCCGCGATCGGCCTGCAGCACCTCGGAGTCGTACTGCGCGATGCGCTCCTCGATTCCGCGGTACACCCTGGGATCGAGCCGGTCCGCGTGCTCGGCGGGAAGGGCGCGGCGAAAGGCCGCCATGCGCTCCGGGCGATCCCACGGCTCGAACGCGCGACCCTCGACCGGCTGGTAGGGATCGTGGGGATCGAAGTAGTGCAGTTGGAGGAAGAAGGGCTCGCGCGCGCGGGAGGTGAAGTCGAGCGCGAGGTCGGTCACCTCGTCCGCCGTCCAGCCGACGATCCCGCTCTTGTGCTCGCGCTGGTACAGCTCGTACTCGTCGAACCCGCGCTCGAAGCCGCGCTCGCCCGTGAGCAGTTGGTTCGCGATCACCGCCCCGGTGTGGTAGCCCCGGTCGCGTAGGATCTCCGCCAGGTGGCTCTGGCGCGGGAAGATGCGCCCCTCGTTCTTCACCTGGACCTGGCCGGTCATCAGCATGCTCATGCTGGGCAGCGTCCAGGAGCTCGCCGAGTAAGCGCGCTCGAAGACCGTGCCCCCCTTTGCCCATTCGCGCAGCCCGGGGGTCGTGTCGCGCTCGTAGCCGTGGAGCGAGGTGTGGTCCGCGCGCAGGGTGTCGATCACGACGAGCACGACGTTCGGGGGTCCCTTCTCCCCGCAGCCCACCGCCAGGGCCGCGACGAGCGCGGCCCACCAAGTCTTCTCGAGCTTCGTCATGGCTTCGAACACGGCACGATACGGGGATCGGCGAAGCCCGTGAAGACGATCTCGGGGGGTGCTCCAACTCGCGCCGTCGGGCGCCGGCAGCGGGCGCGTGTCGAAGGCGATCTCCACGCTGCGACCCGCGAAGCGCCCGAGATCCGCGGTCATGGTGTGCCACACGCGATCCGTCTCGACGTGGCGGCTGTCGATCGCGCACTCGGCCACGACCACGCCGTCCGCGAGGACGCGGAGACCTCGGGTGCCGTGCTCAAGCCTGGATCCTAACGCCGCGCCGTTGCACCCGCGAACGAGCGACCGACCGAATCGACTCGCGCGGCGAAGCGGTCGCTATCGCGGCTCGCGATCACTCCAGCACGAGCGTCCGATCGGACGGGGTGACGCGCCGCCGGCCCGACGCGTTCACGACGGAGAGCGAGCCGCCCGCGCTCTCCACGCACAGCTTGCGCTCGCCGTACTGCACCGCGCCCGCCCCGCTCTCGACCGTCACCAGTCCGAGCGGCGTCGTGACCCGAGCCTCCCCGTCGAGCTCGAGCCGCCCGCGCCGCAGCAGGTAGCGCGGCTCGCCCGCGTCCTCGAGCAACACCTGCGTGGACTCTCCGACCTGGACCGAGCTCTTCTCCGCCGCGATCCGCGCCCCGCCGCCCGGCTCCGTGTAGCACCAATCGCCGCGCCGCATCGACCCGCTCGGATGCGCGGCATCGAGCTCGGCCTCGCCGAGGCGCACGATCCCCGCCGTCCATTCGATCGCGAGCGGCCGCGACGGTCGGCGGATCGCCGCGAGCTGGGACAGGAGGAAGACGACGCCCGCGGGCACGAGGACGAGCTTGAGGAAGGCCCCGCGGTGACGGTGCTTCGTGCCGCTGGACGCCTCGATCGCGATCCGCCGCAGGCGCTCGGTCCGCCCTTCCCGCTGCCACCCGATCCGGGCGACGCGGTCCTTGCGGACGGAAGCGCCGAGACGTCCCGCTGCCTCGAGGCTCGTCCGATAGTCCACCTTGCAGGGCGAACACCCCGCGAGGTGAGCGTTCAGCACCTTCCGCCCGGCGGCGGTCAGCCCGCCCGCCACGAAGCGAGCCGTGAGCTGCCGCGCCGCTTCGCACTGGGCGCCGCGCTGGGGGCGCACCGCGCCGGAGCCAGGATCGGAGGGATGCATCGGGACTCCCGCCCGAGGTCATCGACCGCCGGTTCGGAAAGCCTTGATCGGGGCGCGCTCCACGGCGTTCGATTCTCTAGCGGAGCGCGGCTCGGACCCGAAAGGATGGACTCGCGCGCGGGCTATGCTTCGCCGTGAGCGCCCGCATCCGGCCCGCGCGCAGCCCCGCCCTCCCTTCCCCATGACGCGCCTCATCGTCGGCACCGGCAGCTACCTCCCCGCCCGGGAAGTCAGCAATCGGGAGCTCGAGGCCAGCGTGTCGAACTTCGACCCGCTCGTGGCCGGCTGCGACCTCGACACCTGGATCCGGCGGCGCTACGGCGTGAAGTCGCGGCACTGGGCGGCGGACGGGGAGAGCACCGGCGACATGGCGACCGAGGCCGCGCGGCGCGCGCTCGCGAACGCGGGTCACGAGCCCGCGGACATCGACCTGATCGTGCTCTCGACGGCGACCAGCGATGCGATCGCCCCGCATTCCGTCTCGCTCGTCCAGGAGCGCCTCGGCTGCGATGCGGTCTTCCACCAGCTCCAGGACGCTTGTCCCGGCTTCCTGAACGGTTTGATGGTCGCCGATTCGCTCATGGCGAACCTCGGCTATCGCCGCGCGCTCGTCATCGCCGCCGAGAAGATGACGCACATCGTCGACAAGCGCGACTTCCGCATGATCGGGCTGTTCGCCGACGCGGCGGGCGCCGTGGTGCTCGAGGAGTGCGACGAGCAAGCGACCTTCGGCTTCCAATCGTTCTACGCCGGTTCAGACGGAAAGGCCGGCTGGTCCCTGCGTGTGCCCGCCGGCGGCACGCGGCGACCCATCACACCAGAGCTGCTCGAGAGCGGCGATCACTTCCTCGTCAGCGACTTCCGCGAGGTCTATCCCTTCGCCGTGCGCACGACCGAGCGCTGCATGCGCGAGGCCGCGAAACGCGCCGGGCTCGCGATCGACGACGTCGACTGGGTCATCCCCCACCACGCGAGCGCGAACATCGTCGACGACGGTCTCGGACAGGCCGGCGTGCGACCCGAGCAGATCGTCATGTCGATCGATCACACCGGGAACACGTCGAGCGCGTCGGTGCCCACGGCCCTCGACGAGGCCGCGCGGGCCGGCCGCTTCCGGGACGGCGACAAGCTCGTCCTGCTGGCGCTCGGGGGCGGCATGGGCTGGGGGAGCACGCTGTACGTGTGGCGCGATCCGGCCCGCATCCGACGCGGCTGAGCGACGCGCCTCAGGCGAGGCGCTCGAGTGCGACCTCGATGCGGCGCAGGCTGCGCTCCTCACCGAGCAGCGCCATCACGTCGAACAGGTCGGGGCCGCCGGCCGCTCCGGTGAGCGCCAAGCGCAGCGGTTGGAAGAGCGCGGGGAACTTCAGCCCCCGTTCGGCGACAAAGGCCTTGGTGGCGTCGCGCAACGCGTCGGTCCCGATCCGCTCCGCGAGCTTCGGTGCGAGCCAACCCCGGTACTCCCCGAGGACGGCCACGCCCTGCTTGCGCGCGCCCGCCAGCGCCTGCTGGTCGAAGGGTACCGCGTCGTCGGGGGCGAAGAGGTAGGCGAGCTGGAGGGCGACCTCTTCGTACGTTCGAGCGCGCTCGCGAACGGTGGCGACGGCGGCGCGGACGAAGTCGGCGCGTCGCTGGAGCTCCCCCTCGGCGAGGTATCCCGCGCGCACGAGGAAAGGACCGACGTGCCCCGCGAGCTCGTCCTCGGTCTCCGCGCGCAGGTACTCGCCCGCGAGCCACAGGAACTTGTCCAGGTCGAAGATCGAACCGCCCTTCGAGACCTTCGCGACGTCGAAGTTGGCGCGCAGCTCGTCCAGCGAGAAGATCTCCGTGGCGCCGTCGAGCGCCCAGCCCTGCAGGCACAGGAAGTTCAACACCGCCTTGGGCGGGAAGCCCTTGTCGCGGTAGTCCTCGAGGGCCGTGTCCCCGGTGCGCTTGCTGAGCTTCTTCTTGTCGCTGCCGAGGATCAGCGGCAGGTGCGCGAAGAGCGGCGGGTCGAGGCCCAGCGCCCGGTACAAGAGCACCTGCTTGGGCGTGTTCGTGAGGTGCTCCTCGCCGCGGATCACGTGCGTGATGCGCATGTGCACGTCGTCGCACACCACGACGAAGTTGTAGGTCGGCGCGCCGTCGGCCCGGACCATGACCCAATCGTCGACCTCGCGGTTCTGGAAGGCGACGTCCCCGCGGATCAAGTCCAGGAAGCGCGTCTCCCCATCAGGAACGCGGAAGCGCAGGACCGGCGTCTCGCCCGCGTCCATGCGGCGCCGGCACTCGACGTCCGAGAGCTCGCGGCAGTGACCGTCGTAGGCGGGCGTCTCCTTGCGCGCCGACTGCGCCTCGCGCAGCTCGGCCAGTCGCTCGGGCGAGCAGAAGCAGCGATAGGCCCAACCGGCCTGGAAGAGCCGCGCCGCGACGCCCAGGTGCTCCTCCCTGCGCTCCGACTGCCGGTAGGGTCCGAAGTCGCCGCCCACCTCGGGACCCTCGTCCCAGTCCAGCCCGAGCCAGCGCAGCCCGTCCTGGATCGCGCGCTCGTACTCGGGGCTCGAGCGCTCGGCGTCGGTGTCCTCGATGCGCAGGACGAAGCGGCCGCCCGTGCGGCGCGCAAAGGCCCAGTTGAAGAGCGCGGTTCGCGCGCCTCCGATGTGCAGGCGCCCCGTGGGGCTCGGAGCGAAGCGGACGCGGACGGTTTCGGACATCGGGATCGGGCGCGGGGAGGAGCCCTCGCAGGCAGTCGCCGGGAGCGAGCGGAGCAAGATACGCTCGCGGTCCACGACCGTCGATCCCGAGACTTTCCGCGCGCGGGTCGGCGGAGACCCGAAGCGCCCTGCGCGCGCAGCACGAGGAGACCCCCATGAACCAAAACGAGGTGATGCGAGCGCTCGAGTCGGCCGGAACGGCGCAGACCCGCAAGGTCTACGCGCGCCACGGCGTGTCGGAGCCCATGTTCGGAGTGAGCTACGCCGTGCTGGGCAAGCTCAGGAAGACGATCGGCACCGATCACGCGCTCGCGCTCGCGCTGTTCGACACGGGGATCCACGACGCGCGCGTGCTCGCGACGATGGTCGTCGATCCCCGCGAGCTCGCGGCGAGGACGCTCGACGCGTGGGCCAAGGCCTGCGACGACCACGCGATCGCAGCGGCCGTGGGCGGCGTGGCCGCGAAGTCGCCGGCGGGCCGCGGCGCGGCCGCGAAGTGGATCCGCTCGAAGAACGAGCTCGTCGCGGTCACCGGCTGGAACGCCGTCGCGGGGCTCACGGTGGACGACGCGATCGAGGACGGGTGGTTCGACTCCCTGCTCGAGACGATCGAGCGCGGCATCCACCAGGCCGCGAACCAGGCGCGCTACGCCATGAACTCGGCGCTCATCGCCATCGGCTGTCGCAACGGTTTCGAGGCGCGCGCCATCGCCGCGGCCAAGCGCATCGGCCCGGTCGAGGTGGACCACGGCGAGACCGGCTGCAAGACGCCCGACGCGGCGGGCTACATCGCGAAGACGCTCGCCCACCGGAAGTCGAAGGCGGGCGGGAAGAAGAAGACGACGCGCGCTGCACGGCGCTAGAACGCTCGAGCCGCGACGCGCACGTCCACGGAGCTCGTGGACGGCGGGCGCGAGTCGTGCTCCTCCGGCGGCCGGAACCGGGCGGTGACGCGCCAGCCGACACCGCGCTCGCCGGCGGCAGGCGCGTCGCCGCCCGTGAGCTCGGGCAGCTGGATCCGGACGCGGCGCGTTCCGTGCACACCGAGCTGGCCGACCTCGAGGTCGAGCTCCTCCGGCGCGCGTCCATTCGCCCGCGCGAGCGACACCTCGCCCGCGTCCGCGAACAGGGGCTCGCAGAAGAGCTCGAAGCGCCAGCGCGGCTGTCCGACGAGATCGAGCACGAGATCGCGGCCGGTCTGCTCGCGGACGCGCAGCGCGAGCGCGGGCAACACTTGCGCGAGCCGCGGGACGTCCCTCCACTCCTTTCGGTCCGGAAGCGCCCCGGCGTCGAGCAGCGTCGCGAGCACCGAGCGCGACACCTCGTAGTTGCCGAGCGCCGTGGCGTGGTAGTCGGTGAACATGAGCCGCCGTCCGCCGATCTCGGGGAAGAGCGGCAGGAACGTCCGCTCGAGGTCGACGAGCGGGAGCTCGCGCTCCGACGCGAAATCCCGGATCGTGCGGTTGATCGCGTCGCGCACGTACTCCCGATCGATCGGGTAGGTCACGAGGACGAGCCGCGCGCCGTGCTCCTCGCAGATCGCCTGGATGCGCGGCAGGTCGACGAGCAGTCTCCGGCGTACGTCCATTGCCTCGGCTCGCGTACGGTCCGCGATCTCGACGTCGCCCTGCCCCGCGTCGCGCTCGGCGCCGTCGAGCCCGGGCACGCTGGCCCCCTGCGTGCGGTTTCGGAGCATCCGGAACAGGCTGAGGGTGCGGCTCCTCTGCAGGAGGCCCTGGAGCACGCCCGGCCCCGGCTCGCCCTCCGGCTCGTCCCACAGGTGCCCCATGGCGCGCGACCAGGAGTTGTTCACGCCGATCCAGCAGACGACGACCTCCGGCCGGTAGGCGGCGAGGTTCTGCGCGAGCCGCGCCCGCACTTGCGCGGAGTTCTGGGCCGGGTAGCCGAGGTTGATCACGCGCCAAGCCTCGTCCGGCGCGCGGTCGAGGAGCGCCTGCAACTGCCCCGGGTAGCTCTCGTCGGGTTCGAGATGCACGCCGTACGTGTTCGAGTCGCCGATGCACACGACGCGGCGCTCACCGGGCCGGCGCTCGAGCCGCGCCACGCGGTCCCCGGGCGAGAAGCGCTGCTTCGGGGTGAGGAAGAGGCTCGCGACCCACCATCCGCCCTCGATCAGCACGAGGACCGCCAGCACGCCCAGGGCGAGGGCGAGGAGGCGCGACCTGCGGCGCGCGCGACGCACCGACGTCGCCCGTACCTCGACATCATCCAGGGCGCCGTCCATGTCCGTCCCGCCCGCGCGGCGCGCCTTCGGCGCCACCTGACGCGCACGTCAGAGTGGCTTGCAAGTCTACGTCACCCGCTCCCATGGGCAAGGCGCCCTGCGCTTCCCGAGGCGGCGTGCGGCGACGGGGAAGGTCTTTTCCTCACCCGGCTGCGGCACGCGCGCCGCACGGGGATCCCTCTCGGCGCTCGCCCGACCAGAAGCCCCGCTTTGATTCAGAACTGCCTTGGTTCCCTGTTTTTTACGCACGCGAGAACCTCGGGAAAGTCGGCTACCGCACGCGCTTGCGACCGTCGTCTCGCACGGCAGGGCCTGCCCTGGTCCGCCGAGGAGAGATTCCCGATGTTCGAGCCCCCTTGCTGCCCATACCGCAGGTGCGGGGCGCACGTCCGTCCTCCGCACCGCTTCTACCGACGGCACGGGTTCTATTCCGCGCTCTGCCGTCCGCATCCCATACCGCGCTTCCGCTGTCTCTCCTGCAAGCGCACGTTCTCGCGACAGACCTTTCGCATGGACTTCCGCGACCACCGACCCGCCCTCAACGTGCAGCTCTTCTTACTGCTCGCGTCAGGCGTCGGCCTGCGACAATCCGCGAGAGTCTTACATCTCAGCCGACGTTGCACCGAGCTCAAGGCGCGCAAGATCGGCCGTCACCTGCGCCGCCTCAACCTCAACCTGCGCGGTCCACTGCCGGACGGCGCCAGCTTCCAGTTCGACGAGCTCGAATCCTACGAAGGACGCCGCAACACTCGTCCGCTC
>CAYPTB010000065.1:0-29166 GCA_964413535.1 uncultured Planctomycetaceae bacterium | reverse complement strand
CACGCGCCTACGCTGCGCTCACTCCGGACTCCGAAGTGGTCGTGGTCGAGGGGGCCGCGCACGTGGCGAACTACGACCGACCCACGGAGTACATGCGCGCGCTGCGCCGGTGGCTGTCGCGGCACGACGGCCTGTAGCCATCCCGAGCGGACGCGGCGCGGTCCCGCTGGCCCGAAAGGAACCCCCTCTCCTCTCGAGCCCATGAGGCCCCCGCTACTATCCCTGCGCGGTCTTTGGCGCCGCACCTGGGTGGAGCCACCCGCGAGCGCCTAGCTTCGTGTGCAGAGCCGCTTCAGGTCCTCGAAGGCTGCCGTTCCTGCCGCCCCCTCCGCGCGGCACCAACGTTCGATCCTGGTCCAGTCCATGGGGCGTGCCTTGGCGACGAGGACGGCCTGGTCAGACACTCGCGGGCCTTGAAGTGGATGTAGCTCGCCAGCCGGTCGCACACGCAGTCCGTGGGGGACAGGATCTTCAGGCTGTGACCTTCCACCGATTCCCGGCTGGGGACGATGTTCTGCTCGTTCCCGATTCCCAGCGGGCCCGCGACGAACTCGACGAACAGGTGGCGGCAATCCGGGTGCTCGTAGTGTCGTCCGTTGCGGTGGAACCCAAGCTCCAGCATGGACGCTTCGAGGCGGTCCTCGAAGAGCCTCTCCGGGACGAAGTCCAAGTCGCCGGACTGGTAGGCGCCATCCGTGTACACCGCCACGACTGCGCCACCGACTAGCACGACGCCAATGCCGCGCGCCTCGAGGTGCACGGCGACGTGGCGCCAGAGTTCGGCCTCGGAACAGGAGGAGAACTCGAACGCGGCGGTCACCGTCCCCTCACGGGCTTGCCGCTTCGCCGCGGTCGGCGGCGAGTACGGAACATCGACTCGCGTTCGGCCAAAGGCATGCCTTCGTAGAACACGCCGATGAACTCCTGGAGCTTGCGAGCCGCGGGGTTCTTGGGGTCGATGCTGTAGAGCCTGGTTCGTCCCGCCAGCTTCGACGTCAGGAAGCCCACCGTCTCCAGCTTTTGAAGCTGACGTTGGACCGCGCTCAGATGAATGCCCAGGTCCTTGGCGGCTCCCGTGGCGTAGACCTCTCCATGGTGGAAGAGGTAGAGCGACAGCCTCGCCGCTGTCCTTCCGAACAGGGTCTCCAAAGGGTTGTCCACCCGCTCAGTATCGACCGCATTCCGTGGTCATACAACCAAATTTTGTGGTGGTATGACCACACTTCGGGGTGGAGTTTCCTCCATGCGTCCAGATCCGGGGCGTTGAGGGGGAAAGCCCGGGCGCCCTGGAGATCATCCGTCCCGATAGGCCGTTGAGCGCCACCGGATCATGTGGATCAACTCGAAGACAACCCCCGCTACCAGCACGGAAGGGACTTGGCGTGCATTGCGAGTCCCTTTTTCGTCGGCTCGGATGAGCGCTTCGCTGGACCACCTCGTCGAACTGTCGGCGCCGACGAGCGAGGCGCGCTCGCCCGCGCGGATGCGTGGTCGACGAAGTGGAGCACCGCGAGCGTCCCGTGCCGGCGCAGGGCGGCGACGTGGCGAAGAGTTGCGGGCGTGCTCAGGGACGTGGTGACCGCACTACACCGAGAGCCGGTGGCGCAGCGTCAGTGGAACCTGTCGCATTCGTTCAAGCCGGTAGCTTCCGCGCGCGCGTACAGTGCGCCGCTGGCAGGCGCCCGCGCGCGGCTCGAGTTCGCCGCAACGCGTCTGCGCCGTTCGAACGACTCGTGACTCGAAAGGTGACTCTCCCATGCACTTGCGCACTTGGCCGGCAACAGCGCTCGCACTCCTCGCAACCCTCGGCACGGCCTCGGCGGCGTTGGCCTCGAGCGCCCGCGCGACGCAGGCCGACGAGTTGCGCGCGTTGGACGGCGTGTGGATCTACGTCGAGGACCGCACCGAGGGGCGCGCCAGCGAGCAGCATCAGCCCAGCATGAGCGCGAGAGTCACGCTGCGCATCGAGGAGGATGCGGTGGTCCTGGTGCGCAGCGACGGCGAAATTCGCATGGCGCTCGACGGCTCGGCGACCGAAGTCGCAAGAGAGGGCTCGATCTCGCGCTACCGCGGCGAGTGGAAGGACGGCGCGTTCGAGTACCAGAGCGAGCCCGTGCGCGCGCCGGGCGACACGCGCACCGGGGGGCTGATCCGATGGGAGCTGCGCGTCACGGCGGACGGACTGCTCGCGAGCGTTGCGACCGATTCGGGCTGGAAATCGGTGGCGCTCTACCGCCATCCGCAGGACATCGCGCTGCCCGCGCCGGCCAAGGCCGCGATCGGCGACCTGGCGTGGCTGGCTGGCGCATGGGTCGGAACGAGGGGTACGGGGGGGGCGACGTCGATCGAGGAGCGCTGGAGCCCGCCGCTCGGCGGCGCGATGCTCGCCGTGTCCCGCACGGTCTCGCGCGACAAGATGCGCGCGTTCGAATACTTGCGCATCGTCGAGCGCGCCGGCGGGCTGGTCTACATCGCGCAGCCCAACGGCGCCGCACCGACCGAGTTCGTGCTCACCGATCTGGGCACAACGCACGCCGTGTTCGAGAACCCGCGCCACGACTCCCCGCAGCGCATCGTGTACGAGCTCTCGGTCGAGGGTGGCCTGATCGCCTCGATCGGCTTCGCCAAGGGCGGCAACCCCCAGCGCTTCGAGTTCGAGCGCGCGGGAAGCTGAACGCGAGCAGCCCCGCCGACAGCCAGCCAATGCCTTCGACACTAGGCGTGCGCATGAGCGCGTCAGAGGGTACTAGGCCTTCGGCAGCCGACGACCCGCCACGGAGTCGCGTGAGCAAGAGCGAAGACGACCCCGCTATCAGCACAGAAGTGAAGGGCTACGCGACGACTGCCCGCGCTCCCAGCTCATGAAGGGACTCGCATCGCGAGTCCCTTCTCTTCGTCGCCTCGGAAGGCAGACGTCCAGCGCCGCTCGCTGCGATCCGATGGTTCGAATCGGGGGTCCGAATCCGACCGACCGAGTCGCAGTAGGCGCTCAGGTCCGCTCGAAGTACGCCTTCGAGCCCGTGGGGTCCGCCTGCATGGACGCCTTGCCCGGGCTCCAGTTGGCCGGACAGACCTCGCCGTGCTCGGCGTGGTGTCGGAGCGCCAGGATGATGCGCAGGGTCTCGTCGACGGAGCGTCCGATCGGCAAGTCGTTCACCAGCTGGTGGCGGACGATGCCTTGGGGGTCGATGACGAACAGTCCGCGCAGGGCGATGCCCTCTTCGAGGAGGACGCCGTAGTCCTGCGCGATGCGGTGGCTCGTGTCCGCGATCAGCGGTATGGAGACGCCCGCGATGCCGCCCGCCTTCCGGGGAGTCTTCCACCACGCCAGGTGGCTGTACTGGCTGTCGACCGAAACGCCGACGAGCGCGGCGTTCAGCGCTTCGAACTCGTTCGCGCGGTCGGAGAAGGCGAGGATCTCGGTGGGGCAGACGAACGTGAAGTCGAGCGGATAGAAGAAGAGGACGAGGTACTTGCCCTCGAAGTCCGCATTCGAGAGCTCCTGGAACTCGCCTTGGACCATGGCGGTGGCGCGGAACGGAGGAGCGGACTTGCGGACCATGGAGGCGTGGTTCTCGAGCTGCATGGAAGAGTCTCGTCTCTAGTGAGGGATCTGGACGCGGGCCGCGAAGGCCCGCCGTACGGGGAGTTCGATTTCGCGCACGGACCGAGCGCGACCCTGAATTCGTGGGCCCGAAATGGTGACGATCGTCGTGACCAGGACCAAGGGATCCACGAGGTTCCTTCCACCGCGAGCGCCTTGGTTTTAGATGCGGCTCAGCCTTGTCGTCTCACCATCTCGTTGATCCAGATGGGGGCGAAGGGTGAGGTGCAGCCCTTGGAGACGGGGTAGTCGCGGTAGATTCCCAGTGCCTCTCCGATGGCGAGGGCGCGTTTGCGATGGCTCGGGGAGTGGATGCCGATCTGCGCGAGGCAGCTGTTCATCGTCCACTGGGCTTCGGGAGCCGCCGTGCCCATCTCGGACTCGATGCGATCCAAGAGTCCAGGGAGGTCGAGGCCGTCGGGGCGCTTGACGACACGTTCGGCGGTCAGATTCCAGCCGGCGCGGGCGGCCATGGGGTCCTTGGCCTTCATCCACTTCTCCCGCAGGGCTTCCTTGTCGGGGTGCTGCTTGACGACGTAGGCGTTGAGCCAGTCGGCGAGCTGCGGGAACGTGGCAGAGCGGACCATTCGGTCGAGCTCCTTCGAAGACAGCCTCTTCGGATCGATCAAGAGGATTGCCAGGAGCCTGCCGTCGATGTTCTCGGTCTCCCAAAGCTCCAGCCCCAGTTCGTGGTCGGCCTTGATCTTCTTCGCCAGGGTTCGGATGTCACCGAGCTGGACGCCGTACTGGTTCTTGCCCGCTCCGTTCTTGGTGTTTCGCGCGCGAACGGATTCGTTGCCGAGCGCCTTCAGCTTCGCGAGAGCTTCTTTCACGTTCATGGTGAGGCGGTGAGGCCGCGCAGGGCCTGGTTCCATCCGAACCGTTGCTCGACACTCCAGACTCAGGATACTCGTCCTCTCGGCGCTCACCTCTTCGGTGTTCCCTCGCCGTCCGCGATCTCTCGAACCCCGTAGCCGGCTGAACTCCACCGGAGCGCTCGAGTCAACTCAAAGACTTCCCGGAACAGCCCGAACCAGGACAGGAACACTAGCAACGTGTGGAGTTTCTTCCGCTACTACAGTCCAGAGATCAAGGGAGTCCGGCGGCTCGACCATGTGCGCGAGCAGTTGGTGTCGGGCGTCGTCTACTTCCCGCGTCCGACGGAGTTCGAGGATCCCATCGACTGTAGGCCGACGATCGTTCCGGCAACGCCAGCGCAGTCCATCGCTTACGCGACCCGGGCAGGCGCAAGGAGGCACCCTGGAAAGCACAATCGCGGCAAACGTCGAGAAGCCAAGGGGTGGATGCAGAAGCGGGCAGCGAGTCCAGAGTCACTCCGTAGCATCGAGGAGGCACATGCCAAGACGATCGGAGTCCTCTCGCTCTCAACTACCAAGTGCAACGCCTACCTCTGGGAGCGCTACGCAGGAGCGGGAGCTGGCGTCTGCGTCGCGTACGACTTGGAGGGCGTCATCATGAGTGGGAACAAGGACTGGATTCCCCTCGCCGTGACCTACGTGGACGAGCCGCCTGAACTAGCCTTCTTTGATCACCATCCGCCCAGGCCCGAGGTTGTCAGTGAGTTGTTCCGGATCTCTCTGACGACGAAGACGAGAAGATGGGCCATCGAGGAAGAGGTGCGCGTCATCATGCCGCTCGGCGATTTGGACCCTCCGAAAGTCGAGGTGCCCCGAGACACGATCCGAGGGCTCTACCTGGGGCCGCGTCTATCCGCTGAGGACCGCACGCAGATCCTGTCCTGGGATACCGAGGTACCCGTGTTCGACGTAGTGGTGAATGAACGGGGCATGATCATCGGATTTCAAGAATCACGGTGAGGTGGCGGTCCACGACAGAAGCCCTGTCCGCTCTCGAGCAAAGCGAGCCCGACGCAGACCACGAGTGCGGGATTCCGCGGCTCAGGACGCGCGTCGCGAAACCACGCGAACTGCCGAGCAGAACGCGCGATCGATCTCCACGCCACCTGCGCGGAAGGGACCAACCGCTTGTCGCGAGTCCCTTCTCTCGCCGAGTGGGGGCGGCAATCCGACGCGCGTCCGATGGGTCATGTCAGGCCGAGACGCTTCGCGAGGTGGTGCAGGTTGCTGCGGTGCATCCCGAGTACACGAGCGGTGGCGGACCAGTTGCCGTCCGCGCGCTGGAGCTCTTGCTGGATGACCGCGCGTTGGTAGTCGTCGAGGGCGCTGCGCAGCGTTCGGCCGCGGAGCTCGGTCGGGTCGGGCTCGTCGGATGCCGGGCGAGGATCCGCCTTGGAGCGCGTCGTACGCGCCCCTTCGGCGCGCGCTTCTGCATCCGGACCGAGATCGTCGGCGCCGTAGCCGAGGTCCGCGGCCTCCACGACGACGGGCTCGCCGGGCGCGACGCGCCCCGAGGCGCGCAGGACGCCGCGCGCGACGACGTTCTCGAGCTCGCGCACGTTGCCGGGCCAGTCGCCGCGGACGAGTGCAGCTTGCGCGCTCGGTTGGATGCGGATGGGGCCGGTGCCGAGTCTCCTGCGAACGCGATCGGAGAAGTAGCCGACGAGCAGCGGGATGTCCTGTTTGTGCTGGCGCAGGCTCGGGACCGCGATTCGACAGACGTCCAAGCGGTGCAGCAGGTCCGCGCGGAAGCGGCCGGCGCGCACCTCGGCCTCCAGGTCGCGGTTCGTCGCCGCCAGGATGCGCACGTCGACGTGGGCGGGATGGTCGCTGCCGACGGGCTGGATCTCGCCCTCCTGGAGCACGCGCAGGAGCTTCGGCTGCACCAAGAGCGGTAGCTCGCCGATCTCGTCCAGGAAGAGCGTCGCGCCGTCGGCGACGCGGAACTTGCCCGGTCGCGCGTGGTCAGCTCCCGTGAAAGCGCCCTTGGCGTGACCGAAGAGCTCGCTCTCGACGATCGATTCGGGGAGCGCCGCGCAGTTCACGTACACGAGCGCCTTGTCCGGGCGGCGCGACTGCAGGTGGAGCGTGCGCACCACGAGCTCCTTGCCGACGCCGGTCTCGCCGGTGACGAGCACGGGGAACTCCGAAGCGGCGATGAGCTCGATCTCGCGCCGCAGGTTCGCGATCTCCGGGCTCGCGCCGATCAGGAAGCCGCCGCGGCGATCGAGCACCTCGCGCACGAGGTCCTGCGCGACGAGGCCTTGGTGCTGGGCGTGCTTCTCGAGCGTCTCGATCAGGTCGCTCGTGCGCAGCGCGGCCGCGGCCAGCGCTGCGAGGTGCGTCAGGAAGCGCTTGTCGACGGCGTCGAACGCGCCGGGCTCGAGCGCGTCCAGCGTCAGCACGCCGACGAGCTCGTCCTCGATGCGCAGCGGGAACCCGAGACAGGCGTGCACGCGCAGGTGCGGATCGCCTTCGACGAGTCCGTCGTAGGGATCGGGCAGCGCGCTCTCGGCCGGGAAGATCGTCGGCTCGACGTTGCTGCAGATGATGTCGAGGCGCGGATGCTCGGCGCGCAGGAAGCGCCGCCCGAGCAGGTCGGCCGACAGCCCGTGAGCGGCGAGCGGGACGAGCACCGCGCCTTCCATCCGGAGCAGCGCGACCGCGTCGCACGGCAGGGCGCGCCGCACGACCTCGACCAGGCGCTTCGAGCGGTCCTCCGCCGTGAGGGAGGCGGTCATGTCGAGCGCGATGGGGAGCAGGTCGTCGAGGGAGGGTCGTGTTGTCTTCATCGCAACGTTGTTGTCGATACCACACTATCGGCAGTGCTGTGTGTTGCACAACAGGTTGCCTAAGTCTTTGTGCCGCAACGTACGGCGAAGGTGGCACGGCCGGTGCTTTCCAGCCTCTCGACCGGATTCCGCAGACCTCGCGAGCACGGGGAGCCGCGGAGTCGGGTCACGCCGGGTGTCCTGCGACGCGCGGCGAGCCTGGAACACGAACCCCAGACCGGAGACCTCCGATGCTGCGCCCGACCGAACCGATCACGCCGAAGACCACCCTCGCCGAGCTCGCCGCCACCCGCGCCGGAGCGTCGCGCGTCTTCTACCGACACGACCTCGACTTCTGCTGCCATGGTCGCGTCAGTCTCGCCGAGGCGTGCGCGCGGAAGAACCTGGCGGTCGACGCGCTCGTGCGCGAGCTGGAAGCCGAGGCGCCGATCGCGGCCGACTTCGAGCGCTGGGACGAGCAGCCGATCGCGGACTTGATCGAGCACGTGCTCGAGCACTTCCATGCCGCGCACCGCGCGGAGCTCCCCCGGCTCCTCGAGATGGCGCGCAAGGTCGAGGGCGTGCACGCGGAGAAGGGCACGTGCCCGCACGGCCTCGCCGATCACCTCGCGCGCATCGGCGAGGAGCTCGAGTCGCACATGCAGAAGGAGGAGCAGGTGCTCTTCCCGCTGATCCTCGCCGGCCGCGGCCGGATGGCCTCGATGCCGATCCAGGTGATGGAGGAGGAGCACGAGGACCACGGGCGGAACCTCGCGCGCCTGCGCGAGCTCACGCTCGACTTCACGGCGCCGGAAGAGGCCTGCGGGACGTGGCGCGCGCTCTACCTCGGGCTCCGCGAGCTCGACGGGGAGCTGATGCAGCACATCCACCTCGAGAACAACGTCTTGTTCCCGCGCGCGTTGCGGAGCTGAGCCACCACCATGAAGAACGAAACGAAGCTCTGGATGATCCTCGGCGTCGTCGTCGTCGGCACCTTCTTCGTGCTCGGCTTCTTCGGGCGCGAGGTCTACCGGCAGGCTCCGCCGATCCCCGAGCGCGTCGTCAGCGCGTCGGGCGCGACGCTCATGACGCGCGAGCAGATCCTCGACGGCCAGCAGGTCTGGCAGAGCATCGGTGGGCAGCAGGTCGGCTCGATCTGGGGCCATGGCGCCTACCAGGCGCCGGATTGGTCGGCGGATTGGCTGCACCGCGAGGCGCTCGCACTGCTCGACGCGTGGAGCCGGACCGAGCACCAGGTCGCGTACGCGGAGCTCGACCCGGAGCCGCGCGCCGGGCTGGAGCGGCGTCTACAGGGTGAGTTGCGCGCCAACGCCTTCGACCCCGCGAGCGGCGTCCTGACCGTCAGCGACGAGCGTGCGCGGGCGATCGCGTCCAACGCCGATCACTACGCGCGGCTCTTCGGCGGCGACGCTTCGCTCGCTTCTCTGCGCGAGGACTACGCGTTGTCCGAGCAGCCGATCCGCGACCCGGTGCGGCTGGAACGGCTCTCCCAGTTCTTCTTCTGGACCTCCTGGGCGTGCGTCACGAACCGCCCGGGCGAGAGCTTCACGTACACGAACAACTGGCCGCACGAGCCGCTCGTCGGGAACGTGCCGACGGGGAGCAACTTCCTGTGGTCGATCCTCTCGATCGTCCTGCTCATCGGCGCCACCGGCGCGCTCGTGTGGTACTTCGCCGCCCGTGCGAAGGAGGACGAGCCTCTGGCGATGCCTCGGCGCGATCCGCTCGACGGGTTCGCGCTCACGCCTTCGATGCGCGCCGTCCGCAAGTACGCCGTCGTCGTGATCGCGCTCTTCGCCGTGCAGGTCCTGCTGGGCGCCCTCACGGCGCACTACACGATCGAGGGCCAGTCCTTCTTCGGGTTCCCGATCGGAGAGTACCTGCCGTACGCGCTCACGCGCACGTGGCACCTGCAGACGGCGGTCTTCTGGATCGCCACGGCCTTCCTCGCCGCGGGGCTGTTTCTCGCGCCGATGATCGGCGGTCGCGAGCCCAAGCATCAACGCCTGGGAGTGAACGTGCTCTTCGGCGCGCTGCTCCTCGTCGTCGGCGGATCGATGGCGGGTGAGTACCTGTCGATCCACCAGATGCTCGGCCTCGACATCGGGTTCTGGTTCGGGCAGCAAGGCTACGAGTACGTCGATCTCGGACGCGCGTGGCAGATCGCGCTCTACGTCGGGCTCCTGTTGTGGCTCGTGCTCATGGTGCGCGGGATCTGGCCGGCGCTCCGGCGCAAGGACTCCGAGCGGAGCCTGATCGGCCTGCTCGCAGCTTCGGTCGTGGCGATCGGTTTGCTCTACGGCGCAGGCCTCTTCTACGGCGCGCGCTCGCACCTCTCGGTCGCGGAGTACTGGCGCTGGTGGGTCGTGCACCTGTGGGTCGAGGGCTTCTTCGAGGTGTTCGCCACGGGCGTGCTGGCCTTCCTCTTCAGCCGGCTCGGGCTCGTCCGGACGCAGAGCGCGACCCGCGCGTTCCTCGCGTCGACGGCGATCTTCCTGTTCGGCGGCATCCCCGGCACCTTCCACCACCTGTACTTCAGCGGCACGCCGATCTCGGTCACGGCGATCGGGGCGACGTTCAGCGCCCTCGAGGTCGTGCCGCTCGTCCTGATCGGACGCGAGGCGATCGAGACGCTGCGCATGCCGGGCCGCGCGACCTGGATGGAGCGCTACCGCTGGCCGATCCGGTTCTTCGTCGGCGTCGCGTTCTGGAACCTCGTCGGCGCGGGCGTCTTCGGCTTCCTGATCAACCCGCCCATCGCGCTCTATTATCTACAGGGACTCAACACGACGCCGGTCCACGCGCACACGGCGCTCTTCGGCGTGTACGGGCTGCTCTCGCTCGGCCTCGTGCTCATGATCCTGCGGCGTCTGGCCCCCGCGCTCGCGTGGAAGGACCGAGCGCTCGCGTACGCCTTCTGGTCGATGAACGCGGGCCTCGTCCTGATGGTCGGCCTCTCGATCCTGCCGATCGGCATCGCGCAGGCCGTCGCGAGCGTCGACACCGGCCTGTGGTACGCGCGCAGCGCCGAGTTCCTGCAGTCGCCGCTGCTCGAGAGGCTGCGCTGGCTGCGCATCGTCGGCGACTCGCTGTTCCTCACCGGCGTCGGGTCGCTCGTGTACTTCGTGATCGGCCTCAAGACCGGTTGGTCGTACGAACAGGCTCCCGCGAGCGACCGGGTTCCCCGGCCGTCGACCGAGGCCTTCGAACTCTCCTGAGCTGAACGGATCGGCGGGTGAGAGCCTCGCCGCCGGAAGCGACGGGCCGAGCGGCTTGTAACCGCTCGGCCCTGCTTGTTCCCAACGCGGAGATCGCCAGTCGGCAATCCTGGGTATTCGATCCGATCGTGTGTCACGAGGATGCGCCGGATCGGCCCGACTTCCTCGGCTTGGGCGCGTCCGGGTCTGGATGGAGGGTCGCGGGGATTCCATAGTCGACCGCGACGCAGCGCGACGAACCCGGATGGACGCCCTCTTCGAATGGATGCGCGAGCACGGCGTGATCCGGATCTCGTCGATCGTGGGCGTAGCGATGTTCGTCCTGAGCCTCGTGGGGTTGCCGTTCCTCGTCGCGGCCGTGCCCGCCGACTACTTCGAGCACCGCCGGACGTCCGAGCGTCCGCGCAAGCTGCGGCACCCGGCGCTCCACGTCGTCCTCGTCGTCCTGCGCAACGTCGTGGGGTGGATGGTGCTCCTGTCGGGCGTGGCGATGCTCGTGCTGCCCGGCCAGGGCGTGATCATGATCCTCGTCGGCCTGTGGCTCGTCTCCTTCCCCGGCAAGCGCCGCCTCGAGCTCGCGATCCTGCGGCGAAAGAGCGTCACGAGGGTGCTGCAGTGGATGCGCAAGAAGATGGGGAAGGAGCCGCTCCGGATCTGGAACCCGCGTGCGGCGCGCGCGAGTCGCCAAGCGACGGCGAAGTCCTGACCCTCGAGAGTGTGATCCGGCGCTCGCGGCACCCCACGGGCGCCGGTGCGGCATCACTCCTCGAACAAGGTGCGCTGGATCGGCTCGGCGCGCGCGGGCTCGGGCTCGCCGTCGTCCTCGTTCAGGCGCAAGCGCCGGCAGGCGATCTCGAACATGCGCGCGAGCGCTTCCCAGCGCGGGCCGTGGCCCTGGAAGCGCGAGCCGAAGTTCGGGTCGTTCAGGCGGCCGTTGCGCATCTCGCGCACGGCGGAGAGGACCTTCGAGGCGCGCAGGGGGAGCGCTCGCGCGAGGCGCTCCTCGAAGACCGGACGGGTCTCGGCGGGCAGGCGCAGCGGGATCATGAAGGCGCTCGTCGCGCCGGCCCGGGCGGCGCGCTCGAGGATCTTCGGGATCGCGCTGTCGTTCAGACCCGGGATGACGGGCGCCAAGGCCACGCCGGTCGGGATGCCGGCGTCGGTAAGGACGCGCAGCGTCTCGAAGCGCTCGGCGGGCGACGGCGTTCCGGGCTCGATCGCGCGGCAGAGGTCGGGATCGTCGAAGGTGATGCTCACGTTCACGCAGGCGCCCGGACCGGCGGCGAGCTTCGCCAGGAGATCGACGTCGCGCCGCACGAGGACGCCCTTCGTGATCACGGCCACCGGCGTCTCGAAGCGCAGGCAGACGGCGAGGCAGCGGCGCGTGAGCTCGTAGCGCGCCTCGAGCGGTTGGTAGCAGTCGGTGTTGCCCGAGAAGACGATCTGCTCGCGCTTCCACGAGGCTTTCGCGAGCTCGCGCGCGAGCACCTCGGGCGCGTTCGTCTTCACGGAAATCACGCGGTCGAAGTCCGTGCCGGCGCCGAGGTCGAGGTACTGGTGCGAAGGGCGCGCGTAGCAGTAGGCGCAGGCGTGCGTGCAGCCGCGGTAGGGGTTGACGCTGAAGCGGAAGGAGAGATCGGGGCTCGCGTTCTCCGAGAGCAGCGAGCGCGCCCGTTCCTCGCGCACGTCGAGCTCCGCGGCGGGCGGGCCCTCGAGCCACTCGACCGAGAGCTTCTGCCAGGGGTTGGCGGGGTTCGAGACGGGTCGCACGTCAGGCGCCGAACTCGATCGAGCCGTTCGGCAAGAGGTACACGACGAGCATCGTGCCGCCGCGGACGGTGGGGACGTGGGTCGAGTCGAGGGGGCACACGACCCAACCCGGCGGGCGGCCGTCGAAGAAGGGCTCGCCCTCCAGCGCCACGCAGTAGTCGATCTCGCCCAACGGATGGCGATGCTCGGGCCCGGCGCCGTTCATCACGACCACGTCGATGGAGAAGCCGCACGTCGCTTCGGTCGCCTTGGCGACGCGGCCAAAGCGCACGGGGAGCTCGCCGCGGTTCGCGATCGAGCCCTGGGCCAGGAGCTCTGCGAGCTCCGCGTTCAGCGCGGACGCGACGCTCCCGCGCGGGTCCAGGCGGCTCGCGAGCAGGCGCTCGGCGCTCTCGGCGTCGCCGAGGTCCACGCCGCTGGCGGCCTCGATCAGCGGTCGAAAGGTGTCCAGCACGAGCGCGATTATGTCCCGGCCGGGCCCAACTCGCACGGGTCGTGCGCGGGCATTCCTTCGCAGGTCTCGAGCGCTATACTCCGCCTACGTTTTGGCACAGCAGGTCGAGCGGAGGTCTCCGGCGACCCGTCACCTTCTTCAGGAACTCTCTTTGGACTACGCGACGACGATGGCCGACCCCGCGGTCGATGAGCGCATTCGAACGAAGCCCGCCACGCGGGAAGAGCTCTTGGCCGACTTCGGCGAGGACCACCTCTCGATCCAGGCGCTCTTCCGGTTCTGCTTCGTCCCGAGCGGACGGCTGAACCTGATGAAGGAGATGACCCTCGCGGAGGAGTGGGGGGTCAACAACTTCGTCCTCTTGAAGTACCTGGCCGTGCACCTGCGGATCGCGATCGAGCAGGGGCGCTACGTCTGGAACGGCGATCAGATCGTCCTGACGGCTGGACGTCTCCTGACGCGCGCGGGTGCGCCGATCTACGTCGGCATCGTCCAAAACAGCACGCCCCAAGAAAATCCGTGGGTGCTGAACTGGGTGGGCGAGCGCCCGAGCTGCCCCGAGCTGCCCGAGCCGGCGGAGCTCGGGAGCTGGCCCGAGATCCGCCCCTCGGCGGAGATCCTGGTGGCCTGCGACCTCGCCGATCCGGAGCGCAAGGTGCGCGTTCCGCACCTGGCCGGAGCTCCTCCGGCGGTGCTCTCCGCGGCCATCGTCGGCGCGACGCACTGGGCGCTGCACCGCGGGTTGGCGGTGCGTCAGATCCACGGCGGGGGACGCGGGTACTTCCTCCCGATCTACCTCACGGATCGCGACGACATCTGCTCGGCGCCGGACCTCGTGTGTCCCGTCGTCGCGCAGGGCGAGCGCTTGATCGTGCGCACGGTCCTCGAGCCGCACGTCGCCTACTCGCCGGCGCGTTCCGTCGTCGAGCGCTGCGAGCAGCTCCCCAACTGGCTCCTCGACGCGTGGGAGTCGGCCAGCGAGGAGCGCGCGGAGCGCGAGAGCGAGGACTGACCCGCGGGTCGGGTTCGCCCGCACGGATCGCGATGCCCGCTTGGCTCCGGCGGACGCTCTTCCTCGCGGCGTTGGGCGCCCTGGCCGCCCTCGCCTTCGGCCCGCTCGTGCGCGCACCGTTCTCGGTGCGCGACCACGGCATCCTGCTGCGGGCAGGCGGCGTCGACGACTCGGACGTGGAGTCGCCTCCGTCCCTCTTCTCGCTCGCGCGCCGCGACCTGTTCGCGATCGACGGCGACGCGCGCCCTTCGAGCGAGCTCGATGACGCGGGCGAGCCCGATGACGTCGGCGAGCCGGGGTGGGCGCTGTCGGGTCTCTCGCTCGCCGTCTCGCGCCGCGTGTGCGGACTCTTCGACGCAGAGGGCACGACGCCCTGGGGCTACCGCGTCGAGAACGCGTGCCTGCTCGCGCTCGCCGCGATGGGGCTGCACCGGTTCCTGCGCCGCCTGCTCATGCCCTGGCTCGGCAGCGAGCAGACGGCGGGTGCTTCGCGCACGGCCGCCGCGTTGTTCTTCCTCCATCCGCTCGCGCCGGGACTGGTGTTCTCGCTCGGCGCACGCAGCGACCTCCTCGCGATCCTGTTCCTCGTGTGGACCGCGGCCCTGTTCCTGCGCGGGCGCCAGGACCGCGTGGTCTGGCTGACGGCGAGCGCGTTCGTGCTGGCGTTCCTGGCGGGCCTCTCCGGCGAGCTCGCCGTGTTCCTGCCCCTGGTGCTGGCCGCGGCCGAGTACCTGTCCGCGCACCGCTACCGCAAGCGCTACGACCGGCTGCGCACGGCGACCACCACGCTCTTCACCTATGGCGGGGCCGTCGCCCTCGCCGCGTTCCTGCGCATGGTCGAGACGGACGCCCTGCCCACGCCGGGATTCGTCGCGACCTGGACCGCTCTGCAAGCGCCCGGCGCCGCGGCCGAGCTCGCGCTCCTCGCGGTGGAGAAGCTCGGCGTGCTCGTCCTGCCCGCCAGCGCCCACGGCGCGGGCATCTTCGGCACCGCGCTCGCGGGCATCCTGTTCCTGTTCGCCATGCAGCCGGCGCTCGTCGCGGCGCGCACCGCGCCGCGGCTGTGGGGTTGGCTCTTCTGCGCCTGGCTCGCGGCCCTGTGCTTCTCCCTGGCGCGCGGCGCCCAGGTGCGCGTCCAGCCCGGAGCGCTCGGATCCTCCGGTGTGCTCTTCGCCGCCGTCGCCGTCATGTGCGTCGGTCTGGGCGTGGCGTCCACCGCGGTGTCGGGCGTCGCCCGGCGCGTGCGGCCCGCCGTGCTCCTCTTCGGCTTCGCGGTCCTGGCCCACGTGAACGCGCGACCGTACGCGCTGGCCGGCCGCTACGTCGCGGAGGTGCAGCGCGATCTCGTCGAGGCGCGCCTGCGCAACGGGCGCGACGCGGCGATCCTGCTCGTCGACGCGCGACAGCCCGTGCGCGGGATCGTGCCCCTCGACGGCGACCTCGAGCCGCTCCTGCACCCGGCGTTCACGGGCGAGACGACGCGCGTCGAGGTCGGCGCGCGCGTGGTGAGCGAGCCCGGCCTGCTCGCGCTCATGCGCGAGCGCGAGTTCGAAGAGCTGTGCGCGGACTCGTTGCTGGTCGTGTTCCCCGTACCCCCCGTGTCACCGGTGCGCGGCCGGAGCGTCGAGCGCGTGGGTCCGCCGCGCCAGTCGGTTCTCCTGTCCGCTCCCCCGCCGAGCAGCGGACCGCGCACGTGGCGCCGCGAAACGCGCTCACCCGATCTCGACCTCGAGGCGCTCCACGTGGACGCGTTGTGGGTCACCGCTCCGTCGGGCTCGTCGCTCGGTGACCGAGCGGTCGTGAACTGGCGCGCGCGCACGCCCCTCGAGCTCCCGATGGAGTGCACCGGCGCGTGGTGGCGTGCGTCGCCCGCGCCGGAGGCCGTGTTCGACCTCTCGTCGTCCCTGGCCTGGCGCCTCTCCGATCGCGTCCGCCGCGTCTGGTTCGAGAACGGTCCGCCGGCGCTCGGCCAGGCCGAGCTGCGCGACGAGTTCCCGAGCCTCGGCCCGGGCGTGCAACCCGACACGGTCGACGGCGACTGGTACTTCGGGCTCGCCCTCGAGGAGCCGCTGAAGGGCGCGGTCCGCGCAGCGGGCGAGCGCGGCTCGTGGCGCGTCGGGCTGCTCGACCTCCAGAGCCTCGACTACGTCGCGCTCGAGGGCCTGGTCCAGCCCTCGGGCACGCTCGTGTTCGAGGACGCTGCGCTCCACGTGCTCGCCTTCGTGCGCGCGACCGCGACCGGCGGTCCCGTGGCCTGGCACCTCGACTACCGAGTCGACGGCCTGCCCGTGGCGCGCGCCCAGGGCCGCCGCATCGGCCGTTCCGGCTCGCGCGAAGAGTGAGCGGCGCTCCCCGACGCGATCACCCACGTCGCCTGACGGCGACCGCGCGGTTCTCTATCCTTCCCGCACGATGCCTGCAGAGCCGTCCCGCGCGCTCGAGTGGTTTCCGAATCCGCGGCCGGAGCGCGACTACGAGATCCGCTTCGAGGCGCCCGAGTTCACGTGTCTGTGTCCGAAGACCGGGCAGCCCGACTTCGCGACGATCAGGATCCGCTACGTCCCCGACGCGCGCTGCGTCGAGCTGAAGAGCCTGAAGCTCTACCTGTGGTCGTTCCGCGACGAGGGGCACTTCCACGAGGCCGTCACGAATCGGATCCTCGACGACCTCGTCCTTTTGCTCGCGCCGCGCAGCATGACGGTGGTGGGGGACTTCCTCGTGCGCGGCGGCATCAAGACGGTGGTCGAGGCGAGCCACCCCTGACCCCGCGCGACTCGCCGCGGCACGCAGGCGACTCGGTGGATCTGGGGATCCTGCGTCGATCGAGCGCACGACGAGTCGCGCGAAGGGAGAGGACGGGGAGCGAGAGCGGGGCCTGAATTCGATGACCGTCGGGCCCAAGATCGCCTCCGGGGGGGCGATCGCGTTCGCGCTCGTTTCCATACCCGACATCGCCCATCCCAGGAGGAACCCATGCGCGTCTCCCTCGTTCGCACCCTCGCTCTCTTCTCCGCTCTCATCGGCCTCGCCCTCGCCTGCAGCTCGTCGTCGTACGAGGACCACGAGCGAGCGGGGAGCGGATCGAGCGCCGCTGCGGAGTCCGCCGCCGCGAAGAACCAGATCGCGCGCGGCGGCCAGGTCTTCGGCCAACGCTGTGCGCGCTGCCATGGCGACGCGGGGCAGGGAACCGAGAAGGCTCCGCCCTTGGTGGGCCAGGGCGCGCTGCCCCTCGTCTCGAAGCGGCCGGAAACGAAGCGGACCATGCCCTTCCACACGGCGCTCGACGTGGCCGGCTTCGCGACCAAGAACATGCCTCCGGATCCCAAGATCCGCGCCGAGATCCCGGAATCCGACTACTGGGCGGTCGTCGCCTTCGCGCTGTCCGCGAACGGGGTCGAGCTCACGCAACCGGTCGTTCCGACCAACGCCGCGTCGATCGTCCTGCATCCCTGAGCTCAGGTCGCCGCGCGCCGGGTCGCCACGCGAGCACGCTCGCGTGCGTCTCGAGCGCGCGGCCGCCGTGGAATCGTGATCAGGGCGACCTAGACTCGCGCGCGCGTCCATGGCTTCCGACGACACCGCCATCCACCGTTTCGTCGCGCAGGCGCAGGCCGGCGAGCTCGCGCGCGTCGTCGCGCGCATGCCGTCGGGCTGGGCGGTGCTCGGGGATCCGCAGGTGCTCGCGGGCTATTGCTTGCTCTATCCCGATCCCGTCGTCGCGCACCTGAACGCCCTCGACGGCGCCGCTCGCGACGCCTTCCTGCGCGACATGGCGCGACTCGGCGACGCGGTGCTGAGCGCCACCGGCGCCCTGCGCATCAACTACGAGATCCTCGGCAACCAGGAGCCGGCGCTGCACGCCCACGTCGTGCCGCGCTTCGCGAACGAGCCCGAGCTGCAGCGCTCGAAGCCCTTCTTCACCTACGACTGGGACGCCGCGCCGCGCTTCGATCCGACGCGGCACGCCACACTCGCAGCCCAGATCCGCGCGGCGCTCTAGTGTTCGAGCCCCATTCGACGCGCTTCTTCTCGCGAACTTCTGGTTCGGGACCCTAGCCGCGTGCGCCCAACTGGGCGAGGAGCGAGCGCGCGGTCGCGCGCACGTCGCCGAAGTGCTCGGGCCAGCTCGTCGCGAGCACGTGCTCGAGGACGGGGCGCGCCTCGGCCGGGCGTTCGGCAAAGAGGAGCGCGCGGGCGAGACCGAGGAATCCGGTCGGGTCGTTCAACCGGATGCGCACGACGTGACGCCAGCGCTCGGCGGCGTCGTCGAAGCGCCCCTGCTCCTCGCGGATCGCCGCGAGCAGCGCGTGGCCCTCCGATTCGTTGGCCGAGACCTCCACCAGCGTCGTGAACGCGCGTTCGGCGCGCTCGGGCGCTTCCAGGGCGATCAGCCGCCGGCCGAGCTCGGCCCACGCCGCGAGGTCGTGACCCGCCGCGCGCGCGCGCTCGAGCAGGGCCAGGGCGGCGAGATCCCTGCGCCCCAGGGCGTCGTAGGCTTCGAGCAGGAGTCCGTGCGTCGCGAGGTCGTCCGGGCGCGCGGCGAGCGCGAGCGAGAGCTCGCGCACGGACCGCTCGTGCTCGCCGCGCCGCAGGAAGACGTGGCCCAGCGCCTGGCGCACGATCGGGTTCTCGAGGCCGCTCTCCGCGACTTCGCGGTCGAGCGTCGTGGCGTACGCCTCGAGATCCGCCGCCGCGTCGAGCACGAGGACGAGGTTATCGAGCTCTTGCGCCCGCGCGCCCACGTCGTGGCCCCAGGAGACGATCGCCCCCGCGGCCGCGTCGACCGCTTCGGCGATGCGCCCGAGACCCGCGAGCGCGGACGACTGCAGGCGGTAGTAGCCCGAGAGGACGCCGTCGCCGACTCCGCGGTTCGGCGCGCTGCGCACGTGTAGCGCGATGGCTTCGGCGTAGAGGCGCACGGCGTCGGCGTGGAGCTCGCACTCGACGGCTCCAGCGGCGAGCGTCGCGATCGCCGCTTCCTCCCACGCTTGCTCCGCGCGCAGGACGCTCTCGGCCTCGGCCAGGACGCGCGCGGCGGCGGCGCGCTCACCGGAGAAGGCGTGGGCGCGCACGAGCATCACGCGATAGCGCGCGTCGAGCGGCCCATCCGCGACGAGGCCGGCGGCGATCGGCAGGGACTCGCGCCAGCGCCGCGTCTCCTGGAGATAGGTCGCGAGCGCCTCGCGGCCTGCGAGGTGCAGGATCCCGCGCGCGTGAGCGGCAAAGAGCGCGTCGATCGCCGCCTCGTGCGCCGACAGGCCGCGGAAGAGGTACTCGGCGGCGTAGGCGACGGCCCAGGGCGAAGCGCGATGCTCCGCGAGGAAAGCCAGCGCCTCGCGCAGGAACGCCTCGCGGTGGCGCACCCAGAAGGTGCCGTGGCGCTCGTCGTAGATCGTGCGGTTGCGCGATTGCCGCGCGACGAGGTCGCGGCCGAGCTCGCCAAGGACGATGGCGAGGGCGCGTTCGTCGAGCGCCGCGTCGAGCACGCCGGCCTCGTTCGAGTAGATGCCGAAGCGCCACGCTTGGTGCGGCCAGAAGTCCTGCCCCGCCAGGCGCAACCAGACGGGCTCTCCTTCGGCGCGCGCGACCAGGAACTCGAACGCGGCGCGCGCGCCGCGCAGCTCGCGCAGGCATTCCGCGGTCTGGGCGACCAGCGCTTGCGCGCCGCGGTGCTGGTAGAGCGCGAGCACGCGCGGGAGCGAGCCGAAGGCGAAGTCGACGGCCGTGCGGCCCGCGCGCGCGCGGGCCTCGGCGTCCGCGCGATCCGTGCGCCGGAGCAGGTCGAGGAGCGTCGTCACGACCGCGGCGGCATGGCGCTCGTTCGTGCGCACGGAGAGGTCGCGGTCGAAGGCTGCGACGACGCGCGCGGTGAGCTCGGCGCCGCTGCCGAGCGCGAGCTCGGCGCGCGCGAGCACGGCGTCGCGGTAGAGCGCGAAGAGCTGCTCGATCACCCACAGCCGCTCGGACTCCGGACGCTCTGCCGCGAGCTCGCGCGTCCAGAGCGCCTCCGCGCGCGCGAAGCTGCCGCGCGCCGCGAGCCAGCTCGAGAGCGTGGAGATGGCTTCGTTCGCGCTCGGGGGCAGGCCGCCCGCGGGGCTGCGCCGCTCGCTCAGCGCCGTCTCGAGTGCGAGCAGGGCGTCGTCGTGACGGGCGTGGTTCCACAGGGTCCAGGCCAGGCGTTCCGCGATCGCCAGACGCTCGTCGGGAGCGCGGGCAAGGGCGCGGAGCTCGCGCAGTTGGCGCAGTTGCTCCCCCGCCAGGGCCTCGGGCTCCAGCCGCCCCTGGTCGGCCAGGAAATCGGCCATGAGGCCGAGCTCGCCCGGCCGCCAATCGCCTCGGAACGCGTCGCGCAGTGCGGCCAGGCTGCGCGCCGCGTGCTCGTCGGTGCCGTGCGACTGACGCGCGGCGCGCAGCGCGAACTGGAAGCGGATCAAGGTCAGCGCGCGCCGGTCGACGTCGGTGGCTGCGCTCTCATGCAGGGCCGCCGTGTGTGCGTCGAGGCGGTCGACGACGGCTTCCTCCTGGACGAGCCGCGCGAGATTCCCGACGTTTCCGAGCAGGGGATAGATGCGTTGCGCGGTCTGGCCGAGCACGGCTTCCGGCAAGCACTCGAGCAGGCGGAAGTCCTGCGTGGCCGCGTACAGGTCCCCGACGGCGGTCAAGTGGTTCACGGGGTCGCGCGCCTTGCGCAGGAGCACCACGACGAGCACGGGGACGTCGGGATCGAGCTCGGACGGGACGCCCTCGCCGCTGCGCTGGTACTGCGCCGAGACGCGATAGAGCTCTCCCGCGAGCTCGTCCTCCGACATGGCTTCGAAGGAACGCGACTTCGCGTCGCGCGCCGACCCGGGGCGATCGAGAGCCGTGTACCACGCCGCGAGGGCCGTCAGGTCCGCGGGCGCGAGGTCGTCCGCCGCGCCGATCGCCTCGAGGATACGCGCGGCTTCCGCGAGCTCGCCGCGCTCGGCGAGGACGTGCGCCAGGTCGCGGCCGAAGGACATCGTCTCGAAGTCGCTCCCGTCCGCGAACCACTCGGCGAGCGAGCGCTCGAGCTCGGCCACGCGATCGAGCGCGATCAAGAGGTCGCGCGTCGAGCGACGCCCGTCGGGGAAGTCCGTCTCGAGCTCAACCAGCCGCTCGAGCTCCGCGCGCAGCGCCGCCGTGCGCGCCGCGAGCTCGTCCTCGGAGGTCGTGAGCAGGAGTCGCAGAGCCGTGCGGATCGCGCGCTCGGCGAGGATCCGGTCGCGCAGCGCGGGCTCGTCCGGCGCCGAGGCGAAGAGCGCCGTCTCGCGCCCGAGGAGCGCGAGCGCGTCGCGCCAGGCGAGGTCGAGCTCCGCGCCGTTCACGACGCGCAGGAAGACTTGCTCGATCGACGCCCAGTCCCATAACGCGCGCGGCTCCAACGCGCGCTCGAGGCCGTCCGCGAGGGCCGTGACGAACGCGAGCGCTCCCGCCCGCGCCGTGCGCAGGGCGTCGGCGCGCGCCGTCTGGAGCTCGCGCCGCGAGAGCATCCCGTAATCGGGGAGCGCCGTGACGAGCGCGTCCGCGCGCGCGCGCAGGATCCAGTCCACGAGGTCGTGGAGCATCAGGATGCGCGCGTCCGTGTTCGCGGAGAGCGCCTCGGGCCGCGCGTCCGCCGCGCTGCGCGCGGCGTGGAGCAGTCGCGCGAGCTCCGCCTCGGTCTCGGGCGACCAGGGCGAGCCGAGGAGCGCGTGGAAGAGCTCGGTCGCGGCCGCGGCGCGCGGCAGATCGCCCTCCGCTTGCTCGAGGACCCGGCGCAGGAAGCGCGTGCGCAGCTCGGGCTCCGCGTGGTCGCGCAGGATGCCCGCCAGGGAATCGCGCTCGAGCGGATCGCGCGCCGCGCTCCAACGCGCGAACACGCGCTCGAAGAGTGCGTTCCAAGCCGCCGCGTCGGCCGCGGTCTCGGGCTCCTCGCCCCACGGCGCGCCGTGCACGAGGCCGATCCACTTCGCGAGCCGCCGCGCCGGGAGCTCCAGGACGCCGGCTTCGAGCTCGCCGAAGAGCTCGCGCACGAGCGCTCGCGCGGCGTCCGTCCGGCGGAACTGCCAGTGCGAGAGGATCGAGGTCGCGATCCAGTCGTCGTCCAGGTCGAGCAGGGCGCGTGCGGTGCGCGCCAAGCGCAGCGCGTCGGGTTCCTCGATGCGCTGGCGGTAGAGCCACTGGCCTTGGCCGAGGGCGAACTGCACGGCCGCCTGCAGACGCGCGGCGTCGGGCGCCGCGCGCTCTGCGAGCTCCGCAAGCTCCGCAAGTTCCGCAAGTTCCGCATAGGCCAGCCAGCGCTCTTCGAGCTCGCGCGCTTCGCGTTCGCGGTCCAGGTAGACGAGGGTCGTGAGACGCCGCCCGAAGAGAGCGGTGTCGAGCAGCTCCGGCGCCGCCCGCTCCCACTCGGCGAGTTCTTGGGCGAGCTCGTCCAGCCGGTACGCGCCCCACAGGCAGTCGGAGACGACGTGGCGGAGCAAGGTCCGCTCGTGCGGTTGCCACGGTCCGCTCTCGCTCTCGACCGCGGCGAGGTGCGCGAGCGCGAGGTCGACTTCGCCGCGCCGCGCGAGCGCCTGGGCGAAGGAGGTCTGCAGGTCGAGCGCGGCGGGCCACGCGCGCGCGAGGCGCTCGAGCGCCCCGAAGTGCTCCTCGGGCCGATTGGAGCGTTCGAGCGCCGCCAGCGCGGCGCGCTCCCACTCGAGGACCGCGTCCGGTCGAGCGGTCTGGCGCACGAAGACGGGGCGCAGCGCCTCGAGCAACTGCAAGAGCTCGCCGCCCTGGTTCAGGACGCCCGCTTCGGACAGGAGGTCGCGTGCGAGGGCCAGCTCGGCGTCGCGCGGCTCGGCCGCGAGGTCGGCCGCCAGCCGCTCGAGCTCGAGGCGCAGCTCCTCGTTGCGGCGGTCCTGGCGCAGGAAGACGAGACGGATGCGAGCGAGCCCACGCGCGTCGGAGAGCTCGCCGAGCGCCGCGAGGTGCGGCGCGGCGGCCTCGAAGCGCGCCGTGCGCGCGAAGTGGCGCAAGAGGATCCAGTGCTCGGCCAGGCCGGCGCGGCCCTCGCGCAGCGCCTGCTTGGCCGCCGCGACCGCGCGCGGGTCGAGCGCGCGTTCGTGCGGCACCGGCCCGTCGAGCGTCTCCTGGTGGAGGAGTAGCGCGTCGTCGCGCCGCGCGAGCTCGCGGTCGGAGCTCGTCGCGAAGGCTTCGGCCGCGAGGACCTCGACGTCGACGCGCGCGAGCGAGCCGGCGTCGCTGCCGGTGCTCCAGGAGCGTTGGGTTCCCGGCCACCACAGTCCGCCGACTGCGCGGAAGTCCTCGAAGACGACGCCGCTCTGCGGCTCGCCGTCGGAGAGCTGATTCACCTCGAGCACCAGGTTCCGCTCGAGGTCGAGCACGAGCACGAGCGCCGAGCGCGCGTCCCACGGCGTCGCGAACTCGATCCGCGCGGTGCTCGCGTTGCGTTCGACGATGCGCGCCGGGCGGCCGGCGAGGCCCCGCACCGAGTCCCCGAAGTGCCACGCGAAGGGCGCGCCGAAGGACGGGCGGTCCTCCGCGACGGCGCTGCGCTCGCGGCCCAGACGCCAACCCTCGATCAGCACGCCGCGCTGAGCGCCGTCGAGCCAGTCGACGGCGTAGGCGTCGCCCGCCGTGTGCGGAGCGACGCTCACCCAGCGCTCGGGTCCGACGAGGAGTCGGCCCGAGGTCGCAGCCGTGCGCCCGCGCGCGTCGCTCCAGGTGGTCTCGACCGCGATGCGCCAGTAGAGAGCCGAGTCGGCCAGCGCCGCGCGTCGGTCGAGGGGCGCCAGGCACTCCGCGATCTCGCTCGGCCAGCTCCAATCCGGGTCGGCCGAGCGCGGGGGCGCGACGCTCGGGAAGAGCGCCTCGAACGGATCGGCGGGGAGCCACGCCCGCCCGCCGTAGCGCTCCTCCCAGCCGGCAAGCCCTTGCCGCGTGACTTTCTTGGAGAAAGAGAGCTCGCGGCTCGCACTCACGGCGTCGGATTCGATTCGTGTGACCGACGGCGCGGGACTCTCGAGCGTTTCCTCGACGACTTCCTCGAGCGGGAGCTCCGACGCGTCGTCGGGCGCTTCGAACTCGGAATCAGCGAGCTCCAGCGGCTCCTCCGCGTCCGCGGAGAGATCGCGTAGCGCGACCTCGTTCTTGGCCTCGAAGCCGTCGCGCTCGTCGAACTTCGAGCCGGCCGTACGGCCGAGGGCGAGCCCGAGATCTTGGCGGTAGTAGGGAATGGGAGCGCGCAGCAGGTTCGTGAGGTCGCGCCCCATGTCGTCGAGTCCTCGGAGGACGTTCGCGCGCAGGTTCCGGCGCCAACCCTGCGCGAGCTCCATCTGCTCGCGCACGAGCTCGTGGCGCGCGTCGGCGCGGCCCTCGGCGAAGAAGTCCTCGCCGTCGCGCATGCGGAAGCGCTTCTTCACGCCGAAGCGTTCGCGGTCGGCGTCGCTCTCGAGCACGAGGAACGACGTGTAGGGCGTGGCGATCTGGAAGTCCTCCGACAGCACCACGATGCGCTGGCGCACGTCGCTCGACGAACCCTGCTCGAGCAGGTGGTCGAGCCGCCCGCGCGCCCACAGGCGCGGCACGAACGAATTGCCCGCTTCGCCTTCCGCGGCGGAGGGCAGCACGACGTCGGCCTCGAACTCGACCGGCGCGCCCGCGTGCGTGCCCGTCACGCGCACGCGACCCGCGAGCGCGGCCGCGCTCGGGTCGTAGCGACCCAGCACGATCTGCTGGCCGCCGGCGGGGAGGTTCGGCAACACCTCGGGGTACACCGCGGCCACCGGGAGTCCCGCGAAGTCGACGCGCAGGTCGACGACGGGCGGGGCGGCGATCTCCGCGAGCAGCGCGAAGGCCGTCTGGGCGGCGTCCGCGCCGCCGCCGATCGCGCGCAGGGAACCGCCGCCCAGGCGCGCGAGCGCGCGCAGCACGGCCATCTCGGAGCTCGAGCCGGGCTGCACGGCGTGGAAGGTCCCCTGGCCGCGGTAGAGCCGCGCGAGCTCGGTCGCGAGCTCGTTCGGATCGGCTGCACCCGACGTCGGCACGCCATCGCCGACGTACACGACGTGCGTGCGTGGACCGGCTCGCTCGCAAGCCTGCGCGAACGCGGTCGCGAGGTCCGTCCAGCCCAGCGGATCGCGCCCCTCGAGGAACTCGAGCGCGAGCTCGCGGTTCTCGAGGTCGTTCGCGCGGCCTTCCCCGAACGCCCAGCGCGTCTCGACGTCGACCGTGGCGAGGTCGAAGCGGTCGTCTCGCGATAGGGCCCGGATGAGCGTCTCCACGAACGCGATCTGGTTCGCGCGCGGAGTGCCCCACATCGAGCCGGACGTGTCCGCGAGCACGAGCAGCTCGATCGGCTCGTTCGAGCGCTCGGTCGGCGCGAGCGCCGGGGGTCCGTCCACGAGCAGCATGAAGTAGCCGTCGCCCGCGCGCAGGTGCGGGACCAGCGTCACGGCCTGCGCCGACGGAGCGGTCGTCACGAAGAGCTCGAAGTCGCCGCGCGGCGCGAACTCCTCCGCCGTGAGCTCCACCAGCGCCGCGTGCTCCGTCGCGCTGACGCGCGCCTCGTGCGAGGGGCACGCGACGGACGCGAGCGCCTCCGTGGAGGCGATCGTCACGGCGATCTCGAGCCGCCGCAGCGGCGTCTTGCGCAAAAGCTCGCTCTCGAGCGCGTAGCGGTAGGCGTAGGTGTCACCGACCTTCGGCAGCACCTGCGTGTAGGCGATGCGCACGCGTTTCTCGGCGCCGATCGGGAAGATGCGCGCCTTGAAGACGTTGCCGCCGGTCCATTCGAGCAATCCCGGATCGCGCCGTTCGCGCAGGATCGTCTCGTAGATCTCGCGCGCGCGCTCCTTCTCGACGATCTCGCCCTGCACGAGCTCGTCTCCGATCCACATGCCGAAGCCCGAGATCGACGCGTCGGCCGGCAGCGGGAAGTAGAAGACGCCCTCGAGCACGCTCGAGGTGTGGTTCTCGAAGGACTCCTCGACGACCGTGCGCGCGATCTGGTCGCGCACGTCGACCGTCACCTTGTGGTAGCCGATCGTGAGCGGCACGTTGCGGCCGTCGACGTTCGCGAGCAACGAGCCCAGGGCCTCCGTGGACGCATTCGAGCGGTAGCCGGCGAGCCAGCGCGGATCCGGGTCGAGCCGCTCGAGCCCGCCGTCGGCGGCGCGCAGCACGGCGCGCTCCGCGACGCGCAGCGACGCGCCCCGGGGTCCGTCGACGTCGAGCGCCGAGCCGGAGGCAGGCGTGACCTCGAGCTCGCCGCGCGTGAGCGCGATGCGGTCGCGCGCGCGCACTTCGACCAGCGTCCCCGGTCCGAGCACGAGCTCCGCGCCGCTCGAAAGGCGCACGCGCAGCGCGTTCGCGCCGCGGCTCCCGACCTCGAGCCAGTCGCCGAGCTCGAGCCGCGTGCCGGCCTCGACCGCGCTCCAGCGCTCCGCGAGCGCCGCGCGCCGCGCCGCGGTGCCCTCGCGGTCGAGCACGCGTCCCGCCTCGGGCGAAATCGCGAGCGACGGCTCTTGGCGCGCAGCGGAACGGGCGGGGGCGACGGGGGCGAGCGGCGCGGCGCTCGTCGCCAGGAGTGCCGCGAGGCCCAGGACGCGGGGGAGGACGAAGAGGTACGGCTGCGGTCGCGGTGCGGTCATCGGAAGGGTTTTCCTCGGGTGCGATTCTGCCGGGCGACGGGCCGCGCGAGGAACGGCGCAGGCGGAGTTCGTGCTGGAGGGATCTCGGCTCAGCTCGCGAGGTCGCGCGCCATGCGCGCGAGGACTGCGGGCACGCGCGCGCCGAGCCCGGAGTGGCTCCCGGGATGCTCGACGTGCTCGCAGGGAATTCCCAGGGCGCGGAGCCGGTCCACGAGCACGCGCAGGCCCCACTGCAGGTGGAAGGGATCGGCGAGGCCGCACTCGAGGTAGAGCCAGTCGAGGGCGCGCAGGGCGTCCCCATGCTCCGCGCACGCGTGAACGGGGTCGAAGGCGAGCCAGCGGCGCCACACGTCTTCGCGCCGCTCGCCGGTCGCGAGATCCATGGGCAGGTCGAAGCCGAGCGGGCTGGCGGGGTTGGGCGAGTAGCAGGCGGACATGCACAGCACGTTGATCACCGCGTGTGCGTCGCCGGAGAGCTCGGGGTTCTCGGCGAACGCCGCCAGGAAGCGCGCGGGATCCATGTCGTGCGCGACGAGTCCGCGCAGCGCCGAGAGGAGCTCGGCTCCGAAGCAGTACTCGAACTGGCAGTCGCCGCTGACCGAGGCGCAGGCGGCGAAGAGTCCGGGGCGACGCATGGCGAGGTGCAGCGCGCCGAAGCCGCCCGACGAAGTCCCGGCGATGCCGCGCCGGCCCGCCATCCCGGGGAACGCGCGCTCGACGAACGAGACCACCTCGTCGGCGACGAAGTCCTCGTAGTTCCCGACCGCGCTCGAGTTCACGTACTGGCTGCCGCCGAGGCGCGTGAAGCAATCGGGGAGGACGACGATGGCCGGCGCGGCCTCGCCGCGGGCGACCATCTGGTCGTAGCGCACGACGGAGCCCAACTTCCAGGGATGGGTCTCGAGGTGGGCGTGAGCGCGCGACGTGAACGACGCGAGCAGGAAGAGTACCGGGAAGCGCGCGCCCGGCGCGTCGTGTCCGGGCGGGAGGTACACGGGGATCTCGCGCACGTGCGGGTCGCCGAGCGCGTTCCCGCGCAACGCCTCGCTCTCGAGCGCGTGGAGCTCGACGCGACCGGCGAAGGACAATGGATCGCGCAGGCCGACCGGCCGGCTCACTCGCCCGCTTCCCCGTAGGCGCGTCCCGGCTCGATGCCGTGTTCCAGGCGCAGCGTGCGGTAGCCCGCCTTCAGGCGGTCGTAGATGACGCGGCAGCGCTGCTCGTAGTGCACGAAGGCCGACTTCATGCCGTTGATCGCGATCGTCTCGAGGTCGTCGAGCGTGCACGCGAAGCGTTCGACGGCGATCATGTACTCGGCGGTCATCGACGTGCGGCTCATCAAGCGGTTGTCCGTGTTGAGCGTGACGCGGAAGCCGAGGTCGCGGAAGAGCCCGAAGGGGTGCTCGTCCAGGGAGCGCACGGCGCCGGTGTGCACGTTCGAGGAGAGGCAGATCTCGAGCGGGATGCGGTGGTCGAGGACGTACTGGGCGAGCGACCCGACCTTGATCACCTTGCCCTCGTAGATCGCGAGGTCCTCCACGAGCC
Source organism: uncultured Planctomycetaceae bacterium (assembly GCA_964413535.1). Classification (GTDB taxonomy): domain Bacteria; phylum Planctomycetota; class UBA1135; order UBA1135; genus CAYPTB01. The sequence goes on along the minus strand of CAYPTB010000065.1, from coordinate 1,237 downwards.
GCGTCCCGTGTCCGATGCGGTGCGCGCCGCAGTACTGGAGCGCCTGCCAGATGCTCTCGGGGCCGAAGCTCTCGCCGGCGTGGATCGTGATCGCGAAGTTCTTGAGCTTGGCGAGCTGGAACGCGACCAGGTGCTCCTTGGCGGGGTTCCCGGCCTCCTCGCCCGCCAGGTCGAAGCCGACGCAGCCCTGCTCGCGGTAGGCGAACGCGAGCTCGACGAGCTGCTTCGAGAAGTCGGGCGACTCGTTGCGCAGCGCACACACGATCAGACCCGTGCCGACGTCGAAGTCGCGCGCGCCGCGCTGCAGGCCGCCCAGGACGGCGAGCATCACGGCGTCGAGCCCGAGGCCCTTCTTCGTGTGCAGGTGCGGTGCGAAGCGCACCTCGGCGTAGACCACGTTCTCGCGCGCCATGTCCTCGACGAACTCGTAGGCCACGCGGTCGAGCGCGTCGGCCGTCTGCATGACGGCGATCGTGTGGCGGAAGCCCTCGAGGTACTGCGGGAGGCTGCCGCGGGCGGCGCCGGCGAAGAACCAGTCGGCCAGCGCCCGCGGCTCGTCGCTCGGGAGCTCGTCGTACCCCGCTTCGCGAGCGAGCTCCAGGACGGTCGCCGGGCGAAGCCCGCCGTCGAGGTGCTCGTGGAGCAGGACCTTGGGCACGCGCGCCACGAGCTCGCGGCTCGGATGTCGGGCGAGGTCGTTCATGGCCTGGAATCTAGAGCCCCCGGCGCTGAATCCAAGAGAACTGCCTGGCTTCCCTGTGGTGGACGAAAATGGGAGTTCCTGAAGACGGCGAATGGCTCGCGAGCTCAAGAGACGCGCACGCTGCGGCGCTCGAGCTCCTCGATCGACTCGCTGCGCCGGGCTAGCGGATGGATGCTCCGACGTCCGCCGTCCTGACGCCACGAGAGGAGCTCGTGGGAAGTGAGACGGCGGCGAGCGAAGCCCAAGAGCTCGGCCGGCGACGCGCTGTCCTGGTTGAAGCGGCGCCGTACGTAGTTGCGCCAGGCCAAGAACACGTGCAGGGCGACGTCGAGCCAGCGTCGGCGCTTGCTCACGAGCCACGATTCGCGTCGCAGGCGCCCGGTCAGGTCACGGGCCATGGCCTCGGTGTGGTTGATCGGGAACAACGGGTTCCAGGTCGCGCGCGCGAGACGGCTGTTGGTGCGCGTGTGAACGAGTCGGTTCGCGCCAAAGGTCGCGCGCAGGAGAGCGGGGTAGCTCGGCTTCTCGTCGGTG
>CAYPTB010000064.1:0-44734 GCA_964413535.1 uncultured Planctomycetaceae bacterium | reverse complement strand
GCCTACTCCTCCGCCGGACCCGTGCGGCACCACGCCTTCGCCGTCCGCCGCTCCACGATCGTCGACGCCCACACCGTCCACGGACAGGGTCCCCATCCCCAGGGCCTCTACGCCTCCGGCGTCGACGGCCTGCTCGTCGAGGACTGCCTCTTCGATCACAACGGCTGGAGCGAGACCGTCCCCGGCGCCGGCGCCGACATCTTCAGCCACAACATCTACATCGACAACGACAACTCGGACGTCGTCGTGCGCCGCAACATCATCGCGAACGGCGCCTCGCACGGCATGCAACTGCGCTGCGGCGGCTTGGTCCTGAACAACCTCTTCGTCCGCAACAGCATCGCGTTGCTCATGGGCGGCGGGAACGCTCCCAACCCGGGCGGCGTCACGGCCGACGTGCGCGCCAACGTCATCGTCGACGGCAAGGACATCGACTCCCAGAACCCGCGCGGGTGGGGGATGTCCTTCGCGAACATCGCCTCGGGCCGCGTCGCCCACAACCTCATCGCCAACAACACCCAGGGAAGCCAACCGTCGCTCTTCTCGATCGAGGCCGATCCGGGGGTCAACGGCGGAGCGGGCATCGGGGTGCACGACCTCGAGATCGATGCCAACGTCTTCTACGACTGGGGAGGCAGCATCGACGTCCACGGCGAGTCGTCAAAGCTCTCGAACATCGTCCTGATGCGCAACGACGTGCAGAACCTGAGCACGACCGACGTCCTCTTGAGCGACTACGGGAACGGCACGGGGAGCTTCGACTCGTCGTCGAACCGCTTCTTCTCGGTGCTCCTGCCTTACTCGGCCTGGATGTTCTTCGGAGGAGCCAAGCAGACGATCGACTCGTGGTGGGCCTCGGTCGGCGACACGACCTCGATGGTGCAGTACGTCGCCTACAGCGAGCCCCAGCGGTCGGTGGATAGCTATCACGCCCAACTGGGCGGGAGCTCGAACCTCGACGGGTTCCTGGCGGAAGCGCGCAAGCAGTCCTCGACGAACTGGAGGTCGGAGTACGGCGCGGTCAAGGTCAACCGCTACCTGCGCGAAGGCTTCAAGCCCTGAGAAAGGGCCCTCCGGGCGTTCGGCTCGGAGGGCGGCGTGCGGTCGGGCAATTCGCCGTGGCGCTTGGCACACGGCGCGCTCGACTGCGGCCGCGCCGTCGTTCGTATGGAGCGCAAGCTCGTGCACACGAAGTCCCACAGCATGTGGGGCGGGTCCTTGTCGGGCTTCCCCTGGACGATGCGGCGGATGCGCCACAGCGCGAACCCGACGATCCAGGCGGCGTCGGCGCACGCGGCATACAGCCGGCCGTGATTCTTGACGAAGTACCGGCTCCGCGACTCGAACCAGTAGCGCGGTCGACGGCGCGCCGGTTGGCGCGCATCCATGCCGGTGCTGCGACCCACGAAGTGCACGACGCGGCTGTCGGGAACGTACCAGCAGCTCCAACCGGCGCGCCGCGCGTTCAGGCAGAAGTCGACCTCTTCGTAGTAGAGGAAGTAGCCCGGATCGAGCAGGCCGATGTCCTCGAACACGTCGCGGCGGATGATCATGCTGGCGCCGGCCACCCAATCGATGGGTCGAGGCGTGTCGGCGAGCGGTAGGACGACGACGCGGTTGCGCAACAGGCGCGTCACCAAGCCGAGCTTGAGGCCCGACTCCAGCTCGCTCGACACGGAGTGGAAGCGGTAGGTGGAGTGCTGATGGGAGCCGTCGGCATCCTCCAATCGGCTGCCCGCGATTCCCACGTCGGGGTGGGAGTCCATGAATCGGACCAGCGCACCCAGCGCCCCGGCGTGCACCACCGTGTCGGAGTTCAGGAGCAGGACGTAGTCGGGAGGTGCGGAATCGGCCGATTCGAGGGCGGGGAGGATGGCTGCATTGTTCCCGTAGGAATACCCACCGTTGTGGTCGAGCGGCACGAGCGTGGCCCAATCGCCCCAACCGTGCTCGGCGATGGCGCCGCCGATGCGCTCCAGGGAATCGTCGCCGGAGGCGTTGTCCGTCACGACCACCCTGACGGTCCCGAGGTCCCGCACCTCGAGCTCGAGCGAACGAAGGCACGCGACCGTCAGTTCGGGAGTGCGATAGTTGACGATGGCGACGAGGAGTCGTGCGCCGGATGCTTCCGTGGCGCTCATGGGAGACGCGCCGCGGCCGAGGCCCTCGTCGCTCCCGCGAAGCGTGCACGCAGGAGACTGGGAACCGAGACGGGCGCGACACCGCACAGCCCGCCTCCGATCAGCATGTAGACGGGGTTCACCATCGCGTTCACGAGGTTGTCGATCCCGTACAAAGTGAAGACGGTGGCCAGGGCCCAGGGAAACGCCGCCCAGGAGCGCGCCCACTGACGCGGCGGACTCCGCCGCCACAGGACGAGGACCGGGACGAGGAATCCGAGCAAGAGGCCGGCCAACCCGACGCTCCCGTACTTGCCGAACACGATGATCCAGAGACTGTCCACCGTCACGGGCTCGGTGCTCGAGGGATCGTCGTAACGGCGCACGAAACTGCGCCCCCACCCTCCCCAGCCGAAGACGGGTTGCTCCGCCGCCTTCGAGCGCAGCCGTTCCTCTGCCTCCAAGCGGAAGGCGAGCGACGACGCGCGCTCGCTGCTGACCTCGCTCACCACCTCGACCATCTCCGTCCCGGCCCATTCTCCCCATGCGCGGGACACGACGTAGGTGGGCGCGACGAACAAGAGCAGCGTCATCGGCAACGAAGTCCGCAGGAATCGCATCGCGAACAGGACGACGGCGCCTCCGACGAGCAGGACGAGAGCTCCGAACGACTTGCACAGCACGGTCGTGCCGATCAACACGGGCACGGCGATCGACAGGGGAATTCCCCACAGCCGCCGCATCGACCCGCTCGCCCACAGGGCCAGTCCCACGATCGAGGCCGAGGTCATCCACATCCCCACCATCAATCCGTGGTGCATGAAGACCATCGGTCGATAGCCTCCCGAGCGCAACGTCTGCAGCCAATCGTGTTGATGGAACCCGTACAGCGTGGCGTGCAGTTGCGGGCTCATCCGGATCTCCCACAAGCACAGGGGCGCGTACAAGAGCCCCCCCGCGAGCAACGCGGCGGCCAGTCGCCGCATGCCCTCCGCCGACGAGAAGTACAGGCGACCCGTCAGATAGGGCAGACCCCACGTGATCGTCTGGTACGCGGCCGCCGAAAGGGCGTCGTACACGCCGAGCTCGTTGCTCAGGGACGACGCCATCGGCGCGAGACAGAACGCGGCCATGGGCAAATCGAGGAGGCGCGGCGCGAAGCTCGTCAAACGCCTGCCGTCGAACAGCGCGATGGCCAGGAAGACGACGACCGGCACGGCCGTGCTCTTCGTGTAGTCGAACCCGAAGAGCTCGTAGCCGGCGACGGGCAGGAACATCCAACCCGTCAGGTACGTGAGGAGCACCGCGCGCCGGGGATCGAACGCCGCGAAGGCGATCAGAACGAACGGGACGAAGCCGAACAGAGCGACGGGAACGGTCCAGCTCATGCGCGCGCCCTCCGCCGATCCAGGGCGTTGGCGTGCCGCGCTCGCGGACGAGCGCCGGGTCGAACGGTCGGTGTGGCGGCCAAGCGCATGGTCAACGGCTCGCGACGAGCTCTCCTCTCACGCGCGGGCTGCGTTCACCCTCTGCGTCCTGGATGCACTTCACGAGCTTGCTCGCCAACACGCGCACGTTGGGCTCGAGCACCATGCTGTCGTGGTCCCCGGGCACCTCGTGGACGTCGACCCGCTCGACGTGGGGTCCCCAACCGTTGTCGTGGAAGACGAACTCGCGCCGCGAGTTCGTCACCCGTCCCGGACCGAGCACGTGGGCTTGCTCGAGCTTGGGTCGAAAGAGCGTGACCGTGCCGGGATAGGGCCGCACTCGGTAGCGTTCCAGGGCGCGCAGGAACGCCGCTCCAACTTCCTCGGAGCGGAATTCGGCCGCCAGGGGGACGCCGGCCTTCGCCTCCCTGCGCTTGCGGATCCGCGCGGCTTCGAAGCGCAGCTTGCCGAGCGCCCACTCGACGACGTAGGCCGGCCCACGTCGTCGGATGCGCTCCCAGTGGATCTGCGCCCGCTCGCTCGGCGTGAGCAGGGGCGCACGCGGCAGCGAAGTGTCGAGCATGGCGAGGAGCGCGACCTCTTCGCCGGCTGCGCGGAGCTGGAGCGCCATCTCGTAGGCCGTGATGCCTCCCCCCGAGAACCCACCGAGCAGATAGGGGCCGGAGGGTTGGGCGCGGCGCAGCTCGACCAGGTAGTCGGACGCCATCTCCTCGAAGGTCTCGTGCAACATGTGCGCGCCATAGAGCCCGAGCGCCTGCAACCCGAAGAAGCGGCGCTCGTTGCCGAGCAGGTGAGCGAGGTGCCGTAGGTTGAGCACGTTGCCGAACATCCCCGCCACGAGGAAGAAGGGCGTCTTGCCTCCGCCTTGGCCGGGGTGCATCGGAACGAGGTGCACATAGCGCGGCTCGCGCAGCTTCGCGCGGAGCGTCTGTGCGGGCGTTTTGGCGCCCGTCGCGCGTCGGATCGCCTCGGCGCAGCGTTCGATCGTGGGCGCTTCGAACAAGATCGAGATCGGGAACTCGACCTGGTAGGTCTTCTTGATCCGCGCGAAGAGTCGCACCGCGATCAGGGAATGGCCGCCGAGGTCGAAGAAGCTGTCGCGCAAACCCACCGAGCGCACGCCGAGCAACTCCCGCCAGAATCCGGCCAGCGTGCGCTCGATCCCGTCCGCCGACTCGACGATCTCGTCGGCCTCCGGTCGCGCAGAGTCGACGCTCTTCACCCCCGGAAGGGCGGCGAGCGCGCGAGCCTGTCGGCAGAGACCCTCGAGCTCGAGCGACGTCGCCACGACCTGCACGAGTCCCGGCGTGCCGAGGATGCGGTGCATGGCCTCCATCCCTTCGGCGGCCGAGATGCCGCGCTCGAAGTTGCAGAGCAGTGCCGACCGACCGTGCGAAACGGGACGCGACGTCTCCGGATCCCAGTGCGGCGGACGCTCGCCCTCGTCGAGGGACCGAGACGCTTCCTGCTCCGGACTCCGGTCGAGTTCGAGCTCACCCGACAAGCGGCGCATGGCGAACTGCTCGATCTCGAGGCACACGCGACCGTCTTCGCCGACCACCACGACGTCGAACAGGAGCACCGTCGAGTCGGCGCGATTCGACGCGCGGCTCCTGACCCAACTGCGTACGCGCGCGGTCAACGGAGCTCGGACGCGAACACTCTTGTAGGAGATCGGGACCCACAGCTCCCGCTTCCCTCCATTGATCAACTCAGGGATCAGCTCGGGTAGCTCGAGCCCGAAGCTAGTCGCGATGTCGAGCAGGGCCGGATGGAGGCCGTAGTGCTCGAGATCCCCGACGAAGGCACCGTCGAGCTCGAGCGTCGCCAGCGCCTCGCCGGCTCCCAAACGAACGTCCCGCAAGGTCCGCCAGCGGGGTCCGAAGCGCACGAGTTCCTCCTGCATCGAGGGCAACGCGTCCGCGCCGCCCGACGACCGGGCCGGAGCACAACGAGCTTCGATCTCGGCCAGCGGCACCCTTGCCGGGAGCACGGGCTCGCGCAGGAGCAACCGCGCGTGGGCGTGCGTCTCCCACGGCTCGGCGCCGCGCGCACCGTTGGATCCGGCGCGGCTCCGCACGCGGAAGGCGTAGCCCTCGACGTCCGGCGTGAGCTCCACCTGCACGTCCTTCGACGCACCGTCGGCGACGTGGAGCGGGCGCAGGAACAAGAGGTCGCGCACCTCGAAGACCGGCTCCTCACCGGCCTCGACCAGCGCCGCCCGCGCCATCTCCAAATAGGCCGACCCGGGAACCACCGCGCTCCCGCGGCGAGTGCGGTGCTCGTCGAGGATCCAATGCGTCTTTGGCGAGTAACGCGCGCGGAGCACGAGCGGCGCGTCCGGATCGTCCGCGCGGGAATCGAACAGCGGATGCTGCGTCGTTCCCTCGCTCGCGGTCGGGGGCGCGGGAGCCTCGGCCGCCGAGAGAGCGTCCGCGGCCATCCCGATCTCGCTCCAGATCCCCCAGTTCACGCTGATGGTGCGCGGGCGAGCCGATCGGCGCGCGCCGCGCTCCGCTCGCGTCGCGGCATGCGCGTAGGCGTCGAGGAAAGCGCTCGCCGCCACGTAGTCCACCTGGCCGGCGGGAGCGACGAGGGCGCTGACGGACGAGAACAAGAGCAGGAAGTCCAAGTCGACGCCCCTGAGCAGCGTGTCGAGCACGAGCGTGCCGTGAACCTTGGGAGCGAAGACCTCCTCCACCTCCCCCTGGCTCTTCGCGAGGATGGGCGCGTCGCGCAAGAGACCCGCGGCGTGCACGACCCCGTGCAAGGCGCCGAAGCGCCGCCGCGTCTCTTCGAGCACTCCCCGCATCGCCTCGACGTCCGTCACGTCGGCGCACGCCACGAAGACCTCCGCGCCCGCGGCCTCGATCTCCTTCAAGGCGCGGATGCGCCGGCTGGTCACGTCGTTCTGCCCGTGACGGGCGAGCCAGGGGTCCCATTCGCCGCGCTCGGGGAGTCGCGAGCGCCCCGTGAGCACGATCCTGGCGCGCGCGTGCCGAGCGAGGTGCAGGGCCACGGCGAGGCCGAGCCCGCCGAGCCCGCCGGTGACGAGGTACACGCCGCGCTCCCGGATCGGAGCGTGCCCGTTGGTCTTCGCGGGCTCGAGCGCGACGTGCTCGAACGCCTGCTCGTAACGCCCGTCCTTGCGGTGAGCGACGACCGAGCAACGGGGTGCGCCGAGCACCTCGCGCTCCACGATGTCGACCAGCGGCGCCAGGCGCGCGGGGCGCAACGCTCGCCTCTTCCCACGCGCCTTCGACACGGGCAACGGCAGATCGACGCACGAGCAAGTGACCCCGGCGAACTCCTTGGGGATCACCTTGCAAGGACCGAGGACGGTCGCCTTGTCGGGATGCAGCAGAGTCTCGCCGTCCAGAGCCTGCATGCCGTTCCCGACGACGGTGACGTGCAGCGACCCCCCGACGCCTTCCTCTCCGAGAGCCTGCGCCAGGAAGAACAGGCTGTAGAAGCCGCGCTCTTGGTTGCGATGGAAGAAGTTCGACCCCGCACGGAAGCTCTCGTCCGGCGTCAGCATCCACAGATGGACGATGCGTTCCGGCATCGCCCCGGAGGCGACGAGATCCCGCACCAGATCGCCGTAGCCGTCGCGGCCGCGCTCGGGAGCGAGCGCGTACTCGCCCTCCCCGAGCCGGCAGTTGTCGTCGCTCTCCCGGACGGTGACGACCCGATCCCCGCGCGCGGCGAGCCGCGCGGCGAGGAGCTCACCGACGCCCGCCGAATCCAGGAACAAGAGCCACGTGAGCGGACGCGCGGACTTCGGCGCCGGCTCGGACGGCGCCGGTCTCCAGATCGGGCGATAGAAGCCCTCCGTGGGGAGATCGATCCGGCGCGGCTCCGCGTCGCTCTCGTCCGTGACCTGTGCCCCACCGCCGGGTTCGATCCAGTGGCGCCGGCTCTCGAAGGGATAGGTCGGCAACGACACGCGCTGCCGCCGCTCGCCGCTCCAGGGGAAGCCGGAGTCGACCGGAACACCGCAAGCCCACAGACGCCCGAAGGCGGTCAGGAAGTGCGCGGTGTCGGACACCTTCTCCTCGGCGTGCCGGAGCGTCGCGATCACGCCGCGCGCGGCGTCGCCTTCGGGTTGCTGGCGCACGAGGGAGCACAGGGCTTTGCCCGGTCCGACCTCGAGGAAGACGCGCCGCGGATCGCCGAGCAGGGCGCGCGCCCCTTCGGCGAAGCGAACGGGGCCGCGCAGGTGATCCACCCAGTACTGGGGCTGCACGGCTTGCTCGGGAGTGATCCAGGTTCCGGTGCAATTGGAGAGGAAGGGGACGCGCGGTGGGTGGAACCGTAGGCCCTGCAAGTGCTCGGCGAAGCGGGACAAGATCGGCTCGACCATGCGCGAGTGCGCGGCGGTCGTGATCGGGATGCGCAGCGCGTGGACACCGCGTTCGGCGAGCCGCCGCTCGAGGTCCTCGAGCGCCGCGATCGGCCCGGACACGACGGAGCTCTCGGGACCGTTGACCGCCGCGAGATCGAGGTCCTGGCCGAGCCAGGGAGCGAGAGCGTCTTCCGCGAGCGGAACGCTCGACATGCCGCCGCGCGGGAGTTCTTCGAACAGCTCGCCGCGCAGGGCGATCAGCCCGAGGGCGTCCTCGAACGAAAACACACCGGCAAGACAGGCCGCCGTGTTCTCGCCCATGCTGTGTCCGATCAGCGCATCGGCGCGCACGCCCAACGACGTCCACAGGTGCGCGAGCGCGTGCTCGAGGATGAAGATCGCGGGGAGCTGGAGGGACGGGCGCTCGAGCTCCAGCGCCGCGGCGGGGAGATCCACCGGATCGATCCAGATCGGCCGCAGGTCGCGGCCGGTGCGCTGCCTGAACTCGTCGATGCCTCGATCGACCTGCTCCCGGAACGCGGGCTCCGACTCGTACAGGTCGCGCGCCATGCGCACGTGCTGCGCGCCGCCGCCGGGCAACAGGAAGACGACCGAGGCGGGCGCGGAGCCGGCGGCGTGCGTGAACACGCGACCGGGATCCTGGGACTCGAGCAGAAGGGCAGCCTCCGTCCGATCGCCGCAGGTGAGGACCCGCCGGTGCTCGAATGCGCGGCGTCCGGCGAGGAGCGTGAAGGCGACGTCGGCCAGCTCCCCTTCGGGATTCGCGCGCAAGTGGGCCGCGAGGCGTCGCGAGGAAGCGTCGAGCGCGCGTTGCGTCCGCGCCGAGAGGCACAGCACCTGCGCCTCGCGACGAGGCGGCGACGACGGCTCGGACGCGGGCGACTCCTCGAGCACGACGTGCGCATTGGTGCCGCCGACGCCCAACGAGTTCACGCTTGCACGGCGCAACCGCTCGCCGCGCGGCCACGGCTCCAGCTCCTGCACGACCCGGAAGGGCGTCGCGTCGAAGTCGATGGCGGGGTTCTTGGCCTCGAAGTTCGGCGCGGGCGGAATCGCGCCGTGATGGAGCGCGAGCGCGGCCTTGATCAGGCTGGCCACTCCCGCGGCGGTGTTGAGGTGACCGATGTTCGACTTGACCGAGCCCAAGCCGCAGGCAGCACCGCGCGACGCGCCAGACCCGAAGGCGCGGGTGAGCGCCGCGACCTCGATCGGGTCGCCCATGGCCGTTCCGCTCCCGTGCGCCTCGACGTAGTCGATCGTGTCCGCTCCCACGTCCGCGATCGCGAGCGCCTCGACCGCCGCCGCCGCCTGACCGTCGACGCTCGTAGCGAGGTAACCGACCTTGCCCGAACCGTCGTTGTTGACGGCCGAGCCCTTGACGACGGCGTAGATCCGGTCGCCGTCCCGCAGCGCGTCCTCGAGCCGGCGTAGGACGACGATGCCCGCGCCGCTGCCGAAAGCGGTGCCCTGCGCGCGATGCTCGAAGGCTCGGCAGTGCCCGTCGCGCGACAGGATTTCGCCTTCGCGGTGCAGGTAGCCGACGCCGTGCGGAATCTCGATCGAAACGCCGCCGGCGAGCGCCAGGTCGCACTCGCCGCCGAGCAGGCTCTGGCAGGCGAAGTGCACGGCGACGAGCGAGGTCGAGCACGCCGTCTGGATGCTGACGCTCGGTCCCGTGAGGTCGAGGCAATAGGAGACGCGCGAGGTCAAAAAGTCCTTGTCGTTGCCCGTGTGCCTCAGCAGGAACAGGCCGACGGATTCCACGAGCTCCGGGTTCGAGAGCAGGTTGAAGGCGAAGTAGTTGTCCATCCCGCACCCGCCGAACACGCCGATCGGACCCCGGAACGTGTCGGGCGGATGCCCGGCGTCCTCGAGGGCCTCGTAGGCGCATTCGAAGAACTGGCGGTGCTGCGGATCCAGGATCGCGGCATCCTTGGGGCTGAACCCGAAGAACTCCGCATCGAACAGGTCCATGCCGTCCAGGACGAAGCTCGACTTCACGTAGGCCGGATCCCGCAACAGTCGCGTGGGAACTCCGCGCTCGCGTAGCTCCGCGTCGCTGAAGCGTCGCACCGATTCGACGCCGGCGCAGAGGTTCGACCAGAACTCCGCGGCACCGTGCGCACCGGGAAAACGCAGCGCGATCCCGACGATCGCGACGTCGTTCGCCTCCGCGGGGTTGGGCGTCTGGGGCTTCATCGTGTTCGTCCCACCGTCCTCATCCCTCGACCGTGCTCCGTCTGAGCCGCTGCAGCGAAGTCCTGCGGCGTCGGCCGCGCAACGACGCTTCCTCCAACGGGTCGTGCCGACCGTCGGAGGTGAGGGCGCGCGCCAGGGAGCGGATGGTCGGGAAACGGAAGAGATCCGTCAGCGAGACCGGTCGTGTCGAGAGCTCTCCCATCCGGCGATGCATGCGGACGACGAGCAGCGAGTGCCCGCCGATGTCGAAGAAGTTGTCGTCGACGCCCACTTGGTCGAGTCCCAGGGTCTCCTGCCACAGCTCCGCGAGTCGCGCCTCGAGATCGTTCGAAGGAGGAACACGCGGCGCGGTCGGCCGCGCCCACGCCTCGGGCGTGGGTAGCGCGCTGCGATCGACCTTCCCGTTCGGAGTACGCGGGATCCGCTCCAGGAAGACGAACTGCGCCGGCACCATGTACTCGGGAAGCTCCGCCCTGAGCCGATCGCGCAACCCCGCGGGGTCGCACGCCGTGCCGCGGGGCACGATGTACGCGAGCAAGCGTTGATCACCCGGGGTGTCCTCGCGCGCGACGACGACCGCTTCGCCGACCGCGGCTTCGCGCTCGAGCAGCGTCTCGATCTCGCCCGGCTCGATGCGGTGCCCGCGCACCTTGATCTGGTGGTCGGTGCGCCCGAGGAACTCGAGCACGCCGTCGGCCCGGTAGCGCGCCAAGTCGCCGGTCCGGTACATGCGGGCGCCCGCGGCGGCGGTGAAGGGATCCGCCAGGAACCGCTCGGTGTCGAGCTCGGGGCGACGTAGGTATCCGCGCGCGACGCCGTCGCCGCCGATGAAGAGCTCCCCGGCCGCGCCGATCGGCAGCGGCTGCAACCCCTCGTCGAGGACGTAGACGCGCGTGTGGGCGATCGGCCGGCCGATCGGCACCGTGCCCACCGGTTGCATTCTGGACGCGGCCGCGGACGCGGCCGTCGACGGCGCGCCGAGGGAAGCGTCGCCGGAAGTCACCGCGCGCGGAACGCCCGCGAGGGGGTGCACGGAGGACCAGATGGTGGTCTCCGTCGGGCCGTACATGTTCGACAGCGCGCCGCCCGTCGCCGCCGCGAGTTCGGCAGCGAGATCGACGGGGAGAGCCTCCCCGCCGACGAAGACGTGCTCCACGCCGCGCAACGCCTGCTTGGTCTCCGGGTCGGAACACAGGACGCGGACCATCGACGGGGTGCACTGGATGTGCGTCACCGACTCCTTGCGGATCTCGCTCGAGAGCGAGACGTCGAGCGGCGCGGTGTCCGTGGCGCCGGGCTCCTGCGCCCGCCTCCGCACGCGGTCGAGCAGCGGGAGACTCGCGAGGACCTGGTCCGCCGGTACGCCGAAGTCGATCAAGCAGGCGATCTCGTCCACGCCGATCGCTTGCAGGCGTTCGACCATCGCGGCGCAGCGCTCGGGCGTGCCGAAGAGCCCGCTCGACTCGTAGTAGCGTTCGCGCGCGTGGGCGAGCAGCGCGGCGCGCTCCTCCGGGTCCAGGTTCGCGAGCACGTCGCCGCCGTTCTTCGCGCTCGCGGCGCCGTTCGGTCGGCTGAAGGCGGGAAAGTCCCAGGCGTGGTCCTTGAGCAGCGAGAGCGAGCTCGCGAGGTAGCGCTCGAGCGGCTCCCGCACGGCCTCCCGCACCGCCTCCTCGTCCTCGCCCACGAACGTGTGCAGCATCAGCGTGACGACGCCGGTGGCCGGGTCGAAGCCGGCTTCCCGGCGCGCCTCGCGGTAGGCCTCGATCTTCCGCGCGAGCACTTCCACCGACTGACCGAGCAGGTGCGTCAGCACGTTGGCCCCGATCCTGCCCGCGGCCGTGTAGGTCTCGACGTTGCCGGCGGACGTGATCCAGACCGGCAACTCGGGCTGCACGGGGCGCGGGAGCGTCCGGACCTCCACCGCCGTTCCGTCGGGTCCGGGGAAGGCCACGCTCTCGCCGCGCCACAGGCGCCGCACGACTTCGAGCTCGCGGAACATCACGTCCTTCGCGCCTTCGTGATTGCGCGGAGCCAGGACGAAATCGTCCGGCTTCCAGCCCGACGCGAAGGAGATGGCGACGCGGCCGCCGGAGAGGTTGTCGACGACGGCCCACTCCTCGGCGACGCGAATGGGATGGTGCAGGGGCATGACGACGCTGCCGGCTCGGATCTCCACGCGGCGCGTGATCGCGGCGATCGCCGCGCTCGTCACTGCCGGGTTGGGGAACGAGCCGCCGAAGGCGTGGAAGTGGCGCTCGGGCGTCCACACGGCTCGGAAGCCGTTCGCGTCGGCGAACTTCGCGCCCTCGAGCAGCAGCCGGTACACATCGCCGCGATCGTCGCCCTCGTCGCTCGAGAAGTAGAACAGGCTGAACTCGGTGCGACGCGTCGCGGGAGTCGCGCGGCTCGGCGCGCGCTCTTGTCCGGAGGACAAGACCACCTTGAACCCGCGGGCCAACGTCCAGAGGAGCTCGAGGACCGAGATGTCGAACGACAGACTCGTCAAGGCGAGCCATGTCCCCGGAGGATCGTGCGGGACGCACCGGTCCATGGCGGCGAAGAAGCTCGCCACGTTGCGGTGCTCGACGAGCACGCCCTTGGGGCGACCCGTCGAACCCGACGTGTAGATCACGTAGGCGAGGTCGGTCGGACCCACCGCTGCCGAGACTCGCTCGTGGCGGCGCGCGGCGATGCGCGGCCAGTCGGAATCGATCCGGACGACTTTCGCGCGGTGCCGGGGAAGGGAGCTCGCCAGACCCTCCTGAGTCACGATCACGCCGACCTTGGCGTCCTCGACCATGAAGGAGAGCCGCTCGGGCGGGAAGAGCGGATCGAGGGGCAGGTAGGCTGCGCCCGCCTTGAGCGTGCCGAGCATCGCGACGACGAGATCGAAGGAGCGCTCGACGTGGATCCCGATCAGGTCCCCGGCCCGCACGCCCAGACTCGCGAGCTCGGCGGCGAGGAGATCGGCGCGCGTGTCGAGCTCCGCGTAGGTGAGCGAATGCCCCTCGCACACGACGGCGATGGCGTGGGGCGTCTTCCGCGCCTGCTCCTCGATCAGCCTGTGGATGCAAACATCGCGGCGATGCGGGAGCTCGGTGCGATTCCATTCCTCGATCTGCCGCTCCCGCTCGCGCGCGCAGACGATGGGATGCGCCCCGATCGGGAGCTCGGGATGAGAGGCCAGGCTCGCGAGCAGCTCGGAGAAGCCGCGCTGGATCGATTCCGCGTGGACGGCCGAGAGGCGGCTGGCGTCGAAGACCGTGCGGCATTCGCCCGCGCTCGAGACCTCGAGCATCCACTCGGCGCCGGGAGGGAGCGCCAACGCCCCGAAGTCCTCCCGGCACTCGAAGCACACGGGGAGCACTCGACTCTCCCCCTTCTCCTCGCGCTCGCGCAAGCCGCGCAACTCGGGATGGCGCGCGATCGCATCCCACGACCAAGGTCCGCGCCGGTGCACGTCGGAAATCTCGGCCGACGAACGCTCGAGCAGGAACGTCAGGTCCTCCTCCGGATCGACTTCGACGCGCAACGGAACGCGCGAGGCGATCCACGCTTCCCATCCCGCGGCTTCCCGCTGCAGGGCGAGATCGCGGTAGCCTAGGTCGAAGGAGCGGCGACGGGCGAGGCGCGCCAGGAAGCCGCACAGCGCAGCGAGCAGCACTTCGGGGAGCGTATGGCCGGGAAAGCGGTCGCACAGCTCGTTCGGGACGGAGACTCGCAGCTCGGCCGTTCGCGCACGGGCGCCATCGACCGGGCGATCGAGCGGGAATGGAAGCGTGATCGGATCGAGCTCCGACAGCCGTCGCACCCAGGAGCGCTCCGACCGACTGATGCGCTGATCCAGTTCCGTGAGCCGCTTCGCGCGCTCGGGCGTCAGCGAATCGAGCGCTGCTCCGGCGACGAGATCGAGTCGTCTCGAGGCTTCGCTCGGCTCCAGCGTTCGTCCGCGCAGATCCGAGAAGCCGAGCAGGGCGATCGGATCGTCCCCGGTCGCGACGAGCACGGACTCGTCGTCGACCGCGAGCACGGTCCCGGGAACTCGAGCGGCGCCGATCCCGTTCCCCGACGAGTCGACTCTCGCCGCGCGCGTGACCGCTAGAACGACGTCTCCGCGGTGGATCTTCGGAACGCCCAGGGGATTCGGGTAGCGCCCGAAGTCCAGCGCGCGGACCAGAGCCTCGATCTCCTGCGCGGACCGCGACCAATCGATCGCGCAAGCCGCCGGCGGGCGGCGATAGCGCTCGAAGACGCGCCGGCGACGAGCATCCTGCGGCACTCCCTGGTGCGTCTCGTGGGCGAGTTCCGCGACCAACTCGGCGAAGGATTCGATCCCGGCCTCGAAGCACTTCGTGTTCAGGCTCACGGCCGTCTCGTCCGGCGAGACGGCGAAGAACCTCTGCTTCAGGATCTCTCCTGCGTCGATCGCAGGCGTGATGACGTGCCACGTGACTCCGTAGCGCGTCTCGCCGTTCAAGAGCGCCCAGGCGGGAGCATTCAGTCCGGCGTAGTCCGGCAGGGGCCCGTCGTGGAAGTTGACCGCGACCCGTCCGGGCAGCCGCAGGATCCGGTCGGGCAGGAACGCCAGGTGCGTGATCGCGAAGAGGTAGTCGAAGGGTTGGACCGCGAGCTCCGCTCCGAAGTCGCCGGCCGAGTCGACCGATGGGATGCGATGCGAGTGCGCCCAATCGACGATGCGGCTCGACGACGTGACGACCCCGCGGATCTCGTGTCCGTCGCGGCGCAGGACGTCGCCGCACTCCATCAAGAGCGAATCGGCGCCGATCAACCAGCAACTGAATCGGGGAGCGTGCATGTCACTCGACCGGAGAGCTCGCTCCCCTCCCCACGCGCCTCCAGCCGGCGCTCCAAGCGGGCAGACCGAACATGCTGCAAGCGCTCCCTTCTTGCTGATCTATGCCGGAAGTCGGCTCATCGAACGACATCCACGACGCGCGCCGCGAGAAGTCCTGTTGCACGAATACACGAGCTTGAATGTGCTCGTTGGCGACGCTCGAGGCAATCGGCGGATATCGGTAGTCGCAGCGCGGGATGCACGCAGTCGAGCTCGGCACGCAATCGGCGCGCTCGATTTTCCGCGACGTCGAGGACGTGAAGGCGCGCCGAGGTCTGGAATTTCGCTCGCGGACAGTTAGAGAGAGTCCGTGTCGGCCTGCCGATTGCCGGGAGGGTGCGATCGCACGGCGATCCGGACGAGATCCGCGGAGAGCGAATGAAGGGGCGTCCCAGTTACCTACTCATCAGCCCGTGTCGAGACGAGGCGGCGTTCATGCGCAGGACGCTGGAGAGCGTGAGGCTGCAAACGTTGCCGCCGGACCTGTGGGTCGTCGTCGACGACGGATCCACGGACGCGACGCCAGCGATCCTCGCGGAGTACGCGCAGGAGCTTCCTTACCTGCGCGTCGTCCGGCGCGAGGACCGCGGGCGGCGCAGCGTGGGACCGGGCGTCGTCGAGGCCTTCTACGCCGGATACGACGCCGTCGACCCGAGCGCCTTCGATTACCTGTGCAAGCTCGACCTCGACCTGGAGCTCCCTCCGACGTACTTCGAGGAGCTGGTCCGGCGCATGGAGCTCGAGCCGCGGCTCGGCACGTGCAGCGGCAAGCCCTACTCTCGGGAGCCGGACGGCCGACTCGTCGGCGAGCTCGTGGGCGACGAGATGTCGGCGGGAATGACGAAGTTCTACCGCACCGAGTGCTTCCGCGAGATCGGCGGTTTCGTGCACCAGGTCATGTGGGACGGGATCGACTGCCACCGCTGCCGGATGCTCGGCTGGTCGGCGCGCAGCAGCGACGATCCAAAGCTGCGCTTCCTGCACCTACGCGCCATGGGCTCCAGCCAGGGAGGACTGTGGACGGGGCGTTGGCGCCACGGAACCGGGCAATGGTTCATGGGGACGGGCCTCCTGTACATGACCGCGAGCGCGCTACGGCGCAGCGTTCGGCCGCCGCTCTTCACGGGCGGTCTCGCGATGTGGCTCGGCTACGTCGCGAGCATGCTGAAGCGCGTCCCGCGCTATCCCGACCTGGATTTCCGGGCCGCCCTGCGCCGCTTCCAGCGCGAATCCCTGTTCCTCGGCAAGCGGCGCGCGACGCAACGGATGGAGACGGCGCGGGCGGTCGCCCGATGATGGCGCTCCCGGCCGAACCTCCGCCCGAGATCGATCTCGAGGGCGTGCGCCTGCACGCCCTCGACGAGCTCCAATGCGTCGCGCGCGTCCTCGCCGCCTTCGACGCCGGACGCGGAGGCTGGATCGTCACGCCGAACCTCGACCAACTGCGCAGGATGCGGCGTGATCGGCTCCTCCGGGAGCGCTACGGTCGCGCCGACTTGGCGCTCGCGGACGGAATGCCCCTGGTGTGGGCTTGCCGCCTGCAGAAGACGCCGCTCCCCGGACGTGTTGCGGGATCCGATCTGATCTGGAGCCTCTCGCGCGCGGCAGCCGAGCGCGGGCTGTCGCTGTTCCTGTTGGGCGGAGACCCGGGAACCGCGGATGCCGCGGCGCTCGAGCTCGCGTCCCGCTTCGCAGGTCTGCGCATCGCGGGCACCCTGTGTCCCGAACCCGGTTTCGAGAACGAACCGGAACGCGTGGAGGCGATCGCCGAGGAGCTCGCGGCCGCACGACCGGACATCGTTTTCGTCGCCCTGGGAGTGCCCAAACAGGAAGCGTTGATCGAGCGCCTGCGTCCGGGCTTGCCCGCCGCTTGGTGGATGGGCGTCGGCATCAGCTTCAGCTTCGTCGCCGGCAGGGTGAAGCGCGCTCCCGTCTGGCTGCGGCGAATCGGTCTGGAATGGCTGCACCGTCTGGTGCAAGAGCCGCGCCGGCTCGCCGGACGTTACCTCGTCGACGGATTGCCGTTCGCCCTCGCGCTGTTCACGCGCTCGGCGGTGCGCGGCCTGCGCTCGAGATCGGCGCAGGACCGCGCGCACTGACCCGCCGCCGCACCAGCGTCACTTGAGCTGTTCCCAGTACTCGGCGGGCATGTCGTGCGCGATCTTGAGCGCGCCGTTCGCGCCGCCGTACACGGGCTCTTCGATGCGCAGCACGCGCCCGCCCCCGAGACTCTCGTGCATCTCGGCCTCGATCGCCATGTCGAGTCCTTTGATCTGACTGCCGCCCCCGGCCAACAGCACGCGGTTCTTCAGCCGCTCCTGGAACTCGGGGTCGAAGGTGGCGATGAGCTTGCCCAGGCCCTCGACGATGGGCGGGATGATCGAGGTGCAAGCCGTGCGCATGTCTTCCGTGACGTCGAAGCGCGTGGGTTTGCCGTTCACCGGGAGCTGCACCACGACCTCGTTCTTGGCCCCGGAGACGTTGGAGTACTTCTCCTTCATGGACTTGATCATCTGGATCGTGAACTGCGCACCGGCACAGGACTTCTGCAACAGCTCCATGAGCTGTTGGTCCACGTAGTCGCCCGCGAAGTGGAGGGTGATCTGGTCGGATTCTTCGGGCATCGTGCCGTGCATGCGGCACAGGTCGGTGGTGCCGGCGCCGATGTCGATCACGAGGACGTCCTCGAGCCAGTCCAGACCGTAGGCGACGGAGAAGGGCTCGCTGCACAGCATCACCGAGTCGACGGATTCGCGCGCCGCTTTGAGGATCGCCTCCTTGTTCTTGATCGAGGCCTGCGCCGGCGCTCCGATGACTGCATAGATGAGTTCGTCCTTGCGCGGTTGCGCGCGGCGGATGATCTCCGTGATCAGGTCCTGCGCCGCGCGCATGTTCGCCACGGAGTCGTCACCCTTGCCGTCGCTGCCCTTGATCACGCCTGCCCCGAGCGGCCGGTAGAGATTCAACGACAGGCGCTTGTCGATGGCTTCGTCCCCGAACAGGACTTCCTTCTTGAGCAACTTCTTGCTGACGACGTCCTTGGGATAACCGACGTAGGACGCCAGCGACTCCCGCACGCCGTTGGAGGCGGACACCGACGTACGGGACGTGCCCAAGTCGATGCCGAGGTACAGGACGCCTTGGCTCCCGTCGCCTTCGCGGACGCTACCGTTCGGGGACTGGTCCGCGACCTTGGCGCGGGACTCGGGGCTCTTGCGTGCACGCTGTTGGGTCGGATCCGTGATCATGGTTGTTTGCCTCGGCTGTGCGCGTTCGCTGCGTCCACCGTGCTCGGGAGCCGGCTGTCCACCAGGGCCTAGGACGACCGCGCGACCGCGTTCTTCAGTTCTAGATTGGCCTGGAAGATCTTTGTCATCAGCTGCTTCTTGAAAGCCCACGCGTCTTCTCCTGGCGAAAGTCCTTGGATACCTCGGTACATCGAGGCGATTCCGGGATCGATGTTCTTGAGCGCGGCCATGCGCCGCAGGTTCTCTTCGCTCTGCCTCAAGAGCTTGGTCAACTTGGCGATGCGCCGCTCGAGGAGGTCGACTTGGCGGCGATGCGCTTCCTCCGAGCCGGCGGGCGAAGCGACGGCCATGGGCTCGCTCGCGCTCGGGACCAAGCCGTCGGTGAGGGTTTCGAGATCAGCGCTCGTGATCTGAGCGCCGAACACCGGTCGAGTCTCGAGCGGAAGGTTCGGCAGATCGAGCTCACCGTCCTCGCGCTCGCGCGCGGGCGTGACCGGCGAAGGGAGGCTTTCGCGCCCTCCGCGGCGGAAGGAATGCTCCGGCCGATAGGCGTTGAAGATCGAGCCGACCACCGGGGTGCCGGCCTCGAGCAGGATCCGATGAGCACGCTTCGCGTCCTCGACGCTGGTCTTTCGCGCGCGCACGACCAGCAGCGCGCCGTCGACCTGCTGCAGCAAGAGACGCGACTCGATGTGATCCAACACCGGCGGAGCGTCGATGACCAGGTAGCGGCAGCGTTCGCCGACACTCTGCAGGATCGACCACATCTTCTCGGTCGTGAACTCGCCGGCCACCGGAGCTCGAGCCGTACCGGCGGGGAGCACGTGCAGGTTCGGACAATCGCGCGACTCCTGGACGCAGTCGTCCAGCTCCGCGCGTCCATCCAAGACGTCGCTCAGGCCCGCCGCAGCGAGGCCGAGATAGCGCGAGATGGCGGGACGCGCGACGTTGGCCTCGACCAGACACACCGGCACGCGCAGGTGCCGGACGAGACCCATGGCCGTCGCTGCGGCCATCACGGAGGTGCCGGCGCGCGGCTCGGCGGAAACGACCATCAACCGCACCGGATCGGGCCAACCGTCGAAGCGCGCGCAAGTGCCCCAGACGATGTCGGCGATCCCCGGCAGCTCCTCGAGCATTCGCAAGGTCGGGGCGGCCATGGTCAGTTCCACCTCCCGGCGTGACGGGCGGACGAACGCCCGAGCCCCGGCGCGCTCTCGTACGGGACGCGCAGCGAATGGAGTTCGGGGACGACTCCCAGGATGGGCAGGCCGCGGGAGCGCTCGAATGCTTCCGGGTCGCGCAGCTTCCGATCGAAGCCCTGACGCAGGACGGCGAAGCCGGCTCCCGCGAGCAGTCCGGCGATCAGGCCCTTCAGGAAGAGCGAGAGCCGCTTGGGTCCGACCTTCTCGAGGTCCAGCGTGGGCATCTGCAACACGCTGAGGTTGGCTTCCTCGTTCAGATCGATGCTCTCCAGCGACTCGAGCATGGAGAAGCGCTCCAGTAGGTGTTGGTAGCGGTTCTCTTCCTCTTCGCGGGCCGAGGCCAGATCCTTGCGGCGCAACGCCGCCACCAGTCCCTTCTTGCGCACCTCTTCCGCGTGGGTTCGCCGCTCGGCCAGCCGATCGCCCAGGAGCTCGACGCGTACGGCCAGGCCCTGGTCCTCGAAGTCCAGGTCGTCGAGTCGGAGCATCAGGGCGATGTCGCGTCTCTCCCGCGTCTGCGCGACCGCGAGCGGCGCTCGCGCGCCCATCTTCGACGTGTGTGCGACCGTCCGCGGCGTCTGAGCGAGCTTCTCGTCGATCTTCGCGATCATCACGTCCAGCTCGCGCTCGCGCAGCCGGATCTCCTCTTTGGCCCGAATCTCCAGGGGCACGCTGTACTTCTGCGCCAACAAGCTGCGCTTGACATCGAGCTGGGTCTCGTACTCCTCGTTCGGGACCATCTCGGGGGGCTGGAGGACCTCGATCTCCGGCGGGATGCCGGTCAACCGTTCCGACAACGACGTGCGCTGCCGGGAGATCTCCTCGCGCCGCATCCGCGCCGCGAACAGTTCACCCTCGAGCTCGCCGATCTCGACCTGGAGCGCCGGTCCCTGCGCTGCGAGGTCGATGTACCCGACCTGGTTCAAGTCTTGGAGATAGAGCGCGTCGGCCGCGTCTCGCGCCCGTTTGGCCTCCTCGACCTTGCTCCGGTTCTTCTCCACCAGCGACTGCACCGAGAACTGTTCCCTGTGTCGCTCGATGAATGCATCCGTCAGCGCCACGGCGACCGCGCGCGCTCTCTCAGGCGAGGTCGAAGCGTGGGCGACGTGGATCACGTTCGAGCCGGGCTCGTTCGTGACGTCCGTGTTCTCGATCAGCACTTTGGTGGCGGAGCGCAGGCATTCCGCGCAGTCCTCGCTCGTGCATTCGTGCTCCGGCGTCATCCAGTCGATGCCAACCGCCTGGATCCGGTGCAGCAGTCGGACGGGCAAGGGCGTGAGCGGTCCGTCGTCGCGCCCCGGATCGGCGGGTCGGAGGATCTCGCGCGGACCGATCTCGCGCGCCACGCTCTCGAAGACGTTCACGTCGGAGAGCATCTCCAGCTCGTCGACCACCGTGGGCGGGGGAGTGCGCTGCCCTTCTTGGAGGCCGAACATGGATTCGGCGGTGAGCTGCTCCCGAGCCCCCACGCGCAGGAGCAGCTTCGCTTTCGAGACGAAGGTGTCGGGTCGGACCAGGCCGACGACGATCCCGGCGCCCGCACCGAGCGCGACCAGGAGGCAGAACCAGCCGAACGAGCGCGTCACTCCGCGCACGAGCAGGACGCGCAAGTCCGGCTCGTGGCGGTCGCCACTCCGCTCGGCAGCAACGAACGCCTCCAGGGCTTCGTTCATGGCTGCCTCACGGCTCTCGGGGGTCGGTTCACGCACGGCGGGTCATCAGTACGGGTAGAGCGAAGGGAAGGGGATCATCCGGCGGATGTGGTTGTCGACCCAGATCGCGACGTCGTCGACCTGGGTGTTCGGCACGAAGACGAGGTCGTAGGGCTGCAGGTACAGCGGCACCGCGCCCGTCCACTGCTCGGGCCGGGCGTCGATCTTCCACGCGAGCTGCTTCTGGGTGGTGGCGCTCCAGCGGATGAGCACGAGCGTCGCGAGGCTCGCGCTCTCCTTGCGCGGACCGCCGGCGCGCGCCAACGCTTCGACGAGGGTCAAGCGGCCGGCGGGCTCGAGCACGAATTCGCCCGGTTCGAGCACCTCCCCCATCACGTAGACGTTCCGCGCGCCGAGAGCCTTGACCGCGACGTTGACCTCGCCCTCGAAGAGCGTCGCGTAGGCCTCAGTCAGGATCTGATTGAGTTTGTCGGGCGTCATCCCGGCGATGACCAGGCGACCGATCGCCAGGAAGACGGCGCTGCCGTCCTTGGTGATCTCGATCTCCTGGTTCCAGCTCGGCGAGTAGGGGAAGCTCACCTCGATCTGGTCGCCCACCCCGAGCGTCACGGCGCTCGACTCCAGCGTCGAGTTGATCGCGCCCACGAGGTCCGTGAGAGGCTTCCCGGGGGAGCGGCAGGCCACCAACGCGAGCAGCAAGAGCGGCGAACCGAAGCGGCGCAGGACACGCAGGGCGGGCGACGCGCGCACTTCCGCGCGGCGCAGCTCCTCTAGAACGGCGGGTGTGAGACGGACGCTCATGTTCGGAAGGTGGACCGTGCACCGGTGCTCGCGGCACCGCGCACGAACGATCCTCGGTTGCTCTGAACAGTAGGAAGCGCCGGGGCACCGCGACATCGGCACAACCCCCGATTGTGGACGCCGCGGCTAGGTAGTCGTGGGTCGACGGCCGCTCGGCCTGCGCGCATTCGGCCAGCGCGCATTCGGCACGGAGCGTGCTACTTTCCGGGGGGGGAACTCGCTCTCGGGCTGGTGCACTCCGTCCGGGCGTGCGAGAGGATGCATCGAATGCGCGAAGTCCGTGTGATGTCCGCGACGGTCGACGGCCTTCCGCCTGCCGTGGAGGAGTCGAGCGGGCCATCACTGCGCGTCTTGGTGCAGCGCGGAGCGCTCTGGTCGATGGCGGCCTACGGCGGGAGTCACGTCCTGCGCCTCGTCGGGAACCTGATCCTCACGCGCCTGCTCTTCCCCGAGGCCTTCGGCCTCATGGCGCTCGTGAGCGGGCTGCTCGTGGGCCTGCAGCTCTTCTCCGACATCGGAATCGGTCCGAGCATCGTCCAGAACCCGCGCGGCGACGAACCCGCCTTCCTGAACACGGCTTGGACGCTGCAAGCCCTGCGCGGCGGCGTGCTGTGGATCGTCGCCTGCGCCCTCGCGTGGCCCTTCGCCGCCGTCTACGAGGATCCCCTGCTGGCGTGGATCCTGCCGGTGGCGGGCCTGACGACGCTGATCGCCGGATTCAACTCGACGCGTCTGTTCAGCATGCATCGGCACGTCGACCTGGCACGCATCTCGGCGATCGAAGTCGCGAGCTACACGGTCGGACTCGTCGTGATGATCGGATGGGCGGCACTGGAGCATTCGATCTGGGCGCTGGTCGCGGGCGGGCTCACGAGCAGCCTCGTGAAGCTCGTGCTCAGCCACACGGCCCTGCCCGGCATCTCGAACCGCTTCCACCTCGAGCGCACCGCCGCGCGTGGGATCCTCCGCTTCGGGCGCTGGATCTTCTTCAGCACGGTCCTGACCTTCTTCACCGGACAGTCGGACCGGCTCATCTTCGGCAAGCTGGTCCCGATGGCCATGCTCGGCGTCTACAACGTCGGCCTGACGATCGCGACCATGCCCGAGTCGGCGCTCGATCGCATCGGGCACAGCGTCCTGTTCCCCGCCTACAGCCGCGTCCACAATTCGGGCAGGGACCTGGCCCCGGTCTTCGCTCGCGTGCGCCGTCCGCTCCTGCTCCTCGTCGGCTGGATGAGCGCGGGTCTGTGCGGAGGAGGCGACGTCGCCGTCCGTCTCCTCTACGACGAGCGCTACGTGGAGGCGGGCTGGATCGTCCAGTTGCTCGCGCTGGGCTGTTGGTTCTCCATGCTCGAGACCACCAACGGCGCGGCGCTGCTCGCGCGCGGGCAAGCGAATTGGATCGCTGCCTCCAGCGCCGGGAAGCTCGTCGGAATGGCCGTGCTGATCCCCGTCGGCTACCACTTCGCAGGCTTCCCCGGCGCCGTCCTCGGGCTGGCCGCGTCGGAGATCCTCAAGTACGCGGTCTCGGCCTTCGCCGCGGCGCGGGCTGGATTGAAGGGCTGGCCGCAGGACCTCCTGCTCACGTCGTGGGTGCTCGCGACGGCCGGAATGGGCTTCCTTCTCGCGAGCCACGCGATGCGCGAGGGCTGGTCGAGCCTTACCGCGGCCTGCGCCGTCTTCGCCGCGGTCAGCGCGGCATGGGCGCCCTTCGGCGCGTCGCTCCTCTCCGCGAGGCGCAAGGGATGAGCGGGCTCCACCTCTCCGTCGTCGTCCTGTCGTGGAACACGCGCGAGCTCCTGCGCGCGTGCCTGACGGCGCTCGCGCGCGACCAGGAGTGCAAGCCGCGCGAGATCATCGTCGTCGACAACGCGAGCGAGGATGGATCGCCGGACATGGTGGCGCGCGAGTTCCCGGACGTGCGGCTCCTCTGCAACGCCGAGAACCGGCTCTATGCGGAGGGCAACAACCA
This sequence comes from uncultured Planctomycetaceae bacterium, assembly GCA_964413535.1. GTDB lineage: Bacteria > Planctomycetota > UBA1135 > UBA1135 > CAYPTB01. Next base: position 20,847 of record CAYPTB010000064.1, on the reverse strand, counting down.
GGGAGCGCGTGCGGCGACCGGACGGTACCTGTGCCTCCTGAACTCCGACACGGAGGTGCGGTCCGGAGCGCTCGACGAGCTCGCGCAGTTCCTCGACCTCCATCCGACGTACGCCGCAGTCGCTCCGAAGCTCGTGAACCCAGACGGGAGCGTGCAGCGCGCCTGCAGCCGATTCCCGAGCCTCCTCATGCCCCTGTTCGAGTCGACGCTCTTGGGCCACTTCCCGCCCGGGTCGTGGTGCCTGTGGTGGTCGCGCATGGGCGACTTCGGACACGAGCGGAGCCGCGACGTCTCCCAGCCGCCAGGAGCGTGCTTCATGATGCGGCGCGACGAGTACCTCGCGATGGGCGGGCTCGATCCGACCTTGAGCCTGTTCTTCAACGACGTCGACTTGTGCCGAGGGCTCTCGCGGAGGGGCCGCCGGATCCGCTACCTCGTCGACGCCGAGGTCATGCACCACGGCGGAGCCTCGACGCAGACCTACGACCGCCGCAACCGCAACCTGATCTGGATCAGGAATCGCACGGCGTACTTCCGCAAGCACTACGGGCGCCTCGGCGAGCAGTGGCTGCGCGCGGTGACCGGCCTGTGGGGCCTCGAGTTCGGTCTGCGGATCCGGCTCGGGCCGCGCGACGCCGCCGCGAAGCGCGCCGCTCTCGACGAGTTGCGGGCCCTGCTCCGCGAGTGCGTTCGCGCCTGAGGAGGCGACAACCCCGAACTACCTGATCTCTCTGCGGGGTATCGGTGATTGTGCCGATGCCCGTTCGATTCGAGTCGCTCCTACCTTCAGGGTCGTTAGAAGGAGCACTCCGTTCACTCATCAGATCGCAACCACGCGCAGGGAGTCGTCGTCATCGGACGCAACGAGGGCGAGAGGCTCGAGGACTGTCTCGCTTCTCTGGCCGACTGCACCGGGAATCTCGTCTACGTCGACTCGGGATCGACGGACGGGAGCCAGCTCCGTGCGAGATCGGCAGGCGCCGGCCTGGTGGAGTTGGACCCCGCCAAGCCCTTCACCGCTGCGCGCGCGCGCAACGCCGGGTTCGAGCGCCTCGTAGCGCAATGCCCGGAAACCGAGTTCGTGCAGTTCCTCGATGGAGACTGCGAGCTTCGCGCCGGATGGATCGAAGCTGCCGAACGCATCCTGCGCGAGCACGCCGACGTCGCCGTGGTCTGCGGTCGGCGCAGGGAGCGTTTCCCCCACGCCTCGGTCTACAACCGGTTGTGCGACATCGAGTGGGACACGCCGATCGGCGAAGCACGGGCCTGCGGCGGCGACGCGCTCGTACGCGCGCGCGCCTTCCGACAAGTCGGCGGCTTCGATCCGACCATGATCGCCGGCGAAGAGCCGGATCTGTGCCTGCGCCTCGCGCGGCAGGGCTTCCGGATCGTGCGCATCGACGCCGAGATGACCGTGCACGACGCCGCGATGACGCGCTGGACCCAATGGTGGAGGCGCGCGCTGCGCACCGGTCACACCACCGCCGAGCTGCTCGCCAAGTACGGGCCAGCTTCCGAGCATCGCCGCCTGCGCCGCGCACTCTCGACGGTGTTCTGGGCGATCGGCATCCCGCTCGCCTGGCTCTCGCTGTGCGTCTGGGCGTGGATCGCGGGTGGCCTCGTCCCGCTCGCAGCCGCGGCGATCGCTCCCGCCCTCGCCCTCGTGATCCAGTTCGAGCGCATCCGACGCCGCTCTCGACGCGCCGGGCGCAGCGTGGCCGACTCACGCGCCTACGCGTTGTCGTGCGTTCTCGCCAAGTGGCCGGAGGCCTGGGGCATGCTGCTTTACTTCGCGCGCCGGATCTCCGGCCGGACGCCGCGCTGGATCGAGTACAAGGATGGCTCGCACGGGGTGGACGCTCCCGATCGGAAGTGGCGCCGACAAGTATCCTCCCGGCTGGGCTGATCGCGTGTCCAACACCATCAAACGACGACTGCGTTCGACCGCGGACCGGATGGCGCGGATGTGCGGGATCCTGGCGCGACGCGAGCGCGCGTCCGCCGACGGACTCACGATCCTCACCTATCACCGCGTGCTCCCCGACGAGCGCTGTGCGGCGTATCCCTTTCCGTCGCTGGCCATGCCCATCTCCCTCTTCCGCGAGCAACTGCGCTGGCTCGCGGAACAAGGCGACGTCGTTCGGCTCGCCGAGGTCCTGGAGCAGGGCGAGGAGGACGGGTCCCCCTCGCGGGGAGCGCGCCCGCGCTTCGCGCTCACCTTCGACGACGGCTATCGCGATGCGGCCGTTGCCGCGGAGTTGCTCGATGAGTTCGGCATGCGCGGCACCTTCTTCGTGACCACGGGCTTCGTCGGCTCCCGCTCGCTCCTGTGGTTCGACGAAGCGGTCCTGCTCTTCACCGAGGTCGACGAAGCGGCGCGGCGCGAGATCGTCCGCGAAGTCCGTGGCGTCGACCTCGACCTTCCCCCGCCCGGCTCGAGCGCCGCGACCTGGGCGGCATCGCTCAAGAGCTGTCCGGTCCGGGAACGCCTCGCGATCCTCGCCGAGCTCGGAAGCGCCCTCGGAGGGTCGCCGCCCGTGGAGGGCTTCGAGGCGCTGAGCATCGCGGAGGTCGTCGATCTCGACCGGAACGGACACGAGTTGGGGTCGCACACCGTGACGCACGCGGTGCTGACCGCCCTCGACGACGCGGGGCTAGAGGGCGAGGTCGAGGCCTCGCGAACGACTCTCGCCGCGTGGCTCGGGACGGGCGTCGCGGGATTCTGCTATCCGAACGGAGACTGGGACGAGCGCGTCGCCGCCGCCGTCGACCGGGCCGGCCATCTGTACGCGTGCACGACACGCGGCGGCGTCCATCGCCACGGCGACGATCCCTTCCGCATCCCGCGCGTGGACGTGGTCGCGGACCGCGTCACGAACACTTCGCGGCGCTTCGACCCGACTGCTTTCCGTCGAGAACTGTGTCGTCTCTACGCCCACCGCTGAGACGTGCCGGCCGAGCGCAACGTGAAGATCGCTTACCTCACGGGACAGTATCCCAAGACCAGCCACACGTTCATCCGGCGTGAGATCGCGGGGCTCGAGGAGGCCGGATTGGAGGTCGATCGGATCTCGGTGCGGCCGGCCGCTGGGCTCGTCGACGAGCGCGATCGGGACGAGCAAGCGCGCACGCGCGTGCTCCTGCGCCGCGGAGCGCTGGGCCTCTTGCCCGGAGCCCTGGCCGTCACGGCCAGGCGCCCCCTGCGCACGCTGTCGGCGCTGCGCACGGCGCTCGCCATGGGCTGGAAGTCGCCGCGCGGGCTCTTGCGCCACCTCGCGTACCTGGCGGAGGCGTGCGTGCTGTTGCGGTGGCTCGAGCGCTCGGGCGCCGAGCACGTCCACGCGCACTTCGCCACGAATGCCGCGGACGTCGCGCTCTTGTGCCGCGAGCTCGGAGGTCCGCCCTTCAGCTTCACGGCGCACGGGACGGCGGATCTCGGCTCGCGAGCCGTGCTCTCCCTCACGCGCAAGATCAGCGCGGCGGCGTTCGCCGTCGCGGTCTGCGAGGACGGGCGCCAGCGACTCTTGCTCCGGACCTCGCCCGGCCACGAAGGCAAGATCCACGTCGTCCGCTGCGGAGTCGACGGGCAGTTCCTGGCGGCCGACGCGCAGCCTGTGCCGAGCGCGCGGCGCCTGACCTGTGTCGCGCGACTGAGCCAGGAGAAGGGCATCGCCGTGCTGTTGCACGCCACGCGGCTGCTCGCGGAGGAGGGAGTGGACTTCGAGCTCTCCCTGCTCGGCGACGGCGACGAGCGCGCTGGGCTCGAGGGGCTCGCGCGCGACCTCGGCATCGCCGATCGCGTGCACTTCGAGGGCTGGAAGGGCGGAGCCCTGGTGCGCGAGGGCATCCTCGAGTCGCGCGCGTTGGTCTTGCCGAGCTTCTCCGAGGGACTGCCGGTCGTGATCATGGAGGCCCTCGCGCTCCGCAGGCCCGTGATCTGCACGGCCGTGGGCGGGATCAGCGAGCTCGTCGAGGCGGGCGTCTCGGGTTGGATCGTGCCGCCGGGCTCCGAGCGGGCCCTGGCCGACGCGATGCGCGACGCGCTCGCGCGCCCGACGGAGGAGCTCGACGCCATGGGGCAGCGCGGCGCGGAACGAGTCGCAGCGTCGCACGACTCATCCGCGCAGGCTCGCTCGATGGCGCAGCTCTTCCTCGGCGCGCGCGCACGCTCGAACGGGTCGAGCACCGCTTCGCACGAGTGATGTTTCGTGCGTGCGCCGTGCGCTGCAATCGCGGCGCTTCCGCGAGCGCGAATCGCGTGTAGCCGATTGTGCAAAGGAGAACGCGTTCGACGCGGTTCTCGTTCCGCTCAATACTCAAAACGGTGCAGCGGAACACGTAGTTCCAGTGACTTGGGGGCACTCGATTGCAGGTCTAACTTCGATGTACGGATGCGACAGCGAGCGCACCACACCGAGACATGACCATCCAAGAGACCTCCTTCGTTCCGTCCTGGAAGCGGCTCCGTCAGCCCTTGGGGGCGGATTCGAGCGACTTCGACGGGCCCTTCCGCGACCGCGTGCTCCGCCGGTTCTGGGACGAGCCAGCCCCGCGTGTCGTCTCGAAGCACACGTTGGTCTCGACCGCGGACGTGCTGTCCGAGGTCGAGTTCGACTGCTACCTCGAGCGCGAGCGCCACCTCGCCGATCGAGGTGGACGGCGGTTCAGCCTGATGGTCCTGGAGCTCCCGGAGGGAGACCCCGCGGAACTCGATCGGCTCGCGCGACAGTTGTACGGTCGGCTGCGCTCGACGGACCTCATCGGACGACTGGACGACGAGCGGCTCGGCGTGCTCTTGACGGACACGTCGCTCGCCGGCGCCAACGTCGTCGCGGCTTGGGTGGATCGCGCCGTGGCGGCGCTCGAGATCCAGGTCGAGCGCGCGATCTTCGTCTATCCGGCGGTGGACGGGGACAGTGCGTCCGATGGCGGGGATGACACGCCGCGTCCCAATTGGACCGCGAACAGGGGCAACAACCGTCGCGGCGACGGCGGCTCGAGCACGAACGGTCACGCGAAGACGCGCGCGAGTGGCACTACGGCGGTGAACGGGCGCTCGGCCCGGCCCGTGTCTCCTGCGCCAGTGCCCGTCGAGCGTGGGGAAGGCAAGCGCAACGGCCGAGTGCGCGAGAACGCGCCCTCGAAGGCGACTCATGCAAGGAAGAACGGCCGCAGGGCTCGCACGACGTCCGGCGCCGCGTTCCGCGCTTCCGGAGCGATCCGCTCCATCGCCGCACGGAGCCTCGCGCGCTGGCCGCTCAAGGACCTCTGGGCCGAGCTCTCCATCCCGATGCCGCTGTGGAAGCGCTCGATGGACGTCGTGGTCTCCTCGCTGCTCCTGATCGCGTTGTTCCCCCTGTTCGTCTGCGTGGCCATCGCCATCAAGCTCGACTCGCCGGGACCCGTGATCTTCAAGCAGCAGCGCGCCGGCCGTGGGGCGCGTCCCTTCGCTTTCTACAAGTTCCGCTCGATGTCCGTGGACGCCGAGGCGCGGCGGGCGGAGCTCGCGGCGCAGAACGAGCAGGCTGGACCGGTCTTCAAGATCCGCGACGACCCACGCGTGACGCGCGTGGGGCGCTTCCTGCGGCGCTTCAGCATCGACGAGCTCCCGCAGATCTGGAACGTCCTCAAGGGCGACATCTCTCTGGTGGGCCCGCGGTCTCCGACGCTCGACGAGGTGGCGAAATACGATCGCTGGCAGATGCGCCGCTTGAACGTGACGGGCGGTATCACTTGCTTCTGGCAGGTGAGCGGGCGCAACAACATCGACTTCGAGGACTGGGTTCGCCTGGACATGCGCTACATCGCCGAACAGAGCTTCTGGCTCGACCTGCGGCTGCTCGCGATGACGCTGCCCGCCGTCCTGACCGGCCGTGGCGCGTATTGACCTCGTGCACGTGATCGGTGTCCTGAGCGCGAGAGTGCGTCGATCTCTCGCGTGCACGGAGCCGGTGCAGCGTTGTTACCCGATTCTCTCCCTCGTGCAGGGTGCACCGTGACTCGAAGCGAGTCGACGAGTCACGCATCACCCTTCGCCAAACACATCAGGATCCAGAAAGCCACACGAAGTCATGACCAGCAATCAACCCTTCGACAGGAACGATCAGACCAAACGTCAAGCGTCCGGCCCTAGAAGCGGAACGGTGTCGGGCCCCGATTCCACCAAGTCGAGTACGGGATCGTCGAGCAGCCAGCGCGGTGACGTCACGCGCAACCGCCCGGCCGAATCCAAGGATCCGAAGCAAGCCGGGGGCGCTCCTCGCTCGCCCGCCGACGCGCGCAAGGAAGAAGCAGAGAAGCTGAAGCGCCAGCACGGAGCCAGCACCATGTCGAAGGGTGACGACTCCGACGACGACGAAGAGGAAGTGGACGAGGAGGAAGTCGACGCGCCGAGCTCCGAGCGAACGGAGAAGCAGCCTTCGAGCAATCCGAGGGATACGAAGTCGGGTGGACACCCCGCGGGTGGTCCGAAGCGCTAGAGAGCGCGCTCTCATCGCGCTGGCCACGCAGCTCGCCGTGGCCAGCGCCCAGCGCTCCCCGATCGAGCGAGCTCCCACCCGCGCGTTCGCGCTCGCCGCAGCGACCGCACTACTCAGAAGGGCTCACGAGAACGAGTAGTTCCAGCGATTGGGAGCGCTTCGAGGTCGTCCCATGCTCGAACGGAGAGTGAATCATGCGTCTACACCGAGACAGCGCCATCCGTGAAGCCGGCTACGTCCCGTCCCGGGAGTGGCTGCGGCACAACCTGAGGTACGGAGTGGAGCGCGACCGCGTGCGGGGGACTGGGTCGTTGGACGACCTGTGGGCCGAGCTCGCCGTCCCGATGCCCCTGTGGAAGCGGTCCATGGACTTCCTCGTGTCGTCGCTCTTGCTCCTCGCCTTGCTCCCGCTGTTCATCTTCGTGGGAGTTGCGATCCTGCTGCGATCGCTCGCGCCCGTGACCCTCGCGCGGAGCTTGCTGTGCGACCCGAAGAGTCCTTCGCGCAGCTTCGCCGGGTGAACCGGGCGGCGAGACGCCGAGTGGCGAGGACTGCCGCTCAGCGCCCATCGCCGTCGCGCGCGATCGCTTCCGCGTAGACCTCGAGCATCCTGTCGACCTTCTTCTCCCAGTCGAACTGCTCGACGACGCGGCGCCGTCCGTTCTCTCCGAGCCTGCGCCGCTCCTCGCCTCGAGTCGCCAGCCGCTCCAGCGCTTCGGCGAAGCCGCCCACGAGCGCCTCGCGGGAAGTCGGCGGCACGAGGATGCCGCAGTCCTCGTCGAGGTAGTCCGCGGGCCCACCCCAGGCCGTCGCCACCACGGGCAGGCCGCACGCCATGGCTTCGAGCACCACGGCTCCGCCGCACTCGTGGAGACTCGGCAGGACGAGCCCGTGGGCCGCGCGCAGGCGCTCGGCGGCGCGCTCCTGCGGCAGCCAGCCCGAGAACTGCACGCGATCCCAAACCCCCAATCGAGTCGCCAACGCTTCCCACTCCGCTCGCATGGGGCCGTCTCCGATGACCTCCAAGCGCGCCGACGCGCTCCTCGGGACGCGCGCGAGCGCTTCGATGACGACGTCGAGCGCCTTCAAGGCGACCAGCCGACCGAGGAACACGAACGTCGTGAGCTCGGAGTGGTCGCGCGATCCCGCCGGCCCCCAGACCGACAGGTCGACGCCGTTCTCGGCGAGCTCCACGACGCGCCCGCGCAGCCCGCGTGGGAGCGCGCGTCGCGTGCGCTCGTTGGCGACGAGGAGCGTTCGCGCGCGGCGCTTGCCCGGGAAGAGCCTGTTCATCAGCTCGGATGCGCCGCGCGCGACGCCCACGGCGGCCCGAGTCGCCCCGCTCTCCATCCGCCGGAACGCGGCGGGGTAGGTCATGGCTCCGTTCATGGGCCCGATGACGAGCGGCGCACCGAGATCGAAGAGCAGGCTCGGCTCGCGCGGCGACACGGGGATCGGCTGGTGCACGACGTCGATCGCGTGCTCGCGCACGAGGCGCCGTGCGATGCGCCTCGCCGAGAGCTGCGTGAGCACGCGCAAGGAGAAGCCGACGGTCACGAGTCGCAAGCGCTCGGGCAGGACCAGCGCGACCCGCCACAACAGCCGGTGGAGGCCCGTGTCGCGGACGAAGTGGATGCGCTCGACCCCATCGACCTCATTGGGGAACGCGGCCGTCAGCTCCTCGCGCGTGCGCTCGTGGACGATCATCCACACCGGCGCCCCGCGCGCGAGCAGCACGCGAAAGTAGTGGAGCGGGAGGGCCGGCTCGCCGCCGAAGCGCGCCGAGGCGTGCTCGGCGACCACGAGGACCCTCGGGCGGCTCTCCTGCAAGGTCACGTTCGATCCAGCTCGCTCAGGATCCCGCGCCAGAACGCCGTCGGCTCGTTCGGGGGGAAGTAGCGCGCGATGAAGTCGTGCGCCGTCCGCGCGATGCGCTCGCGGAGCTCTGTGTCCTCGAGGTCGCGCAGGCACGCCGCCGCGTCCTCCGGCGTCTCCGCGACCATCGCCATGGAGCGGTGCTTCATGGCGAAGTTGGCGCCGCGCGCCGACTTGCCGACGACCACGATGCCCGCGGCCATGCACTCCTGCGGCGGCAGGGCGCAGCCCTCGACGTCGGCCGAGGCGAGGAAGGCCTGTGGGCGCTCCATCTCGCGCGCGAGCTCGAGGAGCGACAGCCCGTCGACGAGCTCGAAGCGCCAGAACGTCCCGCCGCTCTCCGCGTAGCGCTCGCGCGTGGCCTCGATGAACTCGGGCCCCTTGCGCGGGAAAGCGAACACGAGGCCGCGTTCGCGCTCGGCCTGGGGCCGGAAGCGGAACACCACGTCGTCCACGATGTTGGGCACGATCGCGATGGGCACGCCCGGGAAAGCCTCGAGGCACTTCTCCAGCATGAACGGCGAATCGGTCCACAGCCGCACGCGCGGATGGCGGTGGTCGAAGTCGGCGCGCACGTAGGGCGGCGCCTGGAGGTAGACGATCACCCTGCCGCGCACCTCGTCCGCCAAGTGGCTGACGATGTCGGGCACCACGACGACGTCGTCGTCGCGCCGCTTGCTCCAGCGGATGAACGGCAGGTCGACGATGTTGAAGCGACCGTAGGTGTCCCTGCCGCTCGGGCTCGCGAGCACCGTTTCGACCCCGAGCGAGCTCGCGAGCGCGGCGTGGCGCATGAGATTGAGCGTGCCCCCCCACGCGATCGGAGTGTGGAGCCGCGGGTGCACGAGCCTGTCGCGGATCGGCGGGAGGAAGCGCGTGGCCGAGAACAGTCGGGGACGCCGACCGAGGAAGTCGACAGCGCGCTTGGCGAGTCCTTCCCGGTTCAAATCGGGCACGAGGAAGACGAGGCGCATGGTGATGTCGGCTTCGCGAGCTCCGCGGACGGACGTGCTCGTGCTCGGCGCGAGGATTGCGACACTCCGCCGCGTGGAGGAGCTCGACCCCGTGTCTAGCACACTCGACTCGAGGGAGCAGATCTAGTGCTACGAGCCGAATGTTCGCAATACGGATCGAGCCGGACGGCTTCCGAGGACTTCAACGTTTCGTCCAAGGTTCCATCGAAGGAGCCGCGTCGGCGCCGCGTCGAATACCTAGTTCACGGTAGTCGCGCGATCCGCGACGAGGCTCGTCATTCCGGCCCGTCGAGCGCCCGCGGGATCGACCTCGCGAATCGCGCACTACGATGGAGCCGATGACTTCGATCTGCGAAGCGAGGATCGCCAGTCCTCTCTCCGACCGAGCGCAACTCGCGCCGGAGCGCGTCGCGCTCGTCGAGGGCGAGCGCGAGCTCCGCTACGGCGAGCTTGCCGCGCGTGCTTCCGCCGTCGGGCGCGGGCTCCAGGAGAGCGGGCTCCGACCCGGAGACCGCGCCACGGTCTTCCTCGACAAGACGTCCGACGCGGTGGCGTCGCTCTACGGCGTGTGGCTCGCGGGCGGAGTCGCGGTTCCCGCCAACGAGGGGCTGAAGGCGCGCCAGCTCGACCACGTCCTCCGCCACAGCGGGAGCCGGTGCCTCGTGACGCACACACGCAAGCTCGCGGGCGTCGGGCTCGACGTGCCGCACGGCATCGACGTGGTGCTGGTCGACGGCCTACGCGGTGCCGGAGACGTCGAACCCGTTGGCGAAGGTGGCGGCGCGGGCGGCGGCGAGCCGGCCGTCATCCTCTACACCTCGGGCTCCACCGGGCGGCCGAAGGGCATCGTGCTCTCGCACGAGAACTTGCTCGCGGGCGCGCGCATCGTGGCCGGTTACTTGGACCTCTCCGAGAACGACCGAATCCTCAGCGTGCTGCCGTTCGGCTTCGACTACGGCCTGAACCAGATGCTCTGCTCCGTGCGCTGCGGGGCGACCCTCGTCCTGCAGCGCTCGCACTTCCCCGCCGACATCTGCCGCTCGCTCGTGCAGCAGCGCATCACCGGTCTCGCCGGCGTGCCCCCATTGTGGGTGCAGCTCATGCTCCCGACCTCGCCCCTCGCGAGGATGGAGCTCCCCGACCTGCGCTACGTCACCAACTCGGGCGGCGCGTTCCCCGTGGAGCTCCTGCGCCGCTATCGCGCGCACCTGCCGCACGTGCGGATCTACCTGATGTACGGGCTGACGGAGGCCTTCCGCTCCACGTACTTGCCGCCCGAGCGCGTCGACGATCTGCCCGGCTCCATCGGCAAGGCCATCCCCGAGACGGAGGTCTTCCTCGTGGACTCCGACGGACGTGTCTGCGAGCCCGGCGAGGTCGGCGAGCTCGTCCACCGCGGCCCCACGGTGTCCCTCGGCTACTGGCGCGACCCGATCGCGACCGCGCGCATCTTCCGTCCCGATCCGCGCGCGTCCGGGTCGGGTGAACGGGTCGTGTACTCCGGCGACCTGGCGCGCACCGATCGCGAGGGCTTCCTCTACTACGTCGGCCGCCGCGACCAGCTCTTGAAGTGCCACGGCCAGCGCGTCAATCCGCAGGAGGTGGAGGAGGTGCTCCTGGCTTCCGCGCTGCTGCAGGAAGCCGTGGTGCACGGCGAGCCGGACGAGGTAACGGGCACGCGCATCGTGGCGCACGTCGTGCCGCGCTCCGGCGCCTCTTTCTCGGAGGCGGAGCTCCTCAAGTGGTGCCGGCGCGAGATGCCCGGGCACATGGTGCCGGCGCGCATCGTCGAGCACGCGTCGTTCCCGCGCACGCCTTCCCTCAAGATCGATCGAGAGCGAGTGCGCGGATGACGCGCGAGCTCGGAGCAGCGCTCGAGAGCCGGCTCCGGCCGCAGGAGCAGTTCGAAGCGCTGCGCGCCCGCGCCGCGCGGGCCGGCCGCGTCGTGGACCTCGCCTACCCGAACGTGCCGGGCCCGCCGCATCCCGAGGTGGCGCGAGCGCTGCGCGAGGTGCTCGACGAAGGCGACAACCTGCAGTACACGCCGTACGGCGGCACGACGGTCACGCGGCGGTTGATCGCGCGGCAGTTGCAGGCGAGCCACGGCCAGCCGTTCCACTGGCGGCAGATCGTGCTGACGCCGGGCGCCATGTCGGCCCTCAACATCTTGTTCCGCTCCCTCGTGCGGGGCGACGGAGGGGACGAGGTGATCGTCGTGACGCCGTGCTGGATGGACTATCCGCTGTACCTCGAGAACCTCGGTCTGCGTCCGGTCTTCGCGCCCGTGCGAGCGGACACGCTGCGGCTCGACGTGGAGCGCATCCGCGAGGCGCTCTCGGAGCGCACGCGCGCCGTGGTGCTCTCGCAGCCCGCCAACCCCACGGGGGTCTCGTACGGCGCTGCGGAGCTGCGCGAGCTGGCCACCGTGCTCGAAGCGTGCCCCGGGGACGAACGTCCGCTGTTGATCGCCGACGAGTGCCATCGCGACTACGTGTTCGGGAACGCGCGCTGCGCGTCCCCGCTCGCGCACTACGCGGACTGCGTCGTCGTGTACTCGTTCGGCAAGGGCCTGCAGGTGCAGGGGCAGCGCCTGGGCTACGTGGCGGTCTCTCCCCGGCTGCGCGGCGCGGAACGCTACTGCGTGCTGCTGGAGCGGCTGTGCCGGCTGATGGGTTTCGCCACGCCCACCGCGCTCATGCAGCTCGCGGTGCGCAAGCTGCTCGAGTTCCGGCCCAGCCTGTCGGAGCTCTCCTCCAAGCGCGCGCGCGTCCTGGAAGCGCTGTCGGACGGCGGGTACCGCGTCGTGCCGTCGGATGCGACCTTCTTCCTCTATCCGTGGACGCCGGGCGGCGACGACTTCGCGCACGTCGAGGAGCTCGCGCGGCGTGGCGTGCTCGTGCTCCCCGCGTCGATGTTCTGGCACTCCGGGCACTTCCGCATCTCGCTCACGGCCTCCGACTCGGACGTCGACGCCGCGCTGCCCGCGCTGCGGGAGGCGGGGAAGCGATGAGCGCAACCGAGATGGACGAGAACTCTCTGCTCGTGCCGAGCTTCGCGTGGGGTGCCCGCGGACCGCTCGGCGCGGACGAGCTCCGCGACGCCGCCGATCCCCTCGCTCTGCTGCGCGACACGGAAGGTCAGTTCGCCCTGCACGTCGAGCGCGGCGGAACGCACCTCCTGGCCCGCGACCGCTTGGGAGTCGACAAGCTGTTCCTCGCGCTCGATCGCGAAGGCCGAGTGCACGTGTCGAACTACGCGCTCGACCTCGTGCGAGCCGGCCATCCGCTGCGCACGATCCAGTCGGTTCCATCCGGACACGTCCTCGAGGTCGATCCGGGCCGCCGGCTCTGGAAACTCGAGCGCTGCCAGGAGCTCGTCTTCGGCGAGGAGGCGGAGCTATCGGACGCGGCGCTCGCGGATCACTCCGCGCGCATCCGCGAGCGCCTGGAGCAGACCTTCGCGAAGCTGGCCCTGCTCCTGCGCGGCTACCGCGTCTTCGTGACGCTGTCCGGCGGCTTGGACAGCACGACGATCGCCGTGCTGGCGCGCCGCTGGTTCGGCGACGTGACCGCGGTGACGTTCGGGATCGAAGCGTCGGGCAGGCCCGCCGGCGGAGACCTCGAGTACGCCGAGCGCGTCGCGCAGACGCTCGGACTGCGCTTCGCGCCGGTCCTGCGCACGCGCGAGCATGTGCTCGACCTGATCGACGAGGCGCTAACGTGGGGCCAGGACTGGCGCGAGTTCAACGTGCACTGCGCGCTCGTGAACGCCGCCCTGGCGAAGGCGATCCGCGCGGAAGAGCCTTCCTCGGCGCCGATCGCCGTGCTGACCGGGGACGTCATGAACGAGCTCATGTCGGACTACGCGCCGGTCGTCTACCGCGGCCGCGAGCTCTACCGGCTCCCGCGCCTCCCCCACGCACGCCTGCGGCGCTTCCTGGTGATGGGGCTCGACTCGGGCGACCGCGAGGTCGGCATCTTCGCGCGCGAGCGCATCGCCGCCGTCCAACCCTACGCGTGGTGCGCGGACGCCTACGCGGCGCTGCCGGGGAACCTGCTCGGCGGCGAGGGCGTCAACGGCGAAAGCGCAAAAGGGCGCCTCGTGCGCTCCGTGATGGGCGACGAGGTGCCGAGCTTCGTGCACGAGCGCCCGAAGGTGCGCGCGCAGGCGGGCGGCGTCGAGCCCGGCGGAACGCTCGCGATCCTCGTCGACGAGGGCATCGACGAAGCCTGGCTCGCCCACCGCTTCCGAACGCTCTACGGGGCCGACGAGCGCGACATGAAGGGCTTCCTGCGCGCGGGCATGTACCGCTTCTCCACGACCTATCCGGAATGACGTCGACCATGTCGGAGAACCAACACGAGATCGCGAACGTGATCGAAGAGCTCATCCGCGAGCGCTTCGAGGTCCGGCCTTCGGACGCGGTCTTCAGCCGCAAGGTCAACCTGTGGGAAGAGGGTTACCTCGACAGCCTCGGCGTCGTGGAGGTGATCAGCTTCCTCGAGTCCACGTTCGGCGTGCGCATCCCCGAGGAAGTGCTGTTCTCGCCCGACTTCACGCACATCGACGGGATGGCGGGCTGGCTCGTCGAGCTGCGACGGCGGCAGGCGACTTTCCCGCAGGACCATGCCTGAGATTCGCGCGCTCCGCGACGAGGACGTCCCGGAAGTCGCCGTCCTCCAGGAGAAAGCATTCCGCGGTCGCGACGGTCCCGGCTCGCCGGGCTTGCACGCCTATCTCCGGCAGGTGTTCCTCGAAAACCCGTGGAGGGAGCTCGGCCCCTCCTCGCTCGTGCGCGTGAGCGACGAAGGCCGCATCACCGGCTTCCTCGGCGTCATCCCGCGCCCCATGCTCTTTCGCGGCGAGCCGATCGTGGTCGCGGTGTGCAATCGCCTCGCCGCGCTACCCGACGCGAGGGACCGCATGGGCGGCTTGCTCCTGCTGCGCGCCTGCCTCGCGGGCGCTCAGGACCTCAGCGTGACGGACGGCGCGAACCTCGAGGCGCGCAGGGTGTGGCAGTCGCTGCGCGGCGAGACGTGTCTCGCGCGGAGCCTCACCTGGACGCGGCCGCTGCGCCCCGTCGCGTACGCGCGCCACCTCGCCCTGCGACACACGCGGCAGCGCTGGCTGTCCGCGTCGCTGCGCCTCGCCGCTCGCCCGCTCGACGCGTGGCTAGCTCGCCGCGCGCGTCCGTTCGGCCGCGTCGAGAAGCCCGCGCTCGAAGAGGAGGAGCTCTCCGAGGCCGTGCTGCTCGAGAACCTGGGAGCCATGTTGGGTCAACGCGCTCTGCAACCCGTCTACGACGCGCGCTCGCTCGGTTGGCTCGTGCGCTTCCTGCGCGACAACCACGACCGCGGGAGCTTTCGATCCATCGCGCTGCGCGACGCCACGGCCAAGCTCGCCGGCTGGTACCTCTACTACCGCAATCCCGGCGGCGTGAACGAGGTCCTGCAGCTCGCCGCTCTTCCCCGGCATGCCGCGGCGGTTTGCGATCACGTGCTGTGGCGCGCCCACGCGGACGGAGCGGTCGCGGCGAGCGGCCGGCTCGAGCCAGCCTTGCTCGAACCACTCGTCCGCGCCCGCCCGCTGTGGTCGTTGCCTGAAGGCAGCGTGACTCTCTTTCACGCGAAGGATCCCGAACTCGCGAGCGCCCTGCAGCGCGGCGACGCCTGGTTCACGGCGCTGGAGGGCGAGCTGTGGCTGCGCTCCCCTTTGGACGAGCTCTAGGGGACGAGCTCTAGGGGACGAGCTCTAAGGGGACGAGCTCTAAGGGATCGAGTCTGAGGGGACGGGATCTGACGGGCTCTGACGGGCTCTTCGGGACGAGCCCTGGTGCGCTGCGCTCGCCAGATCGGACGCAGGGTCGCGGAACCGCGGCAAGTCGATCGTGAACACGCAGCCGTTGTCGGCGTGGTTGCGCGCTCCCAGGGTGCCCCCGATGGCTTCGATGGCCCGCTTGCTGATCTTGATGCCGAGCCCCAGGCCCGATTTGTCGCGCCCCCACCGCCGGGGTCCTTCGAACAGTCCGTCGATCTGTGCCGGCTGCAGGCCGCCGCACTGGTCCGCGACCTCGATCGCGATGCGGTCGGGAGTCGCGATCGTGCTCAGGCGCACGTGTCCATTCTCGTGCGAGTACTTCAGGGCGTTCTGGAGCAGATTGGAGACCGCCGATCCCAGGAGTTGCCGATCCGCGCTCACCGCGACTCCCGCCTCCCCGCGCTCGACGGTCAGGGACATGCCGAGGGCCTTCGCCGCCAGGACGCCCGCGACCTCCATCTCCTCCAAGAACGGCGACACTTCGACCCGCTCGCAGTGATGGATGCCCGCGTCCAGCCGGACCTGAGCCATGGTGCGGTCCACCAGGGTCCGCAAGCCGGCCAGACTGCGACCGAGCACGGCGCCGGTGCTTCCGCCGATCGCCACGGTGCCCGCCCTCAGGATGTCGTAGGAGAGACTCGCCGTGTTCAAGAGGTTGCGCAGCTCGTGGGCGAGGAACCCCAGACGCTCGATCTCTTCGTCGGCGATCGAGCGTTCCCGTGCGCGCGCGTGCTCGCTGACGGCTTGCGCGATCGCGTCGTCGAGACAGCCGTTCAGCGTCTTGAAGTCCTCGGTGTCGATGTGAGCTCGGCGCTCGATCGCGAGTTGCGTGACGACTTGGCAGAGGTCGCCGTAGTCGTGCACGAGCTGCGCGACGGTGAAGCCCCTGGTCTGCCTGCGTCCACCGTGGAGCGTCGCGTCGCGGTCGAGCACGTCGCTGCGATCGACGCCGCTCTCCAGAGTCGTGATGAGCTCGTCCAAGAATTGCGGGATCCCGACCTCGAGCTCCTCGCGCGTCGGCTTGGGCGCGGTCCGTTTCGCGACCCTCTCCCGACTCCGTGTGAGGATTTCTTCGCGGTTCGACGTGAGGAACTCGTGCAGCATTCTCCCGATACTATCTCGGGTAGGCCATTGCCTCTCGAGTATTTGGACTCGACTCGATCGAAAAGAGAGGCGCTAAATGATTCCGTTGGATCGAGTGCGTACTTACCCTTAGTGACGAGATCGAATTCCCAAGGTTAGGATGGCGGTGGTCGTAGCAGGTCATTCGTGCGGCGCCGAACGTCCCGAAGCAAGTCGGGACGAGCTGCCGGCTGTTCTGCGAAAGGATCCTTGGCTGACACCTTCCAACGCAGGCTGGACGAGCTCGAGCGACAGTTAGGCGCGCTCCATCAGCTCGTGAACGAAGATCGCGAGCAGGTGAGAGAGCGTCTCCCGGAGATCCTCTCCGGCCTGCAGCGGTCCACGGAAGAGGTGCAAGCCCTCGTTCTGGACCTTCCCCAGAAAGCGAGCACGAGCTCGTTCGCGTCGACGGTGGAGCGCTCGAAGGACCTTCGATCGCCGCGCGGACTCCGCTGGCGCGCCAGATTCGACCGCGGTCCGGTCCTGGTGCGAATCCTGGACACCGAAACGCATTGCCGTTGGACCAATGGATCCTGGCTCGACTTCACGGGCCGGAGCACGAAGGATCTGCTCGGCGAGGGTTGGCTCGAGCACGTCCATCCCGAAGATCGCGACCGCCGCGCCACGATCTGCCACGAGGCTTTCGCTTCGAGCCAACTCTTTCGGGTGGAGTATCGCCTGCGGCGCAAGAGCGGCGAGTATTGCTGGGTGCTCGAGATCGGAACTCCGCGCCTCGATTCCGACGGCAGCGTGAGCGGCTATCTCGGGACGGCGATCGACGTCACCGAATACAAGAAGGCCGAGACGCGCCTGGGACTGCAGTACGCGGTCGCGCGCGTGCTCTCCGAGGCGGAGATCCTGGAAGAGGCCGCTGCTCCGATCCTGCAGAGCCTGTGCGAGAGCCTGGGCTGGGACGTCGCCGAGCTGTGGTCCGTCGAGGGCGTGGAGGGCGCGCCGCGTTGCGCTCAGATCTGGGCTTCCCCTTCCGTCGACGTGAAGGATCTCAGGGAGGGCCAGCGGACGCGGGCGTTCCCGGCGAGCGCCGGTCCGCCGTGGCAGAGCGGGAGTCCCCTCTGGATCGCCGACATCGCGACCGACGAGACCCTCGCGCGCGAGCCCGAGGCCCTGAAGGTCGAGTTGCACGGCATGTTCCGCCTGCCCATCTCGGTGCGCGGTGAGATCCGCGCCATCCTGCACGTCTTCACCCGCGAGGTCCGGAAGCAGGACGACGCCGTGGTGGAGTTCATGGTTTCCGTGGGCGTCCAGATCGGGCATTTCATGGAGCGCCAGCTCAACGTCGAGCGGATCCGTGAGTCCGAAGCTCGGAAGACGGCCATCCTCGAGGCTTCGCTCGACGCGGTGATCACGATCGACCTCGAGGGACGCGTGGTCGAATTCAACTCGGCGGCCGAGACGATCTTCGGCTACCGCCGAGAGGACGCCCTCGGTCGCGAGCTCCTGGATCTGATCGTCCCTCCCCGGATGCGGGAGCAGGCCATGGCCCGTTTCGCCCGCTACCGGGCGACGGGGGAGAGCGTAATGCTCGGCAAGCGTCTCGACGCTCTTGCGATGAGATCGGACGGATCGGAGTTCCCGGTCGAGATCGCGGTCGCACCCATCGGCAGCGGTGACCAGCCCATGCTCACGATGTTCGTGGGCGATGCGACCGCGCGCAAGAATGCCGAGAAGGAGGTCAAGCTCTACCAGGAGCGACTGCGCTCGCTGATGGCGGATCTCCTGCTGGCCGAGGAGCACGAGCGACGGCGATTGGCCATCGACCTCCACGATGGGTTGAGCCAGACGATCGCGCTGACACGGATCAAGGTCTCGGCGCTGCGACAGTCCATGAACGGGAAGCTCGAGATCCCGCTGAAGGAGATCGAGGGGCTCATCGACGAGACGAATCGGGCTGCCCGCTCGATCGGCTTCGAGCTCAGTCCCCCGGTCCTGCACAGCCTGGGGTTGGAGCCGGCCGTGCAGTGGTTGGTCGAGAACATCAAGGACCGCTATGGGATCGAGATCGCGCTCGAAGACGACGGCCAACCCAAGCCGGCCGACGAGAAGACCCGCGTGATCCTCTTCCGATCGATACGCGAGCTCCTGATCAACGCGGCCAAGCACGCTGGAGCACGCCGCGTCCACGTGTGCCTGGAACGCGAGGAAAACCTGCTGAACGCCTCGGTCGAGGACGACGGCGTCGGCATGGAGCCGGACGTGGCTGCCATCAAGGGCTCCGGCCTGTTCAGCATTCGCGAGCGCCTGAGCCACGTAGGAGGCAGCATGCGCATCGAATCAGCATCTGGGCGCGGGACGAAGATCCGTCTGTGCGCTCCGCTCACGAACGGCAGAACGACGAAGGCGAGGGTAGAGGCATGAGTGTGCAAGTACCGAGTGTCCGAGTGCTCCTGGTCGACGACCACAAGATGATGCGCGAAGGCCTGTGCTCCCTGATGGCCAACTCTCCCGACATCGAGGTCGTGGGCGAGGCCTCCGATGGCCGGATGGCGCTCGAGCTCGTGCGAACCCTCTCGCCCGACGTGGTGGTGATGGACGTCGGGATGCCGGAGCAGAACGGGGTCGAGGCGACCCGCCGGATCCGGTCGGAATACCAGCGCGTGAACGTGATCGCGCTGTCCACGCACTCGGACGAAGGCTCCGTGCACAACATGCTCGAAGCCGGCGCCTGCGGCTACGTGCTCAAGATCTCGGCGCACGACGAGCTCTTGCGGGCCGTGCGCGCGGCGAGCCGAGGGAAGACCTACCTGAGTCCCGAGATTGCGGGGTTCGTGGTCCAACGCTCCACGACCACGCACACGCGCGGCGACGTGTCCGCCTACACGACCTTGGGTGCCCGCGAGCGCGAGGTGCTCCAGCTCGTGGCCGAAGGCAAGACTTCGGGCGAGACGGCGAAGCAGATGTGCATCTCCACCAAGACGGTCGAGACCCACCGGCGGAACATCTGTCAGAAGCTCGGGCTGCACGGCACCGCCGAGCTGACCAAATACGCGATACGGCAGGGGCTGACCTCCGTGGACAAGTAGGTCCTCGCTCCGCGCAGGGCGCTCCGAAGCGGATCGGGCGCGCGTGCTTGGGCTCGGATGTCCCCTCGCGACCACCGAGACTTGGGCGGTGGAGTCGGTAGAACTGAGGATCCTCACACCTCGCCCGCCGGGTTCCAATGCTTCAGGCGGGCAAGATGAGCGAGCACAACCTTCTGCAGAGCGTGAAGCATGCCCTGCACCAACTGACGACGCTCCGCGCTCGACTGACGAACGACGAAACGACGCCGGAATCGCCCGAGATCAAGGGCGCAGTGGGCGATCTCCTGAAGACGCTTGAGGAGCTGCAGGAGCACCACGTGCTCATGCACGAAGTCCTCGCCCGCGAGCGCAGGAAGGCGGAGCACGGAGCCGAGGTCCAGCACGAGCGCCTGCGGTCGCTGGTGGCGAGGATCGTGATCGCCGAAGAGCGTTCGCGGCAGTCGTTGGTGGCCGAGCTCCACAACGGTCTCGGTCAGGACATCGCCTTGGCGAAGATGAAGCTCTCCGTCCTGCGCAGCTCCTCGACCGCGGATCTGAGCCAGGCGCTGACTGGCATAGAGCAGCTCATCGAGCAGGCATACCGCTCCCTGCGCTCCATCACTTTGCAGCTCAGCCCGCCTTCCCTGCACGACCTGGATCTCGTGCCCGCTCTCCATTGGCTCGCACAGGACCTGGGCGGCCGATTCGGTCTCGAGGTGCGGATCGAGAACGAGGGGCTTCCCGTCGTGGTCGACGATCGGATGCGCGTGATCCTCTTCCGCGCGGTGAAAGAGCTCCTGTCCAACGTCGCGACGCACGCGGGTACGAGGGAGGTCCTCGTCTCGCTCGGTTCGGAGGACGGCGCGTTGCTCATCCGCGTCGAGGACGAAGGGAGAGGATTCGACGCCGCGAGCCCCGGCCTCGAATGCCTTGGACTGTTCGGCATCCGCGAGCAGTTGAGGTACGTGGGCGGGAGCATGCACGTCGACTCGGCGCCAGGCCGAGGTACGACCGTGGTCCTGACGGTACCGCTCGTGAACGAACCCGCGCCCACGACGTGATAGAACTGCCTGGCTTCCCTGTTGTGGACGGAATTGGGAGTTCCTGAAGACGGCGGATGGCTCGCGAGCTCAGGAGACGCGCACGTTGCGGCGCTCGAGCTCCTCGACCGACTCGCTGCGCCGG
Source organism: uncultured Planctomycetaceae bacterium (assembly GCA_964413535.1). GTDB lineage: Bacteria > Planctomycetota > UBA1135 > UBA1135 > CAYPTB01. The sequence continues at coordinate 375 of CAYPTB010000064.1, read as the reverse complement.
GCGAGCGGATGGATGCTGCGACGTCCGCCGTCCTGACGCCACGAGAGGAGCTCGTGGGGAGTGAGGCGGCGGCGAGCGAAGCCCAAGAGCTCGGCCGGCGACGCGCTGTCCTGGTTGAAGCGGCGCCGCACGTAGTTGCGCCAGGCCACGAACACGTGCAGGGCGACGTCGAGCCAGCGTCGGCGCTTGCTCACGAGCCACGATTCGCGGCGCAGACGTCCGATCAGGTCGCGCGCCATGGCCTCGGTGTGGTTGATCGGGAACAACGGGTTCCAGGTCGCGCGCGCGAGACGGCTGTTGGTGCGCGTGTGAACGAGTCGGTTCGCGCCAAAGGTCGCGCGCAGGAGAGCGGGGTAGCTCGGCTTCTCGTCGGTG
>CAYPTB010000063.1:0-114083 GCA_964413535.1 uncultured Planctomycetaceae bacterium | reverse complement strand
CCTGGCCGAGATCGAGAAGAGCTACGGCAAGGGCGCCATCATGCGCCTGGGCGACGACATCCTGCTGAAGGAGATCCGCGGGATCTCGACCAGCTCGATCTCGCTCGACATGGCGCTCGGCGGGCGCGGGCTGCCGCGCGGGCGGGTCGTCGAGATCTACGGCCCGGAGAGCTCGGGCAAGACGACGCTGACCCTGCACGTCATCGGCAACGCGCAGCGCGAGGGCGGCATCTGCGCCTTCGTCGACGCGGAGCACGCGCTCGATCCCGCCTACGCGCGCAAGGTGGGCGTCGACCTCGACGACCTGCTCGTGAGCCAGCCCGACACGGGCGAGCAGGCGCTCGAGATCGTGGAGACGCTCGTGCGCTCGAACGCCGTGGACGTGATCGTGATCGACTCCGTTGCGGCGCTCGTGCCGCGCGCGGAGATCGAGGGCGAGATGGGCGACAGCTTCGTCGGTCTGCACGCGCGGCTCATGAGCCAGGCGTTGCGCAAGCTCACCGCGGCCATCGCGAAGTCCGACTGCTGCGTGATCTTCATCAATCAGATCCGCGAGAAGATCGGCGTGATGTTCGGCAGCCCGGAGACCACGACCGGCGGTCGCGCGCTCAAGTTCTACGCGTCGGTGCGCCTGGACATCCGCCGCATCGGCCAGATCAAGGACGGCGAGGTGGTGGTGGGCAACCAGACGAAGGTCACGGTGGTGAAGAACAAGATCGCGCCGCCTTTCCGCAAGGTCGAGTTCGACATCCTCTACGACCGCGGCATCAGCTTCGAGGGCGACCTGCTCGACCTCGGCATCCTCGAGGGGCTCGTGTTGAAGTCCGGGACCTGGTTCTCGCTCAAGCACCCGACGGAGGGCGAGATCCGGCTCGGCCAGGGCCGCGAGCGCGCGCGGCAGTTCCTGATCGACAACCCCGACCTGGCCCGCGAACTCGAGAAGGCGTTGCGGACGAAACTCACCGCGCCGCCGGCGGCGAAGGACGAAGTCAAGGCGGCCGGATCGCCCGTGAAGGCCTTCACGGGCGCGCCGATCGCCGCGCAGGAATCGGACGCCGACCTGGCGCCGCGCAAGACGGCTGGCTCCGCTCCGCGGGCTTGAGCCAGCGCTCGGCGCGCGACCCTGCGCCCACGCACCGGTCGGACGATCGCCGTCGGGCGGTGTCGCGACGGGGCTGCGGGTGGGCCGATGCCCCGATGTCGGCTCGAAAACGGCCGCGGCGCGCGGTACAAGGGCCGGTTCCGAAACGGACGTCCCAAGCATGAGCGAGCGCACCCGAGATGCCGTCCGGTCGCAATTCGTCGACTTCTTCGTCGCGAAGGGCCACCGCGCCGTGGCGAGCAGCCCCGTCTTTCCCAAGGACGATCCGACCCTGCTGTTCACCAACGCCGGGATGAACCAGTTCAAGGACGTGTTCCTCGGGACCGGGCGCCGGGACTACACGCGCGCCGTGGACTCGCAGAAGTGCATCCGCGTGTCGGGCAAGCACAACGACCTGGAGGAGGTGGGCCGGGACACCTACCACCACACCTTCTTCGAGATGCTCGGCAACTGGTCGTTCGGCGACTACTTCAAGGAGGAGGCGATCCCCTGGGCCTGGGAGCTCCTGACCGACGTCTGGAGGATTCCCAAGGAGCGTCTGTGGGTGACCGTCTTCGCGGGGGACCCCGCCGCGGGGCTCTCTCCCGACACGGAAGCGGAAACCATCTGGCGCGAGCGGACCGACATCGCCCCGGAGCGCGTGCTGCGTTTCGACAAGCAGGCCAACTTCTGGGAGATGGGCGAGACGGGGCCCTGCGGTCCGTGCTCGGAGATCCACATCGATCGCGGCGGACCGGGGACCGATCCGCGCGACGGCGCGAACCGCGCGATCGGCGTCAACGCGGGCAACGAGCGCTTCATGGAGCTGTGGAACCTCGTGTTCATGCAGTTCAACCGGCTGGACGACGGCTCGCTCAAGCCCCTGCCTGCGCGGCACGTCGACACGGGCATGGGCTTCGAGCGCATCCTCGCGGTCCTGCAGGGCAAGCGCTCGAACTACGACACGGACCTCTTCGCGCCGATCTTCGCGCGCATCGCAAAGGTCACGGGCCGGCACTACGGTGGCGGGGACGAGGAAGTCGACGTCGCGTTCCGCGTCGTCGCGGACCACGTGCGCGCGGTGACGGCCGCGTTCGCCGACGGCGCCCTGCCCTCGAACACCGGGCGGGGCTACGTCCTGCGCCGCTTGATCCGCCGCGCCGCGCGCTACGGGAGCCAATCCCTCGGCATGCAGCAGCCGTTCCTGTTCGAGGTCGCGCCCACCGTGGCCGAGGTGCTCGGCGCGGCCTTCCCGGAGATCCGCGGGCGCATCGACCACGTGCAGCTCCTGCTTCAAAAGGAAGAGGAAGCCTTCGGGCGGACGCTCGGGCGCGGGCTCGTGCAGTTCGAGAAGCTCGCGAAGGATGCCCGCGCAGGCCAGGTGCTGGATGGCGGCCAAGTCTTCGATCTGTACGCGACCTACGGCTTCCCGCGCGACCTGGTCGAGCTCATGGCGCGCGAGCGCGGGCTCGCCGTCGACGCTCCGGGCTGGGAAGCGGCGGAGCGCGAGCACCAGGCGGCCAGCAAATCCGAGGGCGCGTTCAAGCAATTGCTCAGTGCGGAGAGTCTCGAGAATCTCCGCGCGACGCGCTCGACCTATCACGATCCAAAAGACGCGGGGCACGAGTTCCGCACGCGCATCGTGGGCGCGTTGCGACCCGAGACGCCGACGGAGTCGTTCGACCTCGCGCTCGTCCTCGAGGAGAGTCCCTTCTACCCCGAAGCGGGGGGCCAGGTGGGGGACACCGGCACGATCGAGTCCGCCGACGGCTCGTTCCGCATGAGGGTCGTCGACACGCGCAAGGAGGGCAGCGTCGTCCTGCACAAGGGCAACGCCCTCGCCGAGCCCGTGGGTGGAGTGGAGCAGCTCTTGAACCGCACGGACGTCCTCGCTCGGGTCGACGCCGAGCGCCGCTCCCGCGTCCGCAAGAACCACACGGCCACGCACCTCCTGCACAAGGCGTTGCGGGACGTGCTCGGCGAGCACGTGACCCAGCAAGGGTCGTACGTCGGGCCCGACCGCTTGCGCTTCGACTTCTCCCACACGCAGGGCATGACGACGGAGGAGATCGAGGAGGTCGAGCGGCGCGTGAACGAGCGCGTCTTCGCCAACGCTCCGGTGACGACGACCGAGGAGGACCTGGCCGGCGCGCGTGCGCGCGGGGTCATGGCGCTCTTCGGCGAGAAGTACGACGACGTCGTGCGCGTCGTGGACGTCGGCGGTTGGTCGACCGAGCTGTGCGGCGGCACGCACGTGCGCGCGGCGGGCGACATCGGACCGTTCGCCATCACGACCGAAGGCGCGATCCAAGCCGGCGTGCGCCGGATCGAGGCCGTCACCGGCCCGGAGGCCGTGCGCTTCGTCCAAGCGCAACGCCGGCTCTTGATGGAGAGCGCGCGGGCCATGAAGGTCCGCCCGGAGGAGCTCCCGGAGCGCATCGCGGGCCTGCAGCAGCAGGTCAAGGAGGCGAAGAAGCAGAAGCAAAAGGGAGCGCAGGCCGACGTGTCCGCGGCCCTCGAGGAGCTCCGCGAAGCCTTGCGCGAAATCGCCGGCGTGCCGGCCGGCGTCGTCGATCTCCCGGCTCTCGACCAGAACGCTCTGCGCGAGCTCGGAACGCGGGCGAAGGGCATGACGCCCGATCTCGTCCTCGTGCTCTTCGGACGCGACGGCGACCGCGTGCCCTTCGTCGCGATCTGTCAGGGAACGGCCCTCGCGCGCGGCGTGAAGGCCGGTGAGCTGGCGCAGACAGCGAGCTCGGTCTTGGGCGGCGGAGGCGGGGGCCGGCCGGACATGGCGCAGGGCCAAGGCCTCGAGGCCCGGCGCGTCGAGGATGCCGCGCTCGCCGTTTGGCGACACCTCGAGACGACCTTGGTGACCTGAGGACGCGGCCGCTTCGAGGTCGGACATCCCGAGTTCTCGAGCTCGAGCGCGCGTTGACACCCTCCTGTACGAGGGCTAGCATCCCGCCCCTCCACGACCACGACGACGGCGCTCCCCGCCGTTGCCGGAACGCCGAGCCATGCCGAATCCCAAGCGACGTCACTCCCATCACCGCCAGGCCATTCGCCGGGCGCAGACGGCCCTGAAAGCCGTGCGCCTCTCCCACTGTGCCCGCTGCGGCGCGGCCGGCCGTGGCCACACGGTGTGCGACAACTGCGGCTACTACGGGTTCGCGAAGGGCAGCGACAAGAAGGGAACGGAGGTCCTCCAAAAGGAGGAGTTCTAGGCTCGTTCGCGCCCTGCGCGCCGCCCCCACGGCATGTCGGCCAATCGGATCGCCATCGACGCCATGGGGGGGGATCGCGCCCCCGAGGCCGTCGTCGCGGGCGCGTTGCGCGCCTGCTCGAAGGAAGGTCCGGGCCTCGACCTGTCCCGGCTCCTGCTCGTCGGCGACCGCGCTCGGATCGAGCCGCTGCTCGCCAGGGCGGGAGTCGACGTGGAGGTGCGGCACGCGGCGCACGTGATCGAGATGGAGGACTCGCCCGCGGCGGCCCTGCGTGCGAAGCCAGACTCCTCGATCGCCGGGTGCGTGGCCGCGGTCCGAGAAGGCCTGGCCGGCGCCGTGGTCGGCATGGGCAACACCGGCGCCTGCGTCGGCGCGGCGACGCTCGGTCTCGGAACGCTGCGCGGCATCCGCCGTCCCGGGATCGCCGTGACCATCGAGGTCACCGGGCAGCCGGTCACGCTCCTCGACATGGGCGCGAACATCGCACCGAAACCGGAGCACCTCTATCAGTACGGCGTGATGGGATCCGTGCTCTCCGAGGACTGCCACGGGAAGGGTGGGGGACGGCCGCGCGTAGGCTTGCTCAACATCGGAACCGAGCAGGGCAAGGGTCCCGATTTGCTGAAGGAAGCGCATGCCATGCTCAGTGCCTCGCCCTTGAACTTCGTCGGGAACATCGAGGGAGGAGACATCTTTCGCAACGCCGCGGACGTGGTCGTCACCGACGGATTCACGGGCAACGTCGTGCTCAAGCTCCTCGAAGAGTTCTCGGGTTTCATGCTGAAGCTCGTGATGGGACAGTTGAAGGCGCACGAAGTCGACTGGGGCTCGGATGCCATGGCGAAGATCCGACGACAGATCGATTACGCGGAGTACGGCGGTGCCATGCTGCTCGGCGTCCAGGGAGTGGTCGTGATCGGCCACGGTCGCTCGGATGCCGCAGCCGTCTCGAACGCCGTCGCTCTCGCGGCGCGAACCGTGGACAGCAACGTCAACCGAGACATCGTCGAGGGTATGGCGGGGGCTTTCGCGGCGCCCTCGACGGGCGCTTGATCCGGATGACTCGGTTTGGAATGCGCCGGCGTCGGTCCGTGCTCCCAAGGACCCATTTTTCGAAGCCGGCGGGCTGCTTTCGCCGCATGGGAGGACTAGGCTGGCTCCCAGTCGAAGCTCCGGAAAGGCGACCACGACACGGGGGAACGGGATCGCCGTCGCGTGTCGTGCACCCCGGCTCCCCGCACGGTCGGACCCCTGCTTCCGGTTCGGTCGGCGCTCGATCGGGCTCGAATTAAAGGCATGGCTTCACGCGTTCGAGTGGGAATCGCGGGAACGGGCTCCTACCTTCCCGAGCGCGTCGTCCCGAACAGCGAGTTCGAGCGCTTCCTCGACACGTCCGACGAGTGGATCGTCCAGCGCACGGGGATCCGCGAGCGCAGGTTCGCCGCGGATGGCGAGAACACGTCCGACCTGTGCGTGAAGGCGGGGGAGCGCGCGCTCGCCGCCGCGGGGATCGGGGCGGCCGACCTGGACCTCGTGATCGTGGGAACCCTCACGCCGGACTACCCGCTGCCATCGACCGCGTGCCTCGTCCAGGATCGGCTCGGCGCCAAGGGGGCTGGCGCCTTCGACGTCGGCGCCGCCTGCACGGGCTTCCTCACCGCGCTGCACACCGGCGAGGCGTTCATCGCGGCGGGGCGGGCGCGGCGCGTGCTCGTGATCGGGGCGGAGGTCTTGTCGCGCTTCGTGGACACCACCGACCGCGGCTCGTGCATCCTGTTCGGTGACGCAGCCGGCGCGGCGGTCCTGATGTCGCACGACGAATGCGGGCAGGGGGAGATCCTGCGCACGACCCTGGGAGCCGACGGATCGGGCTTCGAGTTCATCCACATTCCCGGGGGCGGGGTGGCCGCGCCACCCACGCGTCGGACCGTGGACGAGCGCCTGCACTTCATACGGCTCCGCGGTCGCGACGTGTTCCGCTTCGCCGTGACGCACATGAGCGAGCTCATCGAGAAGATGCTCGAGGGTCACGAGACGGACGAACTCGGCCTCATCGTTCCGCACCAGGTCAACCGCCGGATCATCGATGCCGCGCTCGACCGGTTGGGAATGACGGACGAGAAGGTCATGATCAACATCCACATGTACGCGAACACGTCCGCCGCAACGGTCCCGGTCGCGCTCGACGAGGCGGTCGCCCAGGGCCGCATGCAGAAGGGGAAGCTCGTCGTCCTCGTCGCTTTCGGAGCTGGGCTCACGTGGGGTGCGAGCCTGCTGCGCTGGTAGTCGAAGGCCCACTCGTTCCATGGAAACGGCGATGAACGAGGCGATCCTCTTCCCGGGCCAGGGCGCTCAGTTCGAGGGTATGGGCGTGGACTGGTGCGAAGCCTTCCCGGCGGCGCGCGAGACTTTCGAGCGAGCGGACGACGTGCTCGGTTTCTCGCTCACGCGTGCGTGCTGGCAAGGGGGGGAGATCGTGAATCGCACGGACATCGCTCAACCCGGCATCTTCGTCACGAGCGCGGCCATCTTGAACGTGTTGCGCTCTCACGGGCTGGACCCGTCACGCGCACCGTTGGTCGCAGGACTCTCGCTCGGCGAGTACACGGCTCTCTGGGCCGTGGGCTCGCTCGAGTTCGTCGATGCCCTGCGACTAGTGCGCCTGCGCGGTGAAGCGATGCAGGCGGCGAGCGAGGCGCGGCCGAGTTCGATGCTCGCCCTGACCGGCGCGGACGAAGCTCAGGCGCGGACCCTGGCCGAAGTCGGCTCGCGAGCGGGTATCTGTTCCGTCGCGAACCTCAACGCCCCGGGTCAGATCATCCTGTCTGGCGAACTCGGCGCTCTCGAAGCGGTGGAGAAGTCCGCCAAGGAATACGGCGTGCGTCGCACGCGTCGCCTGGTGGTGGCCGGGGGCTTCCACTCCGAGTGCATGCGCGCGGCAGCCGACAGGCTCGCTGCCGCCCTCGACGAGATCGAGATCGAAGCGCCTCGAGCTCCCTTCGCCAGCAACGTCACGGGGGAGACGGTCTCCGATCCCGCGGCCATCCGAGCCTTCCTCGCCCAGCAAGTCTGCTCGCCCGTCCTGTGGGAGAAGACCATGCGCGGGGCGCTCGCCCGGGGGATTCGGCGCTTCCTGGAGATCGGCCCTGGAAAGGTCCTGGCGGGACTCATGAGTCGGATCGACGAAACCGCGCTCGTCCGCGCAGCGGCCGCTCCGGCCGACCTCGCTCCGACCTGACATGACTCCGCTAGCGCCGCCCGAACGGGGGCTTCCGCGACGGGACGCGCGCCTCCGTGCGGCGTTGCGGCCCCCCTGTAGCAGGGCTATAGTCGCCCCCTCGAACCCCGGCGCGCGGGCTTCCGTCGTGCGCCTCGCGAGCTGAGAGACGGACCATCGAACGCCACCTCGAGAACCGGACCGCCCTCGTGACGGGCGCCTCGCGTGGTATCGGTCGCGCGATCGCCGTGCAGCTCGCCGGGCGCGGCGCCAGGGTCGCTTGCGTCGCGACGCGGGCCGAGAACTGCGCGGGAACGGTGGAGGACTGCAAGCAAGCGGGAAGCGACGCCATGGCATTCGGCGTCGACGTCGCCGACACGGAAGCGGTCTCCGATCTCGTGGGAAGGATCGTCCTCGAGTTCGGGGGACTCGACGTGCTCGTGAACAACGCCGGGATCACCCGCGACCAGCTCCTCCTGCGCATGAGCGAGGCCGACTTCGACCGTGTGCTGGACGTGAACCTCAAAGGCACGTGGAACTTCCTCAAGGCGGCGGCGCGTCCCTTGATGAAGTCTCGTGGGCGCATCGTGAACGTCACCTCCGTCGTCGGGATCACGGGCAACGCCGGCCAGGCCAACTACGCCGCGAGCAAAGCGGGCGTGATCGGCCTCACGCGCTCCCTCGCCAAGGAGCTCGCGGGCCGCGGAGTGTGCGTGAACGCCGTCGCCCCCGGCTACATCGACACGGACATGACGTCGAACCTGGACGAGAAGGCGACTTTGGAGCTGACGCTCGCCATTTCGCTCGGGCGCGTGGGAAAGCCCGTGGAAGTTGCCCGTGCCGTGGACTTCCTGGTCGGTCCCGGCGGAGACTACGTGACCGGACAGACACTGGTCGTGGACGGAGGGCTCAGTCTATGAGCGAGCGTCTCCGCGTCCGCGCACGCCGTGCGGATCGGCGCCAGTACCCGAACAACCCGTGGGGACCGTCCCCGCGAGGTTTGTACCCGAGATTGCTGCGCGCACCTCGGAATGCCGAGCTATACGCCCGTCTCGGGACCCGACAACCCTGCAGGAGAAGCGAATCGTGACGAATCCCTCGATCGAAGAGCGCGTGAAGCGGATCGTCTGCAACCAGATGGGAACGACCCCCGACAAGATCACGCGGGAGACGTCTTTCATCAACGATCTGGGAGCCGACTCGCTCGACACGGTCGAGCTCGTGATGGAGTTCGAGGACGAGTTCGAGATCTCCATTCCCGACGAAGACGCCGAGAAGATCCAAACCGTTGGCGCAGCGATCACCTACATCGAGCAGAAGGCCTGATCCTTCTCCCGTTCGCAGGAGATCGTGCCCAGCGCGCGCCGCAAGAATCCCATGAGGAGCTCCCCATTGCGTCGTGTTGCGATCACGGGACTTGGCACCGTCAATGCCCTGGGATCGAACGTCGAGAGCTCTTGGCCGGCCCTCTTGGCCGGTGAGAACGGCATCGGCACGATCACACAGTTCGATGCGGCCGACTATCCGGTGCGGATCGGCGCCAGCGTGAAGTGGGACCCGAACGAGTCCTTCGAGAAACCCGACTTCCGCAAGCTCGATCCCTTCACGATGTTCGCCCTCGAGGCGACCGCCGAAGCCCTCGCCGACGCCGGGCTGGAGCTCGCTTCCGAGCCCGAGGAAGCCCGCGAGCGCTTCGGTTGCATCCTCGGCACCGGCATCGGAGGAATCACCGGGATCGAGGAGCAGAACGCCGTGCTCCTGGAACGCGGGCCGCGTCGCGTGAGTCCGCACTTCATTCCGCGCATCATGGCGAACGCGGTGAGTGGGCAGATCGCGATCAGGCACGGGATCCTCGGCACCACCTTCACGACGTCGAGCGCGTGCGCGTCCTCCGGGCATGCCATCGCGATGGCGTTCCAGAGCATTCGCACGGGCGAGAGCGACATCGTCCTCACCGGAGGCGCAGAGTCCGCGACCACGCGGCTCGCCGTCGCTGGTTTCGCATCGGCGAAAGCGCTCTCGACGCGCAACGACGACCCTGGCGCCGCATCGCGTCCCTTCGACCGCGACCGCGACGGTTTCGTTCTCGGGGAAGGCGCGGGCGTTCTCGTGTTCGAGGAACTTGAGCGAGCCCGACGCCGCGGCGCCCGCATCTACGCCGAAGTGAAGGGTTACGGCTCCACGGACGACGCATTCCACATCACGGCTCCGCGCGAGGACGGCAGTGGCCCGGCGCGCGCCTTCCAGCTGGCCATCCGACAGGCGGGTATCGATCCCGACACGATCGACTACGTCAACGCCCACGGAACGAGCACCAAGTTCAACGACGAGATCGAAACCAGGGCGATCAAACGCTGCTTCGGCGCGCACGCGAGAAAGATCGCGATCTCGTCGACGAAGTCGATGATCGGGCACCTGCTCGGCGGTTCTTCTGCCGTGGAACTCGTGGTGACGACTCTATCCGTCCATCACGGCGTGGTGCACCCGACGCGCAACCTCGAGAATCCGGATCCCGAGTGTGATCTCGACTACGTTCCGGGAGCCGCGCGGGAGATCGCGATTCGGAATGCCCTGTCGAACTCGCTCGGATTCGGCGGACACAATCTGTCCATCTGCATCGGAAAGCCGGATTAGCGCTCCGCCGATCGCGGCGACGCGGGAGCCCGCAGCGCCGGGTCCGGCTCGCACTCGGGGTCGAGCGCGGCCCTCCGGATTCCGCGAGAGATGCAGTCCGTGACGGGCTGTCCCGTTCCTGTGACACCGCGACAGGAGGCCGGGATCTTCGACCCCGGCGCTGTTGTTTTCCCCTAGAATGCAACGCCCGCCGCTCGTCGGAGCGGCACGCCAATCGACCCGATCTGGAGCCCGTCCGAGAGGGCGGGGATGCCCGCATGCGACAGGCCTTCAAGGAACTCCTCCACGATTTCAAGGTCGACGCCTTCCGCTTCGAGCACAACCGAAAGGACGTCGAAGCCATCTCCTCGGAGTGCATGAACCTCTGCGAGGAAGTGCTGCAGCAGAAGTACCACTATCACTTCCACAAGCTGCCGGATGCCAATCGCGCGGAGATCATCAACATGATCAACAACTACACGCGCGAAGCCGTCTTGCCTCCCGTGGTCGAAAAGCTCGTGCACCGGCAGGTGAGGCTCGAGAAGCGCTTCGACACCCTGGTCACGCTGGTCGAGAAGATGCTCGAGACGCTTTCCGTCGAGCCCAACGGGAAAGCCGCGACCTGACGCCGTGCGCGGGCTCCACGTCGAGCGGGGCCGCGTGCTCGTTCGGGACGATCTGCCCGACCCGGTGCCGGCCGCCGGCGAGGTCCTGGTGCGAGTTCTGTCCGCCGGGGTGTGCGCGACCGATCTCGCGCTCGCCCGGGGATACATGGGGTTCTCGGGAGTTCCGGGGCATGAATTCGTGGGAATCGCCCTGGATGGGGTTCTCGCCGGCCGGCGCGTGGTGGGCGAGATCAACGCGGCTTGCGGTTCTTGCGCGACCTGCCGGCGCGGATTGCCGAGGCACTGTCCCGAGCGAACGGTCCTCGGCATCCGCGGCCGGTCCGGCGCCTTCGCCGAGAGGATCGTGCTCCCCGAAGGGAATCTGCTCGCCGTCCCCGATTCGCTCGACTCGGACCTCGCGACGTTCGCCGAGCCTTCGGCGGCCGCGTTCGAGATCGGCGAGCAACTCGACCTCGGAGCGCATCGGCGCGCTCTGGTGTTGGGCGACGGCCGATTGGGCATCCTGTGCGCTCAGGTCCTCGCCTTGGCGGGTTTGGAGGTCCTCCTCGCCGGGCGCCATCCTGGGCGGGGAGACTGGCTTCCGAGTTCGATACGCCACGTAGGCGGATTCGATGCCACGGCCGGTTCGCGTTTCGACCTCGTGGTCGAAGCGAGTGGCGACCCCGGGGTCCTCGCCACGGCGCTGCTTCGGGTCGAGCCACGCGGTACCGTGGTCCTGAAGACCACTGTCGAACGCCCCGCCATGCTCGATCTTGCTACTCTCGTCGTCGACGAGGTCACCGTGCTCGGGTCGCGCTGCGGGTCGTTCGAGCCGGCTCTAGAGGCACTCGCCTCGGGCAGACTCGTGGTGCGACCGATGATCCACGGCCGTTATTCCCTGAGAGAGGGGGCGGCAGCGCTCGCGCGCGCCGACGAACCCGGCGTGCTCAAGATCCTGATCGACGTCCATGCGAACGATGCGCAGTGAGAGCGAGCTGCGCTCGGCCGCCGAAAGAGCGGGTCAGGGGCACCTGTTCGCCTTCTGGGACGAGCTCGACGAGCGTCGAAGGACTCGGCTGTTGTCCCAGGTCGAGGCGCTGGACTTCGAGCAGTTGGCCGCGCTCGATCGGTTGCGAAGCGAACAAGGGTCTCCATCGAGGAGCTCCGGGACACCCGATCCCGAGCCCGTCGAGTTCTTCCCCCTGCAGCGAACGCGCGCCCAGGAAGACCTGGCCCGGGCTGCGGAGCAAAGGGGCCGGCAGTTGCTCGCCGCGGGTCGCGTCGGTTTCGTGCTCGTGGCGGGCGGTCAGGCTTCACGCCTCGGCTTCGACGGTCCCAAGGGCGCCTTTCCCGTGGGCCCGGTCAGTCGACGCACGCTGTTCGAGATTCACGCGCGGAGGCTTCGGGCCGCGGCGCGGCGCTTCGGCTGCAGGACTCCGTGGTACGTCATGACGTCGCAGCAGAACGATGGACCTACGAAGGCCTTCTTCGGCGCCAACCAATTCTTCGGGCTGCCTCAGGACGACGTCTTCTTCTTCTCCCAAGACATGCTCCCGGCGCTCGACGACCAGGGCCGCGTCCTCATGTCGGAGCGCGATGCGTTGTTCCTCGCTCCCAACGGCCACGGTGGTGTGCTGGAGGCCATGCAACGATCAGGCGCGCTGGCGTCGATGCGCCAGCGCGGGATCGACTTCGTCAGCTACTTCCAGGTCGACAATCCACTGGCGCGACCGGCCGATCCTCTGTTCCTGGGGCTGCACCACGAGGCCGCCGCGGGGATGTCCACCAAGGTCGTCCAGAAGGTCGATCCCGGCGAGAAGGTCGGGGTCATCGGGTTGCTTGACGGCCGTATGGGCATCGTCGAGTACTCGGATCTCTCCGAGACGCTGCGCCAGGCGCGGGACGACACCGGTCGGCTCCGCTTTCGCGCCGGCAACATCGCCGTGCACCTCATCAACGTGGACTTCGTCGACGACTTGACCCGCGGCGGTACGAAGCTGCCCTGGCACCTGGCGCGCAAGCGCATGAAGGTGCTCGGCGACGAGGGCGAGATCGTGGAAACCTGGGGAACCAAGTTCGAGACGTTCGTGTTCGACGCTTTGGCCGAATCGCGCCAGAGCGTGACGCTCGAAGTGCCTCGCCACTTCGAGTTCAGCCCCGTGAAGAACGCCGAGGGCGTCGATTCGGCAGCCACGGCGCGCGCGGATCTCTGTCGACTCTTCGCGGGTTGGGTGCGCGCGGCCGGAATGGAGGTCCCGGCACCGGATGACCGGGGAATCCATCCGGTGGAAATCGATCCGCTGGTCGCGGAGAGCGAGGAGGAATTCCTCGCGGCGGGTCGTCGCGAGCCCCGGGTACACCACGGCGGTCATCTCTACGAATAGCCCGATGTCCGAATCCCACGACCTCGCTCAGCTTCACGTCGCCGTCCTGCTCGGGGGAACTTCGAGCGAACGCGACGTTTCGCTGACCTCCGGGGAAGCCGTGATCGCGGCGCTCTCGGTCGCCGATGGACGCGGCCCGAAACGGGTTGAACGAGTCGAGATCGAGCGTGACGGACGTTGGAGCTCCGCCGAGGGGTCGTTCCCTCCCCGCGAGGCGCTGGCTCGGCTGTCGACGATCGACGCGTGCTTCCTGGGTCTGCACGGAGGCCTTGGCGAAGACGGGCACGTGCAAGGGTTCCTCGAGCTATCGGGTCTCTTCTACACGGGCTCCGGTTTGCGCGGCGCGGCGCTCTCCATGGACAAGTGGGCCGCGCGATTGCTGGTCGCGCAGAAGGGGATTGCGGTTCCGTCGGCTGTTCTGATCCGCAGAGAGGACTTCGACGCGGGCGAGATCGACGACGTCGTGCAACTCGTCGAGTCCTCTGCAGCGGGCGTGTGCGTCAAGCCGCGCTCGGGAGGATCTTCCGTCGACACGACTCGGGCGCGATCCTGGTCCGAAGTGGAACCGGCGGCGGTCAAGATCCTCGAAGGGGGCGAAGAGGTCCTCGTCGAGTCCTGGACGGAAGGGATCGAGTTGACCTGCGCCGTCCTGGGCAATCGAGGGGAGCGGCTACGGACGCTTCCACCGGTCGAGATCCGTCCTCATGCCGGGCGCTTCTTCGACTATGAAGAGAAGTACTCGTCGAGCGGAGCGCGCGAGCTGTGTCCTCCCGAAAGCGTCGACCCGGCGATCTGCTCCCGAGTTCGGGAACTCGCGCTGGCAGCGCACCGAGAGCTCTCGTGCGACGGCTACTCGCGCACGGACTTCATCGTTCCCGGGGAAACCGCCGAGCCCGTCTTCCTCGAGACCAATGCGCTCCCCGGTCTCACCCCGCGGTCGCTCCTCCCGCTCGCGGCGGCCTCGGCGGGGATGGACTTCCGCTCGCTGTGCCTCGAGATCCTTCGGCTGGGTTTGACGCGGAAGAGGAACTGACGTGGTTCGGCGCGTCGCGATCGTGGGGGCGGGGGGGCACATGGGTTCCTTCGCCTGCGAGCTCTTGACGGGGGGCGCCGACTTCTGCCTCGGGCTGCGGGTGGGGCGGTCGGACGACCTGCGAGGAGTCCTGCGGGATGCCGGAGTGGAACTCGCTCTCGACGTGACGCGGGCGGGCCTGGGCCTCGAGCACGGAATGAAGATGCTGGAGGCTGGCGTGCGCCCCGTGATCGGCACGAGCGGAGTCGACGCGTCCCAGGCGCACGAACTCGACGCTGCTGCCCGAGAGCTCGGTTTGGGCGGCATCGTGGTGCCGAACTTCAGCTTGGGCATGGCCCTCTTGCAAGAAGCCGCCGCTCGCGCAGCAGCCTGGTTCCCCAATGCCGAGATCATCGAGTTCCACCGGGCCGAGAAGGCCGATTCACCCTCCGGCACGGCGATCCAAACGGCCGCCATCATCGGCCGAGCTCGCAGTCGTGCTCCGCTCGAAGCGGTGAGCCGTCCGGCCCGCGAGTTCCTCCAGGAAGGGATTGCGATCCACTCCGTCAGGTTGCCGGGACTGCTCGCTCACCAGGAGGTGATCTTCGGATCACCCGGGGAGATCCTCACGTTCCGACACGATGCCACCGCGCGTCAAGCGTACGGGCCGGGCATCCTGCTGGCGCTCGCCCATGCGTCGGCCGCAGTCGGCGTCGACTACGGATTGCGGGCAGCGCTGGAGTCACGCGCTGGAGGCGGGGCTCCTCGTGAAGAGTAGACTGCCTGGACTTGCCTTCGACACGTGCTTCGAGGCATGTTGGGGGAGCGCCAGGGTGGCGGAATGGCAGACGCGGCGGATTCAAAATCCGTTTCCCGCAAGGGAGTCGGGGTTCAAGTCCCCGCCTTGGCACCTGCCGTGAGAAGCGGTCTGGGTTCGGTCACGGCGTCGAGCGAGCCTTGGCCGAAAGGACCCCTCCATGGGGCGCTGCATGGAAGCGTGCTCGACGAAGTACGCCGAACGCATGGTGCCTTGGTCGAGGCGTCCTCCGAGCTTGCAGCCGGCGGGATTCCATCGTCTACCGCAATCGAGGTCCTGCTCGAACGAGCGCAGCGACTCGGCTGGATCTTGGGGGTCCTGTCGGCATCGGGAGGAGGGGACCTCTTGCTCGAGCGGCAGGAGGGCCGCGGAGCTCGTTGGCTCTTCGAGTGCGTGGGGGCGGTGCTCGCTGCACGCGACATCCGTCTTCCAAGAGCGCGTGCCCCCGTCCCGCTGCTGCGCAGCGCGGAGGCGGGTTGGAGGATCCCGTGGGCGTGCGCCAACCTGCTCTATCAGGCCGCTCTCAGCGGCTCGTCCAGCGCCTGGTCCCTCGAGCATGAGTCCAGGAAACTGGTGTTTGCTTGCCAGTGCCGCGTCGATCGCGAGGTCCGTCACCTGGGTCGTGCGATCGAGGTGGCGATCGAAGGAACGCGATTCCAAGACGTCGAGAAGGGATTCGCGCTGGCCTATCAGGTGCCTCGGGTCCTTCGCTAGCTGGTATGCATTCGTCGCTTCCGAGCTGGATGAGGGGACGCTCGCATTCGCCCAACCGAGATCGATGGAATGAACCTCCTGGACAACCTCCGACGTGCGCTCGGCCTGGGCGCAGGATCGACGGGTGCGGCGATCGGTGATCCAGCGCGGGTCGAAGCGGTCGAGCGGACACTCGCCGATCTGCGGCCGCTACTCGCTCTCGACGGCGGCGACGTGACGCTCGTCGAGGTCTCGAGTTGCGGCCGGGTCTCCATTCGATTCTCGGGGGCCTGTCGCTCGTGCCACGCCAGGGCGACGACGCTGCAGGAAGCCCTCGAACCGACACTGCGCGAGCGTCTCGCGTGGGTGAGCGAAGTCCGCGCGCTCTGAGAGTCAGGCGAGCATCGGTGGCGCCCGAGCACCTGCTCTAGTGGGGAAACAAGGAGAGCGATTGCCTAGCAGCCCTGCTAGGCGCGGCCCAAGGTCAGCGCAGCCGGTGGGGACTCACAGGACGACCGCGGTGGCTGTTCCTTCGACGATGACTTTCGCAGCGGGCACATCGATGTGGGTCAACACCCCCTGGAAGCCCAGCAGGCCAGGTGACATGCCCGGGTTGAAGAAGGAGAAGCCGCCTCGGCCGTCGTCGTCCACGGGGAAGAAGAACGGAATGCCCTTCGAGAAGGCATTGCCGAAGCCCCAGAAGAGCGGTGGAAGATCGGGGAAAAAGAACACCTTCTCCACGGGTTTCAAGAACATGCTGTCCCTGTACCAGAACATGACCGTCTCGCCGGGACGTGCGCCCGAGACGCCGAGGGTGACAGGGCCGAACCCCGTGATGCCGGGACCTTCCACGAACGTGACCGGGCGCAGGGGACGGGCTTCAAAGCGATCGAGCGTCCCTGCGAGGAAGTTGCCAAGGCTGTAACGAAGCGTCCCTCCATCCGCAGGCTGGAACGCGGTGAAGGTCGATGGTCCTGGATGGAGACCGATCCGAGGGTGGCCGATGAAGGTCCCCGTGGGACCTGCTGCGACGGGTTGAGAGGCCTTCTTGGTCGGCCCCACGCGATAGATCTCCGGTGGCCCGATCCCGTCGTTCTCGACCAGGAAGAGCTTGTCGCTCTCCGAGTCGTAGGCGAAGAATGCGAGGTTGTCCCAACCGGTCGAGAACGGTATCGCGCTGTCCTCATCGAGGAGCGCTGTACCTTGCACCTGAGTGGCGTCGAATCGCACGACTCGACAGCCCCCGGGAGTGAAAGTCTGGTCGATGAGCCCGAGGTACAGGTTCCCTGCTTCGTCGAACTCGAGGGGTCCGGACGGTCCGGACACTTCGGCCACGAGCTCGGGACTGCCCGTCGAAAGGTCGATCTTGGACACCGAGTTGCCGTTCCCCGTTACGAACGCTCCATGCGACACGTAGAAGTCGCCGTTCGCGTCGAAGGCTCCGTCGTAGTTGAACCTGACGTTGGCGAGGAGGGAGACGGCTCCCGAAAGGAGTTCGACGTGATAGATATCACCGAAGGAGCTCTCGCCCACGACGAAGAAGGTCTCCGTGGGATCGACGGCGACGAGCGATGGAAAAGCCGGCGTCTGGAGCGTGTGGTACACGGTCGTGAGCGAACCGTCAGCGGAACGCCGAGTGATGGCCGTTCCGTCGAATCCGACGAAATCGCCGTTCGACAGCTCGATCCCGATGCCGTGCACGTCGAACCCGAACCCGAAGGGGTCGATGTTGATGTCCGGTGATGCCGCGAGGGCCGAGACCTGGAAGCCGGGCGCCGGCGTATCCGCGGTCGCGCTCACGGAGAGCGCGACCGCCAGCAGGGCAAGCATTGCGAGGCGCTGCATGTGCTTGCCCTACAACACGACGCTCGGCGCCGAACCGACTATCTCGAGGTTCGAATCGGTGAGCCCCGACTGGAAGGCGATGAACGCTCCGTAGAAGCCCGGGTTGAAGACCGTGAACGTCGCCTTTCCGCCCGCATCGACGGCGAGACGCAACTGCACGAACTTGTGCTGGCCCGCATTGAGCCCCCAGAAGATGGGGGGGACGTCGGGATGGATGATGTAGGCGGACTCGACCGGATCGAGGGTCGATGCGAGCCCGAAGCCGAGCAGGATGGCGCCGCCGGGAAAGGCACCCTCGACGGTGTACTCGATGGGGCCACTGTTGCCCGGACCCGTTCCGGGGCCGCTGACCTGGGCCGTCGGACGCCTCGGTTGGATGCTGACCCGCTCGGAAGCGAAGGCGCCGAAGTCCGTCACCGGTACGGTCAATCGCCCTCCCAACTCTGGCTGAAAGGCACGGAAGATGGCGGGATGACTGGCATCCGTTTCGAGCTCGAGCTTTCCGAACGAGAACAGCGAATCGGGGGCCACGAACACGGCTTCGGAGAAGGCCTTCCCCGACAGGGCGCGGTAGACGACGGGCGGGTCCGTGAAGTTGACGAAGTCGCTCTCCACGACGAACAAGTTGTCCGTCTCCTGATCGATGAGCAGATAGGAAATTCCGTTCCAGCCCGTGGTGACGAGGACGCCGTCCGCTTCCGACAGCAGGCTGCCACCGGCGAGTTGTGCGGGGCTGTAGCGCACGATTCGGTTGGGGAACTGGGCGATACCGAGGAACAGGTTGCCCGTCGCGTCCAAGTCGACCGGGCCCGAGAAACCCGGCACTTGCGCGACGTGATCCACGTCCCCGGTCGTCGAGTCCACGCGGAAGAGATCGTTCATGCCGGGCATGGTCCCGGCCGACACGTAGATCGATCCCGAGGCATCGATCACGGCGTCGTAGTTCGAGGTCAGGGACGTGAGAGGGCTCACGCTCCCCGAAGCAAGGTCGATGCGGTAGAGCACGCCCGTCGAGCTCTCACCCACGACGGCGAAGCTCTCGTCGGGAGCGATGACGGCGAAGGAAGCGAAAACGGGCGACGCCAGCGTGCCGTAGGTCTGAACGCGTGTCCCATCGACCGTCACACGCTCCATCACCTCCCCGTCGAAGGTGAGCACGTCCCCGCCGTCGAAGGTTGCGCTCACCCCGAATACCGGTGGGGAGAAGGGAAGCGGGTTGGAAGAGAAGCCCGGTGCCGGGCCATCCGCGGCGGCGGGGGACGAGAGGGCTAGGGCCAAGGCCAGCCAGGATTGAGGTTGCGATCGCATCGAAAAGGACCTCCGGTTCGAATCCACGTCGAAGGGTCCGGACGACGATGCAACGCCGGGGAGCCGACCTCGCGCACTTGACGAGGGGGTCCCGACCTTTGTCCCGAGGTCCGGCAGTCCCAGCACGCCGCGCAGATATCCTGACTCGTCGTTTGGGCCGCATGGCCTCGGCCTTCCCAGGAGGGGAACTCCCAGTGGCCTGCTCCCGGGAAGGGAGCGTCGGGCGGCGGCGAGCGACTCACAGTGGCGGGACCGTGCAGGAATGGGCACCTGCTTCCCCGCGCGAGCGCGCTTCAACTCATTGTCAGACGGAGAGAATAGACGGTACAGGGGCGGGGCCGCAAGCGTTCAGGGCCGCTTCCCCAGGGAGGAAAACGTCCGACGCGACTCGTGACCTCGGGATCCGAGGCGTACTGGTACTCTCCGCGATGCCGGCCCGAATCACCACCTTCCCCCCACGGCCCCCAGTCATGTCGCGCCCCAACCGTTCCCTCCAGTCTGCCGCCCTAGCGCTCGGGCTCTTCGTCGTGGTCTCCTGCGGACCGGACGCGCAAGGCGAGCCCGCCGACCTTCTCTTGCTCTTCACGGGCACGGTCAATGGCTACGTCGAGCCTTGCGGATGCGTCGCCGGCCAGATAGGCGGGATCGACCGCCTCGCGGCGTACGTGGAGGACGAACTCGAGAAGAACCCCGCGTCGCTCTTCGTCGACACGGGCGACCTCGTCGGCGAGCAGCTCGACCTAGAGAAATCGGTCATCGACCAGCTTCCGCACAAGGCCGAGGCCTTCGTGTCCACCTGGGCGAGCA
This sequence comes from uncultured Planctomycetaceae bacterium, assembly GCA_964413535.1. Lineage (GTDB taxonomy): Bacteria > Planctomycetota > UBA1135 > UBA1135 > CAYPTB01. The sequence goes on along the minus strand of CAYPTB010000063.1, from coordinate 94,474 downwards.
TCGGCTGTTCGGCCATTGCGGTGGGGGAGATGGATCTCCTGCTGCTCGGTGTCGAGGCGATCCAGGATCTCTCGCAGCGGCATGGCGTTCCGTTCCTGTGCGGAAATCTGGTCGATGCACAGGGAAACCAACCCTTCCCGAGTTATGCGATCGTCGAGCGAGGAGGAAAACGGATCGGCATCTTCAGCCTGCTTGCCCCGCGGTTGATGGAGCCCAAGGCCAAGGACGCCAAAGCGGTCGACGTGCAACGCGAGATCGAGAAGCGAGGTCTTGTCCTGCAGAACTGGCAAGACCGAGGCAGGGAGATCGTCGACGAGCTCCTCCCGAAGACCGACATGATCCTGTGCGCCTCGCACCTCGGATTCGACTTCAACAAGAAGCTGGCAAAAAGCTCTCCACAGATCGATCTCGTCTTCGGAGGTCACTTTGGATCAGCCGAACAGTATCACGTCGTCGTCGGGAAGACTCCCGTGCTCGTCTCCCTCGTTCGCGGTTCGCGCGTCGATCGCGTCGAGTGGTGGTGGAACGACGAGGCTGCCTACTTCAAGACCGGTTCGGCGCGCGAGAAGCATGGGAACGGAGCGCTAACCGACGTATCCGCCAACATCGACGCTGCGTTGGCTGTAGATCTCCAGAGACACGAGCATGAGGGTATCGTCAGACGCGAACTCGCTCACGACCCTGCGACGTATCCACGCCTCCTGGAAGACAAGATCGCTTTGCTCGAAATCGCGCATCGGGCGCGCGACGAACTGCCTCCGATACCTTCGGTGAATCGCTTCGCACACGTGCAAGTTCCAATGCATCGCGACATCCGCCGCAGCGAGATCGCGCTGAACGCCGTGAACCGTTACCACGCCGCTGTGCACGAGATGTGGACCTCGCGCGCTCCTGGCGGGGCGGATCGGAAGAGTCCAATCTTCGTTGGACCGGAAGGCTGCGTCGCCTGTCATCCCCATCAGGTCGAGTTCTGGAAGGCGACACGCCACAGCTTTGCGATCACGGCTCTCGAGATCACCCAGCAGGAAGTGGACGCCGAGTGCTTCCCGTGTCACACCGTCGGTTGGGGAATGTCAGGCGGCTTCCTCAGGCCCGGCCGACACCAGGCGTTCGAGAACGTGCAGTGCGCAGCTTGCCACGGTCCTACTGGAGCGCACGTCCTAGGTGGAACGAGCTACCTCGATCCGGGATCCCTCCTGTCCGTGGACTTGAACACGTGCAAGGTATGCCACACGTCCGAGCACGATCCCCACTTCGACGAGAAGAGCATGGAGAGAGTCTCGCGCGCAGCTTGTCCCCCGTTGGAGCAGCCGTCGGAGCGGACTCCGGCTATGCGCTTGGCCGCTGCCCAGGCCGGTGACCTCTTGGCCAACGCCGAAAGTCCGCGGTGGTGGCTCGTCTCGGACGCCTATCGCAAGGCCGACCTAAAAGAAAAGAGCCTGAAGGCTGCCGAGATGTGGTGCGAACAGCGCCCACTTAGCGCGGAGGCCCATACCGTTCTGGGCGAGCGCCTGCTCGAGGCAGGACGAGGCGAGGAAGCACTTCGACACTTTCGCTTCGTGGTCGAAAGCGATTCTGGAAGCGCTCGGGGTTGGGCTGGCTACGCGCGCTCACTGATAGGAAGCGACAACGACCGCGCTTTCGAGGCAGCGCGCGAGGCTTACTCACTCGATCCCGCGAATACCTCGTATGTTCGTCTCATCGTCGAGGTCTTGGTCGCGCAGAATCGCATCGGAGCTGCCACGGAACTCGCGCTGGAGTTCGTAGCGAGCCATCCTCATCTTAGGAGCGTCTTCGATGGGCTGGTCGACATATCAGAGTCCCCGATCGCCTCCCCGGCCGTCGTCCCCGACCAGTGAGCTGCCGTTGGGGGTCGCTCCCTATTACCAGTTACCAGCGGCAACGCCGCGGCTCGAAAGGCATCGCACAACCCCGTCCCCCGGATTGCTCGAGTAGAGGAGGGACGCATGAGGCGCAGGACAACCCGTTCGATCGTATAGAATCACCGATTCCATGACCGACCTCACGCACAGCACGATCGAGAGCGGGCTCGCATTGTTCCGGAAACTGATCCGCGAGGACACGGCGTTGTCGCATCAGTTGACTCTGAGCCGAGCCGACTTCTTCCGTAGCCCTGGTCAGTCGGCCGATTCGGGTGCTGAGCTTCGTCACATCGAGTGGTTTCTAGTCGAGCGCTACTTCGACGACCATCAATGTGTGATGGGGGAAGAGCTGCTCGCAACCTTTCTAGAACGGGCCGATGGAGACATGAGATCCTTTGCGCTGGCTCTGCAAGAATCGGTTGCCGGCGTGTACGAGGTAACCGAGGTGAACGAGGTCGGCGCATGGCTGCGGGATTTGGCCTCGGGAGTCGAGTACCCCCTCGCAGAAGGTGCCCGAAACGTGGACCTCGCGGATGGTAATCTGCTCATCGGTCGGCTCTACGCCACCAAGAATGGATCCTATCAATCCTCGCCGGCTGTGCTGTGCCTACGGGATCCAGGCGTCATCGATGCGGTTCGTGCAGACATCGAGGCGGCCCGCGAGAGTCGCCGAGGCACGCCCCATCTCTCCCAGTCGACTCTCGAAGCAACGTTCTTTCCGCTGCCGCTCGAGGAGTCCTCAGACAACGTCGACCCGTCACTCGTCAGGGTCGCCGCCTGGTTGGCGAAGAATTCCGTGGACGCAGGGCGTTGTGCCGCTCTCCTTTCCGAATTGCGAGCAGCCCCCTTCGATGACTCGATGCGCCTCCCCGGAGTAGAGGACGCGCTTGGCAGAGTCCTCTCCGACCTCGCATTTCACAGCGACTTGGACCTGGAGGAGGCGCGACGCCTCCTGTTGGACGCGTGGTCATCGATGTCGACTGCGGGTCACGCCCGTGATGAAGCTCATTCCCTTACCGACACACGCGAGGCGCTAGCCGAGTTCGACCGTGCGCGTGCCGCAGGCGGAGACCTCGACTTGCTCTTCGACAAGCTAGAGCGCGATCTTGGCATGGATGGCCCGGAGGTGGACCAAGACGTTACACCTGCTCCTGACTTTCCGGGCGTCGTCGGGGCCATGGTCGAGGAGTTCATCTGGGAGAAAAGCCGGGCAAGTCCAAAGGGTTCTGACGACTTAGGACTGCTTCGCAAACTGAGCATCTTTTGCGCGCCAATCGGGGTCTTCGAGGAACTTGGCGCAGAGCATCTCCTCGAGTTTTCCGCGTGTTGGCTCCTCGACCGAGGGAATCTGGATGGACCGCTCGAGGCACAGGCGATACTGCGTGTGCTTGGAGTCTTCTGTCGCTGGGCCGACGACAACCATGGTCTCGACCTGGGCGAATCGTTCGGAAGTACGCTAGCAATTCTCCAAGAATCGGTTCCCAGGCTCGTCGAGGCGCGACGTTACCTCGAACGGAAACCTAGCGATCCGGAACCCGAATTCTTCGAAGTCACGGATGTTCGCTCCGGGGTAGTACACGTTGGGCACGCGTCCTTGACTCGTCGATTGGAAATTCCGGACGTCGTTGGCGTGAATCTTCGCCGAGGGGACTGGCTCCGAGTCGAGACCGGCGAGAAGTCGCGGGTTCTTGGCTGCTATCCGCCCCAAGCGGCATCCGTGCCCTCGTTGGGGATAATGAAGGGACCCGTATCGCGCCTAACCTCGGGGATCACACGGGTTGAGCAAAGGCTGAGCTAGGAAGGGTGTCCGGACGTTCAACAACTCCGAGCCCGAAGCGGGTCCTTGGATAGTTGCGTTCAGTCTGATAATGTACGTTATGCTGCATTCCTTTTCTGCTTACTCTGCAATCAAGCGAGTTTTGGCGGTGTGGGCTCCGACGCTCCCAATCGCTACCTTGCGATCCTCTATGACTTCCGTTGGCCAAGGCGCTTCAGGTATTCCCCCGCGGCGTGGACTGTGGTTCGAAGACTACGCCGTCGGCCAGGAGTACGACTCACCCGCCCGGACGATCACTGAATCGGACATCCTGTCCTTCGCGGCCCTCTCCGGTGATTTCAACCCCCTGCACATAGAAGAGGAATTCGCGCGACGAAGTACCTTTCGACGCCGCATCGCTCACGGTCTTCTCGTGGAGTCGATCGCCAGCGGATTGGCTCATGGGACCGGAATTTTCGATGGAACGATATCTGCGCTGACGGAGATCGAGATCCGATTTCTTCGTCCTGTGTTCATTGGCGACAACATTCGGTTGCGGCTACTGGTTGTCGAAGTGGACCCAGAGCCAAGCAAAAAGCGAGGCCGCGTAAGGTTCTCGACCGCCGTTTCCAACCAGACCGACGAGAATGTGTTGGAGGGAACCTGGTCTGTGGTCTTTCTTCGCAAGAACACCCACGCCAGCACGCCCAGATCCCGGGAGGACGCCCCTTGACCACTGACAAACATTGCTTCATGGACGACAAGCGTCCTTGTGATTTGACGTGCAAAGCTGCCTTCGAGGTAGACGACCCAGTCGATAACGTAGACTGCTACTTCATTTGGTTGATGTATCACTTCGGAGAGACGGTGTTCGAACTCAAACGTGTACTCGAGGGCTTGGGAGGAACTGCCGGCTCCCAAGGCGGAGCAACTCCTGCGCAAGGGGCTCCCGGAGCCAGTACTCCGCCCGGAGGTTTCCCGGGGTTTGGAGGCTCAGGTCCGAAGAAGCCAAAGGACTTCCCGAGTAACTGAGTTGCTTTCAGCCTTCCCCGTTCGCCCCCGCCGGCGGTCCGCGAAACCAACCCTCCCCGCGATTCGGAGGCCGGTCGCAAGCGAATCCCGCCAGAACCTGTGGGGTGAGTTCTCCCGCGCACACGCCCCTAACATCCAGGATCGCTACCGCGCCAGGGGCAAGGTCGAAGTGCTTGGCTCCCCCGGGGCTCAGACCCAAGGCGGCACAGGCGATGATCCGGATCACCCAGCTGTGAGCTACGATGGCAACCTCTCCCCCCGTGTATTCGTGTGACAGTGCGGTCATACAAGGCATTACGCGATGAGATAGATCCTCCAGCGATTCACCTCCGGGTGGGCGCTCGCGTTCCGGGTCGGCCCACCACCGAGCCCACGATCCTGGCCAACGTCGCTCGATCTCCGTGAGAGCGAGCCCCCCCCATTCCCCACGACGGATCTCCCGCAAAGCCGGCTCGTCTCGACGTGAGAGATTCCGCCCGCAGCGAATGCTTGCTGCCCCGAACTCTGCGCGCGGAAGCCCGGAACTCACGACAGCCACCAAAGGTACGTCAGCGAGCATCTCCGCGACCCTGCGTGCTTCGAACTTCCCCGCGGCCGAGAGTGGCGCGTCCAGGTCACCGTAGATCAGGCCCTGCCAGGCTTCATCAACGTGCCCGTGTCGGACAAGGTAGAAGCGGGTGGATGAGACCCCATCGTCCACTCCAAAGACTCTATCGCCGACCAGGAGCTGAGGCCACTCGGTTGCGAAGAACGGTTCTCCAAGATTGCTCCTCAGTCGAACGTTGGCTAGGGTCTTCAAAGCGACAGTCGAACCTCCCGTCCGAGGACGCTCAGTTCATGGGGATCTAACGAATGCTCCGCCCGTTGGGAAACGCCCTGGGTTCATCTGTTGGGAGGAAGATCGTCATGGGCGCTACGGGGCTCCTGTTGGTTGGATTCTTGTTGGAGCACCTCCACGGAAACCTGAAGCTGACCCCTCTACCAATGATCGGCGACGCCGAGGGCCGCGAGTTCGACGCCTACGTCGAACTCATTGCCGGTTTCGGTGTCTTCAAGTATGTGGCAGAGTTCCTCTTGTTGTTGCTGTTCGCCTGCCATATTGTCATCGCTCTTCAACTGACGCTGGAGAACCGCGAGGCGCGCGCGCGCGGCTACACGATTCGCAACCATCATGGCGCCAAGACGATAGGATCCGCCTCCATGCACTTGACAGGCGCAATCGTGCTCGTCTATCTAATCAAACACTTGCTCGATTTTCGGTTCAACTCTGACTTTCATGAGAGCCCGGCCGCAACCGTCGCTGAGGTTCTGGCACACCCACTCAATGCCCTCATCTATATCGCGGTTTCCATAGTGATTGGTATTCACATAAGTCACGGTTTTCGAAGCAGCTTTCAGTCGATGGGAGTGCCCCGCGGTCGCTGGAATCAAGCTCTTGTGACTGCTGGATTCGGTCTTTCATTGCTTGTCACACTGGGCTTTGCCTGGATCCCCATATACTTTTTTTTCTTCCACAACTAATGGATTCTGACGCCTCACCCCGGGTCGAGTCGAAGTGTCCTACCGGGCCTATCACGGATCGGTGGGAATGTCATCAGTTCGATCTTAGATTGGTTAATCCTGCTAATAAGCGTAAGTACGAAATCCTCGTCGTGGGTACAGGCCTCGCCGGAGCCTCCGCCGCTGCATCTCTTGCTGAACTTGGCTACCGGATCAAGGCATTCTGCATTCAGGATAGTCCTCGCCGCGCCCATTCCATAGCGGCTCAAGGGGGAATCAACGCAGCAAAGAACTATCAGAACGACGGCGATAGTGTCTATCGGCTCTTCTATGACACGATAAAGGGCGGCGATTTTCGCGCGAGAGAATCCAATGTGTATCGCCTAGCACAAATCAGCAACCGCATCATCGATCAATGTGTAGCTCAAGGAGTCCCCTTCGCAAGAGAGTATGGAGGCTTACTCGACAACCGCTCCTTCGGTGGCGCACAAGTCAGCCGGACGTTCTATGCGCGCGGACAGACGGGGCAACAACTCCTTCTAGGTGCTTACAGCGCGATGATGCGCCAAGTCGGCCGGGGATCAGTGGAACTCTACTCTCGCCGCGAAATGGTAGACCTCGTTGTAGTGGACGGAATCGCCCGCGGCATCATCACTCGCAACCTCACGACCGGAGAATACGAGAGGCATTCTGCACATGCCGTCTTACTTTGCACCGGAGGATATGGAAATGTGTTCTATCTTTCCACCAACGCCAAGACATGCAATGTCACGGCCAGTTGGAGAGCGCATAAGAGAGGAGCTTTCTTCGCTAACCCCTGTTTCACGCAGATTCACCCTACATGCATTCCGCTAACGGGCGATCATCAGTCGAAGCTAACGCTTATGAGTGAGAGCCTGAGGAACGACGGCCGTGTGTGGGTACCGAGGACCAAGGGTGATCAACGTCCTCCCCAGGAGATCCCCGAATCAGATCGAGACTACTATCTCGAGCGACGGTACCCGAGCTTCGGCAATCTAGTGCCGCGAGACGTCGCGTCTCGCGCAGCGAAGGAACGATGCGACGCCGGGTTCGGCGTGGGCTCGACAGGTATGGCTGTATATCTGGACTTCAGCGACGCGGTCGAGCGAGATGGATTCCACTCCGTCCAAGCCAAGTATGGGAATCTCTTTCAGATGTACGAGAAGATCACGAACGAGAATCCCTATCAAGTTCCAATGAGAATCTATCCGGCTGTCCACTACACAATGGGCGGACTTTGGGTCAACTACGATCTGGAGAGCACGATCCCCGGGCTATTCGTGCTTGGCGAAGCTAACTTCTCCGACCATGGAGCAAACAGATTGGGGGCCTCGGCTCTAATGCAAGGCCTTGCCGATGGATACTTTGTGGTGCCCTCCACGATTGGTGGGCACATTGCAGGTCGGACCCTCGAGCCCATTACTGTAGCTCACGAGGCTTTTGCGGAAGCAGAGAACGCATCACGGGATCGGGCGCAGAGACTTCTTACTGTCAACGGTCGACGTACTCCAGATAGTCTCCATCGTGAGTTGGGTCTCCTTCTGTGGAATTATTGCGGTATGAGTCGGAATGCCGAAGGCTTGAGCCATGCCCTCGCCAAGATAGGAGAGTTGAGGCAATGCTTCTGGGAGAACGTTATGGTTTCCGGCAATGGACATCACTTGAATCAGACCTTGGAACATGCGGGTCGTGTGGCAGACTATCTTGAGTTCGCGGAGCTCTTGGTTACAGACGCGTTGCACAGAAGCGAGTCTTGCGGGGGACATTTTCGAGAGGAAAGCAAGACAGCCGAGGGCGAAGCCAAGCGAGACGACGAGAACTACTGTTACACCGCAGCTTGGGAGTTTACTAGTGTCGGCAAGAAGGCGACACTGCATAGAGAACCCCTCATCTTCGAATATGCCAGCCTTACGCAGCGGAGTTACAAATGAGTGGTGCGGGCATGCAGTTGACGCTCAAGATCTGGCGTCAGGAAAAGCGCGAAGACCCAGGTCGGCTCGAAACGTACCATCTTGAGGGAGTCTCGCCCGACATGTCATTCCTCGAGATGCTCGATGTTCTCAACGAGCAACTCTTGCATTCCGATCGCGAGCCTGTCGCTTTCGATCATGACTGCAGAGAGGGCATTTGCGGATCCTGCTCGCTCATGATCAATGGTCAAGCCCACGGCCCGGACCCCGAAACGGCGACTTGTCAACTCCATATGCGTCGCTTCCGAGACGGCGAAACGATCTACATCGAACCTTGGCGTGCTAACGCCTTCCCCATCATCCGAGATCTGGTCGTAGACCGAAGCGCCTTCGACCGCATTATCGGGTCAGGCGGATTCGTCAGCGTAGGCACCGGCAGTGCACCCGATGCGAACACCGTCCTCATCCCAAAGAATCATGCGGAAGAAGCCTTTGACGCGGCTGCTTGCATAGGCTGCGGAGCATGCGTGGCCGCATGTCCGAATTCCTCCGCCATGCTCTTCGTCGCAGCCAAAGTATCGCACCTATCTCTCTTGCCACAGGGAAAGCCGGAGCAAGATCGAAGGGTTCTTGCCATGGTGAGCCAGATGGACAGCGAAGGATTCGGCAACTGCAGCAATCACTTCGAATGCGAGGCGGCCTGTCCCAAGGGAATCTCAGTTGCGAACATTGCGCGGATGAACAGACAGTATCTGGCAGCCTTGGTCCGTAGCCGCAGCCACTAGACAATCGGCCGCGTTCCGGGAGCGTAGCGACAAACGACATTCCGGACAATACCCCGCTCTCGCGCTGCCAACGCATGCGTTCGGCCTGGCTGCCAGGCGGGCCTCCACCCGTCCTTCGGTCCAATTGAAATTTGGTATACGCTTTGCAGGACTTGAAGCGAACGAACTGAGTCCCTTGCACCAATGAAGACCCCTAACTGAAAGCAGTCATGAAGAAACTCTTCCTCGCAGCAGCGCTCCTTGCCGGGGCCAGCCTGTGTCTGCAGGACGTCTCCATTGGCCACGGCGGCACCTACCGCGGCCCCGGCGACACTGTACCTCCGGGCGGAGGGGGCGGAGGCGGGGGCGGAGGAGGTCCCGCTGGACCAGGGGGGCCCACCGGTCCCGGAGGCGCGGGACCCACGACTCCCGGTAGTGCGGGCCCGATTACGGGATCACCCGCGACCGGCGGACCGGGTCAAGGAACCAATCGAAGTGGGCCAACAACAGGAAATCAAGCGGCCATCGGCCCAGATTTGACGCTGTGGAGCTTCTGGTGGGAGTTCAACAAGGACCCCTACCTCAATCTCAAAGCCCACATCTACCTCGAGGACACCACCACGGGGGACGGTGATTTCTTCCTTGGGCAAGGCGAGCGTAAAGAAGAAAGGGACAGTCTTCGCCCCAACGAGAAGCAGATCCGCGAAAAGATCGTCCCCGCCTTGCTTCGAGCACTGGAGAACGAGACGAACAACGACATCGTCACGGGCTGCATGGTCGCGCTCGCCAAGATCGGCGATATTAGCTCCGAAGGTGGTCGATCAGAGTTCGAGCAAGTATTCAAGAAGTTCCTGGCGGATGGGAATCAGGAGATATCCGAGTCCGCTGCCCTCGCCTTGGGCATTCTGGCCAACGATGCCTCGGTCCCGATCCTCACGGACCTCCTCTTGGACACCGCACCTGGACGAAAATGGGTGGGTAAGAACGAAGTCGAGTTTCGCCGGCGATCCTTTGCGGCCTATGGGCTTGCGCTGATCGGAAACCGAACTGCTAGCGAGGACATCAGGCGTCAGATCGTCTCCACACTCTCGAACGTCTTGGAATCCGTTCAGTCGTCCACCCACGACATCAAGGTCGCATGCTTGATCGGACTCGGCCTCGTGCGTCTCGAGACTCTCGGCGATGCTCTGCTTGTTGAGGATGGGGATGGATCCCCCTTGGCGCCCGACGTCAGTCGCGAAGCGCAAATCGCCTTCGTTAAACGGTACTTCCAGGACGACGATAACCACTATTTGGTACGCGCTCATGCTCCTGCTTCCCTTGCCCGATTGCTAGAGGGTCTTCCTCCCGATCGTTTGGAGAAGCACAAGCTCGAGATCGCACAAATACTCCTGGAACGCCTGAGCAAGCGTTCCAAGGAAAAGAGCGAGGTCATTCAGAGTTGCGTTCTCGCACTTGGAATGCTCGGTGACTGCGACGAGGACAAGATCGACGCGGAAATCCGGAAGGTCCTGGTTGATGTAGTCGAAGACACGAGCGACGCGCAGGCCAAGCATTTTTCTCGAATCGCACTCGGGCAGGTCGGAGGGAAAAGGGGAACTACCGGCAACCCAGACGAGGGACGGTCGCAAGTGACCGATGCGCTTTCTAAGACTCTGTCTAGAGGCAACAACTTCGTTCGTCAGTGGTCAGGACTTGGCATGGGTGTGATGGGCCGAATGATTGCAGAGAATTCGGACGTCCCCCCTCCCGTACTGGCCAGCGCTCTGCGACAGGAACTTCAATCCGCAAAGAACCCGGAGGACGTTGGTGCCTACAGCATCGCCGTGGGGATTCTACGCGACGTCGAGAGCCGCAAGATCTTGCTGGAGAAACTCGAAATGAGCCAAGACGAGCCTCGAGGCTATGCGGCTGTAGCCCTGGGGCTGATGAACGCTCGCGAAGCCGTCCAGCCGATTACCAACATTGTTTTGGAATCGAAGTATCGTCCGGATCTGCTCAAGCAGGCGGCCATCGCGCTCGGACTCCTTGGCGATAAGACGCTTGTTCCGAGATTGCTCGAGATGCTTGTCGATGCGAAGAGTCTCGCCACCCAAGCCTCTATCTCGACAGCCTTGGGATTCATCGGAGACGCGCGGTCCGTCGAGCCCTTGATCGAAATGCTCCAGAACGATCAGTTGACTTCTCGAGCCCGAGGTTTCGCTGCGGTCGCCTTGGGGATCGTTGCCGACAAGGAGACAGTGCCTTGGAACTCCAAGATTGCAGTCAACATTAACTATCGCGCTTCAACGCACACGCTCAACGATGCTGAGGGCGGCACAGGAGTACTCAATATCCTTTAGGCGATGCCCGTGAATAGGAGCCGTTCAGGCCACTCGGATCTGAACGGCTCCGCCAATTGCGCTACGAGCCGACGATCGCACTAAAGAGGGCTTCAGGCTTTCGGGCTCTCGTGTGAGTGAGCTGATGTTGCGGGACCTTGCAGGGAGCAGCGCTGGCTTGCGGAGCCGGGGCGCGGCGGTGGCTACGCTTGGGGGATGCTCGACAAGGAACTCTACGCGGCGATCCTGGGCGTCCCTCCTCACTGGCCGGTGGCGAGCGTCAAGCTCTCCGCGAACGAAGAAAAAGTACGGGTGTGGAGCCCGGCTGCAGTTTGGACGTTGCCGACGTGCCTCGACTGGCAGCTCGGCAGATCGGGTCCCTTGGGCCGAGCCGGGCTCGCGCTTCACGGCGCTGATGGAGGCGCTCGTCATCGACTTCCTGAAGGAAGCGAACATCAAGGCCGTCGCGAAGCTGATGGACCTGGAGTGGAACCAGGTCGACGGAATCATGCAGCGCCCGGTTCCTGCCTCCCGTGCTTCAAAGACGTTCGACATCCGGACCGGGACAGCAAGTTCCCCAGGCCAGTCAAGGTCCTGAGCAGTCCCTCACGCCTGCCGCCTTTCACCCTATCCCCCGTGACGACTCAACTCTTAACCAAACAGAAGACCCCAACTAAAAGACCCGATCCACTGACAGCAACGACGAGTCTTGCGCCCCACAGCGCTCTACTTCCCGCCTTGGTGGACAACGTGAGTTCAACCGCGCTCTTCTCCATAATTGCAACCGCATTGAGCCATTGTTCTCTTTCATGATCGTCCAAGTAACTGCTATAAATAGATTTTTGTAACCGTACCACATATGCTGCGGCTTGGTCGCCCTCTTGCAGCCATAATTGCGCCGCAACGACTCGCCATAGAAGCGTGAGGTCTTCAGGCGAATGTGAGAGCCCCATCTCCGCCGCCTGCACAACCGCAGGATAGTCGCCTGCTTGAAAATAGACCTGGGCGCGGATGATCGCTCGTGCCACGGCATCGCGTTCAGTATCCGCCAGATCAAGCGCCTCCCGGGGCCCATCAGGTGCAGGTTCTCGATTCGGAGCTTGACCATACACCTTTGCCATCGAGCAAAAGACAAAGAGCGTGAGTTCAGGTATCACTTCGCATTCTCTCCCGCGCTTCACGCAACGAGCGCAATTGCAGACTCTCTATCGGGTTTCGATCATCGGTTAGCATGGGCGTCTCAGGTGGATGGATCCACATCCATCCGCCTTCGATCTCTCTTGGAGCGAGCAGATCCCCCACCTGCCCCCGAATGCCCCAGGACTCGTCCTGAGGAGTAGGTGGCGGTATATCGCGGCGAGCAAACAACGTAACGTTCCGGGATTGGGGTACGCGTAAGAGAAGGACTCCTTGCTCGAATGCAAATGCCACGCTTTCTGCAACAGCGACGACTATCGGGTCATCGAACCCAAAACCACCGATGTTTGTAACCAACCAACCATTAGAGGCAAGCTGTTCGCGAACCTCACGAAAAAACTCCACAGTCGACAGATGGGGGGGGATCTCGATCTGGTTTGCGTAGGCGTCGAGAACGATCTCGTCGAACGGGCCATCCAAGCAACGCAGGGCAAATCGAGCATCCAAGCCCGAATGAATTTCGAGCGCCTTCCCCTCTGACTTCGCGAAGCGCGAGGGAAGGTCGAAATAGAGTCTCCCGAGATCGACGACCATTGCGTCGATTTCGATACCAATCATGTCGAGAGTCATCCCAGCAGGCATGACTCCCGAAAGGACTCGATACACCGAACCCGCGCCAAAGCCTAGAACCAAGACTCGGTAGTTCTGGTCACTATGGGCTCCGCGCGACCACCATACTGGCAAAGCAAAGTCATCATAATAAAAGCCCTTACCGAGCAAACCTTCCTCAGCTTGCCATACAGATTGAAAAGAATCAAAACCCTCGTTTACTTGCAAATACCTAAATGTTTTTCCACTCCGGGAATCCTCAACGACGCGCACATGCTGGTAGATAGATTCTCCGCGTGCCAACTCCTGAATGCCTTCTCTCGAGGCAGGGAGCGACGGATCCCCGCGAATCAAGAAGGAGAGGGTAACGACCGCAATCAGGATGCAGATTGACGATGTTTGTCCGCGTCTCGATCTTATCCACGTCACCCCGCAACAAATCGCAAGTACGATGGCTGCGAGCGCGAAGGTCCTTCGCAGTCCCAATAGTGTGCTCGGAATCCCGACGTGACTTGTCAGGAATGCTCCCGCGACACTTCCGAAGGTGGACGCTGCCAGAACGCGTCCGCCCGCCGTCCCGGCACGTAGTCCGCCCCGCCGTTGTAGTTCTTCCACCAATAACGGTCCGACGGCGCCCAGCATCGTCGCGGGCGGTAAAAAGAGCAGCAAGGCAGAAGCCAAACTTCCCCACAGCAATAGAGGCGCCGCGTCGTGAAGGGCAAGATCTCGTGGAAGGAACAACGCACATATCGGGCCACTAAGGGCAGGTAACCATGCTGTGAACAATGCCCCCATACCCAGCACTACGGCCAATCTCGCCAATGGCTCCCGAGACCGGCTGAGTTGCGCACCAAGAAGGTAGCCAACGGCCAGACCACAAAGAATCACTTCGAGAACGTTGGTCCAAACGATCAGGCTGGCCCCAAACCAAGGAGCCAAGAGACGGACTGCGGCAATCTCGACGCCCATCGTGCAAGCGCCAGCGAACGCAGCGATAAGGAGCAGCCAACTGCTACCTGGATGGGCGTCCGTTTTTCGATGTTCCGGCGTACTCCCGCCGGTTTGGAGACTCATTCTTGGTGAGGAGGAACTTCGAAGTAGTAGGAATACGTGTACACCCTGCCTGTATCGCTAGAGATGTAGGCCTGATCCAAGGTGTGCTCGAGGCTTCGGGGCACACTGATTTCCCGCTCTTGCCCGTTTAGCGTAACACGTATCGGTTTACTCATATCGACGAGTACATCGTTAAAATATACCCGTAATGATCCGATCTCCGAAGCAAGCACGTTAATTGTGTTAGCAGTTCGATCCGCCGTTGCATCCACGCTCGGCAGATCCGTTGGATCGAAGTCGTCCACGGTTAGCCAGTATCCTGACTTTCCGAATTGCGTCGTAGGAGCCAGGGTAATCCTCATTGGATGAGCCGTGCGTGGATGCTCGTCGATCCACTTCCGCACATCGGCTTCAGCGGCATCGGGCATTCTAGTGCACGACGCAATACCGGCCTCTATGGCCGCCTTCTCGAAGGCCGCGGAATTCGATCCGGTCTCAATGAGTAGCGTGGGAAGGTTCCTAAAATTGGTAGGAGCGATGCCCTCCGCGATGTCCCCCGCCCTTCCGATTACACCCGCAAACACGTGCGGATAGTTTTGGCCGATTGCCATTGCAACAGGGATCCCGGCCCCAAGTGCAAACACATAGGTCCGATCTATGTCTACGGCATATTCCTTGCGGACCGCCGCAAGAACCTGCATCGCGACAGCGATGCCTCCCTCCATGATGGTCCACTTGGTCTTGTCTTCTGGCAATTGGCAGATGGCGAAGATCGCGGCTTCTCGCATGGCAGGATCTGCCCAACTCGCTTCGAAGTGCTGCTGAACCGTTTGATCCACATCCGGAAGGCATATCACGAGAGGGTAAGGTCCTTTTGATGCCTTGTAGGACTTCGGAGCATGAAGGCTGTAGCGGACGTCTCCGAACTTTCCCTTCATCGAGACGTCATCCAATCTTCCCTTGGTGACGGAGTCTTTGTACTTAGCGCTGTAATACATCGACTTCTGAATGTCGTCGACCATGGCCAAGAAGGGAAGATCCTTGGACTTCTTGTCGATCTTTCCAACTTCTTCGTCGAGCTTGGCCAAGGCTACCGCGATTCCAGAACTCTCCCTCTTTGCTTCGAAGTACGCTCCGATTAGCTTCCCGAGACCTTGATGGTCTCGGTCCTTGAGCTGTAGTTCGCGTGCGGGGGCACCCAGCACTGCGATCAAGACAATGGGGGAGGCTAGCACGCAGTGTCGCTTCCACATGATCATGGTTCTCGTTAAGTCGATGGGCCCGATGCTGGGTAGCACCTAGGTCATTGCAAGTCTCTCGTCACTGCTCTTTCCAGATCGCTGACGTTCCCTGCAGAGACACCCAAGGGAGGCTCCGCGAGGGCTAGTCCCCACCCGTATAACGCCCACGGGCCCGGTTTCTCGGCAGTGAGCAGGGCGCCGAAGCCTCGCCGGGCGGCTACCAGCCTTGCCGAAGCAAGATCGAGCCGTGCGAGAACCTGTGCGGCATCCAGGGAGCCGTTGCCCAGGCAGGACCCTAGCAACTCTCGACCGCTCATCTCGTCACCACACGCCAACTCAAGAATGGCCCGTTGCGCGCGAAGATCGGCCGAAGCCCCCCGTTCTTCCTGCGTGGCAAGGATCTCGGAAGCTTCCTGATACGCTCCCATTCGTTTCAAGCTCATGGCGAGGTTCACCGCACTCCACTCAGCAGCGCAACGCGCGTGCAGTGCTCGTTGGAGCCTGATGGCCTCGTCGAGTCGTAGGTCCTCGGCCAACTCCATCCCTACTTCGTTCGCGAGGATTATATGGTCTGGTTCCAACGCTTCCGGGTCTTTATGCAACGCCGCGAGGACACACATGCTTCGAGCGCCGCCCGGTGGAAGCACGCGAGCTGCAATCCAACTCTCGATCGAGGTCAGGGGCCAGCCCGAGAGGGACTGAAACTCCTGAAGATCATCCTTCACGAGATCGAGCGCTCCATCCTCCCCAGCGACGGCATCCAAGAGGTGCCGTCGAATCGGATCCTCGAGCCCGGACGAAAGGGATCTGGCGCTGTCCACGGCTGAGGAGGGATCCGTCTTGCGCAATGAGAGAAACGCCTTCCAAACCGGCTGCCAGTCCTCTTCCCTCTCCATCCCCGCGTGCAAGCTTGCCACGAAGGCAAGGAGGGCGCTCAGTGCATCGATCCGTCTGCCCACCGGACCACGCCACCGCCTTTCTCCACCAGCCCGAGCCGAATCGGCGCCTCCCCTCGTGAGGAGAGTTCCGCCTCGACGGATGCGCACATCTCCGGATTCACGAAGCAAATCATCCCTACACCCATGTTGAACACCCGCCACGCCTCATCCCGATCGACTCTTCCGCCGTTTATCAAGAACCGGAACAACCCAGGTATCTCCCAAGTCTCGCGGTCGATGACCGCGTCGAAGTGTTCACCCAAGACTCGGGGAAGGTTGTCCACGAAGCCCCCGCCCGTGATGTGCGCCAACGCCGCAATGCGGCCGGCCTCGACGAGGGGAAGCAGCGATTGCAGATACGAACGGTGCGGCGCCAAGAACGCTTCCGCGAGTGTCACGCCTCCAAGTTCGCTGGGCCGATCCTCGAGGGAAAGGCCAAGGTGATCGAATGCAATTTTCCTGGCCAAGGAGTAGCCGTTCGTATGCAGTCCGCTGGAGCGCAGGCCCAGTAACACTTGACCCGAGGCAACTCTGCTTCCGTCCAGAATGCGGTCCCGCCGCACAGCACCGACGATGAAGCCGACAAGGTCGAAGTCCCCTTCGGCATACAGGCCCGGTAGCTCGGCCGTTTCTCCGCCGAGCAAAGCGAGCCCATTGTCCCGGCAGGCATTCGCGCATCCTTCGATGAGCGCGGCAACGACCTCTGGGTCGAGGCGACCAGTCCCCACGTAGTCCATGAAGAAAAGTGGACGCGCTCCTTGAACCAGTATGTCGTCGATGCAGTGGTGCACGAGGTCCCGCCCCACCGAGTGGTAGATCCCCGTTCGTTTGGCGATGTCCAACTTCGTCCCGACTCCATCTGCGCTGGCCACGAGGATCCACCCCTCGCAGCCCATGCGGGCTGGGTCGAAGAGACCGCCGAAGAGACCTACCGAGCCCAGAACCCCCGGTGTCGAGCTCCGAAGGATGGCTTCCTTAGCGCGGGCGAGTGCGCCCATCTTGGCGTCGATGTCGACGCCCGCCTCTTTGTACGTCAGCGATTGCGACTTCACTGGGAGTGTCCAAGTCTCGGCGTTCTCGGGAGCCGAGCCATCGCCTACACTACGGTCCGCGCCCCTGTACCGCAATTGTCGGTGCAAACCCGCCTTGCCGCGCTTCGAAGCGATGAAGAGAGTGCTCGTCCTAGGTAGTACGGGTTCGATCGGCAGGCAGACCCTCGAACTCCTCGCCGACGCCGGAGCCGACTTCGAGGTCGTAGGATTGTCCGCGCGGAGCTCTTGGCCGCTCCTGCTCGCGCAAGTCCGACGATTTCGCCCGAAGTTCGTCGGGTTGGTTGATGGCGAGGCTGCCGCGGAATTGGCCGACCGCGTCCCCGATGGTACGAGAGTCTTCTCCGGCGAAGACAGCGTGGAACGTCTCGCGGTGGAGTGCGACTACGACCTGTGTCTCCACGGCGTGGTCGGTGCGGCGGGAGTCGTCCCCTCGATGCGGGTTCTCGAGCGAGGACGAACGCTCGCTCTCGCGAACAAGGAATCGCTGGTCGTCGCGGGCGAGCTCTTGATGGATCTGTCGCGCTCCAACGCAGCCCCGATCCTGCCGGTAGACAGCGAGCATGCGGCGATCTATCAGTGCCTACGGGGTGAGGATCCGAGAACCATACGAGCAATCTACCTCACTGCCAGCGGAGGAGCGCTCCGGGACCTTCCACTGGACGACTTCGCTAACGTGACGCCGACGGATGCGCTGCGTCATCCAAACTGGAGCATGGGGCCACGCATCACCGTCGACTCGGCCACCCTCATGAACAAGGCGTTCGAGATCGTCGAGACGCACCATCTCTACGGCATCCCCGCCGATCGCATTCGGGTCGTCTTGCACCGCCAATCGATCGTTCACTCCATGGTCGAGTTCGAAGACGGCTCCCTCCTCGCCCAAATGGGGCCGCCCGACATGCGCGGCCCGATCCACTTCGCGTTGAATCACCCGCGCCGCGCCCCTAACTCCTCATTGAGGGGCTTCGACATGACTCTCTTCAGCGAGTTGTCGTTCGAGGAACCGGAATCAGCTCGGTTCCCGGCGCTCGAGCTGGGCTATCGCTGCGTACGTGAGGGCTCCGACGCAGGCTCGGTCCTCAACGCGGCCGATGAAGTGGCCGTCGAGGCTTTCTTGGCCGAGCGAATGGGATTCCAGGAGATCTACCGCGTCAACCGAACCGTATTGGAGCAACGCACCGGGATCGCGGCCGATCTGGAAGACCTTCTGGCAGCGGATAGCCGAGCTCGGTCCCTCGCCCGCGCGCTCGTCGCTGAACTAGCACAAGCGCCTCTCGGCTGAGACAACCCAGGCTTCTTCTACAACTTTCGAGCGGATGGCGAAGACGGAATGATCGATCTCTGGCGAATCCTTCAAGTCGCGTTCGGCATCGGCCTAGTGATCTTCGTTCACGAAGCAGGGCACTTCTTGGCCGCACGCTGGTGCAAGGTTCACGTACAGGTCTTCAGCCTGGGCTTCGGGCCTGCCCTCTTCGCCTTTCGCCGGGGGGGAACTCGCTACCAGATCGCGCTCGTGCCGCTTGGCGGGTACGTGAAGATGGCGGGTGATGAGCCGACCGCCGAGGGGCGGGCCTGGGCGCGAGCGGAAGATGCGCGAAGCGTCACTGCGGGTGGGCTCGACACGAAGCAGGAGTATCATGGAGGCGATCTCCATTCGAAGAGCATCGGCCAGCGCTTCTTCATCTTCTCGGGCGGAGTTCTCATGAACCTCGCCTTCGGGGCGATCGTCTTCCCGATCCTCTTCGCACGAGGCGTACCCTTCGTCGAACCCCTGATTCGGCCCGAACTGGGACGCTCCGCTTGGCGCGCGGGACTCGAACCCGGCTCGCGCGTCCTGGCTGTCGACGGTGAGCCGGTATTCGATTTCTTCCACATCCCTACGGCTGTGGCGCTCGGGAATCCCAACCGAGTCGTCCTTCGCGTTCTTGCTCCAGGCGCCACGGAACCCGAGGAAGTCCTTCTCGTTCCGGATCGCGACGAGATGCAAGGCTTGAACTCGATCGGCGTTCTCGAAGCCACCGACCGAGAGAACCGAATCGAAGTGGAGCCGGGATCCCCGGCATTCATGGCGGGCCTGCGCTCCGGCATGCGCCTACTCGGTGCCGAGGGCACGGCTCCCGGGCAGGATCCCATCGGGCAGCTCATCGAAGCGATCGAGCGCGGTGGAACGATGCGTATTCGGGTCGCGGACGGTGATGAAGTGACCACCGTGTCCGTTGTCCCGGCTCCTGGGGAGGAACGAAGCGAGCCACGTCTCGGAATTCGCGTGCCGACGAATTACGTTCGTGCCCTGCGCGAGAACCAGGACGTCACCTCACTCGGTCTCGAAGCTGGAGACGTCATCCTCTCGGTCAACGGTACCCCCATCTTTCGGCGAGGCGACTTCGCACGAGCCGTCGTCGAGAGCGAGGAGCCTCTCCGGGTCGAGGTCCTTCGCCGCTCTCGCGTGCTCCATCTCGAGACATCCCCTCTCGACGGTGCCCGGGCGCTCGCGTTCGCCCGAGCCATTGCGGTCACCCCGCACTCGGAGACGACCCAGGTCGTCGTCACGCCGGGTTGGGCAGCTCACGAGGCCGGCCTGCGCGACGGAGACGTGATCCGGCGAATCGACGGAAGCGAGGTCTCGAGTTGGGACGACGTACTCGACGCCGTCGAACTCGCGGGTTCGAAGGAGCAACCGATGCGACTGGCGATCGAGCGACCCGCCACCCAGCCCGGAGCCCAGGCTCTCACGCTGGAAGTAGTCGCAACACCGCGCTCCGAACCCATCCTGGAATACGGAATCGCCTCCAGACGAGCCGAGTACGTGTACCGGACGACGGGTCCTTTGCAAGCCTTCGAGGTCGGCTTGCTCTGCTCTTGGAAGTTCGTCGAAGACACGTGGCTCACCCTGAAGCGCATGGTTTCGGGCCAGGTCTCGAGCAAGAACATCGGTGGAATCATCACGATCAGCCGTGTGTCCTACAGCTGGTCGGAACAGGGACCCGTGAAGCTCCTGTTCTTCCTGTGCATGCTCAGCATCAATCTCGCCATCCTGAACGTGCTCCCGATCCCCGTTCTGGACGGCGGCCACCTGATGTTCCTACTGATCGAGAAGGTGAAGGGCTCTCCGCCTTCGGACAGGTTCCTCGGCTACAGCCAAATGGTAGGGCTGGTGTTCATCCTGTCGCTCATGGTGTACGTCACGTACAACGACATCGTTCGCTTGTTCCCGCGGCTCTTCGATAGGTGAGCATCCCATCGCGCCAGCGCATCGGCGGCGCCGCGCAGAGCCTTGGGCGTCTCCTGCGCATCGCTCTCTTCCCCACCGCCGTCTCGGACATCGCAGCCGGTATCGTGCTGGGTGCGGGCGTGTGGCCCGAGGGACCGGGCCCTTTCCTCCTGATGGGTGCTTCCCTGTGCATCTACCACGGTGCGCTCGCGCTCAACGACTGGGCCGATCGCGACGGCGATGCTGCGAGCCGTCCCGAGCGCCCGATTCCTTCCGGGGCCATTCTCGAGAGAGTCGCGCTCCATGTCGCGTTGATCCTCCTCGCGCTTGGCGTGGTACTCGCCTTCGGCGCGGCGTCCAGCCTCGGCGCGAGGCCTGAATCGCTCGGTAGCGCGGCTCTCTTGTGCTCGGCAGCGCTGCTTGCCGTGGCCTACGACCTGGGTCCCCGCGGGCCCCGCTTGGGACCCGTGCTAGTCGCGGGATGCCGAGCCCTCGACCTCGCCGCGGGCCTCGTCTTCGGACTGGCCGGCGCATCCGGAGGCGAGCCATGGCTCGGAGTCCTCGCCGTTCTCGGCTACGGCGCTTACGTGCACCAGGTCGCTCGACTCGGCCGTCTCGAGGATGGCGAGGACCTAGCCCACGGAGATCGTCCTGCGCGTTTACTGCGCCGTATCGCACTCGCGCTGGTGCTCGTCGGAACGCTCCCGCTCGCGCGGGCCGTTGGCTGGGAAGGTCGTCCCCCTAGTTCCTGGGAACTCCTTCCGCTCGTCCCGGCGCTCATCGGAGCGGTTGGACTCCTGCGGATCTCCAAGCGCAAGCGCTGGATGCCCCAGGACGTCGTCTCGGCCATGGGCGGGGCGCTGCGCCGTCTTCTGCTCTTCACTGCGACGTGCGCCCTCCTTGCAGGCACGCCGACCGGCATCCTCGTCGCCGGACTCATCCTGCTCGGATACCCGCTGAGCTATGGGTTGCGCCGAATGTTTCCGCCGTCGTGATCGGACGATATCTGTTCTTCCAGCCAACGCAGGGCCTCCTCGCGATTCTGGAGACGCTGGTCGAGTTGAAGGTCCAGCGCGCTCGAGAGGAGCGCTCCCCAGCGTGGTCCACGCTCCACCCCCAACCGGGAGAGATCGGCGCTCGTGACGAATGGTTCGGGGTGGAGGTCGGACGCGACGTCTGCGGCGAATTCGGACATCCGCTCGACCGGGGCTGGATCGCGGTCGAGGGCCGCAGCCCACGCACGGGCGGCCGTCAGGCCTTCCCGCCACGCTTCGCGGCGCACCAAGCGCATCCGGCTGGATCGGCCGCCTTCGCGATCGAGCGGCGTCAGCTCCCCTCCGAGCAGCACGGCCGCGATCTCGCGGATCTCCGCAGTGCGACGCGCGAGTGCGCGGGCGGGCTTCAGTGCGACGAGTCCGTCCGGTGCCCCCGGTGAAGTCGTGCCCGGGATCCCCGGCTCGAACAGCACCGCGAGGCCCAGGGCGCTCCCTGGCGGATCGGGTAGCCCCGCGAGCGCTCGAAGAACCCGAGCGCTCTGCCCGCTGGCCTGACGGAAGTTCCGGACAGCGATTTCCAGCAGTCCGAGTTCGAGGAGCATCTCCGCCGAACGGACCGCCCCGGAGCGCTCGAAGGTGGCGATGAGTTCGGCCAGGATGCGTTCCGGGCTGACGTCGCGAACCCGCCCGCGCTCGATCTGAGCCGCCTCCCAAGTCGACGACTCGACGCGCAACTGGTGGGAGCCGGCGAGCCGTGCAAGCCGAAACAGGCGCAATCCGTCCTCCGCGAACCTCCGACGCGGATCCCCCACGCAGCGCAAGAGGCTCCCTTCGAGATCTGCTAGTCCCCCCGTGGGATCTGCCAGAGCATCCTCCAGCGGATCGAGGTAGAGCGCATTGCAGGTGAAGTCGCGCCGGAGGGCGTCCTCCTCGAGGCTCTCGCCGAAAGCAACCGCGTCGGGACGTCGCCCATCGCTGTAGGAGCTCTCCGTCCGGAAGCTTGTCAGTTGGATGTCAAGGCGGCCCCAGTGCACGAGAACCGTTCCGAATGCGCGGCCCACGGGGTGCGTGTGCTCGAACCAGTCCTCGATCTCTTCGGGGCGAGCTGGAGCCGCCATGTCGACGTCGCGCGGCGTGCGGCCGAGTGCCAGGTCGCGTACGGCGCCCCCGACGATCCAACCCCGCCTCCCCTTCTGCTTCAGGCGCGCAGCGACGAACCGAGCACCCTCCAACAACTCGGGTGGCAGCGCGTTCGTCGAAGGTCGTTGCACGGAGTCGATCGTCGTCCTCGGTCTTGAAACGGCTCGAATGCTTTTCGAGAGTACTCGGAACCGCAACTCGGACGTTACCCGACGGCGGGTCCGCCCGCGAACCCTTCGACCGGCGCCAAGCGATGTCGTCCAGCGTAGAACTCTCCGGAAGGATCCCGAGTCCGGGCGTCGTGGTACGAGCCGGCGCCCTGCCCCGGAATCCGCTCGCCGGGGTGAGCCTCGCCGCGATCGGCGTGGTGGTGGCCCTCGTCTCCCTACCGAGCCTGCGCGGCTTCGCCCTGCGTCAGAACCAGAGCGATGCCCTGCGTTTGGTTCACGCGCTCGCCGCCGCCGTCGCCGCGGACCCGCTCGCCGGGGCGAATCCCTCACTCTCTGGACTCTTGGAGCGCAACGCGGCCCTGCGCCATCGATTCAACGACCTCGAGCTGGTGACCCTGCCTGGTTCGGGCGAACGCCTGCGTTGCCACGGGTACCTCTTCGATCTCGCGCCCGCTTCGAGCGGCTGGACGGCCCGGGCCTGGCCCTGGTCGCACGGTCGAACGGGCCGCGCCGCCTTCGTCGTCACACCCTCCGGCAGGCTCTTCGGCCATGCCAACGCGACTCCGCGGTGGAGCGGTCCCGATCGACCACCGCCGCCACCGTGGTCCGCGGAAGCCGGATGGATCCCCTTGCGCTGAGCTTCGCCGTGCCCAATGGCGCGGCTCAATACCAGTTCCAGAGCAAGCAGCGCATGGCGAGTTGCACGTCCTCCTGCCCCATGCGGTAGCAAACGCGCTTCAGCACGGGAGCTACTGCTTGCGAAGGCCCGAGACGGGCAAGCAAGTCGGCTGCATATAGGATCTCGTAAGGCGACACGTCTTCGCGTACGACGAACGCGTGCAGGCGCGTCCGCGCCGCGTCCGTGCGATGAGCGGATGCGGCGTAGAGCAGATCGACGCGGCGCAACGGGTCGCGCTCGTGCTCGAGCTCGTCGAAGAGGAACGCGCGCCCTTCCTCACCCGAGTTGGCAGCATAGATGGTCATGAGCTCGTGCGCGCGCAGCCCGGAAACGGGGCCCTCTCCGACCAGCCCGATGGAGCGCAGGTATTGGGCGGATTCACGGCCAGGAACCGTTCCGATCGCCTTCAGATTGGAGAGTCTTTCCGCGAGCGGTCGATGCGAGTCGCGCTCGTCCAGCATCCGGAGGCGCTCGAAAACCCGCCGCGCCAGCCCAGCATCGACTCCCCACCGATCGCGAGAGACCAGCACCGCATCCTGGAGGTCCTCGAGCGTCCCGCCGAGCATCGCCAAGGTCTGATCGGCAGCCCCGGCGTCGCCGAGCGAAAGGAGTGCGCTCAGGGCTACGTTGCGCACGGGGCGCGCTGGATCCGCCGCGCACTCTTGAAGGCTCGCGACGAGCTCGGGCCGCGGGTTGGCTTTCACGATCGGGGCCAGGAAGCCCACGGCGATTCCGCGGACGCCGACGGATGGGTCGTTGGCGGCCGAGAAGACGAGTAGCGTTTCGAGTTTCGCGACCCCAGCAGCTTCGACTGCGCGTGCGCGCCTGCTTTCCTCGCCGGAGGCGAGCTCTTCGCGCAGGATCTCCAGCGCACCGGGATCCCCGGCTCGCGCCGCGCACGCGGCCAAGAAGGGTTTCATCGCGATGGACGAATCAGGCGCCATGGCCGTCGCGCGAGCCGCGGTCGCCTCGAGCTCCGAAGCGGCGATCATCGGTCCCACCAAGGTCCACAGGTGCTGCGCCATACCTGTGTCGATCCACTCGAGGAAGATCGCTTCCGCGCGCGCCGGGTCCGCGGTGTGAAGACATTGCACCAGCCATTCCTGGAGCGCGACAGCCTCGGCATCGAGCTGGATCCAGAGTCGGTCGAAGTCTTCGGGCCGAACGTGGTGCTGGAGCAGTCCCCGGACCGCTGTCTGACGCAGGGTGCTGCTCGGGTGGTCGAGGAACATCAGGACGATTCCCCGCGCCGTTGCCGCCCGACTCATGACCGCGACGTCGAGAGCGTTGTGTACGGTGGACATCTCGGCGGCGTCGTTGAAATTGCGCTCGGCGAGGCGCCGCACGTGAGACATCGCCTCCTCCCCCATGGATGCGAGCTCGTCCTTCGCTCGCTGCAACGGCTCCATGTAGCCCCGCTCGAGCTTCTCGATCAGGACGGGCAGCAGATCGGACGTGTCGCGGTCGTAGTACTGCCGCTGGGAGCACGGGGCGAGCAAGCTCGCGATGCGCCGGTCCGAACGCAGGACGTCGGCGGCGTCGGCCGGGGCGACGGAGGCTTCCCTTCCCGTTCCTCCGTCATCGCGGGCACACGCAGACGCGAGGAGCGTGCACAGCGCGAGCTCCACCGCGCCCCAGCGCGCTCGGCGGGTGCGGCTCCGCGTCATCGATCGCGATTCTCGCCCAGCCAGCCCTCGGCGCGCTGCAGCGCAGCCTGGGCCTTCGCGTAGGCGCTTCGAGCAGCCTTCTCGGCGGAGAGGGCTTGAGCCAGATCCTCCTGGAACTCCAGCACCTGGAAGGTCGTCGAGAGGCCCTCCTCGTAGCGCGCCTGCTCCGCCTGGAGCTGGCGGCGAGCGAGCTCGAGACTCTTCTTGGCCGCTTGCACGGCCTTGGCCTGGTAGTTCACATCGCGCACGCGGGCGCGCACGTCGGCGACGACGTCCTGCTCGATCCTGTCGTACAGGATGCGCGCACTGCGCAAACCGACGCGTGCGGAACGCCGGGCATAGGACGCCTGGCGATTGAACAGCGGGAAGTCGAAGCTCAACGCCGCGGTGTAGGTGGGAAAGTCGGTGGTGAACGACTCGTCGATCGCATCGCCATAGCGCGGATCGAAACCGCGGTTCGCAGCCGTGAGGGAAAGGTCGAGTCCGGGTAGCGTCTCGGACTCCGTGCGTGCGAGCCGCAGCGACTGCGCCTCGAGCTCCAGCCGCTGGACGACGAGCTCGGTGCGCCGATCGAGCGCTCTACCCAGTGACCGCGTCCACTCGAGCGGATCCTCGCGCTCCACCTCGGGCAAGGGAGTCAGCGGGACGATCGGCGTCTCCCAGTCCGCCAGGTAGCTCCCCCAGTCCATGTCCTCGTCGCGCCCGAAGAGCAACGACTTGAGCGTGTCCATCGCCGCTTCGGCCTCCACGCGAGCCAGCAAGAGCTGCTCCTCGTTCGTCGCGACGTTGGTTTCCGCCTGGAGCACATCGACCTCCGTGCCGACACCCACCTGCAAGCGCCGGCGATCCTGATCGAGCTGCTCGTTGCCGAGTTCCAGCGTGAGCTCGCGGACCGACACCTGCTCGATGGCCTGAACCAGGTTCCAGTAGGACTCGTGGACGCGCAGCAAAAGGTCCTGGCGGACCCTGCGCTCCTCCTCGACTTGCTTGCCGTAGTCGAACTCCGCGATGCGCTGATTCGAGGTCGCGTAGCGTCCCCAGGCGCCGCGCAGCAAGGGCTGCGTGAGCGAGAACGTGAGCACCGCGTCCGTCGACGTGGAGAGCGATGCATCGATGTCGGGGTTCGACGTTTCCTGGTTCTCGATCCGGTACTGGACGTCGAAGTCTCCGCCGGTGAGCAGAGGGAAGGTCAGGTTCTGCTGCGAGGCGCGGCTCTCGGCGTCGATCACGAAGCCGGCGCCGCCCTGCGTAATGTTCTCGGCTTCGATCTCCGAATCGAAGTACTCGCCCCTGAGCCGATAGACGGGGTCGAAGGCACCCCATAGACCCGCGTAGCGATAGCGCGCGATCTCGGTGTTCAAGCTCTCGATCTCGAGGTCCAGATTGCGCTCGAGGACGATCCTCACGGCATCCTCGAGCGAAAGCTCGAGGATGCCGCCGGTCTCGGGGGACGCTCGAACCTCGTCTGTCGGCTCCTGACCCGCGGCGACGTCGAAGGCCAGGAGAGACCAGCAGAGCGCCAAGGTCGAGGGCTTCATGGGGGGCAGAGGATAGGATCGCCGCGCGGCCCTATCCACCGCCGCGGAAACGCCGCGGTAGGCGATCCGCTTCCCCTCGGAACCACAGGTCGACCTGCGTGCCGCTTTCCGCCCGGCCTCAGCGCAACGCCCACTCGGACCACGCCTCGACCACGGGGTCGTTCGAATCGACCGCTCGAGCGAGCCGCGTTCCCCATTCAGGGGCGAAGGGATCTCCGAAGGGATTGGCGAGCGGATCGACCCACGTCTCGAAGCTCCATTCCGCCAAGAGATCCGCATCGGACCAACCGTACGCATACGCGCGCGCGGCAGCCCAGCGCGCGAGCTCACCCGACCGCGGAAACAGCGCCGTCAGAGCCTCGCGCAGACGGTCCACCTTCCCCGTGAGCACGGCGCGGTCCAGATAGGACTCCGCCAGGATCGCCGCCGCCACGCGATCGCCTTGCGCCTCGGCCGGTTCCGGCAGCGCGCTCCAGTCGCCGGCCAACCCGCGCGAGCGGGCGACGAGGATCCGTCCCACGAGCGTCGACGCCTCGCGCCCGGTGAGGTCGGGTCCCCGCGCTCCGTGCAAGATGTGTCGCGAACGACGCCGCGCATTGTCGACGTCGGTCGGGTCGAGCCGGATTGCAGCATCCGGATCGAGGAGCTCGAGCGAATCCACTGCATCGACCTGGACGTCGCGTTCCCTTCCCGCAGGCTCGGCTGCATCGAACGGATCGTCCATGGGCGGTTCGAACACGATGCGCGGCCCTTCGCGCGCGGCGCGATGAACGAACCACGCGATCACGGGAAGCGCGGCGAGGTGGAGCAAGAGGCTCACGGCTACCACGCGCACGACGAGCGAGCGCGGGCGGACCACCGCGTCCCATAGGCTCGCCCACCCATTCGACGCACCGGAGCCGGAGCGCGTGCTCGCCCGCAGGACGACCTCCGCGAGGCGCGCGGTGCGCTCGTGCGAGGGGCGGAGCGCCTGCTCGATCGAGGACGTCGCCGCGCGAACGACGCCGCGCCATTCCGCGAGCTCCCGGGCGAGACCGCTGTCCGACGCGAGCCTTGCCCGCTCGTCGGACGTCGGCAGGGCGTCGGGGTCTGCGGCCAGCTCGACCAGGCGTTCGGGGTCGATGGGCTTCACGCGCTCGGCTCCTCGGCTCGCGTGCGTTCGAGGACCTCTCGCAGCCGTCTCAGCGCGTGGAACATGCGCGACTTCACCGTTCCCACGGGGATGCCGAGGAGGTCGGAGACCTCGGCGTAGGAAAGAGCCTGCATCGCGCCGAGCTCGAAGACGCTGCGGTGCGCCTCCGACAGCCCTGCGAGCGCCGACAGCAGGCTGCGCGCCTCCTCCCCCTGCGCACACGCCTCCAGCACATCGCTCGAACCCTCGTCCTTCTGCAGGAGCTCGAGCCCGTCCGAGGACGGATCGCCCGAGGCACGACCTGCTCCGCGCACGGCGCGGCGGCGCGAACGGTCGACCCAGGCGTTGCGAGCCACGCGAAAGGCAAAGGCCGTGAAGCGCTCGTCGGGACGGTAGCGCCGCGCGTGTTGGAAGAGCTTGAGGAAGACCTCCTGCGTCAGGTCCTCGGCCTCCTGGAGGTCCGCTCCCATGCGCTGGAAGAAGCCGAGGAAGGTTCCGATCTCTTGCCGCACGAAATCCTCGTAGACCGTCGGGTCTCCCGCGGACAGGGCCGCGAGGGGGTCGCACTCACGATCCCAGGAGCCGCGCACGGAAGCTCGCGAACGCGCGCGGCGTCCGGCCGTTCAAGGATTGTCGGGAGAACTGCCGTCCCCTCGCGGGCGGGATCCGTTGGGACCGCGACGCCCCGTGGGCCGGACTCACGGAAGCTCCTCGAGATCCAAAAGGGGCTCGAGGGCACAGAGGAGGTCCCGATAGGCCTCCGCACCGCCCCCCCCGTCCACCACGCGGAGGACGATCGAGCGCAGGGAGGGTCCGGCGTGCGACAACTCGATCACGAGCATCGGCAGCGGGAGGAGGTCTTGCACGCGACTCCCCCACTCCACCACGCACACGCCCTCGCCCCCGAGCAGCGCGTCGCCGCCACCCTCCAGGAAAGCGCGTTCGCGCCCCGGCATCCAGGCGTCGAAGTGATAGAGCGGCACCCTCCCGGAGTACTCCTTCATGAGGAGGTACGTCGGACTGGACACGGGAGCTGTGACTCCGAGGCCTCGCGCGATCCCTTGCACGAGCACGGTCTTCCCGGCGCCGAGTTCGCCGTCGAGCGACACCACCGCGCCGGCTCCGAGCCGCCCGCCGAGCGCCGCACCGAGCGCCCGGGTCGCTCCTTCGCTGCGCGAGAGGAAGCGCCGCTCAGACATGGAGCCACCCGCCGCGCGAGCGGTAGGGAACGAGCATTCCGTCCTCGCCCGCGACGCGCAGCCCGCGTCCCGCCTGGACGCGGCCGATCTCCACCAGCGCCGGGAATCGTCTGCGCGCCGCGCGGCGAATCGCTTCCCAGCGCGCGCGGTCGATGCAGGCGAGGAGTTCGTGGTCCTCACCGTCCTCGAGCGCGTGCAACCGGGCGGAACGCCCGCTCGCGCGCGCGGCGCGTCGCGCATCGCGATGAACGGGCACGACGTCGATCGCGAGCGCCGCGCGCGACGCGGACGCGATCCGCGCCGCATCGATGGCGAGACCGTCGCTCACGTCCATCAGCACCGTGGCTCCCCGCTCCCAGAGCCATCGGCCCTCGGCGATCCGCGGCTCGATCGCCAGGTGTCGCCCGAGCCGCGAGCCTCCCACGGGCCCGGTGAGGAGGAGCACTTGACCGGGACGCGCGCAGTCGCGCCCCGGCGGCAGTCCATCCCCGTCGAGTTCGCCGAGCGCAGTCACGGCGACGTAGGCGGAGCCGTCGGTGCGCGCGAGGTCGCCTCCGACGAGCTCGGCCCCGAGTTCCCGCGCTCGCTCCGCGCAGCCGGCGATCACGGCCCGCATCCAGCGCTCGCTCTTCGTCCTCTGCGCAGCGAGGGCGAGCAGCACTTCGGTCGGCCGCGCAGCGCTCGCCGCCAGGTCCGACACGGCGCGTCCGACGGCCTTCCGGCCCACACGGCGTCCGCTGCTACCGGGCTCGAAGTGCACGCCCTCGATGGTCTGGTCCACGCATGCGACGCGTCTGCCGCGCTGCGCCACGAGCACGGCGGAGTCGTGGGCGAAGGATCCCACGAGCGCCGCGGGTCGCGCGCGCCGGGACAACCAATCGAGCAACCGGTCCTCGCGCCACGTCACGGTCGCATGGTAGCCGTCCGCGACGCTGGGGGGCGAACGGGGCGGCGTACGACGCACTGAGTGCGAAGCGCTCGCGAGCGCCCAGCGCTCCTTCGACCGCGGATCAACGCGCCGCTTCCCACGCCGTCAGGTAGGCACGCGCTGCCTGCGCCGGATCGGGATCCGGAAGGATGCCCGCGAGCACCGCCATGCCCGCCGCGCCGGTCGCTCGCACGCGCGGAGCGTCCTCCGGACGCAGCCCACCCAGCCCGAGCACGGGCAGGGCGCTCGCGCGGACCGCGCGCGCGAGGCCCTCGATGCCGATCGGAGCGACGAGCCCGTGCTTCGACGGCGTGTCGCGCACCGGACCGTGGAAGAGGTAGTCCGCTCCGGAGGAGAGCGCGGGATCGTCGCCCGCATGCGTCGACGACCCGATGACGAGACGGTCGCCGCACCACTCTCGCAGCGCATCGACGGGGAGCGAACGGAATCCGACGTGTACGGCGTCCGCGTGCGCGACGAGTGCGAGGTGCACTCGATCGTGCACGCCGAGCCAGCGTTTCGGACCGAGCGCCGCGCGGAGCTCGCGGGCCAGTGCGAGGAAATCGCGATCGTGCAGCGCGGGCTCGCGCAGCAGCACGCCCCGCAGCCCGCCTGCGAGCGCCGCGGCGATGCGCGCCCGAAGCTCCTCGATCGCTGCCCCGGGGCCCTCGGCATTCCCTCCGAGCGTGCCGGGCGTGAGGGCGACGATCGGGGGAGGCAGGCCGCTCACACGAGCTCGATCAAGTAGCCGAGCTCGCGGAAGAGCGACTGGAGCCGCCGCGGGCTTGCGCGGCCCTTGAGGCGCGCGCCGCCTTCCCCGCAAAACTCGCCGACGTAGGAGCGCACTCCCGGATCCTGACGGAAGCGCGTCCACGTGTCGGCGTCCTGGCAACGAATGAGCAGGTTCGCGTCGAGCGTCATCAGTCCCGCCCGCAGGGCCCAGTCGCGGATGGAGAAGCGCACGTTCTGCGGAACGGGCGTGCGCGAATGGGCGTCGAGCGTCGCGAGCATGCGCTCGAGGTAGAGCCCTTCCGACAGAGCGCGCCGAACGGAGGCCTCCGTGAGCCGGTAGTGCAGGAGCTGCCCTTGCTTGTCGCGATCGCAGAAACGATCGAGGTCGTGAACGAGCTCGGCGTCGTCGCCCGTGGGGAACATGACCACCTCGAAGTCGGGTGTCACGACCAGCGTGCCGACGCGCGTCCCGTTCTCGACGGGAGCGGTCATCCCGAAGCAGCGCGCCCCTGTTGCAGTCAGGCGCATGGCGACGGGCCGGCCGGCCGAGTCGTACCCGAGGTCCACCAGACCGAGCAAGTGCAAGCGCTTCCTGACCCAGCGCACGAGATTCCAGGCCAGGCGCTGAGGATCGTCACGCGGGCTGTAGCCTCCGGCGTGGAAGCGCTCCGCGAAACTCGGCTCGACCTCGAGATCGTCGAGGCTGGCGAGATAGGTGTTGCGCGCCAGGAAGGGCAGGTACATCAAGTCGTACCAGACGCCCGGCTCCACGCGCTTGACGAGGCGCAGGAAGATCCGCCGGAGGCGCACCTGGTGGAAGTGCTCACCATCGGCGTCGCGCTCCTCGAGCGTGTACTCGAGCAACGCTTCGAGTTTCGGGAGGAGCTCGAGCTGGCCCCAGTCCCGACCCAAGGGCGTCATCCCGATCGTTCGTTCCCCCGTGCTGTCGATCAGCTTCCTGCGGCGCGAGAAGCGGTAGATGAAGGCGAGGACGTCCTCGCGCGACAGCTCCCGTCCTGGGTTCGGGATGAGATGCTGGAGGATCTTGCGCTCGGTCGTCTTGAAGATCTCCCCCCGCACCGTGAAACGCACGTCGTGCTCGAGGATGAACGCGAGGAATTGCGACAGGTTCGAGACGAGATCGATGCCGAGCGACAGCTCCTCGTGAGGACTGTCCGGATCCCCTGGGACCGCGACACGTCGCAGCCAGGCGAGCGCAACCTCGTTGAACACGACCAAGGTCTCGTCCGCGTGCCGTATCCCGTAGCGCGTGAGATCTAGCCGCTCCACGGTGCCCACGAGCGACTTCTCGAGGATCATCTGCCAGCGCCGGCCGTTCCAGTGCGGCAAGTCGGTGCGCATGCGCTCGAACAAACCCTTGGGCAAGAAGCCCCCGAACTCGAGAATGGCCTTCTCGACCAGGTCGCGTACGCCGTCCGGCAGCCGATCGATGCGCGCGACCGCCGCGGATTCGGTCGCGTACATCTTGTACATCTCGCGCAGACGCTGGGGTGACGAGGAGCGACCGGCATACATGCCGTCGAGGAAGCCCCGCAGCGTCACGATGTCGAAGACCCGTCGATCGGACTTCTCGCGCGTGTGGCTCAGGCTGTCCCCTACCTCGAGAGGCAGCGCAAAGGCGCGCCCTTCGACGTCATCGAAGCTGGAATCGCCTGTCTCGACGAGCAGACCCCGGCGCACGAGCGCGGAGAGAGTCGCTTCGAGGTCGTAAGGTCCCAGGTAGGAGAGCTCGCGTGCTTCGGCGAGTTCGCGCACGCTCGAGCGATAACTCGGAGCCTCCACGAGCCTGCGCACGATGCCCGCCAGACGCCGCCCCAGGCTCTCGACGCGTTCGAGGACGCGCTTCTCGTCGCACATCCACCCCACGACCTCCGCGCGCAACTCCCCTTCGCGGCCCGGTTGGGGCTTGTGCGCCGCGCGCGACCAGAATCCGTAGAGCTCCGGCAAGTCGGAGGACGTCAAGCTCAGAACGGCGTCCCAAGCGGTCGGAGTACCGTTGGGAGCGAGGTGGAGCGCGGCGCGCTTCGGCGACGCCTGCTGCTTGTGGTCGTTCCCCTTGAAGGATCTCGAGCTCACGCGGAGACTCCTGGTTCGACCTCGTCGAAGAGCTGGGATGCATCGACGATCTCGTAGGAATAGCCCTGTTCTGTGAGGAAGAGCTGGCGCTTCTGAGCGAACTCCTGGTCGCGCGAGCCGAAGGTCACGACCGCGTAGAAGTCCGCTCCCGTTCCGTCGCTCTTCGGGCGCAGGATGCGTCCCAAACGCTGGGCTTCCTCCTGGCGCGATCCGAAGGTGCCCGAGATCTGGATGGCAACGTTCGCGTCCGGTAGATCGATCGCGAAGTTGCCCACCTTGGAGACGATCAGGACCTTCTCGACTCCCTCGCGAAACGCGTCGTACAGACGCTGGCGCTCAACGGTGGGTGTCTTGCCGGTGATGAGCGGCACCGCCAGGTGACGGGCGAGTGCGGCGAGCTGGTCGAGGTACTGGCCGATGATCAGGATGCGACCGCCGGGGTGTCGGGAGAGCAGCCGCACGACCACCCGCGTCTTCTCCGGATTCTCGGAGGCGATGCGGAACTTGTGTCGCGCGTCCGCCGACGCGTAGCTCGCCTTGAGCTCGGGGGCGAGGGGCACGCGCACCTCCGTGCAGCGCGCGGACGCGATGAATCCCTGACCCTCCAGCACCTTCCAGGGAACGTCGTAGCGCTTGGGTCCGATGAGGCAGAAGACCTCGTCCTCCTTGCCGTCCTCGCGCACGAGCGTCGCCGTCAGACCCAGTCTGCGACGCGCTTGGAGCTCCGCGGTCACGCGGAAGATCGGCGCCGGAAGGAGGTGGACCTCGTCGTAGATGACGAGCCCCCAGTTCTCGCGCGAGAAGAGGCGGAAGTGCTCGAAGTCGCCGGTCTTGCTGCGGCGCCAAGTGAGCATCTGATACGTGGTGATCGTGACGGGCCGCACGGACTTCTCCTCGCCCGTGTACTCGCCGACCTCGTCTTCGGTGAGCTCGGTCTTGTCGAGGATCTCGTCGTGCCACTGGCGCACGGCCACCGTGTTCGCCGTGAGGACGAGCGTCTTCGTGCGCACGAGACTCATCACGGAGAGGCCGACCACGGTCTTGCCCGCGCCGCAGGGCAGCGCGATGACGCCGTTGCCTCCGAGCACGCTCCCCCCGCGGTGGAAGGCCTCGGAGGCCCGTCGCTGGTAAGGCCGCAATCGGAAGGGCGCTCCCCCGCGCGTCGTGGAGCGCAAATCGATGTCGAGCGCGTCCCCGTCGAGGTAGCCGCCGCGGTCGTCGACCGGATATCCGATCTTGATCAAGGCCTGCTTGATCGTCCCGCGGTCGAGCTCGTCGACCCACGCGACGCCGTCCTCCACCTCCACGAGCTTGCGCACGCCCTGGTGCGCAAGCACCTCCTGCACCGTCTCAGGCGCGTCCGAGACGAGCTGGAAGCGCTCGCCGTTGCGCTCGATGCGCAGTAGGCCGTACCGCTCGAGCCAGGTCCGGATGTCCGTGAGCACGGTCGCGGGAACCGGAACGCAGGAGAAGTCCCGCAGGCGCGCCTCGATCTCGTCGGCGCCGAGGCCGAGCGCCGCGGCGTTCCAGATCGACACGGGCGTGACACGGTAGGTGTGCAGGTAGTCGGGGCTCTTCTCGAGTTCGGCAAAGCAGGCCAGCGCATCACGCGCCGCGGCGTAGCGCGGGTGCTCCTCCGTGCGCGGGTACCCGTCCTCGTCCTTGAGCGGGCGTCCCGCTTCGTCGACCACCGCGCGAACCGTGTTCAGCATGAGCGTGCGATCGCTCTGCACGATGAGCGGATTGTCGGGATGGAAGCTCACGCATCGGCTCCAGTTCGCAACTCGACAGCGCCCTTCGAGCGCTTCGGAGCCCGCGCCCCGCGTCGCTTGACCGTTCCCGCCGAGCCGCTAGCGGCTCGGCCCGCGAGCCACGGTCCGGTGACCGAGTCGGGATCGCGCGCGAGGGCGTCGGGCGTACCCTCCGCGATCAATCGCCCCCCGAACTCCCCTCCGCCCGGGCCGAGCTCCACGAGTCGGTCGCAGGCCGAGAGGAACCCCACGTGGTGCTCGATGACGACCACCGCGTCGCCCCGCTCCGCCAGGCGACGCAGGACGCCGAGGAGGTGCGTCACGTCGGACAGGTGCAGGCCGGTCGTGGGCTCGTCCAGCACGATGATGCTGCGCTCGCCGCCCTCGGCGCGCAGGAGCTCCGCGGCGAGCTTGACGCGCTGGGCCTCGCCCGAGGAGAGCGTGGTGGAGCTCTGCCCGAGCGGCATGTAGCCCAGACCCACGTCACACAGGGTCGCTAGCACCTTGGCCGCAGCGGGTTGGTGCTCCAGGAACTCGCGCGCCTCCTCGGCGGAGAGCGCCAGCACGTCCGCGATCGACTTCCCGCGGTGGCGCACTTCCAGCACCTCCGGCCGGTAACGCGCGCCGTTGCATTCCTCGCAGGTGAGCCACAGGTCCGCCAAGAACTGCATCTCGACCTTCTCCGCACCCTTGCCCTCGCACGCGGGACAGCGCCCGCGCGTGCCGTTGAAGGAGAAGTGCGCGCGCGTGAAGCCGCGCATGCGCGCCTCGGGCGTGCGCACGAACAGGTCGCGCAGCGGATCCATCAGGCCGACCGCGGTCGCGGGGACCGAGGCCGGCGTCCGTCCGAGGGGCGCCGCGTCGACGACGACGACGCGCCGCTTGCCTCCCAGCGCCCCGACGACGCGCTTCCAGCGCCCCTCGGGCTTCTCACCGGAAAGGGCCGGCACGAAACAGTCCAACACGAGCGTGCTCTTGCCCGAGCCGGACGGACCACACACTCCGAGCAGCTCGCCGAAGCGCGCCTCGAACGCCACCCCCGCGAGGTTGTGCAGGGAAGCGCCGTGCACGCCGACGACATCGGCGGCGGAAGTGCGGCGCGACGTCGCCAGGGAAGCAGCTGGAGCGAGGTCGAGCTCGCCGCGCAGCACGCGCGCGGTCAGGGAGTCGCAGTTCGCGCGCACGTGCTCCGGAGTGCCCTCTGCGACGACGCGGCCGCCGTTCACCCCCGCACCGGGTCCCATGTCGACCAAGTGATCGGCCCGCGCCATCACGCTCTCGTCGTGCTCGACGACGATGACCGTGTTGCCACGGTCGCGCAGGGCGAAGAGGGCGTCCGTGAGCTGGTCGATGTCCGCCGGATGAAGGCCGACCGTCGGTTCGTCGAGCACGTAGCAGACGCCGACGAGTTGCGAGCCGAGGCTGGCGGAGAGCCCCACTCGGCGCGCCTCGCCGCCGGACAAGCTCGACATCCGCCGGTCGAGCGCAAGGTAGCCGAGCCCCACGCGCGCGAGCAGATCGAGGCGCGAGTCGAGTTCCGCGAGCACGGGCTCCACGGCTTCGCGCGCCTTCTTCTCGAGCCGCACCCTGCGGATCCACTCGAGCGCACTCGCGACGGAGAGGGCCAGGAGCTCGGGCAGCCGCAGCTTGCCGACGGTGGCGTGGCGCGGAGCCGGAGCCAGTCGCTCGCCCGCGCAGGCGCGGCACGTGCGGCGCACCATGAACTCCTCGAGCACCGCGCGCCAGCCGGGATCCTCGGCCTTCGCGTGCCACGCCTCGACGTGGCCGCAGAGGCCCGGCCACGCGGCCTTGAAGCGCTCCTCGAGCTCCATGCGCTGGCTGTGCTTCTCGATCACCACGTCGTACTCGTCGCGCGCACCCTTGCCGAAGAGGAGCAGCGCTTGCTGCTCCTCGGTGAGCCGTTCGAAAGGCCGCGCGAGATCGATCCGGTGCGCGCGCGCCACCGTCGAGAGCAGGTGCTCGTAGAAACCCTTGCCCTTCGTCAGGTAACGCCCGAGCTTGCCCCCGATCGCCGTCGAGGCCGCGGAGGCGCCGCGCTCGCGGGGAACGAGTGGGGACTCGGGGCTATCGATCAAGAGCTCCGGATCGCACTGCCAGGTTTCGCCCAGTCCTTCGCACTCCGGGCACGCGCCGACGTGGACGTTGAACGAGAAGTGACGCGGCTCGAGCTCCTCCTCGAGCCGGAAGCCGCACTGCGTGCACGTGCCGGTCGTGCTGAACTCGTGGCGCTCGGGCTCGCCGGCGGGCCGCGCGAGCACCACGCTCACCCGACCGCCGGCGATGGCTTCCGCCTGCTCGACGGCGTCGGCGATGCGGCTCTTCTCCTTCGCGCCGAAGGCGACGCGGTCGATCACGAGGTCCACGCGCGCTCCCTCTTCCGGCAGCGCGAGCGCGCCGTCGATGCGCTGCTCCACGCCGTTCACGAGCACCCGCGCGAACCCCTCCTTGCGCCAGGCCGTCACGGCCTCGTCGAAGGCCGCCTTCCAGTCGACCGGCGACTCGAGCCCCGGTCCGAAGATCGGCGCGGCGATGGTGCCGCGCTCCCCGTCGTAGCGGGCGACGATGCGCCGCGCCGCACTGGAGGCGTCGCTCCGCTCGAGCGCTTCGCCGTGCCGCGGACAGCGGCGCACCGCAGCGCGCGCCCACAGGACGCGCAGATGGTCGTGGATCTCGGTGGTCGTCGCGACCGTCGAGCGCGGGTGTCCGGAGGAATGCCGCGCCTCCACGGCGATCGAGGGACCCAGCCCGTCGATGCGGTCGACCGGCGGTTTGTCGCGCGAGCTCAGGAACTGCCGCGCATAGGTCGAGAGCGACTCGACGAAGCGCTGGCGACCCGCGGCGTGGATCGTGTCCAGGCACAGGGAGCTCTTCCCGCTCCCGCTCGGACCGGTGACGACCGTGAGCGCGTCGCGCGGGATCTCGAGCGTGACCTCGCGCAGGTTGTGCGTGCGCGCGCGGACGACCGCGATCGTCTCGCGCGGCCGCGTCGCAAGCGCTCGCGGGGTCTTGGTCGCTCGCCGGCGCGGCGCCTTGCGCATGCGCGCCGCTGCGAGCTCGCGCAGGGCGGCCCCGGTGTGCGACGCCCTGCTCTCCGCCACGTCTTCCGGAGTTCCGCTCGCGACGATCCGCCCGCCCGCCGCCCCGGCGTCGGGCCCCAGGTCGATCACGAGGTCGGCGGCGCGCACGAGATCGAGGTTGTGCTCGATCACGAGCACCGTGTGTCCGGCGTCGACGAGCTTCTGCAGGGCGCCCACGAGGCGCCGGACGTCCTGCTGGTGCAACCCGGTCGTCGGCTCGTCGAGCAGGTACAGGACGTGCGCCTTCGAGGCGCCGCGCTGCAGATGCTTGGCGAGCTTCACGCGCTGTGCCTCTCCGCCCGAGAGCGTCGTGGACGGCTGACCGAGCGTCAGGTAGCCCAAACCGACCTCGCGCAGCGCGTCCAGCGAGCGGGCGATCTTCGGGTGGTCGGTGAAGAACTCGGCCGCATCGTCGGCCGTCATCGCCAGCACGTCGGCGATGTGCTTTCCGCGGTAACGCGCTTCCAACGTCTCGGCCTTGAAGCGGTGTCCCCCGCACTCCTCGCACGGAACGGTGACCGGTGCCAGGAACTGGAGCTCGACGAACTGCGCGCCCGCGCCTTGGCAGGTCTCGCAGCGTCCGCCCGCCACGTTGAACGAGAAGCGGCCGGGCGTGTAGCCGCGCATGCGGCTCTCGGGGAGCTCGGCGAACAGATCGCGGATGGGCGAGAACGCGCCGACGTAGGTGGCCGGGTTCGAGCGAGGCGTGCGGCCGATGGGTGCGCTGTCGATCGCGACCACGTCGTCGACGTGCTCGGCGCCGGCGAGCGAGTCGAACGGTTCGGGCAGCGGGGCCTCGCGCCCGAGCGCGCGCGCAAGGGCCCGCGCGAGCGTCGCCTGGACCAACGTGGACTTGCCCGAGCCGCTGACGCCGGTGACGGCGACGAGCGTCCCGAGCGGGATCGCGACGTCGACCTGGGCGAGGTTGAAGCCGCGCGCGCCGCGCAGCACGAGCTCGTGTCCGTTGCCCGTGCGCCGAACGTCGGGCACCGGCATCTCGATCTCGCCGCGCAAGAGCCGTCCGGTCGGCGAGTCGGCGCGTGCGACCTCCTCGGGCGTTCCGCTGGCGACGATGCGACCCCCGGCGCGGCCGGCGTCGGGCCCGACGTCGATCAGGTGATCGGCCGCGCGCAGCGTCGCCTCGTCGTGCTCGACGACGACGACCGTGTTGCCGAGATCCGCGAGCTGGCGCAGCGCTCCGAGGAGCCGGTCGTGGTCGCGCGGATGCAAACCGATCGACGGCTCGTCGAGCACGTAGAGCACGCCTTGCAGGCCCGCCCCGAGCTGGGCCGCGAGGCGGATGCGCTGCGACTCGCCGCCGGAGAGCGTGTCGGCCGCTCGGTCGAGCGAGAGGTACGACAGCCCGACCTCGTCCAGGAACGCGAGGCGCCGCCTGATCTCCGTGACCAGTTCGCGCGCGATCAGCGCTTCGCGCTTCGACAGGTCGAGGCCGTCGAGTACGGCGGCGAGCTCGCCCACGGGCGAGCGCAGGATGCGCACGATGGGCGTCCCGCCGACCCGCACGGCGCGCGCGAAGCGATTGAGCCTGGATCCCGCGCACTCGGGACAGGCCGCCTCGTCGAGCAGCTTCTCGACCTGCTTGCGCGATTGACCGCGCTCCCACGCGCGGCGCAGGGCCGGGAGCACGCCTCGGAACTTGCGGTTGAAGCTGGCGCTGCCCTGGAAGCGCTCGCCGTTCCAAGTCGCTCGGTCGCGGAAGCGCTCCTCCCCCGTTCCGTACAGCACCGACTCGCGCGCCCCTTTGGAAAGCTCCTTCCAGGGCGTGTCGAGGTCGAAGCCGGCCTTCGCCCCCACCTTCTCCAAGAACGCGAAGTCAACGCGCGGGAAGAGCAGCGCTCCGCCGGACGCGCGCGTGACGGCGAGCGCTCCGGCGCGGATCGAGAGGCTCGCGTCGCGCACGACGCGCGTCTCCGTGGGGGCGCGCAGCACGCCGAGACCCTGGCAGGTGGGGCAGGAGCCGTGCGGCGAGTTGAACGAGAACAGGCGCGGCTCCAGCGGGGGCGCTTCGAGACCGCATTGGCTGCAGGCGCGATGCGTCGAGAACCCGCGGTCGCCCTTCTCCCCAGCAAAGACGACGTCGCCCGCGCCGAGCTCCACGGCCTGCGCCACCGCTTCCCGGACGCGACCCTGCGCTTCCGCGTCGACGCGCAAGCGGTCGACGACGAGGTCGATCGAGTGCGTCTTGTAGCGTGCGAGCTCGGGCACCTCCTCGATGCGCAGCACCGCGCCGTCGACGCGCACGCGCACCCAGCCCTTGCGCTGCAGGTCCGCGAACAGCGCCTTGTGCTGACCCTTGCGGTCGCGCACGAGCGGAGCGAGGACGGACACGCTCTCGCCCTCGAGTTCCGCGAGCGCCGTGCGCACGACCTCCTCGGGCGTCTGCGCTGCGAGGGGCAGGTCGTGGTCGGGGCAGTGTGCCTGGCCAGCGCGCGCGTAGAGCACCCGCAGGTGGTCGAAGATCTCCGTCAGCGTGCCGACCGTCGAGCGCGGCCCGCGCTGCACGGTCTTCTGATCGACGGCGATCGCAGGGGAGAGCCCCTCGATCGAATCGACGTCCGGTTTCTCCATCCGGCCGAGGAACTGGCGCGCGTAGGCCGAGAGCGT
Source organism: uncultured Planctomycetaceae bacterium (assembly GCA_964413535.1). GTDB lineage: Bacteria > Planctomycetota > UBA1135 > UBA1135 > CAYPTB01. The sequence goes on along the minus strand of CAYPTB010000063.1, from coordinate 54,295 downwards.
CTCCAGGAAGCGCCGCTGACCCTCGCGGAAGAGGGTGTCGAAGGCGAGCGAGGACTTGCCGGACCCCGACACACCGGTGATGGCCACCAGGCGGTTGCGCGGGATCGACACGTCGACGTCGGCCAGGTTGTTCTGGCGCGCGCCGCGGATCTCTATCGCACCCTCCTTCATGGGCCGGAGCCTGGCGCTAACTGCTTGTCCTCTTGGAGCTTGAAGCGTCAGGAGAGGGCTGTTCCGGGGTCCCGGAGAGCCCCCGGGCAGAGCGCGAGACGCAGCATGGTACCAGCCCTCTCCATCCGTCGAAAGGCGCGTCGGGCGGTCGCGGCCGCGAGCCCGCGGCGGCCGGTCCGCCGTCCGGCCGCCACGCTCGGGCGGTCGGGATCGAGCGCCACCGATCCTCGCTCCGGAACCCGGGCGGTGCCCGCGCCCGCACGACCCCGAGCTTCAGTGCCTCAACCGCGCGCGGATCTCTCCGTGCAAGGCGGGCGGAGCGGCCACGATGTGTCCTCCGCGCAGCCAGTTCTCCCCGCCGTCCGCATCCGTCACCCAACCGCCCGCTTCCCTGACCAGCAGGGCGCCGGCTGCGACGTCGTGGGGAGCGAGGTGCAGCTCCCAGAAACCGTCGAAGCGCCCCGCGGCCGTGTAGGCGAGATCCAGGGCCGCGGAGCCGAGCCGGCGCAGGTCGCGCACGTCGTGGAAGAAGCGCCCGAAATTCGCGAGGTTGTCGTTCGCGAGTTCCCGGCGCCGGTAGGGAAAGCCGGTGGCGAGCACCGCCTCGCCCAGGGTCGCCGTGGCCGACACCCGGATCGGCTCTCCGTTCAGCCGGGCACCGCCGTCGCGCCGGGCGGTGAAGGTTTCCCCCAGCCGCGGAGCGTGCACGACGGCTACGAGCGGCGTCGCAGCGCGGTACAGGGCGATCGACACGGCGAAGCACGGAATGCCGTGCACGAAGTTCACCGTTCCGTCGAGCGGATCGACGAGCCAAGCGAAGCCGCCGTCCGAACGCTCGTGGACCTCCTCCTCGGCCTCCACGGCGTGGTCGGGGAAGCTCTCGCGCAAGCGGCCGACGATGTGGCGCTCGCTCGCGACGTCAGCGGCCGTGACCAGATCGCGGGCGGCGCTCTTCGTCGCGACGTCCTGGCGCTCGATCCTCCCGAGGAGCGCGAGCAGGATCACCCCCGCCTCGCGCGCCGCCCGCTCCGCGACGGCCGCCGCGCGCTCGAGGTCGATCACTGCCCAGCGGTCCGCGGCCGCTTCTCGCTGCGGCCCAGGACGAGTCGCTCCGCGATCGCGTCGTGCATGGGCTTGAAGCAATGCGTGTTGAGTCCCGAAGCCGACGCCGGGTACTCGACGAGGACGGCGAACACGTACTCGCAGCCGTCCAACGAGCGCACCAGCCCGGCGAGCGTCGACGTCCCGCCGATCCAGCCGGTCTTCGCGAAGACGCGCCCGCGCGCCGGGCCCGAACGCATGCGCTGCACCAGCGTCCCGGATTCGCCTGCGACGGCCAGCGAGCCGAGGTAGGCGTCGCGCGTCTTCTCGTCGAGGGCCAGCACGGCGCCGAGCAGAGCCGCGAGTTGCCGCGCCGAAACGCGGTTCGCGCGCGAGAGCCCCGAGCCGTCCACCTGCACGAATCCGCTCGTGGACACGCCGAGCCGCTCGAGCGCGGAGGCGACGGCGGAGTGACCGGCTTCGCGCGTCGCGCTGCCGCGCGCCTGCAGCGCCGTCGCGAAGAACACCTGGTCGGCGACGCTGTTCACGGACCACGCATTGATCGGCTCGAGCGTCGACAAGAGCGTCGATCGCAGGGTGTACAGGCGTTCTCCCGCCGGTTCGACGGATCTCGCGCGGCGCGTTTCCCCCGCCAGCGCGATTCCCGCGCGCTCGAGCGCCGCGCACCACGCGCTCGCGAACATCAGGATCGGATCGGGATGCGCGAACTCCGCCGTGACCTCGGGGAGCGAGATCCCGATCTCCCCGGCGACCGTCACCGCGCTGTGCGTGGCTCCGACACGCACGTCGTTCACGGATCCGGCCGCGGTCTTCGTCGTGTAGCGCGTCGCGAGACCGTGGGGACTCGGCCACACCTCGATGCGCGCCGGCGCTCCCACGCTCGTCGGGAGCACGCGAGTACACAGGATCCCCGCGTTGACCGTGAGCCCCGCCGCGAGCGCGCAGTACTCCTGCCAGTGCTGCGTCGGATCGGGCCACTCCGGAGCGGGAGCAGGTTCGGGGAACGAGCCGAGGTCGAGGACGAGGTCCCCGGCGATGCGCGTGATGCCGAGCCGCGCGAGCGCAGCCGCCGCCGCGTCGAGACGCTCGGCCACCTCGCCCGCGTGCGGGCCGGCGTAGATCGGATCGCCCCCCGCGCGGACGACCAGATCGCCCTCCAGCACTCCGCCTCCGACTGCGCCGGAGCGAATCGGGCCGAGCGCGTCGAAGCCCGTGACCAAGGATCCGTCCGGGCCGAGCAGAACGAGCGCGGCCGCCGTCGTGAGGAGCTTCAAGCACGACGCCGGGCGCATGGGTACTTCGTCCGCGCGCGCGACCACGACCTCGCCCGTGTCCCGGTCGCTGGCGTGAACGGACACGCGCACGAGCGCGGGAGCGACGCCACTCGACGCGGCCGCGCACGCCACGGCCTCGGCCACGATGGCGCCCAGGTCCGCCTCGAGCACCGCATCGATGGCCGGGCGCAAGGGCGGGGGCGTGGAGATCCAGGGCGTCGCCGGCTCCAAAACGGCGCTCGGATCCGCCGGCGCGGCGCGCACGACGTCCGCTTCCGAGCAGCCCGCGACGAGCGCGAGCACCGCGCAGCACGCCGTCAGCGCGGTCGTGGCGGTCGTTCCGCGTCGTTCGCGACGATCCATGCGACGTTGAACATCAAGCGCACCGAGCGCGTGACCTTGTCCAGGTCCAAGCGCTCGATCGTGTCGGTGTAGATGTGATAGTCCTTGTTGTTCGTCATCGGCCAGCCCTCGAAGAAGAACAGCGCCGGGACTCCGGCCTGGTGGAAGGGAAAGTGGTCCGAGCGCTCGAAGAGTTCGACCCCGCGGTTCGTCACGACCTTCTTGATGCGCGTCTGAGCGAGCTTCTGCGCGCGCTCGATCACGTCCTCCAAAGCGGGATTGCGGTCGACCCCGAGCACGAGGACCTCGGCGGCCTCGCCCTGGCCCAGCATGTCGGCGTTCAGCATCAGGACCATCTGCTCGACAGGCACGGGCGGATTGGCGCAAAACGCCCGGCTCCCCAAGAGACCGTCCTCCTCGCCGGCGAAGAGCACCGCCAGGATCGAGCGCGCCGGTCGCGCGACGGCGAAGGCGTCGACCAATTCCAACACCGCCGCCGTCCCCGATGCGTTGTCGTCGGCACCCATGCCGATGCGGCCCCAGGGATCGACGCCCAGATGGTCGTAGTGCGCCCCGATCACGACGTACTGCTCCGCCAGGGCCGGGTCGCTGCCGCGCAGCACGCCGACGACGTTGTTCACTTGGACCTTGCCGGTGCGGCTCGAGCTCGCGACGACGACCTCGCGGCCGGGGAGCTCGACGCGCACGGGCTTCGCCCGTTTGTCCATGTCCTCGGCCAGGAGGAGCACGTCTTGGCCGACGATGCGCTCGGCCGCGGCCGCACTGATCTCGAGCGCCGGGATCCGGAAGGGCCGCACGACGGGCGGCTCGTGCTCCTCGAAGTTCGCCCAGGTGTGCCGGAACGAGAGCGGCGTCGCCTCCAGCGGCTCGCGCTTGCGGTCAAGCGCCGGTGGGCGCCGCACCACGAGCACGCCGACGACGCCACCTTCCTCGAGCCTTTCGAGCTTGCGGTAGAGGTCGCCCTCGCTCGTCAGCTCCTCGCCGTCGAACATGCGCTTGTGCCGCGGCTCGCCCTCCAGGATCACCGCCACCTTGCCGCGCCAAGCCGTCCCCTTGAGATCGTTGTAGGGCTCCTTCTCGGAGTCGATCCCGAAACCCAGGAAGATCGGCTCGCCGATGCCCTTGCCCCCGCCGCCGGGAACGGGGACGTAGTCCTGTCCGTAGGTGAAGACCTGCTGCTCGCCTGCGACCTCGCTCCTGAACGTGAGCTCGCAGCCCTCGGGCAGCGGGATCGCGATCGGCACGTCGGGAAAGGCGCGCTCCTGCTCGTAGGTCCAGAGGTACCCCTCCGTCTTCCCGGCGATGTCCTCGAGCCCCGCGGCGCGGAAGCGCAGGGCGGCGTACTCTGCGGCGCGCTCGAGACCGGCGCTGGGCGTGTCGCGGCCCTCGAGCTCGGGCGAGGCAAGGAAGACCACGTGCGCGCGGAGATCCTTCTCGTCGATCGTCGCGAAGCCCTTCCCGTGGACCGGGTCGCCCGCGGCCGACCCGAGGGCGACGAGCGCGCAGACAGCGACGACGCCCGAGGTAAGCGAAGGTCTCATCCCGCGCATTCTGCCAAGGGAGGGCGCGGGTGGCTACGCGAGCTCGAAGCGCGCTCCGTCGCGCGCCGCTGCGATGGGCCCCCCATAGAACCCTCGAGCTCCCATCACCGCCAGGTCCGGATCCATCTCGGGATAGAAGTGCGTGAGCACGAGCCGTCGGCAGCGCGCGAGCTCGGCCATGCGTCCGGCGCTCTGCGGCGAGAGATGGCTCGGAACGGCCTGCTCGTCGGGGAACGAGCACTCGACGACGAACAGGCCGACCTCGCGTGCGAGCTCGGCCACGTCGGGGTTCTCGGGCGTATCGCCGCTGTAGGCGAAGCTCCAGCCCGGAGACGTCACGCGCCAGGCGAGGGCCTCGGGCGAGTGACCCGTCGCGGCACAATCGAGCTCGAGCTCGCCGCGCACCTCGCCGCGCACGAGGTGCGCCCGCCCGCGCGCGTCGAGCTCGACCTCGCACACGCTCGCGCGTGGATCCTCGACCCAGCGCCCGAACGCCGCGGCTCCGCCGGCGAGGATGCGCCGCAGGCCGACGGGACCGATGAGCTCGAGCGGCGGCACCTCCCGCAACGCCGGATTGCGTCGCGCGAACAGGAGCGCGAGCACGTCGAGACAGTGATCGGGGTGGAAGTGGCTCAGCACGACACGTCGCACGCGCGTGAGCTCGATCCCCGCGGGCCCGAGCGCGCGCACGCTGCCCGGTCCGCAATCGAAGAGCGTCACCTCTCCCCCCGGCTCCGGACACAGCGCATAGCCCGCACACCCGTAGCCCGGGCGGGGCAGGATGGAGCCGGCGCCCAGCACGACGAGCTCCGCTCCGCCCGCGGTCATCCCGCGCCCTCGAAGCCCCTCGGATGACTGGTGTGGAAGCGCCAGGCGTCGGCGAGGATCTCCTCGATCCCCGACGCGACGGGCTTCCACCCGAGCTCCGCTCCCGCGTGCGTGCCGCCGCTCACGAGCCTCGCCGGGTCGCCGGGTCGCCGAGCCACGACGCGCACCGAGATCGCTCGTCCCGTCACTTCGCGCGCCTTCTCGATCACCTCGAGGACCGAGTAACCGCTGCCCGTGCCCAGGTTGCAGGCGATGCGCTCCCGCCCCGATTGCAGGTAAGCGAGGGCGCGCAGGTGCGCGTCGGCCAGGTCCTCGACGTGGATGTAGTCGCGGATGCAGGTCCCGTCGGGCGTGTCGTAGTCGTCGCCGAAGACGAGGATCTCTCGGCGCTTCTCCTGCGCGACCGCGAGCACGAGCGGGATCAGGTGCGTCTCCGGATCGTGCACCTCGCCCAGGTCGCCGTCCTTCGACGCGCCCGCCGCGTTGAAGTAGCGCAGCGCAGCCGTGCGCATGCCGTACGCGCGCCCGTAGTCCTCCATCATGTGCTCCATGTGGAGCTTCGTCCTCCCGTAGGGCGAGATCGGCTCCTGCGGGTGCGTGTCCGGCATCGGGATCTCGCGCGGCGCCCCGTAGGTCGCGCAGCTCGACGAGAAGACGATGTCGCGACAGCCCGCGGCGCGCATCTCCTCGAGCAGGTTCCAGGTGAAGCACACGTTCTCGCGGTAGTACTTGGCCGGGTTCTCGACCGATTCGCCCACGTAGCACTTGGCGGCGAAGTGCACGACCGCGCTCGGACGGTGCTTCGCGAAGACGGCGGCGAGCGCCGCCCGATCGCCGAGATCCACCTCCTCGAACGGAACGGACACCACGCCCCTGTGTCCCGTCGAGAGGTTGTCGGCCACGACCGTCGGAACGCTCCGGCGTGCGAGGAGCCGAACCGTGTGGCTCCCGATGTACCCCGCTCCGCCCACGACGAGCACCGGTCCCGTGGGAACGGACGCCGCGGGAACGGAAGGAGAGGACATGGTCCCGGGCCGCTCTAGACGCGCGCGCCGGACTTCGCGCCCAGGGTTTCGAGGTCGGTCCAGAAGGACGGCCAGGACTTCGCCACGCAGCCCGGGTCGGAGACGTACACGCCTTCGCGCACCAGGCCGAGGAACGCGAAGGCGAAGGCCATGCGATGGTCGCCCTGTGGATCGAGGACGATCGGCGGCTGGACGGGAGTCTCCGCGCCCGCGCGCGGCGGTCCGATCGCGAGGAAGTCCGCGCCGGCCTCCGCCGTGAGACCGATCGCATGCAGGCCGCGCGCCAGCACTCGGATGCGATTGCTCTCCTTGCCCGGGAGCGTGTGCAGGCCGCGCAAGAGGCTCTCGCACTCGTGGCGCACCGCAGCCGCCGCCGCGACCGCGACGGCCACCGGCGCGAGGTCCGGCTCGCGCGCGAGGTCGATCTCGGCCCCCTGCTTGGGCTCTCCGCGCGCCCACAGGCGACCGATCTCGCGCGTCCCTTCGCAACCGAACGCCTGGAGGTGCTCGATCACGCGCACGTCGCCCTGCACCGAGCCTTCGCCGAGCCCCTCGATCTCGAGCTCGCCGCCGCTGATGCACGCCGCGGCCAGAGCGGCGCCGGCCGTGGAAGCGTCGGGCTCGACCTCGATCACTTCGTTGGGTGCGGTGAGCGGGCCCTCGATCGAGATCAGCACACCCTCCGAGTTGTTCCACAGTTGCACGCGCGCGCCGAAACGCTCGAGCACGCGCGCGGTCATCTCCACGTACGGCATGCTCGGGACGTCACCGCGCACGTGCAGGTGGAAGCGACCGGTGCGCGCTGCGAGCGCGATGAGCAACCCGCTCACCTCCTGGCTCGATCCGGGGTCCTCGAGGAAGACGTCGGCCGGAGGCTCGGCGGAGCGCAATTGCACGGCGAAGCCGCCTTCGATCCCCTCGAACTCGCACCCCACTCCCGCGCCGGCGAGGGCTCGGAACAGCGAGCCGCTCTGACGGCGGCGAAGCGTGTCCTTTGGCACGATCCGCGCGTGACGACCGGGCGGACCCGCGAGCGCCAGGACCGCGGCGGAGAAGCGCGCGAGCGTGCCCGATTCGCCCGGTGACAGGGGATTCGCCGGCGACCAACCGCCCTTGCTCCCGGGACGCCCTTCGACCTTGACGACGCCCTTCGATTCCGAGGTCTTCACACCGCACGCGCCGAGCAACGAGCGAGTCGCGACGACGTCCTGAGCGGAGGGCACGTGTGCGAGCTGGGTCTCGCCTTCCGCGAGCGATGCGATCACGAGCATGCGCTGGGCCAGCGACTTCGAGCCCTCGGGGCGGAACGATCCGCCGAGGGTCCCGCCGGGAACGAAGCCTCGACGCTCGCTCGTGTCGGAGGCACTCGCGTCGAAGCTCATGGCGAGCGAATTGTAGTCATCCAGAGCGCTTGCCATACTCCCTCCCGCGTTCTCCGCACGGAAATCCGAAGCTTTGCACCGATGAACGACCGACACGCTGACCACGTCTATTCGGGGAGGGTCCCCGAGCTGGCGGGCCTCGAGCTCGTCTCCTCCGGCAAGGTGCGCGACGTCTATCGCTACGACGCCGATCACCTGCTCTTCGTCATCAGCGACCGCGTCTCCGCCTTCGACGTCGAGATGCGCGAGGGCATCCCCCACAAGGGTCGGGTCCTCAACGCGATCGCCGCGTACTGGTTCGACACGACGCGCGACATCCTGCCCAATCACATGGTCTCGACCTCGATCGACTGCCTGTCCGGCCTCGGAGCGCGGGAGCAGGAGCTCCTGCAGGGACGCGTGATGCTCGTTCGGAGGGCGGTGCCGACGACGGTCGAGTGGGTCGTGCGCGGCTACGTCGCCGGCTCGGGTTGGAAGGAGTACCAACGGCAGGGAACGGTGTGTGGGATCGAGCTGCCGGCGGGCATCGAGTTCTGCGGCGAGCTCCCCGAGCCGATCCTCACCCCCACGACGAAGGACCACGTCCACGACCTGCCCTTGACGCACGCGCAAGCGCGCGAGCGCGTCGGCGCGGCCTGCTTCGAGCGCGCACGGGAGGCTTCCCTCGCGCTCTTCGCGCGCGGGAGCGAGGTCCTCGCTCCCCTCGGCATCCTGCTGGCCGACACGAAGTTCGAGTTCGGCCGGGTGGAGGACGAGCTCCTGTTGATCGACGAGGCGCTGACGCCGGACAGCTCGCGCTTCTGGCCGCGGGAGCACTACCGCACCGGCCAGAACCAGCCGAGCTACGACAAGCAGATCCTGCGCGACCACCTCGAGACGCTCGACTGGAACAAGGAGCCGCCGCCGCCCGCCCTCCCGCGCGCGCTGGTCGAGCAGCTTTCCGCGCGCTACCTCGAGATCTGCGAGAAGATCACGGGCGGGGTGCCTGCGGGAGTGCCGGCGTGAAGGTCGCGCTCCTGATGGGGTCGGACTCCGACCTGCCGCGACTCCAAGCCTGCGTGGACCATCTGCGGGAGCTCGAGGTCGCCTTCGAAGCGCGCGTGCTCTCGGCCCACCGCACTCCATCGGAGCTCGTCGAGTTCGTGACGACCGCGCCCGAGCGCGGTGTGAAGGTCTTCCTGTGCGCCGCCGGCGGCGCGGCCCACCTGGCCGGGGTGGTGGCCGCGCACACCGACCTGCCCGTCATCGGAATCCCGATGGACAATCCGCCGTTGGGAGGGCTCGACGCGCTGCTCGCCACCGTCCAGATGCCGGGCGGAGTCCCGGTCGTCTCCGTCGCGGTGGGCGGGGGCGGACCGGCCAACGCCGCGCTCTTCGCTGCGCGCATCCTCGCCCTCTCCGACGGCGGCATGGCGCGCCGCCTGGCCGACTTCCGACGGCGCCAGGCCGAGAAGGTCCTCGAGAAGGACGAGCGCCTGCGCGCCGACCTCGAACGGTAGCTCGACCGTGGTCCACCCCATCGAGACGATCCGCTGGGAAGGGGGTCGTCCCGGACACGTGCGCATCGTGGAGCAGACGCTCCTGCCCGCCGAGCACCGCTATCACGACATTCGCACGGTGGCCGAGATGGTCGACGCCATCCGACGCCTGGCCGTGCGCGGGGCGCCGGCGATCGGAGTGGCCGCAGCCTTCGGAGTGCTGTTGGGCGTCCAGGGCGCCAGCAGCTCCGATCCCGACGACCTCGTCGGCCGCGTGCGCGAGACCGCGGCGACGCTCGCGAAGTCGCGCCCGACCGCGGTCAACCTGTTCTTCTCCCTCGATCGCATGGTGGCGCGGGCGGCGCTCGAGCGGGCGTCCAACCGGACTTCGCCCGGGATCCTCGACGCGCTCTTCGCCGAAGCGCACGCGATCGCGAGCGAGGACGCCGACACCTGCGAGCGCCTCGGCGCCATCGGGGCGGAGCTCCTGCGCTCGGGAACGACGGTGCTCACGCACTGCAACGCGGGAGCACTCGCCACGTCCGGCTGCGGTACGGCCCTCGCGCCCATCTACCACGCGCTGGGGCAAGGCAAGCACATCGCCGTGTACGCCGACGAGACGCGGCCCCTGCTCCAGGGCGCGCGCCTGACCGCCTGGGAGCTCATGCAAGCGGGCGTGGACGTCACCTTGATCACGGACAGCGCCGCGGGGAGCGCGCTGCGCCAGGGTCGCATCGACGCGGTGCTCGTCGGCGCCGACCGCGTGGCGCGCAACGGGGACGTGTGCAACAAGATCGGGACGTACTCGGTGGCCGTGTTGGCGCGCGCGAACGGCGTTCCCTTCTACGTCGTGGCTCCGCTCTCGACGTTCGATCCGACGCTCGCGGACGGATCCGAGATCCCGATCGAGGAACGGCCCGCCGAAGAAGTGACGGAGGTCTTCGGCCGCCGCACGGCGCCCGAAGGCGTGCGCGTCTTCAACCCGGCTTTCGACGTGACGCCCGCCGCACTCGTCACCGCGATCGTGACGGAGGTGGGGATCGTCCACGAGCCCAACCTCGAGCGCGTCGACGACGCCCTGCGCCGTGGTGGAAGGCTCTAGCGTTCAGAGCGAGTTCGGCGCACGGCGGGTCCCCTTCTCCGAGGGGCGCGCCCTGCGACGCGCCCTCCTCACTTGCCTCTCCGCGGCCGCACCTTTGGGTCTCGCGGGGAGCTGCTCCGAGCGAGCGCCGAGCGTCGTGCTCGTCTCGCTCGACAGCGTCCGCGCCGACGCGTTGACGTTCCGCGATCCCGCGGCGTCTCCGCGCCTCACGGAGCTCGCGCGCGAAGGCACCGTCTTCACCCAGGCGATCTCGGGCTCCAGTTGGACCTTGCCCGCCCACGCGCAACTCTTCACGGGCTCTCCGCCGGTGCTGCACGGCGTGCAGTACGACGACGTCGCCATCGATCCCTCGACGCCCACCCTGCCCGAGATCCTGCACGCGGCCGGTTGGTTCACGGCGGGCTTCTGGACGGGTTGGTTCGTCGCCGGCGAGTACGGCTTCGCGCGCGGGTTCGACCTGTACGCGAACGCGATGACGGACGGCGACCTGTTGGAGCGCGAGTACCGGCGCGCCGTCGCAGCGGGCGACTTCGACCAAGCGCGCCGAATCCTGGGAGGTCGCGACGTGCTCGGGCACCAGGACGTGACCTCCGGCCGGGTGGTCGAGCGCGTGCGCGAGATCGTGCGTCGCGTCGACGACGACGAGCCGCTGTTCCTGTTCGTCCACCTCTTCGATCCCCACTACGACTACGTTCCGCCGGCCCCCTGGGACACGCGCTTCGACCCCGACTACGCCGGAGAGATGGACGGACGAGACTACTACCGAGACCTGCGCGTCTTCGATCCCGACGCGACGCCGAGGAGGCGCATCGGTGCGCGCGATCTCGAGCACGTCATCGCGCTCTATCGCGGCGAGATCGGCTGGACGGACGCGGCCGTGGGCGAGATGCTCGACGAGCTCCGGTCCGCCGGCCGCTTCGACGACGCGCTGATCGTCGTCACTTCCGATCACGGTGACGAGTTCTTCGAGCACGGGGGCCGCGGGCATCGCCATTCCCTCTTCGACGAGCTCCTGCGCGTCCCACTCCTCGTCCGCCTTCCGGCCGCGTCCGCGGTGCCCTCGCGTCCGGCCACCGTCGAGGAGCAGGTGAGCCTGTCGGACGTCGCGCCGACGATCCTCGACGCGCTGGGCCTCCCCGTCCCTCGCAGCATGGACGGCCGCTCGCTCGTTCCGGCGTTGCGCGGCGAAGGGCTGTCCGCCATCCCGGTCGTGTCGACGCTCGTCCTGATGCCGGCCGAAGGACCGCCCGTCCTGTTCGACGCGCTGCGCACGCCGGAGACGAAGCTCATTCGGCGGCTCGCCGTGGATCGCGAGGGGCGCTTGCGCGTGAAGGAGGTCCTGTGCTTCGACCTCGGCACCGATCCTGGCGAGCAACATCCGGAGAACGACCCGCAGCACCCGTCGGTCACGAGCGCCATGCGGACGCTCGACGCGGAGCTCGCGCGCTTGCGGACCCGCTTCGATGCCCTCGAGCACTCACCCGACGAGTTCCGCTCGACGCGCATCCGTGAAGTCTTCGAGGACGAGCTGTCCGACCTCGGCTACACGGACGACACAGGCTCGGCGTCCCCGGGTTTCGCGCGCCCGTGGGGCTTGGGTCCGCACCCGCCGCCCGACGTCGGACCCGGGCCGCGGTCCGACGGCGATCCGGGTCGAGAGTGAGCGCGAGGACGGCGTCGAGGCGGGCCGAGAAAGGGCTTCCGGTGCGCACGGCAAACCGGCCGCGGATCGCCAGTTCCAGTTCAGAAGACCCGTTCGCGCTTCCGAAGCGTGCGCACCCGATCCGCGTCCCGAGCGGCGCGGTCGCACCCAAGGATCCGCACCATGATCGAGAAGAAGCCCACCAAGTCCCCTCCGAAAACCCGCGTCCCCCGGCCGGACGAGCTGACTCCCGACACGTTCGAGTTCATCTCCGCCATCGACGAATACCGGCGGGCGCACATGGTCTCCATCGTGACGCTCGAGCACGTGATCGACGTCCTGGACACGCTCGGCTACCTGAAGTCCCCTGCCGGGAGCTCGGAGCTGCGCGAACTCGAACGGGCGGTCGACGACTACAAGCTCGACAACGCGCGGCTCTTCCCCAACTGGAGCGAGATCTTCAAGATCGCCCTCGAGCTCGGGTACACGAAGCCCTGAGTGTTCGAACGTGACCGAGCGGACCGAACGGCGTCCGCTCGCGAACTCACGCGGGCCTGGTTGCCGGCTCTAGTCCGTAGATCGGGAACCGGGCCGCCACCTCGGCGACCTCGCGCCGAACCCTGGCCCCCACCGACGCCGAGCCCGGCGCCGACAGCACGTCGGCGATCCAGCCACCGAGGCGCTCCATCTCCTCCTCGCCCATCCCGCGCGTCGTGACGGCCGCGGTTCCCACGCGGACGCCGGAAGCCTTCATGGGCGGCTCCCGATCGTAGGGGATCAAGTTCTTGTTGACCGTGATGTCCACTTCGTGGAGCGCGAGCTCGGCTTCGGCTCCGACGAGTCCGAGCACGGAGACGTCCACCAACATCAGGTGGTTGTCGGTTCCCCCCGATACGATCCGCAATCCGCGCTCCGTGAGCGACGCGGCGAGCGTGCGGGCGTTCGCGACCGTGGCGCGACCGTACTCCTTGAAGTCGGGGCGCAGAGCTTCGCCGAGCGCCACGGCCTTCGCGGCGATGACGTGCATCAATGGCCCTCCCTGCCCGCCCGGAAAGACCGTGCTGTTGATTTGCTTGATCCAATCGGCGCCACACACGATCAGACCTCCGCGCGGGCCGCGCAGCGTCTTGTGCGTCGTCATCGTCGTGACCGCAGCGTGGGGAACCGGGCTCTCGTGGACGCCCGCTGCGACGAGCCCGGCGATGTGCGCCATGTCCACCATCAAGTGCGCCCCGCACTCCGCGGCGATGGACGCGAAGGCCGCGAAGTCGAGAGTGCGCGAGTAGGCCGAGGCTCCCGCGAGGAGCACCTTCGGACGGAACTCGAGCGCCTTCTCGCGCACGCGGTCCATGTCGATCCGCTCCGTCTCGCGCTCCACTCCGTAGGAATCGAAGTGGTAGAAGATCCCAGAGAAGTTCTTCGGGTGGCCGTGGGAGAGGTGGCCGCCGTGGTCGAGGGACATCCCCAGCACCCGGTCCCCGGGCTCGCACAACGCCATGAGCGCGGCGATGTTGGCCTGCGTGCCGCTGTGCGGCTGGACGTTCGCCCGTTCGGCGCCGAAGAGCTCCTTCGCGCGCTCGCGGCACAGCTCCTCGATCTCGTCGACGTGCTCGCACCCGCCGTAGTAGCGCCGACCGGGATAGCCCTCGGCGTACTTGTTCGTGAGCAGCGTCCCCATCGCGGCCATCACCTCGCGCGAGGTGTGGTTCTCGGAGGCGATGAGCTCGAGCTGCCGCTCCTGTCTCTCCCCTTCGCGGGCGATGGCCGTCCAGACGGCGTCGTCGCGTTTCGACGGATCCATCCCGTTCTCCTGACCGCGGCCAAAGATGCCGCGAAGCGCCGACGGCCGCGGCACGCCGACGCCTCGCACGTCGCTCGGGGAACGCTCTAGCTCAATCGTTCCCGCCGAGGTCCGCCGCGGGGCTGGAGTCCGTCCCATCGCCGCGCGGCCGGAACTGGGACCCGGGAATGTCCTCGATGGGACGCAGCTTGTTGGCGACGTCCTTGTAATCGCCCATGCTCGCCGAGCGCTTCTTGATCGACGAGATCGTCGCCTTGGCCTGCGCTTCCGCATTCGTGAAGGCCTTCACCGCCGGAGGGCTGTCCAGCGCCGCATCCAGTCCCGAGTTCTTGTTCGCGACCGGACCCCGGAAGCGCTCGAGACGGAGGTAGGTCTTCGCGTAGATCGGCTTCCCGTTGCCGCGCACCCCGGCCAGCACGCGCCGGTCCTGGAAGTACATGTCGCCCTCGGGCATGATCCCCGGCGCGGCGAGTCCCGCGTCCTCCATGTGACCCCAGCGATCGAGCAGGTAGTTCTCGGCCTCCTTGAACTCCTGGGGAATCTCTTCCGAACCGGGCATCTTCGCGATGGTCCGCTGCGTCTCGACACCGAACTTGTCCGCACCGATGACCGGCGCGGGTGTCGGCTCGCCGATCGGAAGGGAATCCCTTCCCCCGATCAGCATCGCCGTCGTGCCGACGCTCGCGAGCAGGACGAAGGTTCCGACCAGATACAGCTTGTCGCGTCTCTTCATGGCTCGTGCGAGGTAGGTTCCGTGGGAAGGATCGCGCGGTCCCGTCGCGGACCCGCTGCTAGCGCCTCGATAAGACGCGCCTCGGCGGGTCCAGGTGCCCTCGAGCTTATGCTACCCGGCCCCGGAACCAACGCTACCGCGAGAGCTACGTAAACGGAACCTCCTTCATGAGAACCCATTGGGATCCGGCCCTCTTCTTCCTGATAGCCCTGTTGCCGGCCGCCTGCTCGAAGTCCGAACCCGGTGCCGTGGAGCCGACGACGACGCGCGGGCTCGTCCCCCTCGACGCGCCCACGGCGGACGCGGAACCTCCGGGCGCGGTCAGCGGGCACGAAGGGCATGGACACGAGGGGCACGGACACGGCGCGCTGCCCGGGCAGGCGCGCCCCTACTACCACGACTTCGGCGCCGTGCCCGATGGAGAGGTCGCGCAGCACGTGTTCCGGCTCAGGAACAGCGATCCCGTCCCGGTGACGATCTCGCGTATGAGCCCGAGCTGTGGCTGCACGGTCCCGTTCGTGAGCTACACGAACGCGGACGGTGTCGTGGTCCAAGGCGATGCGACGAACGAGCCCGAGATCCTGACCGTCCCCCCGGGAGCCCTGGTCGAGCTCGGGGTCGTGATCGATTCGGTACGGATCCGTGAGAAGAACGTCCACAAGCTGATGCAGGTGCGCGTGACGACCACGTCGGAAGCGGATCCGTTCCTGACGCTCGAGTGCTCGATCCTCGTCGAACAGCCCTTTCGAGCTCTGAACACCGATCTGAGGCGCATGCCGGTCTCGGTGGGCGGGAAGACGACGGCGCAGGTGCTCCCCGTCGGTTCGAGCGGCGCCCGGATCGCGGCGCTCGGGGCGGTGCCCGACGGGCTCGTGGCCTCGCTCGTCCAGGAAGAAGGCCGGGACGCTTGGCGCGTCGAGGTCGAGGCGCTCCCGCCGATTCCGCTCGGCATCTTCCAGCGGGAGATCGAGCTCCAAAGCGAGACGAAGGACGGGATGCCGGGCCGCCCGTTCCTGCTGCGCATCTCCGGCGGGGGCATCGCCGACGTGGAGCTGCGTCCTCCGCAAGTGATCCTGCGCGAGGGTGGGGACGACGGAGGAAAGGAAGCGCTCGTCACGCTCGCGGCCAACGTGCCCGGAATGCGGCTCCTGGTCCTCTCCGCCGAGCCCGGCGGGTCGGCGCGCGACTCGATCCGGGTGGAGTTCGAGCCCGTCGAGCCCGATTCGGCGGGACGGAGCTCCCAATGGAACCTGCGCGTCCGGGCACTACCCGACGCCGTCGACAAGCGCTTTTCCGGCACGGTGGTCGTGCGCACGGACGATCCGCAACACCCCGAGCTCAGCTTGACCTACGCGAGCTACTGATCAGGTCGCGGGACGCGCTCGAATCCAGGAGACGCGCCGTTTCCCGACCTGCAGCAGCAGGCGATCGGCCGGACGAGCGACGCGCTGGTTCGCGTCGCGGACGACCTCGCCGTCGACGCGCACGCCGCCCTGCTCGATCAAACGCCGCGCTTCGGAGCCCGTGGGAGCCAGCTCCGCGCCGCGCACGAGTGCGAACAGCGGAACGCCCTCCTCGCTCCACTCGCCCTCGAAGACGCGCTCGGGGACGTTCTCGGGCAGCTCGCGATCGCGGAAGCGGCGATCGAAGGCGCTCTGCGCGGCGTCCGCAGCGGAATCGCCGTGGAAGCGTCGCGTGACCTCCCACGCGAGCCGCGCCTTGGCGGCGCGCGGATGACCCGCGAGGACGGCCGACAGCTCGCCCTCGGACAGGGGCGTGAGCAACGGGAACCAGACCGCCATGGCGTCGTCCGGGAGCGCCATGACCTTGCCGTAGGCGTCCTCCGGCGCGTCGCAGAGGCCGATGGCGTTGCCGTAGGACTTGCTCATCTTGCGGCCATCGAGGCCGTTGACGAGCGGGAAGGTCATGCAAACCTGCGGCGGCTGCCCAACCTGTTCCTGCAGCCGCCGGCCGACGAGCAGGTTGAAGAGCTGATCGCTCCCGCCGATCTCCACGTCGCAGCGAATCTCCACGGAGTCCCAGCCCTGCATCAACGGATAGAGGAACTCGTGGATGCCGATGGGCTCGTTCGCGCGCATGCGGTCCTGGAAGGTGTCGCGCTCGATCATCTGCGCGACGGTCATGCGTCCGGCCAGCCGCAGGACGTCCTCGAAGGTCATGCGGTCGAACCACTCGGAGTTGTGACGGACTTCGGTGCGCGCCATGTCGAGCACCCGCCCCGCCTGCTCCACGTACGTCGCCAGGTTGTGCAGGACCTCCGCGCGCGTGAGCTCTGGGCGCAGCTTGTTGCGTCCCGAGGGATCCCCCACGAGCGCCGTCGCGTCCCCCACGATCAGGACGATCGTGTGCCCGAGCTCCTGGAGCGCTCTCAGCTTGAGCAGCGGAATCGCGTGGCCGACGTGCAGGTCGGGTGAGCTCGGATCCATCCCGAACTTGACGCGCAAGGGCCGGGCGCCGGCCCGCGCGCGCTGCAGGCGCTGCGCCAGCTCCGCCTCACCCACCAAATCGACGGCGTTCTTGCGAAAGACGTCCAGCTCGCTGCGTGTGCGCTCGTCCAAGGCTCACCTCGTGCGGTCCGGGAGGTCCAATCCGGGAACCGAGACCACGTCGGCCCCCCCACTCTCGAGCGCCCTTCGCCACGCCCGGGGATCCGCTCCGAGACGCGCCGTGTGGGACAGCCAGCGCAGGGCGGGCGCGATCGTGGAGAGACGCTCGTCGTCGAGCTCGGAGACGATACCCGCGATGAGCGCGATCGCCTCGCTCCCGCGCGAGGGCGCGATGCGCACCGCGCGCTCCATGAGCGGGGGCAGCGCGATCGTCTCGCGCCGGACGTACTCCACGAGCACTTCGGGCTCGACGGTTCCTCCCGGAAGGAACGGCGCGAGCGCCACCGCTTCGCAGCTTCGAACGACGGGCGCCCGCAGCGGGAGCGAGCGTTCGCCGAGCTGGACCGTCCCCGAGCGCGTCGTCATGCGCCAATGGTCGCGCCTGGCGATGGCGTTGCGAAGCGGTGCGGCGTGCCCTCCCAGATCGAGCACGAGGTCCGTCCCCGGGGGAACGACCGCGCCGGGGAATTCGTACAGCGTGCGGTTCTCGACCATCCGCTGCTCGGTGCCGGCCGCGAAGGCCCAGGTCGTGACCTGCTCCAGGGTCGGCGGCGGCAAGTCGAGCCGAATCGGGAGGGTCGCAGGCGAACGACACACGAGCGAGAGCTGGTGGCTGGGGTTCTGGGCGTCGCCCGAGCTCTCGACCCGGAGTTCGAGAACGAGATCGCGCGCGAGGTCCCTGCCGTCCAGCACGGCATCGAACTCGAGCGCCAGCTCGAGCGCCCGGCCGGTGGGACGTCGCGCGAGGATGCCGCCCAGGATGCGCCGCGCCACCGCGTCGTCGTCCGCCGCGACCGCGCGGCCGAGCTGCTCCAGGGCGTGCTGGAAGTGCGGCTCGAGGTCCCCCTCGAGCTCACCCCCCTCGCGCGGCGCGACGCAGGCCGCGCCGGCGAGGAGGAGGAATCGAAGCGCCATCGCCCCGATTCGAGCAGGGTAGCGAGGGAGCACGAGGACTCCCGGCGCCGGTCAGGCGTCCCCTTCGGGAACGTCTTCGTCGGTCGCCTCGACCTCACCCTCGGTGGGCGCCTCGACCTTCCGAGCCGATTCCCCGGCGCGCCCGGAGTTCTCCTCGAAGTCGGAGTGCACGAACGAGAGCCCGATCTTGCGCTCGGCGATGTCGACGCGGATCACGCGCACCTCGATCTTCATGCCCGGCTTCACGATCTCCTCGGGGCTCTCGATCTTGTGATCGGAGAGCTCGGAGATGTGCAGCAGGCCCTCGAGGTCCTCCTCGAGCTTCACGAAGGCTCCGAAGTGCGTGATCTTCGTCACGTAGCCCGAGAGCAGGTCCCCGACGTGGTAGTTGTTCGGGATGTCGTCCTGCCACGGATCCTTGGAGAGCTGCTTGAGCCCCAGCGCGATGCGCTTCTTGTCGGTGTCGACCGACAGGACGACGCAGCGCAGCCGGTCGCCCTTCTTCACCATCTCGGACGGGTGTGCGACCTTCTTCGTCCAGCTCATGTCGGAGACGTGCAGGAGCCCGTCGATGCCCTCCTCGATCTCCACGAAGGCGCCGTAGGACGTCAGGTTGCGGACCTGGCCCTCGATGACGGTGCCGACCGGGTAGTGCGAGGCGGCGAGGTCCCAGGGGTTCGTCTCGGCCTGCTTCATGCCGAGCGAGATCTCCTGCTTCTCCATGTCGATCTCGAGCACGACCACCTCGATCTTGTCGCCCGGCTTGACGAGCTCGGAGGGGTGGTTGACGCGCCGCGTCCAGGACATCTCGGAGATGTGAACGAGCCCCTCGATGCCCTCCTCGAGGCGCACGAAGGCGCCGTAGGACATGATGTTCACGACGTCGCCGACGTGCTTGCTGGCGACGGGGTAGCGCGCTTCGATGCCCTCCCAGGGTGACGCGTTCTTCTGCTTGAGCCCCAGGGCGATGCGCTCCCGCTCGCGGTCGACGCGCAAGACCATGACCTCGAGGTCCTGGTCCATCTGGACCATCTGCGACGGGTGCTGGATGCGTCCCCACGACATGTCGGTGATGTGCAGCAGGCCGTCGATGCCGCCGAGGTCGACGAACACACCGAAGTCGGCGATGTTCTTGACCGTTCCGGTCCGAACCTGACCCTCTTCGATCTCCTCGAGCAAGGTCGCCTTCTGCTTCGCGCGCTCGTCCTCGAGCAGCTTGCGGCGCGAGATGACGATGTTCATACGCTCGGGGTCGATCTTGATGATCTGCGCGCGGATCGGCTCGCCGAGGAAGTCGGAGATGTCGTGCGTGCGGCGCAAGTTGACCTGGCTCGCGGGCAGGAAGACGTTGACGCCTTCGACGTCGACGAGCAGTCCGCCCTTGATCTTGCGCTGGACGATGCCGTGGATCTCGTCGCCCTCGTGGTACTTGGTCGAGACGCGGTCCCAGGCGCGCAGGCGGTCCGCGCGGCGCTTGGAGAGGTTCGCCGTGTCGTGCTCGTCGAGTCCGGCGTAGTAGACCTCGAAGGTGTCGCCTTGCTTCGGGAGCTGGTCGCCGAACTCCGAGAGCGCGATGGAGCCCTCGGACTTGCCGCCGATGTCCATCACGACCATGCCCGTGCGCTCGTCGACGGAATCGACCGTCGCGATGACGATCGAGCCCGGCTGGATGTCACGGACGGAGTTCGAGAGCTGGGTGTCCAGCTCGGACATGTCCATGCCTTCGAGTGCCTGACTGATGCGGAGGTCCAGCTCGACGGGGTCGAGCTCGTACTGCTTGATGCGCCTGGAAGCGAGTGCCATGACGTTCTCTAGGGGTGGGATCGAAGACTGCAGGGGAAGTAGATCAAACGGTGCGACGCCCGGAGCGTCGCGCGGCCGAACCCGACCGCCGGGCCAAGACTGCCGCGGCCCGTCACGGGATTTCGGGCACAGAGTCGTAGCGTCCGTCCCCGATCATGTCGAGGATCGCCCGCTTGACTTCCGCCTGGGCATCGGGTCGAGCGGGGTCGATGGGCGCTCCGAAACGCAGGGCGATGCGGCGCGGCCGCGGCCAGCGCGCGCCGCGCGGGAAGGCGGCGTGGGCGCCCCGGATGCCCACCGGGACGATCGCGGCCCCGGCCTTCTTCGCGATGTGGAGGGCTCCCCCGCGGAACTCCCCGAGGCGTCCGTCGCGGGAGCGCGTTCCCTCCGGGAAGATCGCGACCGCGTCGCCCCCCTCGAGGTGGCGGATCATCTCGGTGAGAGCCGCACGGTCGGCCGCCGCGCGCTGGACGAGCACGGCTCCGCACTTGCGCATGATCCACGCCAGGACACGCGAGCGGGCCAGGGAATCACGGGCCACGAAGCACACGTGTCGGTCCGTCGCCTGGGCGAGCAAGGGGATGTCGAGGAACGACTGGTGATTGGCGGCGAAGACCACGGCGCCCGCGGCCGGCACGTGCGCGCGGCCCTCCACGCGCCGTCGGAACCACAGCACGAAAGCGAGGCACACGAGGAAGCGGATGACGCGATACGTCGCGGTCTTGTGCGTCGTGAGCTTCCGGTCCGACACGGCTCTCCGTCACTCGCACTCGCGCGGCGCGCGCCCGACGGCGCTCAGGATCTCGGAGACCACGGCTTCGACGTCCTTCTGATCGGAGTCGATCACGCGCGCGTCCGGGGCCTGGAGGAGCGGCGCGTGCGCGCGCGTGGTGTCCAGGAGGTCGCGCCGACGGATGTCGCGCAGGATGACGTCATGCTCTTCCGGCCGTCCTTCTTGGAGCGCCCGCCGGCGGGCGCGCTCCTCGGCTCGCGCGACGAGGAAGAACTTGTGCTCGGCCTCGGGGAAGACGACCGTGGTCGTGTCGCGGCCTTCGACGACCAGTCCGTCGAGGCCGAGCGCGAGCTCGCGTTGGCGCGCCACCACGGCCTCGCGCACGCGCGGGTGCGCGGAGACCGACGAGACGTTGAGGGTCACGGTTTCGCTCCTCACGTCGGGCTCCCCCGCCACGCCGTCGATCCGGATCAGGCCCGCGGCGTCGAAGTCGAGCTCCACCTCGCGGGCAACCGTCGCGCACGCTTCGGCGTCGAGGGGATCCAGGCCGCGTTGCAGGACCACCAGCGTCACGGCGCGATACATCGCCCCCGTGTCGAGGAAGGCGATGCCGAGCGCTTCCGCGACGGCCCGTGCGACCGTGCTCTTGCCCGCTCCGGCGGGACCGTCGATGGCGATGATCAATGGATCGAGGCGCGCGCGTCGCGCGGAAGCGGTCGAGGATAGGCGCTCCGCCGACCGGATCCAACGCGGTTGCTCACGCGCTCCCCCGTTCACGATCCGCAGCACGATCCGCAGCACGATCCGCGGCCCGATCCGCGAGGCCGCCACGGACGAGCGCGATGTGGCCGTCGTCCTCGACGCGCAGGGTGTCCCGCGGATCGCCGAAGGCATCGACCACCAGCCAACGCACTCCGCCGGCGAGGGTCTCGTCGCGGAAGCGGTGCGCATGCCCGCAGACGAGCGTGCGGCAGTCGTGTCGCAGGGCGAGCTCGATGCACGCCTCCCCCTGCTGCTCCATCGCGTGCGCCGGTTTCTGCGACACGGCGCGCACGGAAGCCCCCCGCAGACGCCGCGCGACCGAGCGCGCGAGGAATCCCGGGACGCGCGGCGCGAGCGCGCGCACCGCGCCGGAGCGCAGGACGCGACGCAGGCGCTGATAGCCCACATCCCGGGTGCACAGCTCGTCGCCGTGGACGACGAGCACGCGCTCGCTCGCACCCGTCCGCGCCACGAATCCGTGGGGATGGACGCGCGCCCCCGAGTGCTCTTCGAAACGCGCGTCGAGCAGGAAGTCACGGTTCCCCGGAACGAGCGCGATCGACGTTCCGGCTTCCACCGACGCGCGCATGGCCGCCAGGACCGCTGCCGTCTGCGCCAGTTGCGCGGTGCCGATCCAGTACTCGAACAGGTCGCCCAGGATCACGAGCACCGGCGCGCCGCGGGTGCCTTCGAGCCAGCGTAGGAAGCGTTCCGTGCGGGCACCGCCCATTGGGTCGAGGTGGAGGTCGCCCACGAACAACGAGCCCTCGGGCAGCGCTAGTTCGGGAAGCTTCACTCCTCCCCGGGGGCTTCGATGCCGAAGTCGCGCAGCTTCTCCCACAACACCTTGCGCGAGATCCCGAGCAGCTCGGCCGTCTGCGTGCGGTGACCTCCGGTGGACTCGAGCGCCCGGCGGATGTGCGCGATCTCCGCCACGCGCAAGACCTCGCGCAGCGGCCTCACCTCGTCGAACACCTCCGTCGCTCCACGCCAACGCGGATCCAGGGGCAGGAGCTCCTGGCGCGACAGCTCGGTCCGTTCGCCGGCCAGCGCGATCGCGCGCTGCACGGCGTTCTCGAGCTCGCGCACGTTCCCCGGCCACGGATAGCGCTCCATGGCAGCGAGCGTGGGCGCCGAGACGCGGTAGGACTTGCCGCCGCCGTGGCGCTCGACCATGTGCCGCACGAGGATCGGCACGTCGCCGTGACGCTCGCGCAGGGGAGGCAGCACCAGGGGAACGACGTTGATCCGATAGAAGAGGTCCTCGCGGAACGCCCCCGTGCGCACGTGCTCGCGCAGCGAGACCTTCGTGGCCGCGATGATGCGGATGTCGACCGCGATAGTCTCTTCGCCCCCGACGCGCTCGTAGTTTCGCTCCTGCAGGACGCGCAGCAGCTTGACCTGCACGGACTTGGGCATGTCGTCGATGTCGTCCAGGAAGAGCGTGCCGCCGTGGGCGAGCTCGAACCTACCGCGCTTCTGCTTGTGCGCATCGGTGAACGCGCCGCGCTCGTGGCCGAAGAGCTCGGACTCGAGCAGGCTCTCCGGCAGGGCCGCACAGGAGAGCGCCACGAACGGCGCGCTCGCGCGCTCGCTGGTGGAGTGCAGCGCGCGCGCGACGCGCTCCTTACCGGTCCCGCTCTCGCCCTCGATCAGGACCGTCGCGTCCGTTCGAGCGACGGTCCGGATGCGCTCGAAGACCTGGTTCATCGCCGGCGAGACGCCGACGAGCTCCTCGAAGCCGTCCCGGTTCGCCAGGCGCTCGCGCAGACGCTGGTTCTCGGCCTCCAGCTCGCGCACGCGCGTCGCGCCGCGCACCATGCCCACGATGGATTCGTTGCGAAAGGGCTTCTGCACGTAGTTGGTCGCGCCGATGCGCATGGCCTCGACGGCTTGGTCCACCGTGGCGTAGCCCGTCATCACGATCACGGTGCGCTCGGGGTCGAGCTCCACGGCTCGCTCGAGGACCCGCATCCCGCCCGCGCCCGGCATGCGGATGTCGGTCAGGACGACGTCCGGGGCCGCGGACTCGAGCAGCCCGAGCGCGGCGTCCGTGTCCGCGGCGTGCAGCACCTCGAACCCGGCCTCCTCGAGCGCATCGCGCAACGTGACGACGATCGTCTGCTCGTCCTCTGCGAGCAGGACGCGGGCGGTTCGCGCGCGGTTCACAGCTCGACCTTGCCCATGCGGCGGACGAGATGCCGGTTGCCGCCCGCTGCGCTGGCCTCTTCCAAGGCCGACTCCGCCGCGTCCACGAGCTGGTCGAAGAACAGCGTGTTGTTCTCCTCGAAGCACGCGCTGCCCACGGCGATGCTCACCTGGAGCGTGCGTCCGTCGACCTCGAACACGAGTTCGCGCACGCGTCGCAGGAGCCGGTCCGCCGCCGCGCCTCCGCCGCGCACTTCGGTGTGCGGCATGACCGCCATCAACCTGTCGTCGACCTGCCGGCCCAGGTAGTCGCAACTGCGCGTTTCCTGTTGGAGCACCCTCACGACATCGTCCAGCACGGCCTCCTTGAACTCGTATCCGTACAGGTCGCGCAGGTACTCGAGCCGATCGACTTCGATCATCATGCACGTGACCGGGTAGGAGTAGCGCTGCGCGCGCCCGAACTCCACGCGCATCAGGTGCCTGATCTGCGTCAGGGAGAACAGGCCGTTCCGACTCTCGGAGGGCGTCGACGAACTGACTTCGGACATTGCTGGAGAACGGATCTCGTCGCACTCAGGCGACCGAGCGAAGGTACCACAAAGGCCTCGCGCCTCGATCCGTGCGCAAGAACGCTCGTGGCGCAGCGAAACCGGCCGCGAGCATCCGGGCTCGACCGCGAGGGCGCCCGCGTGCGCCCGTGACCCGTGAGTCGGGACGCAGGATCGCGTTCGCGCGGCAGGCGCTCCCGAGCCGGCTCCTAGCCGAACGTTCCGAGGACCCGATCGAGGAACGCGTCGATCCCCACGCCGCGCAAACGCAAGAGCAGCAAGGCGGCGAAGAACAGTCCGCCCAGGACGAGGAGGAGATAGGTCTGCGAGATCAGCACGGCCAGCGCGGTCTTCGCGCGCCGCCGGCCCACTCCGCGCGCCAGGCGGGACATCAGGAGGTCGCGCAGCAAGGTCCTCGTGCGCAGGACGGCGCGCTGCTCGGCGCCCGGCGCGACCGGCTCCGAGAGCAGCTCGCGCGTGCATTGGTCGGCATCGAACGAGCCCTCGCGAACCGCTTCTTGCCAACGCTCGACCACCGCGCCCCCGAGCAGGCCCTGCTCGACGAGGATCCCACAGCGCACGCGATCCCAAGCGCTCGGCTCGTGATCGAGGGGGATCTCCTCGAGGTCGGCATCGCCGGCATCGGAGGCGGGTCGCTGGGAAGGGCTCATCGGGGACGCTCGCGGCACGCCGCGTTCATGCCGGGCAGAGGGTCCGCCGCGAGCCGGACGAGCACGACCTGCTGATCCTACGTGTCGGCTGCGCCGACGCCAGTGCGGGGCCAAGCATCGGGGTTCCAGCGTCCCCGCGCCAGGCGCGCTCCTGGGTTTGCCTGGTTCGCGGCCGTCGGCCTCGAGCGGGCGGCAAGACGGCGCAACCGACCCAGCCCTGCGCCGAAGGGCGGGCCCCGGACCGCACCGTAGTCGCCCGCGGCGCCACGGACTATGCTCGCCAGAATGGACATCCTGCTGCTCGCCGCCGTCTTGCTCCTTCAGCGAGACGGCTGGAGCGAGCTACCGATCCCGGCGATCGCGCGCCCCTCGCCCTCCGCCCAGGGCCCGCGGGCGGGCCGCTCGGCGAGCCACATCGAGCTCGAGCCTGCTCGACCCCAGGCCTTCGGTTC
Organism: uncultured Planctomycetaceae bacterium; assembly: GCA_964413535.1. Classification (GTDB taxonomy): domain Bacteria; phylum Planctomycetota; class UBA1135; order UBA1135; genus CAYPTB01. The sequence continues at coordinate 29,231 of CAYPTB010000063.1, read as the reverse complement.
CGCGTCGGCTTTCCACCTCCCCCTCCCCAACCTGATCGAGCTCGTCGAGGCGGATGCGCGCAGCGCAGGCCACGCCCTGCGCTTCCTGCGCACTGCGCCGCCGCTCCTCGCGCGCGGCTCGGAGCAAGCGCTCGAGCGCGCCCGCGCCACGCTCGCGGATCTGGATCGAGCCGGCCGACGACAGCGTCTGCGCCTCCACCTCCGACTCGCTTCCGCCGGAGGCGAGTCGCCGCTCGAGCGCACCTTCGACTTGTGCTCGGGCGAGACCGCGACGCTCGGGACGGAGGAGTCGCGCGCCTTCCTGGCCGGCTTCGAGGTCGACGTCGCGAGCGGCGGAGGCACCGCGGATCCCACCGTCGGCCTGATCACGACCGGCCCGACGGTCGAGGTGTCCGCTTGGCGCACTCCCCTCGGTGGCGACGTCTTCGTCGCGGGGATCCTCGACCTCTCGGAGTTGCTCTCGCTCGAGCTCGTCGACACCGGCTCGCCCGATCTCGGCCGCATCGAGCATCCGCACGTCCGCAGCGCGGAGATCCGCTTCTCGGGCCTGGTGGCCAACGGCGAGCGACTCTCCGTCGCCGTGCGCGGAGCTCCCCTCGCGCGAGCCGATTGGGACCTCGCGATCGAAGTCGAGACGGAACCCGACGCGGTCGGCGCTTGGCGCATCGTGGATCTCGCGTGGCTCGAGAACGAGCTCCCCGAATCGAGCCTGCCCCAACCGGGAGCGGGATTGGCCCTGCGGCCCGAGGGCGTTCCCGAGCGGGGCGGCCCGGAGCCGCTGCCGGCGGCCGTACTGTGGGGCGAGCTCGAAGCCAGTCTGTCCGCGCGCAGCGCCGATCGCCCCGTCTTCGCCTTCGTGCCCGGGATCGTCGCTGCGCCGACCTCCGAGGAACGCGTGTGGGGCGAGCTCGATCGGTTGCTCGAAGCGTCGACGCGCGCGCGCTCGAGCACGCGCACCGTGCGCGTGCAGCGCGATTCGTTCAGCGCGTCGTTCCCGACCGCCGAAGGCGTTCCCTTCCGCGTGCTCGTCGGCGAGGAGCGCACCGAGCTCGTCGACTACCACACCGAGCTCGCGCCGGAGTTCTGGATGGCGTCGCCCGAGGTGGCTCGCGTGTTCGACGGTCTCCTCGTCCAGGGACGCATGCAGAGGAACGAAGTTTCCGCGACCTGGTGGCGCTCGACCTCGGAAGCCTCGCGCGCGCTCACCCGCGGGGAGACGCTCCACGGGCGTCTGGACCTCGTGCACCGAACGCTCACCTCTGGCACGCTGCGCTTCGGCGGAGAGGCGCAGAGCGGCGCCACCGCGCCGGGAACGCCCTTCCAAGTCGAGTTCGAGAGCGGCAAGGAATGAGAGCAGCATGAAACTCGGCCTCCACCAGAGTGCGCGCATGGAGCAGCGACTCGTGCAGTCGCCGCAGATGATCCAGGCGATGCAGATCCTGCAGTTGTCATCGCTCGATCTCGAGGAGCGCGTCGAGCAGGAGATGGTCGAGAACCCCTTCCTCGAGGTCGTCGAGCCCGAACCGACCGAGGAGGATGGAGCGGCCGCGCCTCCCGACACGGAGCGTCAACCGGAGCCCGATCCGGGTCTCGAACGGATGGTCGAAGAGCTCGAACGCTACGAGCGCGACTTCGGAGACGGAAGATCGCGCGCGGCGCGCAGCGAGGACAGCGACCGCAAGCTCGAAGCCATGCAGAACACGGCGGCTCCGTTTCGGAGTCAAGCCGACGACCTGATCGAACAGCTCGCGATCCTCGACCTCGACGAGCGCCAGCGGAGCCTCGCGGAGTTCGTCATCTACTCGCTGGACGAGCGCGGCTTCCTGACGGAGTCCCTCGAGGAGATCGCGGGCGAGTGCGACTCCGATCCGACCGAGCTCGAGGGCGTCCTCGCCGAACTGCGTCGCATCGCCCACCCGGCCCTGGGCGCGCGCGACCTGCGCGAGTGCCTGCTGCTCCAACTCGCGGCTCACGGTCTCGCGGATCAACTCGAGGGCATCATCGTCCGGGATCACATCGACGATCTGATCACGAATCGGCTGCCGCGCATCGCTCGCGCGACCGAGGCGGACATGGAGATCGTGAAGGACGCGATCGACACCATTCGCTGCCTGGACCCCTATCCCGGTCGTGGTTTCGGGAACGACCCCGCGACTGCGATCAACCCGGAGGTGGTCGTGGAGCTTGTCGATGATCGCTACGAGGTGCGCCTGACGCGCGGGCGTGTGCCCGAGCTCCACGTGAGCCCCTCGTACCGCCAACTCCTCCAGGGCACGCAGCGCGGGGACGCCGTGCAGCAATGGGTGAAGCGGCGGATCGAGAGCGCCCGTTGGTTCATCGACGCCATCCACCAGCGTCAGAACACGATGCTCAAGATCGCCGAGGAGATCTTCGCGCACCAGCGCGTCTTCCTCGACGAGGGTGTCAGCGGTCTGAGACCGCTGCGCATGCAAGAGGTGGCCGACAAGGTCGGCGTCCACATCTCCACCGTCAGTCGCGCGGTCGCCGGGAAGTACGCACAGACGCCGCAGGGCATCCATCCCCTCAAGTACTTCTTCACGGGCGGGACCGCCGTCGATTCCGGTGGTGTGGCGAGTCAAGCCAGCGTGAAGCAACGCATCGCGGATTTGGTTGCCGCCGAGGACCCGAAGAAACCCTTGTCGGACGACCAGCTCGCCGATCTCCTGCACGAGAGCGACGGGATCCGGATCGCCCGGCGCACCGTCACGAAGTACCGCAAGGCGCTCGCGATCCCCGCTTCGAGCCAGCGCAAGCAGTTCTGATCGCACGCGCGCCGACGTACCCCGAGCGACGCTGGAAGGCGGGTCCTCGGGAGCTCCTTGCCGGGCGAGGGCTCCGTGCTATTCTCCGCCCCCCTTCCTGCCCGAAGAACCAAGAGAGAGATCCGAGCACCACCATGGGCGTTCGTGCGACCGAAGTCCGCAAGGGAACCGTGTTCGAGAAGGACGGCGACCTTCTCGTGATCATGGAGTACGTCCACAAGACGCCCGGGAATCTGCGCGCCATCATCCACATCAAGGCCAAGAGCCTGAAGACGGGCCAGACGAACGTGATGAGGCTCGGCTCCTCCGACATCCTCGAGGTGGCCTACCTCGACAAGAAGAAGGCCGAGTACCTCTACAAGGAGTCGAACGGCGATTTCGTCTTCATGGATTCGGAGACCTTCGATCAGTTCACGCTCCCGCCGGAGCTCGTCGCGGAGAAGATGGGCTTCGTGAAGGAGAACACGACGGTCGAGGTGACCTTCAACGAGAAGACGCCGATCGGCGTCGACTTGCCGTCTTCGGTCGTGCTCGAAGTCAAAGAGTCCGAGAGCGCCGTGAAGGGCAACACCGCCACCAACGTCAAGAAGGACGCGATCCTGGAGACCGGCCTGTCCATCAAGGTGCCGCTGCACATCTCCGTGGGAGACAAGGTCAAGGTCAACACGGAGAACGGGGACTTCCTGGGGCGCGTGAAGGAGTAGCAGCGCTCGCGCGGCTCTAGCAGCCTGTTGAAGAAGTGCTCCGGATGCCAGGGGCCCGGCATCCGCTTCGGTGTGGTGCCCGGGAACGCAGGCGAATGGGTGAAGAGGCTCTCGGGTGCCGCACTGGAGTGGAGGACGGGTTCATGGCGCCGGATGACTTCTTCAACGGGCTGCTAGGGAAACTAGTCCCTGAGGAATACGTGCACCGAAAGGTCGCGCGACTCCACGACGAGCGGGAAGGTCGCGACGAGACGACAGCTCTTTCTCAGCATCTCCTCGAAGAGCTCGCGCTCACGGTACTCCCAGTCCTCGAGTTGCTCGTAGTTGACGACGAACCAGGTACGTCGGTCGAAACGAGCCCACTGCTCGGGCACGGAGGCGCGCCAGCGATCGAGGTAGGTGAGCTGGTACTGCTCGCGCAGGTCCGTCGCGCTCGGGGAGAGGTAGTACTCCCCCACCGGCGCCTCCATGCCGAGGATCAGATCGTCGGCGCGTCGCTCTTCGTACACGAAGCGGTACGCCGATCGCCATTGGGGCCGCTCGCCCTGGCGCACCGACAGATACAAACCCACGGTCGTCAGGGCAGGGAGCGCGAAGACGACGGCGTAGGCCCAAGGAGGAAAGGCCCGCCCGAAACCCAGCCGGTCGGAGCAGGGCAACGCCGCCAGCACGGTGATCCAAGGCAGGAGCACGAACACGTACTGGGCGGACACTCGGCCCCCGAGCGCGGCCGCCGCCGCTTCCGCCATGACGGCGACGCAGACTCCCACGCACAGCACGTCGAACGGCGAGCGCCGGCGCAGCGCGAAGATCCCCCCGACGAGCGCGGCCGTCCCGAGCAGAGGCGTCACGAAGAAGCCCGTGGTGAGGACCAGGTGAATCGGCGTTCGACCGCCCTTGACCACGAGCCACTCGCGCCACGCGTCCAGGAACTTCGGCGATGCGGCGACGAGCCCGAGCACTCCGACCATGAGGAGCACTCGACCGGCGCGACTGCGCGTCCCCGGGATCTCGATCCCGACCGCGCGCATCAGGAACGGGAGCGCCATGAGCGGGGGCAGGACGAAGGCGCACGAGAGGTGCGTCAGACACCCGGCGGCGGCGGCGAGGAGTCCGAAGCCCACCCGCGCGGTCGAGTTCCACCACAGGCCGCGCAGGACGAGTCCGCTCCCGAGGAGCGAGAGATCCGATGCCAGGGTGTAGAAGCGCGCCGTCTGGGACCAGTAGACGTGCCAGCTCGAGAGCGAGAGGAACAGCGCGCCCACGGCGGCGGCTCGGCGCCCCGCGAACGGCGCGAACGCCCAGTAGGCGAGCGGTATGCCCGCCCAGCCGAAGATCGCCGGCAAGAAGCGCAGCTCGAACTCGCTCGGCCGCCCGGAGACCAGGGTGAGGTAGCCGCGGAAGACCAGGTAGCCGAGCGGGTTCTTCTGCTCGAACGGCTCGTCGTGGAGGCTGTCCGCGAGGGTCAGGACCTCATCGAGCCACAGGCTCCAGGCGCCCAGGCGGACGAAACGCGCGAGCCCGAGGACGAGCGCAGCCAACAGGAGGAGCCGCGCGAAGCCGTCCCGCTCGGGCACGCCCCGGGGATCCGCGGCCCTCGCGCTGGGGACGCGCTCGCTCGCAACCGTGTCGACCGTCACGCGGGGAGTGTTTCCGAGCCCGACGCCGGAGGCAACAGGCGGCCAGGGGATCTGGTCGAAAGGTCCCCTCGCCGCCGGCTCGCGGAAGGCCTCGGTTGCCGCGCGGCTCCGCACGACGGAGAATCGCTGGACATGATCCGAATGGCCTTGTCGGCGCTCTTCCTCGCGAGCGCGACCTCCTGCCTCAACGTCGCCACTCCGGGCGTCCTCCTGTCGACCAATCCCCCCGGAGCGCGGGTGCTGATCGACGGCGTCGATTCGGGTTTCGCCACTCCTTGCGCCCTCTCGCTCGAGATCACCGCACCCCACGAGATCTCGTTCGAACTCGACGGCTACCAGACGGCGCGCCGCACCGTCGTCCCGAACGAGAGCTTCCACGTCGTGCCGTGGTGGGACGGCGACGTCGGCCTGGTCGTCTGGCGCTTCCCGATCTTCCTGACCTTCAACGGGCTCTTCCTGCCCCTGCGCCAGAACGACAACGTGATCCCCAACCGGATCTACGTGCCGCTCGAGGTCGCGACGCAGGATCGATGAGCGCGGAAGCGGCGCGGGCTCTCCGGCCCGGAGTCTTCCTCGACCGCGACGGAACGCTGAACGAGGACGTCGATTTCCTGCGCACGCCCGACGAGCTCGTCCTCCTGCCGGGCGTCGTGGAGGCGGTGCGAGCGCTCAACGCGGCCGACTTCCGGGTCGCCGTCGTCACGAACCAGAGCGGCATCGCGCGCGGCTTCCTCGACGAAGCCGCGCTCGAACGGATCCACGCCGAGCTCGAGCGAAGGCTCGCCCGAGGCGGAGCCCGCCTGGACGGGATCTACCACTGTCCGCACCATCCCACCCAAGGCGAAGCGCCGTACCGCATGCGCTGCTCGTGCAGGAAGCCCGAGCCGGGACTCCTGCAGCGCGCGGCGCGGGAGCTCTCGATCGACCTCGCGCAGAGCTTCGTCATCGGGGACTCGGTACGCGACCTCGAGGCCGGAGCCCGTCTCGGAGTGGCCGGCATCCTCGTCGCGACGGGCAAGGGCGTGCGCGAGCGCGAGTTGCTCGGACGTTTGCGCGACCCCCCGCCGCGTCTCGCGAGCGATCTCGGCCAGGCCGTCGAGCTCCTGCTCGCGGACCGGCGACGCCCTCAGGGAAGGTAGCCCGAGATCCGGTCCGAGAGCCTGCGCGCGAGCCACAGCGGCAGCTTGCGCCACGCCGCCTGGAGGATGCTCGTGCGCGGATTGGAAGGCGTGAACGACGGTGTGCTGCGTTTGCGCACGAGGTGGAAGCGGTAGTGCAGGGCCTGCGGCTCGAAACCCTGGTGGACCTTGAAGCGGAACGCGCCCGACTCCGCCCGGCTGCGGCCGAAGTCGAACGTCTTGAAACCGTGGTCGACCGCCCACTGTTGGAGCGCCATGTACATGAAGTTGCTGGCCGAGACGGCGCGGTCCGCTCCCGGACGCGTGCCGGAGTAGTAGGCGACGAGGGTCTCCCTGTAGACGAACGACATGACCGCGGCGACGGGCTCGCGTTGGTAGCGCACGATGTGGACGTGCAGCCGGTCGCGGAACTCGCGCACGAGCTCCGCGAACATCCGCGGCGGGAGGGCGGGCGAACCCAGGCCGTGCTTGTTCCGCAGGAACAACCGGTAGAGGTCGTCCACGTACCACACTCCCGAGACGAGCTCGAGCCCGTGCTCGCCCACTGCCTTGCGCGCCTCGGCTCGGGCCTTCTTGGGCATGCGCGCCAACACGTCCTCGCGCTTCTCCGGCAGGTCCCTGATGAACGTCGAGTAGAGCGAGCTCCCGACCAGGGCTTGCCCCGGGTCGTCCAGGTAGCGCAGCTCGAGGAACCCCACGCGCTCGAGGTCGGCCATGCGCGTGGCTTCGGTGACGAGCGCCTGCTCGACCTCGCGCGACGCGCCGAGCGGTCCGCCGTAGACGCCGTACGGGATGGAGACGAGGTTCACCCCGCCGAACGGCCGCGGCGACTCCATGAGCGGGAGCACGCCCACGAGGTCCGGCCCGTCGAAGGCCAGGAGCTCCCGGTCGCGGTGACCGAAGACGCGGCCCACGACCCTCTTCCAGCCCGCCAGGTGGAAGAACGTGCCCCGCGGGTGCGCCAGGACGAACGCGTCGCGCGCCGCGTCGTGCTCGGGAGCCCCGGGTCGGATCGCGACCAGGCCGGCGTTCATTCGTAGATGCGCTCGATCCTGTATTCCTTCAGGTTGCGCGCTTGCGAGAAGATGATGATCTCGCCAACGAGCCCGAACCCGATGATCTGCACCCCGAGCACGATCAGCATGAAGCCGCCCAGGAGCAGCGGGCGGTCCCCGAGCTGCTCGCCGAAGTACCACTTCTGGATGGCGAGGTAAGCAGTGATCACGACGCCGGCGAAGGCGAACAGCCCGCCGACGGGACCGAAGAAGCGCAGGGGCATCAGCGTGAACTTGGTCAGGAACATGACCGCGAACACGTCGAGCGCGCGGCGCATGTAGACGCCGAGCCCGAACCAACCGGCCTTGCCCCACTCCTTCAGGTGCCGTACCTGGACCTCGACCACCTGGTAGCCGTGGCGGAAGGCGATCACCGGCAGGAAGCGGTACATGTCGCCGTAGACCGCGACGTCCTCGAGCACCTCGCGCCGGATGGCGCGGAAGTAGCAGTTCAGGTCGTGGAACTCCATGCGGATGATCTGGCGGATCACCCAGTTGAAGGAGGCCGATTGCATCCGATTGAGCATCGGATCGACGCGCGGGTGACGCCACGGCGTGACGAAGTCCGCGCCGTCGTCGAGCGCCGCGAGCATGGGCGAGATCTCGAGCGGGTCGACCTGCACGTACTGCGGGGACGTCAGCACGTAGCGCCCCAGAGCGCGCTCGAAAGCGGCGGACAGGCAGATCGACTCGCCGAAGGGGTTCTTGAACAGGATCGTCTTGATGCGCGCGCCGTCGCGCGCGCGCAGGGCTTCGACCTTCTTCAGCGCCGCTCCGCCGACGCCGTCGAAGACGAAGATGATCTCCCAGGATCGGCCTTCGCGGTCGAGCTCGGCGCCGAGCGCCTCGACGACTTCGTCGACTTCGGCCTCTGGGTTCTGAACGGGGACGATGATCGTGACGTCGAGCGTTCCGGTCGAGCCGGGCGGGGCGCCGGGCTCGAGCTCGACGCCGCCCCCGGGAACGGCCGCTTCGGCGGTGATGGCGTTCATCAGTGCAACTCGTTCAGGATGCGGTCGAGGATCCCGCGGCGGTGCATGCCGCTCGCCTTGACGGCGAGCTCCGCGAGGAGCCCGAGGAGGCCGAAGTAGGCGACGAGCGTCAAGAGGAGGAGGATGACGGAGACGATCACGAGCTCCCAGTCGTGGACCGGCACCTGGATCACCGCCGAGCCGCGCCCGCCCGAACCGAAGCTCACCAGTCCGATCACGGCCACCACGACCGTGAGGCTCAGGAAGCCCAACGCGAGGATCCCGAAGTACTGCAACGGGCGCTGGGAGAACTGCGAGATCAACTTGACGGTGAACAGGTCGAGCAGCACGCGCGACGCGCGTCCGATCCCGTACTTGCTGTGCCCGAAGCGTCGCGGGCGGTGGTTCACGACGACCTCGCTGACGCGCGCCCCGGAGCCGGAGGACATGAGCGGGAGGAAGCGATGTTGCTCGGCGTAGATCGGCATGCTCTTCACGAGCTCGCGCCGGAACGCCTTCAGCGTGCAGCCCGTGTCGTGGATCGCGACGCCGCTCACGAGCGCGATCAGGCGGTTGGCGAAGTACGACGGGATCCGGCGGAGCACGAAGCCGTCGTGGCGTTCCTTGCGCCAACCGGCCACCAGGTCGTAGCCGCGCCGCAATTCCGCCACGAGCCGGGGGATGTCGGCCGGATCGTTCTGCAGATCGCCGTCCAGCGTTACGACCACGCTGCCGCGCGAGACGTCGAAGCCCGCGGCCAGCGCCGGAGTCTGACCATAGTTCCTGCGGAACTTGACGATACGCACGTGCGGCGAACGGCGGCGCAGCTCGAGCATGATGCGCAGGCTCTCGTCCCGGGAACAGTCGTCGACGTAGATGACTTCGTAGCCGCGGCCGAAGGGGACCATCGCCGCCTCGATCTCGGAGTCGAGGATCGCGAGACTGCCCGCCTCGTTGTAGACGGGCACGATGACGGAGACTTCGATCGGATCGGGCATGACACACTGGGCAGGCTTGTCAGGATAGACGCTGCGGATAGGATTCGTGCCACGGCGTCAGGCGCCTGAAGCGTCCTCGAGGTGGAATGCCGATGGTCTCCATTCTTCTGGGTCCCGGGACTCGCTTGCAGCAGGTCGGCGCCGTCCTGCGCGCGCTCGCGTCCCGGACCACCGTTCGCGGTAGCGCCCCGCCTGCCGACTTCTCGGAGCTCGGCGACCTGGAAGAGCTGCTCGCGCCGCGCTTCGGATCCGGTCGGCTCCTCCTGGACGTCGACGAGTTCCTGCCGGAGGACATCGGGTTCGTGCGGCGATTCCTGAAGCGTCAGCCGCGTTGGCAAGTCGTCCTCGTGGGCGTCGATCCGAACCAGCCGGCAGCGCGCGGTCTCCTGGGCGACGCCCGGGTCTCGTGGTCACGCTGGGCGCCCGACCTGGAGGAGCTCGAGCGCTTCCTCGACCCCGTCGCCGACACGTCGGCGCCCGGACGCAACGGGCCGGGATCCCCCAGGGGTGACGCGTCTTCGTCGGGCGCGGCAAGTTTGGACGGGCAAGCGTCCTCGGAGTTGCTCGACGGGATTCGACGTCTCGACGTGGCGCTCACCTCGCTGCACCACGCGCTCGAGCGCGACGAGGATCCCGAGCCGGCGGTGCGCGCCGCGGATCGGGTGGCTGAGCTCTTGAGCGCGCTCGTGCGCGTGTCCGACTCCGATCCGCCCCAGGTCTTCGATCTGCACCGACTCGTCGAGGAACTGCTCGCGGAATCGGTGCTCGGGGGAGCGCCGCGCTACCGGTTCCGCTCGCAAGGAGACCTGCACCTGTGCGCGGTTCGCTCCGAATTGAAGGAGTCGCTCGCGAACCTGCTGTGGATCTCCGCCCGCTGCTGGGACGAGGGCAGCATGGTCGAGCTGCGCGCCGACGGCGGAGCGGATCTGGGTCACCCGGTGCACCTCGCGCTCGACTTCCCCGCCGGGCCCCTCGATGGTCTCGACGGTCGCGCCGCACTCTCGCGCGAAAACCTGGAGCGACGCCTCTCGCCGGAGGCGGCCGAGCGCGGAATGCGCGCGGCGAGTTCTCTGCGCACGCTCGGCGCCCGGCTGCAGGTGGTCTCGGGCTACCCCGGGCGGATGCGGGTCGAGCTCGCGCTCCCGCGCACTCCCGGCGATCTCGCGCCCGAGTTCCCGCCGGCCTCCCCTGCCCCCGCCAGCGTCCCGGGAGAGTCCCGGGACCTCTGAGCAGGGCCCCTTCCTTCAGTCTCCGGCGCCGGCGCGTCGAGAAATCTCGACATGCGCGACTTCCCCCCGCGGCCCAGGGTGCTCCTCGGCGATCCCGCGCTCGGTCCCGAATCGAGCCTCGTTCGAGCCCTGGCGAGCAACGGGTGCTCGGTCGAGGTCGAGTTCGACGGCGCCCGCGTCAGGGAGCGCCTGAGCGGCGAGGACTGGGACGTCGTCCTCTTCGATCCGAACGGCGCGGCGGAGCTCTTGGACTCCGCGCTCGCCCATCCGATCCCCCCCGCGGTGATCCTCCTCGACGGCTTCGGCAGCATCGACGACGCCGTCAGGGCGATGCGCCGCGGCGCCTTCGACTACATCGCCAAGCCCGCGCCCGACGAGCAGGTGGTCGTCTCCGTCCGGCGCGCCCTCGAGCAGCGGTCGCTGCTCGAAGAGAACAAGCAGCTCCGGGCCAACCTCGAGCAGCGCTACGAGCTCGCCAATCTCGTGAGCCGCGACCCGCGCATGCAGCGCATCTTCGAGACCATCCGCTCGGTCGCGGACACGCGTGCGAACGTGTTGATCGAAGGCGAGAGCGGGACGGGCAAGACCATGCTCGCCCGCGCGATCCACTTGAACTCCTCCCGCGCCCCCGGTCCCTTCGTCGTGGTCGACTGCGGCGCCCTGCCGGGAACGCTGCTCGAATCCGAGCTCTTCGGACACGTGCGCGGCGCGTTCACGGGCGCCGTCCGCGATCGCGCGGGGAAGTTCGAGCTCGGCGACGGTGGGACGGTCTTCCTCGACGAGATCGCCACGGCGTCCCTCGACTTGCAAGTGAAGCTCCTGCGCGTGATCGAGAGCCGGCGCTTCGAGCGCGTCGGCGACGCACAGACGCGCGAAGTGGACGTGCGCATCGTCGCGGCCGGAAACCGCCCGCTCGCGCAGGAAGTCGCCGCGGGTCGCTTCCGCGAGGACCTCTTCTACCGGCTCAACGTCGTCTCCGTGGAGGTCCCGCCCCTGCGCGAGCGGCCCACGGACATCTCGCTCCTGGCGGACGCTTTCCTGGCGCGGCTGACCCTGGAGCACGATCGTCCCGTCGAAGGATTCGCGCCCGAGGCCCGCCAAAGCATGCTCCGCTACCCGTGGCCGGGGAACGTCCGCGAGCTCGAGAACCGCGTGGAGCGGGGGGTCCTCCTGGCCGCCGGAGCGCGGCTCGTCCCGGCCGACCTGGGCCTCGCTCCCGAACGGATCGACCGAGGGGCGGGCGCGCCCGCCTCGTCGGCCGGGGAGCTCGGGCCCCTCAAGAAGGCGCTCGAGGAGCCCGAACGGCGGATCATCGTCCGCGCCCTGGAGGCGAACGGTGGCAACCGCAAGGCAACGGCCGAGATGCTGGACATCAACCGGACGACCCTGTTCAACAAGATGCGCAAGTACGATCTTCTAGGGTTCTCGGCAGGTTCCGCTGGAGGCGTCGCGATGAACGGCGTAGGCGACGCCTGATCCCCGAGTCTCTTCGCGGCGATGGCAGAATGAAGCCGAGCAGAGCGACGCCGATTGCGCTCTCCGGCTCCACGCCGAGCCGCTCCAGACCCTCCGGATGAACAAGTTCCTGCTCTTCTCGATGCCGCTCCTGGCCGGCGCCTTGGTGCTCGGTGTCGTCCGCGTCTACAGCGGGGCGGCCAAGCGCACCCCGGACTCGCTGATGAAGAGCGTCGACGAACAACTGCAAGCCGGCGGGAGGAAGAAGCCCGACTACGGCAAGGTCCTCTACCAGGTCGAGCTCGCCATGAATCTCGCGCGCGAGCGCGGCGACCGCGTCAAGGAAGGCGAGATCCTGAAGCGCAGGGCGGAGATCCTCAACGGCATGGGGCGTTCAGCGCTGGCCCGTGAGGACTACGCTCGCCTGCTCGCCGAGTTCGATCCCGACAACCAGATCACGGCCATCACGCTCTCGCAACTCGAGTACTACGCCGACCTGCTCGAGCCGGCGCGCGCGCGCATGGAGGCCCTTCTCGCCGACGATCCCGACAACCTGCTCGCGAATCGAACCCACGGGGAGATCCTGATCAAGCAAGCGGATCGGATCATCGCCGACTGCGAGCAGGTGCTCCAGGCCGTGATGGACGACGCGACCGCCGAGCGCGCTCTGCGACTGACCAAGTGGATCGCCGTGCGCGACGAGGAAGACTTGCGGCGCGCGGCCATGCTCGAGGAGGTCAACTCGCACTTTCCCGCCACTCACGAGACGGAACGCAAGCTCTACAACCAGCTCGTGCACAACGCGGGCATCCTGTACGACAACGCCTACTTCGACTTCGAGAAGGCGCTGGGCGTCTACACGGATCTGTACGTCCTCATCGACCTGATCGAGCTCTTGCACCGCTCGGGGCGGACCGCAGACTCGATCGACTTCGGCCTCGCCACCGAGCGCTGGTTCATGGTTTTCGACGAGCCGCGCCCGATCCAAACGCTCGCCGCGGCCCTGCACGAAGCCGATCGATCGAAGCACGCTGCGGCCCTCGTCCAGCGCTTCTCGCCCAAGAAGCTCCGCAGCGAATTCCTTCCCACCTGGCTCCCCATCGCCTACGCCGTCGAGGACTGGAAGGAGCTCACGGTCTGGGGCGCGGCTGTGGCCAGAAAGCACACCTGGGCTCCCGAACCGAATCCGGAGCGCTCCTTGGCGCTCTTCTACCAGGGCATGGGGCTGAGCCGCACCAAGCCGCCGCTCGCGCTCGGAGTGCTCGAGGCGTTCGCGAATGATCCCGTGCGCGTCGATCCCTTCCCGGGAGCGCTCTCGATCGCCGAGGGTGCTCGCGCCCACAGCCTGTTGAAGATCGGAGGCGGACGGCGAGGGCAGGCGGCGGACCCGCTCCTGAAGTCGCTCCTCTTGCGCGAGAAGTCCGCCGGAGAGGAGTGGCTCGAGCTGCTCGCGCTGGTGAAGAGCGGACACCCCGATGGCGAAGAGCTCGAGCTCGTCCTCGCCCACACGATGGCGGCCCTGCCGGAACGCTCCGACGAGTTCGAGCCCACCTGGCGCCAGGTCGCCCAGGAGCGGATGGACAAGACGCGCCTCAACCTACCGGCCCTGCGCCGGCAATCGGTCGCCGGCGAGACCGGACTCCCCCCGCTGGAGGTCGGCTCCTACGCCCTCTTCGCCCTGGCGGAGGTCTACGCGGGCGAAGAGCGTTGGGTCGGCGTGTACCCCGCGTGCAAGGCGGTGCTCGACCTGGTTCCCTTCTTCCCCCCGGCCGTGAAGCTCTACGTCAAGGCCTGCTCGCGCCTGGGTCGGCCATCGGATGCGATCGACCTGCTCTTGGATCAACTCCGGTTCCTCGGGGAGAACGAGAACGTCGTCGCTCGCCTCGCGACCTTCCGCCCGGCCATGTCCAACGGGCAGTTGCTCGAGTTCATGCGCCTCGATCCGCAGCGTACGGGACTCGACGAGATGGCCGACGCGATGATCGAACGCGGCCGATCCGACCGAGCACTCGGGGCGCTCGAGGGCCGGGTCGGCCAGCTCGATCCAGCAGGGCTCTTCCACTACGGCAGGGCTCTCGCCGCGAACGGCCGCGAGCAGGAAGCGCTGCAAGTGCTCGCCCGCATCCCCACCAGGGATCCCGTCTACGCGCGCGCCTTCGAGGTCCTGTTGAACGCCACCATCGCGACCGGCGAGAGCGAGGTGTTGGACAAGGCGATCGCCCGACTGACGCTTCCCGACACCCCCGTCGGACCGGAGCTCGTATCCGCCGTCGACCAGCTCCTCGTCGCGCGGGACCTCGACACCGCGCAGCGGATCAGCACCTACCTGGATTCGTCCGCCGAGACGCGCAGCGGCAAGAACCTCATGCGCTTGGCGGCCGTCCAGCTCGCGAGAGGCGACTTCCAGATCGCCGCGGAAACCCTCGAACGGGCGTACGCGTTCCAGAGCGACGGCGGCCCGGAACTCGGCCACGTCTTGCTCGCGATCTTCGAGGACGACGCCAACTCGCTCGCGCGCGCCCTTGCCGTTCTGGAGCAAACTCCCTCCTCCAGAGCGAAGAGCACTCGCGAGGACGCCGATCCCACTTCGCAAATCGCGTTGGCCCTGCTCGGGAACCGAGCCGAAACCGCCGCGTCGCTGCAGACGCGCATCGATCCGAGCACCCAGTCGAGCGGAACGCAGTTCCTCCTGCGCGTCTGCGCGGATCTGATCCAGGGCGCGCCGTTGGAGTCGTCGCTCGCGGCTCTGGATCCCGAGATCCAAGCGGAAACGGTGCGCTTCACGACCGGCACGGCCGCAGCCCCGAGCGATGCGCGTGTCGTGCTGGGCTACCTGCTCGCCCTCCAGCACCCGGACTGGCGCCTGTGGCTGCTGCAAGAGCTGCGCAACCGGCACGAGCAGCATGGCACGCTGTGGCCGAGCTACCTGACCGCTCTTGCGCTCCTGCGTCACGGTGAGTACGAGCAAGCGGACGCACTGATCGCTGCCTTCACCCAGCGTTGGCCCAACTTCCAACCGGCATGGGGACTGGCCGTGGAGCTCGTACGCACACAGCCCCCGTCCGCGGAGCGACTGTTGCGCTTCGCCATCGACGGCTGGACTGCATCGGCCAGCCCGGAAGCGGCGCGCGCTCGCCAACGCTTGACAAGGGCGAGAGAGGCCTTCGGGCAGGGCGATCTCGCGACCGCACGCAGCGAGATCCAGGAGGGCTTGCGGATCGTTCCGAACGATGCGCCGCTGCTCTATCAGTTCTTCCTGCTCGCCCGGGCCGAGGGCCGCTACGCCGAAGCCGTGGAAGCAACGCGGGCCTTCCTCGCCGCGCTCCCTGCCCGCGCGCGCGACGCGGCACTCCCGACCGTCCTGGACCTCTACGAAGAAGCGCTCGACGAGCACAAGCTCTCCTTGGAGG
Organism: uncultured Planctomycetaceae bacterium; assembly: GCA_964413535.1. Classification (GTDB taxonomy): domain Bacteria; phylum Planctomycetota; class UBA1135; order UBA1135; genus CAYPTB01. The sequence goes on along the minus strand of CAYPTB010000063.1, from coordinate 13,847 downwards.
ACTGGCGGCGGTTCGTCGAGAACGTGGCCGAGCGCTATCCCGAGAACAGCTTGGTGGTGCTCCAGCTCGCGCACCGCGACGTCCGTATGTCGGTCGCCAACAATCCGGTCACCGGCGTGTACCGCGCTCTCGGTCGACTGGATGCGTTCCGCAAGTCGACGAACAAGGCGCCGGTGGAATCCCTGGGCGCGGGCTCTCTGGCGCGCTGGCACGAGTTCTATCTCGCGACGTCTCCCGAGCGCGGCGAGGCCTTCCTGCGCGAAGAGCTCGCGGCCGACCCGCGCTCCTCCGACCTGTGGGCCATGCTCGGCGAGAACCTACTCGCCCAGGGGCGCTGCCTCGAAGCGCGAGAGAAACTCGACCTTCTGCTCTCGATCGTCCCCGACGAGCGTGCGCTGGAGCTGTGGATCGAGATCGAAGCCAGGCGCGGCGCTCCGGTCGAGGATCTGATGCGGGCCTGCACGATGCTCATGAGCTTGCGCGGCCTCGACGAACCTGACGATCGCATGCGCTACCTACACGCGCTCGCGCAGCTCGGGGACCTGCGCGGAGGGGATCGGAAGCTCGGCTTGGAGATCCTCGACGAGGTCTGGCAGAGAAGCTCCGAGCTGGACCTGGAGCTGGCGACGAAAGTCGGGCGTTTGCTCGGCGTGACGTCGATGAGCCGCGGAGCTCCGGGCGACGACCAGAAGGCCCAAGCCGTCTTCTCCGCGCTCGTCGAACTCCCGCTCCGGCGCGACCAGCGGAGACTGTACGGCGCCCTGGCGCACATCGGTCCCGCGCCGGCTCGGACGAAGGTCGCGCCCAAGCGGCCGTTGCCCGAGCGGATCCCGACCGTTGCCGCGGACGGCTCGGAAGACGCGGCGGAAGACGCCGCCTCCGGTCGCGAAGCGCGGGGAGGGGCCCAACGGAAGGGCAAGGGCGGCGCCGCTCCCCCGAGCGAAGCCCTCGACCCAGCGCGCTTGGAGGCGATGTCGCCGGCCGAGCGCAAGGCCTTGCGCGCAGGGCTGGAGGAATCGAAGCGGACCAGCCAGGAGGAGCCGGGCGTCAAAGCCCTCGGGAAGTCGGATGCCGACGAGCGCGCGCGCTTCGAGGCGATGTCGCCGGAGGAACGCAAGGCCTTCCGTGCCGAACTGGAGGCTTCGAAGGACTCGGGCCCGAAGGAGCCCCCCCCGAAGAAGTCGAGCTCCGTGGAGCCGCAGGATCACGGCAGCTCGAAGAAGGCGCTCGAGCGCGCGGCCTTCGAGGCCATGACGCCCGCGGAACGCGCGGCGTACAAGCAGGAGCCGCCGCCGCCGTCCGGCAAGAAGAAGGGCGAGAGGGGCGGCTGATCGCGGCCGCGGGTGGGGTCAGAGCGCGCCCTGCTCCTCGAGCACCTGCCGGAGCGTGCCGAAGCGAAAGCGCTCGACCAGCCGCTCGAGCCGCGGCAGCGTGCGGTCGAGGTTGAGGTAATGCCGGAAGCGCTTCCACGCGGGCGCAGGCACGCGCGGCTGAGCGGCGTCGAACTCCCAGGGATGGAGATAGATCGACGCCGGCCGTCCGGCGCGCTCGAGCGTCGCCACGGCCGCTCGCGTGACGGCGCCGGGCAGGAGCCGGAAGTAGCCGCCGCCTCCGACCGGCCAGTTGCGACCCGCGAAACGAACGGTCGACACGGGGAACTCGACGATCGCGCCGCGCGACGTCGGGACGCTCGAGATGCCGGGCTCGAAGTCGGGGACTCCGTAGACCGGATGCCGAACGGGATGCACGCTCGAATCGTAGCGATAGCCGCGCTCCGCGAGGATCTCGAAGGCCCACCAGGTTTCCCGAGTGAGGGTGAAGGTCGACGCTCGGAAGCCCGCGGGCGGCGGAGCGCCGGCGGCCTCGAGCGCGGCTTCCGTGCGCTCGAGATCCGCCACGAGTCCGTCGCGTCCGAGGTCCCCGAGGAACTCGTGGTCGTAACCGTGGCTCCCGATCTCGTGTCCGCCGTCGAGACAACGCTGCACGACGTCCGGGCGACGCTCGGCGATCCAACCCAGGAAGAAGAAGGTGGCGTGCGCGCCATGCGCCTCCAGACACGTGAGGAGCGCGTCCATCCCGACGTCGAGCCGCGAGGGCACGCCATCCCAGTCGGCGCGCGCGAAGTGGCCGCGCAGGTTGGCGACCTGGAAGAACTCCTCCACGTCGAAGGAGAGCGCGTGCAGCAGGCGTTCGCTCACGTGGAACGCTCCACGGCGGAGACCACGCGCCGAGCGTTGCCGCGCCAGGTCAGGTCGCGCGTTTCGACCGTGGCGCGCGCCGCGGATCCGAGCTTCTCCCGCAACCCCGCGTCGCGAGCAAGGCGGACCAGTGCGGCGCCCAGTGCGTCGCGGTCCCCGGGAGGCACCAGGAGCCCGTTCACGCCGTCGGCGAGGACCTCGCGCAGGTTCTCCTGGTCCGGCGCAACGACGGCGCGACCCGCGGCCATGTACTCGTGCAGCTTGAGCGGCGAAGCGTAGGGGTTGATGGCCGGCACCAGGGCGACGTCGAACCCGAAGAGCAACCCGGGGATCTCCGCGTGGGGCCGCGGGCCGACGAAGTGAACGCGAGCCTGCACTCCGCGGTCCACGGCCAGCGCGCGCAACTCCGCCTCGGCGGGGCCTGCGCCCACGAGCACGAGCTCCGCGGAAGCGAGCGCGGGATCGCCCAGGCTCTCCACGACGAGATCGAGCCGGTGCCAATCGCGGTAGTACCCGACGAAGCCGAACAGCGGCCCCTCGCGCTGCGCCAGGCCGAGCGCCGCGCGCGCGCGCTCGCCGAGCTCGCAGGCCTGCTCCACCGGGTACAGCTCGAGATGCACTCCGTTCGGCGTCACGAACAGGCGCTCGCGCGCGACCCCCAACTCTTCGAGCATGTTCGCGAGCACGCCCGTGACCGCGCACACGAGGTTCGCGCCGCGGAAGACGAAGCCTTCCATGCGCTGGGCCAGCTTGGGGAACGACAGCCCGCGCGTGCGCGCGAGCTCGAGCACCATCGGCGAGTTGACCTCGAGCACCAGGGGCCGCCGGATGCGCCGCGCGGCGAGCACGCCGGCCGCGTTCCCGAAGGCGTAGCGCTCGTAGACGAAATCCGGCCCGAACCTCGCGGCCGCCCCGACGATCCGGGCGCGCGCCAGTCCCGAGTATCCGTACTCCAAGAGCTCGTGGGCGAAGCGCGGCAGCCTCCCGACCCAGCTCCAGGCCGAACGGCCCTGCACCGCCCCGTCCGACGCTCCGCGCGCGCCTTGCCGGACCAGCGAGACCTCTTCCACCACGTGCCCCTCTTCGCGAAAGGCCTGCTGCAACGCGCGAATGTGGACGGCCTGTCCATCCTCCGCCAGCGTGCGGTGGTGGTACAGGATCCTCATCGTCCGACCTTCCCCGGCGTGCGCGCGTCGCGCGCAGAGCGCGGCTCGCCCGCGCCGATGGCTCGGGCGATGCAGCCCTCGAGCGCGTCGAGGCTCTGCTCCCACGAGTAGGGCAGCACGAGCTCGCGCAGGCGTTCCGGCGCGGGCGGCGCCGCGAGCACCTCGCGCAGCCGAACGCCGACGACGGCGGGGTCCCGGCTGCCCTCGCCCGACACGCACAGTCCGGGCTCCCCGCGCAGGAGCTCGACTGTTCCGCCCGCGTCGGTCGCGACGACGGGCAACCCGCAGGCGAGCGCTTCGAGCACCACGTTCGGCCGTCCCTCGCGCCGACTCGTGAGGAGCAGGCAGTCTGCCGCGGCGTACCACAGGGCCAGGCGCTCCGGCGTCTCCTCGCCGACGAACGCGACGCACGCCGGCAGACCGAGCTCGCGCGCCCTGCGTTCGAGCGCGGGGAGGAGCGGACCCTTGCCGACGAAGGCGAGGCGCGCTCCGCTCGGCGCGCCGCTCGCGAAGGCGGCCAGCGCGAGCTCCGGGTCCTTGCGCGCGATCAGGTGCCCGACGACGAGCACGAGTGGAACGCCGGGCTCGACGCCGAGCTCCGCTCGCGCGCGCCCCGCGTCCTGGATCCGGAAGAGCTCGAGGTCCACTCCGTTCGGGACGAGCGTGCCGCTCCCGCCGCCGAGCTCGTCCATCACGCCGAGCAGGTGCTGGGAGACGGCGCACCAGTGTTCCGCGGCGCGCAGGAAGCGCGCGAGGTGTTCGGCCAGCCCCGCTTCCCCCGCCACTTGCAGGACGTCCGAGCCGCGGCCCGACACGATGCAGGGGATGTCGCGCGCGCGCAGCAGGGGTGCCGCCGCGGCCGCCGGCCAGGCGTAGTCGCAGACCACCGCGTCCGGACGGCCCGCACCCAGGAGCGCGTCCACCCCCGCCCGCGCGAAACGCCGCGCGTTCGAGAGCGCGAGGCGCGGCACGTGCAGATAGCGCGGGTGGTGCAGGAGGAGCGCGCCCCGCCGCTCGCTCGCCGAGACGCCGTGCAGCGCCGCCCAGCGTCCGCGCACGAGCGGCCACGGCGTGCGCGGGAGCGGGTGGATCACGCGCACGTCGTGCCCGCGCGCCGCCATGCCGCGCCAGCGGCGCTCGGCGAAGATCCCCTCGACGGGGAACGAGCGGTTGGGGAAGAGCGACGTCAGCACGGCCAGTCTCACGGGGCGAGTCCCCGCACGGCGTGGCGGCGACGCCAGTGCTCGAGCACCAGCAGACTCCACAGGAGGCGGCTCTCGTCGCGCACGCCGCGCGCGTGGCGCTCCAGGCGCGCGCGGAGCTCACGCCGATCGAACCAGTCCGCGGGGAGCGACTCCAGCGCGTCGCGCACGGCTCCCGCCAGCGGACCGCGCGTCCAGCGCGCGAGCGGGGTGTCGAAGCCGCGCTTATGGCCGTCGAGCACCTCGTCGGGGATTCGGCCGCGCAGCGCTTCGCGGAAGGCATGCTTGCCGCGCCCGCCGCGGACCTTCTCGCGCTCCGGAAGGTTCGCGAAGCGCCCGACCAAGCGGTGGTCGAGCATCGGCACGCGCACCTCGAGCGCGACAGCCATGGAGGCTCGATCGACCTTGGCGAGGATCTGATCGGGGAGGTAGGTGTGGAAGTCGGCGTACTGGGCGCGATACAGCGTGCAGTCGACGTCGGGACGGTCGTAGTGGCGTCGGAAGGCCTCGAAGGGCGCGTGCTCCGCGAGCCGCGCGCGGACGTCGGGAGCGAGCAGCGCGCGCGCATCCTCGTCGTCGAGCTGCGTGACGCTGCGCCAGTAGGCGTGCGCCGGGTCGTCTCCGACGTTCGTCAGGAAGGTCCGCGCGCGCAGGACGCGTGGCGCCCAGTCGAGCTTGGGGTACACGCGGCCGGCGCCGCGGAAGAACACCTGCCCCAACGCTCCGACGCCGCGGCGCAACCGGTTCTCCGCGGCGTCGTGGACGTAACGGCGGTAGCCGGCAAAGGTCTCGTCGCCCCCGTCGCCCGAGAGCGCCACCGTCACGTGCTCCTTCGCCATCTTCGAGACGAGGAAGGTCGGAACGGTCGACGGATCCGCCAAGGGCTCGTCGAAGAACCACGGGAGCGTCTCCACGGCGAGTCGCGGATCCGGGTCGAGAACGGCCGTGTGGTGCTCCGCAGAGAGCCTCGCCGCGGTGCGGCGCGCGACGTCGAGCTCGTCGTGCGAACGCTCGCGGAATCCGACCGAACAGGCGATCACCGGATCGCGCGACGCGAGCGCCATGCTGGTGACGACGGCCGTGCTGTCGATGCCGCCCGAGAGGAACGCGCCGAGCGGGACGTCCGCGACCAATCGATCGGAGACGGCCCGATCGAGCCATTCGAGCACTTCCCCCGCTTCGGGCGGGCCGCGCAGACCGTCGGTCGGGAGATCCCAGTAGCGGCGCAGCTCGGCGGGCGCGCCGGGCCGCCACGACAGGACGTGTCCCGGCGGCAGCCTGCGCATCCCCTCCCACGCGGCGCGGTCGCCTCCGACGTAGCCCTGGACGAGGTAGTCGAGCAGCGCTTCGGGCCGCAACTCCCGCACGAGCTCGCCACGCTCGAGGAGCGCCTTGGGCTCGCTCCCGAAGGAGATGCCGCTGTGCGTCTCGGCGAAGTAGAGCGGCTTGATCCCCAGTCGGTCGCGGCCGAGCAGCAGCCGCGGTCCGCCCGAGCGACCCGCGCCGGACGGGCGCAGGTCGAGCACGGCGAAGGCGAACATGCCGATCAGATGCTCGGCCAGACGCTCGCCGTGCTCTTCGTACAGGTGCACGACGGTCTCGGAGTCGGAGTCGGTGGAGAAGCGGTGTCCGTTCGCCTCGAGCTCGCGGCGCAGCTCGGCGAAGTTGTAGATCTCGCCGTTGACCGTGACCGCGACGTCGCGTGTCTCGTTCCACAGGGGCTGGCGGCCCCCGTCGAGGTCGATGATCGCGAGCCGCCGGAAGCCGACGCCCATGGGACCGAGGATCGCGATCGACTCGTCGTCCGGTCCGCGATGCGCGAGCGTGCGCGCCATTGCGCGCAGCACGGACTCCAGGGGTGTGCTCGTCCCCGCGTGCAGGGCATAGCCGGCGAAGCCGCACACGGTGCCTAGGACCCTCCGCCCACGAGCGGCGTGTCGCGGAAGCCGCGCAGCTTCGGCGCCAGTCCGAAACCCACGGGACGGATGCGTTGGAAGGCGCCGCTGCGCCGCGAGCCCGAGGTGACCTCCACCGGTGCGCCCTCCTTGAGCTCCTTCAGCGCGATCCTCTCGAACACGAGCACGATGGCGACGAAGTGGTACACGAGGTCGAAGTGCGCCCGGTTCAGGAACGTGCTCCCGACGCAGAATCCCACCATCGACGCCTCGAACATCGTCGCGTAGTTGATCATCCAGCTCGCGTAGTAACGCCGCTTCGCGAGCCGGCGCACCTTCCAGCAGGTGCGGAAGGTCGCGAAGATCAGATACAGGTACAACACGAAGCTGATCGTTCCCGTCTCCGCCCAGATCTGCAGGTAGCTGTTGTGCGCGACGAAGATGTTCTCGCCCCGCAGCTCGTGGGCGAAGGGCGCCGGCTGGTAGTCGAGGTAGCGCTTGCGGAAGTTGTCGAGGCCGACGCCGAGGCCGGGGTTGTCGGAGGCCATCCGCACGGCCGCAGCCCACGACCGGAAGCGAGCGTTGGCCGAGCTGTCGCTCTCCACGTCTTGCAGCGTCGAGATGCGGTCCTTGAACCCCGCCGGCCCGAAGAGGAGCACGACGACCGCCACGACGGCGGCCACCGACGCGCCGGCGACGCGGTTCCGCGAGCGCCAGATCAACACGCCGCAGGCCCCGCACAAGGCCAGGAAGCCGCCGCGGGAATGCGTCAGGCCGATCGTGATGATCGTGAGCGGAATGCTGTAGTGGAAGACCTTCCGCAGGAGCTCCTTCTTCTCGGAGAGCCCCAGGTGGAAGAGCATCGGAACCGACATCACCAGCGCGAGCGCGAAGTCGTTGTTGTCGGCCAGCATCCCGCCCGGACCCGTGCGGATGTCCGACTGCCCGAGCGTGAGGATGCCCCACAGTCCCGACTTCACCCCGTAGAACGCGAAGGACAGTGCGATCACCCACACGAGCACGCGCAGGTGCTCGCGGTTGACGACGACGGAGGTCGTGAACAGGGCGATCGCGATGATCTTCCCGAACTCGACCATGCTCGAGACCTGGTAGGGATTCGAGAGCAGGTCCCCCTCCTGGGACACCGCCACTCCCAGGAAGACGAGCCCCACCAGGAAGATCATCGCGATGGTGCGGGCGGAGACGATGAACATCCGCCGGTTGGGGCTCACGACGTAGCCCGCCAGCGTGACGATGGCGATGTAGTAGGACCAGCGGAACGAACGCACCGCGCCCCACGACAGGTCCTGCACGCGCATGTACGCCAGCCAACTGAACACGAGCAGCCCCACGTACGGCCTGCGGAAGCAGGCCGGCATGAGGCCGGTGATCACGACGACGACGAAGATGTCGCGCATGGGGCGCGCCGCGGGGTCCGCTCGCGACTACTTGAAGTTGCCGCGCAGCTCCTCGAACTGGCGCAGGAACTCGGGCGGCAGGAGCTCGGGCTTCCGCGTGTAGGCCCAGGTGAACCAGGCCAGCACGAGGAGCATCACGGTACTGGACGAGATGACGATCGTCCCGCGCCAGCGCGCCGAGCGCTTCTCTTGCCGGGTGACGATCTCGTTGACGACCCCCAGGATCGGGAGCGTCATGACCGCCGTGACGTCGCTCACGCTGCGATAGCAGTTCTTCGTGAACTCGACCAGCATCGACGAGCCCAGACCGATGGCGAGTCCGGCGGCGAGACCGATCGCCATGATGAGCAAGGGATTGGGCTCCGAGGGCTCGGCCGGCGCGTGTGGAGGCGTGCTCCACTTCAGCGGCTGGCGGTTGTTCCGGATCAAGGACGACAGGTTGCCTATCCTCTCGTGCAGGACCTTGTCGTCCTCCTCATAGCGGAAGCGGGCCGCGTTCACCTTCGAGGCGGCTACCTCGAGCTCGCCCTTCAGCGTGATGCGCTGTTGGATGGTCAACTCGAGATCCTTGGTGCGCAGGTCGAGCGTCTCGATCTCGGCCAGCAATCCCCGGTTCTCGATCTTGAGCACGTCGCGCTGCTTGATCCAGTCCAGACGATCCCGATTCAGGACCCGTTCCTGCCGCAGGATCGAGCTCTCCGGCGTCTTCTGGGCGCGCTCGAGGTCGGCCTCCTTCTTCTCGATCAGGTCCTGGAGCATGATCCACTGCGAATGCTTGGGGAGCAGGCCGCGCTGCTTCTCCTTGGCATCGGCGATCTCCCCCTCCAGCGCGGTCATCAGGGCGGCAATGTCCGTGCGCGACTGCTCGACGTCCTGGAGGACGTACTCCTCGGCTTCGAGGATGCGCTTGTCGAGGTCCGCGAGCTTCGCTTGGAGTCCGGAGCTCTTCGCCCGCGCGGCGGTCAATAGGCTGCTGTTCTCCTCGAACTCCGAGACGAAGGGATCCTCGCGCGAGTTCGAGTTGAAGTTGCCGGTGTGCGTGAACGATACGACGCCGAGCTCCTGCTCGATGCGGCTCTTCTCGTCCAAGACGGCCTGGAACGCGAGGAGCGAGGCGTTGCGCTCGTTCTGCAGCGCGTCGCGTTCCCTCGCCAAGAGCTCCTCGTCACGCGCGCTCAGATCGCTCGCCCAGCTCTCGAGGAGCGTCTTGACGAAGGCGATGGCTCGGTCGCGATCGACGTTCTTGTACTGGACCTCGATCGTGGCCGAGGTCGGCTTGGTCTTTTCCTTGTACTTGGCGACGACTTGGGTCGCGGCCTTCTGGCGCTTGATGTAGTCGATCACGCTCATGCCCGGGTCCTTTTGCGACTTGAGCTTGAGGTTCTCGTAGTCGTCCCACTTCAGCAGGTCGAGCACCATCCGCACCCGCTCGACGGCGACGACCTGCGTGTCGGCGTTGCCGAGCTCGAGCGCCTCGCTGGTCGCTCCCACGCGATTTCCGAGCTCGTAGTGCCGAATCTCGATCTCGCCCTCGGCGTGGTACTTCTGCGGGATGATGACCGCGACCGCCAGCGACAGGCAGAAGACGAGCGCCGTCGGGACGAGGACCTGCCACCTGCGCTTGCGGAGGATCTGGAGGAACTCCTCCACCTGCCCTGCTGACTCGGCGTACATGTCCCTAGAAGAAGTTGTTGTTGTTGTTGCGGCGGTTGCCCACGCCGCCCGTGTTGAATCGCGTGAGCCTGTAGACGTTGAAGAGGCTCGACGACACGGCGGTCAGGACCGTCGTGATCGGTGAGATCAAGGCGACGATGAAGTATCCGACCTGCGCGAGCATCGTGGGCGGCACGAAGATGATGTCGTTCTCCTGCACGTGCACGTTGTAGGTCGTGTCCCCGAAGCGGACCATGTCGTTCACGTTCACGACCATCGTGAAGGGCTCGCGCGGATCGGGGCGGACCAGCTTCACGCGACCCAGGTTCGCGGTGTTCTGGCTCGGACTGGAGAGCATCACCGCCTCGAAGATCGTCGTGTCGCCCTTGAACGGCTTGGGGCCCTTGCCCTGCACCTCGCCCAGCACCCAGTAGAACTTCACTCCTCCGGGCTGGATCACGACCGTGATGTCCGTACGCTCGAAGTACGGCGCGAACTTCTGCTGCAGGAGAGCCTCGATCTCCGTGCGCGTCATTCCGGCAACGTGCACGGCGCCGACTTCCGGAAGCGTGATGGTCCCGTCCAACGAGATGGTGTCCGTGCCCTGGAGCCCCGGCTGGAACGCGTCGATGTAGGCGACGCGATCACCGAGCGTGACGTAGTCCTCTTCCTCCGCATTGCCGGTGTAGCGCTTCCCGAAGCCCTTCTGATTGAGGTACTGGAGCAGCCGCTTGTCGGGAGCGGTCTGGCACGACGTGAGTCCTCCTGCGGCGTGGACGACGACCAAGACGAGGGCGATCGAGGGGACCAAGCGCATGCGGGGGGTCTTCCTCCGGGCCCCGCACGAGGGGACCCGGATGGGAAAAGGTTTTTCGGCCCGATTCGCCCCGGAGGTTTACGCGGGGGCAGCGGGCGCGTGAGTCGCGGCCCACGTTAGGCCTTGCTCCCGAGGACCTGCAAGGCCGTGGGGGCCCGAACGGTTGCTCAGAGGTCCTCCGCGCTCGCGAGGAAATCCCAAAGGGCGTCACGCCAAGCCGCGAGGCCCCGGCCTCTGAGAGCGGTGAGGCGGGTGCAGGCGAGCGCACTGAAGGCGGGACGCGGCGCAGGGCGCGGGAACTCCGCCGAGCTGCACGGCCTCAGGCGCACCCCGCCGAGCCCCACGCGGGCGAGCGTGGCGCCGGCGAGGTCGTACCAGCTACAGGCGCCCTCGCAGGCGGCGTGGTAGATCCCGGGCTCGCCGATCCGCACGACGTCCCACAGGGCCGGCGCGAGCTCCAGGGTGGAGGTCGGCGAACCGATCTGGTCGTTCACGACGGAGAGCTCTCCGCGCTCGCGCGCGAGGCGCACGATCGTCCCCGGGAAGTGGTTCCCACGCGGCCCGTAGAGCCACTGGGTTCGCACCACGCGAGTTCCCTCGGGATGGGCGGCGCGCGCCTCGCGCTCCCCCGCGAGCTTCGTCCGGCCGTAGGCCGACTGGGGGTTCGGGAGCGCCTCTTCCCCGTACGGCTCGCGCTGCCGGCCGTCGAACACGAAGTCGGTGCTGAGGAGGACGAGCGGGATCCCCGCTCGCGCGCAGGCACGCGCGACCACGCCCGACGCGACGCCGTTGACGCGCAGCGCGAGTGCTTCCTCGCTCTCGGCGCGATCGACCGCCGTGAAGGCGGCCGCGTGGACGACGGCCGTGAAGGGGCCTTCGCGGGCGAAGAGCGCTCCGACCTGGTCCGGTTCGGCGAGATCGACCCCCACCGCGGTCACCTCCGGATGACCCTCGCGCGCGGCGACCAAGTCCGTGCCCACGGCCGCGAAGTCCGTCGGCGCGTCGATCAGGAGCTGGCTCCCGAGCATGCCCGCCGCTCCCGTGACGAGGACGCGTCCCGGCGCCGCGCCGATCACGGGGAATCTCGGCCGTCGATCCGATTCGCGCCGCCGGCGGCGACGAGCTGGTTCGCCTTCAAGAGCGAGTCGAACGTCCCGGCGTCGGTCCACCAGCCTTCGAGGACCTCGTAGGTCATCGAGCCGTCGCGGATGTACCAGTTGTTGACGTCGGTGATCTCCATCTCGCCGCGGTCGGACGGCTCGAGCTTCTTGATGATTTCGAAGACGCGGGCGTCGTACAGGTACACCCCGATCACCGCCAGGTTGGACGGCGGTTCCTTGGGCTTCTCGACGATCGAGACGACCTTCTCGCCCTTGACCACCGCGACGCCGAAGCGCTCGGGGTCGGGCACCTCCTTGAGGAGGATCTTCGCGCCCTTCGGCTGCGCCGCGAAGTCGCGGACCATCTTCACGATGTTCCGCTCCATGATGTTGTCGCCGAGGATGACGCAGATCTTGTCGCCCGCGGCCCAATGCTCCGCCAACCCGAGCGCCTCGGCGATCCCGCCCTCGCCCTTCTGGTAGGTGTAGTTGAGGTGCTTGAGCCCGAAGTCGGAGCCGTTGCCGAGCAGGCTCAGGAAATCCCCCGACTTCCTACCGCCGGTGACGATCATGATGTCGTCGATCCCGGCTCGCACGAGCGCCTCGATCGGGTAGTAGATCATCGGCCGGTCGAATACCGGCAAGAGGTGCTTGTTGGTGACCTTGGTCAGCGGGAAGAGCCGCGAGCCCAGGCCGCCGGCGAGGATGACGCCCTTCATCGGGAAGGAGATGGGTGAGGGTTGGGGGAGCCCGCGTGGATCTCGAGGATCTCCTTCGGGAGCCGGGCTACCGTAGCCGCGCCCCGCCGCGCGTCAAGCCGGCCGCTCGCGGAGCGACTTCCGCGACGGCGGCTCGCGCCTACCGAGCGCGGTACCACGCGACGAAGCGCTTCAGTCCCTCGCGCACGGGCGTCGTCGGGCGATAGCCGAGCTCGCGCTCGGCCTTGGACACGTCGGCGTAGGTGACGAGCACGTCGCCCGGCTGCATCGGCTGGCGGTCGAGCACGGGCTCGACGCCGCACTCTTCGCCGACCAGGCCCACGAGCTCCGCGAGCGACGTCGTCTGCGACTCCCCGAGGTTGTAGATCTCGTAGCCCTGGCAGCGGTCGATGGCGCGCACCACTCCGTCGACGATGTCGTCGATGTAGGTGTAGTCGCGCCGCGTCGAGCCGTCGCCGTAGAACGGGATCGGCTTGCCGGCCAGGAGGTTCGCGACGAACTTGTGGATCGCCATCTCGGGCCGCTGGCGCGGCCCGTAGACGGTGAAGAAGCGCAGACACGTCGTGGGGATCCCGTACAGGTGGTGGTAGGTGTAGCAGTGGAGCTCCCCGGCGCGCTTCGTCGCGGCGTAGGGCGAGACCGGGTGATGGATGTCGTCCTCTTCCGTGAAGGGCACGGATTCGTTCGCTCCGTACACGCTCGAGGAAGAGGCGAAGACGAAGCGCAGGCCTTCGCGGCGCTTGATCTCCTCCAGGAGGATCAGCGTGCCGCGCACGTTGACGTCCTCGTAGTGGAGCGGATCGCGCAGCGAGGGTCGCACGCCCGCCATCGCCGCCAGGTGCACGACCGCGTCGAAGCCCGCCTCGAAGACCTCCGCCATCGCGGCCGCGTCGCGGATGTCCGCCTCCACGATGCGCGCAGCGGACAAGCGGCTCGCGTTCGCGCGCTTGATCGCCGGGTCGTAGAAGTCGTTGAAGTTGTCGACGACCGTGACCTCGTCCTTGCGCGCGAGCAAGCGTTCGCAGAGGTGCGAGCCGATGAAACCGGCTCCGCCCGTGACCAGGATGCGGGACATGCCGCTATGCGAGCCCGGCTGCGTCTTGGCTCTTCTCGCGCAGCATCCGGGAGCGGAAGTAGTCGAGCGTCTTCGCGAGCCCGGCCTCGAGGGCCACGACGGGTTCCCAACCGAGGAGCCGCTTGGCCTTCGCGATGTCGGGCTGGCGCACCTTCGGATCGTCGACGGGCAGCGGCTTGAAGACGACCTCCGAGCGCGAGCCGGTGAGCTCCAGGACCTTCTCGGCGAACTCGAGGATCGTCATCTCCGACGGGTTCCCGATGTTCACCGGCAGGACCTCGTCGGAGTGGAGCAGCCTCCAGATGCCCTCGATCAAGTCGTCGACGTAGCAGAAGGAGCGCGTCTGCGAGCCGTCCCCGAAGACGGTCAAGGGTTCGCCGCGCAGGGCCTGACTCATGAATGCCGGCAGCGCGCGCCCGTCGTTCATCCGCATCCGCGGCCCGTAGGTGTTGAAGATGCGCACGATGCGGGTCTGAACCTGGTGGTAGCGGTGATAGGCCATCGTCATGGCCTCGGCGAAGCGCTTCGCCTCGTCGTACACGCCGCGCGGTCCGACGGGGTTGACGTTGCCCCAGTAGTCCTCGCGCTGTGGGTGGACCAAGGG
>CAYPTB010000062.1:0-112663 GCA_964413535.1 uncultured Planctomycetaceae bacterium | reverse complement strand
GCGAGCCGCAGCCGGACCGGGCGAGCTCCGTGCGTGGGGCCGAGCCCCGTCGGACTTGACCTGCCTACTGCACGATCTCGAGGTGGCCGAAGTGCGCGCGGAACGCGGCGTCGTCGAGCGTCGTGATGAAGACGAGGTACTTATCCGCGAGCCGCACGCAGCGCAGCGGTCCCTCGTAGTACGGCCGCTTGATGGGCTGCGCGAGCATGGGCGGCGGCGCGTCGAAGAGCAGGTCGTTCTTCGTCTCGCAGATCACGACGCCGCGCTCGCGCAGGATCGCCTCCGTGGCGATCTTCTCGTGCGCGACGATCCCGCGCTCCGCGACCGGCAGGCGCGCGATCTCGAGGTCGTTCAGGCCGTGCAGGTCGAGCGCGGGGAAGCCTGAGTAGTAGGGCAGCGCGCCCGCACCGCGCACGCCGAGGAGCTCGTCGCCGCGCAACAGGCCCTCGTCGGCGCACGCGCGCAGGAAACGCCCCTGCTCGGCGCGCCACTCGGCCATGGCTTCCATGTTCTCGAGCGAGTTGATGCCGTGCGCGGGCTCGAACGGCACGAAGGAGGGCGCGGCGGCGGAGGCGACGAGCGCGAGGGCGAGAAAGGCGCCGAGAGCCGGCAGCGCACGTCCCGCGCGCGCGGCGACGAGCGCCGTCGTCACGCGCAGCGCCTCCGCGAGGAGCCAGTAGAGCGGCGCGAGCACGGGCGTGAGAAAGCGATACTCGAAGCGGTCCCCGCCGACGTAGAGGAGGTAGAGGAGATGCGCCGCGAGCATCATTCCGAAGAGCGTACGGTGCCAGTCCAGTTCTTCACACTTCCGCGCACGGGCGTCGAGGAAGAGTGGACGCTCGGAAGACCTGGACGGGCACCGTACTCCGTCCGCGCGCGCGTCGCGACGCTGCCGAGCGCAGCGCACGGCGAGCACGCCGAGGAACGGCGCGAAGATCCACAGGTAGTGGTCGCGCACGAAGAGGCCGAGGAAGACCGTCGACTGCGCGAGCCACAGGCCCGAGATCTTCGCGTAGAAGGTGTTGGGGAGGGGCTGGCCGTAGTAGGCGAGCCGCCAGATCTCGTGCGCGCCGACGACGGCGACGAAGGGCAGCACCCACGCGACGAGTGCCCGCGCCGAGCGCCGGCCGCGGGCCGCATCGAGAAGGAAGGACGATCCCGCCACGGCGGCGAAGAGCGCGCCGTCGGGGCGCGTGAGTACGGCCCCCGCGAAGAGCAGGCTCGAGACGAACGGCCGGACCGCTGCCGGACCTCCCGCGCGCTCCGCCGCGCGCTCGGCGAGGAAGCGCAGAGACGCCGCGAACACGAGCAAGGCGAACATCTGGGTCTCGAGCCCACCCGTCGACCAGGCCGTGAACGTGCGGTTCGACGCGAGCGCGACGGGCGCGACCCACGCCCAGGCTCCCATGCCGCGCCGCCTGCCGAAACGCACGAGCAGCGCGAGGATCGATGCGCCGCAGGCGATCCCGATCGCGTTCGCCGCGATCTCGGGCGCGAGCCCGAGGCGCATCACGAGCGCCATCAGCATCACCCACGAGAAGGTCGTGTAGCCCTCGACGCGTTCGCCCGGGTTGTAGACGAGCCCGTCCCCGTCGATCAGGTTCTGCGCGTAGCGGAAGCAGATGAATCCGTCGTCGCCGAGGAACGCGTAGCGCGAGACGTTCAGCGCGAAGAGCGCGAGCACCAGGAGCGCGCAGGCCGTGTCGAGGGAGCTCCAGCGGCTTCGCATCGTCGATCTCGCCCGTGCGGGCGCGCGGAGCGGCGGAGCCTACGCCCCTCCCGAACCGGGTCAAGCGAGGGAGTACTCCGTGGTGGGAACGCGACCATCGAGCACCCGCGAGCACCCGCTCGCATTGCCGGCCTCGCGCGGCCCTGTTAGATTTCGGCCCTCACTCGCCGGAGCGACTGCGCGTAGACGCGAGCTCCTCGAACGGGCGCAGGCGCCCTATTGCCGAATGGACGGAAGATCACGCACGGCGACCCCGATCCGGGCGTTCTCCTTGCCAACGTTGCTGCTGCTCGCCGCCGTGGGGACGTGCACGTTCGCCTGCTCGAAGGGGGCAGCGGAGGAGAATCGGCCGCCGGAGGAGCTCGAACTGCAGGCCGAGCCCGCGGACTTCGACTTCCCGAAGCCGAAGGGAGCTCCCCAGGGACGCTGGCGCGTGGCGCGCACGCTCGACGAGCAGATCGAGGAGCTCGAGAGCATCGGTTATGCGGCCGGAACGGAGGTCGCGCCGTCCGAGATGGGGGTCGTCGTGAACGACCCGCGGGCGTACCGCGGCCTGAACTTCTACACCTCCGGTCACGGCCCCGAGATCCTCCTCGTCGACATGGAGGGTCGCGAGCTCCACCGCTGGCGCCGCCCGTTCGCAGAGGCCGTTCCGGGCTTCAAGTCGCGACTGGGGAGCCGCGGGATCGCCCGCGACTTCTACCGCCGCGCGTACCTCTATCCGAACGGCGACCTGCTCGGGATCTTCGAGGGGCACGCGCTCGTCAAGCTCGATCGCGACTCGAAGGTCCTGTGGGCCTTCGAGGGGCTCGCGCACCACGACCTGGACGTGCTGCCGGACGGTCGCATCTTCGTCCTCACGCGCAAGGGCAAGGTCCTTCCGCGCATCCACCCCACCGAGCCCGTGCTCGAGGACTTCGTGACGATCCTCGGAGCCGACGGGAGCGTGCAGCGCAACGTCTCGGTCCTCGAGTGTTTCGAGGGCTCGCAGTACGAGCACTTCCTCGAGCGGATCGACAAGCAGCACGGCGACTTCTTCCACACCAACACGGTCGAGGTGCTCGACGGGCGTTTCGCGGACCGCCATCCGGCCTTCGCGCGCGGCAACGTGCTCATCTCCATATGGAGGCTCGACACGATCGCGATCCTGGATTTCAAGGCGAAGACCGTCGTGTGGGCCTTGGCCGAGGGTTGGGAAGCGCAGCACCAACCGACCTTCCTCGAGGACGGCGACATGCTCTTGTTCGACAACCTGGGCGGCGACGCCGAGCACGGCCGCTCGCGCGTGATCCAGTTCGATCCCGTGGACTACGCCGTGAGCTGGTCGTACGAGGGCGACGCCGAGCACCCCTTCCAGACCGACACCTGCGGTGCCGGCCAGCGGCTCCCGAACGGCAACACGCTCCTCACGGAGTCCGACAACGGGCGCGCCTTCGAGGTGACGCGCGGGGGCGAGATCGTGTGGGAGTTCGTGAGCCCGCACCGCGCGGGGGAGCACGGCGAGCTGATCGCGACTTTGTTCGAGGTCGTGCGGCTGCCGCCGGACTTCGAGGTCGGCTGGGCTCAGGGGATCGACGCAGGATCGACCGACCGTCCGAGCGGACGATGAGGCGCGCGCTCCTCGGCGCCGCGCTCGGCGCGCTCGCGGCTTGCGGGGGCCGGCCGGCGAAGCCGCCCAACGTGATCCTCGTCACGCTCGACACGCTGCGCGCGGACTACCTCTCGTGCTACGACGCGCGCCACGTGGCCACGCCCGCCTTCGACGCTCTGGCCGAGGACGGCGTGCGCTTCGCCTCCGCCGTCTCGGCCTCGGCCGTCACGCCGGTCTCGCACGCGACGATCCTCACGGGCCAGTATCCCTACCGCCACGGCCTGCGCGTGATGCACGCCGAGAGCGGCTTCGTCCTGCCGGCCGGAGCTTGGTACCTGCCCGCCGCGCTCGCGGAGGAAGGCTACTCGACCGCGGCCGTGCAGGGCGCGTTCCCCGTCTCGGCCTTCTTCGGCTTCCAGCGCGCCTTCGACGAGTTCCACGGCTTCGACGGCGTGCTCGAGGCGTTCAAGCGCGAGAGCGGGACGGCCTGGGCCATGAAGGACCTGCAGCGCCGCGCGGACGCGACCACCGATCTCGCGATCGAGGTCGTCGACCGACTCGCGGAGCCCTTCTTCCTGTGGCTGCACTACTTCGATCCCCACGACACGATGCACGTCCCGCCCGACGACTTCGTGCGCGCGCACGGCCTCGAGCCGAAAGAGCTCGCCGACCGCCAGGGAGCCACCTATTCCATGGAGGTGTCCTTCCTCGATCGGGAGTTCGGGCGCTTCGTCGATCACTTGCGGGCGACGGGGAAGTACGACGACGCACTGCTCGTAGTCACCGCCGATCACGGGGAAGGGCTCGAGGACGGTGAGCGCATCCACGGCTGGAGCGGCCACCGCATGCTCTACCGCGAGCAGATCGACGTTCCGCTGCTCGTGCGTCTCCCGCCGCGTTTCGAGATCGGCCGGCGCGTCGTGGACGCGCTCGTGCGAACTGCGGACATCGCGCCGACGATCCTCGACTACCTCGGTCTCGACGATCTCGACCCGGCCGCGCGCGAGACCTTCGACGGCGTGAGCTTGCGGCCGTTGATCGAGAACGCGCCGGACGCGCCGCGCAGCGCCTATGCCGAGCAGCTCAACGGCTACGACAAGAACGCGCACATGCTCGAGAAGCGGCCCGACGCCGCGTTCCTCTACAGCGTGACGGACGGCGGGTGGAAGCTCGTCTATCGGCCCAACGTCCCCGAGCTGAGCGAGCTCTACCACGTCGCCGTCGATCGCAAGGAGCGCCAGAACCGCTACGCCGAGGAGCCCGAGCAGGCGCGGCGTCTGCTCGCCGATCTCGCGCGTCGCCGACCCTGGGTCACCGCACCGTTCCCCCCGACCGACTACCCGACCGAGGGTCGTGAGGAAGCCGGCCGCGCGCTCGACGCGCTGGGCTACGCCGCGAGCGTCGTCTCCGACGTCGCGTTCGAGTGGACCTGTCCCGCGCACGACGCGCTGCGCGCCGGCGCGAACGGCCGCTGCCCGGAGTGCGACGGGCCCCTCGTTCCGACTCAGGCGCGCCGCTGAGGCCTCCGATGCGAACTCACCGCGAGAGCCCGAGCGCGCCGAGCCCCGCGCGCCATCCGCACGGCCCCCGCAGCCCGTTCGCGGCGCAGGAGCTCGACCTGGAAGCACCGTGCAAGCGCGCTTCGCGTTCTCGCCGTCGGCCTCCCTCATGGCGCGCGTCGGACTCCAGCCGGGCGGCGAGCCTCGCGCTGCTCGCGCTCCTCGCCCCTGCGTCGTGCGGAGACGGCGCGCCCGCGCGCACGGGTCCGAACGTCCTCTTCGTCGTCTGGGACACGGTGCGCGCCGACCGCATGAGCCTGTACGGCTACGCGCGCCCGACGACGCCGCGGCTGGACGACTGGGCGCGCGACGCGCTCGTCTTCGACGACTGCCGCTCGACGGCCGGCATCACGGTCTCGTCGCACGCCGCCATGTTCACGGGTCTGCTCCCGACCGAGAGCGGCGCCGACAACGCGCACCAGTGGCTCGACGAAGGCCACGCGACGCTCGCCGAGCATTTTCGCGACGCCGGGTGGCGCACGTTCGCGTGGTCGGCGAATCCGCACATCTCGGCCGAGGAGAACTTCACGCAGGGCTTCGAGACCGTGCGCCATCCCTGGGACCCAGCCACGCGCGCGCGAGCCCTCGCCATCGTGCGCGCGAAGGTCGAGGGCGACCGCTCGAGCGAGCTCGCCACGCGTGTCGAACGCGACGATGCCGCGGCCTGGTCGATCAAGGCGGCGGGCGAACTCGCCGCGCCCGCGCTCGCGAAGTGGCTCGAGCGCAACGACGACGGCCGTCCGTGGTTCGCCTTCGTGAACTGGATGGAGGCGCACCGGCCGCTCGTCCCGCCGCGCGAGCTGCGCGCGCGCATGCTCTCGCCGGCCGAGGTCGAGCGCTCCTACGCGATCGACCTCTCGTGGCCCGAGCTGTGGGCCTTCACGTTCGGGCTCGAGGAACTCTCGCCCGAGGACCTCGCGATCGTGGGCGGCGTGTACGATGCCGCGCTGCTCGAGCTCGACGGCCTCTTCGCCGACCTGCTCGCGACGCTCGACGCCGCGGGACAGCTCGAGAACACGATCATCGTGCTCACGTCCGATCACGGCGAGCACCTGGGCGAGCACCACATGCTCGACCACCAGTATTCGCTACACGAGGATCTGCTCGACGTCCCGCTCGTCCTGAAGGGCACGTCGATCGCGCCCGGCCGCGAAGCGCGCCCCGTGACGAACCACGACCTCTTCCCGACGCTGCTCGATCTGTGCGGAATCAAGTCCGCGCTCCCCCCGAGTTCCGACGCGCGAAGCCTCTTCGATCCCGCCGCCACTCGCCTGCGGCTCGCCGAATACCCCGCACCCTTCGAGAAACCCTTCGAGCTCCTCGAGGAACGCTACCCGTCCTTCGATCCCGCGCCGTGGAGCCGGAGCCTGCGCTCCCTGCGCGACGCCGACCTCGCTCTCCTCGCCCGCGACGACGCGACCTCCGAGCTCTACCGCGCGCTGCGGGGCTCGCGCGAACCCGTCGCCGACGAATCGAACCGCGCGCGCCTCACCGCCGAGCTCACGACGTGGGTCGCCGAGCTCCACGCGCGCACGCGCGACGCGGTGCCCGCAGCAACGAAGGATCACAACTCCCTCCTCGAGGATCTCGGCTACACCGGGACCAAGGAATCGACACGCGACGAGGACGGGAGCGAGTGAGTCGGCTCGGCCGCGACGAATCCTCCAGCGGCCGGACTCGCCGCGGTTCCCATCCGAGGATCCCATGCGAGACGAGGATTCTGGTGTCGACCGGGGCGGCGAGTTCTCGGTGTGCCTTGGTAACGTACCAGGCATGATCTCCATCCTGCCTTGGCTCCTCCTCGCGGCGGCGCAGCAGTCGCCGCCGGCCGAAACGACCCCTGCGACGCCGGCGCCCGTCGAAGAAGTGCGCGGCTTGAAGTTGAACGCGGAGGGCGCGTTCGACGGCTACACGATCATCGCGCCGATCAACAGCAAGCAGGTGCACCTCGTCGACATGGACGGCGAGGTCGTGCACACGTGGGAGACGGCCTATGCGCCGGGCGCGTGGCTCTACCTGCTCGACAACGGCAACCTGCTGCGTTGCGCGCGCGTGGAGGAAGACACGCGCTTCCACGGCGGCGGGATCGGCGGGTTGCTGCAGGAGCTCGACTGGGATGGGAACGTGGAGTGGGAGTACAAGCTCGCGACCAACGAGCTCATGCTGCACCACGAGATCGACCCGCTGCCGAACGGGAACATCCTCCTGATCGCGTGGGAGTACCACTCGCGCGAGGAAGCCATCTTGCACGGACGCGACGAAGCGTTCGCCGTCGCGGAGGGACTGTGGACCGACGTCGTGCTCGAGCTGAAGCCGCTCTTGGGCGGCGGCGAGATCGTGTGGACCTGGCGCGCGTGGGACCACCTGGTGCAGGACCGCGATCCGGCGAAGCGAGGTTACGGCGCGCTCCGCGACCACCCCGGGCGCATCGACGTCAATGCCGACCACCGCTACGAGGACGAGGAGGAGAGCGACGAGGAGCGGCGCAAGCGCGAGGAGCTCGAGGAGGAGATGCGCGCGCTCGGTTACACGGGCGGGGACGATCCCGACGAGGCGTCGGCGCCGGGCCAACCCGCGCCGCGGCAGCCGTCGGGGGACTTCCTGCACACGAACGCCGTCGACTACTTGCCCGGCGAGGACCTGATCGTGCTCAGCACGCCGCACCTGTGCGAGCTGTGGGTCATCGACCACTCGACCACGACGGAGGAAGCCGCGGGCAGCACGGGCGGCAAGCGCGGGCGCGGCGGCGAGCTCCTGTGGCGCTGGGGCAACCCGCAGAACTACGGACATGGAGCCAAGGCCGATCGGCGGCTCTTCTACCAGCACGATCCGACCTGGATCACGGGCGAGCGCGCGGGCGAGCTGCGGTTGCTCGTGTTCAACAACGGTGGGGAACGCCCGGAAGGCGACTACTCCTCCGTCGACGAGCTCGTGCTGCCGTTCGACGCGAAGAAGGGCTTCACGCGCGAGAGCGGGAAGGCCTTCGGCCCCGCGGCTCCCGTCTGGTCCTACTCCGACGGCGAGCGCTTCTTCTCGGCCTTCATCTCCGGTGCGCAGCGCCTGCCGAACGGCAACACGCTCGTCTGCGCCGGCGCGTCGGGCCGCGTGTTCGAGGTCACGCGCGACGGAACCGTCGTGTGGGACTACCTCAATCCGCTCGGCGGCGAGATCGAGCCCAGCCCGCGCGGCGGCAAGGCGCCGCCCAAGGCGTTGTTCCGAGCCGTGCGCGTCCCGCGCGACCACCCGGCGCTCGAGGGCCGGTTGTGAGCGAGTCGTAGACGCGGTTCGGCGGCGTGGCGCCCCCGTCGCGAGTGGCCGGGGCTCAGAGCCAGTCGGGAAGGCCCGGGACCTTCGAGCGGTCGGGGGGCTCGACGTCGAGGACGGGCACGTCGCCCGAGGACTCGAAGCGGCGCTGGCGCGCGGTGAAGTCGCTCCAGGCGGCTTGGGCGGTCGTCGACGCGGGGATGCGCGCCCACACGACGAGGAACCAGCGCGGGTCGTCGCGCGTCGCGAGTGCGGCGAAGTCGACGACGTAGCGGTCGGCGGCGCCCGCGGCGCGCAGGCGGCTGGCGGACGTTTCGAGCTGCACGGCCATGTCGGCGCGCGAGCTCGCCTCGTGGATGCGCGAGCGCAGGTAGGTCGGCGCGTGGCCGCGCTCGAGGAACCAGGTCTCGTCGACGAGCAGGTCGTGGCCGGGGGAGCGCAGCTTTGGCTCGCGGTCGAGCTCGCGCAGCGCGACCTCGGGCGTGACGAGTCCGTGACGGTCGAGGACGAACAGGTCGGATGTGTAGCTGACGGCGCCGATGGCGCCGAGGACGAGCGAGCTCGAAGGCGGCGCGAACGCGCGCAGCGCGCGGCCCTCGGCCGTCCAACGGATGCCCTCGAAGCGCTGGTAGTCCCACTGCGCCCACTCGCTGCGGTAGGCGGGCGTGTTCAGGCGGAAGTGGAAGCGCGCGCGCACCGCTTCCGGCACGAGGTGGCGGTCGAAGCCGGGCAGGAGGGCGGACGCGACGAGCACGGCGCCGACGAGCAGGGCTGCGGGAGCTCCGATCCCGCGCTGCACGTCCGCCAGGAACCAGGCGGCGAGCAGCGCGACGAAGGGGAGCGCCGGGAGCAGGAAGCGTCCGAAGGTCATCCAGTCGCCGCCGACGAGCACGCTCCAAGCGGGGACGCCGAAGGAGAGCAGCGCGATGGGGAGACCGAGCGTTCGCCGGTGCGCGCGCAGCGCGACGAAGGCTCCCGGCACGGCGACGAAGAGCCAGGGGGACGTCAGCACCTGCACGGCGACGTAGTCGGCGCCGCGGCCCAGGCGCGCGAGGGAGAATCCGACCTTGGCGTGCACGGTGATGGGGAGGAGCTCGCCGAAGTACGCGAAGCGCCCGGCGAAGTAGACGGCGTAGCCCGCGACGACGATCGCGAGATAGCGCGCGAGCGGAGCGTCCGCGCCGCGGCCGCGCCGTGCGGCGAACGCGAGCACGGGGAAGACGAGGAGCGCCCACGCGATGCCCTCGACGCGCGTGAGCGCGAGGAGGAGGCCGAGCGCGCCCGCGGCGACGCCCGCGCGCGGATCGCGCAGGCACAGGCGTTCGACGGTGGCGAAGAAGAGGAGCGCGAAGGGCATCGCCTCGAGTCCGCTCGTCGACCAGACGGCGTAGGGCGCCGACCAGCCGAGCAGCGCGGCGGCGAGGAGGGACGGGAGGAGTTCGAGGCCGAGGTGAACGCGCGCCGTGCGGTAGACGAGCCACAGGAGGACGGAGCCCGCGAGCGCGCACAGGCAGGGCATCCAGAACTCGAGGTCGAGACCCGCGCGCGCGACGAGCGCGCCGAGGGCGACGAACAGGAAGTTGCTGTAGCCCTCGGTGGGGACGGCGTCCCCGGGGTTGAAGCGCAGACCCCGTCCGTCCGCCCAGTTGCGCGCGTAGCGGAAGCTGATGTACGCGTCGTCGGGCACGAACCAGAAGCGGCGCACGAGCGCGGCGTAGGGGAGCCAGACGAGCAGGAAGGCAAGGCGATCGCGCGGGCCGAGTCGCGTCGGACCGGCGCGCGGGAGATCGGGACGATCGCTCATGGAGTCTGGCAGCGCGCGCATTCGTTCTAGTGTCCGAGGACTTGGCCGGACTTCGAGCTCAAGGCTCGTCGGCGCCCAGTCCGCGCGTGCGTTCGCTCGCGCGGGGCTCGCGCTCGGCGCCGCGCGGTGCGAGCAGGAGCGCTTGCAGGGCCGCGCTGCGCTGGGGATGGTTGCGCGCGAGCTCGTCCTGCACCTCGGCGCGGACGAGCTCGGCGCGGTCCGGCAGGCCGAGCCCCTCGAGGCAGTCCGCGACGCGCGCGCGCAGGACGAGCGCGTCGAGCGACGAACGGAAGCCCTGGGCCTGCGCGAGCGCGGCCTCGTACTCGACGAGCGCCAGGGCGTCGTCGCCGCGCCGGAAGTGGAAGTCCCCGACGAACGCGTGCTGCTTGGCCGTCGACGCGGGGCGCTCGAAGCCGGGGACGTCCAGGTGGACGAGGAACAGACTCGCCGCCGCGATCAGCGCCGTGAGCGCGGGTCGCAGGAAGCGCCGTGCGCGCAAGTCGGAGGCTGCGAGCGAGAGCGCGGCGCCGGCGAAGAGGGCCAGCGCCGCGATGGCCGGCAAGCGGTAGCGCGCCAGCACGAAGACGAGCACGAACGACGCGACCTGAGTCGCGAGGACGACCGTCACGAGCGTCGCGCGGCGATCGGCGAAGGCGAAGAGGCACAGTCCGGCGAGACCGAGCGGGGCGACGAGCGCGAAGGGGACGAGCGGCAGCGCGAGCAGGGCGCTCTGCGTGCGCGCGTAGGCGTAGTCGTCGCGGATGCCGAGCTCCATGGCGTTGAAGAACAAGAGGAGCTTCACGCCGAAGAGGCGCGCGGCGCGTAGGGGATCCTCGGCCATCGTCTCGAGGGCCAGCGCGCCGAGCTCGCGGTCCTCGCGCAGGACCTGGTCGACGTCGACCTCGCGATCGAGGTAGTGCCCGATGTTGACCGTCTCGAACGAGAGCTGCGTGTGTGTGCCGGTCGCTTCGGGCCCGTTGCCCTTGAGCAGGTTGCGTCCGCCGGTCGTCGTCACGAGCACGAGCCGATCGGTGGCGAGGTAGTTCTGCAGCGTGATGGGGAAGACGGCGAGGGCCGCGCCGGCCAGGAGGAGCAGCGCGGCGCGCACACGGGCCGAGAGCGCGTGGTCGCGGAAGGCCGCGAGGACCCAGACCAGCGTCGCGAGGAGCAGCAGCAGCGCGTTGGCCTTCGTCGCGGTGGCGAGCCCGAGCGCGCTTCCTGCGGCGAGCGCGTTCCACCCGAACGGAGGACGCCGCACGCACAACCACAGGAACAGCGCGTGCCAGAACAGGACGAGCCCGTCGGGCAGGAGCAACCCGGTGTAGTAGACGAGGACGCCGTTCAGGGCGAGGAGCAGCGCGGCGAGCGCGCCCGCGGGCTCGCCGAAGACGAGCCTCCCCGCGCGGTGCACGAGCGCCACCGAGAGGGCGCCGAGGAAGGCCTGCGCGAGCTTCGCCGCGAGCAGGCTCGGCCCAGCGAGCGCGTAGACCCCGCCCAGGAACAAGCAGTACAGCGGACTGAGGAAGCCCGGCGAGTCCCCGACGAGCTCGCCGCCCGCGATCTCGCGAGCGGATTGGTCGTAGTAGGCGCTGTCGCTGACGAACGCGCGCTCGTCCGCCCAAGCGCCGCCCTGGAGCTCGAAGACGTGGAGCGCGCGCAGACCGAGCGCGAGGGCGAAGAGGACGAGCGTCGAGCCGAGACCCGATCCGGCGCGATCCCTGTCGAGCGCTCCCACCCGCGACATTACCTGTGAAAGCGCGGCGCCAGGCAAGCCGCGCGAGCGAAGGAGCAAGCTCTCCGGGCGGGGAGCGGCGCCGGAGCTCTTCGGTGACCCGCGCCGGTGCCGGGACTAGTTCGGCTCCGTCCGCTCGACGGTTCGAAGCGGCGCCCGCGGACGTCTTCCGAGGCTCGAACCCCGGGGCTCCCTCCGGCCGGGTACCCTCGTTGGGGAGTCTCGATTCGGGTCCCCCTCCCCCGTCGCCCCCCCCGTGCACGTTCGTAGCCAGTCCTCCCTCGCCCTCCTGCTCCTCGCGGTCGCCTGCACGGGCGGCAGCGACGGGAGCTCCCTGACCACACCCCCGGTGCTCCCGGGCCAGGTCGACCTGTCGGTCGAGAAGACGGTCGACGACGCGACCCCGGGCGAGGGGGACGAGCTCCTGTTCACGATCACGGTGACGAACTCGGCCCTGGGCTCCGACGCGACCGGGGTCCACGCGCGCGATCTCCTGCCCGTGGGCCTCACCTTCGTCGACGCGGCGCCGGGGCAGGGGAGCTACGACCCTCCGACCGGCCGCTGGTCGATCGGCGACCTCGCGAGCGGTGCCTCGACGGTGCTCGAGCTGCGCGCGAGCGTCGACCCGGGAACGGTGGGCAGCGCGTTCGAGAACCGGGTCGACGACCTGGGCGCCGACCAGGTCGACCCGAACGCGGCGAACGACGTCGACCAGGTCTCGATCGCCGTCGTCGCGACGCTCGATCTCGCCGTCTCGAAGACGGTCGACGTGGCGTCGCCCGAGGAAGGTCAGACGATCGTCTACACGGTCCTCGTGACGCACGTGTCGGGGGCCGCGGCGAGCGGGATCACCGTGCTCGACCTTCTGCCGCTCGGCCTCGAGTACGTGTCGCACGTGCTCACACAGGGCGCCTACGACCCGGTGACCGGGCGCTGGTCGGGTTTCGGACTCGCTCCGGGCGCTTCGCTCGAGCTCGCGATCACCGCCCGCGTCGGACCCGGAACGAGCGGGACGAGCCTCGCGAACCAAGCCGCGCTGGTCGAGCTCGCCCAGCAGGACTCCACGTCGGCGAACGATACGTCGACCGCGACGATCACGGTGTCGGACGCCACCAACCTCGCGCTCACGAAGAGCGCGAACGACCCGGCGCCGAACGAAGGGGACAACGTGACGTTCACGATCGGCCTCGTGAACGAAGGTCCCGCGCTCGTGACGAACGTGGTCGTGACCGACTTGTTGCCCGCGGGAACGACCTACCAGTTCCACAACCAGGACGTGGGCGTCTACACGCCGGCGACGGGCGTCTGGGCGATCAGCGCGCTCGCCGCCGGACCGACGGAGCGCAAGCTCGTGATCGAGGTCACGGTCGACGCGGGGACGGGCGGGACGATGCTCGTCAACACCGCGACGCTGACCGCGCTCGATCAGGACGACACGGACCCGGGCGACGATTCGGCGTCGGCCGTCCTCGACGTGGGCGAGGTCGTGGAGATCGTGTACGACGTCTTCGGCGTCCCGCACGTCTTCGCGCACAGCGACGCGGGCGCCCTCTTCGGCGCAGGCTACGCCACGGCGCGGAACCGGCTGTCGCAGATGTTGTGGAACCGGCTCGTCGCGACGGGGCGCGTCGCGGAGTTCTTCGGTCCCGGCGCCCCCGGCACCCTGGACGAGTTCCTGGAGAGCGATCGCAAGGTGCGCCTGTACGGTTTCGTGCGGCACGCGCAGAAGGCCGCGAGCTCGATCGACTCGGACCTGCGCGCGCTGCTCGACGCCTACGCCGAGGGCGTCAACGCGTTCATGGCGTCGCCGAGCGCGACCCGACACCCGGTGTTCGTCCAGGCCGGCGTTCCCCTCGAGCCCTGGACCGCGGCGGATTCCATCGCCGTCTGGAACCACTTCGGCGGCAGCTTCGGCCCATCCGAGCTGAACGAGGCCCAACGCTTGCACCAGTTCGAGGACTTGGCCGAGGCGCTCGGCAGCGAGGCGCAGGCCATCGCGCAGCTCGTCGTTCCCGCGATCACCGACGACTCCGCCGCGGTGGTGAAGCAGAGCGACGTTCCGGGCGCGCTGCAGCAGGCCATGGCGGACTACGCGGACCTCGTGGGCATGGGCGCCGTTCCGCTCGCCGCGGGGGAGAGCGCGCCGAAGTTCAGCCAGACGTGGGCCGTGACGCCGGACAAGACGGTCGACCTGAAACCGCTCCTCGTCGCCGACCCGCGCATCACCATCCTGCGCCCGAACGTGCTGCACGAGATCCACCTGCGCGGCGCGACCTTCGACGTGCGCGGCGCGGGTCCGCCCGGCGCGGTCGCGCTGCTCATCGGCTCGACGGACCACGTCGCGTGGGGCGCCACGGCGCTCGGCCTCGACCAAGCCGACCTCTTCCGCATCGACACGGATCCCGGGCAGCCGGGCCAGTACCGGCTCGACGGCGCGTTCCGGCCCTTCGAGGTGGAGGAGACGGAGACGATCCTCGTCGCGGGCGGCGCGCCCGTGGTCGTGACCTACCGCGAGACGGTCTTCGGTCCGATCGTCACGCCGCTCGTGAAGGACGTGATTGATGACGAGGAGTACGCGGTGCGCTCGATGCTCTTCATCGAGCCCGAGCGCGTCGCGGCGGAGGGCTACCTCGCGATGTTCCGCGCCGTGGACGTGGACGCATTCGGAATGGCTCTCGAGTGGCTGCGCTTCCCTTCGATGAACGTCGTCTTCGCCGATTCCGGAGGCAGGATCGGCTACTGGGCGAACGGAGCCGTGCCGGCGCGTTCGGTTGCCTCGGTGCTCTCGGCGTTCGGCGGCCGGGCCGCGCTCGAGGGCAACGTGAGCGCGAACGACTGGATCGGGATCGTGCCGCACGAGTTCATGCCGTGGGTGCTCGATCCGGCCGACGGGGTCCTGTTCTCGGCCAACCACATGCCGATCGGCTCGTGGTACCCGATCCGGATCGGCCTGGCGCAGGACGGAACGGGAGAGACGGCGCGCTCGCGACGTCTGCGCGAGCTGCTCGTCGGTGCGCCGCCCCTCGACGCAGCGGACGTGCAGGAGATCCGCAACGACGCGGTTCCCACGGGCATCCGTGACCTCGTGCGCCTGGCGCTGCACGCTCGCGACGAACTCGGCTCCGCGGCGAACTTCGGTGCGCAAACGGAGAAGGCGCTGTTCGAGCTCGAGTCCTGGTTCGATGCCGGCGCCGAGCTCGAGGCCGTCGACCGCGGCGTCCTGATCGCGACGCACATCGAGGAGATCTTCCGCGACTTCGCCGTGCCGTTGATCCCGATCTACGGCGGGGGCAACTCCGGCGCCCAGAAGTTCTTCAAGACGCGCATCGCCGAGCTCGAGGCGAACGGCATGGCCGCGCTCACGACCGACGAGCTCGAGTACCTCGACCTCACGATCGGCGAGGCGATGGACGAGGTCGACGCGCTCTTCGGAGCGCCTCCGACCTGGCTCGCGACGTTCGCCACGGACTTCCTGACGCTCGACGTCCCGGCCTGGACCGACCTCAACGGCTTCCAGTCCCTCGATCCCCTCGACGTACTCCAGTTGGGCCCATTGACCCGGGTCGATCCGCGCATCCTCGGGACCCAACCCGATGGGGTCCACGCTCAGGTCGTCCGCGTCGGAGCGAGCGACGAGACGCAGGCGCTCCTCCCCTTCGGCCAGGGCGAGCCGGGCTCCGCGCACGCGACCGACCAGCAGGGCCTCTTCGAGGGCCAGATGCTGCGCCCCGCTCCCACGTCGCGCGCGGCGATCGAGGCGCTCGGGCCGTTCAGCGTGGAGACGCTCGTCTTCTAGCGTCGGAGCGTTCTGCTACTCGGCGCTGATCCACCACCCGCGCTCGCTCTCGAGCAATCCGTCGCGGTCGGCGAGCACCCACGGCCACTTCTCGCCCTTGACGAGCGTCCGATCCGCCACGCGGCAGACGACGCGGTGACGCCCCGCCTCGAGCAGGCTGGCGTCGAGCTCGAAGCGCGCGACGCCCTTGCGGTCGGGCTTCGAAGTCGCTCGGGGCTCGACGGCGAACTTCGGCAGGGGTCCGCGCGCGCGGCGATCGGCGAGCGCCCCGGGATTGGGTTTTGCGGCGCGCGGCACGCCGCGCTCGGGCACGACGTACCACGCCACCTCCAAGGCGTGACTCGCGGGCGTCATCACCGTGACTTCGAACTCGAGCTTGCGTGCGGCGCCGAGATCACCCTCCGGCGACGTGGAGAGCTCGTGGGCCGGCGGCGCCACCGACTCGATCGGGTCGACGTAGCGATGGATCGCGAGCACGATGGCCTCGCGGCACACCGGACAGTAGCTCTCTTCGTCGTTCATCGCGCAGTCCGTCGAGACCGGCTTCCACACGCCCGTCGCGCGGCCGAGCCCGCCGGGATAGAGCCCGATCCCCGGCACGCCCCGCTCGATCCAATGCGCCCACGGAACCGACGCGGGATCGTTCGAGGCGCTGATGTTCGGGTGCTCACCGATGGGGGAGAACACGCCCTGGTCCGACGTGAGCTCGTCGCCGAGACCGGCGAACGCGCTGCCGAACGCGCGCAGGAGGCTCACGGGGTCGCGCTCGCCCACGGCGACCGTGCCGGCCGATCCCGTGCCGCGCTCCCCCAAGCGGACGAGGACGATCGCGAGGCCCATCCAGTCGGGAATCTCGGCCAAGAGCGCTTCGACGCGCGCGCGATCGACGTCGACGTCGTGTTCGAGCTTGCCCGTGTCGCGCGCCTCGAAGGCCGTGTCGAACGCTCGCCCGTGCGCATCCACTCCGTCCTCGCGACTGACGACGGGAGCGAACGTGAAGGCGAAGTAGCTCGCGTACTCCTCCAGCACGTTCGAGTGCGCGAGCATCTTCGGCACGTCCGCCGCGTTCTTCGCGAGCGCCTCGAGGTACTTCGCGGTGTATCCGTCGCCCGTCACGACGAGCTCGACCCGGTTCGCCGAGGGGGCGCTCCGCCCGAGTGGGAGCCAGCCGAGCAGCGCGTTGGCGCTCGAGCGCCGCGCGCCGACCGCTCCGGCCTCCGTCCCCGCGTGCTCCTTTGCGAGCTTCGCGTAGAGACGCAGCGCCTCGTCGTACGCGTGCTTCGCGACCTTCTCCCCTGCCTCGGCGAGCAAACGCTCCGCCGCGGCCTCGTCCCCCGGCGCGGCTCCCTGGAAGAGCGCGGTCAGCGCCAACAGGACCGCTCGCGTTCGGTTCATCATCGCGGATCTCGAGACACTCATTCGACCGGGAAGACCAACTCGACGGTGCGGTTCGCCTCCACCCGGACCTCGACGGGATCGGACGGGGAGCCGAGCGCGGTCACGCGCAGGAGGGAGACGCGGTGGACCCCCGGCCGCAACCCCGACAGCGCGAGAGCTCCGTCGGCGACCGACGGGCGGCTCGTGCGCCGCTCCGTGAGCGCTCCCGTCGCATCGAGCAAGAACGCTTCGAGCTGGTAACCCTCGCGCGCGCCCGAAGCGCTCTCGACGCGCGCGCGCAGCGCACCTCCCTGCTGCGTGACGAGGTCGACACGCACGCGGTTCTCCCCCGCGGGGAAGCCGAACGGCTCCGAGGCGATCGGGACGAGCCAGTCACCCTCCGCGACGAGGCGCAGCGGGCCGCTGGCGTCGAGCCCCGTGAGCTCGAAGCGCCCGTCCGGACCGGTTGCGACCGCCGGCGTCGCGGTCCCGCGCGCCGCGGAGCTCGACAGGTCGTGGAAGAGCCAGTCCGGCAGGTCCAGCTCCACGTCCGAGACGCGCTCGACGCGCACGCGCGCGGCATGGAAGGGCTCTCCCTCCGGCGTCGCGACCCGACCCCAGACGACGAGCACCTCGAGGTCGAGATCGCAGCGCGTGTTCCGATCGCGCACCACGAGCTCGAAGTGCTGCGACATGGCGCGCGTGGAGTGCGCGACCACCACCGCGTACCTGCCGGGCACGAGTCCCTCGATGCGGTAGCGTCCGTTCCCGTCGGCGACGGACCCGAACTCGCTCGGCGCCGAGAAGCCGGCCTCGGCGTCGAGCGCTTCGCGCCGGTCCGCGTACACGCGCACCGTCGCTCCCGCGAGCGGCGCGGTCTCCGCGGTCACGGTGCCCGAGAGCGACACGACCGGCGCGGCGACCATGCGCACCTCCACTTCCCGCCCGGGGACGATCCGGACCGCGAACGCGCCGTCGGCCGAGGCTTCCGGATTCAGGGCCGCGAAGGCGCGGAGCGCGAGGCTCGTGGCGTGCACGAGCTCGAAGCGGTGCTCGCCCGGCGCGAGGCCCGCGAAGCGCGCCCGCCCCTCGCGATCGGTGGCTATGCGACGGAAGAGCGACGGAGCGAGCTCGTCGCCGCGCCGGAAGCTCTGCTGCACCACGCGCCCCTCGAGCGGCGCGCCGTTCGCGTCCACGACCAGCGCGACCGCAGCCGTCGGCTCTCCCAGTGCCAGCTCGTGCACGACGCCCGCGTCTGCGCCCACGACCACGACGACCTCGCGGGACGGCGAGAGCGCTCCCGATCCCGCCCCGTCCTCCGCCCACAGCCGGCAGCGTCGCCCGCGCGGACCGTCGACCACGGCCAACCCCGCCGCATCGGTCGCAGCCGTCTTGGATCCGGCGCGCGCGAGGCCCCACTCCGCGCGCACGAACTCCTCGTCCGCGTCCGGGCCCGCGAGCGGCTCGAGGTGCACGCGCGCGCCCTCGACCGGCGCACCCGATGCTCCCTCGACGACGCGCGCGCGCACCGCCGCTTCGTCGCCGAGCACGAGCTCGCCGAGGTCGAGCTCGCGGCCCGCGACGGGAGTGAATTCACGGGATGTGGCCGAGCGGCCGAGCGCGCGCACGACGAGCGCAACGGAGCTCTCCCTGCCGGTCGTGAAGAGACGCGGCACGCGGACGCCTCCCTCCGGATCGACGTGCCACTCCGCCGAGGGTGCGAGCTCGATCTCCTCCACTGCCCCCCCAGGGAGCACCGCCCGCGTGGTCACCGCGTCGGGCGACAAGGGCTCAGCGCCGCGCTCGCGGACGACGCGCAGCCGGACGGCGGCGGCCGGAGCGACGACGAGCACGGCGTTCATGTCCGCGCGAACCTCCACGGGCTCCGTCAGCCAGCGGGGCGGTCGCGGGCGTTCGCTCGTGCGCGCGCGCAGCACGTACGCCTCCGCTTCGGAGAGACCGGCGAGGCGGAAGCCGCCCTGCGCGTCGGTGTCGGCAGAGGCGTTCTCCGAGACGATCACGACCGTCGCGTCGCTCACCGGCCGGCCGTCCGCGCTCACCACGCGTCCGGCGATGCTCGAGCCGCTCGCGAGCACGATCACGACGTCGCGCACGACGTCGCCCGGTCGCTCCGCCAGGCCCTGCCACACGGCGCCGGCGCGGCCCTCGCTCTCGACGACGAGCACGAGCGGTCCAGCGGAGAGCGAGTTCATGCGGAACGTCCCGTCGTGAGCGCTGGAGACCTCGACGCCGACCGTTGCGGGAAGACCTCGACCCGCGACGCTCTGCGCGGGGAAGCCGCGCCGGAGGGTCGCTCCGCCGACGCCGCGCCCGACCTCGTCGACGACACGGCCCTCCACCGTCACGCCGCGCGCGAGCGTGAGCGGCATGAGATCGTGGGTCGGTTGCAACGGGAGCAGGATCCCGTGCAGGTCGAGGTCGGCATGACCGGGCGAACGAACGGCGAGGCTGTGGCGGGACTCTCCCGGCGCGACCTCGATCTCGAACGCGAAAGCGCCGTTTTGGCCGCTGGTCGTTTCGATCCGCTCGCCGCGCAGAGCCGCAGGGTGGTTGGGCGCGTCGAGGGGGAGCGCGAGGGAACCGGGCGCGCGGCCGAAGAGGATGCGTGCGCCCACTCCGCTCCCGCGCTCGTCGAGCACGCGACCGCGCACGGAGACCGTCAGGGTGGGCTCCCTTGGCGGTGCTTCGCGCGAGGGGCGCGCGGGGTCGACGCTGGGGTCGACGTTGGGGAGGACGTCGCGATCGGCGGGGCTATCGACGGACGAGCGGGGGAGGGAGTCGTCGTGCTCGGGGTTGGGTTCGTCGAGCTCGGTCAGGGCGGCGGGGCGGACGGGTTCCTTGTCCGAGCCGGAGAAGGCGAGCCACGCGACGCCGAGGGCCAGCAGGAGGGCGACGGCGCTGATCAGGTGGATGGGACGCATCGCGGAACGGGCGCCCGACGCCCTTGGCTAGCGCGTCTCCTCCGCCGGCTCGTTCGGCGGAAGGCGCTCTTCCAGGTCGGCGACGACGTAGCACAGGGCCGCGATCAATCCGGCGCCGAGGTCGATCTCGCGCGGGCTCACCTGGTCGAGCGTGTCGCGCGCGCTGTGGTGCAGGTCGAAGTAGCGCTGCGAATCGACGTCGTAGCCGACCGTGACGACGCCGCTCGCGCGCATGGGGCCGACGTCGGCGCCGCCCGAGCCTTCGCGCAGGCGGTCCGCGCCGACCCCCTCGAACAGCGAGGCGATCTCCGCGAGGATCGCGAAGGCCGCGGGGTTGCCGTCCGAGCGAAAGCCGCGCGGCGCCAGGCAGCCGCCGTCGGATTCGAGCGCGAGCACGTGCCGATCCATCTCTTCCGCGTGCCCTGCATAGTAGGCGCGCGCTCCGGCGAGTCCGTTCTCCTCGTTCATGAACAAGACGACGCGCAGCGTGCGGCGCGGGCGCAGTCCGAGGCTCGCGATCAGGCGCACGGCCTCCATCGTCTGGCAGCAGCCGCCGCCGTCGTCGTTCGAGCCGTCGCCCACGTCCCACGCGTCCAGGTGGCCGCCGAGGACGACGATCTCGTCCGGCTGCTCGCGCCCCACCAGCTCGCCCACGACGTTGAACGAAGGCGCCTCGCCGAGCGTCCGGCAGTCGAGCTCGAGCTTCACGCGCACGTCGACTCCCGCGGCGAGCAGCGCGGAGAGCCGCTCGGCGGCGAGCGTGCTGACGGCCGCCGCGGGGATCGTCGCGACGCCTTCCTCGTAACGCAGGGCGCCCGTGTGCGGGAAGTCGTCGAGGCGCGTCGTCATCGAGCGCACGAGCGCGGCCACGGCGCCGGCGCGCGCGGCTCGGCTGGGGCCGCGCGAGCGCTGGTCGACGGCTCCACCGTAGGCCTCGAAGGTCGAGAAACGCGTCGCGTCCATCGGGCGGTTGAAGAGCACGATCTTGCCGCGCGCCGCGTCGCCTAGCTCTTCGAGCTCCTCGAAGCTCTTCACCTCGATCACGCTCGCCGTGACGCCGAGCTCCGCCGTCGGGACGCTGCCCCCGAGCGCGAGCACCGCGAGCGTCTCGCCCGCGACCTCGGGCGGCGCGACGATGGTCAGGCGCTCGGGCTTCCCGCGCACCCAGTGCGTGACGGTGCACGGCTCCGTGCGCACGTTCTCGAGTCCGTCGGCGAGCATCGCCTGGCGCGCCCATTCGACCGCGGCCGCGGCGCCCGGCGAGCCGGACAGGCGCTTGGGCGCGACGCGCACGAGCTCCGCGAGCTTCGTGTACGCGCGACCGCGCGCGAGCGACTCGCGCAGGATCGTGTCGACCGTCGCGCGGTAGCTCTCGATCTCGGGCCGCGGATCCCCCGCGGCTCGAACGGCGGGAACGGCGGGAACGACGGGAACGGAGGCGAAGGGGAGCGCGAGGGCGAGGAGGACTGCTTGCATGGTGCGAGCAT
The DNA here is from genome assembly GCA_964413535.1 of uncultured Planctomycetaceae bacterium. GTDB lineage: Bacteria > Planctomycetota > UBA1135 > UBA1135 > CAYPTB01. The sequence continues at coordinate 91,382 of CAYPTB010000062.1, read as the reverse complement.
CTTCGTCGACGCGGCCCGACAGGCAAGCGCGTGGCCGCCGCCGCGCGGTCGGCTAAGCTCTGCGCCGTGCGCGGCACGCCCCTCCTCGCGCTCGCAGCGCCGTTCCTCGCGGCCTGCGGCGACCTCTTGCCGCGCGGCGTCGCGCCCGGCCACCTGGTGCTCGTGCCGGCGCCCCCCGTGTCTCCCGTGTCCCCGGTGTCCCCCGGACCGACCGTGACGGAGCCCGAGGGGATTCCGCCCGAGGAGGTCGTGGCGCGGCTCGTCCCGCCGGCGGAGCTCACGCCCTGGGAGGTCTCCGGCGCGGGCGGGCACGATCTCCTCCGGCGCTCGGAAGCGTCCGCGCCGACCCTGATCGTCAGGTCGGACGGCGAGCCGATGCGCATCGCCGTTCCGGGCCCGTTCGAGCCCGCGAGCTTCGATCGGGTCGCGTGTCGGATCCTGGGCGAGGGTCAGGGCGCGCTCGGCGTGAACCTGCTCGCGGCGGGCGAGCGCGTGCTGCGCTCGGCGGAAGCGCGGCTCGTGTCCCCGTCGCGCGAGCCCGAGTCGCTCGTCTTCGACTTCCCCGGCGTCCAAGCGCTCGCGGAGCCGATCGAAGCGATCGAGCTCGTCTTCGTCGGTCGCAAGGCGACGCTCGGGCTCGAGGCCGTCGAGCTCCTCGATCGGCCGCTCGCGCGCTGGATCGCCGACACGGACGAGGAGCCCGCTCTGATCGCCGTCGGGGAGGACGCGCGCCGCGGCTGGGTGCTGACGACGACGCGGCCGCTCACGGTCGAGGTCACCGTCCCGCCCGGGAAGTACGAGCTCGTCTACGCTTTCGCATGGCCGGACGTCGTGCGCTCGGCCGGCCAGCAACCGGAGCTCGAGATCCTGGCGGCCTACGTCGATTCGGTGCGCGACCACCGCGTGATGCAGCGCACCTTCCTGTCCGAGACGTCGGGTTGGCAGCGCCGCGACTTCTCCCGGGCGGTGGAGAACACCGCGCGCCTGCGCTTCACCTTCACGTTGGTCGAGCCTTCCGGTCTCGAGGCCGCCTGCGCGATCGCGGACGTCGAGCTGCGCCTGCGCGAGCCCGAGGCCTAGCCCGAGCAGCGCACGGTGCTGCTCGTGACGTCGGACACGCACCGCGCGGACTACCTCGGAGCGGCGCGCCGCGGCGTGGAGGTGCGCACGCCGGCGCTCGACGCGCTCGCCGCGGAGGGCGTCCTGTTCGAGGACTGCTGGAGCTCGACCAACATCACGAACCCGTCGCACATCGCGCTGATGACGGGCGTCTCGCCGCGCGACACGCGCGTGGTCACGAACACGGTGCCGCTCGCGGACGGGGCGCGCACGCTGGCCGAGGAGTTCCGCCGCGTGGGCTTCGTGACCTGGGCCGTCCTGTCGGTGACGAACCTCGGCGACACCGGCAGCGGCCTCGGCCAGGGCTTCGACCGGGTCGCGACGCCGCCGGTGGCGCCGGTGGGGGACGCGGGCGAAGCCGTCGACCGCGTGCTCGCCTGGCTGCCCGAAGCGGAGGGGCGCCCGCTGTTCTTGTGGGTGCACGTGTTCGACGCGCACACGCCCTACGCGCCGCCGCCCTCGCACGATCGCATGTACTACCCGAAGGAAAGCGATCCCTTCGACGCCGCGCGCGGCGCGCAGCCGGTGCCTGACGAGTTGCTGCCGCCCTTCCTGCGCGGTCTGCGCGATCCCGCCTATCCCGAGGCGCAGTACCGCGCGGAGGTGAGCTACCTCGACTCCGAGCTCGGGCGGCTCCTCGCGGCGCCGCGCTTCGCGAACGCGGTCGTCGCGGTCACGGCCGATCACGGCGAGTCGCTCGGCGAGCACGACACGTACTTCGACCACGTCACGCTCTACCCCGACACGTTGCACGTGCCGCTCGTGCTGCGCGCGCCGAAGGTCCCGCGCGGACGGCGCGTGGCCGACCCCGTGCGGCAGATCGACCTCGGGCGCACGCTGCTCGACCTCGCGGGGCTCGCCCGCGCCGAGTTCCCCGGCCGCAACCTGCTCGCCGCGCTCGAGGGCTCACCCGTCGCCGAGCCGCGCTTCGCGCTCGCCGCCCAGGGCAATGCGGCGTCGCTGGAGCGCGACGGCTCCTACCTGATCCTGCACCTCGTCGAACATCGCGAGCACCAGTCGCTGCGCTCCTTCCGGCGACACCAGGTCGAGCTCTACGATCTCACCGCGGATCCGGGCTGCGAGCGCGACCTCGTGGACGAGGAGCTCGCCCGCGCGCGAGCGCTGCGCGCGGAGCTCGTGCACTGGTTGAAGGGGTTCGACGCCGAGGGCCTCGCGGGGAACTCCAGCGCGGATGGCGAGAGCCTGCGCGAGCTCGCCGGGCTGGGCTACCTCAGCCACGGGTCGACGCTCGAGAGCTCCGGTTGGTTCCGCGAGGACGACTGCGACGCTTGCGCGCGCTTCGCCGAATAGGGGCTCTCCCGGATGCGAGCCCTTTACGGCGCGCCGCCCTCGGTTCATGATCGAGTCGTTCGAAAGACCGATTCCTGGGAGCCCCTCGGGACGCCGAGGGGGGAGCCCGGCGCGCGGGGGAAGTCACCTCGTTCGGCCGGGGGAACCCGGGCCCAGCAAGGAGGTGATTCAGCATGAAGCATGACTGTATCGGAGGGCCGCGCGTCTGAACGCGTCCCGTCGCGGGGCGAGTTCCCGCGGCCTCTAGCTACGCCCCGCGGCCGGACGTCGGTCGCGGGGTTCTTTCTTGTCCGGAGAGCCCGCGGCGTCTCGGCGTCGAGCGCGCCCCCCCCATGCAAAACCGGCGTCGGATTGGACTCCGACGCCGGCCGAGAGAGACAGGAGACACCTCAAAACAGGAGCCTAGGTAGGGCAGCAACACTTTCCCCTCGAACGCGAGTGGCTCCAGCGAGGGGAAGTGGAAGCTCCATTCGCGTGAACGCGACGGAGGCCGGCTCGATGGAGGCCGGACACTCGCCCCTCGAGAGAAGCCTCCTGGCCGCATCGCGACGGGAGGCTCGGGGCGAGGTGGGTGGACATGATGGGTCGGTCTCGAGCACGTCCCGATCAAGGGACGCGGTGGGCGAGCGGGAGCGAAAAGAGCGGAGGCCGCCGAGACGGGTGACCCGGAGGCGCCGGCGGCGGGCCGACGGGGCGAGGCGAGTATAGCGAGGATCGCGCGGTTGGGGGGGGGCTCCTTGGCGGTCCTCTTGCGTCACACAGCGCTCCAGTGGACGCTCGAGGGGACACGCGACCTTTCGCCCGAGGGACTTGCGTCCGTGTCCCCCGCTCCGCGAGAACGCCCGCTCGATGAGCCCTTCGCAGCGTGCAGCGGTCCGAGCCGGGGCATCCGGCTCGGGGTCGAGCCCGAGCAAGGGGATCGTCCGCCTCGCCCTTCCGCTCGTCGTCTCCTTCGGGCTGCGCTCGCTCTACTCGGTGGTCGACACGCTCTACGCGGCGCAGCTCGAAGGCGTCGGAGACGCCTCCGTGGCCGCCATCGGCTTCACCGCGCCGATCGAGTTCCTCATGACCGCTTGCTGGGTGGGGACCTCGAACGGTTTGACGGCGAAGCTCGCGACCGCGATGGGCGCGCGGCAGGAAGAGCGCGTCGAGGAGCTCCTGCGCGCGGCTGCGAAGATCGTCTACGCGCTCGTCGCCGCCTTCCTGGTCGTGGCCGCGGGAGCTTGGCTCGTCGCCGAACGCCTCGGTCTCGAACCCGTCGTCGGGCGCCAGCTCGCGATCTACGCGACCGTGCTCCTCGCCGGTTCCGCGGTCACCACGTTCTGGTCGATCCTGCCCGACTCGCTCGTCAAAGCGCACCAGGACACGCGCGGCACGATGTGGGCCGGCCTGATCTCCGGCGGGACGAACGTGTTCCTGAACACGCTGTTCACGTTCGTCTTCGGCATGGGGATCTTCGGCATCGCGCTCTCGACCGTGCTCGGGCGCGTCTTCGCGCTCGCCTTCGCGCTGCGTCGCGCGCGGCAACACGAGGAGCGGCGACGTGCCGCGTCCTCCGATGCCATTGCGCCCTCCGACGCGATCGCGTCCCGGATCGCCGCGCGCGGATCGCCCGTGCAGGAGATCCTGTCCATCGCCGTGCCCTCGGGCGCCACCTTCGTCCTGATGTCGGTCGAGGCCTTCGCCGTGAACTGGATCGTGGTCGAGACTCCCGACTCGACCGCCGCCGTCGCCGCCTGGTCCGTCTTCGCGACCCTCTCGCGTCTCCTGTCGATGCCGATCATCGCCATCGGCGTGGCGATGCTCCCGCTCGTCGCGCGCCTGTGGGGCGAGGGCGACGTGCCCGGCATCCGGCGCCAGATCCGGACGGCGACGCTCTTCGGGCTGGGCTATCTCCTCTTGTGCGTGACCCCCATCGCGCTCTTCATGGCCGAGCACCTGGCGCGCCTCTTCGCGGAGTCGGGGGAGGCGCGCGTCCTGGTCGTGCAGGGGATGCTCTGGCTCCCCGCCGCCACCTTCGCCGCCGCGCCCTTCTTCCCGATCCGCTCGGCGTTCGAGGGCATGAGCGCGCCGCGTCCGGGCCTCGTCGTCAGCGTGGTGCGCGTCGGCGTGCTCGTGATCCCGCTCACCTTCGTCGCGACGCGCATCCTCCCCGAGTTCGGTCTGGCGGCGATCCAGGGCGCCTACGCCGGCTCCACCCTGGGCGCCCTGATCGGGTCGGTCTGGCTCGCGCTGTGGATGCAGAAGCACCTCCGCCAGCACGCTCCCTGACGGTGCGCCGCCCCGCGCTCGGCCGACGGAACCGTCTTCCCCCGTCGCGGCGTCGTATCCTTGTTGCAGAGCTCCACCCGCGGACGGGTGGAGGCCCCGAAACCGAGCGGATCCCGAGTCCCGACGATGAGCGAAGAGCGATCCCTGCGCGACGAGATCGACGCAGCGCTGGAGGGAATGAGCCTGCAGGAGCTGGACCTCCCGGTGCCGAGCCGCAAGGCCGACGGTCCGGCCGGCGGCGACCACTCGCGCCTCTCCCGCGGCACCGTCGTCGGCGTGAACCAGGACGACGTGATCGTCGAACTCGGCCCGCGCGTGCAGGGCGTGATTTCGATCGCCGAGTTCGAGCCGCCGCCCAAGGTCGGCGACGTGTTCGACTTCACGATCGTCGGGCGCGAGGACGACCTGTGGCTGCTCTCGCGGCGCGAGGCCGTCACGCTCTCCGCGCTCGAGGACCTCGCGCCCGGCGTGCACGTCAAGGCCAAGGTCACGGGCCAGAACACGGGCGGGCTCGAGCTGCGCTTCAGCGGCGTCGCGGGCTTCATGCCCGCCTCGCACGTCGACGTCGCGCGCATCGAGGACCTCTCGACCTTCCTCGGCCAACATGTGGTATGCGAGGTGCTCGAGATCGACCGCGGCAAGAAGCGCCTGCTGCTCTCGCGCCGCAACGTCTTGCAGAAGGAGCTCGACCTCGCCCGCAGCGAGATGGTGAGCTCGCTCTCCGTCGGCGACGTCGTGCACGGCAAGGTGACGCGCGTCGAGTCCTTCGGAGCCTTCGTCGACATCAAGAACGGCGTCGAAGGCCTCGTGCACGTCTCCAACATCGCGCGCGAGCGCGTGAACGACGCCAAAGACGTGCTGAAGGTCGGCCAGGAGGTGCACGCGAAGGTGCTCGAGATCAAGGAGGGCGGCAAGCGCATCGGGCTCGGCCTCAAGCAGCTCCTGCCCGACCCGTGGGACGACGCCGAGGAGCGCTACCAGACCGACCAGATCGTCCAGGCGCGCGTCGTCAAGGCCATGGAGTTCGGCCTGTTCCTCGAGCTCGAGCCCGGACTCGAGGGCCTACTGCACGTCTCGCAGATGGGCGAAGCCGGACGCCGCGGCGGCCGGCGCAAGGACGGCCCCGCCGCCGGCTCCATGCTCGCCGTGCGCATCGTCTCGATCGACCGCGCGCAGCGCCGCATCGCGCTCTCGCGTCTCGACACGCACGGCGCCCTGATCGGCTCCGAGGAAGCCGCCGGCGCCGCCGAGATCGACGACGTCCTGAAAAGCGGCCGCGAGCAGCTCGGCACCAACCTCGGCAACCTCTTCAAGAAGGCCCTCGGCGGCGAGTGAACGCGGCGCACGGCTTCGCGGCACCCCGATCTTCTCCTGGGGCGGATCTCCATCTGCTGGCGTGAGTCGTTCCTCGCGCCGCCGGCGACGCAAGCCATGACCCATCGATCCCCCGACCGCGCGAGCGCTTCGGGCTCGGCGCCATGAGGCGCGCCGCCGATCCCTTGCAGGGCTCGGCGACCCGAGCTCTTGGGGCGACGCGCGCGCCTCGCGCCGGAGCGCGTCGCGTCCACGTTCCTCGAGGACGGGGAGCGCGAGGGCGCGACGCTGACGTTCGGCGAGCTCTACCGGCGGGCGCGGGCGCTCGCGGCCGTTCGCGTCACAGGTAGAACGCGAGGTTGTTCGCGTAGTGCAGCAGCACGGCGGGCCAGACCGTCCGGAAGCGCAGCGTCAGGTAGGCGAGGAGCGGGCCGAGGACGAGGCCGGCGTGCGCCATCTGGCTCGCGAGCACCGCGGGCTCGAGCCAGAACGCGTTGCGCAGGTGGTAGAAGCCGAAGAGGAGCGACGAGAGAGCGATCGCGCGCGCGTTCGACGTGTGCCGCACGAGTTGGCCGAGCGCGAAACCGCGGAAGACGAGCTCCTCGACGATCGGCGCGAACAGCACGAAGAACGCTGGCCCGGGGAAGCCGAAGACGGTCCCCGTCCGGTCGTACTCGGCCTTCGTGAAGAAAATCGACGCGGCGTAGCACGCGACGACGGCGAGCGCCTGGAGCCAGACCGGCAGCCCTCCTGCGCGCTTGAAGTCGAAGAGCGACTCCTCGCGCAGGTCGACGCGTCCGATGCGGAGCGCGTCCGCGATCCGTACGGCGCGGGCGCGCGCCCCGCTCGGTGCCTTCGCTTCCACGGGGCGATGGTAGCCCTCCACTGGACTCAGCGTGGCGCGTAGAATCGGCCGCGGCTGCACACCTCCGTCTCGCTCGTACCGCTCGCCCCGCGAGGTGCTCATGGATTCGAAACCGACGACGCGCGCCGTTTGCGCCGACTGCGGAGCCGCGTTCCGGGTTCCCTCCGCTAGCAGGACCTACACCTGCAAGAAGTGCGGAGGCAAGGTCCGGGCCCAGGCGACGCTCGAGCTCGAGCGCACGTGCGCCGTCTGTCGCGCCGTGCTGCCCGCGGGCAACCGCTACTGCCCGGAGTGCGGCAGCGACTCGGCCGCGGAAACGGCGCCGGTGGAAGTGCCCGGCGACAAGGAAGCACGCCGGCAAGCCGTGCGCGACCTAGCGCGGGCCGGTCGCTCGGTCCGCTTCGTGCGCGGCGTCTTCTGGGTGCTCGCCGTGGTCTTCGGTCTGGGCGCGATCGTGAAGGTGTTCGAGCTGGCCGATCTCACCGTGCCGATCGGCGCGACGCTCGTCCAGCTCGCGCTGTTCAGTGCGCTGACGGCGTTGGCGGTCGTCGGCACCCAGCAAGTCGCGCTTCACCCCTTCGGCTGGTCGCTCGGCATCGCGTGCCTGTGGACCGTGAGCATGCTGATCGTCGTCCTCGGCCGGCAGTTCCCGGGGGTGCTCGACATCGCGATCGCCGTCGGCTTGTGGCTGGCTCTCGTCCCGGCGCTGCGCGCCGGACGTCTGGTGCGTGCGTACCCCGACTCGTACAGCGCGCGCGCCATCCTCGGCGTGCACGTTCCGCGCATCGCGACCGGAGCCGAGCTGCATGCGATGGTCGCGCGCGAGATCTGGAGGCGCTCGGCGGTGCGCGGCGGCGTCGTGCTGGTGACGAGCGTTCTGGTTGCCGCCACGGTGTGGTGGACCCTGCGGCCGCAGGCGCTCGAGCCTCGGCTCGGGGAGTTGGCGGCTGCGTGGAATCGATCGGACGCCGTTGCCGTGGCCGAGCTCTTCGCGCCGGAACGACGCGACGAGCAACGCAAACGTCTCGGGGCCCTCGCGACGACGCGCGGCTGGACGACATGGCCGGCGCTCGACTTCGTGGTCGGAACGTTGGACGAGCCCGAAGGCTTCACGCACGAGCACCTCTTCCCGCTCGACGGCGGCCCGGCCGAGCTCTTCAGCGAGTGGAAGCGCATCGAGCGCAACTGGATCCTACAGCGGCTCCTGCTCCCCCCGCCGCCGCTCGACGAAGCCCTGCGCGCGTTCACGAACGCCTGGCACGCCGGGGATGCCGCGCTCGTCGCTTCGTGCTTCGCGAGAGCTTCGCGCGACCGGATGGGCGACTATCTCGTGAGGCTCGAGGAGCGCCGGGGTTGGACCGCGGGCTACCCGAGTCTCGTCTCCCACGAAGTGGTATTGCTCGACCACGACGATGCGGACGTGTGGTTCGAGACGGAGGGGGAACGCTTCCGAACGCGCTGGCGCGTGGACGAGGAAGACCGATGGGTGCTCGTGTCGCTCGACCCGCCCGACCGTTGAGCGCTCCCTGTCCCGCCTGCGGTTCGCGAGTCCCGAGCGCGGCGCGCTTCTGCGCTGCTTGCGGCGAGGATCTGGCGCGTCTGCGAGCCAACGCACGCCGCGAGGTCGAGCTCGTCTCCGACGGCCGCGTCGCGCGAGCGGTCGCGGTCGTGTTCCTCGGCGCCCTCGCCATCCTGTCGAGCGGCGTCTTCGTGCCCGAGACGGCGCACCGTCAGATGGCCGAGCCGCTGTTCGGGGTCGTCGCCTTCGCTGCCGCGCTGTGCCTGGGGCGCGGCGCGCTGTCCGCGAGCTTCGGCCGCGGAACCGGAGCCGCCGGGATCGGGCTCGGGATCGCTGCGGGCGCGGCAGGCTACGCCGCGAGCTATGCCTTCCTCGCCGTGCTGCGTGGCGCAGTCGGCGCGACCGCGGAGCCGCTCGTCCAGGGTTCCGTACCGCTCCTGTTCGGGGAGCTCGTCCTGCTCCCGGCGTTGTTCGAGGAGTGGCTGTGTCGCGGAGTCCTCTGGGTGGCTCTGCGGCGGGCCCTCGGCGTGCGCGCGACGGTGGTCGTGAGCGCCGTGCTCTTCGCCTTCCTGCACGGGCTCGGCGGGGGCGGTTACTTCGAGTTCCCGCACCGCTTCGCCTTCGGGGTGCTCCTCGGCATGTTGCGCGCGCGCACGGGGAGTCTCGTGCCGTGCGTGCTGGCGCACGCGACCCACAACGCCCTCGTCCTCCTCCTGTCGTGACGAGGGAGCCAACCACACCCCGCCGGCGCGTTCCAATCACTGCCCGAGCTTCGCCTCGTGGTCGCCGCGCTCGACCCAGGGCTGGAAGCGCTCGACGAGGAAGTGCTTCCAGACGCCCTCGATGGCTTCGACCTCGTTCGCGGCGAGCTCGCCCAGGCCGTGCACCGAGACCGTCACGAGCGTTCCCCGTTCCGCGGGCTCGAACGCGACCGTGTGCACCATCTCGAACGCGCGGCCGTGGAGACCGAGCGGGCCCTTGAAGACGAGCTTCTCCCCGCGTTGCGCGTAGGTCACCGTCGCGTGCAGCACGCCGTTCCCCGCGTCGTCGAAGTACTCGTAGAAGCCGCCGCCCGGGCGCGGCTCGATGAACATGCGCGCGGGCGTTTCCGAGAAGCTGTGGTCCCACCAGCCCGTGACGTCGCCGGTGAAGGCATCGAAGGCGTCCGCGGGAGGAACGGGCACTTCGGCCTGCACCGTGAACGTCACTCCGCGCGGCTCGAACTCCCCGCCGGCGGCGCCGGCTGCGAAGGAAGCGGCGAGCGCGGCGAGGAGGACGGCGACGGCGACGAGCGGCTTGCGTGTCATGGCTGGTTCTCCGTGGTGAGAAGTCGGCGAACGGCGTGACGCTCGCCACGGGGGCGTGAGCGTGGACGTCGCCCGCGACGAGGGGAGCATCGTACGCTCGACCCATCGGGCGTACGGCGCAGCCGGAGGGCGATCGCCCCGCCCGTCTCGGCGCGAGGCGAGCCGGTCTTCCCGAACGCGAGGTGCGCCGTCCGCCCGCACGCGCCGCTTGCAGTCGCCCGAGCCGCCGGGGATGCTCTGCACGTGCCTCGGAAACTCCGCAGCTCTGCGCCGTCGAAGCCGAAGGGCGCCGCCTCGGCCGGGCCGCAGGGACGGCGCGTGCCGCCGAGGCCGCTCGCGCCCGTGACGGTCATGCGTGGCGTCTTCAAGAACTTCCTGAAGGGGCTCGTGATCGTCGTGCCGCTCGTGACGACGATCTACCTCGTCTGGCTGCCGGTGACGTTCTTCGACCGGCTCATCCGCGCGCCGTACCCGGGCATCGGGCTCGCGTTGACCCTGATCGTGATCTGGACCGTCGGCCTGTTCGCCTCGAACCGGCTCGGCGGGAAGCTGGTCCTCGTCTTCGAGAGCCTGATCGCGCACCTGCCTGTGCTGAAGATCCTGTACAGCACGGTGAAGGACTTCGTCGTGGCCCTGGCGGGGGAGAAGCGGCGCTTCGACAAGCCGGTGGTCGTGGAGCTCCAGCCGGGGATCAAGGCCTTGGGCTTCCTGACGCGCGAGGAGCTCGATGCACCCGAGCTCGCGGGACTCATCGCCGTGTACCTGCCGCAGTCCTACAACTTCGCCGGGCAGACGATCCTCGTGCCGCGCGAGCGCGTCGTCGAGCTCGACGTGGATCCCGGGCGGATCATGACGCTCATCGTCTCGGCCGGCGTGACGGGGCACGAAGGGCACCTCGAAGAGTCGGGAGCACCGGCGGGGCACGAGGGAGCTGCGCGGACCCCGACCAAGGAGTAGGGGGCGGTCGCGGGATCTGCGGCGCGGCCAGGGTTCGGACGAGTGGGGTTTCGCGTCCAGTAAGATGGTGCGCATGCGCTGGAGGTCTTCCGCCTACCTCCTGGCTCTGGTCGTGACGGCGACGGCGGTCGCCGTGCGCTGGTGGCTCGATCCCTGGCTCGGGGACCGGCTCTCGGTCGTCACGCTCTTCGCGGCCGTCGCCGCATGCACGTGGTTCGGCGGCACCCGACCCGCGCTGCTCGCCGCCGTTCTCGGCTACCTGGCCTGCAACGTCCTGTTCATCCAGCCGCGCGGAGGGTTCGGGTTCGAGAGCGTCGGCGACGTCATCGGCTTGGTCGCGTTCCTCGTGTCCTGCGGCGTCGTCGTGGGGTTCGGTCATGCGTTGCGCGCGGCTCGCCGCAAAGCCAAGGACGACCGCGACCTGCTGCGGATCACGCTCGCGAGCATCGGCGACGCGGTGCTCACGACCGACGTGGAAGGGCGCGTCACATCCCTGAACGCGGCGGCCGAGGCGTTGACGGGTTGGAACGCAGAGGAGGCGGCGGCGCGTCCGCTCCCTGCGGTCTTCCGCATCCTGGACGAGGAGACCCGCCGGCCGGCGGAGAATCCCGCCCTGCGCGCCCTCGCGGGGGGCGTCGTGATCGGACTGGCGAACCACACCGTGCTCGTCGCCGAGGACGGGTCGGAGCTGCCGATCGACTACAGCGCCGCTCCGATCGTCGACGACGAGGGCCGGATCGCCGGCTGCGTGCTCGTGTTCCGCGGCATCGCGGAGCGGCGCCGCGCGGAGCGGAGCGAAGAGCGTTACCGCAGCTTGGTCGGTCTCCTGCCGGTCGCGGTCTACACCTGCGACGCGCCCAGCGGCCTCATCACGTTCTACAACGAGCACGCGGCGCTGTTGTGGGGTCGAGCACCCGCCCTCGTGGACACCGACCAGCGCTTCTGCGGCTCGCTGCGCTTGTGGCGTCCGGACGGATCGCTGCTGCCGCACGCAGAGACCCCGATGGCCCTCGCGCTGCGCGAGGGGCGCTCGTTCCGCAACGAGGAAGTGGTCATCGAGCGGCCCGACGGTTCCCGTATCACCGTTCTCGTCAACATCGATCCCGTCCGCGACGGGGCCGGACGCGTGACGGGCGCCATTAACTCGTTCCACGACACGACGCAGCTCGAGCGCGCTCGAGACGCCCTGCGCCGCAGCGAGGAGCGCTACCGCTCGCTCGTGTCCGTCATCACCGACGTCCCGTGGACGACCGACGCCGACGGAGCGTTCGCTACCCCGCTGCCCGCGTGGATCCGGTACACCGGTCAGACCTGGGAGGAGGCGCGCGGCTTCGGCTGGGCCGACGCCATCCATCCGGACGACCGCGAGGGAATCCAAGCGGCGTGGGCGAGCGCGTGCGCGTCGCGCACGCTCTACGAAGGGCGCTGCCGCCTGAGGCACGCGCCCACGGGCGAGTACCGGCACGTCGTGGCGCGCGCGACGCCGCTCCTCGACTCGAACGGAGACGTCCGCGAGTGGGTCGGATCGTGCACGGACGTCCACGAGCAGACCCTCGCCAAGGAGAGCCTGCTCGAAGCCGATCACAAGAAGGACGAGTTCCTCGCGACGCTCGCACACGAGCTGCGGAACCCGCTGGCTCCGGTTCGGAACTCGCTCGAGATCATGAAGCGCGTCCCTGAGAGCCGTGAGCTCGTCGAGCAGGCCCGCAGCACGCTCGAGCGAGGGGTCGCGTTGATGGAGCGCTTGATCGACGACCTGATGGACGTCTCGCGCATCACCCGCAACCGGCTCGAGCTGCGCAAGCACAGGATCGAGCTCGCCTCCGCCGTGCACCACGCGGCCGAGACCTGCCGGCCGTTGGCCGAGGCGTGCGGTCACGACCTCCGCGTGACCCTGCCGCCCGGGCCGATCATCCTCGACGGCGACGCCGTGCGGCTGGCGCAGGTGTTCAGCAACCTGCTCAACAACGCGTGCAAGTACACCGAAGCGGGCGGCTCGGTCCGCCTGACCGCGGAGCGCCGAGCCGACGAGGTGATCGTGACGGTCGCGGACGACGGCATCGGCATCCCGCCCGAGATGCTGCCGCGCGTTTTCGACATGTTCACGCAGGTCGATCCGACCCTGGAACGGTCGCACGGCGGGCTCGGCATCGGACTGACGCTCGTGAAGCAGCTCGTCGAGCTCCACGGCGGCCGGGTGGAGGCGCGGAGCGCGGGAGCGGGTCGCGGGAGCGAGTTCGTCGTCACCCTGCCGATCCTCGCCGAGGAGCCCGAGCCCGAGCGCCCGCGCGCGTCGAGCAACGGACCGGCGCGGAAGCTGCGCGTCCTGGTCGTCGACGACAACCGCGACGCGGCCATGACGCTCTCCATGCTGATGAAGATGACCGGCAACGAGACGCGCCTGGCCCACGACGGAGTCGATGCCGTCGAGGCCGCCGAGGCTTTCCGGCCCGACGTCGTCCTGCTCGACATCGGCTTGCCGAAGATGAACGGCTACGACGTCTCCCGCGCGATCCGGGAGAAACCCTGGGCCGAAGGCGTCGTGATCGTCGCCCTGACCGGCTGGGGCCAGGACAGGGACCGCCGCGACTCCGAGGACGCCGGCATCGACGGCCACCTGGTCAAGCCGGTCGACCACGCCGGTCTGATGGAGATGCTCGCCGACCTGACGCGCTAGCAGCGCCTCGCCCTGCGAGCGCGCGTTCCCTGTCGTTGGCGCAGCGCGTGCGCGGTTCGACGAGATGGTGACGCGGCGCGCACTCGCGACCGCTTGCATCCCGCGGCGGCCGAGATCTCAGTTTGCCGAGCGATCGACCGATGAGGTCGCCACCCGCATGCTGCGCCCCCCTCCTCGACCGCCCTTGCTCTCACTCGCCTTCGCGGCGGCGACGCTCGCGCTCGCGAGCTGCGGCCGATCGCGCGCGATCGCCGAGATCGAGCACGCGGGTCTGCGCGCCGACGTCGCTCCCGCCCTGCGGGGCAACGCCGTGTTCACGGGCGCGTGGTGGAGCGCTGACGGGACGCTGCTCGTCACGCAGCACCACCTGGCCGACGGGCTGCGCGCCTGGCGCGCGCGCGACGGCGTGCTCCTCGGCCGCATCCCCGCCGGCCCGATCGACGGCGTGCTCCTGGTCGACGGCGCGCGCGATCGCGTGGTCGCACGCGGTCCCGGCCTGGGCGCCGCGGGGCCGCTCGTCGTCTTTGCGCCGCAGGCCGGCGTCGAAGTCGCGTCCATCCCGGAGGATCCGAAGCGCCCGAGCGCCCTGCTCGGTTGGGTCGAGCCCGGCGTGTCGATCGCGCTCTCCAAACCGGGTTGGATCGAGGTGTGGACCCTCGATCCGCCGCAGATCGAGCGCGCCGTCCCGAGCCCGCTCCCGGAAGAGTCCTACCGCCCGGGCCCCGCGCCGATCCCGTGCTCCTACCACGACGAGCGCACCGCCGAGCTGTCGCCGAGCGGCCACTGGCTCGCGTTGGCGAGCAGCGTGCGCGACGGCGGCGTGCGCTGGAGCTACACGTTGGTCGACATGCGCTCGATGTCGGTCCACGCCCTCGCGCTCCCGCCCGAGGGCGCCGGCGATTCCTTCACCTCGTTCGCCTGGTCGCCCGACGATCGCTGGCTGGCGCTCGGCACCTACCGCGGCCTGTGGCTGTGCGACCTCGAGCGCGGCGAAAAGACCTTCGTCGCGGGTCACGACCGCCGCAACGCGTTCCTCGCACCGCTGCGCTTCACCCCCGACGGCCGGCGCGTGATCGCGCTCGGCGATCAGTTGCTCGTCTGCGTGATCGACGTCGAGACGGGCGAGGAGCTCGCACGCCACGAGCCCCCGTTCGACGACTGGGAGGGCGCCGTCCGCGTCGCCCCGGACGGCTCGCGCGTCGTGCTCTACCACTTCGTGAGCGACACGCTCGAGGTGCTCGACGGGCGCGACGCGCACCGCATCGGCTGGGTCTGTCCGTACTTCTGCAACGTCCGTCACAATCCGGTGCGCGTGCACTTCGAGCCGAGCCCCGACGGCCGCACGCTCGCCGCCTCGCACCGCATGGGCGCGGCCCTGTGGGAGCTCGACACCGACCGCCTCCTCGCACCGTTGCTCGACCCGACGTTGGCGCCGCTCGCCGCTCCGTAGCGCAGCGCCGGACGCCGCATCGTGCCTCTCGGTCTCGATCGCGGGAGAGGAGCGCGCCGCATGCGCCGGCACCCGGTCTCGAGACCCTGCGTGTCCGCCACCCAGAAGTAGGATGGCGAGACCTCGCACGCGTTCCCCGACCTACGCGTAGGATCGCGTGCGGCGACGCCCATGTCCCTTCCCGCTCGGAAGCTCGAGCCGCGCGCGCGATCGATGGATCCCCGCCGCGCGGCGCTCGGTCTCCTGGCGCTCGCCGCCCTCGCGGCGCTCGCCCTGCTCGCGCTCGCTCGGTTCGCAGGGAGCGAGCCCATGCCGCGCGCCATCTCCGTCGCCGACGCGGCCGTCCGAGTCGATCGCGTCGACCCGCCGATCGAACCGAATTCCGGGGCGCCCTCCGCCTCCGTCCCCGTGAGCGCCGAGCGCGCGCCTGCGCTCCCGGCCCACCGGTTCTTGCGGTTCTTGCGCGTGCGCGTGGCGTACGCCGACGGGACGCCGGCTCCGCTCGCGCGGCTCGTGCTGCACGACGCGCGCGCGGCGCTCGACGAGGCGCGCACGGACGACAGCGGCCGCGCGACGCTGCGCTGCGCGCCCGCCGCCCTCGAGCGCGAGCTCTGGATCGCCGTCGCCGGCGCGGGCTTCGGCGTGCACGACGAGCCGCTTCCCGAAGACGCCGAGCTCGCGCCGGAGATCGCGATCGCGCTGCCGCACGTCGGCCGGGTCGCGGGCCGCGTGACCGTCGACGGGATTGCGCCCGCGACGGCGCTCGAGCTCGCGCTCCACGACTTCGAGGAGCGACCGGCGACGCTGCCCGAACTCCTGTGGATCGACTTGCGCGGCGAGCGCGTGGAGTCCGCCCGGCCGTGTCAGACCGCACTCACGTCGACGCCGGACGGCACGTTCGTCTTCCGCGGTGTCCCCGAGGTCGGCGACGCGCGTCTTCATGCGCCGGCGGGTCATTGGTTCTCCACCGAGCGCGGCGCGACGCCGAGCCTCGCCGTCAGCGGTGCAGCGGAGGCGCTCGCGATCCAGCTCGTGCCGTTCGAGGCCCTTCGCGGGCGCGTCGTGAGCCCGGCAGGTGTGGCCGCGGCGCGCGCGTCGGTGAGCTGCGAGTTCTACACGGACGGCGTGCGCGTCGAGCTCGCGACCGAATCCGACGAGCTCGGAGGCTTCGAGTTCCGCATGCCGCCGTCCTGGGAGGAGCTGCGCGTGGAGGCGCGCTCGATCGATCGCCGCGAGGTCGCAGTGAGTCGGTATCGCTCCTCTCTCGCGCTGTCGGCGTTCGGCGACGTCGGCGAGTTCCTGCTCGAGCCCGCGGTCTCCCGGGACGTTCGGGTGCGCGACCGCGACGGTCGGCCGATCGAGGGCGCGCAGGTCGTGTACGGCCGCGAGCTCGCGCGCACGGGCAGGGACGGCGTCGCGCGAATCCTCGTGCGCGTGGAAGAGCGCTTCTCCGTGAGCGCCGCTGGATTCCGCACGGCCTCCGCACGCGCGTCGGAGGAGCAGACGGTGGACGTGGAGCTCGTGCCCGAGACCGAGCTCGTCGTCATCGTCCGCGCGCCCGACGGTGCGTGCCTCGGCGGGATCGGATTCGGCGTGGCGCTCGTTCCCGGCGCACCGCTCTTCCATCCGGCCTGGAATCCCTACGGCGGCCACCCGACGCCGACCGGAGTTCGCATCGAGCGCGAGAGCGACCGCCTCGACCGCTACGGGTTCGCGATCGACGCGAGCTGCGAGCTGCGCATCGTCGGCTTCTCGGAGGGCGTTCCGCTCGTGCTCCGCCTCGTCGATCCGACGGGCTTCGTGGTCGCGGCGACGAGCGTTCCCGCGACGTCTTCGTCGATGCGCGTCGAACTCGTCGCCGAGCAGCCGAGTCGCCCGCTCTTCGGCCGGGTGCTCGAAGCGACCGGCGAACCGGCGCGCGGCGCCCTGGTCACCGCCCTCCACGCCGCGGACGGCGTGAACGAGCGTTGGAGCGCCCGCCTGCGGACGGATCGCCAAGGTCGCTTTCGCGTCGAGACCTGTGCGCCTGCGCTGCGTCTCGAGGTCGAGTTCAAGACCGGCGAGCGGCTCCGACTGCCCTTCGTCGATCCGGACGACTCGCCCCTCGAGCTCCGCATGGTGAAGCGATGAACGGCAAGGCGCGAAGCACGTTCGAGAGACGCGCCGAACGCGCGAACTCGCTGCGCCTGCTCGTCGTGCTCGCCGCGCTCGGGTTGATCGCGCTCGCGTGGTGGACGAGCGTCTCCGATCTCCAGTCGGTCGCAGCGATCCTGCGCGACGCTCCGACACCGCCTCCAGAGACGGCTCGGCCGACCGTGACCGCCCCGGGCTCGGACGCGACCGAAGACCGTGCGGCGCTCGCGGTCGATCGCCGTCTGCGTGTGCGCGTCGGCTACGCGGACGGGACGCCGGCCCCGCAAGCCCGCCTCGTGTTGCACGATGCACGCGCGGCGCTCGACGAGACCCGCACGGACGAAAGCGGCCGCGCGACGCTGCGCTGCACGCCCGCCGCCCTCGAGCGCGAGCTCTGGATCGCCGTCGCCGGCGCGGGCTTCGGCGTGCACGACGAGCCGCTTGCCCCGCACGCAGAGGTCGCCGCGGAGATCCCCATCGTCTTCCCGCACGCCGGCCGCATCGCAGGCCGCGTGACCGTGAAGGGACTGGCGCCGGAATCGGAGGTCGAGATCGCGCTCGACGGCGTCGAGCTGCGGCCGGCAAGCCTCCCGAGGAGCGTGTGGGATCGGTTACGGGGCGCGGGTCTCCCCGCCGATCTTCCGTGGCAGGTCGCGCGTGTGCGCGCCGGAGAGGGCATCTTCGAGTTCCGCGGGATCCCCGAGGGAATCGAAGGTTCACTGCGTCCGGCGGGCGAGTACGTGCTCCGGGTGCAGGCGGACGCGATCCGCGGAGGCAGCGGTCCGCCTCGCGACGTACCGTCACCTCCGAGCCACGAGATCAGGGGGTCGATCGCGATCGCCGGGCCTCTGGAGGGCATGCATCTGGACCTCGTTCCGTTCTCCGTGGTTCGCGGGCGAGCGATCCGCGCAGACGGTTCGGCGGTGGCAGGAGCCCTGGTTCGGCGCATCGCGGACATCCACCTTTCCTACTCCGTTGCGTCGAGCGAGGGCGACTTCGCGCTGTCTCTGCACCCTCCGAAGGACGACACAAGCGTGCTCGAGATCGAGGCGTGGTCGCCCGATCGAGCGGAGGCGGGAACGATCGCCTCGAGCGGCTTCGACTGCTTCGACTCCCCTGCTGGTATCGGCGACGTCGTGCTCCATCCGATCGATGCGCGCCGGCTCCTCGTCCGCGAGCGCGATGGCGCGCCGATCGGCGGCGCACGTGTGTGGTGGAAGGCCTATCGATACGAGTCGACTCTCACCGACGCGGAGGGTATGACGACGATGCTCGTGCCGAAGGAGACGACGAGGGCGCCGCTGTACGTGGTCGCCGACGGTTATCGGGCCGCGACGCGGTCGCCGTCGACCACGCTCGTCGAGCTCTACCGCGAGACGAGGCTCGTGGTGGTCGCGCGGGAAGCGAGCGGACGCGTTCTCGAGGCGCCGGACTGGTGGCTCGAAGTCGCCTCGACCCGAGAGCTATTCGACGCGGGCTGGGAGATGCTGAACGACTTCGGCTCGGAGTCCCTGGCGATCGTCGCGTCCCCGGAAGGCGGAATCACGAGCCACCTCGTCGCCGTGCGATCGCCGAGCTCCACGACCGTGCGCGGCATCCGTACCGGAGTCCCGCTCCGCATCCGGCTGTTCGACCCGACGGGAAGGATCGCTGCGGAGCAGAACGTCGACTCGAGCCCGGTGGGAGAGCTGCGAATCGAGCTGGCGGCCGATCGCCCGTCGCGAACGCTGCAAGGCGTCGTGCTGGATCCGGAGGGCGTCCCGCTGCGGGGTGCGACCGTCCATGCAATTGTGGACGTGGCGGCGCGGCTGGTCACGGACCGCCAGGGTCGATTCCGCGTCGAAACGACGGCATCCTCGCTCGGCCTCCTGGTGCAAGCTGCGAGCTGCGCGAACCTCCGACTGGCGTCCGTCGACCCAGCCGATTCGCCTCTCGAGATCCGGATGGAGCAACGATGAGCTCAGCGATGCCACGAGCCGATGCCCGGCGGACGCGACGATCCATCGTCGTGGTCGCGATCGGGATGTGCGGAGCGCTGCTCGTGCTAGCCCTGGCGTGGATCGGCTTCTCCGGCGAGAGCGCCGTCATGGCCATCGCCGAGTCTGCGAGCGAGTCGGGTGTGCTGGAGCGGGTTGAAGGCGTCGCCGTGCCGAGCGTCGATGCGGACGTCGCGGGTCCGGAGGACGTCGTGCCCGGATCGCGCGAGGCGCTCACGCGGAGCGACGTCCCCGTGCGCGTGCGCGTCGAGCATGCGGACGGCGAGCCTGCGGCCGGCGCGCGGCTCGTGCTGCACGACGCGTATCGCGCGTTGTCGGAGGCGCGCGCGGACGCAGAGGGGCGCGCTTTGCTGCGCCTTCCGCGCGACGCGCGAGACGACGTGTGCGTCGCCGTCGTCGGCGTGCTGTGGGGCGTGCACGACGAGCCGCTCGCGCTACCGGACGACGTCGGGGCGAGCGACGGGATCGGCACGCGGGGCGCGCTCGCGGAGCTCGTGATCCGGCTGCCGCACGCCGGGCTCATCGCGGGCGTCTTGACGGTCGAGGGCAAGCTGCCGGAGACGGACGTCGAGCTCGCGCTGTGGGGCCGCGATTGGAAGCCGGCGACGTTGCCGGAGGCGCTGTGGCGCGAGCTCGCCGGAGCGAATTCCGACAAGGACGGCCGTTGGCAGGTCGCGCGCGTGCGCGCGGGCGACGGATCGTTCGCATTCCGCGGCATTCCGCACGACGCGCGCGGCTTCGTGCATCCGCCGCCGAGCCACGAGTTCGTGGCGGAGCCGAAGGTGCGCGGTTCCTACCCGATCGCGGGACCGGCCGAAGGTCTCGTGCTCGACCTCGTGCCCTTCCACTGGATCCGCGGGCGCGTCGTCGACGGTGGAGGAGCTCCGATCGCGGGCGCGACCGTCCGGGTCGGGCGCCTCGGCCCGACCCGCGTCGACTACGAGGATCGGACCGAGACGGCGGGCGACGGCAGGTTCGTGCTGCGCCGTCGCCGTCCCGTTCTCTCCGAGGGCGCGACCGCGTACGTGGAGGCGCGCTCGCCGGACGGACGCCTGACGGTCGCGCGAATGGTCGCTGGCGACTGGTACGAGCACGACTTCGGCGACTGGGTCCTCGATGCCGCAGGGAGTCGGGTCGTGCGCGTGCTCGACGCGCGCGGCGCGCCGATCCGAGGGGCGGCGGTCCACTGGAACGCGAGCCCCGAGCCGGTCTTCACCGGGCGCGACGGACGCGCCGAGGTTTCGGTGACGGAGCTGCGGATGACGGTCGTGACGTCGGAGCTTGGCAGGCGCTCAGTGGGTCTCTTCGAGTATCCAGGGCAGACGATCCGCGCGGCTCGGTTTACCATGCACCTCGAGGGTGGGAGCTCGATCTCCGTCCTGGATGAGGTCACGTTGGCGACGCAGACCTACGTTCGGGCTTCCGGGTACTGCACAGGGCTCGTCTTCGGGACCGAGTTCGAAGCGGACGACTCCGCCGAGAAGGTGGTCGTGCTCCACCGGGCGTCGGAGCTCATCGTCTCCGCTCGGGGCGCCGACGGCAGCCACTGGAGCGAAGCGGGCGG
The DNA here is from genome assembly GCA_964413535.1 of uncultured Planctomycetaceae bacterium. GTDB lineage: Bacteria > Planctomycetota > UBA1135 > UBA1135 > CAYPTB01. Next base: position 70,898 of record CAYPTB010000062.1, on the reverse strand, counting down.
TGTCGTGGAGGTGTCGTCGCGCGACGACCTCGTCGGCGACGGATGGATGCACGACGATTCCGAGGGCTCGTTGGCACCGCACCGAGGGAACCGTTTCCGGATCCCACTGGGGCTCGACGGGACGCGCACGATCCACGGCGTCCGTGCCGGCGTCACCGTCTCGGTGCGACTGCTCGACGCGACCGGGTTCACGGTCGCCGGACCGGTGGGGATCGAGACGTCGGCGCGGTCGCGCGTCGAGCTCGTGGTCGACGGCTCGCCGCGTTGGCTTCGGGGCAGCGTCGTGTCCTTGGAAGGGCATCCCGTCCGCGGCGCGAGCGTAGCGGTCGGCGTTCCCGGCCTCGACGGAGTGGAGACGCGCGCCCAGCTCGTCACGGACAGCCGCGGCCGCTTCGCGGTCGAGACGTTCGCGCCGGCCGTGAGGGTCGTCGTTACGGGGCTCTTCCCGGAACGGGACCTCGACTCCGTCGATCCGAGCGAGCCGCTCGAGGTCCGCGTCGAGCCGATCCCCGAGGGCCTCCTTTGCACCGACGTCTGATCGCGGCCACGCCGTCGCACGTTCGCTCCCGGCCGTCGGACGGCGAGTCGCTCACGTGATGGGGTGAGAGCCGCGGCGCGCCGCGCGACCCTGCCGCGGCGATGCCGTATCTTTCCCGGCATGCGGCGGCGGCCTCCGGAGCCCTCGGATCACGGCGCGCACACGCTGCGCGTCGTCGACGGGACGATCGTGGGAATCGACCGCGACGACGTGTTCGTCGAGCTCGGGCCGCGCATGCAGGGCGTGATCTCGTCGCGCGCGTTCCGGGGCGAGCCGAGGGTCGGGGAGGAACACCGCTTCACGCTGCGCGGGCAGGAGGAGGGCTTGTGGGCGCTGTCGCTCGTGGAAGAGCCCGTGCTCGCGACGTGGGAGAGCATGGAGGTGGGCTCGCTCGTGCAGGCGCGCGTCGTGCGCGCCAAGCCGGGCGGGCTCGAGGTGAAGGTCGGCGCGCTGCACGCGTTCCTGCCCAAGTCGCAGACGGGGCTCGACCGGGGCGAGGATTCGGCGGCGCTCGTGGGCAAGGTGATCACGTGCGAGGTGACGGAGGTCGACGCGGAGCGCCAGCGCTGCGCCGTGTCGCGCAAGCGCGTGCTGCAGCGCGAGCGCGAGAGCGAGCAGGCGCGCGCGATCGGCTCGCTCGCGCCGGGTGCGGTCGTGCACGGCCGCGTCACGCGCGTCGAGGACTACGGCGCGTTCGTGCGCTTCGGCCACGGGCTCGAGGGCTTGATCCACGTGTCGAACCTGGCGTGGGAGCGCGTGGCGCACCCGAGCGACGTCGTGAAGAAGGGCGACGCGGTCGACGCCGTGGTCCTGCACGTGAAGCGCGGCGGCAAGCGCATCGGTCTCGGGCTCAAGCAGAGGAGCGAGAGCCCGTGGAACGCGTTCGCGCGCGAGGTGGGGCCGGGAGGCGTCGTGCTCGGCAGCGTGACGCGTCTGGCGGACTACGGCGCGTTCGTACGCGTGCGGCCGGGCGTCGAGGGGCTCTTGCACCGCTCGGAAGCGGGCCTCGGTCCCGACGAGCCCGTGCACAAGGCCGCGCACGTGGGCGCGACCTTGGCGGTGCGCGTGCTCTCGATCCAGCCCGAAGAGGGCCGGCTCTCGCTCTCGCTCTTCGCCGAGGACGGCCGGCGCTTGGATCCCGAGGACGCCGAGAGCGCCCAGGCGCTCGCCGAATTCGCGAGCGAGGCGGAAGACCTCGCGGGATCCGACCCGACCCCGACCGACCTCGGCCGGCGCCTGCGCGACGCGCTGGGCGAGCGGAACGGCGCGGCGGACGCGGGGTCGGGGAGCGCCGTGCGTTTCCTCGAACCCGAGCGCTCCTGAGGAAGCGCGCGCGGGCCGCGGCATGGGTGGCGGCGGAGCGAGTGAGCGCGGACGGCTCGGGTGCGTGAGCAGCCGCTGCCGAAGAGCGGACCGCTCCGCGGATCGTGTGCCTAGAATCTCCGTCCCGACGGCGGTGCGATGGGACAGGTGAGCGGAGAGAGCGTGCGGCGGGCGCGTGCCGAGGGAGTCCTCGCCGAGGCGCTCGCGCGCTGGGACGCGGGAGCGGGGCCGGCGGCGTTGCGCGAGCTCGCGGCCGCGCACCCCGACCTCGCGGACGAGCTCGCCGCGCTCTACCCGGACTGGGTCGCGTTCGGCGAGCGCTTGCTCGGAGCTGGCGTGCGGGAGTCGGCGGGCACGCTCGCTCCTGCTCGCGGGCGTTCTTCGCAAGCGCTTGGCGAGGGCTCGCGCTCGGGCCAGCGCTCCGCGGAGTCGCTCTCCGATGACTCGCTCCGCGATAAATCGCTCCGCGGTGACTCCCTCCGCGATGATTCGCTTCGCGAGGACCCGCTCCGCGGTGACTCGCTCCCCGACGAAGCGCTTCGCGGGGAAACGCCTCGCGCGGGCGGGCGCGGCGCGCACGCACCGGGCGCGCGCGTTGCGCTTGGGCGGCGCGTCCTGGTCGCCGGCCTCGTGCTCGCAGGCGTCGTCGCGCTCGCGCTGGTTCGGGGACGCGCGCGCGAACCGTACATCTTGTTCGCGGCAGCGGGCGGCGGACAGATCGCGGCGGAGCCGCTGTACCTGGGACCGGAGCGTCGTTCGGTCGTGCTGACCTTCGACGTTCCCGGCGAGGCCGCGCGCGACATGCGCGACATGCGCGACACGCGCGACATCGACGCGGCGGAGCTTCGGCTCGTCTCGGCGGCGAGCGGCGCGCCCCTCGCGGGTTGGAGCGCGCGCTGGGTCTCGCCGCGCGAGGTCGAGCTCGTCTCGCCCGCGGACCTGGACGGATTCCTGCGCGAGGAGGTGCGGCTCGAGCCCGTCGGCGGGGAGGTCGTCTTCGCGCCGTTCACGCTCGTGTTCCTCGGACGCGACGCGTGGAGTCTCGCGAGCTTCGCGTTCGGCGAGCGCGAGGTCGCGGGGACGGAGCGCAGCGCCGTCGATCCCGCGGAGCTCGAGCTCTCCGTGCGGCTGGCGGGCGGCGGCAGGGGCGACGTCGCGCAGGTCGAAGTGCGCTCCGGGCGCGGCGAGCCGCTGCGCATGAAGCCCGTCGTCGCGGCCGCGGACCCGACCGATTCGGACGGCCGGCGCTTCGCGCTCCCGCTCGCGGAGCTCGGGCTCAAGCCGGGACCGGCCGAGCTCGCGTTCACGCTGCAGGACGGCGCGGGGCGCGAGCTGGAGCGGCGGCTCGAGCTCGAGGTCGTGAAGACGCCGCTGCGCTCGTTCGTGGCCGAGCTGGTGGGGAGCGCGGAAGCTGCTGGAGCCGAGCCCCTTCGCCTGCCGCGCAGCGGCGCGCGCGTGTTCCTCGTGCCCGGCGATCGGCCGCTCTTCGCGCTCGAGCTCGAGCGTCCCGCCGAGCTCGCATGGCGGGTGGAGGTCGAGGGGGAGCTCGAGCCGCTCGCGCGCGGCCGCGTCGAGGCTCGAAGCGCCCACACGGTCGACCTCGCGCCGCTGTGCGTGGCGTGGGGAGCGCGCGAGCTGCGCGGGCAGATCGCGTTCGTCGCGGACGAGAACGAGCGCGTGGCGCGCAGCGATCCGGCGCGCGGCCGCGTCGAGGGCGCGCTCCCGTTCGCGTTCGGACCCGCGCGGATCGAGCTCGACTGCGAGCTCACCGGCGAGCTCGCATCGAGCGCGAGCGAGCTCACAGACGGCGCGGTCGAGCTCACGGACGGCGCGCGCGTGTTCACGGACGGCCGCGGGGCGGCGTTGCGCGTGCGCCCGCGCGGCGCGCTCACCGTGCCCGCGCGCGTCTTCGCGCGGCTCGAGGGCCGAGACGGTGTGCTCGTCCAGGAAGCCGCGTTCGACCTGGGCGCGGGGGCGCACGTGCTCCCGCTCGCGCTCGGGCGCGAGGGAGAGCTCGTGCTCGCGCTGCAAGCCTTCCGCGTCGACACGGCCACGGGCGAGCCGATCGACGCGCCGGACGTTCGCGCGCGCTTTCGGATCGCGGTCGCCGCGGGCGGCGCGCGGGTCGAGCTCCAGGGCGCCCCGGAGCGCGCCGAGTGGACGACCGACGCGGAGCTCGTCTTCGAGGCGGTCGTCGTCCAGGCGCGAGCGTCCGAGTCCGCGCACGCCGCTTCGGCGCCGGTTGCGGCGCTCGAGTGCAGCGTGCGCGACCCTACGGGCGCGAGCGTCGCGAGCTTCGCCGTCGCCGGTCCGCCGTTCTCCGTGCGCGTGCCGAAGATCGAGGAGGACGGGGCCTTTGAGCTCGAGGTCGGCGGACGCGACGCGGCGGGGAACGCGCTCGCGCCGGCGCGGCTCGTGCTCGACGTCGCGCGGCACGGGCCCGCGCTCGAGCTCGCGTCGCCGCGGGCCGGCGCGACCTGGGAGCGCGAGCACGACGGCAGCTTCAGTGTCGCGCTGCGCGCGCGCGACCCGAACGGGCTCGCGCTCGTCGACCTCACGCTCACCGAGGCGCTCGCGGAGCCGCGCCCGGATGGACAGCGCCCGGATGGGCCGCGCGCGGCAGGGGCGCGCGTCGATGGCGTTGCGGCGCGCGAGATCGGCGTGCTGCTCACGCCCGCCGCGGACGGCGAGCCGGGCGAGCCAGGTGATCTGAGAGGACGCGTGGAGCTTCCCGACGAATGGGAAGCGGCCGAGCTCCGGCTCTCCGCCGTCGACCGCTTCGCGAACGCGAGCGAGCTCCGCACGGCGGTCGCGCTCGCGCCGCGCAGCCCGCACGCGCTGCATCCCGCGCGCGTCGCCGTGCGCATGGGCGAGGTCCCGGTCGAGGCGCTGTGCTTCGTGGCGGGCAACTCCGGCGCGCCCTACGTGTTCGGCGGGCGCAGCGACGCGCTCGAGAACGAGCTCTTCGCGGCGGCGGGGCTCGCGCCCTTCTCGCGCGGCGACGCCGCGCACGCGTGGGCGGTCGAGCTCGCTCCCGGCGCCATCGAGGACTTCTACCTCGACGAGCGCGAGGTCACGTGCGAGGCGTTCCTGCAGTTCCTCGTGGCCGACGACGGCTACGTCGATCCCGCGCACTGGCCCGCGGGGTCGCCCGCGGGCGCTGCGGCCGATCGCCCGCGCATGGCGCACCTGCTCGCGCGGTTGCGCCCGCGGCCGCCCGCGTTCCCGGCGACCGGCGTCACCTGGGAGGAAGCCTGCGCCTACGCGAGCTGGGTCGAGAAGCGCTTGCCGTCGCTCGTCGAGTGGGAGTACGCGGTGCGCGGCGGCAACCGCTATCGGCCCTGCGCCGCGTGGAGCGGCGCGGGAGGAAGGCCTGCGCCGGCGGGTGCGCGCGCGCTCGTCGCCGCGGGCGCGAGCGCGGACGTCAGCGCGGACACGCGCCTCTTCGAGCTGTGCACGAACGCCGCCGAGTGGACCGCGACGCCCTGGGGCTTCCGCGCGGGCGCGGAGGGCGACGCGCGCGATGGGCGGGAGCGCTTGCGCGCCCTCGGTCGCGACGCCGCGGCGGTCTTGCGCGCGCCGGCCGTCTCCGCGCGGGAGTTCGGCGCGAGCGACGTCGCGCGCGCGAGCTCGTTCTGGATCGCCGGCGGCTCGTTCGAGCGACCGCTCGCCGACTTCGCCGCGCTCGACGATCGCCCGCGCGGTTGGAGCGGGGAGTCCGTCGGCTTCCGCTGCGCGCTCTCCGCCCGTGAGGCCGAGCGGCGCTTGCGCGCGGGCGGCGCGGGGGCGCGCACGACGCTGCAGGTCGCGGGGGGTGAGCGGTGAGACGCGCGTGCGCATGCGCCGCGCTCGCGCTCGCCTCGGCCTGCGCGGCGGCGCCCCGGTCGGAGGGGACGCACGCGGGCGGAGCAGCGCCGCGCGAGGCCGCGCTGCGCGCGGAGGCCGTGCTGCCCTTCCACGTCGCGGTGGCGCCGCCGGCGAGCGCGGGAGGTGACGCGCAGGCGCGAGCGCTCGCCGCCGAGCTCGACGGGCGCGTCTTCGCGCGCGCGACGGCCGGCCGGGACGCCGGAGCGGATCTCGTCCTCGAGTGGAGCCCGGGAGAAGGCGTGCGTGCGAGCCTGCGTGAGCTCCCGGGGAGGCGCGTGTTGCTCGAGGCGAGCGCGCCGACCGAGGACCCGCGCGCCTTGGCCGACGAGCTCGCGGCGCTCGCTCCCGCTGCGCTCTTCCCGCCCGACGACGCGCTCCGACTCGACTGGCAGGCGCTCTCGATCGCGGAGGCGCGGGCGCCCGCGTCGCTCGACGGCGCGGGAGCGGCGCGGCGCGTCACCGTCGCGGGAGCGGTCGTGATCCCGTCCACGGCGCGCCTCGCGCGGCTGCGCTCCGTCTCGATCGCGGACCCAGATCCGAAGGCGGGAGCCGTGAACGAGCTCGCGTCGGGGCCGCCGGCGGGAGCCGCGGCGGTCGGCGAGATCGGGCCCGCCGAGTGGCTCGCCGACGGCGCGCGGCGCTTCGCGTTCCGCCTGGAAGGGGTTCCCGCCGCGCCGTTCCTGCGGCTCGAGCTCGTCGGCGGGAGCCGCGAGCTCGTGCGCCGGCGCTTCACGCTGCGCGTTCCCGAGTCCCGCACGGGGGCGCCTTGATTTCCCCCTTGCCGGCGGGAACCGCCGCGGGTCGGCCGGCGTAGCCCGAGGGTTCGATGGACGCGCGTGCGGGAGGAGCGGCGGACGAGGCGTTGGCGGCGGCCGCGAAGGAGGGCTGCCGCGCGTCGTTCGAGGAGCTCGTCGAGCGCTACGGGGGACGCGTGCACGCGCTGCTCGAGCGGCGCCTCGGCGACGCGCATCAGGCGCTCGACGTGAGCCAGGAGGTGTGGGTGCGCGTGTTCCGCGGCTTGGCGGGCTTCCGTCCGGAGGCGGGCTTCCGGGGCGGGGCGAGCTTCCGTCCGGGGGCGAGCTTTCGCTCATGGCTCTTCGGCATCGCGCTCAACGCGGCGCGCGACGAGGGGCGCCGGCGCGGGCGCGCGCCGCTCCTGTACCTCGACGCGTTCCGGGCCGAGCTCGCCGCGGGGGATCCCGCGGACGAGCGCGCCGAGCGCCGTGCGGTGGAGGCCGCGCTGCTCGGCGTCGCGGAGCCCTTCCGCACGGCGCTCGTGTTGATCGACGTCGAGGGACTTTCGTACGAGGAGGCGGCGCGCGCGCTCGCGTGCGCCCCGGGAACGGTCAAGTCGCGCGTGAGCCGCGGACGGGCGGCGTTCCGCGAGCGTTGGGAACGCGCCGGCAACGAGATCCGAGCAGGAGGTTCGCCATGAACTGCGAACGAGCACGAGAGCACTTCTCCGAGTGGTTGGACGGCGCGCTGCCCGCGGCGCGCGAACGCGAGCTCCGCGCGCACGTCGCGGCGTGCGCGGTCTGCGCGGCACGCTGGCAGAGCTACGAGCGCGCGCTGGGGCACCTGCGCTCGGCCCCTGCGCGCCGCACGTCGGCGCACGTGAAGGGCGTGCTGCTCGCCGCCGTGGACGCCGCGGCGGCGCAGGCTGCCCGCGCCGGCGAGGAGGACGCCGCGCTGCTCGCGGCGGGTCGCCACGCGCAGGGCCTGCGGCGGCGGCGCCTCGCGACGCACGCCGCAGCCTTGCTGATCGGCGCGGCGCTCGTGCTGTTCGGGCTCGCGCTGCGCGGCCGCGGCGCAGCGGAACGCTCCGGGACCGACGGGCTGCTCGGGGGGCTCGTCGGCGAAGGCGGTGCAGGCGCGCCCAGTCGGGGCGAGCCGGTGGTCGTCGAACGCGTCGTCGAGCGGTCGATCGAAGTGCCGCGCTTCGTCCCGCTCGTGCGCGAGGTCGAGGTCGAGCGGATCGTCGAGCGTCCGGTCGTCGAGCGGGTCGAGCGCGTGGTCCGGCGGGGGCCGCTCGTGTCCCTCGACTTCCGCGCCCTGGCCGCGGCCGTCGAGGACCTCGGCGCCGCGCTCGAACGCGCGGCGCGGACGCGAGCGCTCCTCGCCCCGAACGTCGAGGTCGAGCCGACGGACGCCGAGCGCGGGGCGATGCTCGCCGCAGGGCCGACCGCGCGCGAGCTCGCGCCGCCCGCACCCGTGGGCTCGGCTTCCGTGCGTTTCGTGCGCACGGGCGAGCACCTGAAGCTCGAGACTTTCGGCCCCGTGAGCGACGTGGTTCCCGTGCTCCTCTCGCAGCTCGAGAGCGACGATCGGGAAGTGGCCGCGCTCGTCGAGCGCCGCCTGGACGCGATCCGCGGCGCGGCGGACGCCGATCCGCTCGCCGCACCGCGGCCGCGCCCCGGGGGAGCCGCGGCGCTGCGCGAGCGCGAGCTCCTCGGGCGCCTCTTCGCGAGCTCCGAGCCCGCGTCCCCCGCGAGTCCGAGCGAGCGCTGGCGCGCGTGGTGGGCGGAGAACCGAACGCTCGTCGCGGAGGCCGAGCAGCGGGGCAGCCTGTGAGATGTCGCTCGCGACGAAACCGGAGAGTCTGCGAGACGTCGGGAACCGCGGGAGGCGGCGCGGCGTAACCCGCCCAACCACGGAGGAACCCATGTCACCGATGCGCCTCGTCATCCTGCTCGGCTTGCTCCCCAGCCTCGCCGCCTGCCGCTCGATCCACTACCACGACAGCACCGGGAGCAGCCTGCTCCTCGCGGAGACCGAGCTCTCCGACGGCACGAAGACCTCGTGGCGCATGCACCCCGGGCCGGGCCGGGGCAACGCGCCGCGCATCGACCGCACCGAGTCGTCCCAAGAGGAGCGCGCGCGCGTCGGCCTGGGCGTCTCGGCGGTCACCCGCAACCGCGCGGAGTCCGTGGGCGTCGAGCCCTGGCGCGGCGTGTGGATCGACGAGGTGGATCCGCGCGGTCCGGCCGGGAAGGCGGGTCTCGTGAGCGGCGACATCCTCCTGAGCGTCGGTGGGGTGCATATCACGAGCTCCGATCAGTTCTCGGACCTGGTCCAGACGCGCGCGGTGGCGGGCGAGCCGCTCGAGTTCGTCCTGCGCGTCTTCCGCCGGCCGGGCGAGCCGCTGTCGGAGGAGCAGACGGCCTCCGTGACGGTGATTCCCGAGACCGTGATGGACCGCAAGAGCGCCACGGAGTCGATCGTGCTCGACTACTCGCCCGCGTTGCAGAGCTACACCGGACTCCAGGTCGGCAACGTGCCGACCGACGTCGCGGGCGCCGTGTGGCACTCGGAAGGGCCGGTGGTGCTCGTCACGGGCGTCGTCACGGGCTCGCCCGCCTACCACGCGGGCTTCCGGCCCGGGGACCGCGTGAAGCAGGTCGACGGCAAGGCCGTGCTCTCGCTCGCGGACCTGCGCGCGGCGCTGTACCGGCGCGTCGCGCACGAGCGCTGGCCGCTCGAGGACCTGGCCCAGCTCGCGGGCGGCTCGACGAACGGCGAGCTCGAGCCGACGGGCGATCCGCTCGAGCTCGCCGTCGAAGGTCCGCTCGGCGCTCACAGCACGGCGCTGCGCCCGATCGACGACATGCGCAAGGAGACGGACTTCGACATCCCGATCCTGTTCGAGTACAGCGCGACCGCGGACGCGAAACGCGTGTCGTTCCTCGACTTCATCTTCCAGTTCGGCTTCAACTACTGGCGCACGACGGTGCCGTCCGACACGCGCGAGCCGCTCGACCTGTGGGAGCTCTCGCTCTTCCCGCTCGGCATGTTCGAGTTCGAGAAGCAAGAGGACCACAACGAGTACACGTTCTTCTGGCTGATCGACTTCGAGACGTCGCACCGGCACTAGAAGTTCTTCTCCGAAGGCAGGTTGGCGCGCGGCACGACTCTTGTTTCGCCGCGCGCGCGCGCGGCGGCGGCTAGCATCGGGGCTCACCCCGCGCCCCTCGCCGCCATGGCCACGATCGACTTCTATGCGGACCGCCGCTGGTGTCGGAACTGCCGGGCCTACGTGCCCTACCTCCTGTCTCCCAACGAGGCCTGGTGCACGCGCTGCGGGAGCCCGGTCGCGCTCTTCTCGGAAGAGGATCGGGCGCAGTTCGAGCGCGGGCTGTGCACGGAGGCCGAAGAGGCATTCGATCGCGAGCCGAGGGGACGCGAGCGAGCGTGAGCTCGGACGGCGCGCGCGCGAGCGCCCCGTACCCAAGAGCTACGCTACCTGCGCGTGGAGCGCACGGGGGCGGCGTGCGGCGCGGATAGAATCACGCGCGAGGTCACCCGAATGATGGCGATGATCGCGCTCCTCTTCTTCCCGTCGCTCGTCTTCCCGTCGCTCGTCCGCCAGGCGAGCGAATCGACGCCCAGCGCCCCGTCTGCGTTGGAGGTCGTGCGCGCGGAAGCCGAGTCGCTGGCGGCGATCGTGGAGAGCGAGCTCGGTGCGGCCTTCCTGTCCGCCGCGCGCGACCTGCCGGCCCGACCGGGCGTGCGCACCTTCCTGTGGAACCGGTCCAGCGGAAAAGCGCTGACGGAGGAGCAGGCGGCCGGCCGCAGCGCGGCGGAGCTCGCCGGCTTCGAGCCGATCGCGTTCGACGAGTACCTCTACTACCACACGTTCTACGGCACGCCGATCGCCTACACGCGCGCCCTGGACCTCGCCGGCCGGAACGGGATCGAGTCCGTGGACGGCGCGCGCGTGTTCGACTTCGGCTACGGCGGGATCGGACACCTGCGCATGCTCGCGAGCCTCGGCGCGGACGCGGTGGGGGTGGAGGTGAGCGAGATCCTGCGGCTCCTGTACGCGGATCCCTCGGACACGGGCCAGGTGCCGCGCGCGCGCGCGGCCGGCGACGGAGAGCGCGGGCGCGTCACGCTCCACCACGGGAGCTTCCCGGCCGACCCGGAGCTCGTCGGACGCGTGGGAGAGGGATATCGGCTCGTGCTCTCCAAGAACGTCTTGAAGCGCGGCTACGTCCACCCCGAACGCGAGGCCGACCCGCGCTCGCTCGTGCACCTCGGCGTCGCGGACGAGGTCTTCGCCTGCGCCGTGCTCGACATGCTCGAGCCCGGCGGGCTGTTCGTGATCTACAACGTCTACGGGGTGCAGAACCCGCCCGGCGAGCGCTACCTGCCCATGGCGACGGGCGGTTGTCCCTTCGAGCGCGGTCTGCTGGAGGACGTGGGCTTCGAGGTCGTCGCGTACGACCAGGACGACACGCCGGTGCTGCGCGAGATGGCCCAGCGCCTCGGCTGGGACGAAGGCGAGAAGGACGGCCTCGAGGGTTACTTCGGGATGGTGACGATCCTGCGCAAGCCGCGCTGACCGATCGTCGCCGCGCGGGTCTAGGCGCGGGTCTACGCGAACAGGCCCCAGCGCACGATCGCCCACACGGCGATCAAGGCGTCCTTCGGGCGGATCTTCTTGCCCTCGGCGTAGTCGCGGCCGGCGTACTTGATCGGGACCTCGTACACGCGCGCGCGCAGCTTCGCCACCTTGGCCGTGATCTCGGGCTCCACCGCGAACGTCCGCGAGCGGATGTCGAGCCTCTTCGCGATCTCGGCGCGGAAGACCTTGTAGCAGGTCTCCATGTCCGTGAGGTTCAGGTTGGTGAAGCAGTTCGAGAGCAGTGTGAGGAAGCGGTTGCCGACGTAGTGCCAGAACAGGTGCACGCGCACGTAGCGTCCGCCCATGAAGCGGCTGCCGTACACGACGTCGGCGAGACCGTCCTCGATGGGGCGCAGGAGATCGGGGTAGTCGCTGGGGTCGTACTCGAGGTCGGCGTCCTGGATGATGACGACGTCGCCCGTCACCTCGCGGAAGCCCGTTGCGAGCGCTCCGCCCTTGCCCTGGTTCTCGGCGTGGTGGAAGCAGCGGACGTTGTCCCAGCGCGCCGCGAGCGCTTCCATGATGGCGGGGCTCCCATCGCTCGAGCAGTCGTCGACGAGCAAGACTTCCTTCTCGTAGGGCGTCGCCTGCACGCGCGAGACGAGCCGCTCCAGCGTGCCCTCCTCGTTGTAGATCGGGATGACGATCGAGAGCTTCACGCGCTGGGTCCCGCTCCCGTGGCCGGGGGCGGGCCGTTTTAACGGAAGGCGGAGACCCTGCAAGGGGAATCCCGCGCCTCGGCAACGGTGGTGGTCGCAAGCGGCGTGAAGCGCAGCGGACCCTACAATGGCCCGGGCCATGAAGCACTCCGCCTTGATCGCCTTCGGAGCCGCCCTCGCGCTGCTCATTTCCCATCCGTTGCGCTCGGCCGCCGCGCAGGAGAGCTCCCCCGCCGTTCGGACGGCGATCGAGACGTTCGAGGAGTGGATGAAGTCGACCCTCGCGAGCGGGGATCGCCTCACGTTCGAGCGGGTTCGGACGAAGGCGCGCGCCGCCCTCGAGGGGTGCGACTTCAGAGCGTTGTCCTTCGCGGACATCGAGAGGCTCGCGAACGCGCGCCTGATCAGCTACGCGGGGCGGGAAGCGGACGCGCGCGCACGCCTCGCGTCCTTCGCTGCGGCCGAGACGCCCGACGGCGCCGTGGCGGCGGTCCTGCTCCTCACCGTCATGGAGGATGCGGCGGACGAAGAGCCCGTGCGCGCGGCGCTGCGCCACCCGGGGCTCGCGGGTGCTCTCGCCACGGGGCGCGCCGGCGAGATCTTCGGCGCCGTCGGCAATCTCGAGCCGGACGTCCTCGCCGGGGTCTTCCCGGACGTCGTCGCGCTCGCGCCCTACATGACGGGGGACCTGCCCCCGCAAGTCGTGTCCGAGTTCCCGAACCTGCTCGAAGGCCTGCTCGCGCTCGAGGGCGATTCGTTCGCGCAGGGCCGCGAAGCGCTGCGCCTGCGCATGGTCGCCGCCATGACGGCGGCGCGCGACAAGGCGCCGGCGGAGATGAAGGCCTACCTGTCGCAGCGTCAAGTCTTCCTGAACGGCGCGTTCGCGCGCGGCGAGCTCGTCGGCCACGTCGCACCGGCGCTCGACTTCACCTGGACGAGCTCGGAGACGCCGCTCGCGTCGCTCGCTGACCTGCGCGGCAAGGTGGTCGTGCTCGACTTCTGGGCCACGTGGTGCAGTCCGTGCGTGGCGAGCTTCCCGCGCGTACGCGATCTGAAGGAGCGCTACGCCGACTTCCCCGTCGCGATCGTCGGCGTCACGAGCCTCCAGGGCTCCCACCACGCGCCCGACGGGACGCGCACGGACACGCAGGGCAAGCCCGAGCTCGAGCACGAGCTCATGTCCGGCTACCTCTCCCAGCAGGAAGTCACCTGGACGGTCGCGTTCTCCGAGCAAGCGGTCTTCAATCCCGAGTACGGCATCCAGGGCATCCCGCACGTCGCGATCCTCGACGCGGAAGGGCGCGTGCGCTTCCGCGGCCTGCATCCCATGGAGCGCGGCACGGAGGACAAGATCGACGCGCTCCTGCGCGAGGCCGGCCTCCCGCACCCCGCAGCGGTCGCGCTGCCCGCGGGTTTCGAGTCGGAAGGACGTTGATCGCGCACCTGCGCGAGCTCGCCCTGCGCCGAGACGCTGCACGAGCGCGCTCGTCGGCAACCGGCGAGCTTGCTCGCGGGGCGAGTCAATCGTCGGACTCGACGTAGCCGAGGGCCTCGAGCTCGGCCCAGGTCGCCTCGTCGAGCACGGGCCCCCGCGCGCGGCCGGGGGTGCTGGGGAGCGCGGCGCGGGTCGCCTCCAGCGACTCGAGCCAGCTCCGGAGCGCGCGAATCCCCGCGTGCTCGCCCCCCGCGAGCTCGTGCGCGTCGAAGGCTCGCGGAGCGCGCTCGGCCGGATCGTCGACGAGGTTCCAGACCGCGCCCTTCCCCGCGCTGTGGTCCCACACGGCCTTCGTCTCGAGCGTGCGCACGCCGCTCACGCGGATGTCGCGGTGCGGGACGCAGAGGTAGAGCGGCTGCGTGAAGCCCGGGTGCTCGGGATCCTCCCACAGAGCGCGCAAGCTGCGACCTTCGACGTAGGACGGCGGGTCGATCCCGGCGAGGTCCGCGATCGTCGCGAAGACGTCCTGCAGGCGCGCCTGGCCGCGCACGCGCGCTCCGGCCGGAATGCGATCGGAGAGGCGCATGACGAGCGGGACGCGCAGCACCTCGTCCTTCAGCGTGCGCTGGTGGCCCCAGCGCGTGCGCTCGTAGAACTCCTCGCCGTGGTCCGAGGTCACGACGACCAGCGTGTCGGAGTAAAGACCGAGCTCGTCGAGCAGATCGAGCAAGCCTCCGATGTGGTGGTCGGTGTAGGCGATCTCCGCGTCGTACAGCGCGAGCACGTGCGCCAGGTCCGCCGGCGCGCGCGGGCGCTGGATGTCTTCGTCGCGCACGCCCGTCCAGGCTCCGCGGTAGTCCGCGTCGAAGCGCGCCGCGTACTCGAGAGGCGCCTTGTAGTCGTAGTGCGGGTCCCACCAGTGGACGAGCACGAAGAACGGCCCGTCGTGCGCGTGCGCGCGGATCCAGGCGCTCGTCGCCTCGAGCAGCTCGCGGCTCGTGACCGTCTCGTGGGAGTGCTGGTGGACGTCGCGCCACCCGCCGAGCTCGCCGCCCTCGAAGACGCCGAGCGGCACCTCCAACCCGCAGTTCTCGTAGTGGTCGAAGCCCTGCCCGAAGCCGAAGAGCGGGTTCAGGTACGGACCGCTGTAGAAGCCGGCGGTGGCGTAGCCGCGCTGGGAGAGGAGCTCGGCGAGCGTGACGAGCGCCGGATCGAGCGAGGACTCGTTGTCCACCACGCCGTGCAGCTCGTCGGAGAGACCCGTGAAGAGCGCCATGTGCGCGGGCAGCGTCCACGAGGTCGTGCTCACCGCGTTCTCGAACACGACGCCCGTCTCGGCCAGCCGGTCGATGCGCGGGGTGACCGGAACGTCGGGGTGCGCCGGATTCCGATGGCCGCCGGGACCCGTGTGGTCGGCGCGCACGCTGTCCAGCGAGAGCAGGAGGACGTTGGGGCGCTCGTCGGCGCACGCCGCAGCGGCGACGAGGAGCAGGACGCGGAGTCGCAGCATTGGACGTAGCCTACCGCGGGGGCTCGCGTATCTTCACGCGCGTGACGCGCTGGATCGCCTGCGGCGTGCTGTTCGTGCTGGGGGCGCTCGCGTGCCTGGTCGACGGCCGCTTCGCGGATGGAGCGTTCGCGCAGGACGGAGCGCAGCTCTTCCGCTGGACGTTCGCCGGGCGCGTCCTGTGGGAGGGTGACCGCGCCGAGCTCGTGTCCGCCTTCGGTCCGACGCTCCCGCGCATCCTGGTCGCCTGCGCCGTCGCCCTCGTCGCGGGCCGCGCGTTCGCGCGCTGGTTCCCCGGTCGGCTCGCCGCGGCGACCGCCCTCGGCGCGCTCGCGCTCTTCTCCTCGATCGATCCGGGCACGGTGCGCTTCGTCGCGGAGCGCGGCGTGACGAGCGCCCCGTGGTACCTCGACCTGGGCGACCTCGCGCAGGGCCTCGGGCTGGGCCTCGTCGCGCTGGCCCTGATCGGCCTCCTGCCGACCTCGCCCGCGCGCGACGCGGAAGTCTCTGCGAATCCGCGCGCCGCCCGGCGCGTCGTCTTCGCGGCCTGCGCCTTCGCCGCACTCGCGCCGGGCATCCTGTCGCACGCCGTGCTCGGGGGAGAGCCCCTGACGAACGACGAGCGCGCGTACCTCTTCCAAGCCGAGCTGTTCGCCTCGGGCGAGCACGCGCGCGACGTCGGCGACCTCGCGGACTTCTTCCCGGCGCGCCAGATCCTGCCCGGCGCGCGCGCCTTCTCGAAGTACCCGCCGGGAACCTCCGCGGCCCTGGCCGTGGGCGAGCTCGTGGGTCTGCCCGAGCTCCTGCCGCGCTTGCTCGCGGGCCTCCTGCCGCTCTTCGCCTTCCGCATCGCGCGGCGGCTCCTGTGTCCGCGGCCCGAGCGCGCGGCGCTCCTCGTCGCGCTGTCGCCGGTCGTCCTCGGCGTCGAGACGCTGTGGCTCTCGCACGCGCTCTCCCTGCCTGCTTGCCTCGTCTTCGCCGAGCTCTCGCTCGCGGCGCGCGAGCGCAAGAGGCCGAGCTTCCCCCTCGCGCTCGGCGCGGGCGTCGCGCTCTCGCTCGCCTTCCTCGCGCGGCCGCTGACCGCACTCGCCTTCGCCCTGCCGTTCGCGCCGGTCTGGCTCGTGCGCCCGCGCGCCGCGCTCGTCCTCTGCGCGGGCCTGCTGCCCGGCGCCGCCTTCTTCCTGTGGACGAACGCGGTGCTCACGGGCCACCCGTTCGAGACCGCGTACGGCCTGTACGCGGACACCGTCTCGCCCAACGACCGCTGGGGCCTCGTGAACCTCGGCACGGCGGCGGAGCAAGCGCGCTTCAACCTCGCGCGGCTCGGCGTCTGGCTGCACGGCGGAGTGGGGGGGCTGTGGCTCGTCGTCGCCGGAGCGCTCGCCGTGCGGCGCCCGCGCGCGACGGTCTACCTGTGGGCGCCCTTCGTCTCCCTCTTCGCCGCGTACGCGCTGCACCGCTTCCAGGGCATCCCCTGGGTCGGGCCGCTGTACCTCGTCGAAGCGGTGCCGCTCCTGTGCGTGCTCTCGGCCTGCGGTCTCGACGCCCTCGAGCGCGAGCGCGGACGAGCCGCCGCGCTGCTCGTGCTGCTCGTGCTGTCGCTCGGGAGCGCGCGCCTGCTCGCCCGCCACCTCGCGCTCGCCCGCACGGAGCAGGCGCTGCGCAGCGCTCCGTGGCGCGCCGCGCGGGCAGCGGGCCTCGAGCACGGCGTGGTCTTCGTCGCGCTCGAGTCGGAGGAGGAGCTCAAGCGCTTCGCGCTGCCGCCGCCCTCGTTCGACGAAGGCGCCGGTGCGGGAGTGGTCTTCGCACGCGACCTCGGAGCGCGCAACGCGGTCCTCCGCGCGCGCCTCGGAGATCCTCCCGCCTATCGCTTCGAGCCGCGCGGCGGCACGCTCGTCCCGCTGCCCTGACGCGCCGCCGCTGCGCGCGGCGGCCAGGGCTCCGCGCTTGCGGGCGGTGGACGCGACTGCCCGCCGCGTCGAGAATGCCGGCCTTGAACGGCAGACCTTTCCTCGGCCCCCTGATCGCGATCGCGATCGTGCCCGCGACGCTGCTCCTGCTCGAGGGCGCCTACAGCCTGTGGACGCGCGAGTCGCTCGTCGATCGGCTGCTCGAGCGCGGAGCGCTCCCGCCGGCGCCCGCCCCCGTGCGCGAGCGCAACGCGGGAGCGGCGCTCACCGAGGGCCCCTACGCGCTGGACGAGGACCAAGACGTCGTGTTCCGCATGAAGGCTTCGACGACCGCCGACTTCGGCGTCGAGGCCCGCACCGACGCGTTCGGGGATCGCGTGCGGATCGGATCGCCGCCCGAGCCCGGCGCCACGCGCATCGTCGTGCTGGGCGACTCGGTGGCCTTCGGCCACGGCGTGGCGGACGACGAGACCTTCGCCCACGGCCTCGAGCAGTTCCTGGCGCAGACGCTCGACCCCGCTCACTCGCGTCCCTTCGTCCGGACGGTCGCCTGCCCCGGCTGGACCTACACGAGCTCGTTCCGCTACCTGCAGAACCACTTCGAGCGGCTGGCGCCCGAGATCGTTCTCTACGTCGCCGTTCTGAACGACCTCGACGATTCGACGGCGGTGAACGAGCTCGGCTGGCGTTCGATGGACATCGATCCGAGCCCCGATCGCCCGCAAGGCGGAACCGAGGGTCAGACGCGCTTGATCAAGACGCTGCAGCACGCTCCCTCGCGGGCGGCCGGGCTGCAGGTGTTGCGCGCGGGCGGGCGCCGCGTGCTCGACCACGTTCTGCGCAGCGGCATCACCCCCGAGTCGCGGCGGCGTTGGAAGCTCTTCCTCGAGGACCTTCGAGCGCTCCACGACGACCTCGCGGCGCGCGGGACGCGCTTCGCCGTCGTGCTCCCGTTCGATCAGTACTTCCACCGGTTGCTCGAGATCCGCTTGGCCGAGCTCGCGCCCGAGATCCCGGTGCTCGGTCTCGTGGCCGGCCGCGTGCCGGAGGACACGCTCGGCGACGACCCGCACGCGAATGCCCGCTGCCTCCTCGCCGGAGCCTGGCGCATGGCGGACTTCCTGATCGAGCGCGACTGGGTTCCCGGCGCGGGCGCGCAGCCGCTCCCGCCGCAGGACGAGATGTACCGCGAGCGCGGCTACGCGTTCCTCGCTCCAACGGAGCGCGCGCCGTACCTCGAGCGCGAGACGGCGCTCCTCGAACGCTTCCTCGGCAACGCCATCGATCTCGAGCAAGTCGTGGGCATCCACCAGGTCTACGGGGGACTCGTCGGCGACGGCACCGTGGGCAAGCACGTCTTCGCGGCGCTGCGCACGGAAGGCGCGGACCACCTCTCGCTCACGCTCGAGCGCCTCCCCGCCGCGAGCGCCGTCTACCCGCTCGCGCTCTCGATCGAGCTCCAAGGTCGCGCGCTCGCCCGCTTCGACGTGCCGCCGCCGGCCGAGGGCGAGGATCCGCGCATCGTCTTCGACGCGTCGCTCCCCGACGACCTCGAGGGCCCGTATGTCGACGTGCTCGTGCGCGCGTCGAACTGGGTGCTGCGCGAGAGCGTCGCGGGCCAAAAGCCCACGTCCTTCCTCCTGCGCCGCCTCGCGCTCGACGGACGCTGACCGGAGCGCGCCCACGCGCGCCTTCACGGCCGCGGAGAGAGCAACAGACTCGAGCGCCGCGCGTCCGCGAGGCCTTTTTTCAGGAACTCCTCCATGCGCTTTCGGTCGAGGGAGCGCCAGGCGCGCTCGATCTCCGCCGCGTCGAGTCCGAGCGCGAGCTCCGCGGCGATCCGGTTCAGCGCGAGCTGGGCCTCGACGAGCGATGCATCGCGCCCGAGCCGCTCGAGCGCCGCGCGCGAAAACGCGGGATCGGGGAGCGAGAGGCTCTGCTCTGCGAGCTGGCGCAGGGTGGACGTTCCCGCGCCGTTGCGCGCGGCCGCGAGCGCCGCCGCGAAGGCCTCGCGCGCGGGCCCCAGGTCGGCGGCGCTCGCGAGCGCGGCGGAGAGCAGCAGGTAGGCGCCCTCGGGCGTGCGCACGGTCCGTGCGAAGGCCTTGCCGTTCGCGGCCGGAGAGCCGCCCCGGGCGAGCTCGAACGAGAGGATCTGTGCCGCCGCTCGACCCGCAACGCGCTCGACGGCGTCGTCGCGCAGGGGATACCACTCGAGGTACTGGTAGGCGTCGAGGTCCCACGTGGCGCGCGCGTGCCGCGGCGCACGCGGAACGCTGGGCCGCCGCGCGCTCGGCTCCCCACCGGGCTCGGGCCGCGCGCGCTCCGTCGCGCCTTCCCGCGCGCGGAGCGCCCGCAGCTCGCCGGAGAGGAAGTCGCGCACTTTCGTCGGCTCGACGGGCCCCACGCTCGCGATCCAGACCTCGCCGTTCGCCACCCCGTGCCCGTGGAGCCACGCCTCCACGTCTCCCGTGCTCGCCCGCGCCACGTCGGCGTGCACGGCGGCGTGCTCGCGGCCGTGCCGGACCACCTGGTTCCACGCGGCCTCGGCCCACTTGTGCGTGAAGCCGCCCGCGACGGTCGATTGCTCCTCCGCGGCGATGCGCTGCTTCTCGCGCTCGAGCAGCGTCGCGTCGCACGCGTCGATCGCGAGCCAGCGCACGTGCCGCGCGAGCGCGTCCTTCCACGCCGCGGGTTCGGCGTAGGTGTCGAGCCGCAGCGCGTCGGCCGTCGTCTCGCCGTTGATCTGCATGCCCGGCGGCTCGAGCGAATCGGGATCCGTGGCGCGCACCAGCATGTGCTCGGCCAGATGCGAGAGCTGGGCGCCGTCCGCCGGATCGGCGACGAGGCCCGCCCCGAAGAACGTGAACGTGCTCTGGCGCGGGGCGTCGGGGAAGTGGAGGACGGCGAGGTGCACGCCGCCCTCGAGCTCGAAGCGCGCGAACGGGTCGCTCGCCCGCTCCCCGAGGGCCGGGGGGAGCGCGAGCACGGTGAGGGCGAGGGCGATGTGGGTCATGGCGACCTCCTTCTCGGGCGAGCGAGCGTGAGCTCGAGCTCCATTCGTCGCGGAAAATCGCTCCGCTACTCGCGACCGCGATTCAGGCGTCGAGGGAGGGCGCGTCCCCGGCTGCTCCCTTGCGCCGCGCGTCCTCGAGGATCTCTGCGTGCGGGCGCGGGGGTCCCAGATCGATCGCCAAGAGCTCGCCCGTCTCCGCGAGGCGCGGCTCGAGCGCGAGGATCAGTTCCTCGATCGGAAGGCGACCGAGACCCGCCTTGGTTGCGCGGGCGTGGAGCTCGCCGAGCGCGGCGCTCCCGTCCGCGTCGCACAGCACGCGGCCGACCAGGAGCGCGAGCTCGAGGATCCGACACAGCGCGCGCGTGGACGCGCTCGCGTCGGCGGGAAGCCCTCCGGGATCGGCCGCGTGGACGACCGAGAGGTAGTGCAACGCCGGCAGCCCCCAGGCCCGGAGCAGCGCGCCGCCGATCTCGGCGCCGTCGAAGCCGAGCACCACCTCCTCCGTCGCGCTGCAGGGCCAGCCGTCCGAGCGCGCGAGCACCTCCGCGTACTCGGCGGGCAGGCACTCGGCCAGCACGAGCTGTCCCATGTGACTCGCGAGCGCGCACAGGAAGGCTTCCTCCTCGAGGTGCGCACCCAGGACCTGCGCGAGCTCGCGCGCGGCGACGGCCGTGGTGAGGCTGCGCTTCCAGAAGCCCGCGTAGTCGAAGCCCGGGTTCGCGCCCTGACTCGGGAGTACGTCGGCGAGCGAGAACGCGAGCGCCATGTGCTGCACCCTCTTCGTGCCGAGCACCAGCGTGGCGCGCTGCAGCGACGTGACCTTCGGCCCGAGCGTGAAGGTGCACGAGTTGGCCAGCGCGAGCAGGCGCTCGGCCAGGAACGGTTCGCTCGCGAGCGCGCGCGCGTAGTCGTCCAGCCCGGCGCCCTCGTCCCGGGCGAGCCGCAGCAGCTCGATCGCGGCGGGGGGCAGCGTGGGGAGGTTCTCCGCCTGCAGGAGGAAGTCCGGCAGGACGCAGTCGAACTCGGCTCCTCGCATCGCTCGAGCCGGCGCGGAGCGCGAGCTCGCCCCGATTCTTCCCTCCGCAGCCGGAGAAGACCCACCGGCAACGCGCTCGTCGCGGAGACTTTCCCGCAATCGGGACGAGGCGAGCCGTCTCGACGTTCTCTGCGTTCGGACCCCGACCCGCGACCCGTTCGCGCTGGAACGGCAGCGCCCGGCGAAGACCTCTCGGGGTCTCCTCCGGGCGTTCGTCGACTCGCGCGGTGCGGCGCGCGGTCGCGGCGGCGGAGCCCAGGGCGAGCAGGCTCCGCGCGCCGCGGGGCGGCTCACAGGAGCCGGTTCAGGAGCTCGCCTACGGCCCGCGCGAGGTCGTTCGTGCGCTGGTCGACGCTCCGGATGGCGGCCGCCGCGGCGTCCTGCACGAGCGTGACGAGGCGCGGGGTCGCGTTCATCTGCTCGAGCTCCGCGACGCCGCGCTCGCGCAGCGCCTTCAGCGCGCTGGCGGAGCGGTTCGCCTGGTCGCGCATCGACGCGACGATCTCGGTGCCGGCCTGCAGGAGCTCGCGGTCGCTCGCGCCGTTCGCGGCCATCGCGAGGAGCCTCGAGCCACCCGCCTCGAAGACGGTCGCGAGGTTGGCGAAAGCGGACTGCTCCTCCGCTCGGATCGCGCCCAAGTAGCGGTCGGCAACTTCCTCGGCCGTCGGGCTCGCGCGGGTTTGGCCTCCGGGCGCGCCTCCATGCGTCGAGTCGGGCCGGCCCTGGGCGGCGGCGAGGGGCAGGAAGGCGAGGAGCGAGAGACTGGTCGTGATCAGGTGCTTGAGCGTTTTCATGGTGATGGCTCGTGCCGAGGAGTCGAGGGTTTGCGGGCTGGGGCCTCGGCGCGAGCCGCCAGCCGCGAGGGGGGGGGCCTCGGTCCGCGGGATCCGCGGCCGTCTTCGGCTCCACCCGCCCATGCGCCGTCGGCGGGGCGCGGCTGTCAGGAACGTCGGCGGGAAGCGCCTTTCGCCGGCGCCAGGCGGGGAGACGACGCTTGGGGCCTGCGGCAGGGGGCGGAGCTCGGCGAAGACCGGGTGTGGACGTCCGCGCAGCGTCGATCGGATCGAGATCGCTGGCAACTTGGTCCTCGGCGCGCGGCGCCGGCGTGTCCTCCTCGACGATCCGTGGACAGTGGCGATCGCTCGCGCCGAGGAGCCGAGGGAGGGCCGCCCGAGCCGCCCGCCCGATCGCTTCCGATGACCGCGGTCACCCAACTCCTGGACGAGGTCCGCCGGGGCGAGCAGGGCGCCGAGGAGCGTCTCGTCGCGGTCGTCTACGAGGAGCTGCGCCGACTCGCCCGGCGCGAGATGGTCTCCGAGCGGGCGGACCACACCCTCGAGCCGACGGCACTGGCCCACGAGGCCTACCTGAGCCTGTTCTCGGGACCCGAGCGGCCGAGCTTCGAGAACCGCGCTCACTTCTTCGCGGCCGCGGCGCGCGCGATCCGGCGGCTGCTCGTGGATCACGCGCGCGGTCGCAATCGGCAGAAGCGCGGAGGCGACCGGAAGCGCGTCGACCTCGACACGCAGCTGGACCAGCTCGCGGAGGACGAGCGCGACGAGCGCATCCTCGACCTGAACGACGCGCTCGAGCGCCTCGCGGCGTTCGACCCCGAGAAAGCGCGGCTCGTGGAGCTGCGCTTCTTCGCGGGCATGACGGTGGAGGAGGTCGCGTCGGCGCAGGGCTCGTCCCCGAGCTCGGTCGCGCGGGAGTGGCGGCTCGCCCGCGCCTGGGTGCACGGGGAGCTCGGGGGAGACTCGCTCGGTGGATCCTGAACGCTGGCGTCGCGTCCAGCGAGTCTTCGAAGGCGCGCTCGAGCGAAAGCCAAAGGCCCGTCTCGCCTACCTCGACACGGAGACCCGCGACGACGCCGCGCTGCGCGCGGAGGTGGAGCGCTTGCTCGCGCTGGACGCGTCGCTCGACGAAGCCTCCGACCAGAGCTTGGCCGTGCTCCCCCCGCGCATGCCCGAGGAGATCGGCCCGTACCGCGTGCTCGACGTCATCGGCGAAGGCGGCGTCGGAACGGTGTACCTCGCCGAGGAGCGCGGTCCGGCTCCCCGTCGCGTCGCCCTGAAGCTCATCCGTCTCGGGATGGAGAGCCGCGGGGTCCTCGCGCGCTTCGCCCTCGAGCGCCAGGCGCTCGCCCGCATGGACCACCCGAGCATCGCCCAGATCCTCGACGCGGGGGAGACGGCGAACGGCCGGCCGTACTTCGTCATGGAGTACGTCGAGGGCAAGCCCGTCACGGCGTACTGCGACGCGCGGCGCGCGGACCTGGACGTGCGCCTCCGCCTCTTCGCCGCGGCGTGCCGCGCGGTGGACCACGCGCACCAGCGCGGGATCCTCCACCGCGACATCAAGCCGTCGAACGTGCTCGTCCGCGAAGGGGCCGGCGGGGCCATTCCCGTCGTCATCGACTTCGGGCTGGCGAAGGCGATCGAGGCGCCGGAGGGGACGGCCCTGACGCTGGCCGGTCAGCTCGTGGGCACGCCGCCGTACATGAGCCCCGAGCAGATCGAGGGCGGCGGCGAGCGACTGGACACGCGCACCGACGTCTACTCGCTCGGCGTGCTCCTGTACGAGCTGGTCGTCGGCGTGCCGCCCTTCGAGCGTTCGGCGGACGAAGGGCTCGCGGGCTTCCTGAACCGCGTGTGCGACGACCCGCCGCCGCGGCCCGCACGGCGACTCGCAGCGCTCGACGCGCAGGAGAACGTCGCGCGCGCCCGCGCGACGACGGTCGCCGAGCTCCAGGAGAAGCTGCGCGGCGACCTCGAGCGCATCGTGACGAAGGCCCTGGCGAAGGAGCGCGACGAGCGCTACGCCACCGCAGCCGAGTTCGCCGGCGAGGGGGAACGCCTCCTCCGCGGCGAGCCGCTGCTCGCCGGCCCGCCGAGCGCCGCCCTCCGGCTCCAGTCCTTCGTGCGGCAACATCGCTGGGGCGTCGGCGTCTTCCTCACGCTGCTCGTCGCCTGGTTCTCCGCCTCGGTCGGCAGCACCGCCTGGTACCTCCTCGCGAACGAGCGGCGCGCGGACAAGGCGGCGATCGTCGGCACCTGCAACGCCGTCCAGCTCCGCGTCGCCGACGCGCACCTGTGGTTCGAGGAGGCGCTGGCGCGCGACGCGAGCGTGCACGTCGACCGCGACGTCCTCGAGCCGATCCGGGAGTCGATCCAGCAGATCGAGGCGATGGCCGCCGACGGAGTGGCGGCCGAACGCGAGGACGCCCGCGCGGCGCTGGCGTCGCTCCAATCCGAGCTCGAGCGCTTCGAGACGATCACCCGGGAGCGCTGGTCGAAACGCGACCAAGGCGGAGAGACCGGCGCCAAGCTCGATCAGGTGTACGACGCCGCCTACCGCCGCATCCTCGACCACTCGTTCGCCCTGTCCGGGATCATGGAAGCGACGATGGCCGCGGACTGGCGCCGCTCCATGCGCCTCGCCATCGCGGTGAACCTCGTGGCGATGGCGCTGTTCGCGGTGCCGGCCGCGGTCGTCCTACGCCCCGCCGGTCGCAGAGCATCGCGGCGCTGACCCAACCCGCGCGCTCCAAGGCCGGCGAGCCGGCCTGACCGCACTGCCCTCTGTCCCCGCAGAGCAGGCGATGGCGGCCAAGGATCCAGAGATCATCCCGCCGCGACGTAGTGCGTAGGCAACGAGTCCGTCCACCTCCTCCGTTGACGCGCTGTCGCCGCACAGACGTCGATCTCTACGACGTCACACTCGGCCAGCCGAGCGTGAGGATCCCGGTCTAGTCAATTCGCGAGGCGTCTGCTTGGCATATCGGGCGGTCTGGGCAACCTGCGGTAAACCAATCAGAGCGATCGAGGTTGTCCGGAGCGTCCAACCAAGTTGTCCAACGGTAAACCACCAAACGGGCTCGATCCGCGTTCTTGCCGCAAAGAACCGGTATCGGGTGCTCGATTCTGCCGCGATGGCCGTTTCCGGGTAACTTCCGGTAAACCAGACGTGCGCGTCAGCGGTCGGATTCGCTGAAGCATGGGACGCTATCGCATTGGGCGGCTTACGGCAATAGCCTTAGTTCAAACACCGTTCGCTTATCCAATCGAGGGCCGCCCACACTCACTTGGAAAAGTGCGCAAAGAACCGTACGTCATCGATCGGCGACTTCTAGGCAGGCATTTGGTCTGGGGCGCATCCATAGGCTACACGTCACTCAAGACGCCCGACGCCCGAGCCGCGCATGCCCGTGTGTGTATAGGCTGCCTACCCATGAGTCCGGTCCGCGTCCGGTCCGCCTAGGGACTCGGGACGACATCCCGAATGCGATAACCGTAGACTCTCCAGAGAAAGCGGCGCACATGGAGCCTCACGCGCACGTACTCACTTCCACTGGCAACCAGTTCGGCGATCAACTCCGGGGTTGCAGAGTACAGAGGGATATCACGCCCGTCAGAGTCATAGAGAACGAGTACCTCTTCGCCACTCGGGATGCTGTCCATGCGCCACTTCATTCGCAGGTTCGTCTCCGGTCCCTCTGGATGGAGAAAGTGCGCCCCGAGCACAACGATCGCAAGGACAAGAATGGAACCGAGTAGGGCTCGCCCCCTCAAGAGGAGGAACCCGGCTCCGACGAAGCCAAGTCCAGCTAAGGCTCCCGCCACCGGTACGTACGAGATGGTGTTCTCCCGCAACATCATGAGAGTCAACACAGAACCGGCGGCGATAAGAACGCTGCCGATCCCGCCGACGATCAGCCCAGCTTGTCGACTACCGAAGCGCATCGAGCAGGAAAAACTCTAGTCGGGAGGCGGCGATCTGAGAAGGTCCTAGAGAGTCCTTGGGCATGACCAGGCGATTCACCGCGAATGCCCCCCCGAGCCCCGTGACGATCACGTTCCCCCGCCCGACTCTCTTTCTCGAAGCGACGGATCTTTAGTTTTTTCCAGAGCCATATTTCGCGCGACGATGCATCTCTCCTACGCCTTTCTTGGTCAACTCGCTGAGGTCAGCTGCCGGTATAGGAGATATCGACGCGGACGTTCCGTCGTTGTCGCTCACCCAGACGAGCGGTAGCCCGCCACGCTCTCTCGCTACGCGCCCTGCAGCTCGCCTCGAGCCGCGCACGCATAACGCGTCGGCGTTCGGCCTTGAGCTCCGCCAGCGCGCTTCGCACGCGCCAGAACGAGATCCCCGGTAGAGCGTGGCTCACAGGTCCCTCGCCCGCGCGCCATCCCTGCGGCTCGAGTTCGGCTCGGACGCGCTCGCAGATCTCGCAGAGCTCCTCCTCCACGAACCGGAAACCCATCGTGAACGGGAGCCGCGTGGTCTCTCGCAGGACCTGAGGAGACGGCTCGTCCTCGAGGGATCGAGACTGCGATCCGACGCGGGATCTGCTGGTAGCCGTCTCGATGCGGCGCGACGGGAAAGGGTGCGGGAGGAGCCGCCTAGCTGCGGCCGGCGAAGAGGGCGTCGACCTTCTTCTGCAACTCGCCGGACTGGAACATCTCGTAGGCGATGTCGCTGCCGCCGATCATCTCGCCGCCGACGAAGCACTGGGGGGTCGTGGGCCAGCTCGTGTAGCTCACGAGCGCGGGGCGGATCGACTCGTCGTCGAAGATGTTCACCACTTCGAAGGGCTTGCCGAGGCGCTGGAAGACGTCGATCGCGCGGTGCGTGAAGCCGCACATGGGCTCGAGCTTGGAGCCCTTGCCGAAGATGACGAGCTCGTGCTCTTCGACGGTCTTCTTGATGTCGTCCGAGGTCCACATGGCCAAACGCTCCGTCAGGGGATCTTGGTCTTGATCTCGATCGCGTGGATCGTGGTCGTGAGGTGCGCGCCGACGGCGGCGTGCACCAGCTTGTGCTGCTCGATGAGGCTCTTTCCGCGGAAGGCGGGGGACACGACCTCCACGGCGAAGTGATCGCGGGTGCCGGTCGTGTCGCGCACGGTGGCGCGCGCGCCCTCGATGTTGGCCTCGATCAAGGCCTTGAGCTCGGTCTCGGTCATCATCGCGTGGAGCACTATAGGTCGCGGGCGGAGGGGACGGCTCACATCTTCACGAAGAGGCTGAAGTCGTCCTTGGACGCCAGGAGGGCGGCGCGCAGGTCCGCGTCGGCCTGGGCCGTGTCGCCCTTGCTGCGCAGGGCGGCTTTGAGGGCCTCGTGGGCCTGGACGACGGGCGCGCACTTCCCGTCGAGGATGAACGAGACGACCATTCCGGCCTGGTTGATCAGCATCGCCGAGCCCTCGACGTCGTTGGGATTGAGGGCCATGGCGAAGATCTCCTCGAAGGGCTTGGGGCCGCCGCGCCGGCGGATGTTGTCGAGCGACCAGTCGCGCGCCCACCACGGGCTGTGGCCTTCCTCGGGTCGGGCCGAGACGTCGTAGAAGTAGCGCTCGCAGTAGGCGGCGACGCCGACGCGGAACCAGAGCGGGATCTTCTTCTCGAGCCAGAACTCGAGGAAGGGGAACTGCTGGCCGGGCGTGGTGAGCCGGCTGATCGAGTTGAGGCTCGGGTCGATGCTCTCGGCGTAGGCGAGCGCGGCCGCGTGCGGCACCGCGTGGCGCGCGTAGGGATCGGGCTTCTCGCCGACGTTCCACACGGCGATCCCCGTTCCGACGTACTCGGGCGGCTGGGTGGGCAGGAACCAGGACTCGGCGAAGAACGCGTAGTGGATGGAGGAGAAGCCCTGGGACTCCGTGCCGGCGACGCCGAGCTGCTGGTTCCCCATCGCGAACTCGTTGTATTGCGCCTGGCTGTTCAGGACGACGACCACCGGCTTCTCGTCGGGACGCACGCCGTAGGCGCGCAGCAGGTCGGGATAGGCGGCGTCGGCGAAGTTCCCGGCTCTCCACGTGGTCTCGTAGGGGCAGGTGCTCCACATCTCGAAGAGGTTCCCGCTGCTGGGCACGGTCCACCACTGTCCGAGCTTGGAGTGGTAGGCGTTGGCCGCTTCGAGGTCGAACCATTGATCGCCGCACTTCCACAGCGACTTCTCCCAGTTGCTCACTTCGTCGGGGGGGACCCAGACGCCGTCGGTCTGCTGCTTCCAGCCCTCGGCCTCGTACTTCGCTTCCTGCGCGCGCCGGTCGAACTCGCGCTTGGTGATCCACTTGCCGGTGGCCGCTTCCTTCACCATGCCCATGCGCAGGTAGGGCTCGTCGGCGACGGGGACCCAGTCGTCGTTGAAGCGCACGAGGCCTTTCTCGTCGAGCATGCGCTTCTCTTCCGCGCGCTTGTACTCGGAGAGGTCGTAGTAGCTCTTGAACCACTGGCCGTCGTAGAGGTGGTGGCCGAGCGCCTTGCGCGCCTCGGCGTGGTCGGGCTTCAGGTCGACGATCTTCTTCAGGCACTCGCGCGCCTGCATGATCTTGCCCTGCTCCTTGCACCAGGTGTGGAGCTCCCAGAGCTCTGTTGCGTCGTCGCCCGCCGCTTCCAGGCGCGTCGTGTACTCGTCGGCGCCGGCGTCTTGGATCGGCGCGCGAGAGAAGGAGAGGGAGATGGAGAAGGGGGAAGGAGCGGACGAGGCCGCCAACGACAGGAGGACGGAAGCGATCATGGTTCGATTCGGCTTGGGCTTGCCTGTGGAGACAGGAGAGCGGTCCCAGGGACGACCCGACGACGCGGTCCAGTCGCGTCGCATTCTAGAACGAAATCGGCTCGGCCGGCGCGTGGTCCTCGCCGCGTTGCGGCAAGGGATTGTTCGCGCGGCGTAACCCGGGGGTAGCCCGGGGACCTCGCCGGACCGCGCCGGACCTCGACAAGCGCCCCGCGCGCGCGGATCATCGCCCGGCCTGCGAAGGCCTCCATGTCCCCGAGCTACAAGCTGCTGCGCCAGTTCAACGCCGATCCGCCGGCCTGCGCGGGCTCGCGCCGCACGCTCGACCTGCGCTCGATCGGCCGCTTCCCGTCGCAGGGGCTGGCCGATCGGTTGGCGCGGGAGCTGGCGCGCGAGCGCGCCGTTCCCCTGAAGGAGCTGTTCGAGTCCTTCGAGTTCTTCGCGCGCGTTCGCAAGCGCGTGCGCGCGCGCGTCGTCGCCGACCTGTGCGCGGGCCACGGCCTGACGGGCGTGCTCTTCGCCCTCTTCGAGCGCGAGGTCGAGCGCGTCGTGCTCGTCGACCGGCGCGTGCCGAAGAGCTTCGAGCGCGTGCTGCGCGCCGCTTTAGCGGTCGGACCCTGGGTGGAGGAGAAGGTCGTCTACAGGCAGGCGCCGCTTTCGGCCGCGCCGGAGCTCGTGGGCGAGGGCACGAGCATCGTCGCCGTGCACGCCTGCGGCACGCGCACCGATCGCGCGCTCGACCTCGCCGTTTCCGTGCGCGGCGCGCTGGCGGTCATGCCCTGCTGCTACCCCGACGCGCGCTGTCCTGCGCCGGCGGCGCTCGTGGCGCGGCTCGGGACGCCGCTCGCGTTCGACGTCGACCGCACCTACCGCTTGGAGCGCGCGGGCTATCGCGTGCGTTGGGACGACATCCCGGCGGAGATCACGCCGATGGGTCGGATCCTCGTCGCCTGGCGCGCGGAAGGCTCCGTCGACGGCGTCGAGGCCGGGAAGCGCGTGGACGGCGCTCGATCGAAGGGCGCGGCGTGCGCGCGGAGTCGGAGCGAGTGAAGGCGCGCGGCTCGGCGCGCCTCACGGCCTGCGAGCGCATCCGAGCGACGGTCGACGTGATCCCGCGCGGTCGGGTGGCGAGCTACGGGCAGGTCGCGGCGGAGGCCGGGCTCGTGGGCCGCGCGCGGCTCGTGGGGCGCGCCCTGCGCGAGCTCCCCGAGGGGAGCGCCGTTCCCTGGCACCGCGTCGTGAACGCGAGCGGTCGCATCGCGGCGCGCGCTCCGGCTCGCGGCCGGGCGTCCGAGGCCGAGCCGGAGGGCCTGCAGCGCGCCCGGCTCGAGTCCGAGGGGGTGCGCTTCGACGCGCGCGGGCGCATCGACCTCGATCGTTTCGGTTGGCGTCCCTGACGCGCGGGGTCCTGACGCGCAGGGTATCGTGGCGGGGCGCGACGCCGCGCGTGGGGGACGAAAAGCTCGAGTGCGAGCGAACCCCGCGGGCCCCGCGCGAGTCCCATTCACCCGTCACCCGTTCGGAGTCTCCCCGTAGGCCCGCGCCCAGATCCGCGGGTCCCGCGTGTCCCGCGGGCTCCTTCCTCACCGGCTCGCCCCCCGCCCTCCATGATTTCGATCCGCCTGCTCGTCTTCCTCGTCCTCGGCTCGACTGCGCTCGCGCAGGGGAACGCGGGGGAGGACGAGCCCGTCCCCGCGCTCGGCGCGCCGTCCGAGCTCGTGGTGGAGGCCTTCCGCGCCGAGGCCGGGCCGAGCTGGCGCGTGCGGCGCGACCGCGGGACGGGCTACGCCCAGCTCGTCTTCGGCGGGCGCTTGCAGCCCTCGTTCCCGCCCGTGACCGACGCCGACTTCATCACGCTGGCGCGCGAGTTCCTCGTCCGCACGCAGGCCCTGCACGGGCTCGACGGGGAGACGCTCGCGGCGGAGCGCGTCGTCTTCCTGCCGCTCGCCGCCGCGTTCAGCACGGACAAGCTCACGGTGCGCTTCGTCGAGCAGAAGGACGGCGTGCCCGTGCGCGGCGGGTTCGCGAACGTGCTCATGGACTCAGACGGCCGGCTCCTGTCGGTCGATTCGACGGGACTGCCGCGGCTCGCGGGCTTCGACGTGCGGCCGACGCTCGCAGCGCGCGACGCGGAGCGCCTCGCGTCGTCGATCTTCCGCGCCGAGCGCGGCGTGTTCCCGACGTCGATCGGAGCGCCGCGGCTCGTGATCGCGCAGGAGGTCCTGGAGGACACGAAGGAACGGCGTCCGGCGCTCGCCTGGGAGCTCGAGCTGCGCTTCGAGGAAGCGGGCTTTCGCAATCACGGCGCGCTCTACCTGATGGCGGCGCAGGGGCCCGCGCGGCGCATCGCCGA
The DNA here is from genome assembly GCA_964413535.1 of uncultured Planctomycetaceae bacterium. Lineage (GTDB taxonomy): Bacteria > Planctomycetota > UBA1135 > UBA1135 > CAYPTB01. The sequence continues at coordinate 40,332 of CAYPTB010000062.1, read as the reverse complement.
GCACGAGCTCTACCACTCGTTCGACGTCTTCGGCACGGTGCAGTCGCTCGTGTCGCCGGGGCTCTTTCCCGACTCACCGTCGAACCAGCCGGCGGCGGAGCCGATGGCGTTCCTGGAGGTCTCGACGCCGGCGGGAACCGTCTTCAGCGACGCGAACGGCGACTTCACGCTGCCCGGCGTGAACTCGGCGGTGCTGGGGAGCTTCCGCTACCGCGGGCCCTTCGGGGACGCGAACGACGCCGGGGGAACGGACTACGTGCACCAGGTGCTGCTCCAGCCCAACGTGCAGAACGCCGTGCTCATGAACGCGGCGCCGACGGCGAACGTGACGGCGCAGGCGAACGCGTTCCACTCGCTCGGCCGCCTGCGGAGCTGGTTCGTGGGGGTGAACCCCGCGGACCCGATGCTCGACTTCCCCGCCGTGGCGCTCGTCAACGGGACGGCGCTCACCTGCAACGCGCAGTTCGACGGCACGGCGACGCTCTACTACGTCGCGGCGGACGGCTGCGTGAACACCGCCTATTCGACCGTCGTCTACCACGAGATGGGGCACTTCCTGAACGAGCTGTACGGCAGCTCCAACGGGGCCGACGGGTTCGGGGAGGGCGCGGCGGACATCTGGGCCATGTTCGCGGCCGACGATCCCGTGGTGGGAGCGGACTTCAGCGGCACGGGCTCCTTCATCCGCTCGGGGCTGAACACGCGGGCGTTCTGCGGCGACGAGAGCCAGGGCTGCTACGGCCAGGTGCACGCGGACGGCGAGCCGCTGATGGGCGCTTTCTGGAAGTGGCGCGAGAATCTGAACGCGACCTACGGCGATGCCGCGGGCGACCTCGCGGCGGACGTGCTCGTGAACGCGTGGTTCAACGCCTTCGACGACGGCCAGGTGCTCTCGATCGTGGAGGAGCACCTGCTCTTGCTCGACGACGACGACGGGAACCTCGCGAACGGCACGCCCAACTACGAAGACCTCGACGGGGGCTTCCGGGCGCAGGGCTGGCCGGGCTTCGAGCTCACGTACATCGACTTCCAGAACGTGGTCGTCCCGAAGAACACGCGCGACGAGCTCGGGCCCTACGGCGTGGGCGGCTTCCTGACCTCGACCCTGACCGGCATGGGCGCGTTCGTCGCGAACGCCGAGGTCCTCTACCGCGTCGACGGCGGGAGCTTCGCGAGCCTCCCGATGTCGCCGGTGGTCGGGAACTTCCACACGGCCCTCGTTCCCGGACAGAGCTCGCCCGCGCAGGTCGAGCTCTATCTGCGCGTTGGAGACACGCTCGGCAACGTCCAGACGCTGCCGCGCGGCGCGCCCGACGAGCTCTTCTCCTTCCGCGTGGGCGTCGACACCGTGCACTTCGTCGACACCTTCGACGGACCGACGGACAACGGCTGGACGCACGTCCAGGGCGCGACGCAGGACGACTGGCAGCGCGGCACGCCGGCGGGCGCGAGCGGGCTCGCCCTCAACGTCTCCTGGCAGGATCCGCCGGCCGCGGCCAGCCCGCCCTCCTGCTGGGGCAACGATCTCGGCCTGGCGGGCTTCAACGGTTCCTACCAGCCGTTCGTCGACAACTCGCTCTTCTCGCCCTTCATCGACCTGGGCGGCGTGTCGAACGCCGTGCTCTCGTTCAAGCGCTGGCTCTCCGTCGAGCGCGGGCAGTACGACGGCGCCTCGATCCTCGTGAACGGCAACGTCGTGTGGCAGAACCCGGTCGTCGATCACATCGCCGACAGCGCATGGACGCCGGTCGAGGTGGACGTGTCGGCCTTCGCCGACGGCAATCCCGCGACGCGCTTCGAGTTCCGCTTGCAGTCCGACGGCGGGCTCGAGATGGGCGGCTGGAACCTCGATGACGTGCGCGTGCTCACGCACGGCGCCGTCCCGAGCGACTGTCTGTTCGAGACCTACGGCAGCGGGCTCGCGGGCGTGTTGGGCGTCCCGACGCTCGACACGGGCGGACAGCCCATGAAGTTCGGCAACGGAGCGTTCGCCATCCGGCTGAAGAACGGGCAGCCGATCAGCGGCATGTTCCTCTTCGTGGGGCTCGCGCCGGACCAGGTGCCGGCGCTCGGCGGCGAGCTGCTCGTCCTGCCCTTCAAGAGCTTCCTGCGTCCGGTCGACGCCTTCGGTCAGGCGCGGCTCCCCCTCGGCATCCCGAGCGACGATCCGAGCCTCGCCGGCATCGAGCTCTACTGGCAGGGCTTCTGCGCCGACGCGAGTCTGCCCGAGGGCTTCTCGATCACACCCGCCATCAAGACCACGATCTGCGACGGGTCGTGAGAGCGGCGCGAGCCGCGCGAGCCGCGCGAGCGGCGTGAGCCGGCGTGAGCCGGCGGCGGACGCGCTTTCGCGCGCGGCCGCCGCCGTACTGGCCCTATGCTCTCTCTGCGATGGGCGCTCCCCGGGCGGGCTTCTTATGGTGGGCGGCGTTCACCGTCGTGCTCGCCGCGAGCGCCGCGCTGCGCCTCGCGTTCCTCGCGCGCACCTCGCCCTATCCGCTGCACGAGGACGAGATCTACATCGCGCGCCCGGCCGCGGACATGCTGCGCGAGGGACACCTCGACCCGCGCTTCTTCCAGTATCCGTCGCTCCCGATCTACCTGACGGCGGGCGCCTTCGCCCTCGGCCTCGCGCAGGGCGGCGAAGCGCGCGAGCGTGATTCCGGCGCGGAGCGTGATTCCGGCGCGGAGCGTCATTCCGGAACGGCGCGCGATCTCGGAGCGCTCCGGCCCTGGTACGCGCGGCCGGACGTCGTCCTGTGGGCGCGCGTCCTGTTCGTCGGGCTCGGGATCGGCGCCATGGCGTTCGCGGGGATCGCCGGATGGCGCGCGTTCGGCTCGCCCGCGCTGCTCGTCCTCGCGCCGCTCGGCCTGGCCGTCTCGGAGCGCTTCCTCGTGCAGTCCTGGGCCTACCTGAACGTCGACGTCGTGGGCGCGTTCGTCTGCACGGGCGCCGTGGCCTACCTGTTCGCGACGCTCGAGCGCCAAGACTTCCTGCGGCGCGTCGTCGTGCCGGGTCTCCTCACGGGCTTCGCCGCCGGGAGCAAGTACTACCTCGGCCTCGTGGGGCTCCCCTTCGCGCTCGCGCTCCTGGGCGGCGCGCGGCCCGCGAGCGGCCGCGTCCAGGCCGGCCGGCTCGCCGCGCTCGCCGCGTTCACCGTCCTCGGTTTCCTCCTCACGACGCCCTACGCGCTCCTCGACCACAGGACCTTCGTGCGCGAGGTGTCGTTCGAGCTCGAGCACTACGGCCAAGGGCACCGGGGCGGCGGGTTCGAGGCCGAGCCGGGACTCGCGCAGCTTCGCTACTACCTGGGCGAGATCCACTCCGAGTTCGGCACGGCGCTCGTCGTGCTCGCGTGCGTCGGAGCCGCCGCGGCCTGCGCGCGCTCGCCGCGCCGCGCGCTCCTCTTCCTCGCGTTCCCCGGCGCCTTGCTCGCGTTCCTGTGCGCGCAGCGCGTGCACTTCCCGCGCAACCTGACGTCCTTCTACGCGCTCCTCTCGGTCTCGTCCGCGCTCGGCGCGGTCGAGCTCGCGCGCTTCCTCGCCCGGTCGATCGCGCGTTCACGCGGGGCGAGCGCGCCTTCGCGTGCGGCGAACGGCGTCGCGCTGGCGCTCGTGCTGGTGGGGGTCGCCGCGGTCCTGCCCTGGAAGCGGATCGTGCGCAGCTACGCGGTGCCGCTCGACTCGCGCACCGAAGCCGCGCGCTGGATCGCGGCGAACGAGCCGCCGGACCGCCCGGTCGTGGTGGCGGCCGAGCTCGCGCTCGACGTGCGCGCCCTCGGGGACCGACCCGTCGCCGTCCTGCCGCTCGCGGAGCTCGCGCGCGGCCGCGACGGCTCGGGCCTCGCGGGCTACCGCGAGCTCGATCCCGTCTTCGTGCTGCCGAGACTCGTGGCGGGGACGACCTCAGCGCGCGAGCACATCGGCGCTCTCGCGGGGCTTGCGCAGCTCGACCAGCGCATCGCGTTCGGCGCGAACGGCATCCAGCGCGCGGCGAGCCGACCGATCCACATGGGGAACCCGCGCCTCGCGATCCTCGCGCTCCCGCGCCCCGGCGAGGCGGGCCAATAGCCATGGCCGCGCGACTCGTGGTCCTCGCGGCGCTGTGCGTGCCGAGTGCGTGCGCGGGCTCCGACGCGCGGCCGAACGTCGTGCTCGTCGTCGTCGACTCGTTGCGCGCCGACCACCTCTCCGCGTACGGCCACGAGCGGCCCACGCCTGGCATCGACGCCTTGGCGGCGGGCGGCACGCTGTTCGAGCGCGCCTACGCGACGGCGCCCTGGACCATGCCCTCCGTCGCGACGATGTTGACGGGGCTCCATCCGACGACGCACGGCGTCACGAACACCGACGCCGTGCTGGCGGCGGACGTCGACACGCTGGCGGAGCTGTTCCGCGCGGCCGGTTACCGGACCGCCGCCGTCGTGAGCCACCACCTGATCGGGCGGCGCTTCCGCTTCGACCAGGGTTTCGACGCGTTCGACCAGGAGGCCGCGCACGGCCACAAGTTCATCTCGAGCGAGCTCGTCACGGAGAAGGCCGAGCGCATCCTGAGGGAGACGGCGCTGAGCTCGGACGGTCGGCCGCTCTTCCTGTTCGCGCACTACTTCGACCCGCACTACGACTACCGCGACCACCCGGAGATCGCGTACGCGCGCCGCAAGGTCGGGCGGCTCGACGGGAGCCACGGCATCGGACAACTGCGGCGCATGCTCGCGGACCTGACCCCGGCCGAGCTCGGGTTCCTGCGCGACCGCTACGACGAGGAGATCCTCCACACCGATCGCGCGCTGGCGCGGCTCTTCGCTGCGCTCGCGGAGCTCGGGCTCGAGGAGGACACGCTCGTCGCGTTCACCGCCGATCACGGGGAGGAGTTCCGCGACCACGGCTGGCTCGGCCACGAGCGCTCGCTCTATCAGGAGCTCCTGCACGTGCCGCTCGCCCTGCGCGGACCCGGTGTGCCCGCGGGCGCGCGCATCGCGGCCGGAGTCTCGCTCGTCGACCTCGCCCCGACGCTGCTCGACCTGGCGGGGGTCACCGTTCCCGGAGTCATGCAGGGAAGCTCGCTCGCGCCGCTCCTCGCCGGAGAGCCGCGCGCGGCGGAATTCCGGGCCTTCGGAGAGATCGACTATCTCGGCGTCGAGGAGGGCAAGCCCGGTCTCGAGACCTGCCGCAAGAAGGCGATCGTGGGGGAGCGCTACAAGCTCGTGCGCGACGACCTCACGGGCGCGCTCGAGCTCTTCGACCTCGAACTCGATCCGCTGGAGCGCCTGGACCTGTCGGCGGCCGATCCAGAGCGCACCGCCGCCCTGGCGGCCGAGCTCGAGCGCCACTTGCTCCTCCTCTCGAGGGGTGCGCGCCGCGCCGAGCGGACCACCTTCACGCAGGCGGAGCTCGAGACCCTGCGCGAGCTCGGGTACGTGGGCGACGAATGAGCGCGCGGTCGCGCAGGTCCTAACCCATGAAGTCGTCCGCGTGCGCCGCTAGGATGGCCGACGCTCGCGGGGGGGAACCCGCGGCCGACGCACCGAGCACGACAACGCGAGGAGTTTCCGTGAGCACGCGAGAAGAACTGCCCCCGATGCCTCCCGGAAGCGAGACCACGACCGGCGCCGAGGAGAGCCTCGAGCAGGTGCGCGACATACTCGTCGGCTCGCACCTGCGCATCCACGAGCGCAAGCTCGCCCGGCTCGAGGAGCGCCTCACGCGCGAGATCCTCGCGCTGCGCGCGGACTCGAAGGCGCGCTTCGACGCCTTGCGCGAGGAGCTCTCGCGCGAGCTCTCGTCCCTGTCGCGCACCTTGGCCGAGGAGCAGGTGGAGCGCGGCCGCGGCCACGAGACGCTCGCCCAGCGCATCGACGGGATCGAAGGCGTCGTCGTCGCGCGCCTCGACGAGCTGCGCGCCGAAGCCGAGCACGTGCACGATGACATGCGGCGCGTCGCCGAGCGCGAGGTGCTGCTCCTGCGCGAGGAGCAACGCCTCGAGCTCGAGCGCGACCGCCGCGCGCTCTCCGGCCTGTTCGGCGAGTTCGGCGCCCGCCTCGCCAAGAACGGAGGGTGAGTACGGTGCCCGTCCAGTTTTTCACACTTCGGCGCAACGGCGCTGCAGATGCGAGGGCGGCTGCCGCCGAAGTGTGAAAAACTGGACGGGCACCGTACTCACCCGCACTCCGCTAAGATCGAGCGGCCCATGAAGCTCGCGCACACGATGCTCCGCGTGGCCGACCTCGAGGTCTCGCTCGCGTTCTACACCGAGTTCCTCGGCCTGCGCGAGGTGCGCCGGCGTACGATCGGCGACGAGGCGACGCTCGTGTTCCTGACCGACGCCGACGGGAGCTACTCCCTCGAGCTCACCTTCAACCACGACGGCCGCACCTACGAGCTCGGCAACCAGTTCGGCCACGTCGCGTTCACGGTCGACGATCTCGACGCGGTCATCGCCGACGTCGAGCAGCGCGGCTGGTGGTACCGCACGAGCAAGCCCACGGCATCGTCGCGCTACATCTTCGTCAAGGACCCGAACGGCTACGACATCGAGATCCTGCAGGCGAAGCCGGAGGACGCGCGAGCGAGTGGCAGCACGGACGCGAAGGCACCCGGCGCGAAGACGACCGACACGCGGCGCTGAAGACGCAGCTCGACGGTCGCGGCTCCCCACACGAATTCCTCCCGACACGAACCCTCCCGAAGTCACCCATCCTCCCGAGGTCGAACGATGCTGCTCTTCTACATGCCCGGCGCGTGCTCCCTGGCCGAGATCGTCGCCCTCGAGTGGATCGGCGAGCCCTACGAGCTGTGCCGCGTCTCCCGCGAGGACCGCCAGCGCCCGGAGTTCCTCGCGCTCAATCCCCACGGCGCCGTGCCGCTCGTGCGGATCGGCGACCGCGTGCTCACGGAGAACGCCGCGATCCTGCTCCACCTCGCGGATCGCCACCCCGCGGCGAAGCTCGCCCCGCAGGTCGGCACCGACGAGCGCGACCGCCTGCACTTCTGGCTCTCCTACCTCGCGAGCGGCTTCCACGTCGCGCACTACCCGATCTTCAAGGCCGCGCGCTTCCACTCCGACGAGGCCGTGCACCCCGCGCTCGTCGCGCGCGCGAAGGAGCGCGTGCTCGAGGAGCTCCGCTTCGTCGACCGCGAGCTCGATGGCCGCGAGTACATCCTCGACTCCGGCCGCTCCGTCCTCGACGCCTACCTGCCCGCCATGGCGCGCTGGGGCCGCCGCTTCTTCGACTACGCGCAGGAGGTCCCCGACCTCGACCGCTACCTCCTCGCCCTCGACGAGGACCCCGGCATGCAGCGCTCCAAAGCGATCGAGAGCGGCGAGCTCGACGCCCCGTCAGGCGCCTTCACCCGCCACGTCCCGTTCGCCGAAGCCGCGGCCTGACTGCGGTGGCAGGGGCGCGCTCTACTTGCAGCCGACTGTGACTTGCAGGCCGTTCGCGAGGTTGTCTCCCGCCAGTGGCCCAGTGGTGGACCACACGATGCCCTGAATAACGAAGCAGAAGCCAACGAGGTCAGGGTCCAAGGGCACGGGGTGCGTGAAGCTGAAGGTTCCGTTCGCGTCGGTCATACCCATGGAGACGACAAGGAAAGACGCCGGATCGAGGTACACCGGGCACGATGTTCCAGCAATGAAGAATGGCGTTGATCCACAGGGGCTCAGCAAGACCTTCGCCATGGCCATAGGGAACGCGCTATTGACCGTCACGGTCAGCGTGTGGCCGATTACAGGCGGCGTGATCGTCAACGCGGGTGCTGCGGGGTTACCGCAACCGGGTCCGAGGTCGATGACGGAGGCGGAGACTATGCACGCGCATGGAGGGAGGGTGACGCGGTTGGAATCCATGGTGACTGCGCCAGTCAGCGCCAGGACTCTCCCGGTGACCTTCGAGCTGGTCGTCAGGGTGATGCTTGCGGAGGCAAGCACGTTCCCCACGAACACCGTGGCCGTACCCAGCGTCGCGGAACTACCCACCTGCCAGAACACGTTGCAAGCGCTGCCACCATTGATCATGGTGACCGATGCGTTGCTGGCGGTCGTTAGGGTGCTTCCGATCTGGAAGGCGAATACCGCATCAGGGTCGCCCAAGGCATCTAGCGTGAGCGCTCCCGTCAGCTGAGCCGACGACGAAAAACAGTAGACGCCAGGAACGAGCGTGAGCCCACCTAGGTCTTGACCGGTCAAATCGAAGTTGCACGCCATGCCGGCCAAAGCGTTGTACGCGGTATTGGCGTCACTTTGAGCCTGGAGGGCAACCGCATCTGTGACGTGGCTCGTTCCAATGACGAGCCCCGGTGGGAAGCCGGTCACGGAGGTTCCTGGGCTGAGGCCGAGGTCTCCCATGACGACAGTGGGCCCGGTGTTGGTTACTGTCGAGGCTCCCAGAACAGCGAAGCCCTCCGCCGTTCCAAGGGTGACCTGGGCTGAAGCTATTAGCGACAGCCCTGAAGAAAGTATGACGAACGCCACGCCAGCGCGAGCGAGGGCAGATGTTGCGTGCATATTAGGAGCCTTCGATCTGGTAGTGAAATTTCGATGTCTTGAGCGCATATAAATCGATATGCTCTAGCGATAATAGTGGCTTATCCATTTGCTACCATCAGCAGAGTCGTGTAGTGCAAGAAATATAATCAAGTACCATTACGCGAATGTTTTGTGGGCTTCGAGAGATCCTGGAATACACATTCACTTGCGATGTAGGTACTTGTGCGGAGTATGTCTTGCAAAATGGCAGCATGTGTTGCATCACGCGTTGACCGAACTGCATGGGGTGCTGAGAGGCGAAGCAAGTCATCGGAGCGAATAAGTGGTATGCGATGGCCTCCATTGGCGCCGAACGCATAAGTGGTATTCTGGTGGCTCCATCAGCGTGCCGTGCACCGCGCGCAGTGCTCCGGATGCCAGGTGCCCGGCATCCGCTTCGGTGTGGTGCCTGGGAGCGCAGGCGAATATGGGTGAATTCTCCGAGGCTCTCGGGTGCCGCACTGGAGTGGAGGACGGGTTCATGGCCCCGGATGACTTCTTCCACGGGCAACGGCAGGTACTCGAGGCGTCGCGTCGTCCCCCGCGCGGCAAGCACTCGCACGAAAGAGGCAGACTATGGGCGGTATCGTCCCGCCCAGCGAATGAGTTCCACTGAAGCTCCAGCCGCCAACAATGCGATCCGCACAAGGTCTACAACGGAGTGGGCTCCGAGTTTGCGCATGAGTGAAGCGCGATGAGAGTCAACCGTTCTCTTGGAGATGCCCACAACTTGTGCGACATCTCTGCTCGACTTTCCTTCGACGATCAAGGCAAGAACTTCACGTTCGCGCGCCGTGAGCCCACCTAGTTGGTCGAGCGCGTTCGAGCGTTCGGTGTGCTGTAGACCGGAAGCTCGATCTCTCTTGATCGCACGCCCGATGCAATCGAGCAACTCTTCGGATCGCCAAGGCTTCTCTAGGAAGTCCGCGGCCCCCTGGCGGAAGGCATGTACGACCGTCCGGGCGCTGGGATTCACGTTCATGAGCACGACGGATGATCCCGGATGCTGCGCGAGCAGGCGGTGTTGAAGTTCGAGCCCACTCATGCGCGGGAGAAGCATGTCCAAGACAAAGCACTGCGGATCGCGGGGGCAGAAGGTGCTGAGGAACTCTTCGGGATCGAAATAGACCACGACCTCGTAGCCGGAGTGAGTGAGAACCTCTCCTATGGATGTGTGGTCACTAATATCGTTGGAGACTAAATGGACCAGCGGAGTATCAGACAAGGAGGGCTGAGAACCCACGCCTGACATTCCCAATAGCTCACGTGTGAGTCAAGGCATTCCTAAGGGCTGTTGTCGGGGGGAGTTCCCAGGTTTGGGACGTCTGCCCGTCGATCCCCGAACCCGGTCGTCCCCGCGGACTTGGCACCTTTGGCCGCGGCTTGATCGGCGAAGCGTCCAACTAACCAACCAGCCGCGCAGCGGGCGCGCCGCTGAGCGGCTATCTCGTCAAGCCTCGCCGAAGGCGCGGCGGACGAGGTGGGATTGCTCGGCGACGTGGCGGTGGTAGGAGCCTGTGGCGGGGCTCGCGGAGTCGGGGCGGCCGGCGTACTCGATCGTGCGGCCCTGGTCGAGCATGCGTTGGAGGACGAAGGACCAAGCGCCCATGTTGCGCGGTTCCTCTTGGCACCAGACGAGCTTGGTGTCGGCGCCGAGGGACTCGAGGGCGTCCTGGAGCGCCTTGCGCGGGAAGGGGTAGAGCTGCTCGAGGCGCAGGAGCGCGACGTTGGCGCGGCGCTCGAGGTCGTGCTCTGAGGGTCGTCGCGCGTCGTCGGGTTCGCGGTCCGCCGCACCGTGCGCGCCGTCGTCGCCGTCGCGCACGCCCGACTTGCCGTCGCGATGCTCCGCGAGGTCGTAGTAGACCTTGCCGCTGCACAGGATCACGCGTTCCGGCGCGCGGCCTGACGGCGGCGGGTCGACGAGGAGCTCGTGGAAGCGGCCCTCTGTGAAGTGCTCGATCGGGCTCGCGGCGCGCTTGTCGCGCAGGAGGCTCTTCGGGGTGAGGACGACGAGCGGGCGCTTCTCGGCGGCGAGGCCCTGGCGGCGCAGGAGGTGGAAGTACTGCGCGGAGGTCGTGCAGTTCGCGACGGCGAGGTTGCCGCCCGAGCAGGCGGCGAGGAAGCGCTCGGGGCGCGCGCTCGAGTGCTCGGGGCCCTGGCCGTCGAAGCCGTGGGGGAGGAGCAGCACGACGCCGCTCGTCTGCTTCCACTTGGCCTCGCCGGAGACGAGGAACTGGTCGATCGGGATCTGCGCGCCGTTCACGAAGTCGCCGAATTGCGCCTCCCACAGCACGAGCGACGCGGGGCGCGCGAGGGCGTAGCCGTACTCGTAGCCGAGCGCGGCTTCCTCGGAGAGCAGCGAGTCCCAGGACTCGAAGGTCGTGCCCTTTGGCGCGAGGGCGGCGAGGGGGATCCAGTCGGCGTCGGTCTTCTGGTCGCGGATCACCGAGTGGCGGTGGCTGAAGGTCCCGCGGCGCGAGTCCTGGCCGGCGAGGCGCACGGAGACGTCGTCCTCGAGCAGCGAGCCGAAGGCCGCGACCTCCGCGCAGCCCCAGTCGAGCTCGGTCTCGCCGCGCACCATGCGCTCGCGGCGGCGAAGCTGGCGCAGGAGGTTCGGGTGCGTGACGTGGCCGTCGGGCATCTTGTTCGTGCGGTCGACGATCTCGATCAGGCGCTCGGGCGGCACGCCGGTGTCGGGCGAGCTCGCGTCGCACCAGTCGTCGGGGTCGTCGTCGGCGAGGTCGACGAGCTCCGCGAGCTCGAGCTCGCGCGGCGGCTCCGCCTGCACGGTCTCGAGCGCGGCGCGCAGCTCCTCGTCGAAGCGCTGGCCGATGGCCTCGGCCTCCGCGCGCTCGACGTCGCCGCGCCGCAGGAGCAGCCCGACGTAGTGCTCGCGCACCGTCGGGTGCTCGCGGATCTTGGCGTAGAGCACGGGCTGCGTGTAGGCCGGCTCGTCGCCCTCGTTGTGGCCCCAGCGGCGGTAGCAGACGATGTCGATGACGACGTCCTTGCCGAACTCCTCGTGGTAGTCCGCGGCGACGTGCACGGCGCGCATGACGGACTCGGGGTAGTCGCCGTTCGCGTGCAGGATCGGCGCCTGGATGCTCTTCGCGACGTCGGTGCAGTAGTAGGTCGAGCGCAGGTCGATCGGGCCGGTCGTGAAGCCGATCTGGTTGTTGACGACCAGGTGCACGGTGCCGCCGCTCGCGTAGGCGCGCAGCGCGCTCATGTTCAGGGTCTCCGCGACGACGCCCTGGCCCGAGAAGGCGGCGTCGCCGTGGATCAGGACGCCGAGCACGCGCTTGCGCGCGGAGTCCTCGAGCTCGTCCTGGTAGCCGCGCACCATGCCGCACACGACCGGGTCGACGGCCTCGAGGTGGCTCGGGTTGGCGGAGAGCACGACCTCGATGTCGCGCCCCCCGGCGGTGCGGAAGGTGCCGCGCTGGCCGAGGTGGTACTTGACGTCGCCCGAGCCCTCGGAGGAGAGCGGCAGGACGACGCCCTGGAACTCGCGGAAGACCCGGCCGTAGGACTTGCCGAGGATGTTCGCGAGCACGTTGAGCCGCCCGCGGTGCGCCATCCCGATCACGACCTGCTCCACGCCGTGCTCGCCGGCGCGGTCGAGCAGCTCGGCCAGGGCGGGGATGAGCACGTCGGCGCCCTCGAGCGAGAAGCGCTTGTTGCCGACGTAGCGCGTGTGCAGGAAGCGCTCGAAGTTCTCGGCCTGGTAGAGCCGCGTCAGGATGCGCACGCGGTGCTCGTGGTCGAACTGGTCGGCGTGGCGCTTCTCCTCCATGCGGTCGCGCAACCAGAACTTCGGGATGCGCGGCGTGATGTGCATGTACTCGATCGTCCAGCGGCGGCAGTACGCCTCGCGCAGGACGGCGAGGATCTCGCGCAGCGTGAGCTTGGGCTTCCCGCCCATGCCGCCCGTCAGGAACTCGCGGTCGAGGTCCCACAGCGTGAAGCCGTAGAAGCCCGGGTCGAGGGACGGCAGGGGGTCCGGCTTGTACTCGAGGGGATCGAGGTCGGCGAGCTGGCAGCCGCGCACGCGGTAGGCGTTCACGAGCTGCGACACGCGTGCCTCGAGGTCGTCGGCGCCGCGGCGCGCGATCGAACCCACGTCCACGGCGGGCTTCCACGGCGCCCACGGGACGCGCATGGCGCCGAAGATCGACTCGTAGAAGCGATCGGCGCCCTCGAGCAGCTCTTCGAGCCGCGCGAGGAGGAGCGCCGATTCGGCGCCCTGCACGACGCGATGATCGTAGGTGGAGGTCACGGTCATGACCGGGCCGATCGCGAGCTCCGCCAGCGTGCCCGCCGCCATGTGGCGCGCTTCGGGCCGCACGCCGATCGAGCCGGTCGCGACGATCAGGCCCTGACCCTGCATGAGGCGCGGCACCGAGAGCTCGGTGCCGAAGCCGCCCGGGTTCGTGAGCGTGACGGTCGTGCCCTGGAAGTCCGCGGCCGTGAGCGCGCCGTCGCGCGCGCGCCCCACGACGTCTTCGTAGGCCGCGCGGAAGCGCCCGAAGTCGAGCTCCTCGGCGCGCGGAATGTTCGGCACGAGGAGCGTCCTGGCGCCGCCGTCCTTCCCGGGGACGTCGATCGCGAGGCCGAGGTTGACGTGCTTCGGCGTGCGCCGGTGGAGCCGGCCGTCCTGCTCCACGCACGCGCTCTGGAGGTTCGGCATCTCCGCGAGCGCCCGCACGAGCGCGAACGCGACGACGTGCGTGTACGAGGCCTTGCCCAGCGCGCGCACGCGCATGTGGTCGTTCAGGATGCGGCGGTTCTCGTCCAGCACTTTCATCGGCAGGGTCCGGACGGACGTCGCCGTGGGGAGCGCTAGGCTCGCCGTCATGTTGGCGGCGATGCGCGCGCTCACGCCGATCAGGCGCTCGTAGACGTAGTCGTCGTCGTCGGCGGGGCCGTCCGGCGCGCCGTCGTCCTCCTTCGCGCGCGGCGAGCGGGCGGGCGGCTCGAGCGTCGCCGTGGCGCTCGGAGCGCGCGGCTCGACCTTCTGTCGGCCGGCGGCCGCGGTTTCGGGATCGAGGCGCTCGAAGACGGTGCGCCACTCGCCGTCGACGCCGGCCGGATCCTGGCGCCAGCGCTCGAAGAGCAACTCGACGTAGCCGGCGTTGACGCCGAACTCGGCTTCGAAATCGATCGCCATGGGGAGGTCTCCGCCGGAAACGGGCCGCCCAGTCTAAGGACCGGAGCCCCTCCGTCCGCGCGGAGCCTTCGCGCGCGCCAAAAGATCGCCCGGTGCTCGTCGCGGCCGGTCAGTTGGCCGCGGTCTCGGGCGCCGTGCCGATGAACTGGATCGCGATCTCGGGCTCGAAGCGGTGGTTCGTGCGGATGCCGAGGATGCCGTCGAAGTTCCCCGCGACGGGGAAGTCGGCGACCTTGATCTCGACCTCCCAGGCCTTGCCGGGGTCGATGGGCTCGGCCTTCACCTGGAAGGCGTCCTGGTGGGCGTGGAAGCCCTGGCCGTTCTTCTCGAACACCGCCACCTCGACGTCCTGCATGTCGAAGGCTGCGTCGCGGCTGCGGACGACGACCTTCTTCGTGACGCCCTGGCCCGGCGCCAGCCGGCCGAAGGAGAGCCGCTCGGGGCGGATGTCGAACACGCCCAGGAACTCCGTGCGGACCCAGAGCTCGCCCATGTGGACGAGCTCGGATCCGTCGGGGAGCGGCTCGGCCTCCGTGTTCACGACGTCGGTCTTGAGGATCACCTTGCTCTTGTAGGGACCCTTCGGGACTCCCGGGGCGATGGTGAAGGCCAGCGTCCAGCGGTCGGAGCGGCCCCCCGCGTCGGGTTCGATGGGGGTGAACACGAGGTCGAGCTCTTCCGGGAGCACCTCGCGGAGCGCGTCGAGCACGAAGTGTTCGCCGCCGCGGCTCTTCACGACGAACTCACCGCGTGCGCCCTCGAGCGTGGTCGCACCGACGATCTCGAACGGATCGAACTCGAGGAAGGTCACGATGAACGCGTGGAGCTCGAAGCTCTGCGGCTCGGGACGGCCCTCGATGCGCAGGTGGACGCGTTGGAGCTGCTCGCCCTGGCGACCGCGCGTGTTCAGCGAGGCGTCGAGCTCGAAGCGCGTGCCGGGGGCGTACGCCTTGCCGGGCTCGAAGGGCGAGCGCGCGCCCCCCTCGGCGAGCACGAAGAGCTGGCCCTCCGTGCACCCGCAACTGCGCTGGACCTCGCCCACGATCAGATCCTCCGTGCCGGCGGCGACGAGCGCGAAGGTCGTCTCGCGCTTCGCCGAGGCGTAGACGTCGCCGAAGTCGTGGGTGTTCGTGTCGAACTCGAACCAAGAGTCGCGCACCGGCGCCGGCGTGGCCTCGGCGGTCGCGGCGCTCCCCGCGGAGGCGGCGGGGGGGTCGGCCTCTTGGGAGCAGGCGCAGAGGACGAGCAAGGACGCGATCCACGGGTTCGTTCGGCTCATGGCGGATAGGGGTGCAGGGGCGCCCATCCTAGCGGGGACGCGTCCCGACGTTTCGTCCGCCACGGGGCGGCGGCCCGAGACGTTCCGCCGAAGCCTGTGAGAACGGCGATCCCCGACCCGGGCGCAGCGGTCGTTCTGGCAATCGTTTCCGGTCGTGTCGGCGCGAGCGCTCCGGGCGGCCGCGCTCGGCCGGTCCGGACATCGTGCTCGCGCGTCGCATCGGACCGCGCGCGAACTCGCTTCCGAGCTTCACCTCGGTCCGGGCGAATGTCGATGGATCGCCCACTTCGCTCGGGCAGACAGCCCTCCGGCGGAGTCGACCCGCGTTCCCACCCCGATGTCCGGCCAGAACCCCGCCACCAACACCGAAGGTCTCGCTGCCCCGCTGGACGACGCCGGTCGCCGCAAGGTGATGCAGGAGAGCGGGCGCAACCTGAACTACATCGGGGAAGCGCGGCTCATGGCCGTGATCGCGGCGAGCGTGCGGCACGCCGTCAAGCGCACGTTCGGGGAAGTGGAGGAGAGCTCGCTCGCGAAAGCTTCCGGCCTCGCGCAGCGCGGGTTCATCCACCTGCTCAAGAACAACGGAAAGGCCGTGCGCGGTCTGCCCGTCAGCGACTTCGTCAAGGAAGTCGAGGCCACGCGCCAGCAGATCCTCCGTCAGCGCGAGCACGCGCGGCTCGAGCTCACTCGCCTGACGCGCGAGCTCGGTACGCGGCGCGAGGAGATGAAGACGGAGCGCGTGCAGTTCATCGCGGCGAAGGAGGAGGCGGGCGCCGAGCTGGACGGACAGCTCCTCGATCAGATCTCCGCGCTCTTCGCGGGCCTGGGCGACGTTCCCGGACTGCGCGAGATCCAGGACGCGATCATGCAGATCGCCCTGCGCAGCGTGCACGAGGAGCGCAGCAAGGCGGTACAGGGCAAGCTCCAGGAACACGATGCGGAGGTCGGCAACTACGAACGCCGCATCAGGAAGCTCACCGAATCGCTGACCCGGACCGAGGAGGAGATCCGGCGGCTGGCGAAGATGAAGGGCGTCGAAGGCGGCGTCGCTTCGCTCTATCGCACCGTCCAGGGGCTCTCGGCCGACGACGATTCGCTGGAAACGAAGCAGGAGATGATGACGGCGATCTTCGAGGCGAACCTCGCCTTGCAGGAGAAGGTCGACGGCTGAGGAGCACGCGGAGGAGATGCGTGGAGGGTGAGCTCTCTCCATCGAGAACACCACAGCACCAGGAAGTCCATCCGACTCGAGGGAAGTCATGTCCAAGAAGAACGAGTTCAAGAGAAACGAGGAGACCGAGGTGAATCCGAACGATCCGACCTCCGTGGGCGCCAAGGCGACCGTCACCACCACCAAGGATCACGGCGTCCTGTACCTCGGCATCGACCTGGGAACGTCGCGCACGTCCGTGTCGGCCAGCAACGGGATCCGCGAGACGGTGGCGTCGTTCGTCGGCTATCCGAAGGACGTCGTCAGCCGCAAGCTCTTGAAGCGCGACGTCCTGTTCGGCGACGAAGCGCTCGAGAAGCGCCTCTCGCTCGAGTTCTACCGCCCGCTGGCGCACGGCGTCATCGACTGCGGCGAGTCGGACGGCCTCGAGCGCAAGGGCAACCTGCGCGCGGCGCGCGACCTGATCGCCGAGATCATCCGCCGGGCCCAGCCCCGGAAGGACGAGCTCATCTACGCGGTGATCGGCGCGCCGGCCCAGGCCTCGATCCACAACAAGGAAGCCATCATCAAGGCCGCCAAGGAGACCGTGGACTCGGTGATGCTGTGCTCGGAGCCCTTCTCCGTGGCGTACGGCCTCGACATGCTCGACGACGTGCTCGTCATCGACATCGGCGCCGGCACGACGGACCTGTGCCGGATGCACGGCACGATGCCGGAGGACGCCGACCAGATCACGATCACCTTCGCCGGCGACCACGTCGACAACGAGCTCGTGCGCCTGGTCAAGGCCGAGCACCCGGAAGCCCAGTTCACGGTCCACATGATCAAGGCGATCAAGGAGAAGTTCTCCAGCGTCTCCAAGGACATGCAGCGCGTGAAGGTCGAGCTGCCCGTCAACGGCAAGCCGATGCCGTACGACCTGACCGACATCATGCGCCAGGCCTGCACCTCGATCGTCGGGCCCATCGTCGAGGGTCTCGGCAAGCTCGTCGCCACCTTCGATCCCGACTTCCAGGTGCGGCTGAAGAACCGCGTCCTGCTTGCGGGCGGCGGCAGCCAGATCAAGAACCTGGACGTCGCCATCGAGGAGCACATGCACGAGATGCTGGGCGGCGGCAAGGTCATGCGCGTCGAGGAAGCGATGTACGGCGGCGCGAACGGCGCCCTGAAGATCGCCCACGACATGCCCGCGGAGTACTGGGAGAAGCTGAAGTAACCCGTCCTGCACGGCTGCGAACGGAAGGGGCCTGCACCCGGTGCGGGCCCCTTCTCGTTCGGGGCGGAATGGCGAGCAAGCGCGTCGAGCGAACCGCGCTCCTCGAAAGGAGGCGCCGCGTGTTCACGTTCGCTCGCTGTGGCGCGCCGTCGAACCCGGGAAGTCGCGTGGCGCGCTCGATTCAGCCGTCCAGCGTGAACTCGAGGCCTCGCGTGACGCGGTTCGCATCGCTGCGGCTCGCGCGGACGCGCACCGTCACGACGACCGCGTCCTCGTCCTCGCCGTAATCGAGGCTCGCGCCGAAGTTCGGGTCTTCCGAGCCCGAGAGCGCCTCGGCCGCCGCCACCAGCCCCGGCATCTGCTGGTGCATGGCGCCGAAGAACTCGCCGGCGTCGCGCGTGCTGTCCCACACGGTCAGCCAGACAAGGACGCGCGCGTCGCCCTTGCCGGCCAGCACCAGGCGATCGCCGCCCCAGCCGCTCGACACCTCGTTCGTGAACTCGATGCCGAGCATCGCCATCGGATTCGCGAAGTCGATCTCGTCGCCCCCCGCGCGCGGCGTCGTGACGATCGCGATCAGGAGCTCGCCGAGCGTGTCCTCGCGCAGCACCGTCCAGCCCGACCTCAGCTTCGCGGCGTCGACCGTGATGCGCCGGGGCTCGTCGCGCGCGTCCTCGTCCCAGTACTTCTCCGGGTGCAGCACCTGCTCCGTCGAGCGCGGCGGATCCGTGAACGCCGCGCGCACGGCCGAGCCCTCGAGCGGTTGGGCCATGGCCGCGAGCAACGAGTCGGTCTTGGCCAGGAAGCTCGCGCCGGCCGAGTAGACGGCCATCATCGGCTTCCACAGCCAGTCGGGAGAGCCCGCCATCGAGCTCAGGTCCTGGAACTGCTTCTCGGAGAGCGAGCTCATGTCGAGCCCGTCCTTCGCGTCGCGCATCCACTGCATCATCATGGCCGTGCCGGAGCCCTCGACGACCGCCCAGTAGGCGTAGATCGCGTCGCTGTCCTTGCCGAGGCGCTCCAGCGTGCCGTCGATGTCGAAGAGTTGGTCGTCGAGCGCGTGGTCGAGCTCGTGCGCGAGCGTGATCTTGGTGAGCGGCACGGGCAGCGTCTCCATCAGGCTGAACGAGTCCGCGTCGGGGTCGTAGAAACCGCCGACCTGCGCCTCGAGCAGCTCGTGGACCTTCGCGCGCAGGTCCAGTTCGTGCGGAACGACGCCGAGCATCTTCCCGATCATCGCGTCGGCCGCGAGCTTCTCGGTCGTCTCGGTCTTGGCCTCGCGCTGCTTGATGTACTGGACGAGCTCGGCCTTGGTGCTGACCTTGACCGCCACGGGGCGCAGGAACTTCTCGCCGCGCAGGCGCTCGAGGTCGGCCATGATCTCGAGGCTGAGCTCCTCGAGCTGTGCCTGGGTCCACTGGATCTCGTCCCGCGGCGCGGGCGTCTCGATAGGCGGCGTGGTCGTCTCGATCGGCGCCGGTGTCTCGATCGCGGGCTCTTCGATCGGCGCGGGTACGGCCGGCTGCGGAGAGGGCTTCGCGCACGCGCTCACCGACCACGCGACCAGGGACGAGATCGCTCCCACGCTCAGCAGCTCGGCCGTCGACATGCGCGACAGGCTACCCGGGCAGGAAGAGTTGCGGCAGTAGTCCCGTGGCGAGGACGCCCGCGACGCACAGGGCGATCGCGACGCTCCCGAAGAGCGGGCGCGCGCTCGAGGCAGCCGCGCCTTCGGCGGAGGGCTGCATCCACATCGTCACGATGATCCGCAGGTAGAAGGCCAGGGCGATCACGGAGAAGAGCCCCGCGACGACGGCGAAGCCGACCATGTCGGCGCGCACGAGCACGGCGAACACGAACCACTTCCCGAGGAAGCCGCCCGTCGCAGGGATGCCGCCCAAGGACAGCACGAACAGAGAAAGCGCCGCGGCCAACCCGGGCCGCGTGCGCGCGAGGCCCGCGAGGGATGCGAGGCGCGTGAAGCGCTCGTCCTCGCGCTCGAGCATCCCGACCAGACCGAACGCGCCGACGATCGCGAAGGCGTACGCGCCCATGTAGTAGAGCGCCGCCGTGCGGGCCGCGCCTTCGAGTTCCGCGGGCGCGGCGAGCACGCCCGCCACCACGAGCAGGATCGTGCCGGCGCTCGCGACTCCGGAGTAGGCGAGCATGCGCTTCAAGTCGTCCTGCACGAGCGCGCCGAGGTAACCGACGCCCACCGTGACGAGCGCGATCGCGCCCACGAGCCGCGCCGCGCCCGACGGCATGAGGAACGACGCGTTCAGCAGGAAGGCGATCGCGGCGCCCTTCGTGCCCGCGGCCATGAGCGCCGTCACGGGCGTCGGGCTGCCCTGGTAGACGTCGGGCACCCACAGGTGGAAGGGGAACACCGACAGCTTGAAGAACAGGCTCGCGACCAAGAGCGCGACGCCCGCCTGCGCCAGCGTGCTCGCGGCCTCGGCGTCGAAGCTTCCGCGCAGGACGACGAGCGAGAGCGAGCCCGTGTCGGCGTACAGGAGCGCCGCGCCGTAGACGAAGAGCGCGGAGCCGAACGCGCCGAGCAGGAAGTACTTGATCCCGGCTTCCACCGACGCCGCGCGGTCGCGCTGGAAGGCCGCCAGCACGTACAGCGGGATCGACAGCAGCTCGAGGCCCAGGAAGAAGAGCACGAGGTCCTGCGCGCCGGCCATGATCATCATGCCCAGCGGCGCGCACAGCATGAGCAGGTCGTGCTCGGCCTTGTGGCGCGCTTCGCCGCCACGGTAGAAGCCGTGACCGAAGGCGAACGCGAGGGCGGTCGCGGCGAGGAAGACGAGGCCCCACAGCGCGCTCGTCGAATCGGCGGAGAGCGTCCCGTCGAGCACGATCCCGCGCGCCGCTTCGAGCTCGGGAGAGCCGGCGAGGATGCGCGCTTCACAGGCGCCGGCCGCGGCGAGCGATCCGAGGAAGATGAAGGTCCGCAGGGGTCGCAGCGCGTCGATCACCTCGGCCACGAGCAAGAGCAGCATGCCCGCGGACACCGCGATGAGCGGGGCGAGCGCGATCCAGGCCGCGGGCGAGAAGAGCGCCGCGAAGTCGAGCTCTTCGATCATCGCGCGTCCTCCGAGCCGCGCGGCGGCGCCTCTTCGGCGTGCGCCACGGCCGGGCGTTCGCGCTCGGCCGCCAGCGCCACCCGCGCGTCGTCGAGGCGCAGCACGAGCGCGTCGATCGAGCCGTCGAGCTTCCCGAGGAACGCGTTCGGCGCCACGCCGATCCACACGCACAGGACGAGGATCGGCACGCACAGGCCCAGCTCGCGGCCGTTCATGTCGCGAAGCTTCGCGTTCGCCTCGTGCACGATGGGGCCGAAGATCACGCGCCGCGTGACCGAGAGCAGGTAGACGGCGCCGAAGATCACGCCCAGCACTCCGAGCGTCGCCCAGATCGGACTCGCCTGGAAGGCGCCCAAAAGGATTAGATACTCGCCCACGAAGCCGTTGAGGCCCGGCAGAGCGACGCTCGACAGCACGGCGAACACGAAGCAGAAGGCGAACGCGGGCATGCTCGACGCGATCCCGCCGAGGGCGTCGATCGCGCGCGTGTGGCGGCGCTCGTAGATCATGCCGACCAGCAGGAAGAGCAGGCCCGTGGAGAGCCCGTGGTTCACCATCTGGAGCACGCCCCCGCGCAGACCGGCCTGGGTCAGCGCGAACATGCCGAGCACGACGTAGCCCAAGTGGCTCACCGACGAGCACGCGATGAGCCGCTTCACGTCGTTCTGCGCCATGGCCAGGAACGCGCCGTAGACGATCCCGAGCGCTCCGACGGCCATGAACAGCGGTCCCCACTCGACCGCGGCGCGCGGGAACAGCTCGATGCAGAAGCGCAGGAGCCCGTAGGTCCCCATCTTCAGCAGCACGCCCGCCAGCACGACCGAGCCCGACGTCGGCGCCTCCGTGTGGGCGTCGGCGAGCCACGTGTGGAAGGGGAGGAGCGGCACCTTGATCGCGAAGGCCAGGGCGAAGGCGAAGAAGAGCCAGCTCTGCGTGTCGAGCGGCAGACGCGCGGCGAGGACGCGCAGCGCGCCGACGTCCGTCGTGCCGGTGGCGTAGGCGAGCCAGATCACGGCCACGAGCATCACGAGGCTGCCCGCGAGCGTGTACAGGAAGAACTTGACCGTCGCGTAGAGCCGCCGCTCACCGCCCCAGATGCCGACGATGAAGTACAGCGGGACCAGGCTCACCTCCCAGAAGAAGTAGAAGAGCACCAGGTCCAGCGCGAGGAACACGCCGAGCATGCCGGCCTGCATGACGAGCATCCAGACCAGGAACTCCTTCACGCGCTCCAGGACGTGTCCCCAGGTCGAGAGGATCACGATCGGCATCAGGACCGACGTGAGCGCGACCATCAGGATCGAGAGGCCGTCGACGCCGAGCGACAGGTGCACGGGAATGCCCTTCCCGGGTCCCGGCAGGACGAACCACGCCGTGAACGCAGCGTTCTGGACGCCGCCCGTCGATCCGTCGAAGCGCGCGAAGAGCGCGATGCCGAGCCCGGCCACCACCAGCGTCGTTGCGAGCGCGACGAGCCGCAGGAGCGAGCGATTCGCTCCCGGCACGAAGAGCAACAGGAGCGCGCCCGCGAGCGGCAGGGTCAGGAGCGCGACGAGCATCTAGAGGGTCCTCCATGCGAGGAGCAGGAGCGCCGCGCCGGCGCCCATCCACAGGGCGTAGTTGCGCACGCTCCCGTCGGTGATCTTTCGCAGCCGGCGGCCGAGCCCGCGCGTCAGGTGCGCCGCGCCGTTCACCGCGCCGTCGACGACGAACTGGTCGACCAGGGTCGCGACGAGGAACGCGGAGAGCTTCAGGGGCAGCACGATCCGCCGCCGGTACAGCGCGTCGACGCGCCAGGCGTCGAAGAGGAACGCGGCGCCCGCGGGCTTCGCGCGGTACAGGCGCTCGTCGGCTCCAGGCCCGCTCACGTAGGCGTGGAAGCCGCGGTGGGCGAAGACGAGGGCGATCGCGGAACCGAGGCCCAGGAGTCCCCACTCGAGCGCGTGCGACGGAGCATGCTCCTGGCCGCGGAAGAGGAGCAGGTCGGCCGCCGCGGTCACGGGCTCGAGCCAGTGCTCGATCGCGTTCCGAGCGTGGAAGACCGCCGGCAGCCCGAGCGCGCCCCCGAAGACGGACAGCAGCGCGAGCACCGCGAGGGGCGCCGTCATCGAGACGGGCGACTCGTGCGGGTGCACGCGCGCCGCGTCGAAACGCTCGCGGCCGTGGAAGACGAGCGCGACCATGCGCCAGGTGTAGAAGGCCGTCAGCGCGGCGCAGAACAGACCCACGAGCCACAGCGCGACGAAGAGCCCGCCGCCGCCCAAGGTGTGGGCGAGGATCTCGTCTTTCGAGAAGAAGCCGCTCGTGAGCGGGAGACCCGACAGGGCGGCGGCGCCGCACACGAACGTGAGCCAGGTGCGCGGCATGTGCCGCCTCAAGCCGCCCATCTTGTACATGTCCTGCTCGTCGTGCATGCCGTGGATCACGCTGCCCGCGCCGAGGAACAGGAGCCCCTTGAAGAACGCGTGCGTGACGAGGTGGAAGATGGCCGAGCTCCACGCGCCCACGCCGAGCGCCAGGAACATGTAGCCGAGCTGGCTGACGGTCGAGTAGGCCAGGACCTTCTTGACGTCGCGCTGCAGGAGCGCGCTCGACGCGCCGATGAGCGCCGTGAGCGCGCCGACGCACCCGATCACCGCGAGCACGCTCGGCACCGCCGCGTAGAGGGGAGAGAGACGCACGACGAGGTAGACGCCCGCCGTGACCATCGTCGCGGCGTGGATCAGGGCCGACACGGGCGTGGGACCGGCCATGGCGTCCGGGAGCCAGGTGAACAGCGGGAACTGCGCCGACTTGCCGCACGCGCCGCCGAACAGGAGCAGCGCGGCCAGCGTGAGGGTCGAGCGCGCAGCGGGGTCGTAGAGCAGCTCCTGTACGCCGCGCGTCATGTCGGCGAAGTCGAGGGAGCCGAACAGGCCGACGAGCAGGAAGCTCCCGAGCAGGAAGCACGCGTCGCCGACGCGGTTCACGACGAAGGCCTTCTGCCCGGCCTCGGCCGGCCCGCCCCGCTCGTACCAGAACCCGATCAGGAGGTACGAGCACAGGCCCACGCCCTCCCAGCCCACGAACATGCCGAGCAGGTTCGAGGACAGGACCAGGATCAGCATCGCGAAGACGAACAGGTTCAGGTACGCGAAGAACTTGGCGTACCCAGGATCGCCCTTCATGTAGCCGGTCGAGTAGACGTGGATCAGGAGGCCCACGCCGGTGATGACGAGCGTCAGAACGGAGGACAGGCGGTCGAAGACCATCGAGAGCTCGATCGTGAGCCGGTCGCCCGTGTGCGGGACGATCCCGACGTCGATCCACGACCAGGCGTCGCTCTGCGCGCGGCCGTACTGCGCGATGCCCTCCGAGAACATCGCCGACACGGCGACCAGCAGCGCGCCGAGGACCGCGCCGCAGGCGATCGGTCCGGCGAGGAACGCGGGACCGGCGGCCCGCGCGTCGTCGCGGCGGGCGCGCAGCGTGACGAAGTGCACGATGCCGCACAGCACGCTGCCCAGCAGCGGGAGGAACGGAATCAGCCAGAGCCTGTTCATCCCTTGAGCTCGTTCAGCGATTCGAGGTCGACGGTCTGCCCGAGGCGATAGAGCGCGATCACGAGTGCGAGCCCCACGGCCGCCTCGGCCGCGGCGACGAGGATCACGAAGACCGCGAAGACCGGGCCCTCGAGGTTCACGGCGGCGGCCGTCGAATGCACGCGGCTGCCGGCCACGAACGTCAGGTTCGCGGCATTGAGCATGAGCTCGATGCTCGCGAGCACGATGATCGCGTTGCGCCGCAGGAGGAAGCCCGCCACGCCGATCGCGAACAGGATCGCGGCGAGGACGAGCAGGTGCTCGTTCTGGATGCTCACGCCTCGACTCTCCGGATCCCGCTCCGCACGCGGCGCTCGCGCTTGGCGAGCACGAGCACGCCGATCATCGTGACGAGCAGGAGCAGCGCCGAGGCCTGGAAGGGGAGCATGTAGCGGCTGAAGAACAAGGACGCGATCCACTCCATCCGGTCGTACCCGCCGTCGGGCATGGTCGACGCGGCGCTCGCCTCCAGCGTGCCCGCGCCCAGGATCGCCGCGATCCCCAGGACTCCCGCCGAGACGGCGGCGACGGCGACGCGCGTGTGCCCGAGCGAGGTGGTGGGATGCTCGACGAGCGCCTCGAGGTTGCTCATGTCGAGCAGCATGATCACGAACAAGAACAGCACGAGGATCGCTCCGGCGTAGACCAGGAGCTGGGCGGCGGCCAGGAACTGGAAGCCCGCCAGGAGGTAGATCACGCCCAACGCGACGAAGCTCCCGAGGAGCGAGAGCACGCTCTTCATGGGACTCTTCGAAGCGACGACGCCGACCCCGAAGGCGATCGCCGCGGCGCTCAGGAGGTAGAAGAGGAGTTGTGCCACCGGTCGTTGAGCTTGTAGACGTAGTCGATCCGGCTCCGCAGCGCGGACGCAGGTCGTTTGAGCTTCTCGATGCCGTACACGAGCGCCTGACGCGAGAAGTCGGCGAGCTCGAGCTCGTTGCTCATGAAGATCGCGTCCTTGGGGCACGCCTCCTCGCAGAAGCCGCACAGGATGCAGCGCAGCATGTCGATGTCGAAGCGCTTGGGCTCGCGCTCGATGAACCGGTCGGTCTCCTGGCCGTCGATCGTGATCGCGTAGGCCGGGCACGCGGCTTCGCACAGTCCGCACGACACGCAGCGGATGGTGCCGTCCTCGTTGACCACGAGCCGCGGCTGGCCACGCGTCACGGCGGTCGTCGGCAGGGGCTCCTCGGGGTACTGGCGCGTGATCTTCCGGCGGAAGATGGCGCGCATGGTCACGGAGAGGCCGCGGAAGACCTCCGGAAGGTAGAGCCGCTCCCAGAACGAGAGCTCCTTGCGCTTGACGATGACCATGGTGAGCGGAGTCAGGAGGTCGCGCTCTCGCCCGTGAGCGCGGCCGCTCCGGCGCGCCCGCGCCCCAGGAAGAGCACGAGCGGTACGAGGGCGGCCAAGGCCAGGACGGGGATGAGGAGCGGGTGCCAGCCGAGTCCGACGACCGCGCCCGTCACGAACAGGTTCGTGAGCGCGAGCGGCAACATCACGCCCCAGCCGAGCGCCATGAGCTGATCGTAGCGGAAGCGCGGCAGCGTCCAGCGCACCCACAGGAACAGGAACAGGAACATCCCCGCCTTGATCATGAAGCAGGGGAGCTCGACGAACCACGGCGCGCTCGCCCAGAACGGCACCGCCGAGCCGCCCAGGAAGAAGGTCGTCGCGAGGCACGCCATGACGATCATCGCGCAGTACTCGCCCAGGAAGAACAGGGCGAACTTCATCGAGGAGTACTCGGTGTGGAAGCCGCCCACGAGCTCGGGCTCGCACTCCGCGAAGTCGAACGGGTGGCGGTTCGTCTCCGCGAACATGGCGACGACGAACAGGACGAACGCCACCGGTTGCAGGAAGGCGTTCCACAGGCCGGTCGCGGTCTGATCGGCCGCGATGGCGCGCAGGTCCAGGCTGCCGTTGGTCACGACGACCGCCAGCACGGAGAGGAGCAGCGTGAGCTCGTAGCTCACCATCTGCGCCGAGGCGCGGATCCCGCCCAAGAGCGAGTACTTCGAGTTGCTGCTCCAGCCGCCGAGGATGACGCCGTACACGCCGAGGCCGGTGAGCACCGCCACGTAGAGCACGCTGATGTCGAGATCGGTGATCGAGAGGTTGCCGAACGCGAGCCCGCCGATCGTCACCTCGCCGGCGAACGGAACGACGGCGATCGCCATCATCGCGGGAGCCGCCGACAAGATCGGCGCGAGGCGGAACATGAGCGGGTTCGCGCCGTCGGGCACGACCTCTTCCTTGAAGATGAACTTCACGCCGTCGGCGAGGGGCTGCAAGAGCCCGAAGGGTCCCACGCGGTTGGGTCCGATGCGGTACTGGATCCAAGCCGAGACCTTGCGCTCGGCGAGCGTCATCAGCGCCGCCGACGCGAGCAGGCCGCCGTAGATCAGGCCGGCCTTGATCAGCCAGACGACGAGCAGCGGGAGCTCGCCCGAGGTCTCCGCGGCGGCCGTGAGTGTTTCGGCGCCCATCAGCGCGCGCCTCCGGTCGCGATCTTCGCGTGCGCGCGCGTCGTCTCACGAAGCTTCGCCCGCAGGAGATCGAGCGTCTCCGTGAGCGGGGCCACGCCGCCCGGCGGCCGCGCGATGCCGAGGCGGCCGCGCACGCCGTCGACGTTGATCCACGTGCCGGTGCGCTCGAGCGAGCTCGGCACGCCGATGGAGACCTTGTTGGCCGGGGCCTCCAACGCGAAGAGGTCCAGCACGACGAGGCGCAGCGACGCGGGCAATTCCATCAGGCCGTCCGTGCCGAGGAGCTCGACGACGCGCTCGCCGACGAGCAGCGCGCTCTCGGCCGTCGCCAAGCGCTCGAGCAGCGCCGCCGCCTCGACCGGCGCGAAGCCGAGCTCGGTGAGGCCGCGTCGGTTCGGGCACGGGTCGCCGGTGTGCAGGATGTCGTCCGCCAGGCCGTTCGGCGGCGGCGAGACGAAGGTCGCCTCGGCGCCGAGTTCGCGCGCCAGCGCGAGCAGGCGCTCGCCCTCCTCGACCGTGATCCACGGCGAGGCGACGACCAGCGTCGGTCCCTGGGTGGCGAACACGCCGGCCGCGCGCTCGAGGGCGTCCGCCACCTCGACCGGCTCGAGTCCGCGCCCCCCGCGCACGAGCCCGCCCTGCAGCCGGTTCACGCGGGTATGGCGCTCGATCGCGAAGCGGCCGCGATCGCACATCCACCAATCGTTGACCTCCGGGTTGTAGCGCGGGCGGATGCGCTTGAGCTCGCCCACGCGCAGCGTCTCGTTCGTCACCGAGCACCCGCGGCTGCACTCGCCGCAGGTGCCGGGCGACTTCACGAGGTTCCACACGCGCGCCTGGAAGCGGAACGGCTTGGTCGTCAGCGCGCCGACCGGGCAGACGTCCGCGAGGTTGCCCTGGTAGTTCCCGCTGAGCGGCCGATCCATGAAGGTCGAGATGACCGAGTGCGAGCCCAGGCCCGCCACCGTGAGCTGCGGTGTCTTCGGGATCTCGTCCATGAAGCGCACGCACCGGCTGCACAGGATGCAGCGCTCCTCGTCGAGCACGATCACGTCGCCGAGGGATTTGCGCTTCTCGAGCTTGCGGCGCGGCTCGACCGTGCGTCCCTCCGACTGGCCCTCCTCGAAGGCGTAATCCTGGAGATCGCACTCGCCCGCCTTGTCGCAGATCGGGCAGTCGAGCGGATGGTTCTTGAGCAGGAACTCCAGGCACTCGCGGCGCACCTCGCGCGCCTTGTCCGAGTCGGGGAAGACGCGCATTCCCTCGGCCACGGGCGTCCGACACGCGACGACGACGCGCGGCGGCGTGTCCCCTTGCTGCACCTCGACCTGGCAGATGCGACACGAGCCCACGGGCGTGAGCCCGGGGTGGTAGCAGTACATCGGGACGTTCGCGTCGTTTCCGTGCAGCGCGTGGATGAGCGGCTTCGCCGGGTCGACCTCGACCTCGCGTCCGTTGATCAGGATCTTCGTCACGCGCTGGCCTCCGCCGGTTCGCGCTCGGCCGTGGCCGACGCGCCGTGTCCGGCGCCGTGCGGGCAACGGCCGAGAGTCACGTGCTCGAGGAGGTCCGCGCGGAAGTGGCGCACGAGCGCGTGCGTGGGGATCGCGGCCGCGTCGGCCAGCGCGCAGATCGTCTTCCCGGGCGCCATGCCGTTCGCGAGGCTCGAGAGCAGCTCGACGTCCTCCGCGCGGCCCTTGCCGTTCTCGATGCGGTGCAGGATCTGGTACAGCCACTGCGTGCCCTCGCGGCACTGGCTGCACTGCCCGCAGCTCTCGTGGTCGTAGAAGCGCGCGATCACCTCCGAGGCGCGCACGACGCAGGCCGTCTCGTCGAGCGCGATGATCGCGCCGGTCCCGAGCATCGAGCCGGCCGCCTTGAGCGAGTCGTGGTCCATGCGCGTGTCGAGCGTCGAGGCGGGCAGCAGTCCGGTCGAGCTGCCGCCGGGGATCCAGGCCTTGAGCTCGCGACCCTTCCACACGCCGCCGGCGTACTCCTCGAGGATCTCGCGCGCGCTGATGCCGAGCGGCACCTCGTAGACGCCGGGTCGCTCGACGTGGCCGGAGATGCCGCACAGGAAGTTGCCCGGGCTCTTCTCCGTCCCCATGGTGCGGTACCACTTCGCGCCGCGCGCCACGATGAACGGGATGTTGAACAAGGTCTCGACGTTGTTGACCGTCGTCGGGCTCTTCCACAGCCCGGAGCCGGCGGGGAACGGCGGCTTCGGGCGCGGGTAACCGCGCTTGCCCTCGAGGCTCTCCATGAGCCCCGTCTCCTCGCCGCAGATGTAGGCGCCGGCGCCCTTGTGCATCCAGATCTCGCACGAGAAGTCGGAGCCGAGCACGTTCTTCCCGACCAGGTTCGCCTCGCGCGCCTCGGCGACCGCCGCGGCGACGCGATCGTGCTCCAGGCGGTACTCGCCGCGCACGTAGACGTAGGCCGCCTGGGCGCGGATCGCGTAGCAGGCGATCAAAATCCCCTCGATCAGGCCGTGCGGATCGTCGCGCATGAGCACGCGGTCCTTGCAGGTCCCCGGCTCGGACTCGTCGGCGTTGACCGCGAGGTAGCGCGGGCGCGGGTCCTTCGCGGGATCGGGCATGAAGGAGAGCTTCAGGCCGGTGGGGAAACCGGCGCCGCCGCGGCCGCGCAGGCCGGAGTCCTTGAGCTCTTCGATCACCTGCGCCGGAGCGCTGGGATCGCGCAGGACCTTCGCCAGCGTCTCGTAGCCCCCCCCCGAGCGGTAGGCGTCCAGCGTGTGCGAGCGCTCGAGCTGCGCCCGGTCGAGGAGGTAGGTCGGATGCCGCGTCACGCGAGACCTCCCAGGATGCGCTCGACGTCGTCGAGCGTGAGGTCCTCGTGGTAGGTCCCGTCGAGGTCGAACATGGGCGCGTTGGCGCAGGCTCCCTGGCATTCGACGGTCACGACCGTGAACTTCCCGTCCGGCGAGGTCGCGCCCTTCTCGGCGCCGGTGACCGCGCACACGCGCGCGAGGACGTCGCGCGCGCCGCGCAAGTCGCACGAGACGTTGTGGCACACGCTCACGACGTGGCGGCCGGGCGGGCGCAGGCGGAACATCGGATAGAAGGAGACGACACCGTACACCTCGACCGGCTCGAGGTCGAAGTAGAGGGCGACGTCCTCCATGGTCTCGGGCGAGATCCAGCCGCCGAGTTCCTCCTGGCAGCGGTGCAGCGCGGGGATCAGCGCGGCGCGGCGCTCGGGATAGTGCGTGGCGAGCTCGTCGAACTCGCGCACGAGGGCTTCGGGCAGCGCCATCAGCGATCCACCTCGCCCATGACGAAGTCGAGGCTCCCGATGATGGCGACCATGTCGGAGAGCAGCCGTCCCTCGGCGAGCAGCGGGATCACCTGCACGTTCATGAGCCCCGGCGCGCGGATGTGGCAGCGCAGCGGGCGGCTCGTCCCGTCGGAGGCGACGAAGAAGCCGAGCTCGCCCTTGCTCGACTCGATGCCCTGGTACGCCTCGCCCTTGGGCAGGCGCAGGTCCGTCACGATCTTGAACTGGTGGATCAGCTCCTCCATCGACGTCAGCACGCGCGTGCGCGGCGGGAGCACGTAGCGGCGGTCTTCGGCGAGGACTTCGCCGCCGGCCGTTTGTCCCAGGCGCTTGAGCGCCTGGAGGGCGATGCGGGCCGACTGGCGCATCTCCTCCACGCGCACGAGGTAGCGGTCGTAGCAGTCGCCCACGGTGCCGACGGGGACCTCGAAGTCGTAGTCCCCGTAGCCGGAGTACGGCTCGCTCTTTCGCAGGTCGAGCTCGACGCCGCTGGCGCGCAGGTTCGGTCCGGTGAGCGACCAGGCCATGGCCTCCTCGGCCGTGAGCACGCCCACGTCACGGTTGCGGTCGTACCAGATGCGATTGCTCGTGAGCAGCGACTCGAACTCGTCCACCTGCGCGGGGAACTGCTCCAGGAACTCGCGCACGAGTCGCTCGACGCCTTCGTCCACGTCGGCGTACACGCCGCCGATCCGGACGTAGGTGTTGTTCATCCGGTGACCGGTGTACGCGTCCAGGATCGAGTAGATCTTCTCGCGCTCCTTGAACGTGTTGAAGAACATCGTCACCGCGCCCAGGTCGATGCCGGTCGTGCCGAGATAGATCAGGTGCGCCGCGATGCGGCTCACCTCCATCAGGAGCACGCGCACGATCTGCCCGCGCTCGGGCACCTCGATGCCGGCCAGCTTCTCGAGCGCCAGGGCGTAGCCGATGTTGTTCATCAGCGGCTGGACGTAGTCCAACCGGTCCGTGTGGGGGAAGAACTTCGCCCAGCCCAGACTCTCGCAGCTCTTCTCCTTGCCGCGATGCAGGTAGCCGACCACGGGCTCGACGCCGCGCATGATCTCGCCGTCCATGTCGATCACGAGGCGCAGCACCCCGTGCGTCGCCGGATGTTGCGGTCCCACGTTGAGCTGCATCAGCTCGCCCTGCATGGGATCGTCGCGCTCCGTGACTTCCGCCCCTGGCGTGTTCGGGGCGTACTCGAAGGTCCGCGTCGTCGTCACCGCGCTTCCTCCTGCCACTCGCGCCGGCGCGCGGCGTCCCACTCGCGGTAGAGGCGGTCGGGCTGGATGCCCTGGTGGGGGAAGTCCTTGCGCAACGGGTGGTGACCGTAGCCGTCGGGCATGAGCAGCCGCTTCAGGTTCGCGTGCCCCTCGAAGCGGATGCCGAACATGTCGTAGCACTCGCGCTCGGAGAAGGCGGCGCCCGGCCACAGATGCGTGCAGGTGGGCGCGCTCTCGCCCTCCGCCAGGAAGAGCGAAACGCGCACGCGGTCGACGTGCGTCAAGGACAAGAGCTGCCAGACGAGCTCGAAGCGCGGCTCCGCGGGGTAGTGGTCGATCGCGGTGACGAACGTGTTGCACTCGAAGCGGCCGACCCCCTCGAGCCGTTCGAGAACCTCCGCTGCGTGCTCGCGCACGACGCCTACGGCCGGCATGCCGTCCTTCGGCACGATCCAGCGGTGGGGCACGCCCGCGAGCGCCGACTCGATGCGCTCGGTGGCGTCCTGGCTGCCGGCGGCGTCCCCGCCGACGGAGACTTCGGGAACGGCCATCAGCTCCGCTCCTCGGCGTGCATGTGGTCGGGATCGTGCGGGTGCAGGTCGAGGGTGCCCTTCGCGATCGAGTGATTGGGCGGATACGAGAGCCGCCCCGTGCCCTCGTCGTCCACGGGAGTTTCGGGTCCCTTCACGATGCGGCGCAGCGGGTGCTCGCGCTCGATCTGCTTCTGGAGCTTCAGCACCGCGTCGATGACCGCGTCGGGGCGCGGCGGACAGCCGGGCACGTACACGTCCACCGGCAGGATCGAGTCGACGCCCTGCACCACCGCGTAGGAGTCGTACATCCCGCCCGTCGAGGAGCACACGCCCATCGCCATGACCCACTTCGGATCGGGCATCTGGTCGTAGATCGTCCGGCAGGCCTGCGCCATCTTCCAGGTGAGCGTGCCGGCGACGATGAGTAGGTCGCACTGGCGCGGGGAGAAGCGCGCCGCCTCGGCGCCGAAGCGCGCGATGTCGAACTTCGGTCCGATGATCGCCATCACCTCGATGCCGCAGCACGACAGGCCGAGCGGCATGGGCCACAGGCTGTTCTTGCGCCCCCAGTTGACGAGCGCCTCGGCGCGCGTCGCGAGGAACCCGGTCGCGGCCCGGTCGTCGGCTCGGGTCAACGATCCCACTCGAGCCCTCCCTTGCGCCACTCGTAGACGAGCCCGAGCCCGAGCACGAACAAGAACAGCGCGACCTGCGCGAAGACCGGCCCGCCCACGCCCGCCTCCGCGAAGGCCCGCGCGGACGCCGCCCAGGGAACGAGCAGGAGCGTCTCCACGTCGAAGACGATGAACAAGACCGCCAACAGGTAGAAGTGGATCGAGAGGCGCAGCCGCGCGTTGCCCAAGGGCTCCATGCCGCACTCGTAGGCGGCGCCCTTCGTCACGGCGCGGCGCAAGCGCCCGACTGCCTCCGAGAGCACGACGTTGCCGACCGCGAACCCGACCACGAGCGCCAGGAGGACCAGAACGGGGGCGTAGGCGGACAGCATGGCGGAGGGGGAGAATCGCTGCGGGCACACCGCGAACGCGTGCTCGCGGGGAGCGCCTCCAGGTGGGAACGGGGGCGAGCGGCCTTCCTTTATTACGATGCAGGCGGGCTCTGCGGCGGACTCGGGCGCAGTCTATCGAGGGGCGCGAGCGATCGGAAGTGCGGACCCGCGCTCGCGCGCGCCCACGGCGGAGCTCAACGGACGATCCGTATGTAGTCCCCGCCGGTCTTCTGGCTCAAGGCCTCCAGCGTCCCGTCGCCCTCCTTGCCGATCTGGACGCAGTGGAACACGACCTGAGCGCGGTCGTGGATCCGGTCGAGCGTGGGAGCCACCCAGTCGGAGCCCTCGTGGGTCACGCCGTCGCACAGGACGACGATCGTGTCCGACTCGAGCTTCGACAGGTCCACCGAGCCGTCGCGATCGAGCTCGAGGGCCTGCTCCACCGCCGCGCGCAGGAGCGTGCCGCCCTCCGGTCCGTTGTACAGGAGCCAGCGCTCGAGGGATTCCAGGTTGCGCGCGGTCGCCTGCTGGAGGCGCGACTTGTAGCGCAGGTTCGAGCTGCTGAAGAGGATCACGTTGAACGACGTGCCCTCACCCGACACGCGCAGGTAGTTGAGCGTCTGCTCGACGGCTTCCTCGTAGCGCGTCCGGAGTCCGTCCTTGCCGAACTGCGCGGACATGCTCTCCGAGCGGTCGATGACGAAGGTCACCTTCTGCGACGAGGGCCGCAGGGAGAAGAAGGTGGCTTCGGTGCGCTCGAGCTCCTCCTCGGGCTTCGGCGGCGGAGCCACCTTGCCCTCCTCGACCAGGCTCCACCAGTTCCGCCAGCGATCCGCGTGCGTGCCGAGCGCGCGCCCCGAGCGCCGTTGCAGCTCATCGGCCAGATCACTCTCGACGCGCTTCGAACCGTTCTTCCCGGCGCGGCGCGCCGCCCACGTCTCGAGCGCGTCGATCAACACCGGATACGCCGCGTCGGTCTCCAGCGAGCGCAGCAATCCCAGGGCGCGCGCGGCCTCGCGCCAGTCGTCGGCCGAGAGGTGCAGCCCCACGCGTTCCAGCACGAGCAGGTGATCCGCCTCGCTCAACTCCGGGGCGATCGCCGCGACGTGGCGCGCGAGGATCTCCGCGTCGAGCTTGCCCGGCGTCGGACCGAGCGAAGTCGCGCCCAGAAAGAACTCCGTGACGCGCCGATCGGGCCAGCCGCACAGCGCCTCGCGCGCGGCCGCGGCGAGCCCCTCCGGCTTGCGCGCGAGCGCCCATTCGAACAGGAGCTCGAGCGTTCCCTCGTCGCGTAGCTCGGCCAGCGCTTCGACGGCCGCGATCCGCCGCCCGTCAGTCTGCTTCGTGTTCGGGATCACGCCCGCCGCGATCCACGCGCGGACGAGCTCGCCCTCCTGACCCTGGAGCCGTCCGACCAGGGCCGCGCGCGCGTTGTCGCGCGCCTTCTGGGCGAACGCGCCCCGCGGGTCGCGCTCGTCGACCTTCGTCACCCGCGCTCCGAGGTCGAGCGCCGCCACGTCCAGGAGCACGCCGTCCACGGGCCGAGGCGGCCCGGCCGCCGCCGACGTCTCGACCCGCTCCTCGTCCAGGATTCCGAGGACTGCGCCCGCGAGCAGCGGTTTCAAGGCCGAGACCGCGTCCAGATCGAGGACCACCTTCCCGCGCTCGACTTCCTTCAGCCAGGTCGCGAGCGCCGCGACGCCCGCCGCGTCCGCGACGGCGGCGGAAGGAAGGCACAGGACGAGGAGGGCGGGGGCGAGTCGCAGGCTGACGCGGTGCATCGTTCTCCCCGCGAACGGCTCACGGTCCTCACGGTCCTCCGACGCCGAGCGCATGGGACGGGGCAGAATAACCGACGGCGCGTCGAGCGTTTCGCCGTCAGGGCGAGCGCGCGACGTCGAGCCGGGTCTCGAGGAAGCGGATCGGCTCGGGCACGCCCGGCGCGAGGTGCAGGAAGACCACCTCGACGACGGAGCCTTCCTCCGCGTCGCCCGCGAGCACGAGCTCGCGCGTCCCCTCGACGGGCAGGTGGGCGCGCGAGTCGATCACGAGTTCGCCCTGCGCCACGATCTCGCCCTCCGCGTCCAGGAGGCGCGCCTCGAGCCGGAAGGCGCGCAGCGTGAGCCCGGGCACGCGGTGACCGGCCTGGTTCGCGACCGACACCGTCGTGCGCCCGTCCGCCGCCCTGGCCGAGAGCTCGAAGGCCCCCGCGAGGAACTCCGGGTCCCACGGCCCGTTGATGCGGTGGCTGCGCACCAGGCGCTCTTCGCTCGCCACGCCCTCGGGCGAGATCGCGGCCGGCCGGAACTCGACGCTCATGTGGCATCCGACGCAGCTCTTGCCCGACGCGGCGAGCTCCGCCTCCGCGAAGTCGCGCGCGATGCCGATGACCGGGCCGATGCTCGTCGCGTGGCACGCCGAGCACAGCGCGTCGCGCCCGACGCCCTCGAACGAAGGCGACTTCAGCGAGCGGTGCGCGTCCGTCGCGGCGCCCCATGGACCAAGGATCACGGGCCCGAGGATCACGGGCCCCTTCTCGGAATCCGCGGCGTCGGAGGGACCCGCGTGGCACGTGTTGCAGGTGACCCCGAGCTCGAGCGGCTCCACGTCCGCCGTGCGCGGCGGCGGCTTCGACGGCACGCCCGACGCGTGCAGCGGCATGGGGATGTGGCAGCCGTGGCAGCCCTCCGGCCGACGCGTCTCCGCGAGCGCCGCGCGGTAGTGCGGATCGACCCACGCGAGCGCGTGCAACGTCTCCGCCCATTCCTCCGCGATCGCGCGGTGGCACTCCGTGCAGGAGACGGCCTCGACGTCGACGCGCTCGGGACGGCCGTCGTCCATGCGCGGCGGAGCGCGACCGTCGGGGTGGTCGGCATCCTGGCTCGCGGAGGTTCCGATCGCGGCCGCGCCGGCTGCAAGGGCCGCCACGAGCAGGAAAGGAGCGGTGCGCGGAGCGCGATCTCTTCGCGTACCGCGCGTCACTTGTCGAACACGTTCGTCTCGGACGGGGCGATGCGCTCTTCGACCTCTTCGACGCGCAGGTCGAGCTCACCGCGCTCGAGCTTCTTCTTCAGGGCCTCGAGGTCGGGGAGCGCGCGCACGGGAGTGCGCGCGGTCTCTTGCGGCTTCTCTTCGTTCATGAGTGGAGCGAGGTGGGGGAAAGCAGGGGAGTCGTACGCTCGTCGTTCTGCGCCGCCGAGGTCTTCTTCGGGCTCGCGAGCACGCCCGCGCGCGCGAGACGCGCCGCGAACGCGACGAGCGACGCGCGCGTGGTCTCGCTCGCGCCTTCGAGCGAATCGAGCAGTGCGCAGAGCGAGCCCTGCGCCGCGAGCGTGTCGAGCACCAGCGCCCCGTCGGGCGTGAGTTCGCAGAACTGCGCGTCCTCGGGCACGTGCGCGAGCACGCACGGCTCGCGCTCGAGCGCTCCGATCGCCGCCTCGGCTTCGCGCTCCAGGCCCTCGACGAAGCGCCCGGTCAGGAAGTCGGGGCGCACGGCGCGCGCCAGCGGATGCGCGAGCGCGCGCACGGCGGCGGTGTACGAGAAGGGGAGCTCGAGCGTGCCGATCCCGCGCTTCGGCGCGAGCGCGTCGGAGCCCGCGCACTCGGCGCGGCGCCGCTCGCGCTCGCGGCAAGCATGCGCGAACGCGTCGGGCGTGACGCCCCGCGCGAGGTGCAGGAAGTAGTGGCTCTTGTTCATGAAGAACAGGATGTTGTCGCCCGAGAAGAGCGGCAGGTGCTCGCGCAGAGCGGCCATCATCTCCTCGAACATCTCGGCCGCCTCGGCCTGCGTCATGCCGCTCGCGGCGCGGTAGTCGTGGTAGAGCTGCAAGTCGGCCGCGGGGTCGTCCAGCACCTCGATCGCGAACGCCTCGGGCTCGCGATAGGTTGCGGCGACCTCGTCGAGGTGGAACGTCTGGAGCGACACCTCGCGCACGACGTCCCGGTTCTCGATCAGGAAGGCGAGCGTCTCGCGCGCCTCCTCGCGCGTCTCGGTCGGGAAGCCCACCATCGCGTAGAACGTGACGCTGATCCCGGCGTCGGTGCAGTTCGCCGCGACCTCGAGCGTCGCGCGCGCGCTCTGGCCCTTCTTCATCAGCTTCAGGAGGCGCGGCGTCGCCGTCTCGAAGCCGAACAGGAGCTTCCGGCACCCGGAGGCGTACAGGTTCCGCGCACCCTCGCGCGTGTAGGCCTTCGGCTCCACGCGCGCGTCGGCCCACCAACGCAGGTTCGCCTCGCGCCGGACGAGCTCGTCGGGCAGGTCGCGGATCATCCCGGGCGGCATGCAGTCCGTGATGAAGTTGACGTTCCGCGTCCCGTGTCGCTCGGCGAGCTCGAGCACCTGGTCGACGATCTTCGCCGCCGAGCGCGTGCGGTAGCCCGGCCCGATCACCGTCGGCAGCGTGCAGAACGTGCACTCGCCGTAGTAGCAGCCGCGATTGATGTCGTAGGGCAGCACGAGCTCCGGCGAGAAGTACAGCTCGCGCGGCAGCCCGTCGAAGTCCGGCACCGGCGCGTCCTCGAGCCGGATCGGATGGCCCGACGCGTTCTCGACGACGCGCGCCGTCCCGCCGCTCCGGTCGTACCAGTCGAGCGATCCGATGCCGGAGAGGTCGAGCGTCCGGTCGCGCTCGCCCGCGGGTCCGCGCGAGCCGCCCGCGCTCGCGCGTGCCACGTGCCCGTCCGAAGGACGCGCGTCGGCGCGTCGCAGCGCCTCTTCGTGCTCCCGCAGCGCGCGCGCGAGGCCGAGCAGCGGCGCTTCGCCTTCGTGGAACACGAGCGAGTCGAGCGAGCGCTCGATGCCGGGAGCCCGCAGGAGCTTCTTCCCGATGTACGCGAGGAACCCGCCACCGGCCGTGACGTGGCAATCGGGCAGAGCCTCCTTCACGAGCCGCCCGAGCGTCAACGCCGGCACGAGCTGGCTCCCGTAGATCACCGACATCCCGACGAGCTTCGGCCGCCGCGCGACGAGCCGCGGCAGGAGCCGCTCGCGGAACCAGGCGACGTACGGGTTCTCCGCCTCGTCCTCGAGCGCCGCCAGCACCTCGGCCGAGCGGTCGTTCGAGCGCCGCATCGTGAAGTTGTGGGGCGTGAGCCGCGTCGGGAAGTGCGCCGCCGAGAAGAGCCGCAGCCCGTGGTACAGCGTGCGCATCGCCGGCAGGTAGCGATCTTCGTCGTAGAACGCCGCGCCGCGCACCACGCGCTTCGCTTCCTCGACGCGCGCGACGATCGCGTCCGCGCCCACCGCGCTCTCCGCCGCCGCGCGGAAGGCCTCGAGGTCCCCGAACGCGAGCTCGCGCTGCGCGGCGAAGCGCTCGAGCGGCAGCGTCTCGCGCACGCGCTCCGCGGCTCCAGCCAGGACCTCCGCGGAAAGGAAGTGGTCGTAGGACTCGATGCTCGCGTCGACCTGCTCGACGTCGTCGAACCCGTGCGCGCCGAGCCACGCCTTCAGGCAGGGCAGCGCGAGGTGCGGCTGCGTGAAGTGCCCCTGCGGCGGGAACACGAGCGTGATCGGGAACCGCGCGTCGCGCATGCGCGCCATGGTGCAGCCCGCCGCCCCCGCGGCCAAGCCCCGAGCGAGCGGAACGCCCGCGCCCGAGCGAGTTCGTCACGTGGGAGCCGCCGCGGGGCTCGGCGATCGGGCGGAGGAGATGTCTTGGCGGGACGAAGGCCCAGGTTGTCGTCCGCGTTTCTCGGGCGTGTCGTTGTTGCGGCCTGAGCGCGCGTTCACGGCCGCGTTGTCGAAGCTGCCACCACGGTTCGGCTTCAACCCCCGGCGCCTTTTCCTCCACGGCCGGCTCCGCACGGCCGCTTAGGGGCGCGCCTCGTGCCGAAGCTCCTAGCGCCCGACCGGAGCCAGGTGCGAATTCGTGAAGGAGCCAGCGATGATCCTGGCGGGACGGTGGCCCAGGTAGGTGTCCGTGAACCCGGGCGTGTTGAGGAAGCGGTTCGCCGATCGCGCGAACACGGCCGCGTAGAAGAAGCTGCCACCGCGGGCCGCGCGGTAGGAAGAGCCGGTTGGATCCGACACCGGGTCCGTCTCGAAATCCTGCTCATAGAAATCGCTGTCGTATCCGTCCAGACACCACTCCCACACGTTGCCGTGTACGTCGAAGAGCCCAAACGCATTCGCTGCCAACGACCCTACCGGCGCGTGCACCGTGAACCCGTCGTCCAGCGACGCCTCCCATGACGTCCAAGTCTCTGCGCCGTGCGACTTGCCATGGGAATCCGCCACGTTCGCCACACCGACCAGAGCCTCGACGTCGTTCCCGCTCCACCACACCGACTCCGTTCCCGCCCGCGCCCCGTACTCCCATTGGGCCTCGCTCGGAAGCACCAGGCCCAAACGAGACAGCGTCTCCATGCAATCCACCCAGCTCACCCGTTCCACCGGGTGCAGCAAGTTCCCGTCGCGGCCAGTGCGATTCCAATTCGTCGAGTAGTTGTGCGGCCCGTACTGGCTCGGATTCCGACCTACGAACCGCAGCCACTGCCCCTGCGTCATCTCGTACTTCGAAAGGAAAAAGGGAGAGAGCTCCACCTCGTGCACCGGACCCTCGTCGCTCTGGGCCTGCGGGTCGTAGTTCGGACCGCTCGGATCGCTCCTTTGCGCGCCGATCGCGAACGTCCCACCCGGCAGCAGCACGAGCACGAGACCCGTCTCCTCCGTCAACACGAGCTTCCCGTCCGCACCGCGCTCCGCGAT
Source organism: uncultured Planctomycetaceae bacterium (assembly GCA_964413535.1). Taxonomy (GTDB): domain Bacteria; phylum Planctomycetota; class UBA1135; order UBA1135; genus CAYPTB01. The sequence goes on along the minus strand of CAYPTB010000062.1, from coordinate 1,039 downwards.
CTCCCCCGTCTGCAGATGCGCGAACTCCCACAGACCCGACTCCGGATCGCGGCCGATCGGCAACAGGCCCATCTGCGGTTCCAGCACGAGCCCACCGTACGCAGGACACTCGGACGGATCGGCGATCGAGAGCAACGCCTCCGCCCACCTCGCCTCGGCCTCTTGCCCGCTCACGCTCCGCTCCGCGATCAGGGACGCGAACGCGTGCCGCTTCGGCACGCTCCAACCATGCGCATCGATCGTCCCGTCCTCCGCCAGTAGCCCAACCTCGAGCTCCTCGATACCCGCGATCAGCTTCGTGAGCTGGTTCTCCCACCAGCGCGCCTCTCGCTCCTCCTCGCCGAAACGCCACTCCCGACGCTCGTCGAGCAGCAGATCCAGCTCCGCACGCTCCGCGTCCATGCGCCCGAGCTCCTCCTCCGCTGCACGCGCCTCCTCCTCCGCCGTCGCCGCCGCGACGACCTCCATCTGCCTCCCGAGCGACGCCACGAGCTCCTGCCAGCGACCGTACTCCGGATGGCCCTCCCGCTCCGCACGCCGCTCCTCCTCCGTCCGCGGCCGCGCTCGTGACCGCAGCTCCGCGCGCTGCGCTCGGTGCCCGGGAAGATCCTGAGCCAGCGCCCGCGCACGACCCATCCACACCTCGTAGCGAGAGATCAGCTCCGGCCCCGCCGGCCACAGCCGATCCGCCTCGGCCAACAGATCGTCGAGCTCCTGCAATGCCGACAACCGCAGCACCTCCTCCGCCTTCCGCTTCGCCTCCTCCGCCTCACGGTCCGCCCGCTCCTCGTTCGCCTGCGCGATCCGCGCGTTCTCGAGCGCCTCCGCCGCGCTCGCCTCGGCCTCCGCCGTCTTCGACTCGAGCGAGATGTTGGCCTCAGCGAGGTTCGCGCGCTGCGCCTCGAGGTCTCGGTTGGCCGAGTCGAGCTCGTCGACCGTACTCCCGAGCGCCGCGTTTGCACGCACGTTGGCGACGAGCAGGATCGAGATTACGACGAGCGCCACGCTCGCGAGCCCTGCCGCCACGCTCTTCGTCGGG
>CAYPTB010000061.1:0-66238 GCA_964413535.1 uncultured Planctomycetaceae bacterium | reverse complement strand
GGCGCGGGCGCTCCGGTCGTGGCCGCGAGCCCCGCCGACACGGGCGCTCGGTGGGGGACGGCCGGTCCTTCGCGCTTCGCGCTCATCTCCGACGAGGCGAGCCCGCGCCGATCGGCACGCGCCAGATGCGCTCCGCGTACTCGCGGATGGAGCGGTCGGACGAGAAGCGCCCGACGCGCGCGGCGTTCAGGATCGACATGCGCGTCCAGCCGCGCGCGTCGGCGAAGGCCGCCGCGACGCGCTCCTGGCACGCCGCGTAGGGCGCGAAGTCCGCGAGGACGAGGTAATCGTCGCGCTCGAGGAGCGCGTCGACGAGCGGCCGGAAGAGCTCGCGGTCGCCGCGCGAGTAGCGCCCGGCGGCGACGAGGTCGAGGGCATTGCGGAGCTCGTCCTCGGTCTCGTAGTGGCGCCGCGGGTCGTACCCGGCGGCCTTGCGCGCGCGCACCTCTTCGGCCGTGAGGCCGAACAGGAAGAAGTTCTCCTCGCCGACCGCGTCGCGGATCTCGACGTTGGCCCCGTCGAGCGTCCCGATCGTGACCGCGCCGTTCATCGCGAACTTCATGTTGCCGGTGCCCGAGGCCTCCTTGCCGGCGGTCGAGATCTGTTCCGAGAGGTCCGCGGCGGGGTAGATCACGTGGCCGGCGCGCACGTTGAAGTCGGGCACGAACGCGAGCCGCAGGCGCTCGCGCGCGGCGGGATCGGCGTTCACGACCTCGCCGATGCCGTGGATCAGCCGGATGATCAGCTTCGCCATGTGGTACCCCGGCGCCGCCTTGCCGCCGAACACGAAGGTGCGCGGCGCGACGTCGAGGCCGCGGCGGATGCGCTCGTGGAGCGCGATCACGTGCAGCGCGTTCAGGTGCTGGCGCTTGTACTCGTGGATGCGCTTGACCTGCACGTCGAAGAGCGAGCTCGGATCGGCGACGACGCCCACGCGCTCGCGCAAGAGCTCGGCCAGCCGACGCTTGTTCGCGAGCTTGATCCGGCGCCACTCGTCCTGGAACGCGAGATCGCCGGCGAACTCCTCGAGGCGCTCGAGCTCGTGCTCGCAGCGCGAGAGCCAGCCGGGCCCGAGCCGCTGCTCGATCAGGCGCGCGAGCTCCGGGTTCGCGAGCGCGATCCAGCGCCGCGGAGTGACGCCGTTCGTCACGTTGACGAACTTCTTGGGCTCGAGCTCGTGGAAGTCGTGCAGCACGTCGCGGACGAGGAGCTCCGAGTGCAGCGAGGCCACGCCGTTCACCGTGTGGCTGCCGACCGTCGCGACGTGCGCCATCCGCACGCGCTTGCCGCGGCCGTCGCCGCCCTCGTCGATCAGCGACATGCGCGCGAGGCGCGCCTCGTCGCCGGGCCACCGCGCGCGGACCTGGTCGAGGAAGCGCCCGTTGATCTCGTAGACGATCTCGAGGTGGCGCGGCAGCAGGTCCGCGAAGAGGTCGAGCGGCCAGGTCTCGAGCGCCTCCGGGAGCAGCGTGTGATTGGTGTACGAGAACGTGCTGCGGGTCACGCGCCACGCTTCGTCCCACTCGAGCTCGTGCACGTCCACGAGCAGCCGCATGAGCTCCGCGACCGCGAGCGCCGGGTGCGTGTCGTTGAGCTGCACGGCGAAGTGCTCGCCGAGGCTCGCTGGAGGGACCCCGCGGAGCTCGAGGATCTGGAGCATGTCCTGCAGCGAGCACGAGACGAAGAAATGCTGCTGCGCGAGGCGCAGGCGCTTCCCAACGGCAGGATCGTCGTTCGGGTACAGCACCTTGCTCAACGTCTCGGACATGACCTTCGCCTCGACCGCGCCGTAGTAGTCGCCCGCGCCGAAGGCGGCCACGTCGAAGACCTCGCACGCTTCCGCCTTCCACAGGCGCAGGACCCCGACGCTGTCGACGCGATACCCCGAGACCGGCGTGTCGCACGCGATCCCGCGCACGAGGTGCCCGGGAATCCAGCGCTTGCGCTCGACGCCGCGCTCGTCGCGGTGCCACTCGGTGCGGCCCTCGAAACCAACGTCGTAGGCGACCTCGACGTGCACGAGCTCCCAGGGGTTGCCGTACCGCAGCCAATTGTCGTTCTTCTCGACCTGCCACCCGTCGCGGATCTCCTGGTCGAAGATGCCGAACTCGTAGCGGATGCCGTAACCGATCGCGGGGACCTCGAGCGTGGTCAGCGAGTCGAGGTAGCACGCCGCGAGCCGCCCGAGACCGCCGTTGCCGAGCCCGGGCTCCTCTTCCTGCTCGGCGAGCGCGGCGAGGGGGAGGTCGAGCGCCGCCGTCGCGTCCCGCATCTCCTCGAGGATGCCGAGGTTCTGCAAGTGGTTCTCGAGGTGCGAGCCGGTCAGGAACTCCGCCGAGAAGTACGCGACGGCTCGCTCGGCATGCTTCAAGCGCTCCAGCGTCGTGATCCAGCGCCGGAGCAAGAGGTCCCGCACCGTGGCCGCGACCGCGAGGTACCAGTCGTTCCGCGTGGCGAGCTCCGGGACGCGCCCCTGGCGGAAGCGCAGGTTGTCCAGGATCGCGGCCTGGAGCGCCTCGGGCGTGGTCGACTCGCGGGGGACCGCGGAGCGGCGCGCGCTAGCCATGGTCGGCCTCCGTGGAGCCCGTGCGCAGATCGCCGCGGGCGCCGCTGCCGCCGCTTCCGGACCATGACCACTCGCGGATCTCGGGCATGTCCTCGCCGTGCTCGCAGATGTAGCGGCGGTGGTCGATGAGCTTGTCGCGGATCGCCTGCTTCGCGTACGCGGCGCGCGCGCCGAGGGCGGGCACGCGGTCGATCACGTCCTCGACGAGATGGAAGCGGTCGATCTCGTTCAGCACGGTCATGTCGAACGGGGTCGTCGTCGTGCCCTCCTCCTTGTAGCCGCGCACGTGGAGGTTCTTGTGGTTCGTGCGGCGGTACGTCAGGCGGTGGACGAGCCACGGATAGCCGTGGAAGGCGAAGACGATCGGCTTGTCGCGCGTGAAGAGCACGTCGAAGGCCTTGTTCGAGAGCCCGTGCGGGTGCTCCTCGGCCGGCTGGAGCCGCATGAGGTCGACGACGTTGATCACGCGCACCTTCAGTTCGGGGACGTGACTGCGCAGCAGCGACACCGCCGCGAGCGTCTCGAGCGTGGGCACGTCGCCGCAGCACGCCATCACGACGTCGGGCTCGCCGCCCTTGTCGTTGCTCGCCCACTCCCAGATGCCGATGCCGGCCTCGCAGTGGCGGATCGCCTCGTCCATGTCGAGCCACTGCGGCGACGGCTGCTTCCCGGCGACGACCACGTTGACCTGGCCGCGGCTCCGCAGGCAGCGCTCGGTCACGAGCAGGAGGCTGTTCGCGTCGGGCGGCAGCCACACGCGCACGATCTCGGCCTTCTTGTTGACGACGTGATCGATGAAGCCCGGGTCCTGGTGGCTGAAGCCGTTGTGGTCCTGGCGCCACACGTGGCTCGACAGCAGATAGTTCAGCGACGCGATCGGCCGGCGCCACGGGATGTGGCTCGCGACCTTCAGCCACTTCGCGTGCTGGTTGAGCATCGAGTCGACGATGTGGATGAACGCCTCGTAGCACGAGAAGAAGCCGTGACGGCCGGTGAGGAGGTAGCCCTCGAGCCAGCCCTGGCACTGGTGCTCGGACAAGACCTCCATGACGCGCCCCCTGGGCGCGAGGTGGTCGTCCCCGGGCTCGCGTTCGGCCATCCAGCACCGATCGGTGACCTCGAGCACGTCCTGCCAGCGGTTCGAGTTGTTCTCGTCCGGGCTGAACACGCGGAAGTTCTGCGTGTCGAGGTTCTGCTCCATCACGTCGCGCAGGTACTTCCCCATCACGCGCGCCGGCTCGGCCACCGCCTCGCCGGGGGCGGGCACGTCGACGGCGTGCGCGCGCACGTCCGGCAGGCGCAGGTCCCGCAGCAACAGGCCGCCGTTCGCGTGCGGGTTCGCGCCCATGCGCCGGTTCCCGCGCGGCGCGAGCGCGGCGAGCTCCGGGACGAGCCTGCCGCCCTCGTCGAAGAGCTCCTCGGGCCGGTAGCTCTTCATCCACTCCTGCAGCAGCGCGAGGTGCGCCGGGTTCTCGTGCATCTCGCCCATCGGCACCTGGTGCGAGCGCCACGAGCCCTCCACGCGCTTGCCGTCGATCTCCGGCGGGCACGTCCAGCCCTTCGGCGTGCGCATCACGATCATCGGCCAGCGCGGGCGCACCGGATCGGGCCGCCCGCGCGCCTCTGCCTGGATCCGGCGGATGTCCGCGATCACCGTGTCGAGCGTGCTCGCCATCAGCGCGTGCATCGCGCGCGGGTCGTCGCCTTCGACGAAGTGCGGCGTCCAGCCGTAGCCGCGCAGGAGCTGCTCGAGCTCCTCGCGCGGGATGCGCGCGAGGAAGCAGGGGTTCGCGATCTTGTAGCCGTTCAGGTGCAGGATCGGCAGCACCGCGCCGTCGCGCCCGGGGCAGAGGAACTTGTTCGAGTGCCAGCTCGTCGCGAGCGGCCCTGTCTCGGCCTCCCCGTCGCCGACGACGCACGCGACGATCAGGTCGGGGTTGTCGAAGGCCGCGCCGGTCGCGTGCGACAGCGCGTAGCCGAGCTCGCCGCCCTCGTGGATCGAGCCCGGCGTCTCGGGCGCGACGTGGCTCGGGATGCCGCCGGGGAACGAGAACTGCTTGAACAACCGCTGCATCCCCTCGACATCCTGAGACACGTCGGGGTACACCTCGCTGTAAGTGCCCTCGAGGTACACGTTCGCGACGAGCGCCGGCCCGCCGTGCCCGGGGCCCGCGACGTAGATCACGTCGAGGTCGTGCGCCCGGATCACGCGGTTCAGGTGCACGTAGACGAAGTTGAGCCCCGGTGTCGTGCCCCAGTGGCCGAGGAGCCGCGGCTTCACGTGCTCCTTCCGCAGGGGCTCGCGCAGGAGCGGGTTGTCCAGGAGGTAGATCTGCCCCACCGAGAGGTAGTTGGCCGCGCGCCAGTAGGCGTCGAGCAACTCGAGCTCGCGTGGCTCGGGCGGAGTCTCCGTTCCGCGCTGGGGTCGAGGGGTGATCTCCATCCGCCGTGTCGACTGTGAGTTCGCCATGCTCCTTCTCCCGTCGTTCGCCCGCTACCTCGCTGCTCGGAGCGAGCCTGACCGCCGCCGGTCCGTGCCGATGCTCGTCCCGAGCCCAAGATAGCGGGAGACCACGTGTCCGCTGCTGCGCACATGTGCGCAACCCAAACCGCGCAGAAAACGCAGGACAACCGCCACACGCGATCCGAGAATCGGCGCATGTCGTCCCGCAGCGAACCGCTCCTCCGGCGGCGCATCTGTGTCCACTACCCCGAGGGCCGCGGGCGCATGGTGCTCCGCACCGAGAACGACTGGGAGCGCGACCTCGACCCGATCGCGGTCTCCGCGGACGGGAGCACCGCGACGTTCGAGCTGGAGGCGCGCCGGCCGTTCCTCTACTTGAAGCCCTGCCTCGTCACCCGGGACGCAGGCGTGCGCTTTGCCGTCGGCCCCAACTGGCTCTCGTTGATGACGACGGACCACGTGGCGGACGTCTACCCCCACTTCGACGGCACGGAGCGCGGTTCGTTGTCCGAGCTGCTCGAGTTCGACTCGGCGATCCTCGGCCGCCGTCACCGGATCCGCGTCTACCTCCCGGCGGGCTACGCCGAGAACACCGAGCAGCGCTACCCCGTGCTCTACATGCAGGACGGAAAGAACCTCTTCTTCACGGAGGAGGCCTTCGCCGGGCGCGAGTGGAAGGTGGACGAGTCGCTCCAGCTCCTCGACTCGACGAGCCTGGTCGAGCGCCTCCTCGTCGTCGGGATCCACTCCGGCGAGCGCGAGCAGGAGTACACGAAGCCCGGGTACGAGGCCTACGCCCGCTCGGTCGTCGAGGAGGTCCGGCCCGTGATCGCGCGCGAGCTGCGCATCCTCGACTCGCCGCGGGAGACGACGGTGCTGGGCTCCTCGCTCGGGGGCGTCGTCTCGTTCTACATGGCCTGGCAGTACCCGCACGTCTTCGGGTACGCGGCCTGCATGTCGAGCACCTTCTCGTACCGGGACGACCTCATCGAGCGCGTGCTCGCCGAGCCCATGTCGCCGGCGAAGTTCTACCTCGACAGCGGCTGGCCGCACGACAACTACGAGGTGACGCTCGCGATGGCGATGGCCTTCGTCGAGCGCGGCTACCGCGTGCGCGAGGACTTCATGCACCTCGTCTTCCCGCTGAACGAGCACGACGAGGACTCCTGGGGCCGGCGCCTCCACCTCCCGCTCCAGCTCGCGCTGGGCAAGTCCGGGGTCGCGCACCGCAGGCGAGTGGTATGAGCCCCTGGCCACGCGCGCTACGCGAGGACTATCAGGAGTAGTAGCTCAGCTCCTCTGGTCGCGGCCGAGCGCTCACGCCAAGGCGCTCGAGCGCCCGGGACAGGTCGAGAGTCGACGGGCAAGCGTGCGACGCGTGCGACGCGTCGGCGCCGCCCGAGGCGAGGCAGGCCTGAACGCGGTCGGGCGTGCCGAGGTCCGTCCAGCCGCAGGGGGGGACGACCTGGAGCCGCAGGTGCTCTTCGCTGCCCTGCAGCACGTCACGCGAGAAGTCGCTCGCGGGAAGAGCCGCGTACAGATCCTCCACCCGGGCGGCAAGATCGGTCGGCGACGCGAACGCCTCGCGGAATCGCGCGACCAGAGTGGGCAGCCTGCGCTCGAACAGCTCGAGGAGCGACGCGCCCGTGGCCGCCAGCAGGAAGCTGTTCCACACTCCGCCGTTCGCGAGCAACTCCCGAGCGAGGACCGGCTCGGGCTTCTCCACGAAGCGCGCGACGCGCAGATCGCCCGGAGCCGCCGGCACGATCCAGCCGTAATCCGACTCGGGGCCGTCCGGCGAGATCCCGAGCAGCGTCACGCCCGGATGCGGGCCGGCGAGCGCGTCCAGCACCCTCCCCATCGAGGAGGCGATCACCGACTCCAGGGCGACCTCGTGGTCCGAGGGCAGGAGCGCGAGGCGCGCCTCGGCGTCTCGTGCGAGGACCTCGAGCAACGGCAGCAGGATGCCCGCCGACGTGCCTCGGTTCCGCGGCTGGACGACGATGTTGCGCTCGGGGAAGCCCGCGAGATCGGCGCTCCAGAAGCGTCGGTGCTGGGCGGCGACGACCACGAGCGTGCGCTCCCGCGGCACGACGCGGCCCGCGCGGGCCAGTGCCGTCTGGAGCAGCGAGCGACCGCCGCGCAGCGAGCAGTACTGCTTCGGCCGCGACACTCCGCGCTCGGTCGTCAGCTCTTGCAGGCGAGTGCCGTCTCCGGCCGCCAGGACGATCGCCCACGTGTTCGGGGGCGACACGTGCGAACTCTCTCGCTCCCGGGAGGCTCGGAGTCCGAACGCGTGGTCGAGCGGACGTTTCGCGCTCGAGGATCTTTCCCGCGAAGGCTTCTTCTCGCACCGGCGTGTTGTTCGAATCATGATCCGATCCTCTCCTTCAGTCACGAACACGCGCGCCGAAGGACGTGCGTGCGTGAGGTACGGCGAAACTAACGCGCTGCCGCGAGCGTGGTACTACGCCGAAAGACGTAACGCGGCAGCCGGACGGACGTACGGCGAGCCGAGGCCTCGAACGGGCCGGCTCGCCGCTCGGTGTGAACATCGGCCCGCTCGCTCGGTCGGTCTGGCACGGGGAGGCGCGCGGAGCGCGATGGGTGGCACTCGCCAGACTGGGAGGGGCGCGCGATCCCGAGCTTCTGCAGCTTCTTCTGCAGCGTGGAGCGCTTCATCCCGAGGCGAGCCGCGGCGCCTCGGGGTCCGCCCACGACCCATCCGGTGGCGACCAAGGCTTCGACGATGTGCTTGCGCTCGGCGTCGACGAGCGTGATCGGCGCCGCGATCGGCGTCGCGATCGGCGCCGTCCCCCGCTGGGTCGGCGCGGGCACGGCGTGCAGGTCGGCCAGAGGGACCTGGAGCGTCGGGCCTGGTGAGAGGATGACAGCCCGTTCGACGATGTTCTGGAGCTCGCGCACGTTGCCGGGCCACGGGTAGTGCACCAGCGCATCCATCGTGGCGGACGGGATGCTCTCGATCCGACGGCCCATGCGGCGAGCGAAGCGCTGTGTGAAATGACGCACCAGGCGCGGGATGTCTTCCGGCCGCTCTCGCAAGGTCGGCACCGCGATCGGAAAGACATTCAGGCGGTAGTAGAGGTCGCTGCGGAATCGGCCCTCCGCGACCATCCTCGCCAGGTCACAGTTCGTGGCGGCTACCAGGCGCACGTTCACCCGGATCGTCTTGATGCCACCGAGTCGTTCGAACTCCTGTTCCTGGAGGACCCGGAGCAGCTTGGACTGGAGCTCCAGCGGAATGTCCCCGATCTCGTCGAGGAACAGCGTCCCCTGGTTCGCCAGCTCGAAACGTCCGAGCTTCTGCGCGATCGCGCCGGTGAAGGCGCCCCGCTCGTGGCCGAACAGCTCGCTCTCCAGCAGCCCGGTCGGGATGGCCGCGCAATTGAGCTTGACGAACGTGCGTGCCTTGCGGGGGCTCTGGTCGTGCACGGCACGCGCGATGAGTTCCTTGCCGGTGCCGGTCGCCCCGCAGACCAGGACGGTGGAGTCGGTCGGTGCAACGGTTGCGACGCTCTTCAACACGGATCGCAGGAGCGGGCTCTCGCCGATGATCTCGCCGAAGCCGTGCTCCGTGCGCACTTCCTCCTCCAAGTACGCCTTCTCCTTGGCGAGCTTGTCCTCGAGCCCTTCGAGTTCCTGCACGTTCATGGCGCTGGCTTGGTCTCCAGCACGTAGCGCGCGAGGTCGCGCTCGAGGGCGCCAGAAAACCCCGGCCTACCGCGCCCGAACCTGCTCCAGCGCGTCGACGAGCTCGCCCAGGAAGCGCTCGTCGGTGACCACCTCGATCACCCCGATCCCGACGAACTGCACGCCGATGCAGACCAGCAGGAAGCCCATGATGCGGGTCATGGCGTCGATGCCCTGCTCGCCGAGGATGCGCTTCACCGCGCGCGCGCTGCGCAGGATCGCCCACGAGACCAGCATGACCAGCACGATGCCGGCCACGATCGCCAGGAGGTCGAGGAGGGAGTCCGCGCCGGCCGCCATCCCGATCGTGACCGAGATCGAGCCGGGGCCGCTCAGCATCGGCAGCGCGAGCGGCGTGAAGGCGATGTCGAGGCGCGGTGCGGGAGCGTCCGGCCCGCCGTCGGCCATGGGCGCCAGCATCGAGAAGCCCACACGCGCCACGATCAGGCCGCCGGCGACGCGCAGCGCCGGGATCGAGATGCCGAAGAAGTTCATGATCAGGGCGCCGGCGAACAGGAACACCAGCAGCACCCCGGTGGCGTAGAGGCAGGCGAGCGTCGCCTGGCGCTGGCGCTCGGTGTCCGACATGCGTCCGGTCAGCGCCAGGAACACCGCGGCGGTGCCGAACGGGTTCACGATCGGCAGCAGGCCTGTGAGGGTGGCGAGCACCGTCGTGAGCCAGTCGACGAGCACGCCGCGAGCCTACGCGCGCCCGCCGGCCGCCGCAATCGGGCCGATGTGCGCACTCGCGCCAGTGAAGGCGCCCTCCTCGTGTCCGAAGGTCAGAGTCGTTGCGCACGGCGCCGGAGCTCGCGGGTGCCGTCGCATTCAGCCGTCGTCGGAGGCGACACCGTGCGCAAAGCCGTGGTCGTGCCTATCTCAACGGACGGCCAGGTCGTCCAGGATCGAGCGGCTGCGCGCTCGCTCGTCAGCCGTCGAGGGCGCGACCGCGGCGGCGAGCGCCTGCGCATAGCGTCGCTGCGCGCCTCCGCGGACCTCGGAGCGCATATGGAGCCGCAGCGCGCGTCGAGCGCGTTCGTAGGAACGCGCGCAAGAACTCGCCGTTCGTGGTGATTCGGACTTCTCGGATCGCGCGGAAGGCGCGAGGATAGCCGCTAGGCCCACCCAAGCCCGACGCTGGAGCACGGCCGGAGTCGATCGCACAGATCAGCCATCCCGCGCTTTCCCGGGCTCGTCATCCGTCAAGCGATCTTGGCACTCACGCAGGTTCTGCTCGACTTCCGTCCGGCGCGGATCTGATTCGGGCAACAGCTCCAGCGCTCGGCGGAGGGACGCCTCCGCCTCCCTGAACTCGCTCTGGGCCAGGAGCGCCTTGCCGAGCGCTGCATGCATTTTTCCCGCGTCGGGCTTGAGACGGACCCCCTCTCGGAGCTCTGCCAGCGCCTCGTCTGGATGCCCTCCCTGCGCCATGAGGGTTCGGCCGAGGTTGGCGTGCGAGTAGGCATCGCCCGGCGCAAGTTCAATAGCGCGCCGATAATGAGCCACGGCCTCGTCCCATTGCTCGCGCTGCTTGAGCAAGTTGCCGAGGTTGTTGTGGGCCTGGTAGAGGGTGGGGGCCAGACGCAGTGCCTCTTCGAACTGCGCGATCGCCTCGTCGTCGCGTTCCTGCTCGGTGAATAGCAGGCCGAGGTTGTAGTGCGGCTCCGCCAGCGTGGGGGCAAGTCGCGCGGCTTGCTCGAAGTGCTCAACGGCGCCGGCCAGGTCGCCGCGGGCCTTCAGCGCGTTGGCGAGGTTGTTCTGAGCCTGAGCAAAGGCGGGATCGGCTTCGACCGCGCGCCGGTAGCAGTCGATGGCCTGGTCGAGTCTCCCCATGGCCTTGAACGCCACGCCGAGATTCATATGAGCCGGTGCGTACTTGGGGTCGAGCCGGAGGGCCTGTTCGTAACTCGATATGGCCTCATCGAGCTCGCCGGCTGCCTTCAGGGCGTAGCCGAGGTTGTTCCAGACCACGGGTACGGGTCGCACGGCCAACGCGGCCCGGTAGTAGCCGACAGCCTCCCCCGGGTTTTGCTGGGAGATCAAGGCGAAGCCCAGACGGAAGTTGACCCCGAAGTCGCCGGGGTGTGCCCGGTCCACGTGCTTGAGCAAGCGGATCGCATCCTCGGCTCCACCCAGGTCCTGAAGTCGCTCGGACACGGCCACCGTCAGAGACAGCGGCAACTCGTCCAGCGGCGCGCCTTGGGCCGCAGCAGCAAGCGCCGAACGATCTGCCCAAACCTCGGAATCGCAGAGCCGCGCTCGCCATCCCGTCGGATTCGGATCGGCGAGTCGCGCAACACCCAGGCACCAGGCCCGGCGCCGCTCGTCTTGCGTGGCGACGGCCCAGTCGTCGAGCGCGGCCACGAGAGCTTCGGTCACCTCGGACTCCCGGACCCGTGCCGCCGCGCCTGCCTGATCATCCAAGCCGACGATGAGCCCAGCTTTCAGGAACGCCGTCTCGTAATCCCGATCCGCCGCGTCCTTGTCCGGAACTCCCCCCAGCAATGGGGCCCGGTGAAAGCGGATGAAGTCAAGGCGCTGGGCCAACTCCAGGTTCGCAGTAGCGCGATCGATGGCCGCGCGGAGCTCTGTCGAGACGGCCTCCGCCGCGGATGCAAGGCGGCCACGAGTGTGGGCGAGCACCGCTTTGCACTCCTCCCACTGAAAGGTCCGTTGAAGCAGGGCGAGCTTCTGGACGTCTTCCTGCACGGCGCTCGCCAGTGCAGCACGCCGCTGGCCCGCACGCAGCGATCCGGCGACGAGCTTCGCGCTCAGCAGGACGGTCAGCGCCAACACGGCGTAAAGAGCCGCTGCGGTCGGGCGCCGGCGCACGAAGAGCGCCATCCGACGAGCCCGGCTCGTCGCGACTCCCTCCGGAGGCTCGAAGCGCAGGCAGCGCTCCAGGTCCTTTCGGAGCTCCTCGACCGAGCGGTACCTCCGGCCGGGGTCGCGCTCGGTGGCCTTGCCGAGGATTGCGGCGAGCGCGTCCCGGTGATGCCGGTCGCGGCGGGCCGGCGCACTGGGGACCAGGAGAGCGCCGATGTTGCCGAGCGCGAAAACGTCCCAGCGGACGTCGGGACGCTCGCCGGCCCGCTGCTCCGGAGCCATGAAACCTGGCGTGCCCTTCCCGGCCGTCAGCTCGACTTCCGCCCGGCCGAGGACCTGCGCGATCCCGAAATCCAGGATCAGCGGCCGGCCGACGTGCGGGTCGTCGCCGCCTGGCGCCGCCGTCACCAGGATGTTCGCCGGCTTCAGGTCGCAGTGCACGACGAGCTTGCCGTGCGCGTGCTCGACGGCCTCGCAGATCCTCGTCAAGAGACGCACGCGCGCTGCGAGGTCGAGGCCATGCTCGTCGGCGTGCTCGGTGAGCGGCTTCCCCAGTCCGAGCTGCATCACGAAGTACGGCTGGTCCCCGAACGGGCCCGGTACGACGCCACCCTCGTAGATGCGCGCGATGCTGGGGTGCTCGAGCCGGCCGAGGATCTCGACCTCTTCCTCGAAGCGGCGGCGGCTGCTCGCGCTCACCCAGGACGTGCCGATCACCTTCACGGCCACCGGACGGCGCGGCACATCCTGCTCCGCCTCGTAGACGATCCCCTGACCGCCACGGCCGATCACACGCACGATGCGGCAGCGACCGATGCGTTCCGGGAGCGCGAACTCGGGCACGCGCACGTGCTCGATCGCGGGTCGATCGAGGCCTGTGAGCGGCGCTCGCTCGCCCGCGAGCAGGGTGCGAACGAGAGCGAGCAGCTCCGGCTCGCTCGCACATGCGGCGGCGAGGCGGAGCTCGCGCTCCGGCGGCGCGAGCTCGCGAAGCTCGGCGCACAGCTCCACGGCACGACGGAAGAGCCCGTCCGCGCCGCTCACGGCCGCTCTCGCCGTAAACGGCCCGAGAGGAAGCTCTTCGCCTCGATCCAGCGCCGCTGGACCGTGCGCTCCGAAAGTCCCAGCGCGAGCGCGGCGTCCGCCTCGGACAGTCCGGCGAAGAAGCGCAGGTTCACGAGCGAGGCTAGCTCGGGCTCGAGCCGCTCGAGCTCGACCAGCGCCTCGTCGACGGCCACGAGGTCGAGGTCGTTCGCGTCCGAACTCTGCGCGAGCGCCTCCGGGAGCGCCACGGGCGCGATGCCCTCCCCGCGCTTCTTCGCGCCCCGGCGCCGCGCGTGATCGACGAGGATGCGCCGCATCGCCAGCGCCGCGATGGCGAGGAACTTCCCGCGGTTCTCGGGCGTCGTCTCCTCCCGGACGAGCCGCACGAACGCGTCGTGGACGACGTCGAGCGTCTGCAGCGTGTGCCCCGCACGCTCGCGCCGCAGCATCGCCCCCGCGACGCGTTGCAGATCCCCGAGCACGATCTCGTACACCCGGTTCCAGGCTGTCTCGTCGCCCGCGGCGATGCGCCCGAGCAACCGGGTCACCTCGCCCGACCCAGACTCCTCCTGCGTACCTGCGTCCATGGGCACCCGGACGAGGCGGAATCTAGCACGACGCTCCGCTTCCGAGTCGGGCGAGGCGTTTGCGCGGGAGTCTCCGATGGTCGCCCAGCCCTTCGACTGCCCGGCGTAGTCCTGCCGCGCCGCGGGCGCCCGAGGAGGAGGCTCGTCCAGTCTGAGGGATTCGCGCATGCAGCCTGCTCGCATCGTGGATCGACGCTCTCACCGATCCGCGCAAAGTCGGGTGGCCGGCCGCCAGAATGATCCCGGCTATCCTCCGCGCCGGCCCCTCGATCGGGCGGCTTCGGATCCGCCTCGATGCCGTGTCTCTCGCGCCAGTGGTCGTTTGGGGAATCCCGCAACTCCAATCAAGTGGTTTGCGGCCGAGCAGTCCGGGGTGCTTGCCCGGCGCGTCGGCGCGCGGCGCGCGACGCGCGACCAGGAGTGCGCGCGGAGGAGGATCAGGTGGCATCCGCTCGGGAGGGGCGGGCGATCCCGAGCTTCTGCATCTTCTTCTGCAGCGTGGAGCGCTTCATCCCCAGGCGAGCCGCGGCGCCCCTGGGTCCCCCCACGACCCATCCGGTGGCGACCAAGGCGTCGACGATGTGCTCGCGCTCGGCGTCGACGAGCGTGATCGGCGTTGCGATCGGCGCAGTCCTTGGCTGCGTTTTCGCGGGCACGGCCTGCAGGTCGGCCAGAGGGACCTGGAGCGTCGGGCCGGGTGAGAGGATGACGGCCCGTTCGATGATGTTCTGGAGCTCGCGCACGTTGCCGGGCCAGGGGTAGCGCACCAGCGCATCCATCGTGGCGGACGGGATGCTCTCGATGCGACGGCCCATGCGGCGGGCGAACCGCTGCGTGAAATGACGCACCAGACGCGGGATGTCTTCCGGCCGCTCGCGCAGGGTCGGCATCGCGATCGGGAAGACGTTCAGGCGGTAGTACAGATCGCTGCGGAAGCGGCCCTCCGCGACCATCTTCGCCAACTCGCAGTTGGTGGCGGCCACCAGGCGCACGTTCACTCCGATCGTCCGTGTGCCGCCCAATCGCTCGAACTCCTGCTCTTGGAGGACCCGGAGCAGCTTGGGCTGGAGCTCCAGCGGAATGTCCCCGATCTCGTCGAGGAACAGCGTCCCCTGGTTCGCCAGCTCGAAGCGTCCGGCCTTCTGGGCGATCGCGCCGGTGAACGCTCCCCGCTCGTGGCCGAACAGCTCGCTCTCGAGCAGTCCAGTGGGGATGGCGGCGCAGTTCAGCTTGACGAACGTGCGTCCGCTTCGCGGGCTCCGGTCGTGCAAGGCGCGGGCGATGAGCTCCTTCCCCGTGCCGGTCGCCCCGCAGACCAGGACGGTCGAGTCCGTCGGCGCAACGGTCTCGACTGCCTCGAGTACCGCTCGCAGGGCCGGGCTCTCTCCGACGATGTCTCCGAACGCGTGCTCGGTGCGGACCTCTTCCTCCAGGTACGCCTTCTCCGTGGCAAGCTTGTCCTTCAGCGCTTCGATCTCCTGGAACGCCAGCGCGTTCTCGACGGCGATGGCGACCTGGTTGGCGACCTGATGCAAGAAGTCCAGGTTCATCGCATCGTAGGCCGACGGCTGCTTGGACGTGAACACCAATGCGCCGAGCCGCCGCCTGGCCGTGGTCAGCGGCAGCCAGCAGTAGCTCTCGACGCTGTAGGGACGCACCCGTTCCAGCAATCGCGGCCACCTGCAGAGCTCCGCGATGCTCGAGGTGATCAGCGGCTGCTGCGTCTGCCAGACCAACCCCGCTGGGTCGTCGTCCGGGCTCAAGACGATCTCGAGCGGTGATTCGACGGGTTCGCTGGTCTCCAGCACGTGCAGGCGCATCGTGTTGGTCTCCGCATCATGGAGCACCAACGAGAGCGCATCGAATCGCACCACCCGGCCGAGACGCCTCGCCAACTCGTGAAACAGCACGGGCAGGTCCCGATGCGAAGCGATCGCGTCCGACACGGCGAACAATGCCCGGTATTGGTCGGGAGTGGTCGTGACGTTCTGCTGAGCGCTCGACATGGCGAGATCCTCCGGCCGGGCGGATTGTAGATACCCGGCGACGTCGGGGGCACGATCCTCACTCCGGGGATCCCAATGAGAACGCCGAGTCGGCGGTCGCGCCGCGGCCACGGCCGGCGAGCCCTCACGAGCAACTCTCGCGCACCGGAAAACTCCAGACGGACCTCATCGCGCATCCACGCAACCTGGGAAAGAGAACGACCGCTCTTGGAGCGCTCGACCTCGTGCTCGACCGCGCCGCCGTCGACGCCTACCGCAGCCGCCTGAGCGCTCACGAGCGCGCTCGCCGAGGAAACCCGCCGCACCGGCGCCGTCTTCTGCGAGCTGTCGCTCCCACTCGCCGACCTGTGCCGCGACCACCTCGCCCCCGCGCAGATCCTCGCGCCGGCGTGATGCCGGCAGGATCTTCGCGCGTCATTCTGTGCGCGACCATGCTCCGCACGGACCCAATCAGGCGACGCGGGGATTCCAGCGGTTCGGCACCTGCGAGGGCGCGGCATGTCCGGCGGCGACGGAGACGAGGTGGTTCCAGAGCTCGTCCGAGATCTCGGGTGGATTCTGTGTCACGGGCACGCGGCCGTTCCAACGCAGCCAGTCCTCTTTCAAGATGCGCGCAGGGTCGGACAGTTCGACCATGAGCCTCTCGCAGGCGAACATCATCGGCCACTTCCGAGCGCGCTGCCGGTAGCCGACATCCCACATTCGAACGATCTCTTCGGACGGCGTGTCGCTGTCGAATCGCAACTTGCGCGAGGCGCCCTTCGTCTTGTCGAGCGGGAGCGGATCGTTGCCGGCCACGATGCAGTTGCCGGGTAGGCGCGATCCTTGTCTCGTGTACCAAGCGGCTGCCGCTTGGTGGTTATCGAAGCGTTGGGCCACACGAAGTAGAGCTACCAGTCTCCAGCAAGGCTCCGCAGAGTCGTATCGACCTCGAACCGTGACAAAAGCGATCCGGTCTCCCACGCGGAGACGGGGAGCGAACGCGCCCGCTCGGCACAGAGCCGAGAGGGATGGCCATTCGAGCTCGAGGTCGGGCTCGCGCCGGCACGATCCGTCGGTGAAGGGACGCAGCTGGTGTTGCCGGATGGCTTCACGACCGAGGCCCGTACTGCAGAGTGGGCGAAAGCTCGCGAGGAAGTTTCGGCTCATGGAGAGCCCTGTCGGCAACTCGGGGCGTGTCCCTGAGCGCAGCGTCCTGATTAACCTCTGGCCCGTTCCGGCACCTATCCGATGATCACCCCCTGTCTTGGGTGCCGCTGCCGCGCTCCGTTCCACGCACGCCCGGACCCTCCCATCGCCTCGTCGAGCGAGCTCGCGCGCTAGCGTTTCTCGGCGTCTCGCTGTGCGCTCACCTTGCGTTCGAACAGCGTGCAGGCTTCACCGGAGCTCTCGCGCACCACGATCGCCGGCAGCGCTCGCGACTGGAAGGCGAACGCCTTGCATCCGTGCGGAAGCGCCGCGTTCCAGGTGACGTAGTACGCCGCGCACCGCAGGCAGTCGGGCCGCTCCACGGGCGACTCTTCGGAACGCGCTCGGGGAGAGCCTTAGCGCGGGGCTCGGAAGGGCGGCTGGGGCGCGCGTCGCGCGTCCTCATCGCCAGCGACGGGCTCTCCGACCACCTCTATCCGAGAGAGATCGTCGAGCTGATGCGCAAGGGGGAGCTGCGACCGCGGGCCGGGACGCTCGCGCAGGCGGAGGAGCGTGCGGCGTGCGGGAAGAGGAGCCTACCGATTCTCGCAACGCGCGCGGTGTCGAGCTCTTCGTGGGGGAGGCCGATCCGGGGCGAGAAAGCCGACATCTCGTGCAACCGGCCCCGGGCTCATCCGTCCAAGGAACGATCGGCGACGAATCGTTGCCCAATCGAGTTGGACCGCCGAAGGAGAGGATCGCATGTCACGCTCGCGCAGGAAGAACTCTGCTTCGAAGCAAGCGCTCTTCGAGTTCCGGAGTTGGGGAGGTCCGCGCGCCGGCGCGGGGCGCAAGCGCGAGAGCGAGCGCCCGAGGGTCTCGCATAGACAGCGCGAAGCGCTGGCGTCCCGCTTCCCCGTGCACGTGACGCTGAGATTGCGGTCGGGGTTCGCGAGCCTGCGCAAGACCTCCGCGCGGCGCGTGCTCGAGCGCGCTTTCGGAGCGGCCCTCGGGCGCTTCGAGACTCGGATCGTGCACTACTCGATCCAGACCAATCACCTGCACCTGATCGTGGAGTCGCAGGACGAACGCACGCTCGCGCGCGCGATGGCGGGGCTCGCGGTGCGGATCGCCAAGGGCCTGAACCGGCTCTGGGAGCGCCGCGGCAAGGTCTTCGCCGATCGCTACTACGAGCGCATCCTGCGCACCCCGCGCGAGGTGCGGCACGCGATCGCGTACGTCCTGTGCAACCACGCGCGGCACGGGATCGGGCTCGTCGGGCTCGATCCGTACGCGTCGGGGAGGTGGTTCGACGGCTGGCGCGAGGCGCCCGGCGTGGCCGAGCTTGCGCCGCACCTGTCGCGCGCGAGAACCTGGCTCCTTGGCACCGGCTGGAAGCGCTGGGGATTCGTGGGCAGGTCTCTGGCCGGCTCGTAGATCACCCTTCGTGACGGAATCCGCAGCGCGTTTGCGCAGTTGGCGCGTCGCGCACGCACGCACGGCGCACGGCGCACGGCGCACGACGCACGGCGAACGGCGAACGGCGAACGGCTCACGGTGGGCGGTGCGCGGCGAGGGGCGAGGGGCGAGGGCGAGGCGAAGGAAGGCGAGGAGGCGAGGAGGCGAGAAGGCGAGGAGGCGAGAAGGCGAGGGCGAATCGGTGGCTCGTGCTCGATCTCGGCGCCGCGCTTGCGTCGCGTCGTGGGCGCGAGGGGCTCGTTGGCTAGCGCCGGTTCTCGCGGTCGGCGGCGCGGCGGGCGCGGGCGAGCGTTGCGGCGAGGTTCGATCCTTCCGATCCATCGGCGGCGTCGGGTGACGGCGCGGCGGGTGCGTGGGGAGGCGGCTCGGGCTCGCGCGCGGCGTCCGGCGGCGGGTGGGGCGAGGTTGCAGGGTGGCGCACGCGGCGTGCTCCGCGCGCGCGGTTCCGCAGGCCGCGCAGCGCGCGCTCGGCTCCCGCGGGAAGGCGCACGGGCACGCCCCCGCGCGCGAAGAGGCCGAGGCGGCGCACGGCGATCTCGAGCAGGAACAGGCACAGGGCGGCGAGTGCGAGCTCGCGGCCGAGCGTGCGCCAGGCGCGGCCGGATTCGCCCGCGCTGAAGACGTCGGCGACGCTCGCGCCGACGCGGCCGCCGGATTCGCGGGCGATGCGGGCGAGCAGGCGCTCGCCGCGCCGCGGGTCGAGGGTCGGCTCGAACTCGGGCGAGTAGGGGAGCGCGATCGGCGGCAGGGTCAGGAAGCGCCCGTCGGAGAGCGCCAGGGTGCCGAGGGCGATGCCCTCGTGCTCGATCGGGTAGCGCGCCTCGTAGCGGTCGGGACCCGCGCGCTCGAGCACGAGCTCGCGCACGCTGCCGTCGGCGGCCTCGATGCGCGCCGTGAGACCCGCCGCGCCGGGCGCGAGCACGGCGTCGGGCGCGACGTCGACCGAGACGATCGCCGTCGCGCCCTCGCGCACGACCGACGCGTGGAAGTCGGCGGGCTCCTCCTGGCCGACGAGCCAGCGCGCGAGCGTCGTGAAGAACGACGCGAAGCCCGGCCACGTGACGACGTCGGCGCCGAAGCTGCCGCCGATCTGGCCCGTGTACACGGCGGTGCGGCCGAGCCCCTGGTAGGAGTACGCGACGAGCGGCGCCGCGTACTCGTCGGTCGTCGCCGCCGCCGCCACGGCGCCCGGGCGCAGGTAGGTCAGGTTGTAGCCGGCGATGGACGGGAAGCTCTCGACCTCGAGCTCGCCGATGCCGAACATCCCCGCCAGGAGCGCCGTGCCGGTCGGCTCCTCGACGAAGGTCGAGCGCGACATCTTGAGCGTGTCCTGCGCGAAGAGGCGCGGCAGCTCCGCGGGGCTCTGCGTGAAGTACACGTCGCCGCCGCCCGCTCGCCCGACCTCCTCGAGGAAGCGCGCGTCGCTGTCGGCGCGCGAGCCGAGCGCGATCACCGAGACGGTGATGCCCATCTTGCCCATCTTCTCGAGCAGTTCGGGTACGCCCCCCTGCTCCTCCGAGTCGGCGGCGTCGGAGAAGAGCGTGACGTGGCGGTTCTGCTGCGGGGCGGCGTCGAGCATGCTCGCGGCCGCGAGCAGGGCCGTACGGACGTAGATGCCGCCGCCCTCCGAGCGGATGCGGCGCACGGTCGAGATCAGGGCCGCGCGGTTCTCGGCCGACGTGAGCTTCTGCACGACGTGCGCGGCCGAATCGACGGCGATGACGCCGACCGAGTCCATGGGCGAGAGCAGCTCGATCGACGCGGCGGCGCCGAGGTTCGCGAGGTCCATCTTCGTGATGCCGTCCGCGACGGGGGCCGCCATCGAGCCCGAGCGGTCCATGACGATGGCGAGCGCGATGGCGAGCTTGCGGTGCTCCTGGCGCAGCTCCATGGAGACCGGCAGCAGCGGGTCGAGCGCGGAGCGGTGGTAGCCGCCGACGCCGAAGCTCGCTTTGCCGCCCGTGACGAGCAATCCGCCGCCGCGTTCGCGCACGAAGCACGTGAGTCCGTCGAGCGCGCCCGCCAAGCGCTCGGCCGCCACGTTCTCGAGCACGATGGCGCGCCAAGCGGTGAGCGACACGCGGTCGAGCGGCGCGCTCTCGGGCGTCGCGACGGCGACCGGCAGCCCGGCTGCGCGCAGGGTCGCGACGAGCGTGTCCTCGGCTCCGTCCTCGTTCAGTACGAGCACGCTGGCGCTCCCGCGCGCGCGCACGGCGCCGAGTCCCACGTCGTTCTCGGGCCGACGGTCGTCCTCCGAGGAGAGCCGCACGCGGTAATCGGCCACGCCGTCCGCGCCGAGCACGTCGCGGAAGACGAGGCGGTTCACGCCCGGCTCGAACACGCGCCGGCCGCGCGCGAGCTCGACGCCGCGCCGCTCGAGCACGAAGTCCGCCTCGACGCGCCGCTCGGAGCGCACCCACACGGCGAACTGGAACGGCTCGCCGACCGCCACCTCCTCGGGCAGCTCGACGTCGTCCACCGACAGGTCCGCGATGGGCGGGCGCGGCGTCGCGTGCACGTCGATCGGGACGCCGCGCGCGAAGGCGCGACGCGCGGCGGCCACGGCGTCCCCGGCGTTCTCCTCGCCGTCCGTCACGAGCAGGATGCGGCCGGAGCGACCGCGCGGCACGAGCTCGAGCGCGGCCGCGATGCCGGCGGAGAGGTCCGTGCCGTCCGCGGCGACGTCGCGCTCGAAGCCCGTGAAGCGCCCGTCCGGCGCGGGCAGGCGCTCCACCTCGGCGCGAGCGCCGAGCGCCACCACGCCGACTCGGTCGCCCTCGCCGCGCTCGTCCTCCGCGAGCGCGACGAGCTCGAGCCCGGAGCGCGCGGCCTCGGCCGTCATCGAGCGCGAGCGGTCGACGACGACCACGACGTCGCGGCCCGGCGAGCTCGTGTGCACGTAGATCCCGGCGAGCGCGAGGACGAGGAGCGCGATCACCGCCAGCCGCAGCGCGCGCACGAGCCCGCGCTCGCGCGCTCGCCACCACACGAACAGCGCCGGGGGGAACAGGAGCAGCAGCTCGGGGTGGAGGAAGCCCATGGTCAGGGCGCGGCGCCGGCTTCTCGTGCACCGGAATCGCGCGCGCGAGCGAGGACCCAGGCGTCGAGCAACACGAACCCGAGCGCCGCCACGAGCAGCGCGCGCTCGAGCGGCGTGGCGCCCGCCGGCATGCCCGCGAGCGCGACGGCCGAGTCGCGCTCGCCCGCGGAGAGCGCGGTGAGGTCGCTCTCCGCGGCGTCGAGGAAGGAGAGCGCGAAGCGACAGCGCGCGCCGGCGGTCGTGAGCTCGTACACGCCGGGCTGCGCGAGGTCGTCGAGGACGAGCACCTCGTTCGCCGCGAGCTCGCGCTCGCCGCCCGGGCCCGCGAGCGTCCAGGTCGCGCGGTCGCGGGCGCGGTACACGAACGCCTCGCCGACGGCGAGGTTCGTACGGGCGGGTCCGAAGAGCTCGGCGCGCGCGAGCTCGGCCAGGTTCGCGAGCAGGATCGGCCAGTCGGGCGAGCGCGCCAGCGTCGAGCGCCCCGGATCGAGGTTCGCGTGGAACACGCGTCGCGCACCGTCCCCTTCCTCCGTCACGAGCGGCACGTTGCCCGCGGAGACGAGCGGGATGCCGGGCAGCACGCGCGAGGGATCGGCGCTCCAGACGACGCCCTCGAGCGTGACGCCCGCCAGCAGCGGATGGCGCTTCTCCACCAGGAACGGGCCGATCCAGTCTGCGCGCTGCGCGCCGGGTGCGGCGATGTCGAGCACGACGGGCGCGTTCGGGACGCTCTCGGGCGCGCCGAGCAACGCGTGCGCGAGTGCCGGTTCGCTCTCGATCGAGTCGTCGACGAGCGCGAGCCAGCGGTCGATGCCGGACGAGCCGCGCGCGGGCGCGCTCGTGCCCGCGCTCGTGCCCGCGCTTGGGCCAACGGGAAGCTCCGCGGCGTTCGAGCCCGAGCCCCCTGCGCGCGCGGCGAGGCCGAGCTGGCGCAGCGTGTCGCGGTCGAGCGTCGACGCCAGCGCGACGGTGCGCGGCGGTGGGGGAACGAGGAAGGCCGCGTCGTCGGCCGCGAGCGCGCCGCCACCGGCCGCGAGGCGCGCTTCGAAGGTCTCGGCGCTCTCGGGCACGCGGAAGACGAGCTCTTCCCGCGCGCCCGGAGCGAGCTCGAGCGTGCGGCGCGCGAGCACGGTCCCGGCGGCGGCGAGCTCGACGTCGACGCGCGCGACGTCGTCCTTCGATCCCGCTCGGGCGCTCTTCGGCGCCGAGTGCGCGACCGCGAGCTCGATGCGCTCGAGCGTCGCTCCGCCCTCGTCGCGCTCGCGCTCGCGGCGCGCGCGCACGAAGCCCGCGTTCGCGAGCGGCTCGCCGACGGCGACGAGCTCGACTTCCTCCGGGTAGGTCTCCGGCGCGAAGGCGTCGGTCACGACGAGCACTCGGCCGCCCGCGGCGAGCTTGCAGCCGAGCGCGACGGCGGGCGCGAGGTCGTGGCGCCCACTGCCCGGCTCCCACGTCGCGAGCGCGGCGCGGGCCTCGGCCGCGAGCGCGCCGGGTCCCGCCAAGAGCTCCGGCCGCGCGCCCGAGAGGACCAGCGTCGCCCGGCCGGCCGATCCGAGCGCGTCGAGGCGCTCGAGGATCGCGTCGACTGCACGTTCGCGCAGGGATCCGTCCGCCGTCGCGGCCGACAGCGACGCGCTGTCGTCCAGCACGCACACGAGGTGCAAGGTCGAGGACGGCGCGCAACCGCGCGGACTCGCGAGCGCCAGGGCGCAGGCGAGCGCGACCGCGAGCTCGCACCACAAGGACGGCGAGGCGTAGAGCGGCTCGCGCCGTCGCCCCGCGGCCGGCACTTCGCGCGCGTCCGCCCACAGGAACAGCGCGCTCACCGCATGCGGCCGGAACCTGCGCCGGAACAGGTGCAGCGCGAGGACGACGGGAACGGCGAGCAACGCGACGAGCCCGAGCGGGTGGAGGAACGGCAAGACGCTCGGGATTGTACGGGCGCCCATCCTCGACTCGGACCCTACGACGACGACGGCCCATGGCGCCCTGCAGCGAAGACGGACCCGTGACCCGTTCTGGCGAGGGCGACTCGACTTCGGCACTCGGTCGCGACGCTCTCCGCTCGCGCCGACCGTCGCGCGGCGGGTGATCCGTCCTGCCGAGGAGCTTCGGAGCGGACTTCGCCCACGTGGCCATCTGCTGGAACGCGTCGACGCGCGCGGTTAGAAAGTGGGCCGCATGCGCACGGTGGTCCTCGGAGCCTTCGGCGGCCCGGATGTGCTGCGCCCAGCCGAGGTCGTGGAAGGGGAGCTCCGGGAGCCACGCCGCGATCGAAGCGCGGGCGACGAGCGGCCGGGGCTTGCCTGAGCCGTTCGCGAGAGCATGACCACCCACGACGAGCGATACGGCGATCCCGAGGACGGGAGCGATCCGCGGCCGGTGCGGCGATCTCCGATGATCGTGCGGCTCTTGGTCGTCCTCGTCGGCGTGTTCGGGGGCGTCCTGCTGGTCGACTTCGAGGTCGCGCGGCGTGACTCGGCGCAGGGCGCGGACGACGGCCAGAGCGCGATCATGCGCGACGAGCGCCTGACCTGGACGGGCCGTCCGCACTTCGAGAACTCGGAGTTCGGCACGCGTCTCGACCGCTTCGGGAATCGCAACCCGGACATCCCCGAGGACGCGCCGCTCGACGAGGTGCGCATCGCGGGCTTCGGCCAGTCACAGCTCTACGGCGCCGGCGGCGCGCGCCAGGAGTGGCTCTGGAACTACCACCTCGAGGAGTTGCTCCAGAGCGAAGCGCCGGGCGCGGTGCGCGTGATCAACGGGTCCGTGATGGGCTACTCGACGCTGCAGGCCTGTCGCAGGGCGGCGCTCTTGCTCGACGCGCTCGAGCCCGACCTCGTCTTCGTCGTGGCCGGGCCCGGAGCGCAGTTGATGCTCGATCCGTCTCCCGCGGTGAACCAGGTGCGCTATGGCGCCGGCGCCGACGACTTCTTGCCGAAGGACGTGGCGGCGGGCTGGCCCGCGGCGGCGTTGCCCTTCGTCGCGGGCGTGCACCAGGCCTGCAACGCCTGGTCGGGGATCTACCGCCGACACCGCGCGAAGTTCCAGGCGGCCTCCGACCGCGGCCTCGACATCCAGCGCTGGACCGTTTCGAAGATGGCGAATCCGCCCGCGATCGAGGGGATGATCGCGGCCACGCTGGACGAGGCCGAGGCGCTGAACGAGCAGTGTCTGCGGCGGGGGATCGAGCTGCGCGTGCTGGTCCTCCCGGAAATCGCGATGGGGACCGACGACGAGTGGCAGCGCTACCTGCGCAACAACCAGTCGTCGGGGGCGCCGCCCGTTGGGACGCCGCGCGCTGAGCCCTCCGAGTCGCTCGAGGAATGGTTGCACGAGCGCGGCCTCGCGACGTGGAACTTCTTCGACGAGGTCAGCCGCATGGGGCCCGACCGGCCACACCACACCATGGCGGACGGCACGCACTGGTCGGAAGCCGGGCACGAGGTCATCGCGCTCGGCATCCTGCGTCGCCTGCAGAGCGAAGGCTTGATCGACGACCTCGCGGAAGGGCGCGCGGCGCGGCCGCGCACGAGAGCCTTCGGACGGAGCCCGTTCGCGATGCCGACCTCGGACGCCGCGGAGTCCGCTCCCCGGTGAACTTCCACAGCGTCCAGTTCCTGGTCTTCCTGGGCGTCGTCCTGATGCTCTTCTGGTGGTCGGCCAACCGGCGCGGCGTGCGCACGGCGCTGCTGTGGGTCGCGAGCCTCTACTTCTACGGTTGCTACGAGCTCTGGTACCTGTGGCTGTTGTTCTTCTCGACGGTCCTCGACTGGTACTGCGGCAACGCGATCCAACGCGCGTCGGAGCGCGGCGATCGCCGCGGGATGAAACGCGGTTTGTATGCGAGCCTGATCGGCAACCTCGGGGTCCTGGGCTTCTTCAAGTACACCGACTGGTTCTTCGAGAGCCTGCAGGGCGCCGCGAATGCCTTGGGCATGGGCGTCGACCCCTGGTCGCTGCGCGCGTCGCTGGTGCCGGCGTGGATGCTCGACGCGAACCTGATGCGCATCGTCGTGCCGGTCGGCATCTCGTTCTACACGTTCCAGACGCTCTCCTACACGATCGACATCTACCGCGGGAGTTTGAAGCCTGCCAAGAACGTGCTCGAGTTCGCGCTGTTCGTCTCGTTCTTCCCGCAGCTCGTCGCCGGGCCGATCGTGCGCGCCGCCACGTTCCTGCCGCAGCTCGAGCTGCGTCCGCGCCAGAGCCGTGCGCGACTGCACGAGG
This sequence comes from uncultured Planctomycetaceae bacterium, assembly GCA_964413535.1. Taxonomy (GTDB): domain Bacteria; phylum Planctomycetota; class UBA1135; order UBA1135; genus CAYPTB01. The sequence goes on along the minus strand of CAYPTB010000061.1, from coordinate 41,154 downwards.
GCTTGTGGCGCATCTCGACCGGCCTGCTCAAGAAGGTCGCGATCGCGGACGTTCTCGGCGGTTACCTCGTCGACCCCGTCTACGCTCAGCCCGACCTGTACTCGCCCGCTTTCCACGTGGTGGCGCTCTACGGCTTCGTGTTCCAGATCTACTTCGACTTCTCCGGCTACTCCGACATCGCGATCGGCACGAGCAGCTTGTTCGGCTTCCACCTGCCGGAGAACTTCCTCACGCCCTATCGCTCGCGCTCGGTGCGCGAGTTCTGGCGCCGCTGGCACATCTCCCTCTCGACCTGGGTGCGCGATTACGTCTTCCTCCCGCTGGGAGGCTCGCGCGGGAGCGAGGGGCGCATCGCCTTCAACCTGGTGGTGACGATGCTCCTGATCGGCATCTGGCACGGAGCGAGCTCGCTGTGGGTGATCTACGGGCTGATGCAGGGTTGCGTGATGGTCCTCGAGCGCCGCATGTTGCAATGGCGCGGCGGTCGCGAGTTCTCCACCTCCCTCGTGAGGAGCTTCCTGTCGTGGGCGCTCTGCTTCCACTTCACCGTCTTCTCCTTGCTCTTCATCCGCGCGAGCGACATGGCCGAGCTCGGCAGCATGCTCACCAGCTTCGGGAGCTTCGGACTGGCGGAAGTACCCGTGTACGCCTGGTGGGCGCTCCTGGGCGGAGCGGCGACGCACTTCTGGCCGCCCTCGATCACCGAAGCGGCGCACCGAGCGTTCGTCCGCATGCCGACCCTGCTCGTCGGCGTCGTCGTAGGCCTGGCCGTGGGATGTGTCGCCGTGCTGGTCGTGGGCGAGACGCCCTACATCTACTTCCAGTTCTGAGAAGTCCGCGCTCAGCGGGTCCAGGCCAGCCAGCGGGTCGAGAGCCTTCGGACGAAGGGAGTGAGACGCGATCCCGCGTAGAGGTCGGCCGCCTTGCGGATGGCCTCGGCCTGTGTGGGATAGGAGTGGATCACGCGGCCGAGCGTCTTCAGGCCGACCTTGGCCACCATCGCCAGGGAGATCTCGTTGATCATCTCCCCCGCGTGGCGCGCGACGATCGTGGCGCCGAGGATCTCGTCGCTGCGCTCCTTCACGTGGATCTTGACGAAGCCCTCCCCTTCGTCGTCGGTGACCGCGCGATCCACGTCGCTCATCGGGACCGTGAACGTCCGCACTGCGATGCCGCGCTCGAACGCCTCGCGCACGTACAGGCCGACGTGGGCGATCTCGGGATCCGTGTACGTGCACCAGGGGATCGTGAGCCGGCTCAGACGCTTGCGTCCGAGGAAGAGCGCGTTCTGGACGACGATCCGCGCGGTCGCGTCGGCCATGTGCGTGTACTTGTGCTCGAGGGCGACGTCGCCGGCGGCGTAGATGCGCGGGTTGCTCGTCCGCATGAAGTCGTCCACGTGCACGCCTTGCCCGCGGTCGAAGCGCACGCCGGCCGCCTCGAGGCCGAGTCCGTCGACGTTCGGCGCGCGTCCGGCGCCGACCAGGATCTCGTCCACGGCGACGGTCGACTCGTGGTCCTGGCTCTTCAGGAGCGCGCGCTTCTCCGCACCGCTCGCCTCGACGCGCAGGAGCTCCGTGTCGAGCTGCACGTGGATCCCGTCGCGCTCGAGCGAGTGGGCGAGGATCTGGGCCGCGTCGCGCTCCTCGTGCGGCAGGAAGTGGGGCGTCTTGTGGACGAGCGTCACCTCGCAACCCAACCGGCGGAAGGCCTGGGCCAATTCGCAGCCGAGCGGACCGCCGCCCACGACCAACAGGCGCTTTGGGCGCTCGGTGAGCTCGAACACGTTCTCGTTCGTGAGGTAGCCGGCTTCCTCCAGGCCTTCGATCGACGGGCGCGCGGCGTGCGTGCCCGTGGCGACGACGGCCTTCGCGAACGAGAGCCGCGCGTCTCCGACCCTTACCGTGCGCGCGTCCTGGAACGAAGCCTCGCCGAAGAACACGTCGACCCCGAGCTCGCGGAAGCGCTCCGCGGAGTCGTGGTGGCTGACCTGCGCGCGGATGCGGCGCATGCGCTCCATCGCCTTGCCGAAATCGACGGCCACGCGCGTCCGGCCGTCGCCGCCGAAGTCCGCGGCGCGGTAGAGCTCGGCGCACCAGCGCGCCGAGCGGATGATCGCCTTCGAGGGCACGCAGCCGGCGACGAGGCAGTCGCCGCCCATCAGGTCCTTCTCGACCAGGGCCACCTTGGCGCCGAGCCGAGCGGCGCCGGCCGCGGCGACGAGTCCCGCCGTGCCCGCGCCGATCACGACGAGGTTGTAGCGCGGGGCGGGAGCCGGGTTCGTCCAGTCCGGCGGCCGGACGTTCGCGACGAGCTCCTCGTTCGCGCGGTCCCGGGGCTTGGGTCCGATCCACGCTTCGTGCGAGCGCGCGCTCATGCGTCCTCCAACCAACCGTTCTGGAAGCCTGCGCGGCGCAAGCCCGTGACGACCGCCGGACATGCGCGCATGAGCCGCCAGAGGAATCCAAAGCGGTGGTTCTCGATCATCAGGAAGAGCGGACCGTGGTCCACGCCGAAGAGCGAGGGACAGATCCAGGGACTTCCGTCGACGGCGAAGCTCGGATTGAAGCTCGGCAGCATGTGCTCGCCCTCGAGCAAGGCCGGATAGGTCGACTTGAAGTGCTCGAGGGCCGGCAACACGATCTCCGGGGCGAACGGGAGCGACGCGAGCACGGCCCACGGCGCGAGCGTGCCGTCGTCGCGGCCGTACGGCACGCCGCGCGCGACGTAGCCGTAGAACTCGCGCTCCCTGCCGTCGACGACGCGCCGCGCTGGCCCGGGACCGTCGGAGGCGGTGACGCCCCAACCGTTGCGGCCATAGCCCTCGAAGCGCAGTGGATTGCGGATCGCGTGCTCGCGCTGCACGTGCGTCGCGCGCGCGCTGTTCTCGAAGTAGTCGCTCTTCTTCTCGCGCATGAACTCGTCCTGGATGCCGCGGAAGTCGATCCAGACGTGCGAGAGCTGATGGATGAAGAGCGGCGCCGCGTACAGGAACTGGCGACCGTAGAGGTTCTCCCACTGGTAGGTCGAGGTCCAACGGCGATAGCTCGCGGGCGGCAGCGGATGGGTGGGGGAAGCCAGCCCCAGCACGTACAAGAGCAGCGCTTCGCTGTAACCCTCCCAGTCGTAGTGGAGGAAGCCGCACCCGGGCTTCCAGCCGTGCGTGAGCGTGGGGCCGTCGTTCATCGCCCACTGCCAGTCCACGCGTTCGTACAGCTCCGCGGCGAGCGCGCGCAGCTCCGTCTCGTCCCGATCGTCGCCGTCGAAGTACGTCGCGGCCGTCAGGATGCCGGCGAGCAGGAAGCCCGTGTCGATGATGGAGAGCTCGCAGCGCCCCGCGCGCCGTCCGTGCGCCATGTCGAGGAAGTGGTAGTAGAAGCCGCGGTGGCCGGTCGCATCGGCTCCAACGCCCTGTTCGGCGTCGCGCAGGAAGCGCAGGAGCGTGAGCGTGCGCCCGAGCGCGTCGGCCCGTTCCATCAGCCCGCGTTCCACTCCCACGACGTAGGCGGCGAGGCCGAGCCCCGTCGCGGTGATGCTCGCGTGCGCGCCCGCGCGCGTGTTGTCGGCAATCAGACCGGTGCTCGGGCTGATGCCCTCGACGAAGTAGCGAAAGGTGCAGCGCTGGATCGCCTCGAGCGTCTCCGCGGTGTCCGTGGCGGCCATGGCGCGCTCAAGCCGCGTCGCCGCGAGCGCGGTGCGCCGGCGCGCGTGGCTTCGCCGTCCGCCACGCGCCTGCGCGCGCCAGCGGGAGCGCTTCGAGCGAAGGCCAGCCGGGGTTCCGAGGAAGGGCCATGCGCGAACGGTAGCACCGCCCCCCGGCGACGGGGATGGAGCGATCGAGCCGTTCTCGGGCGACGTATCGCCACGCCGTCGAGTGTCGGTCGGTTGCTCCGCTATCATCCGCCCACCCCGAACCGAGGATCCCATGATTTCCCCGCTGTGCTTCGCCTTCGCGCTCGCCCTCTCGGCCCAGGACGGCGTCGTCTCCTACCCCGCGGAGACTTATGTGCTCGAGAACGGCTTGCGCGTGACGCTGCACGAGGACCACGCGCTGCCGAAGGTCGTGATCGACACCTGGTTCGCCGTCGGCTCGAAGGACGAGGAGCCGGGCCGCACGGGCTTCGCGCACCTCTTCGAGCACCTGATGTTCATGGGCACGGAGCGCGTGCCGGGCAGCCAGTTCGACGAGATCATGGAAGCCGGCGGCGGCTTCAACAACGCGACCACGAGCCAGGACCGCACGAACTACTTCAGCCAGGGACCGAGCGCGCTCCTGCCCACGCTCCTGTGGCTCGACGCCGACCGCTTCGAGACGCTCGACCTGGCCATGACGGTCGAGAAGCTCGACGCGCAGCGCGACATCGTTCAGAACGAGCGCCGCCAGTCGATCGAGAACGTGCCGTACGGACGCGTGGAGCTGCTGCTGCCCGAGCTGCTCTACCCCGCGGGCCATCCCTACCGCCACTCGGTCATCGGCAGCCACGAGGATCTCGAGGCGGCCGAGCTCGCGGACGTGCTCGCGTTCTTCCGCACCTACTACGTTCCCGCGAACGCGAGCGTCGTCGTCGCGGGCGACTTCGAGCGGGAGGAGGCGAAGGAGCTGATCGAGCGCACGCTGGGCGCGATCGCGCCCAAGCCCGTGCCGGCGCACGCCGCCGCCGAGCCCGCCACGCTGCTCGGCGAGACGCGCGCCGTCACCTACGACGACGTCGAGCTCGAGAAGCTCGTGCTGGTCTGGCCCTCGCCGCGCGCCATGACCGAGGGCGACGCCGCGTTGGACGTCCTGGCCGCGATCCTCGCCGACGGCTCGGCCTCGCGGCTCGTCGAGCGGCTCGTGATCGACACCGGCCTCGCGCAGGAAGTCGACGCCTCCCAGGCGTCGGGCGACCTCGGCTCGGAGTTCCACGTCGAGGTCCTGGCCGCTCCCGACGCGAGCCTGGACGCGATCGAGTCCGAGGTCCATGGCGTCCTCTCGGCCTATCTGCGCGAGCCCGCGGACGACGACGAGCGCGGGGCGCGCGCGGCGGAGCTCGCGCGCGTGAAGGCGCAGATCGAGCGCGGATTCCTGGAGCGCGCCGAGGACCTGCTCGCGCGCGCGGACGCGATGAACCAGTACCTGCGCGCGTTCGGCGTGGCGGACGGCTTCCAGCGCGACCTCGAGCGCTATCGGTCGCTCGAGCCGGAGGACGTGCGCACCTGGGCGGCGCGCGTCCTGGGTCCGGGCCGCATCAGCTTGCGCGTGCTGCCGGCCGGCGAGCGCGAGACGGGCACGCTGGCGGAGGTCTCCGGCGCGGGCGCGACGACGTGGGAGCCCGCCGGCTCGCTCGACGAACGTCCCGCGGACCTCGCGCAGCGTGCCTTCGCTCCGCCCACGCCCGTGACGCGCAGGCTCACGAACGGGATCGCGGTCCACTTGCTCGAGCGACCCGGGACGCGGCTCTTCGCCGGGAAGCTCCTCGTGCAGGGCGGCGAAGGCCGCATCCCGGCCGAGCGCGCGGGTCTCGCGTCGCTCACCGCGCGCATGTTGAACCAGGGCGCGGCCGGACTCGACACCGTCGCGTGGGCCGAAGCGGTCGAGTCGCTCGGCGCCTCGCTCGTGGCCGGCGCGAGTCGCGATGAGCTCGAGGTCGCCGTCAGCGGTCTCTCCGCGCGGCTGGTCGAGACGCTCGACCGCTTCGCCGAGCTCGTCTTCGAGCCGAACCTCGCGGCCCTGGATTTCGAGCGCGAGAAGACGCTCGTGCTCGGCGACATCAAGACGCGCGGCGACGACCCGCGCCGTGTCGCTGCGCTGGCGGCGCGCGCGCTCGTCTTCGGCGGCGACGAGCACCGGGGCCGACCCGTCGAGGGCTACGAACGAACGGTCTCCGGGCTCGAGCTCTCCGACGTGCAGAGCGCCTGTCCCGCGCTCCTCGACGGAACGCGGGCGCGCATGGTCTTCGCCGGCGACTTCGACGCGGACGAGCTCGTCCGGCTGCTCGAAGCGCGCTTCCACGACCTCGCCACGCGCGTGGGCGCCCGGGGCCCGCGCGATGCGGCTCACACGGACGACGAGGAGCGCGCGTTCCAAACGGCGGAGCCCCCGCTCTCCGACGCGCGCGCCGGTCGCATCGTCCTCGTCGATCGGCCCGATTCGCCGCAGACCGTCGTCTACCTCCTGCGCCCGATCGCGCCGCTCGCCGACCCCGAGCGCGCTCTGTGCACGGCCCTGAACACGGCGCTCGGCGGCAGCTTCACGAGTCGGCTCAACATGAACCTGCGCGAGCGGAACGGCTATGCCTACGGGGCGGGGAGCCGCATCGCGCAGGAAGGCCCGCAGTCTTTCTTCTCCGCCTCGGCGTCGGTGAAGACCGCCGTCACGGGCGTGGCGCTCGCGGAGTTCCGACGCGAGCTGGACGGTATCGCGGGGGGCGACGTCACGGCTTCCGAGCTCGACAAGGCGCTCGAGAGCGCGCGCACGGACCTGATGGAGTCGTTCGGCACGACCGACGCCGTGGCGGACGCGTTCGCGAGGCTCGTCGCGAACGGAAGGCCGCTCGACGCGCTCGCGCGCGACCAGGCGCTGCTCGACCTCGTGCGCCTGGAGGCGGCGAACGCGTACGCCCGCTCGGGGCTCTTCGACTGGTCGAAGCTGTGCGTCGTGCTCGTCGGCGACGCCCGCACGGTGTTGCCCCAGCTCGAAGCCGAGGGCTTCCCCGCCCCGCTCCGCGCGGACGAAGAGGGAAGGCTCGCGGAGTAGGCCATGGCGGACCTGATTCGACTCGAAGCCTCGGAGGCGCGCGTGCTCGGCGTGCTGATCGAGAAGGAGCTCACGACTCCCGACGGCTATCCGTTGTCGCTCAACGCGCTGCAAGCGGGCTGCAACCAGAAGTCGAACCGCAACCCGGTCGTGGACATGTCCGAGGGGCTCGTGTTCTCGGCCGCCGAGCGCCTGCGCATGCTGCAGCTCGCCGGGGCGGTGCATCCCGCCGGGAGCCGCGTCGAGAAGTTCCGCCACAACGCGCGCGAGACCCTGGCCGCGAGCGACGCCGAGCTCGCGCTCCTGGCCGAGCTCTGCCTGCGCGGCGCGCAGACGCATGGCGAGCTGCGCACGCGGGCGAGCCGCATGGCGCCGATCGAGACGAGCGCACAGCTCGAGGCGTTCCTCTCGGGGCTCGCAGCGCGCGGGTTGGTGACGGAGCTTCCGCCGGAGCCCGGCTCGCGCGCGCGGCGCGTGGCGACGACGCTCGTCGCGGGATCCACCACGGAAACGAGCGAGACGCGTTCACCCCGAACGGGAGAGTCGGATCCGCGCTCCCAGGCCGGCGAGTCGTCGCAGGCCTCCCTGGAAGAACGCGTGGCGCGTCTCGAGGAGCGACTCGCGGACCTCGTGGCTCGTCTCGGCGATCTCTGACCCGACCGCGTCGGGATCCCTTGCCGCAGCGGTTTGCGGCTCGTCCTCCCCCTCCACGGTCGAACGAAGTTCGACGATCGCTCTCCGATGTCGTGGCGGGATGCTTGACGCAATCCACCCTCGCGCTTCCAATTCCATGCCCCTCGATCCCGATCGAGGCTCCTCACCTCCAGCACCTCGCTCTTCCACCTCGCTCTCGAAGGAGAGGACAATCATGTCGTGTGTGGCCATCCTTGCGCTCGCACTGGCACCGTCGGCAGCCCCGCTGCGAGCCGCGGGCGAGCACGACTACGTTGCCGATCCGGCGCTCGATTCCGTCGACTACACGAGCGCTCTCGTCGGCTCTCACGCCCATCAGCGCTTCGCGCTCTTCCGGCCGCCGGGAACTCCGCCCGCCTCGGGTGCGCCCGTCGTCCTTTTGATCAGCAATTCAGGCTTCGCCAGCAGCGACGCCTGCTACGCAGCGCCGATCGAGCCCGTGTCGTGGGTCTACTCCTACATCGACGCCGGGTTCGCGATCGCGCGCGCGGTGCTCACGTCGTCCGACTCGTCCGACAAGGTGGGACCGTGCGTTCCGTATCCCGACCTGACCGCGCGCGGCAACGGACTCTTCCATCCCCCCGGAGTGGCCTTGCCCGGTCTCGCGATCCCGCCGTACTCCGACCACGACAAGCCGATGGCGGAGAAGGACGTGGTGATGCTGGTCCAGCACATTCGCCACAACGCAGACGAATACGGCCTCGATCGGAACCAGATCGCGATCACGGGCCGGAGCGGTGGGGCGTCCGTCGCCCTGTGGGCCGCCGCCGGACCCGAACGCGGTCCCGGACTGTTCCAAAACGGCATCGGCCAGGACGCCGAGAGCTCACGCGTCACAGCCGGCGTCTTCTTCGGTCCCCCGCTCTGGCTCCCCGCGCTCGTCGGGGGGATATTCGGGCTCCCGCACTTCTGCGACAAGAACTCCGGACCCCCGTGGGCGACCCCTTCGAAGAACCTCACCAGCGCACCGGCGCTGTTCCTCAGGACCAACTCGGCTCTTTCCTTCGAGCTCGAAGCCCGCACGCTCAACGCGAGCCAACGCCTCTACCTGGTTTATGGTGATGCGTTGCAGTCGACGGTCTTCAATCCTCCCTACGCCGAGAACGTGATCACGAAGGGCCACTCCTCGTGGTTCGGGTACGCCTGGAAGGTGCTCTATCCGCAGACCCGCCTCGTCATCACCGACATGCAGGGACTGCTCGCCTCGGGTCCGCACGACTCCTTCATCGATGACGAGGGCCGGCTCGCGCTCGACATGATCCGCTACTTGCGCGAGGAGATGCAGGTCGAGTCCGCCGTTCAGCATCCCTTCGACGACGGCTTGGCGGCCACCCTCGCGACGGGAGTGGAGCGCACTCCGCTGCTCACGGGCAGTGGGATCAGCACCGCGACCGACGCTCCGCTCCTCTCGCTCTCGTTCGCGCGTCCGAATGCCCGGGCGTTCCTCGTCTTTGGCACGAGCTACTCCGGCTCGCCGCTGTGGGACGGGACCCTCGGTCCCGGCGGGCTGGGCGGCGTGACAGCGCGGACCACGAGCGCCGAGGGCCTGCTCAAGGTTTGGGTCCCGGCGCAGGTGGTGCCCCCGGGAACCTCGATCTACGCGCAGGTCTGGATCCGCGATCCCGACGGTCCGAAGGGCTACAGCGCTTCGAATACGATTCGCATCGACCTCTGATCCCGGGCGGCCGCCGGGGAGCTCGGCGAAGTCGAGCGCCCCACGGGAGCCGTTCGAGACCGGGGGCGCGGAGCCTTTCGGGCCCGCGACGCGTTACCCGGGGATCTCGTCGTCGCGGCGGCACGAACGCCTTCTCCCCGGCCGCTCCTTCCCTAGAATGCTCGCCCCCCTGGACGGGCCGGTCTCGCGTCGGGAAGGTGCGCGTGCTCGTCCGGCTCTCCCAACGCCGTGCGGCGCAAGGCCGTATGGCGCCCGACCCTCCGCCGGGAAGCGGACCCGAAGCTCCATGCCGAACATGCCGACAGCCGAGAAACCCGCCAGCACCGGTGAGATCGAGCGCGCGAGCGCTTGGGTCGACGACCTCGAGGCGACCATGGGCGACGTGCTGGTCGGCCAGGAGCACCTGATCGAGGGCTTGCTCATCGGGCTGCTCACCGGGGGACACGTCTTGCTCGAGGGCGTCCCGGGGATCGCGAAGACGCTCGCCGTGTCGAGCCTCGCGGGCGCGGTGAACGCGAGCTTCGCGCGCCTGCAGTTCACGCCCGACCTCCTGCCCTCGGACCTGGTCGGGACGGAGATCTACAACCCGAAGGAAGGCACCTTCACGCCGCGCAAGGGGCCGATCTTCGCGAACTTCGTGCTGGCCGACGAGGTGAACCGCGCGCCGGCCAAGGTGCAGTCCGCGTTGCTCGAGGCGATGCAGGAGAAGCAGGTGTCGATCGGCGGCCAGACCTTCAAGCTGCCGCACCCGTTCCTCGTGCTCGCGACGATGAACCCGATCGAGCAGGAGGGGACCTACCAGCTCCCCGAGGCGCAGGTCGACCGCTTCATGCTCAAGATCATCGTGACCTACCCGACACCGGAGGAGGAGCTCACGATCATGGAGCGCCACGCGACGACGCAGACGCCGCCGCAGGTGCGCCGCGTGGTCGAGCCCGAGCAGATCCTCGCCTGCCGCAAGCTCGTCGACGGCATCACGCTCGACCGGCGTCTCAAGGAGTACATCGTGAGCCTCGTCACGGCCACGCGCGCGCCCGAGAAGGCCGGCCTGCCCGAGCTCGCCGGCCAGATCCAGTTCGGCGCGTCGCCGCGCGCGTCGATCGCGCTGTCGCTCACCGCGCGCGCGCACGCCTTCCTCGAGCACCGCGACTACGTCACGCCCGGCGACTTGAAGCGCGTGGCACACGACGTCCTGCGCCACCGCATCGTCCCGACCTACGAGGCGCAGGCCGAGGGGCACGGCTCCGACGAGCTCGTGTCGCGCATCCTCGAGACCGTGCCCGTGCCCTGACCGCGAGCGATGGTCCCCACGGCCGAGAAGGAAGGCTCCCGCAAGGCGATTGGCCCGGACGCGCCCGCGCGCAGGTTCCTCGCGCCGGAGCTGATGGCGCGCGTGCGCCAGATCCAGATCCGCACGCACCGCATGGTCTCGAACATGCTCTCGGGCGCCTACAAGAGCACGTTCCGCGGCACGGGCATCGAGTTCGAGGAGGTGCGCGGCTACCAGCCCGGCGACGACATCCGCACGATCGACTGGAACGTGACGGCGCGCACCGGCGAGCCGTTCGTCAAGACGTTCGTCGAGGAGCGCCAGCTCACGCTGCAGTTCGTCGTCGACATCTCGCGCTCCATGGACTTCGGGAGCGGCGCGCGCACCAAGCGCGAGACCGCGGCGGAGTTCTGCGCGTTGCTGGCCTACGTGGCGGTCTTCCAGCACGACCAGGTGGGCCTCTCGCTCTTCTCCGACGAGCCCGGGTTGCACCTCGATCCGAAGAAGGGGCACGGCCACGTGCTGCGCGTCGTGCGCGAGGTCATCGCCGCCCGGTCCGGTGGGAGCGGCGGCACGCGCAGCGCGTTGCGGCCGGTGCTGGAGCACACCCTGCGCACGCGCCGCCGCCGCTCGATGATCTTCGTCGTCAGCGACTTCATCTCCACGATCGAAGAGGATTGGTCGCGCATCCTCGCGCGGCTCGCGAGCAAGCACGACGTCGTCTGCGTGCACGTCACCGATCCCTTCGAGGAGGAGCTCCCGCGCGCCGGCCTGGTCGCGCTCACCGACGTCGAGACCGGCCGCGTCGTGGAGGTCGACACGCGCTCCGCCGCGGTTCGAAAGAGCTGGCGCGAGGCCGCGCTGCGGCGCCGCGCGGCGCTCGACTCCGCGCTGCAGCGCTCGCGCGTGGAGAAGATCGAGCTCTCGGCGAACGCCGACGTCGGCGAGCCGGTCGTGCGCTTCTTCCGGCGCCGCATGCGGAGGCGCTGATGTTCCTCTCCGCGTTCGTCCTGCTCGTGCTCCAGCTCGATGGGCCGGGCGCCGCCGCGCCTGCGCAGGAGGCGCAGCCCTCCGCCGAGGACGTGCGCGCGACGCTCACGGCGGATCCGCGCGAGGTCGAGGTGGGGGAGCCCGTGAAGCTCGTGCTCGAGCTCGAGCACCCCTCCGACGTGACGCCACAGCTCTCCGACGACGACGTCGGGCTCGGCCGGCACTGGGTCGTCCTCGAGAGCGGTCCGACCGTCGCGCTGCCGGCTCCCGGCGACGCGGCGGGAACGCGACGCGTGACGCGCAAGGAGTGGACGGTCGTGGTGCTCGCGCCGTGCAAGGTGCTGCCGTCGCTCGACGTCGCCTTCCGCGCGGGTTCCGAGGAGGGCGCGTCGTTCTCCGTGCTGACGCCCGAGGGACCGCTCAGGGTGCAGAGCGTGCTCGGCGCGGGCGCGGCGGACCATCGGCCCATCAAGGGTTTCCGCGAGGAGCTCCCGGAGCGCGCCACCTCGCGCGTTCCCTGGTGGGCCGCCGTGCTCGGAGCGACCGGCGCGCTGTGGCTCGCGGCCTGGATCTGGCGCGTCCGCGCGAGAGCGGTCGAGCGCACCCCGCCCGCCGCCTCGCCGCTCGAGCGTCTGGCCGAGCTCGAGGGTTCGGTGTCCGACGATCTCCCCGCGCTCCAGGCCCTGCACTACTCGCTCACGGCGCTCCTGCGCGAGGCGACCGATCGGCGTCTGGGGCGCGGGCTCTCCGCCGCGACGGATGCCGAGTGGCTCGCGACGACGGTGGACGAGGAGCGCCTGCCGGCCGACGTGCGCTCGAGGCTCGCCGACGTGCTCACGCGTTCCGAGGAAGTGAAGTACGCGCGGCACAAGCCGACGCGCTGGGCGGTCGACGAGACGCTCGGGGCGGCGCGCACCGTGCTTCAGGGAGTCGGCGGAGTCGGCGGTTCGGCGGGGAACGGCGCGCGCGCCACCGCGCGCGGGCTCCGTGGGCTCGGGGGAGGCGCCTCGTGACCGCTCCGATCGCCGTGCAAGCCGCGGAGGGCGTGCAGAGCGCCGCCGCCGCGGACTGGAGCGTCTTCGGCGCGTACTCGATCGCCGATCCCGCGTTCCTGCTCCTCTTGCCGCTCGGGCTGGCGCTCCTCTACTGGGGGCGCTCGCGTTCGGGACGCGTCGCCGGACGCGTTTCGGCGCTGCCGGCGGGCGCCGTGCCGCGGAGCCTGCGCCAGCGTCTGGCCTGGACGCCCACGGCGCTCCAGGCCTGCGCGATCGTGCTCTCCGTGGTGGCGCTCTCGCGTCCGCTGCGCGGCAACGTCGAGCAGTCGACGGTCTCGCAGGGCGTCGACATCGCGCTCGTCGTCGACCGCTCGAGCTCGATGCTCCTCCGCGACCTCGTCGACGACGGGAGCGCGACGCGCTTCGACGTCGTGAAGGAGGTCGTGCTCGACTTCGCGACCCGCCGCATGACCGACCGCGAGGGGAACTCGGACAACGTCAGCCTGATCTCGTTCGCGTTGTACCCGGAGGTGGTCTGCCCGTTCACGCTCGACGTGAACGCGCTCGGGAACTTCATGCGCGCGACCGAGGTGGTCCCGGAGGGCGGGCCCGAGGACGGCACGGCCATCGGGGTCGCGCTGGCGAAGGCCGTCGCGGTGCTCGAGAAGTCGGACGCGACGTCGAAGGTGGTGGTCCTGCTCACGGACGGCGAGAACAACGGCGACGCCATCGCGCCGATCGATGCGGCCGAGCTCGCCGCTTCGAAGGGGATCCGCGTCCACACGATCCACGCGGCGCGCTACGTCTGGGCGCGGGGCTTCGACGGCGTCGCTCGGCCCACCAACGACCCGCCGCCCACGGAGGAGCTCGAGGCGATCGCGGAGAAGACCGGCGGCGTGTTCTTCCGCGCGCGCGACCGCTCCCGGCTCGAGGACGTCTACGCCGAGATCGAGAGGCTCGAGCGCACGCTGCGCGAGGACAAGCGGTTCGAGCAGAACTTCGACCTCTATCCCTTCTTCCTCGAGCCCGCGATCGCGCTGTACCTCCTGGCGTGGATCGCCGGCTCGACCTGGGCGAGGAGGTTGCCCTAGATGCAGGCCCTGGGCTTCGAGCTCCTGCGCGGGACGCACTGGCCGCTCGTGCTCTCGGCGCTGGCCCTGTTGGGCGCCGGCGCGTGGGGGCTCGCGCTGCGCCGCCGCGAGCGCGAGGCGCTCGTCGCGCGCGCGCGCGCGACGCGCTTCCTGCCCGGCTTCTCGCCCAATCGCGCGCGCGCGCGCCTCGTCCTGGCGGTGCTCGGGATCTTCCTGCTCGCCGTCTCGGTGCTCGGCCCGGTGCGCGGCTTCACGCAGCGCGAGGTGCGCCAGCGCGGCATCGACCTCGTGCTGTGTCTCGACACGTCGCGCAGCATGCTCGCGCGCGACGTCAAGCCGAGCCGGCTCGACCGCGCCAAGCGCGAGGTGCGCGGGCTCCTCGAGCGGTTGACGGGCGATCGCGTCGCGCTCATCGGCTTCTCCGGGGACGCGCGGCAGATCGCGCCCCTGACGCACGATCGCTCGACTTTGTCCGCGCTGCTCGACGACGTCTCGCCGGCCGACAATCGCAAGGGCGGCACGGATCTCGGCGTCGCCATCGAGCGCGCCCTCGAGCTCTTCGACGGGCGCACCGGGAACCACGAGGCGATCGTGCTGCTCACCGACGGTGAAGATCTCGAGGGCAAGGGCGCCAAGGCTGCGGAGGCGGCCGCGGCGAGGAACATCCGCGTGTACGTCGTCGGCGTGGGCACGCCCCAGGGCGGGAAGATCCCGGCCCTACTGGCTGACGGCAGCGAGGGCTTCCTGCAGGATCGCGCCGGCCGCGAGGTGGTCACGAAGCTCGAGCCTTCGACGCTCGACGTCCTGGCGCGCTCGACGGGCGGCTCGTACCTGTCGATGGCCGAGTCGCCGACCCCGCTCGAGGACCTCTACCGCGTCGGCATCTCCCGCCTGGATCGGCGCGACGTGGCCGGGGGCGTCGAGCGCGTTCCCCACGACCGTTTCCAATGGACACTCGTCCTGGCGCTCGCCTGCATCCTGGGCGAGGCCGGACTTCGCGAGCGGAGGCCGCGCATGCGCCACCGCGAGGAGATTTCGCCTTGAAGAAGATCGCCGTATGGATCGGGCTCGCCGCGGCCCTCGCGTTGGACGCGCAGGCCCAGAGTCTCGACGTCGAGCGCGTCGACCGCGACACGCTGCGGGCGAACGAAGCCCAACGCTCGGGGTCGTCGAAGGCCCGTCCCGACAAGGATGCCCCGCGGCTTTCGACCGATTCCAAGTCGCCCCTGATCCGGACCGATCCGCCGCGTCTCGACCCCGATCCCTCCGTTCCGTCGTTCGGCGGCGCGCACCCGTCGACCGCCCCGTTCGTGCTGCCCGCAGCGCCGCCGTTCGCGGGTACGCCGCGGCAGGGTCTGGTGGAGATCCGCCGGCTCGCGGGGGAGGGCCGCGGCGCCGAGGCGGCCGCGCTCGCGGGCGTGCTCGCCGAACGCGTGGCCGAGGACGAGCGCATGCAGGCCGAGCTGTGTTACGCGGGCGGCGTCGCGAGCTCGATCGCCGAGCTCCCGTACCTGGCGGCGGAGGACTTCCGCTCGGCCGGCGCGCTCGCGGGACCGGGCGAGCTGCGTCTCCACGCGCTCTACAACGAAGCCGTCCAGCGCATCGTCGAAGGGGAGGAGCTGCGCGCGGCGATCACGGAGGTCGAGGCCGCCGGGGACGACGCGCTTTCGATCGGCCAGGCGAAGGTGCTCGGCGACGACCAGGACACTCTCCCGGCCGCGCGCGAGAAGTACCTCGAGGCGAAAGCGCGCTTGCTCGACGGGATCCGCCTGGACTGGCGCGACACCGATTTGCGCGGGAACCTCGAGTTCGTCGAGCGGCGCCTCGACGAGCTGGCCAAGATCGAGGAGAACCGCCAGCAGTCCAACCTGGAGCGCGAGAGCGACGGCCAGGAGAACGAGCAGAAGACGGAAGAGGGCAAGGGCGCGACCAAGGGCCAGGAGGAGTCGGAGACGGAGCAGGAAGAGGACGGCCAGCAGGGCACCGATCCCGACAGCCGTGAGGAGTCGCTGCAGGACGCCGATCCCACGCCCGGCGAGGGCGCGGACGAGGGCGACGACATGCCGAACCCGAAGGCCGAGGAGCGCGAAGGCGAGGAGCAGCAGAAGCAGGAGCAAGCCGAGACCGGCCAGGAGAACGAGGAGCTGCAGTCGGACGCGGGCGGAGCCCAGCCCGACGAGCTGATGAGCGCGCAAGAGGCGCGCCTGATCCTCGACAAGCTGAACGAGATCGACGAGCAGGCCAAGCGGCTGCGCGCGGCGCTCTATCGGACGCGCATGATCGAGGTCGCGCGAGACTGGTGATGAAGATCCTTCGAGCGGGAATCGCGGTCCTGTGTGTGTGCCTGTGCGCCGCGAGCGCCGCCTCGGCGCAGGGCGAGGTCGCGGTCGGCGCCCGTCTCACGACCGGCATCGCGAAGCTCGGCGAGGAGCTCGCGCTACTGATCCAGGTCGAGAACGTGCGCACGGCGGAGGTCGTGGGGCTACCGTCGGTCGACGGGCTCGCGTTCGGCCGGATCGAAGGGCCCATGAAGCGCGAGGAGTACCAGCTCTCTCCCGGCCGCCGCACGGTGACGGTGACGTGGAGCTGGCGCGTCCCGATCCGCACGCTGCAGGCGGGCGATTACGACATCCCCGGCATCGAGCTCGATGTGAACGGCTCGCGGGTCGTCACCGAGCCGATGCGCCTGACCGTCGTGGTGGACCTGAAGGGCGCGGAGCTCGGCTTCTTCGAGGTGCGCGCTCCCACGGGCGAGCTGGTCGAGGGCGAGACCTTCGAGCTCGAGTTCACCTTCGGCTGGGACGAGGCCGCCACCAGTCGCGTCGACTTCGCCAACCTGATCCTGCCGTGGTGGGGGAAGACCCCGGAGCTGCTCGAGCTCGAGCTGCCCGCGGGACTCACCGCCCAGGAGGTGCAGATCAACCTCAATGGGCGGCAGCCCATCGCCGTCGAGGAGCTCGCCCGCGCCAAGCGCGGCGCCCGGAGCTACCGCGCGTTCCGACTGCGGCGCGTGTTCCTCGCGACGCGACCCACGCGGCTCGAGTTCCCCGAGCCGTTCCTCGAGTTCGGGCAGACCGAGCACCGCGGGCTCTTCGGCGACCGGCGCAAGAAGGAAACCTTCTTCGTCTCCGGGCCGGCGATCGCGATCTCCGTCGGGCGATTGCCCGAGGAAGGTCGTCCGCTCGACTTCACGGGGGCCATCGGGACGCTCGAGGCGCGCGCCGACGCCGAGCCGCGCGACGTGGACGCCGGCGACTCGATCAAGGTCTCGGTCACGTGGAGCGGGAAGGGCAATCACCCGTTCTACGATCCGCCGGACCTCTCGCGCGATCCGGCGTTCGCGGGCTTCCGCGTCTTCGGCGTCGCGACGGAGGACAAGAGCATCAATCGGCGCAAGGTCGTCTACGACCTCGCGCCGCTCTCCGAGGAGGTCTCCGAGATCCCCGCCATTCGCCTGCCGGTGTACGACACGCTGCGCCGCGCGTACCTGAGCGTCGCCACCGACGAGATCCCGATCCGCGTTCGCGCGCTCGAGGGCGCGGCCTTCCGGGAGGGCGAGGAGGACGAGACGTTCGCGCCGGACATCCTGGACATCGCGATGGAGCTCGAGCGCTCGGGCGCGAGCGATGCACCCGCGCCGAGCCCGGCGGCCCTCGCGCTCGTCGGTGCGGGCGTCGCGGTCCTGTGGCTCGCGCTGCGCACGGTGGTTCGCCGCCGGCGCGGCGATCCCGACGCGCCGCTCGAGCGCCGCCGCCGCCGCGCGGAAAAATCCCTCGCGCGCGACCTCGCGAGCGCGCGCGACGCCGCGGAGGAGCTGCAAGCGCTCCTGCGCTTCCTGTCCGCGCGCACGCGCGAGCCCGAATGGGCCTGGGTCGGCCGGGATCCCCTCGAGCACGTCGAGGCAGAGCCCTCCGGCGAACGGGTCGAGGAGCTCCGCGAGAGTGCGCGCGAGCTCTCGGAGACGCTCGCGCGTCTCGAGCGCTCGGTGTACTCGGCCGGAGGGAACGGCGACGGCCGGCCGAAGCGGGACGAGATCCTCACGCTGGCGCACCGCTTGGTGCGGGGAGGCCTGTGAGCATGCGTCCTTCACCGCTCGATCGCGCGCGCTTCTTCGCCCTCGCCCTCGCCGTGCTGCTCGCCGTTCCCGTCGCGGCGAGCCGCCCGAGCGCTCCACTTCCCGACCCGCGCGGGTCGCGCGTGACGGCGCTCGAGGCCGCGCACGAGGACTTCGCCGCAGGCGTCGAGGCCTATCGGCGCGGCGACTTCGAGACCGCGCGCGCGCTGTGGTCCGCGCTCGTGCACGAGCCGCTCCCGCGCGCGGCGCGCGGAGTGCTCTTCTACGACCTCGGCAACGCGGCCTACCGCACCGGGCGCGAGCTCGAAGCCGTGGCCTGGTACACCTCCGCCGTGCGCGCTGTGCCGCGCAACGGCGACGCGTGGTCGAACCTCGAGTTCGTGCGCCGCGAGGCGGGCCTCGAGCCGGCGGACCGCGGCGACCTCTCGTCCACGCTCGCGCGCCTGTTGACGGCCCTCGACCGCGGCGAGGCCGCGTGGCTCGTGTTGGCCTCGCTCGGGTTGCTGGCCCTCGCGCTCGCGGGCGAAGCCGTGCGCGGCGGGACGCTCTGGCGGCGCCTGTCCCTGGCCGCGCTCCTGTGGACGCTCGTCTCGGCGGCGCCGCTCGCGTGGCAGCTCGCGCATCGACCGCGCGACCCGCTCATGATCGTCGCCGCGCCCTCCGCCGCGCTGCGTTCGGAGCCGCGCGAGACGAGCCAGCCGGTGGCGCAGGCCCCCGCCGGCGACGTGGTCGAGCGCATCGACTCCGTTCCCGGCTGGGAGCGGGTCCTGACGGGCGACGGAGAGCGCGGTTGGGTGACGGACACGTCGGTGCACGAGCTCCACGTCGACTGACGCGCACCGACAACGCGTGCGCGAATCGCCGCGCGCGCAGGCTAGACTCCCGCCGCGGCCAAGATCGCGTCCATGAGCGACGGTGACACTGGAGGGAGTCGGGGGGCGCACGGGCTGCGCGTCCTGCTCGCGTGCGCGCTCGGTCTCCTGACGCTCTGCCTCTATGCCAAGTACGTCGACGCGTTCCTGTTCGTCGGGGACGACGCGTTCATCAGCTACCGCTACTCGCGCAACCTCTTCGAGGGGCACGGGCTCGCCTGGAACCCGGGCGAGCCGCCGGTCGAGGGCTACACGAGCTTCACCTGGATCGGGCTCGGCGTGCTGGCCTTCGCGCTCCACCTTCCGCCCGAGCGGGTGGCCGTGAGCGTGACCGTCGCCTCGGGCGCGGCGATCCTCGTGCTGCTCTACCTCTTCTGTGCCCGCCGGCGCGGCTACGCGAGCCCGCTCGCCTTCCTGCCGTCCCTGTGCCTCGCGTCGAACCGCACCTTCGCGGCCTGGTCGTCGGGCGGGCTCGACACCCAGTTCTACTCGCTCACCGCGCTCGTCTCGGCGCTCGTGTTCCTGCGCGAGCGCGAGCGCAGGACGCGCGTGCCGATCATTTCGGCGCTGTGCTTCGCATTCGCGACGCTGACGCGGCCGGAGGGCGTGCTCCCAGCCTTCGCCGTCGGTTGCCTCTTCCTGTGGGAGGTCGCCTTCGAGAAGCGGCGCGCGTGGCGCTCGCTCCTCGTCTGGGTCGCGATCTACGTCGCGATCGTGGGCGCGCATCTCCTTTGGCGGCACGGCTACTACGGCTATTGGCTCCCCAACACGTACTACGCGAAGGTGTCCGGCCGCGTGCGCATCACGGAGGGACTCGCCTTCGTGCGGCTCTTCCTGCACGAGTACCAGCTCGCGTGGTTCCTCCCGCTCGTGCTCGTGCCGGTCCTCCTGCGGCGGCGCGCCGAGGACTTCCTGTTCCTCGCGTTCCTGGCAGCCGAGGGCGCGTACGTGATCTGGGTCGGCGGGGACTGGATGGAGTACCGCTTCGCGAACGCCTTGCTGCCGTACCTGTATTGGCTGATCGTCGAGGGGCTGGCCGTGCTGATGGGGCTCGTGCGGATCTCGCGCGCGAGCGAGCTCGGGCGCACCCCGATCGGCGGGATGCTCGGGGCGATGGGGAGCGTCGCGCTGATCCTGCTCGTCGTGGCGACGCTGCAGTCCGTCCTGCGCGACGATGTGGAGACGGCCGAGGTGCGCGCGAACTCCGGCATCGTCTATCCCATGTCCGACGTGCGCAGCGGCATGCTGGAGTACGCGCGGCGGCGCGCCGAGCAGGGCAAGCGTCTGCGCGGATGGGTGGAGCGCGGCCTCCTGCCGGCCGATTTGCGCATCGCGGTGGGCGGCGCCGGTGCGCTTCCTTATTACTCGCGCCTGTACACGGTCGACGTGCTCGGCTGGAACGACGTCGCGGTCGCGC
The DNA here is from genome assembly GCA_964413535.1 of uncultured Planctomycetaceae bacterium. Classification (GTDB taxonomy): domain Bacteria; phylum Planctomycetota; class UBA1135; order UBA1135; genus CAYPTB01. The sequence goes on along the minus strand of CAYPTB010000061.1, from coordinate 21,340 downwards.
ACGGGCCGGTCACAGTCCCCGGCAAGGTCGGTCACGAGAAGCAGGCGAGCCCCGAGTACCTGCGCGAGCGCGGAGTCGAGCTCGTCGATGCGGCCAACGACCCGGTGCGCTTCGGTGATCCCGCCGACTTCGTGCGCGCACCCGAGCCGCGCTACTTCTACCGCGGCGAAATGGTCTGCTACGAGGTCGAGCCGGGCTGGTACCTCTACTTCGGCACGACCCTCGACGAAGCACGTCTCGCCGAACGCTTCGGCCACCTGCGCCGCGTGTTCTAGTCAGGCGTACTTCTTCGAGAACGCTCTGGCCGCCTCGCGCGGAACCTCGATCGGAACGAAAAACCGCTCCGGGTACAAGTAGTCCTCGCCCGACTCGTCCATCACTCGGATCAAGCCTCGGGCCTCCGAAGCGGCATCATCGATCAACCGATAGATCTTCCGCACTTCCAAAGCAGCAGAGTTGCCTCGATTCTCCACGCAGACGACGTAACGGTAGGTTCTTGCCATGGTCTCGAGCCTCAGCTCAGAAGCCGCTTGATCTTCATCTCGCGCCGTCCGACTCCATGGGTCTCATAACAATATATTTCCGCCCGCTCCGGGGCCCCGCGGTACGCAGCCGCGACAAACAACAACCAGATTCGTTGCCCGCGACTCGTTCACAAGGCGGCTTGCCACCTCAGCGGCGAACGCGCCGTGCGCGGAGGCGTGTCTCGGCAGCAAGCGGTGTTGCACAGGTCACGCGCCCGTGGTGGCCGCGATCGGCCTGGTTGCGCGAATCCGTTGTTGTTTGTCGCGGCTCCGTACAGAGTGCTAGAGAGCCTCCTTGCCACCGAGACGGGCGAACTCGAGCCGCCGAGTGGCGAAGATGGCCTCGAATCGAGACGTAAGCGACTCGTCGTCCGGAATGAGCCTCGAGTACTCCTCGTTTGCATGGGCCTCTTCCTCGTCCGTGATCTCACCGCGATCGCTCTGCGAGCGGATCGTCGCGAGAAGTGCGGCGACCGCATCGAGTCCGAAGTACCGATACCCGGCCTGGGCGGCGTCCCATTCACTTCGTGAGAGCACCTCTGCTGAGTGGTGCACTCCTCCGTTCATAGCCAAGCTGTGTGCGAGCAGCATGTCGGCCAGAGCACGATCACCGGCGCGATACGACGGGCGCCCCTCCTGTAGGGCCGCCCGGTTCCAAACCTGATTAGCGTCCGTCAGCACCATGTTCGTCCAGCAGCTTGCGATCAGCGGCCGCCCGAAGGGCCATCCGCTGGGTCGGCTCGGGCAGATTCGCCTCTCGATTCTGTCATCTGTCGCGCCAGCGCTCGTAGGCATCCCGCGTGCGGTCGCGGTCGGCGTCGGTGGCGCCGGAGGCGATGAAGAGGAAGGGGTCGTCGATGGCGCGCATGTCGTCGAGCATCAGGGCGCGCAGCTCGGCGCGGACGGCGGCGAAGGCGGGGTCGCGGCCGCGGTCGTCGAGCTCGTGCGGATCGCGGGCGAGGTCGTAGAGCTCCTCGGGCGGACGCTCGAGGAAATGCTGGACGCGCTGCGCGAGCTGGGGATCGCCGCCGGCGGCCTCCACCATCGCGTCCCACGCCTCCGTCGTGACCGACTCGATCGTGAGCGGCGCCTTTCCGTCGAAGTTCACGATGTAGTGGTAGCGCTCGGTGCGCACGGAGCGCATGGGGCGCGAGGGCGGGCGCAGGTGGTCGGTCTGCGTCGCGAAGAGGTGCGTGCGGTGCGCGTCCGCGCGGCCGAGCAGGAGCGGCGCGAAGCTTCGGCCCTCGAGCTCTGGCGCTGCGACGCGCGCGAGCTCGAGCAGCGTGGGCGCGACGTCGACCAGACTCACGAGCGCGTCGGTCGTCCGTCCTGCGGGCACGTGCCCGGGCCAGCGCGCGAGGAACGGTACGGCGAGGCCCGCCTCGTACACCGTCGACTTCGCGAACGGGAACGGCGCGCCGTGGTCCGACGTGTAGAGCACGAGCGCGTCGTCGGCGCCGCGGCGGTCGAGCTCGGAGAGGACGCCGGCCACGGTGCGGTCGAGCCGCTGGACGGCGTCGAGGTAGCCCGAGACCTCCTCGCGCACTTTCGGTAGGTCGGGCAGGTAGGGGGGCAGCGCCACGCGCGCGGGGTCGGTCGGGTGGGGGACGGGTGCCTCCATTCCGGTGCCGCCGGCGCGCGGGAACGGACGGTGCGCGTCGAAGAAGGCGACGAGGAGGAAGTACGGAGCGCCTGGCGCGCGGACGGCTCGCGCGTCGAAGAAGCCGCGCACGTCGGCGACGACGCGCTCGACGTCGCGGCCCTGCTCCGCGGTCATGTCCGGCGCATAGTGGAAGCGGTACGCCTCGAAGGGGTAGATGTGGTGCTTGCCCACGATGCCGCAGAAGAAGCCGGCGTCGGCGAGCCTCACGGTGAGCGGCACGACGCCCTCGCGCAGGTCGTAGAAGCCGAAGACCCCGTTCGACTCGGGGTGGAGGCCGGTGAGGAGTGCCGCGCGGCTCGGCAGGCAGATGGCGGTGACGGCGCGCACGCCGGTGAAGGTGAGCCCCTCACGCGCGAGCGCGTCGAGGGCGGGCGTGCGCACGCTCGGGTGGCCCAAGACGCCCACGTCGTCGCGCCCGTGGTCGTCGCCGAGGAGCAGCACGATGCCCGCGGGCGGCGGCGGGCCGCGTTCGGCCGAGCGGCAGGTAACGAGGACGGCGAGCGCTGCGAGCGCGAGTGCTTTCCGGAGCGCCTTCCTGCTCGAGGGGGTCCGCATGCGCGCGGACGAGTCTATCCCGAGCCGAGGGAGCGTTCTTTGGCCCGCGCGCGTCCCCGGGCCGGTTTCCTCCGCGGCTCCCGCCGAGCCCTTTCGGCCCCGGCGTCGCCGTGGGATCGGCGCAGCGCTCGCGCCCTCGTCTTGTCACCCTTCGTCCGCTTCGCGATGCTCTACGGTTCGATGGGCCGCGCCCGATGGAGCTCTTTCCCGCACGTCGAGCTCTCGCTCGGCCGCTCGCCGCCGGCGTGGCTGGCGCTCGTCCTGGCCGCGGCGCTCGGATCGGGGTCGTGCGGGAAGGCCGCGGCGCGCGCGCAGGGTTTCCTGCTCGTCGCGATCGACGGGTTGCGCGCCGACCACGTGTCGTGCCTGGGCTACGACCGGGCGACGACCCCGAGCCTCGATGCGCTCGCGCGAAACGGAGTGGTCTTCACCCAGGCGTACTCGACCGCACCCGCCTTCATCCCGGCCCACGCCACGCTCCTCTCGGGCTGCGATCCGAACCTCTCGCGCCGGTTCGTGCCGAAGGGGCTGGACTTGCCCGAGCCCAGCCGCTGGGGCCTGCCCGAGGCCGTCCCGCGCTTGGCGGTGCAGTTCCTGGCGAACGGCTTCGCGACGGGGGCCTTCCTCGACACGGGCGATCTCGCGCCGGAGGGCGGCTTCGCCGACGGCTTCCAGGTCTTCGACTACGACGACATCCGCGGCCACTCGCGCCGGCCCGAGGACCGCGGTGGCGAGGCGGCGGCGTCGCGCCTGCGCCTGTGGGTCCATTCGCTGCCGAGGAAACGCCCCTGGTTCGCCTACCTGCACGTGCGCGACGTCGAGCGCTCGTGGCGCACGAGCGACCCCGAGTGGACCGACTACTTCGACCAGCGGCCCGAGCTCGATTCCGTGCCGCCGGTGGGGGCTGCCGACGACGTCTTCTTCGCCGTGCCGCGCTCGCGCTGGCGCGGGGGCACGGTCACGCTCGGAGCGTACGAGGCGCGTTACGACGAGGCGCTCGTGCGCATCGATCGGTTCCTCGGCATGTTCTTCAGGAGCCTGCGCGGCGACGGGATCTGGCGCGACACGACCGTCGCGGTGGTCGGAACGCACGGCCTGCAGTTCGGGGAGATGGGCCTCTACATGACCAGCGGCATGCTGTCGGTCGCCGATCTCCACGTGCCCTGGATCGTGCGTCCGACGGAGCGCAGGGGGGAGATCGTGCGCGGCGCGCGGGTGGACGGCTTGGCCAGTCTGGTCGACGTTCCGCCGACGCTGCTCGAGCTCGCCGGTCTCGAGGTTCCGCGCGGGATGCACGGTCGCTCTCACCTCGCCGTCATGCAGGGCTCGCCCGAGCGCGTGCGCGAGTACGCCTTCGCCTCCTGCGGGCGCGTGCCGGGAACGGTGGTGTTCGGCGAGCGTTGGACATTCGAACGCCTCGAGTTCGACCCGCAGGACCAAACCGTGATCCGGCAGTGGTTCGGCGGAGAGCCGAGTTCGAGCGAGCTCCTGCGCGAAGTCGTCTACGACCGCATCGCCACGCCCTATCCGCCGATCGCCGAGCCACTGCGGGAGGCCCCGACCGAGGAGGTTCGAGCGCTCGCCGCCGTATCGGAGCGCTGGCGGGGCAACATGTACGCGAGTTGGTTGGTGCTACAGGGATCGGTGTTCCTGCGCGAGGATCCGGACGAAGCCCTCGTGCGCAGGCTCATCGCCGCCGGCTACCTGGGAGGGACGCCGTGATCGCGCGCGCGGAGGCCGCGGACGACGCGGAGCGCATGCGCGTGCTGGCGGTGACCCTGCGCTGGCCCCCGTTCGTCGCCGGGGGCTACGAGCTGTTCACGCGCGAGACCGTCCTCGCCTTGCGCGAGCACGGCCACGAGGTAACGGTGTTGTGCGGCCGCGCGACGGGGCTGTGCGGGGAAGAGGGCGTGTTGCCCTGGCTCCTGCCCGCGATCGACGGCGACGCCGACCTCTTCGCCCGATCGCAGGAGGCGCCGAACGCGGAGCGCTTCCGGCTGCACTTCCTCAGGCTCGCGAACTGGAGCGCGACCCTGCGCGCGCTCGAAACGTCGCGCGCCGACGTGCTGTTCTTCTTCAACCTCGGTCTCGCCTCGTTGGCCCCCGTCCTGGCGGCCCGCTGCCGGGGAGTGCCCACACTGGGTTACGTGGGGGATCTGTGGCCGCTGTGCCACTGGGTCAGCGCGTGGCGCGATCGGAGCGCGGACGAGAAGCCGCTCCGGCTGGCCGCCCTCACGCGGGCCTGGCGCGTGTTCCGGGGACTGGTGGGGATGGGCCGGATGTGCGTGCCGAGCCGCTTCGTGGCCGAGCGCCTCGTCGAGGACGGGATCCCTGCGATCGACGTGCTCGTGCTCCCGCACGGCCTCGGGCCCGACATGGACGAGCGCGCTCGGCGCGTGTCGCCGCGACCGCGCGCCGCCGGCGAGCCGTTGCGCGTGATCTCCTCGTCGATGCTGTGGAGCGGGAAGGGTCAGCACGTGCTGCTCGAGGCGTGCGCGCGTGCGGCGGAGGGCGGGGTCGACCTCGAGGTCGCCCTCGCCGGCAGCGGACCGAAGGACTATCGCCGCAAGCTCGAGGAGCTCGCGAGCTCGCCCGCGCTCTCGGGTCGCGTGCGTTTCCTCGGCATGCTCTCGAAGGACGAGCTGTCGGGAGAGCTCGCCGCGGCGCACGTCTTCGCGTTCCCGAGTCTGTGGGGCGAGCCGTTCGGGTTGGCGACGCTCGAGGCGATGGCCCACGCGCTGCCGGCCCTCGCCAGCGACGCGGGGGCGACGCCGGAGATCGTCCGCGACGGACGCGAGGGACTGCTGGTGCCCGCCGGCGACGTGGATGCGCTCGCGCGCGGTCTGGAGCGCCTCTTCCGCGACGAAGGGTTGCGCTCCCAGCTCGGCGGCGCCGCGCGCGAGCGCGTCCGGAGTGACTTCGGCCACGAGCCCTTCCTGGACGGGATCGAGCGCGAGCTCGCGCTCGTGCGACGCAGGGGGGCGCGGTGAGACTGCTCGTCGTGTCCAACGGCTTCCCGCCGCGCGGCCAGTGGGGCACCGAGTTCTACACGCACGAGCTGGTGCGCGGGCTGCGGGGCCGCGGCCTCGAGGTCGCCGTGATGCATCCCGAACGCGAGGGCATCGAGCCGCGCTACACGCTCGAGCAGACCGTCGGAGCGGACGACGTGCCCGTGTACCTCTTGCACAACGAAGGCGACCGCGAGAAGGCCTTCTCGGAGAGCTTCATGGACCCGCGCGTCGAGGAGCTCTTCCGCTCCGTGCTGCGCGAGTACCGGCCGGACGTCGTCCACTTCACCTATCTCCTGTGGGGACTCTCGGTGCGCATGCCGATCATCTGCGCCGAGGAGAACGTGCCGTCGGTGGTCACGCTGACGGACTACAGCCTGGCCTGCCATCGCGGTCAGATGTTCGACTGGAAGATGCGGCGCTGCTTCGGACCGCACCCGCCCGAGGTGTGCGCGCGTTGCATCCGCGAGCCGGGACGCTGGGACGGGAAGCCGGTGGAGATCGCGGCGAAGCGCGTGGCGGTACGCGCGCTCGCGTCGGTGGGGGGCCTCGGGAAGGTCGTCATGCCCGCGGACCTGCGCGTGCGCGAGGACATGGTCCGCGAGGCGATCTCCGTCGTGGGGCACCTGATCGCACCGACCATGGTGATCGGCGAGGCGTTCCACGGGCTCGGCGCGCCGCTCGAGCGCATGACGCAGCTCTGCTACGGGCTCGACGAGACCTCGCTCGTCCGCGCGCGGCGCGAGCCTGCGTCGCCGACGATCCGCTTCGGGTTCCTCGGGCAGTTCACGCCCCACAAGGGACTGATCACCCTGCTCGAGGCGGTCGAGATCATGAAGTGCCGGTTGCCCGAGTCCGTCGAGCCCTGGGAGGTCTTGCTGTACGGCCGGCCGACCGGCGGGCGTCACCGGGAGTACGCGAAGGAGCTCTTCTCCGTCGACCGCGGTCCGCGGATCCAGGTCGAGGAGCCGTTCTCGCCCCTCGAGTGCGGCGAGGTGCTCCAGCGGCTCAACGCCGTCATCGTCCCCTCGGAGTGGGACGAGAACGCGCCGCTCACCGTGCTGCAGGCGCGCGCCGCGGAGGTTCCGGTGCTCGCGAGCGACGTCCCCGGCATCCGCGAGGTGGTCGAGGAAGGTCTGCACGGACGGCTCTTCCCCTTGGGCGACGCCGAAGCCCTCGCGGACGCGATGCGCGACGTCGTGTTGCGCAAGATCAAGCGCACCGGACACCACGATCTCCCGCTCACGCTGCGCGAGCACCTCGACAAGATCGAAGAGATCTACGCCAAGGTGCGGAGCTCGGAGACGAGCGCGAAGGGCGTGCGGACGTGAAGGCTCACCGCCGACCGCAGGCGCGAACTCGGTTGATCCGAGCGATCGCGGTGCTTGCCTGATGGGCTCCCTCCAGGAAGCGCGTGAGGTGCAGCGGACGGGGCTCGACGTCGGGTTCTTGTGCGCCGGTTGGGCGCCCGACGTCGGCGGCGTCGAGAGCCACGCGCAGGACCTCGCGCGCGAGTTGATGGAACGTGGGCATCGCGTGCACGTCCTGTGTCTCGACAGGAGCGGAGCGGACGAGCCGTTCACGACGCGCACGGGCGACGTCGAGGGAGTTTCCGTGCGGCGCATGGCGTACGCGTACGGCGACCACGATCGACTCGCGCGCGTGGTGGTGAACGCCAGGGCGGAGGACGTCGTGCACGCCTGGACGGCGGAGACTCCCTGCGACGTGATCCACGTCCACCACCTCACCGGTTTCGGGATGGGCGCGCTGCGCGCGCTCTCCGACGTCGGCGCGCCGCTGGTCATGACGCTGCACGACTACTGGCCCCTGTGTCCGCGCGGACAGATGCTGCGCCACGACGGTGCGCTCTGCGCGCGTCCCGAGAGCGACGTGTGCGGGCGTTGCTTGGCCTCGACCTGGCCGCATCTCATGCCGTCGGCGGCGGGGTTGGCGCTCGGGCCGCGGGACGAGCCACTCGCCGACGATGCTGCGGCCGCGGCGGCGCGGACGGCTTTCGCGCTCGAGATGCTCGCGCTGCCGGCGCGGCTGTTCACGCCCTCGGCCGCGGCGCGCGCCGTGTACGTCGCGGCCGGCGTTGCGCCGGAGCGGATCTCCGTGTGCGCCAACGGGATCGAGGCGCGCGAGCTCGCGGCCGAGGTCGAACGCCTGCGCGCCGACGCTGGCGCGCCGCCGGGGAGCCCGCACGCGAGCGCCGCGGAGATCCGCCTCGGCGTGCTGGGCAGCGTGCTGCCCAGCAAGGGCGTGCTCGAGCTCGCGCGCGCGCTGGTCGCCGCCGATGCTCCCGGGCTCGTGCTCGAGATCCACGGCGATCTGCCGGCCTATCACGGGGACGACGGGTACGTGCGCGAGCTGCGCGCGCTCGCCGCGCGCGACGCGCGCGTGCGCGTGCACGGCCCTTACCCGCGCGCGGGACTGGCGGCGATCCTCGCCCGGCTCGACGGCGTCGCGGCCCCCTCGCGTTGGCAGGAGGTCTTCGGCCTGTCCGTGCGCGAAGCGCGCGCCGCTGGGCTGCCGGTGCTGGTGAGCGACGCGGGCGGGCTGGCGGAGGTCGCCGGCGACGGCAGCGCCGGTCTCGTCGTGCCGCGCGACGACCGGGACGCGTGGGTCGCGGCGCTCACGCGCTTCGCGCGCGAGCCAGGGTCCCGCGCGGCCTGGGCGGGCGCCCCGGCGTCGGTGCGCAGCGCGCGCGAGATGATGCTCGAGCTCGAGCGCGCCTACGTGGAGGTCGTCGTCGAATCCACGGGCCGCGCTCCCGAGCTCGTCCACCCGCTCGCGCCCGGGCCTGATGCGGCGCCGGTCGAGCCCGGGCCTGATGCAGCGCCGCTCGAGCACGGCCGTGATGCGGAGCCGGTCGAGCCCAGCTCCGATGCGGCGCCGGCCGAGCCCTCGACGGAGCGCGCGTGGCCCGGGCGCTGGCTGCGCCGTCTGCGCGGGGCGCTCGGCCGGGATCAGTAGTCCATCTGCTCGGCGAAGCCGCGGGTCTCCTTGATCGCCGACCCGAGCAGCTTGCCCAGCCCCGCGGCTTCCGCGAACAGCGCGTCCTGGTTCTCCGAGAGCGAGACGAGCGCCGTGCGGTGCAGGTTGAGCTTCAGGAACACGACGTGGTCGTGGAAGCGCGTGAGCAGCGGATCCAGGGCCGTCTCCGCGTTGCGCATCGTCCGCACGAGGCGCGTGTAGGACGTCTGCGCCGTCCCGAAGTTGTCGAGACTCTGCCGGCGCAGCTCGGTGTCCATGATCTCATCCGTCTCCCGCTTCCACTGCTCGAACATCGTCTCGGCGATGGACTGGATGTCCGCGATCCGCTCGTGGAAGTCTTCGGCCGCGTCCTCGGCTCGGTCGTAGGAGCGCGAGAAGTGCGCGTGCAATTCGCGCAGGTCGCCGCTCTCGACCAAGAGGGTGTCCCGGTACGCCCGGGCCATCTCACCGATGCGTGCCTCGAGCTCGGCCATCGACTCACCGGCCTTCTCGGTTCGATCGACGAGGATGTCGCGCTTGTCGACGCCGAAGCGCGACATGGTCGAGTAGTAGATCGACTGACAGGATCCGAGCAGCAAGAGGAGGAGCGCCGTCGAGCGGACGAGTGCGGGGGAAGGAGTCATTGTCGAATGGGGCTGTCGTGCCTGGGACCGAGGGGTGACGTCCGAGGGCTATCGACCGCGCTCCGGCGCAGTCTTGAAAGGGACTCGTCCTTCGCCCCGATGCGCTCTTCCTGCGACTCAGGAGGGGCTGCGCGCGCCCACGGCCGGAGCCTCGGCCGCGATCCGTTCCCAGAAGTCCAGGAGCCCCCGCGCGAGCACCTTCCAGGTGTAGCGCTCGTGCACCTGGAGCCGCCCCCGCTCGGCCATGGACCGGGCGGCCTCCGGGTCGGCGAGCACGTCGAGGACGGCGGCGGCGAGCTCGTCCTCCCCGTTCGCGATGCGAAGGTGCACCCCGGGTGTGAGCTCGAGCCCCTCGGCCCCGACCGTGGTCGACACGACCGGACAGCCCATCGCCAGGGCCTCGACGATCTTGAGCCGCGTTCCGCCCCCGATGGAGAGCGGCACGACGAGCAGGGCGGCGCCCTCCAGGTAGGGACGCACGTCGCGCACGCTCCCGATCACGTTCACGCCGTTGCCGTGCAGCGAATGGATCACTCGGTTCGCGTCGCCGCCCACGACGTCGAACACCACCTTGGGGAAGCGCTCGCGCAGGCGCGGCAGGATCCGGATGAAGCGCACGATCGCGTCCACGTTGGGTCCGTAGGAAAGCGTTCCGAGGAACAGGATCCGGTTGCGTGTGCGCGCCGCGGGAGGATCGCTCGGGCGGAAGTAATCGGGATCGAACCCGCTCGGAACGACCTGGAACTCGAGCCCCGTGTAGCGCTCGCGCAGGATCTCCGCGTCGTGCTCGCCGCACACCACGTGCCACTTGAAGCGCCGCGCGGACTCCGATTCGAGCCGGCGCAGCTTCCACAGGTCGAAGTGGCGGTGCACGCCGAGGTGGTGCGAGAGACTGTCGTAGAGCACCGTGTCGAGCTTGTGGTGGTGCTGCACGACCGGAACGTGCGGCGCAGGCGGCAAGGAGCGGGCGAGCAGGAGCTCGTCGAGGTGGATCAGGTCGAACGCGCCTTTCTGGACGTCCTGCGCCAGGGCCTTGCGCAGGGCGGGCGAGTGGAACCAACGCTCGAGCTTCGACCGCGACCAGCGCATGACGGTGCCCGGACGGTCGCGCTCGAAGGTCGCGATGTCTGCGCAGAACGGAGCGAGCTTGCGCTCGCCCTCGCGGCCGACGCCCGGTTCGCGCAGCGCGCGCAGGTGGATCTCCGCGTCGCCGCCCAGTACCCGGATCAAATTGAAAGTGCGTATCTTCCCGCCCGAAGTCAGCGGCCAGGGGAAGAAGGGGCAGACGAAGAGGATCCTGCGCTTCTTCATCCCTCGCGACCGCCGCGCACGATGTCCCCCTCGCGCCGCCCGAGGGGAAGGCCGGGGTCCACGGTGTTCGAGTGCCGCAGCACCCACCCCGAGATCGGGGGTACTTCGGTGCGCGACCCGTCCGCCGCAGCGCGCCCGTCGACGAGTAGGATCGCGCGCCCGGGATCCAGGCGCAGGGAGAACGAGTTCCGCGGCGCGATGCCGAGCGCGCTCGCCACGAGGACGCGGATGACGTTGTAGTGGGAGACGATCACGAGCTCGCCGCCGGCGACCCGCCCAACGGCGCGCTCGAGCAAGGGCCAGGCCCGGGCGTGGATCCGCTCGTCGGTCTCGGCGCCGGGCGCGGCAACGGCCCAGGGATCGGCGTAGTAGGCGGCGACCTCCTCGGGCGGGAGCTGGTCCCGCCTCCGACCCTGCCACGCGCCGCGGTGGAGCTCGCGCAGACCCTCTTCGACGGCGAGCGGCGCGCCGCACTCCTGCGCCAGATGGCGCGCGAGCCACAGCGCCCGCGAGAGCGGCGAGCTCCAGACTTCCAGCGCGGGGCGTTCGGCACGCGCGGCGAAGGCTCGAGCGAGCCGCAGGGAGTCCTCTCGCCCCTCGTCGGACAGGGGCACGTCGAGGTCTCCGTAGGCGATGTCGCGCCAGGCCTCGTCCACCTCCGCGTGCCGCACGAGCCAGACCCGCGTAGCGGTCCCGTAGCCTGGATGGGGTCCGCTGGCCGCGACGTTCGGATCGCCCTGGAGCACCCCGCGCGTCGCGCGCTCGCCCGCGGAGATGGAGCCCATCGCGACAACCTACCACGGCGTGGAGGGCCTGTACTCGCGCGCCTGCGCGTCTGCGCGTCTGGTCGGGGCCGCGCCGCCCTGGCGACTTCTAGCCCTGCGCTATAAAGTGCTCGCCCCGCCTGCGGAACGAACACGATCGCTCCCATCCCATGCCCATCGTCACCTTCGTCGAACGCGGTCGCTCCTTCGAGGTCCCTGCTGGAAAGAGCTTCCTGGACATGTGCCAGGAGAACGACGCTCCGCACGCATTCGGGTGCACCGTCGGGAGCTGCGGGACTTGCCGGCTCGTGATCGTCGCGGGCGCCCCCAACGTCGATCCGCCCACGGACGACGAGCGCGAGACGGTGGAGATGTGCACGAGCGCGGAAGGCGCCCGGCTGGGCTGCCAGCTCGTCGTCCGCGGCGACATCTCGGTCAAAGCCGTCGACTGAAGGGGCGCAGCCGACATCAAGCCCGTCTTCCACGGGGTCCGATGAACGTCTCGGGTCGCGCGTGTCGCCCGCCCGAATCCATGGTCTCGCCTTCCCTCCCGATCGCCTTCAGCGGCGCCCCCGGCGCGTACAGCGAGGAAGCTGCCCGCCGGTTCTTCGGGCCGCTGCGCGCGACGCTCACTTGCTCGAGCGCCCAGGAGGCGCTCGACGCGATCTGCGACGGGCGTGCGGGCCACGCGGTCCTTCCGGTCGAGAACACGGTGACCGGCTTCTTCGCGGGGTTGGTCGAAGCCGTGTTCGAGCGCGAGCCGATCGGCGTCGTGGGGGAGATCGTGCTCCCGATCCGGCACTGCCTGCTCGCCGTGCACGGCGCGCGATTGGACGAGATCTCGGTCGTGACGTCCCACACGAGCGCACTCGCCCAGTGTCGGGACTGGCTCCAGCGTCTGGGCGTGGCCACGCGGCCGTCGACCGACACGGGCCACGCCGCCGAGGAGCTCGCGCTGGCGCGCGATCCCGCGCTGGGCGTGCTCGGCAGCCAGAGCCTCGCCGATCGCTACGGCCTCGCCATCCTGGCCGAGGGCCTGACCGACAAGCCGGACAACCGGACGCGCTTCTACGTCTTCGGACGCGGCCCGAACGGGGAGGCCGACGCGACGCGCTCGGCCGTTCTGCTCGGTCCCGTCAACCAGCCGCGCGTGTTGAAGACCCTGCGCATGAAGCTCGAGTCCCACGGCGCGCGCCGCACGCGCTCGCCCCTCCTGGGCTCCGAGGACGGCGCGCGCTTCTTGGTCGAGTACGACCACGAGCCCGGCAGCGGGCGCGCGATCGCCGAGATGAGCTCGGACCGACCGATCGAGCGCTTCCTCGGTTCCTGGCGGCCCTGAGCGAGCGCACCGCGGGTCGATCCCGATCGGCGGCCGAGCGACGCACAGCGGTGCGCATGCGACCGCCTCGCGTTCACGGCGAGGCGGCGTCCGAGCGGAGCGCGCGCGGCGGAGGTACCATCGGCCGGCCGCGCGCGAGGCCCGAGCCCGAGCGACCGCTCGCGGAAGTTCCCATGCGCTCGTCCCACCTGCTCGTGATCCTGGCGCTCGTGGCCCTGGGAGTCGTCGTGCTCACCGTCTCGACGGATTCGGGCTCGATGCGCGCCATCGACGCGATCGCGCCGTTGGACTCTGCGTCGCGAGCGGGGCGTGAGGAGCCGGAGCCGCTCCCCGAGGACTCGCGAGCGGGCGCTCCTTCCGCGGAGTCGCGAGTCTCCCCGGTCGTGGGAGAACGGCGCGAGGCGCGGCAACGCGCCTCTTCCGGCGCGCACGCCGAGGGAGCGCGCGAGGTGCGCGGCGTGCTCGTCCTGCCCCCCATGGCGCTGTGGGACCCGACGGCGCGCGTGCTGTCCGTCGCGGCGCCTGACCGCGCGCGCCCGACGAACTCCTTCTTCGACCGGTTCTCCGGGAGTGACGCGGGGCCTGCGCGCGAGACGGAGGTGCTGGACGGGGTGCCCGTCGAGGCCGACGGGACCTTCCGTCTCGCGTGCGCGCCGGACGCCGAGTGGGTCTACCTCGAGATCGACGCGCTCTACCTGTACCTGGCAGAGCCGCAGGCGGTCCGGCTCACCGGCGCGGTCACGCAGGTCGACCTCGCGCCGATGTGGGGGGCGAGCCTGAAGGGCCGCTGGATCGCTCCCCCGGACGCGATCGGAGCCGAGCTCGAGCTCGCGGGCGGGAACGCGTACCTGACCACGCAGTCGGGGAACCAGTTCAGCGCGTTCTTCGGTGTCGAGGGCAGCGGCTCGCCGGTGTTCCACAGCGTGCGCTCCGGCGCCGACGGGAGCTTCGAGATGCGCGGGATCGAGCCGGGCCCCGCATGGGTGGTCGTGTCCCATCCGCCGCTCCTGGCCTCGCAGATCACGGACGAGCTCGTGTTCCTACCGGGAGAGACGCTCGAGGTCCTGATCCCGCTCGCGCGCGGCGCGCGCGTCGCGGGTCGCGTCGTCGACCGGGCCGGCGCGCCGGTCCCGGGCGCGTGGGTCGAAGTCGCCGTGGGCGGCGACGACGAGGACGAGGACTCCGGTTCCGCGCGGCTCTTCACGCGCAGCGCGATCACGCGCAGCGACGGCGGCTTCTCGATCTCCGGGCTCGTCCCGGGCGTGCTGTTGGTCCGCGCCGAGAAGGAGGGCTACCGCAAGGGCATCCGCAAGAAGCTCGAGCTCGCGCCCGGAGCCTCCGTGAGCGTCGAGATCAAGCTGCGGCAGGGAGAGGCGCTGCGCGGAACGGTGAGCTGGAGCGATGGCAGCGTTGCTCCGAACGCCGTCGTGCAGGTGGGCCGCGACGCTTCCGCTCGAACGGAGCCGCTCGATACGGCGGCGCGCACGCTCTACGGCGAGTACGCGGCGGACGAACACGGGCGCTTCGAGATCACCGGCCTGAAGCGCCGCGCACAGAGCATTTGGGCCTTCGCCAGTCGCGCCGGGAAGGAAGGTCTCGTGGAGGGAGCCGCGCAAGAGGACGGCGTCGAGCCCAGCGAGGACGACTCGCACGCGCTCGTCCTCGCGGAGCGGCCGCTGCTCTCGGGCATCGTGCGCGACGGCGCCGGCGCGCCCGTCACCGCCTTCCGGGTGATCGTGCGGCCGGACGAGGGAGCCGGGAGCATGATGACCTCGCTGAGCGCGGCGAAGAGCATGCTCGAGCGGGACGTCGTCTCGCCCGACGGGACGTTCGCCCTCGAGCGGCTCTGGGAAGGCGAGTTCGCCGTCACCATCGAAGCCGAGGGTTTCGCGACGTCGCGTCCGAGAGGCTTCAGCCTGCCGATCGCGACCGGTACGCCCGCGCTCGAGATCGTGCTCGCGCCCTTCGCGGGGCTCTCGGGGCGGGTCGTCTCGCCCGCGGGCGAACCCGTCGCGGGCGCGAAAGTCTCGGCCGCGCGCCCCGCCCGGAGCGGGCTCGACGTCATGCTCGTGGAGGCAGTCCCTCCGGCGAGCGTGCTCGCGAACGCGCGGGGCGAATTCGCCTTCACGCAGCTCGATCCCGGGGAGTTCGTGCTGTCCGCGACCGGACCGCAGTGGGTGGTTTCCGAGGGTCTCCCGCTCGAGCTCCAGCCGGGGGAGGCGCAGATCGGGCTCGTGATCGCCCTGCGCATGGGTGCGCGCCTGACCGGCGAAGTGCTGGACGCGCTCGGCGAACCCATCGCCGAGCGCTCCGTCTCCGCGAAGCCGAAGGAGGTCTCGACGCGCGCGCGCTTCATGTCGTTCGAGTCCGGCGAGGAGGAGGCCACGACCGACGCCAACGGTTGGTTCGAATTCGAAGGACTCGTGCCCGGCGAAGCCGTCGTCTCCCTGAGGCCCACGGCGGAGGAGATGGAGGGGGTCGGGGGTGAGGACTGGTGGCGTGTGATGCAGGGCACGCTGCGGGAGACGGTCGAACTCGTCGACGGGGCGACGACGCACGTCGTGCTGGGAGGGGTGGGGCCGGAACGGGGGGAGCCCGTGCTGGTCTCCGGGCGCGTGACGCTGCGCGGGCGGCCGCTATCGGGGAAGATCTCGTTCAGCGTGGATGCTGAAGGTCCCGGCTTGCCCGGGCCCGCGGTCGAGCTGGGCTCGGCCGGCGAGTACGAGCTCGAAGTCGCGCATCCGGGCGAGCATCGGATCCACTTCGTGTCGGGACCGGAGCCAACGCTCTCCTCGCTCGCGTTCGACTCGGACGACGAGAGCGAAGGCGTCGGCCCTGCGACCCTCACGCATACCTACTATCGCCGCATTCCCGCAGTGAAGCGCTTCGAGCTGGACTTCGCACTGCCGGGCGGACGCATCGCGGGCCGCGTGTTCGCTCCCGACGGCGAGCCGGCGGAGAACGTCCAGATGACAATCCGGCGCGTCGGACCGACGCCTTCTCGTGGACGCGACTTCGGTCGCTTCTTCGGTGGGAACGCGACGGATGCGGGCGGAGCGTACGAGTTCACCGACCTCGAGCCGGGCGCCTACGTCGTGGGTGCGGGCAGCCCGATGATCGCCCTGTTCGTCGGCGGAGCGCTCGGGTACGGGCGCGAGACGACGACGGTCGAGCTCGGGCAGGACGAGGACCAGGGCGGCGTCGACATCGCCCTCGGCGCGCCGTGCGAGATCGAGGGTCGCGTGGTGGACGCGAGCGGCGAGCCGGTGAACGGCGCGTCGATCTTCCTGTACGACGCCTCGGGAGTGCCGGTCGATGCGTTCTCGACGACGACCTCGAACGCCTCGGGGCGCTTTCGCTCCGAAGGGCTCGCCGAAGGCACCTACACGCTCTTCGCGCGCACGCCGGAGCTCGTGAGCTCGCTCTCGGAAGCGGTGGTGGTGCGCGCCGGTCGGGCGGGGTCCACGACCCTTCGCATGGAGCCCGGCGCGACGCTGGTAGTGACCGTCTTCGATGCTGGCGGCGGGAAGGCGCGGGCCGGCGTCTCCGCCATCGACGAGCTGGGCCGCGAGTTCAACGGCCTCGTCGGATTCTCCAGCATGATGAGTTGGATGTCGGACGGTGGCGCAGAGCGCACGAGTCGCATCGGTCCGCTCGCGCCCGGCTACTATCGCGTCCTCGCGCGGACGGACTCCGGGCAAGAGGATGCGCGCGCCATCGTCGTGCGCCGCGGCGATGCGGAGATCGCGGTCGACCTCGCGCTCGACGAGTGATCAAGGATCGACGCGCACCCAGAGGTCCTTGAAGCCCTCGGAGCGCACGTATCCCCCCGCGATGCGCGGGTCGTCGAGGTCGAGGGTCGAATCGACGACGATGCGCGGGCGCAGGCGCCGCACGAGTGCCACGGGATCGTAGGGGTACTCGCCGACGAGCTCGCGATAGCGGTCGATCAGCTGGTTCTCGCGGACGGAGAACCAGAACCAGTCGAGGTCTTCGCGGAACAGGTTGACCGAGCAGCGCCCGTCGTGGATGCGCTCGTTCGGAGGGGTCGTCGCGAGGGCCCACTCGACCGCGCGCAACTGTCGCTCGTTGGTGTAGAGCTCCTTGAAGCCGAAGTGGTACAGGGCGGGAACGCTTCCCAACACGATCACCGCCGCCGTGAGGGCGCGTCGGCCGACGAACACGGTCTCCAGCGCGTGCGCGGCGACGAGCGCCATGAGCGGCATCGGAACCATGTAGTACTGCGGCCACGGTCGCTTGACGAGGAACAGCGAACCGACGAGCGCCGCCGAGAGCAGCGCGACCTCGCGCTGCTTCCGATCTCGCAAGCAGAGCGGTAGGCCGACGAGCCACGCGATCCACAGGAGGCTGTTCTCCTTGTAGCTCTCGATCATCCCGAACACCGGGTCGAAGGCGCCCGTCGCGGGGACGTTGAGCGTCCAGTTCAGCGCCCAATACGTCGCGAGCGACCCCTCGGACGCCATCCACGCGTACTCGGGCAGGAGCGTGGCCACGAACACGAGCGCGCCGAGCGCGAGGTCGGCTCCGCGCAAGCGACCCGCCGCCCACCGCGCGAGAGCGAGCAGGGCGAGAGCCGCGACGAGGAACAGGGTCTTCTGCAGGAAGAGGAACGAGATCCCGAGGCACACGCTCGAGAGCACGACGTGTCGCCGGCGCCCACTCGTTCCGTGGCGGAAGAAGAAGAGCACGCCCAAGAGGCCGAACAGGGACTGCAGGACGTCCGGGCGCACCTCGATCACCTTCTCGACGAAGATCACCGACGTCGCGAGCAAGGCCGATGCGTAAAGCGTCACCCGTTTGCCGAACAGGTCGCGGGCGAGCGCGGCGGTCGTCCCGAAGAGCCCGAGCGCCGCGATGAAGTGCAGGGCGCGGCTCGCGCGCACGGCGGCCAATCCCTCCCCGAAGGCGGCGATGACCCCCGCGAGCACGTAGTACAGGTAGGGATGGTGATGCTGGAAGAAGTCCGCGTAGGGACGCTGGCCCGCGTAGACCTTCCATCCCGAGTGGATCGCCTCGAACTCGTCCTGGTTGAAGGCGCGCAGGAGCGAGAGCCGCAGGATCACGAGCAACATGCCCGCGAACAGGACGAGGAGGACGACCGAGTCGACGCGGGATCGCCAGCGCATGGGGACTCCGAAGAGCCCCTTTCGGGTGCGGCCCGCGCGAGAGGTTAGGGAATCCCAGCCCACGGCGTCTTCCCCCCCGACGTTCGAGACCCGGGCGCCCTGAGCGCGTGGACGAAAGTCGCGCGGCGGACCTTCCCCGTCGCGCCGACGATCGGTCGTTCTTCGCCGTCATGTTCGGCCGAGCGGGGGTCGAACCCCGTTAGACTGCGCGCGAGTGATGTCCCCGCACGACACCCAGAACGACGCGACTCACGGGCGATCCTCGGGAGCTCTCGGCCGGGATCCGATCGGGGGGTCTCTGGTGCTCTCCGTCCGCCACCTGTCGAAGACCTACGACACGACGCGCGCCGTTTGCGATCTCTCGTTCGACGTGCGTGCGGGCGAGATCCTCGGACTCGTGGGTCCCAACGGATCGGGGAAGACGACGACGCTGCGCTCGATCGCGGGAGTCCTACCCATCGAAGCCGGTAGCGTCGAGATCTGCGGACACGATGTCGCTACGCGGGAAGAGGCTGCGAAGCGTTGCCTGACCTGGGTGCCGGACGATCCGCAGCCCTTCGACGCGCTGACGGTGCGGGAGCACCTCGAGTTCACGGCCGCCCTGTACGGCGTGCGCGAGTGGGAGGCGCGCGCCGAGGAGCTCCTCGCGCGGTTCGAGCTCGTGGAGAAACGCGATGCCCTGGGCGGCGAGCTGTCGCGCGGCATGCGCCAGAAGCTCGCGTTCTCGTGCGCGTGGCTCGCCGAGCCGCGGCTCGTGCTGCTCGACGAGCCGCTCTCCGGCCTCGACCCGCGCGGCATACGTTCGGCCAAGCAGGCCGTCCTCGAGCTCGCGGCCGCCGGCACCGCGCTGATCCTCTCGTCCCACCTGCTCGAGCTCGTCGAGGCCCTGGCCAGTCGGATCCTGATCCTCGGCGACGGCCGCAAGCTCTTCGACGGGACCCTCGCCGAAGCTCGCCGGTCGATCACGACCGAGGAGGGTTCGAGCCTCGAAGAGATCTACTTCGCCGCGACGGACTCGCACGACCGGCGCTCGAGCGCGCGCTCCGACCCCCTGATCGGCGGCGTCGAGTCGGCGGCGAGCGAGGCGCGCGAGGGCGAGCGCCCTTGACGGCGATCATCGGGTCGCCGGCGCTGCGTCTGCTCGCGCGGCGGAAGCTCTTGGGTCGGCTGCGCGCACAGGTTCGACGGCTGCGACGTCCCCCGAGCCTCGTGCTCGCGTGCCTGGGGCTCTTGCTCTTCGGGGCGTGGATCGCGGGCGTCCTGTTCTCGACGCACCACGACGGCGAATCGCGCGACCCCGAACAGCTCGTTCCGCTCGTTCGACTGGCGGGGCTCTTCCTGACGCTCTTCACCGTCGGTAGCGCGATGACCCATCGCGGATTGTTCCTTCCGAACGAGGAGATCGAGCGGCTCTTCAGCGCTCCGCTCTCGCGTTCCGACATCGTCCGCTACCGACTGGTCTCGAATGCGGGTCGCTCGCTCTTCGCCGGCGTGCTGTTCGGTCTGATCCTCATGCGCAGGATGCCCGCGCCCGGGTACGCCTTCGCCGCTCTGGTCGTCGCCCTCCAGACCCTGCCCGTCGTCGGGCAGGCCGCGGCGATCCTCGCGGGCGCGCTCGAGAAGCGCTCGGTCGAGCGCTTGCGCGGATGGCCCGGAGGGATCGTGCGCATCTTGTGTCTGGTGCTCGGGCTGTTCGTGTTCTTCGTCCTCGCCTTCGGCGGGGGGAGGAGCGCCGAGATCTACGGGGAGGTTTCCTCGCTGCTCTCCCCCGATCGCTTCCAGGGTCTCGTCGAGCATCCCGTCGTCGTGGCGATCTCCTTGCCGTTCGAGCCCTGGGCGCGTCTCGTCACGGCGGGGGACGCGACTTCGTTCGCGGGCTGGATGCTCGTCTGCGCGGCCTTGTGGCTCCTTTTCTTCGAAGTCACGGCGCGGCTACCGATCGACTTCCGCGAGCTGTCGCTCGAGACCTCGGCGAGCATTTCCGAGCGGATCCGCCGGCACCGCCGCGTGGGCGGCGGAGCGAGCGCGGCGAAGGTGTCCAGGCTGACCATCGGCTGGAGATTGCCGTGGATCTTCGGTCGCGGAGCGGGCGGCGCCATCGCCTGGCGCAAGACCACGGCCATCGTGCGCAAGGCGCGCGGCACGCTGATGGTGTCGATCTTCGTGCTCGCGATCGTGACCCTCTTGGTGGCCTCCGTCACGGACGGCGGCGGTCAGGAAGCCGTTCTCGGCGGAGCTGCGCTCATCGTCGTCGCGGGCACCCTGTACCTCGCGGCCGGTCTGCGCTTCGACTTCCGCGAGGATCTCGACCTGATGGACGTGATCAAGGCCTGGCCGCTGTCGCCGTATCGAATCTTCGCGGCCACGATCCTGCCGCAAGTGCTCCTGATCTCGTCGATGCTGGTCGCCGGCATCGTCCTGCGAGCGTTCGCGACGCAGGGATACGACCCATGGCTCTTCGCGATCGTTGCGGCGATCCCGCTCTTCGTGTTCGCGTGGATCGCCTTGGACAACGTGGTGTTCCTGTTCGCCCCGGTGCGCATCGTTCCCGGTCAGGACGGCGCCATGCAGAACGCGGGACGAGCGGTCGTGCTGATGATCCTGCGCGCGCTCCTGCTCGGTGTCGTCGGCATCGCCGTGGCCGCGGGGTTCTGGATCGGGTCCGTCGTGATGCAGAGCCTGTTCGGACTCGAGGGCGCCGTTCCGCTCGTCGCCGGATGTGGCTCCGCGTGGCTCGCGCTGCTCACTTGCGACGTAGCACTGGTAGCGGCGGGAGGCCGGCTGTTCCGGCGTTTCGACGTCGCGCGCCACACCGGTTGAGCCGTCCGCGAGCTCCGGACGGGAGATCGACGCGCGCGCAGCCAAGGGTGCGATTCGATGAGACCCCGCAGTGCGAATCCGCGCACTCGCCGAGCTCCCGCGTGGATCGCTCGTCCTCGGAGCGTTCCAGGCCGCGGATCCCGACCCGCGGGTGGCGACGAGGACCTTGGCGCGAGCTCACCCGGCCGGGATCGCGTGTTGCACGCCGGCGCTCGCCTTGACCCCCTCGCGAGCCGATGAAACAATCCATTAACACACGTTGGGTTGGCTAGCTCCGCCCGAGCCGAACCGGCTCCCCGACCCTCCCCGCCGCCCATTCCCCCTCGTCCCCCCTCGTCGAGGGCGCGGGAATGGCGACCCAGCGCTCGAGCCGATGCGATGACAGACCTCGAAGACCAAGTCGGCGCCTCGCGCCGGATCGGACCGGCTTTCCTCCTCGCCCTGGGATTGTGCGCCTGCGGTCCGTCGAGTTCGAAGAGCGCAGCGACGACGGCGACGGGTCCGGTGCAGGGGGAGGAGGTGACGGTGATCGTGGACCCGAACAAGGGAGGTAAGGAGTCGGCGATCCGGATCGAGGAGATTCGTTGGG
>CAYPTB010000060.1:0-121246 GCA_964413535.1 uncultured Planctomycetaceae bacterium | reverse complement strand
AGGCTCTTGAGGGTCGATTCGACGGCCTTGTCGATACCGCGCTTGAGCGCCACGGGGTTGGCGCCGGAGGTGACGTTCTTCAGGCCCTCCTCGAAGATGGCTTCGGCGAGCACGGTGGCAGTCGTCGTGCCGTCGCCGGCGCCGTCATTCGTGCGCGCGGCGACTTCCTTGACGAGCTGGGCCCCCATGTTCTCGTAGGGATCTTCGAGATCGATCTCCTTCGTGACCGTGACCCCGTCCTTCGTGACCGTCGGGCTGCCGAAGGACTTCTGGATGATCACGTTGCGGCCCCGGGGACCGAGTGTGATCTTCACCGCGCGGGCGAGCTTCCGCACTCCGTGGCGGATGTGCTCGCGCGCTTCGGCGTCGTAGCTGATCTGTTTGGCGCTCATCGAATCGACTCCTCGTGGGTGTATGAGTAGGGATCAGCCGATGATGCCGAGGATGTCGCTCTCGTGCATGACGAGGTACTCCTCGCCTTCGTACTTGATCTCGGTGCCGGCGTACGACGTGAAGAGGATCCGATCCCCGATCTTGACCGAGAACGTCGAGCGCTCGCCGTTGTCGAGCACCTTCCCGTCGCCGATCGCGATGATCTTGCCTTCCTTCGGCTTCTCCTTGGCGGATTCGGGGAGGAGGATGCCGCCGGAGGTCTTCTCTTCGGCTTCGACGCGCTGAACGATGACGCGGTCACCGAGGGGACGGATGCTCACCTTGCTCTTGGTTTTCGTTGCCATGTTTCTTCTTGGATTGTCGTGATGTGGTGTCGTGGTTCGCGTTCCCCGGCCGCGTGGTGCGGCGGGATGGTTTCAGTTCCAGCTTCCGTCCGCGAGCAGACGTGCGTACTCGTCGAGCGCGCGCAGCACCTCGCGCCGCAGGTGGTCGGGAGCCACCGGCTTCTTCATCACCGAGAAGGCTCCCGCGCGCAAGGCGATCCCTTCCATGGCCGGAGTCAGGTTCCCCGAGTAGAGGATGCAGGGGAGACCGCGCTGGACGTCGAGGATCAGCGGGAGCGCCTCGAAGCCGCTGCACGCGGGCATGTTCCAATCCAAGAGGGCCGTGTGGACGCGCGCGCTGCGCACGGCAGCCAAGGCTTCGAGCCCCGTCTCCGCATGGACGATCTCGAGACCGAGCTCGCCGAGCAGATCGGCGACCCCGGTCCGAAGCTCGAGGTCGTCGTCAGCCAAGAGGATGCGGCGCATGGGATGGGCAAGAGGGCCCGCCGGCCCCTTGGGGGCCGCCGCCCGGGCAAAGCCTGTGCCGATGGGGCACACCCGTCCTGGCGGGGCGTGCCCAGCGACCCGTGCGAAAAGAACTTAGACGACTGAACGTGCCGCCGAACGATGCCCTCGAAGCCCGCTTGCTACGTCAAATTGGCAGTGCGCCGCGGACCTCCGCAGCCAAGCTGTCAGCTTGGCAGATGCTTCCGAAGGGCGTTCGCGATCCCCGATCCGAGGGTCGGCCGCGAGGAGGGCCGACAACCGCGGCTCCCTGCAACCCGCGCTTTCGCTCATTAGGATCCGCACCCGTGGGGGCCGGGGTCTTCGATGCGCACGTGGACTCGCTGCAGCGGGCGCTCGACCTGGGCCACGACCTGGGGCGCCGCGGGGAAGGTCACCTCGACCTCGTGCGGGCAGCGGAAGGCGGCGTCTTCGCCCTGGTCCTGGTTTGCTGGGTCGATCCTGGCTGCTTGCCCCATGGAGCCTTCGATCGGGCGTCGGCACTCCTGCGCGAGGCGCACCGCCTCGCCGCGCGACATCCGGATCGCTTGACGTTGGCTCGCAACGGCGCCGATCTGCGGCGAGCGCGGCGCACGGGACTCCTCGCCGGCATCCCGGGAATCGAAGGCGGACACGCCATCGAGGAAGACCTCGACAAGCTCGAGTGGTTCTTCGACCGCGGCCTGCGCGTGATGACGCTGGTCTGGAACAACCACCTCCCCTGGATCCGTTCCTGTCAGGACGGTGCGGGAGCGGACGTTCCCGCCGGTCTCTCGGACTTCGGAATCGCGGTCGTGCGCGAGATGAACCGCCTCGGAATGCTCGTGGATCTCTCGCACGCCGGCGAGCGCGCGTTCTTCGAAGCGATCGACGCGAGCTCGAAGCCGGTCATCGCCAGCCATTCGGGTTGCCGCGCGCTGCACGATCATCCGCGCAACCTGACGGACGAGCAACTGCGTCGATTGGCGCAGAGAGACGGCGTCGTGGGCATCGTCTTCCACCCGGGGTTCCTCGACGCTGACGCCCGTGCGGAGGAAGCGCGCGTGCGGGAGACCGAGGGGTACCGCGCACTGGAGGGAGCGAACGAAACCGAGCGCATGCTGCGTCAGTCGCTCGTCATGGAGCGCGAGGCGCGTCCTCTGCCGGCGGAACGCCTCGTCGATCACGTGCTGCACGCGATCGAGATCGCGGGCGTGCGACACGTAGGTATCGGCTCCGACTTCGACGGCATCCTGCGCGGTCCGAGCGGTCTCGAAGACGCTTCTCGCTACGGTCGGCTCGCCGAGCTGTTGTCGGAGCATGGACTCGCTCCGGACGACGTCGCGCTGGTCATGGGGGAGAACATGCAGCGCGTGTTCGAAGAGGCCACGGGGCCCGGAACCCTGGCCGCAGGAGCTCCGCTCGTGTCGCACCTGGATTGAGCCCGGAAGGCGATGGTTCACTCGAGTTCAGCAAGCTCCCTCTCCCTCGAGGGAACCTTCGGGCCGGGATGGGATCACCAGCGCGACGTGCTCGTGATCCTCGGTCACCCCGCGTCGGACTTCTACGACGCGCTGCGGTCGCTCGGTCAGCGCCGTGTCGTGGAGTACGGCGATGCAGCAGGCGTGGCGCCGCTCCCCGCGCCCTTCGTTCGGGCCGGGACTCCGCTCGACCTCTTCCGCGCAGTCGTGGCCTTTCCTGGCGAGCCACCCGCGTCCGCGACGTTCCGCAGACTTCCGGGTGTGCCGTTGTCGGACGCCCTGCTGGCCGATCTGACGCTCGCGTTGCGTGCCGCCGTCGAATCGCACGGCGTCCTGCGCAACACGGCCGACAAGCAGTCGAAGCACTGGGTCGGCCACGGGCTCGCGAATCTCGTAGCTCTGGGCGAGCACCCTTCGGTCGCGGCGCTGCGCGAGAGCTTTCGAGCCAAGCCGTGCATCATCGTTTCGCCCGGCCCGTCGCTCTCGAAGAACGTCCATCTCCTGCGCGAGGTCGCAGGCCGTGCGCTGATCATGACGGGCGGCCACTCGTTGGCGGCGCTCTGCGCGGTCCAGGTCGTTCCCGACCTCGTCGTGGTCACCGATCCGGTCCTCGTGCCCCGTCACTTCGCAGGCTACGACACCACGGCCCCGGCCGCGCTCGTGCTCGACGTGGCCGTGCATCCCGAGTACTACGGGCTGCCTGCGCGGCGCGCCTTCACCTTCGCGACGCATCCGACGGTGGACGCGTGGATCTACGGCCCCCTGGGAGAGAGCGCATTGCTCGACACGGGGGGATCCGTGGCGTGCTGCGAGCTGAGCCTCGCTCGTCTCCTCGGTTGCGATCCGATCGCGTTCGTCGGGCAGGACCTCGCCCTGTCGGGGGGCCAGTACTACGCGTCGTCGAGCGTGGACGGCGGAGCGCGCATCGAGGCCAGCGCCGACGGGCGGTCCTTCGTGCTCGTGAGGCCCGAGGCAGACCCGAGGAGCGGCGAGATCGAGCTGGTCCGCCTTCCGGGGGAAGCGCTGACGATGGTCCCCGGTGTGGATGGGGGCAGCGTGCCGACGTCGGCGACGCTCTACACCTTCCTGCAATGGTTCCGGATCGCGGCGCGTTCGGGGCGGGAACGGCTCTACAACTGCACCGAGGGGGGCGCGCTCATCGACGGCATGGAGCACCTCGCCCTACGGGAGTTCCTCGACCGCCACGCGCTCGAGCCGTTCGACGTCGGAGGGGTGCTCGATCTTGCCGTCGCCAAGGTGGACACGCGCCGGCGCCGGGCGGACATGCGAGAGAGCGTTGCGCGGATGGCTTCCGGGGTCGAAGCCAGCGTCCATGAAGCCCGAGCCGGACGCGGACTCGCGCTCCAGGCGCTGGAGGACGGCGAGGGGATGGAGGCCCTGGCCGGCGCGGAGGCACGGCTCTCGGAGGTGCTCCGCGAGCTGCCGTTCCTCTCCATGCTCGCCCAGGAGCGCATTCGGGCCGTCCAGGAGACCGGAGCGTCGGCGACGACGCTGGCCGAGAACCTCCAAGCTGCCGTCGACCTCTTGACGATCGTCGAAGAGGCGGGGCGCACGACGATCGCGCCCCTGCGCTCGGCACTCGAAGAGCTCTCCCGCTGATTCTCTCGTTCGGATCGGAAACCGCTGCTCGGGTCGCGCGTCCACCTCGCGTCAGAAGCTCCGGAAAGGGAGGTGTACCGTGCGGATCGATTTCAGCGGCGTCGAGGACGTGGAGAACTTCGTGTCCGTTCCCGAGGGAACCTATCTGTGTCGCGTCACCGAGGTGCGCGAAGGCGTCACGCGAGAAGGAAGTCCGCGCTGGTCCTACCGACTCACGGTGGAGAACGGCGAGCACGCCGGACGCACGGCGGCCTGGGACGGCTTCTCTTGGTCGGAGCGCGGGATGCGTCGAGCGAAGCACGTGCTGTCGAAGTTGGGCTTCGACACCGACGGCGTCGTGGACGTGGAGCTCAGCGACCTGCTCCAGCGCCGCGCGTTCGTGCAGATCCACTACGAGGAGCGCGAGGATCCGATCTCGGGGACGCGCCAGATCCGCCCGCGCGTTCCGTTCCTCGGCTACGAGTCGGCCGACGAAGAGCCCGCGCCGTGGGATGCTCCGCGCAACGGGGCCTGATCCGCGAGGGCGCGGGGCTATACTTCCCCCCGAGCAGCCGCGGCAGTGCGAGCGGCGTCGGACCGAACGCGACCGAGTGCGACCATGGGGACGGCGAAGGCTGCGGCGAAGAGGATCGACGAGCTCTGCCGGCGGATCCTGCACCACGATCGGCTGTACTACGTCGAGGGCCGCCCCGAGATCGCGGACGCGGAGTACGACCGGCTGTTCGCCGAGCTCCGGGAGCTCGAGCGCGAGCATCCGGACCTCGTGCGCGACGACAGCCCGACTCGCCGCGTCGGAGCGCAGCTGCCCGAGGGCCAGGGCTTTGCCCGCGTCGAGCACGACGTTCCGATGCTCTCGATCGACAGCCTCTTCGACGAGCAAGAGGTGGGCGAGTTCGTGGAAGGGCTCCTGCGCTTCCTGAACCTCGAATCCGGCGACGAGCTCGAATGGGTGGTCGAGCCCAAGTTCGACGGGGTCAGTGCGTCCCTGCTGTACAGCCAAGGCCGGTTCGTGCGCGGATTGACGCGCGGCGACGGCCGAGTCGGAGAGGACGTGACGGCGAACCTCAAGACGGTCCGGAACCTGCCCATGCGCCTGTCGGAGGAGCTGCGGCCGGTGCCCGAGCTCCTGGAGGTGCGCGGGGAGGTGCTCATCGCGCGCGACGCGTTCGCGCGTTTCAACGAACGACTCGTCGCGGGCGGCGGGGAGCCCCTGGCCAACCCCCGCAACGCGGCCGCTGGAGCCCTGCGGCGCAAGGATCCGGCGCTGGTCGCGCGATACCCGCTGGAGTTCTATCCATGGGATGCGCCGCGTGTCGTGGGGCCGCGGTTCGCTCGCTACACGGAGATCGCGCAGGCCTTGCGCGACTGGGGATTGCCGGACGAAGGCAATTGGGAGCGCGTGAAGGGCGTTGCTGCCTGCGTCGACTATCACGCGCGCCTCGAAGCGCGCCGGTTCTCCCTTCCGTTCGACGTGGACGGTGTGGTGGCCAAGCTCGATCGCCTGGACTTGCGCGCGCGGCTCGGCAGCACGTCCCGGCACGTGCGCTGGCAGTACGCCCACAAGTTCGCCGCACGGGAAGCGGCGACGACACTGATCGCGATCGAGGTCCAGGTCGGACCGAACGGACGACTCACTCCCCGCGCGCACGTCGAGCCGGTCGAGGTGGGAGGGGTCGTCGTGCGCCACGCGACGCTGCACAACGCCGACCACGTGGCCGCGCTGAAGCTGCACCCCGGAGACAGCGTCTTCATCCATCGCGCGGGCGACGTGATCCCCCAGATCACGGCCGTTGCCAAACCCGCGGAGGGCGCCCAACCGGCCGAATGGCCGGCGCGCCTGCCGGAGGAGCTGCTCGAGGACGGCGAGGTCCGAGCCGGAGTCACGTGGCGCTACGCAGAACCTTTTCGCGCGCCCGAGCGCTGTCCGGCGTGCGGGAAGGAGACGACGCGGCTCGGCAAGTACTGGCTCTGCACGAACGGCACCGGCTGCTTGCCGCAGCAAGTGGGACGCATCGCGCAGCTCGCCGGCCGCGCGGCTTTCGAGATCGATCGGCTGGGGGAGAAGCTGATCCGGCAACTGATCGCGGAGGGGCTCGTGTCCTCGCCCGCGGACCTCTTCCATCTCGACGGCGAGCGCCTGCGGAAGCTCGAGCGCTGGGGCGACAAGAGCGTCGACAACCTGCTGCGGCAGATCGAGGAGCGCCGCAAGGTGCCGTTCGCGCGTTTCCTCGTGGCGCTGTCGATCCCAGACGTGGGCCCGGCCACGAGCGCGCTGCTCGCGGCTCACTTCGCGAGCCTCGAAGAGCTCGAGGCGGCCGACGAAGCCGAGCTCGTCCACCTCGACGGGATCGGACCGGAGGTGGCGAGGAGCATCCTCGATTGGTTCGCACAGCCGGCGAACCGCGCGCTGATCGAGCGCCTCTTCGCGGGCGGCGTGGAGATCCGCTACCCGAGCTCCACGGATGCCGGGAAAGCTCTCCTCGGCAAGACCTTCGTTCTCACCGGCACGCTGCCCAACCTCTCGCGAGCCGAAGCCAAACGGCTGATCGAGAGGAACGGCGGACGGGTCGTCTCGTCCGTCAGCGCGAAGACCGACTACGTCGTGGTGGGGGAGAAGCCCGGATCGAAGCGCAAGAAGGCGGACGAATTGGGCGTTCTAGTGCTCGAAGAGGACGGATTGATCGCCCTGGTGGGTGGGGCGGATCCGGCTTGACCCAGTGATCAACTCTGCCCCCCCGGACATCCGGTAACTGCCTGCGCAGGATGCGATAGGGCCCAACGGCTTCACGCGCGTTCCTTCAGGACCTGGCACGGGACGGGGGAGGGCTCAACCCAATGAAGCGATTCCAACGAAGCTGCGTTACCGAAGACGAGGCGTCGTGCCCGCGCTTCGCTTCCGACCGGTCACCGGAGGTCGCACTCTCTCGAGCGGAGCACGAGAGCGAACTCGTGCGTCGAGCCCACGCAGGACAGGGCCGCGCACTCGACGTGCTCTTCGGGCGCTACCGGGACCGGGTCGTCGAGCTCGCGCGCCGGCGCATCGGGGCTCGTCTGCGCATGCGAGAGGACCCCGAAGACCTCGCCCAGACCACGTTCCGCGAAGCCGTGCGGGATTTCGGACGCTACCAGTATCGCGGAGAGAGCTCCTTCCTGAACTGGCTCACCCAGATCCTGCTGAACAAGATCCGCGACAAGGCCGAGTTCCATGCCGCGGCCAAGCGCGACGTCTCGCGCGAGCGCGCGGACGAGATCCGCAGCAGTGGCCCGGGTGCACGCCCGTTCCAGGATCCGATCTCGCCAGACCCCTCGGCCACGCACATCATCCAGCAGAACGAAGAGTCGAAAATCCTCCACGAGCACCTGGCCGGACTCTCGGAGCTCCCGCGGACAGCGATCCAGCTCGTCTACTTCGAGGGCCTGTCCCTGCGCGAGGCAGGTGAGCGAATGGGCGGGCGGAGCGAGGACGCCGTACGAATGATCCTGCGTCGCGGCGCCCTGCGACTCCGCGATGAGCTGGAGCGCGAGCTCGGTCGTTAGCCGGAGCCGGGATTCCGGTACCGCCGACGACTCTCGGGCCGGCCACGGCCTCGTCCCGAAGCGCCGAGCCGTCGTTTGGATCGGGACTCTTCGCGCCGCGGGAAGGCTGCGTGCCGGGACCTTGCCGGACCGCGCCGTCGCCCCTACAGTTCCCCTCCCACGGGCCACTAACTCAATTGGCAGAGTGCCATGTTCACAGCGTGGAAGTTACTGGTTCAAGTCCAGTGTGGCCCACCACCTCTTCGCTAGGCGTTGGCCGCCTTGCTCTCGAGCTGCAGCGTCACGTGGGTGATGTGGAAGCGCTCGCGTAGGAACGACGTGATCTCGTCCATCAGGTCGCCCGTTTGCGAGACGGGGATGTCGGGCGTCACGACGTGCGCGGTGAGGCACACGTAGCCGGTCGTGATCTCCCAGACGTGGAGGTCGTGCAGGTCGAGGGCGCGCGGACAGGCGTCCAGGACGGCTCTGCGCACGGTTTCCGGCTCGCGGCCCTTGGGCGCCAACTCGAGCAAGATCGCGCACGACTCCTTGAGCAAGCGATAGCTCCAGATGAGGATGACCAGAGCCACGAGCAGGCTCAGGGTCGGGTCGATCCAGGTGTAGCCGGTCGCCCACAGGACGAGCCCGCCGATCAGGATCGCGACGGACGACAGCGTGTCGCTCAACATGTGCAGGAAGGCGCTGCGCGTGTTGAGGTCCTCGGTCCCGGCCCGGGACAGGATCACGGCGGTGGCGACGTTCACCGCCAGTCCGAGCGCCGCGATCGCCGTCATCTCGCCGCCTTGGACCTGCTCGGGATGGTAGAAGCGCGAGATCGCCTCCCAGCCGATCCAGACCGTGAACGCGAGGATGCCGATCCCGTTGAGGAGCGCTCCCAGGATCTCCGTTCGATACAGCCCGAAGTGCGAGCGGTCCATGTACTGCCGCTGCGCGAGGCGTATGGCGACGTAGCTGACGAGCAGCGCGGCCGAGTGCGACAGCATGTGGGCAGCGTCCGAGAGCAGCATGAGGCTCTTCGTCCACACGCCGCCGACGATCTCGATCACCATCATGGTGGTCGTGAGCGCGATGCACAGGACGAGCGCGCGGCGCTGCTCCGGTCGATGGAAGGCCCCCGGAGCGTGCGAGTGTCCGTGGTCCTCGCCCGCATGGTGGTGGGCGTGATCGTGCCCGCTGGCGCCGCCGACCAGGGGTCGGTGGGGGTGCTCGCAGGAGTTTCCTCGGTGCTGCATGTTCAGTTCTGGAAGGAACGCACCACTTCGAGCAATTCGTCCGCGAACTCGACGAGCGTTCCGCGCCGCGCCGCGCTCTCCATGTGGTCCGTGACGAAGCCCTCGAAGTAGGCAGCCATCAGGCCGCGCTGGGCTCCCTTGATCGACGCCAACTGACGCATCACCTCGTAGCAGTGCTCGTCGTCGTTGCCCTCCTGCTCGAGCAGGGAGCGGACCGCTTCGAGCTGGCCGATCATGCGGTTGACGCGCGCAACGAGCTTCTTCCGGTCGCGTTGGATGTGAGCCATGGCAGTAGTATGGTCCCCCATACTATATCGGCCAAGCACCACGCGCCCCTGCGCCCTGCCCGAGAGGGACGGATCGATCGATTCGCGCTCTCGGGCGAACGGGCTCCCGCCGCGGACCCGAACGGCGAGCTCCATCTCGACTGCCCCGACGTCCCATCCTGAAAGCAGCTCGAGGACCAGGCGTGGACGTCCCCCCGGGGCGGGGCGAGTGCGGCAAGTTCGCGCGCTCGGTGCGCGGGGCCTCGGAGGAAAGCCCCCCACGGTCGCGTAATCTGACCTCCCATGGAACAGAGGGAACAGAGCCTCCAAGATCGCTTCGCGCCGCGCAATCGGTGCTTCGGCTGCGGACCGTCCAACGACAAAGGACTGCGCATCAAGAGCTTCGTCCGGGGCGACGAGGTTGTGTGCAAGTGGCGGCCCGAGCCGCACCACGAAGCGTTCGACAACATGCTGAACGGCGGGATCTGCGGGGCGCTGCTCGACTGTCACTGCAACTGGACCGCGGCGTGGCACCTCATGGGAGCGCAGAACGCGGACGTCCCGCCCTGCACGGTCACGGCCGAGTACCACGTGAAGCTCCTGCGCCCCACGCCGACGAACGGACCCTTGCTCCTGCGCGCGCGCGTGGTCGAGTCGAGCGAGAGGCGCGCGGTCGTCGAGGGAACGCTCGAGGCCGCTGGAGAGGTGACGGCGACCTGCCGCGGGACGTTCGTGGCGGTGAGGGAAGGCCACCCGGCCTACCACCGCTGGTAGCGTGCTTCACTCGGCATAGCCGAGCGCCTGCAGATCGGCCTGGAGCGCCGGATCGATCTCTTCCAGCAAGATGCCGCGATCCACGAGGTCCGCATGGGCCTCGCGCCAGCGGGCCGCGATCGGCATCAGGCGCTGGACGACGTCCGCTCGATCGGGCGCGCGATCGACCGTTTCGCCGGGATCCTCCCGGCGGTCGTAGAGGTGAACCTGGTCCGGCGCGAGGTAGACGAGCTTCCAGTCCCCCTCGACGACACCCACGCGCGACTCGACGCCGCGGTTGAAGCGAGCCGAGATCATCACGGGGACGTCTTCGGATCCCGACCGTCCGAGCAGCCTGCCGGCGAGCGAGCGTCCGTCGAAGCGAACGCCCGGGGGCGGGTCGATTCCGCACAGCTCGAGGAGGGTCGGGAGGACGTCCACCGTGCACGCGGGACCGTCGTCGACACGCGGAGTGGCGTCCGGCCACCAGAAGACGAGCGGGACGTCGATGTTCTCGGCGCTCAAGTACGGGCCATGGCCGAACACTCCGCGCCGTCCGAGGGCCTCGCCGTGGTCCGACGTCACGACGACGAGGGCGCCTTGCTTGCGCGCCCTCCCGACGATCGGCTTCAGGAGCGAATCGGCCATCGAGAGGTTGCCCTCGTACAGGTGACGCAGGTGATCGAGCTCTTCCTCGGGGAGCTCGCGCGGGGAGAACTGATCGGCGGACGCGAGCTCTTCGTTGCGCGAGCCGTCGGAGAGCGGACAGTCGGGGTCGAGGCGCTCGAGGGTCCGCGCGTTCGGGCGGTACGGCGAGTGGGGGCGCCTCAGATGCAAGTAGACGAACCAGGGCGCGTCCGCGGAGCTCTCGATCCATTCAGCGGCCTCCGGGACGACGCGGCTCGCCTTGGCCTCGTCCGAGCTGCCGTAGTAGACGAACTCGTCGAATCCCTGCCCCATGCCGAACTGCTGGGAAGCGAAGCCCATCTGGACGAAGGCGGCCGTCTTCCAACCCGCGTCGGCGAAGATCTCCGCCGCCGTGCTCGCGGCATCGGGCAAGCGATGCCGGTTCGTCACCGCCCCGTGCGTTTCCTGGAGCTGCCCTGTCAGGAGCGACGCGGTGGAAGCCAGGGTCCAGGTGTTGTTGGAGAAGGCCCTGGAGAAGCGCACGGCCTCGTCCGCGAGCTCGTCGATCACGGGCGTCGTCCGCACGGAGTTCCCGTAGCACGACAGGTGGGCCGCGTGCGTGGCGTCGATGACCGCGAGCAGGACCTTCTGGAGGCCTTGCTCGGCGCGGTTCGCGTCCGAGGAGCAGGCCGAGACGATGCAGACGATCGGAAGGAGTCGTCCGACGTTCATGCGTCGAGCGGCGAGTGCGGCAGATCCGGGATACTCAACCCGCTGCCCGAAGGGTGCGGACCGCTTTCGTCAGCAACGGCAGGATCTCGAACGCGTCGCCGACGATCCCGAAGTCG
Source organism: uncultured Planctomycetaceae bacterium (assembly GCA_964413535.1). Lineage (GTDB taxonomy): Bacteria > Planctomycetota > UBA1135 > UBA1135 > CAYPTB01. Next base: position 109,683 of record CAYPTB010000060.1, on the reverse strand, counting down.
GCAACCTTGAAGATGGGAGCGTCGGCGTCCTTGTTGATCGCGACGATCACCTTGGACGTCTTCATGCCTGCCAGGTGCTGGATGGCCCCCGAAATGCCTACGGCGATGTAGAGCTGCGGGGAGACGGTCTTGCCCGTCTGGCCCACTTGCTCCGAGTGGGGGCGCCAGCCCGCGTCGACGACCGCTCGGCTGGCGCCGACGGCGGCATTGCCGAAGGCGGCGGCCAAGTCCTCGAGCAACGCGAAGTGCTCGGGCGCCTTCAGCCCGCGTCCGCCGGAGATGACGACCGGGGCCTCGCTGACGTCGAGCTTGCCGGCGGAGCTCGCGCCGATCTCCTTCAGGACCGCCAGCAACTCCGTCGAGGCCGCGGTCTCGACGATCTCGGCGGTCCCGTTCGTCTCGACCGGTTCGAAGGTGTTGCGCCGCAGCGTCGCGCAAGTGACCGCCGACTTCGATCTTCCCGTGGCGATCAGCTTTCCCGCCAACCACGGCCGAACGACCGTGAGGGAATCGCCTTCGCGTCGGAAGCTCGTGCAGTCGCTGAACAGCGTCGAATCCAGATGAGCCGCGACGCGCGGCGTCAGGTCGCGTCCGGTCGACGTCGCCGCGGCGACGAAGGCCTGAGCGTGCTGCTCACCGACGATGCGCGAGACGTCCCGCGCCAGTCGATCGGGGCTGTGTTGGTCGGCGCCGGTCAGCACGACGACGCGCTTGGCGCCGCGAGCGCCGAGCCTGGCCGCGGCTTCCTTGGCGCCCGGGCCGGCGACCACCGCGATCACGTCCGAGCCGGTGGCGTGCGCCGCGCCGAGCACTTCGAGAGCCGATGGAAACGGTGCTCCGTCCCTGTGTTCGACGTAGGCAACGACGGTCGTCATCGGAGTCTCCTACAGGACCTTGGCCTCGCTCCGCAGGGCCTGAACGAGCGCCTCCACGTCGCCGACGATGCGGCCTTCCTTCCGGGGCGGAGGCAGCTCCAGCTCGAGGATCTCGGCGTGGCTCGGCTCGGTCGCGGCGGGGGCTTCCTCGAGCGGCTTCTTCTTCGCCGCCATGATCCCCTTGAGACCCGCGTAGCGCGGCTCGTTGAGGTCCTTCTGACAAGTAATGACGGCCGGCAGGGAGAAGGCATAGACCTCGATGCCGCCGTCGGCTTCGCGCTTCGCCGTCCCCTTTCCGTCGGCGATCTCGAGCTCGATCACGTCCGTGACGCAGGCCCAACCCAGGTACGTGGCCAGCATGGGACCGACGGCCGCGTTGTCGCGGTCGGTCGCGACGCGTCCGGTGAACACGAGATCGGCCCCGAGCTCGCGGATCTTGGCGGCCAGGGCCCGGGCGGTCGCGCGGCAATCGCGCGCGGACCACTGCTCGTCCACGAGGATGATCCCCCGGTCGCCGCCCTTGGCGATGCACTCGCGCACCTCCTTCGAGGAGCTCGCCGAGCCGATCGTCAGGATCGTCACCTCACCGCCCACCTTCTCCTTGGTGCGCACCGCTTCCTCGACGGCGATCTCGTCGTAGAACGACGTCATGTACTCGACCCCGGCCGTGTCGAGGGTCTTCCCGTCGGCGGTGACCTTGGGCTGCGTCTCCGTGAGGGGGACGCGCTTGATGCAAGCGACGATGTTCATGCGGCGGAGCGGACGGAAGCGCCCGTCGAATCATCCCGAAGGACCGCCGCGCTCTCGGCGCGGACGAGGGCGGAGGATGGTAGCGGAGGTCCCTCGGGGCGGCAAGGCGGCACGGTTGGCGCGCTCGCGGCTTCGGAGGAGCCGGCGGCTCTCACTCGGTATCCGCTCGAGCGGAGAACTCTTCCTCCACGAGTTCCTTCTCTTCCAGGGCGGTAACGCCCCGCGCCGGGCCTTCGAAGCTGTGGCCGAGATAGACCTCGCGGACGCGCGGATCCGCCACGAGCTCGCCGGCCGTGCCTTCGCGCAGGATGCTGCCTTGGTGGATGATGTAGGCGCGGTCCGTGCTCTGCAGCGTCTCTCGCACGTTGTGGTCGGTGATGAGGATCCCGATGTTCTTCTCGCGCAGATCTTCGATGATCGCCTGGATCTCCTGGACGGCGATGGGCGCGACGCCCGCGAACGGCTCGTCGAGCAGGAGGGCGGAAGGCTCGGTCGCCAGGGCGCGGCTGATCTCGAGACGCCGCCGTTCACCGCCGGACAGCGTGTCGGCCACGTTGTCCGCCAAGCGAGCGATCCCGAGCTCGTCCATGAGCTCGTCGGCGCGTCGGCGGCGCTCGCGGCGCGAGAAGGGCTTGGCTTCGAGGACGGCCAGCAGGTTGTCCCGCACCGTCATGCGCCGGAAGACGCTCGGTTCCTGCGGTAGGTAGCCCATCCCCATGCGCGCTCGGACGAACATCGGCAGCCGAGAACACTCCTCGCCGCCCAGGTAGATATGGCCCGCGTCCGGTGTCTCGAGACCGACCGTCATCCGGAAGCTGGTCGTCTTCCCGGCGCCGTTCGGACCGAGCAGACCGACGATCTCGCCGGCCTCCATGTGGAAGGTCACGCCGTCGACGACCCGGCGTCCCCGGAAGGCCTTCACCAAACCGACGACCTCGAGCAGGGACGCCTCCTTCCGCGCGCTGTTCGTCCGCATTCGGTGCGCAGTGTAGAGAGGAGGCTCTGGGACCTCGACGGTGCCGACCATGTCGAAGTCCCGGATGCGCGCGCCCACGGTGTGGAGGTCGAGCGATCGAGGACCCAACGCGCTCGGAAAGGGCCGCGTCGATATGCCGCCCGAGGCATTGTGGAAAGTCGGTGGACAAGCTCCTTCGGAGCCCGCCGTCCGCCCCGGTCGGTCGCCTGCTTCCGTAACCCGTTGAATCCACGGCCCTTTTCTACAATGTTCGTCGCCTTCGACAGAGGCGCAACTTTCTTGTCGATCGATACTTAGGGCTTCGTCGAGGCTCGACCGACCGTCTCTGGGGTGGTCAGGAGACCTTTGCCCGTTCTTGGGACGAGCTTCATGACCGTGGGGCTGCCGAGGAGGGAATTGTGGAGAAGCACGCTCGCGACCCGTCGGCGCGGGTCAGTGCAGCCAGGACAGGCGCCAGATCCCGAAGCGCAGGCTGATGGGCCAGAAGACGGCCAGAGCGCGCCCCCGGATCAGGTCTCTCTGAACCACCCCGCTTCGTCCCTCTCGATCGGGCTCCAGGTCCGCCGCGAAGGAGTGCCGCTCCCCCCATTCGTCGCGGAAGAAGACGACGCCGCTCCCGGATCTGTCGAGCGGGGAGGGGTTCTCCCCTCCTTGGCGGAAGTTCCCCCGAACGACGAAGGGTGAACCCCCGTGGTTGGGCAGGGAGTACTCCCTGAAGACCCACTCACGGCTGTCGGCCGAGTGCCAGGTGTTGTCACCGAGCATGTAGAAGTGTCCCGCCGGAATGGTGGTCGGCTTTCCCAGGGTCGGACCGGGAACGTAGTAGATGTCGCGCAGGACGCGCAGGTCCGTGAAATCCGCGCCGGCTCCGACCTGCGCGACCTCGACGTAGGAACGCAGCACTTCGACCGGATCGACGTCGAGCTCCGCGATCTGCTCACCGTCGATGTCGAGGATCAACCGATCGTCGAGGTTCTGCGCGGCGATGGAAACACGGTCACCGGCGCGCAGACGCGAGCCGGCGCCGCGCGAGCTCGCGATCGGCTCGCCGCCGCCCGCGAGGAAGGTCGCTTCGTTCCACACCTGGATCTCGGGAGCGGCGTCGGGTTGCGCGGCCGGGCCGGGGATCAGGAAGCGATACAGGCGGCTTCCTTCCGCGATGTGCGCCGCCACGAGCTCGCAGCCGGCGAGCATCTCGACTTCGCCCTCGACGCGTAGGTCCCCGACGGGGTTGACCCCGTGGTTCGGAAGTTCCGGAGGACTACCGGGACAGCGGGGCGGGACGGTGCGGAACGCGTCGGGGTGGCCGTCCTCGCAGCGATCGTTGATGGCAGTCCAATCGGGCCGGAAACGAGCTCGGCCGCTACCGCGCGCCGCGATGTCGCGGCTCACGAGGTTCCAATCCGCGCCTCCGTCTCGACCGCGCCAGTTCGAGACACGCGGCTCCTCGAAGTCGACGTTCCTCCACATCTCGCCCTGAACCGAACGCGGCCTGCGCGCGAGCTCCCACGCGGAGCTCTCGTTGCGGCGGACCCAGACGTCGCCGTTCTCGATCTTCAGGTCCTCGCCGGGCATCCCGACCACGCGCTTGACCATGTTCCGCGAACGCTGCAGCGGGTGCTTGAAGACGACGATCTCCCAGCGCTCCGGGTCTCGGTAGCGAAACGACAGCTTGTCGACCAGGACCCGATCGGAGAGGCCGTTGTGAGGATCGCCCATGAGCGTCGGCTGCATGGAAGGGCTGGGGATCCTGCTGATCTCGACCAGGAAGGCCTTGAAGATCAGGGCCAGGACGATCGCTCCCGTGAGCGTCTCCAAGTTCTCCCTCCACGGGTGCCTACGGGCCTTCTTGGGCGCCATCGCGCGGGAGTATGCCGACGTTCGCTCCCACCCGCATCACCACCGTCAGGTTTCGGTCGTCCGTGATCCTGCTAGCGAACCCACCCCAAGCGATAGATGCCGCTCGAGGGACGGATCGGCCAGAACGTCGCGACGGCGCGCCCGAGGATCATCTCGCGCGGAACGAACGGAGCCGACTCCGGGCGCAATTGCGTCGTCCGATCCTGGAGGAACCGATGGAGCTCGCCCCACTCGTCCTGCAGCCAGAGGACCGGGCCGTCGAGGTTGCCTGCATCGACGTAGGGATTCACGCCGGACTCGAGGTTCCCGCGCACCTCGAGAGGCTCCGCGCCGCCGTCGATCCGATACTTGACGAAGGTCCACTCGCGGCTGTCGCTCGAGTTCTGCGTGTTGTCGCCCAGGGCGAAGTAGTGTCCGGCGGGGACGTACGTCTCGTTCACCTTGGTGGAGGTGTAGTAGATGTCGCGGTAGAGGGCGAGGTCGGAGAGATCCGCGCCCGTCCCCTCGACGGCGAGCGCGACGCCCGACGTCTGATTCGAGCACGCCTCCACGGCGACCGCGCAAACCACTCGTCCGTCGATCTCGAGCTCGAGCAGGTCGTCGAGGTTCTGCGCCGCGAAGCGCACGCTCTTCCCCGCTGGAAGCCGGTAGCGGGCGGACGCGGCTTCGGTAGCGTCGCGCGCCGTCGTACCGCCCAGGGTTTCGCGCCGGCGAATGGTCGGGACCTCGTCTTCGCGCGCGTCCGGGCCGGGGATCCGGAAGGCGTACGTGTGCCGGCCTTCGCGGAGCTCGATCTCGAGGGCCTTGCATCCATCGAGCGCTCGCACGGACCCTGCGAGCCGGAGATCGCCGACCGGGTTCGTCTCGGAGTCCTGGCGTCTTTCCGGAACGCCGCCGAGGCGTAGAACGGCCATGGGATAGCCGTCGTCGTAGGCATCCATGATCGAGCCGTCGGAGGGGTACGCGGCTCTGCCGGTTCCGCGTGCTTCGACGTCGCTCCCGCGCGTGCTCCAACCCGCGGAGGTCGAGCTCCAGAGCGTCTCCTCGGCTCGCCGAGGATCCACGAGCTTCCACGTCGCGCTCTGCACCGAGCGCGGCCGGCGCAGGATCTCCCACGGCTCGTCCGCGAGGGTCCGTCTCCAGAGGTCGCCATGCTCGATCTTGAAGTGCTCGCCGGGCATCCCGACCAGCCGCTTGACGAAGTTCTTCGAGCGATCGAGCGGATAGCGGAAGACGGCGACCTCCCAGCGCTTTGGATCCCTGAAGGAGAAGGAGAGCTTGTCGACCAGGATGCGATCCTCGAGGCGCACGCCAGGTTCCTTGATGCCGATCAGGGTCGGCTGCATCGAGCCCGAGGGGATCTTGTAGGCCTCGACGATGAAGTGCTTGAGAAGGAGCGCCATGACGACGGCCATCGTCACGGCTTCGATGTTCTCCATCCAGGGATGCCCCCGTTCCCGCTTGGCCTCGGACATCCCTACTTTTCCTCGGATCCGCCCCCGAGGACGGAGAGGAATGCCTTCTGCGGGATCTCCACGTTCCCGATCTGGCGCATGCGACGCTTGCCGGCTTTCTGCTTCTCCAGCAGCTTGCGCTTGCGAGTGATGTCGCCCCCGTAGCACTTGGCGGTCACGTCCTTCCGCAAGGCCGCGATGTTCTCGCGCGCGATCACGCGATTCCCGATGGCGGCCTGGAGCGAGACCTCGAACATGTGGCGCGGGATCTCCTTGCGCAGCTTCTTGATCACGGAGCGCCCGCGCATATCGGCCTGATCGCGGTGGACGATCGTGGAGAGGGCGTCGACCTCGTCGCGATTCACGAGGATCGTGAGCTTGACGAGGTCGTCCTGCCGGTAGCCCTTGAGCTCGTAGTTCAAGGTCCCGTAGCCGCGCGTGCTCGACTTCAGCTTGTCGTAGAAGTCGTAGATGATCTCCGCGAGCGGTATGTCGTAGGTGAGCTGCACGCGCGACGTCGACAGGTATTCCTGCCGGACGTAGACGCCGCGGTGGTCGTTGCAGATCTGCATCATCACCCCGACGAACTCGGCGGGAATGAGCATGGTGACGCGCGCGATGGGCTCCATCAGGCTCACGAACTTGTCGGGTGAAGGAAGCTGACCCGGCGAATGGATCTCCTCCGTCGTGCCGTCGGCGAGGTCGATCCGGTAGGTGACGGTCGGCGCCGTCTGGATCATGTCGAGGTCGTGCTCGCGCTCGAGGCGCTGCTGGATGATCTCCATGTGGAGCAGGCCGAGGAACCCGCAGCGGAAGCCGAAGCCGAGCGCATCCGACGTCACCGGGTCGTACGAGAACGACGAATCCGAGAGCGACAGGGTCTCGAGCGACTCGCGCAGCTTCTCGAAATCGCCCGACGCGGTCGGATAGAAGTCCGCGTAGACCATGTGAACGGGCTCGCGATAGCCGGGCAGCATCTCGACCTTCGGACCCTTGAAGTGCGAGATCGTGTCCCCGACCCGAACGTCCCCCAGGCGCCGGATGTTGGAGATGAAGTACCCCACTTCGCCGGCGATCAACGAGCCGGTCGGCTTCATCTTCGGTCCGAAGCAGCCGATCTCGACGGCTTCGTAGGTCGATCCGTTGCCGAGCATCTGGATGCGCTGGCCGTTCTCGATCGTCCCGTCCACGACCCGCAGGTAGACGATGATCCCGCGGAACTCGTTGTAGACCGCGTCGAAGATCAGCGCCCGCAGCGGCGCTTCGGGGTCGCCGGCAGGCGGAGGAATGCGCTCGACGATCGCGTCCAGGACCTCGCGCACGCCCTGGCCCGTCTTGGCGGAAACGGTGAGTGCGTCTGTGGCGTCGATGCCGATCGAATGCTCGATCTCCTCCGCGACCTCGTCCGGGCGCGCATGCGGGAGGTCGATCTTGTTCAGCACCGGCAGGACGGTGAGATTCGCCTCGATGGCGAGGTACGCATTGGCGACCGTCTGCGCCGCGACGCCCTGGGCCGCGTCGACGAGGAGGACGGCTCCTTCGCAGGCCTGCAGGCTCTTCTCCACCTCGTAGTGGAAATCGACGTGCCCGGGAGTGTCGATCAGATTCAACTGATAGCGCTCGCCGCGGTACTCGTGCCAGATTCGCACCGCGTGAGCCTTGATCGTGATCCCGCGCTCGCGCTCGAGGTCCATGTCGTCGAGGACCTGATCGCGCATCTCGCGCTTGACGATCGCGCCCGTCAGCTCGAGCATGCGGTCCGCTAGCGTCGACTTTCCGTGGTCGATGTGTGCGACGATCGAGAAGTTGCGAATCTTGGAGGGGTCCACGGTGAGTCCTTTTTCGACGCAAGAAGATCGGCTCCGCGTTGCCTCCTGGCAAGCAGCGCTCGGACGAAGCAGCCGGATGGAAGGCGCCGCGAGCGTCGCCGAGCGGTCACGTCGGGCGCTGCAAGCGTCCGGCTCGACGGCTTGCACGCTCCAGGAGCTCTGGAAACGACCGCACCAACGACGCCACGGCTCGGCCGCGGTGGGAGACCCGTGCCTTCTCCGAAGGCTCCAGTTCGGCGAAGGCTCTACCCGCCTGCGCGTGCCCTTCCTCCGTGAACAGGAACAGGGGATCGTAGCCGAATCCCCGCGATCCCCTCCGTTCGAACAGGATTCGGCCGTGAGCCGTTGCCTCGACCTCGAGGAGCAGTGCACCGCTCGGATCGGCAAGCGCCAGCGCGCACACGAAGCGGGCTCCGCGGCGTTCCTCGGGAACGTCGGCGAGCTCGCGCAGGAGGCGATCGTTGTTGCGCTCGTCGTCGGGCGGTTCGCCCGCGAAGCGCGCCGACAGCACGCCCGGAGCACCGCCCAGGGCGTCGACTTCGAGGCCGGAGTCGTCGGCCAGCGCCGGTATTCCCGCAGCTCGCGCCGCAGCGAGCGCTTTCTTCGCCGCGTTGCCGGCGAAGGTCGAGCGGTCCTCGACCACTTCGGGCAAGCCTCCCACGTCCGCGGGCGAGACGACCTCGATGCCGAGCGGTCCGAGGAGCGTGACGAGCTCGTCGCGCTTCCCCGCGTTGGTGCTGGCGACGAGGATCCGCACGCGTCGCCGTTCAGGCGGTGGTCAGGGCTTCGCGCTGGAGCTCGAAGATCCGGCGGATCGCGGCTTCTCCGCGCGAGAGCATCTCGTCGAGCAGGCTCCTCGAGAACGCGAGGCCCTCGGCGGATCCCTGGACCTCGATGAATTCCCCCTCGCCGTTCATGACCAGGTTCATGTCGACGTCCGCGTCGCGATCCTCTTCGTAGCACAGGTCGACCATGGCTCGGCCGCGCAAAATTCCGACGGAGACGGAACCGAGCTGAGTCTTCAACGGCCAGGAGCGCAGGAGCCGACGCTCGCTCATGTCGCGCACGAGGTCGAAGAGCGCGACGTACGCGCCGCTGACCGACGCCGTCCGCGTGCCGCCGTCTGCTTGGAGCACGTCGCAGTCGACCCAGATCGTGCGTTCGTTGAGCAGACCGAAGTCGACCACTGCGCGGAGTGCACGGCCGATGAGTCGTTGGATCTCCACCGAGCGACCGTCGACGCGGCCAGCGCGATCCCGGTTCTGCCGGTGCTGGGTCGCCGAGGGGAGCATCGAGTACTCCGCCGTGAGCCAGCCGCGTCCCTTGCCCTGGAGGAAGGCGGGAACGCCGTCGGAGACCATCGCGGTGCAGAGAACGCGGGTGTTGCCGAAGGCTACGTGCACGGAACCGGGAGTGCTGTTGGTGTAGTGCCGGTCGAAGCGAATCGCACGCAGTTCCTCCGGCCGACGTCCGTCAACGCGCGAGGCGTTGTCCACCCGTTCTCCATCCGTCATCGTCATCGCCGGCTTCCGTCGAATCCCGCTGCAACGGAGCGGGAACGCGTGTCGCGAATTATAGATCCGTGCGGCGAGCGGGGCGAGTGGAGAGAAGCGTCAACGATCTCACGTGCTCGACCGCCATGCGTTGCCGACTACCGTCGGGTCGAGCGATGCAGATTCCTCTCGCGGGTGACAATTCGACCAGCCGTCCCTCGAACACGCGCTCGCCGACGCCGATCCGGACGTCGACACCCTCCCATCCGGTGGACGCGAGGAAGTCCCGGGCGAGACCTTCCGGATCACCCGAGAGGCGCTCGATCTCGCTCTCGAAGGTCTCGAGCAACGCATCCCGAGCACGCTCCACGGTGCATGCGATCTCCTGGAGCGCCAAGCTCGTCACGGCGCGCTCGGCCTGGAGCTCGGGCGAGAAGTTCCGTTGAAGGACGTTGAGCCCGACGCCGATCACGTAGTGCGGCCTGAGGGGGTCGAGCCCGCGCGACTCCACGAGCACGCCGCACAGCTTCGAAGCTCCCACGACGACGTCGTTGGGCCAGTCGAGCGCAGCCTGCGCGAGACCGAGTGCCCGCACGGCACGGAGCACGGCCAAGGCCGAGGCCATCGTCAGGGCCACCGGCGAGAGTGGCGGGGGCGGTGGGAGCAGGACGAGGCTCATGTAGAGTCCCTCGCCGGCCGCGCTCTCCCAGGCGCGACCGAGCCGACCCCGTCCGCGCGTCTGCCCCTCGGCCACGTGCACGTCTCCGTGCCGGGCTTCCCCCGCTGCGACGGCTTCCAACGCACGCTCGTTGGTCGACTCGACCAGACCGTGCCGGATCAGGCGGAAGCGCACGCGGTGCCTACGTCAGCAGGGACTCCTCTTTCATCGAGAGGAGGTTCTTGAGGCGCCCCATGACGTTGGAGTGGATCTGACACACGCGACTCTCGGTCAGTGACAGGAGCTCCCCGATCTCCCGCATCGTATGGCCGTCGCGGTAGTAGCGCTCGATGATGAACTTCTCCTTCTGCGTCAGGGAGCGCGTGATGTAGTTCATCAAGTCGCTGCGGTTGAGCTCGGAGACCGGATCGACCGCGGTCTTGTCCTCCAGGATCTCGACCTTCTCCGCGGAGCCGTCGTCGTCGCCGTCCTCCCACTTCTCCGACAGCGAGAACATCGTCTTGGCGCGCGCATCCTGCATCTCGCGGACGAGCTCGCCGTGATCCATCTCGAGCGTCTTGGCGAGTTCCGCGTGAGTGGGCTCGCGGCCATAGGTGCCCGTGAGCTTCTGCAGGGCCTTCTCGATCTTTCCGGCCTTGAGTCGAACGAGCCGGGGAACCCAGTCCTGGGAGCGCAGTTGGTCGAGGATCGAGCCGCGGATGCGCGTCGAACAGTACGTCTTGAACTTGATCCCGCGGCTCGCATCGAACCCGCGAATGGCGTCCATCAGGCCGAAGAGGCCCGCGCTGATCAGGTCGTCGAGCTCGATCGACTTGGGGAGGGTTTGGAGCAGACGCTCCGCGATGTACCGCACGAGCGGGTAGTGGCGCTCGATCAGACCGTTGCGGAGCTTCTCCAGCTCGGGAGTCGACTTGCCCTTCGAGCTGCGCGTTTCCTCGTGATACCCGTTCCACAGATCTTCGGTGGAGAGCGCGTCGAGTCCCGTCGGGACGAGGTCCGGACGCGCGGCTTCCGCGTCGGGGCGTCGCACCGGAAGAGCCGGCGGCGGCTCGTCGACCTCGACCTCGGAGTCCTTCGCTCCCGAGCTAGTTCCCTCCGCGGGAGATTTCCTGGTCGTCGTGCTCGCCGCGCCTCGCGCCTTCTTCGCTCCCTTCACGGGTGCATTGGACCTTGCCTTGGTCATCGTTTCCGCGGGGGCCTTCTTGGAGGGTTTCGAGGTCGACGAGCCTTTTGCGCGCGACCCCGCCGAGAGAGGTTTGCGCCGGGACACCGGGTGCTTGCCGGCCTTCTTCCCGCTCGCCTTCACGGGTGTCCTCGACCCGCGCGAGCCTGCCTTGGCTTTCTTCCCCGCCTGGGACTTGGCCTTCGGCTTGGAGGCGCCCGCCTTCTTCTTGGTCGTCATCGACTTGCCTGCCGTCCGACTCGTTCTTGGGTGGAGGGATTGGATTGCATGGAGAGCGGCAGTCGTCAATACCGGATGAGAGCGTGTGCCGGAGTTGCGCCCAACTTCGCGCGACCGGAAAGGAAGCCGAGCTCGATCACGAAGACAGCTGCGACGGGATTTCCGCCGATCTTGCGCACGAGCGAGAGCGCCGCTTCCATGGTTCCTCCAGTGGCGAGGAGGTCGTCGACGACCAACACACGCTTCGCATCGCGCACGGCATCGACGTGGATCTCGATCGTGTCGGAGCCGTACTCGAGCTCGTACGACACCGACTCCGTCTTCCACGGGAGCTTACCCGGCTTGCGAATCGGGACGAAGCCCTTGTTCAGTCGATCCGCGAGCGCAGTTCCGAAGATGAAACCGCGGGACTCGATCCCGCACACGAGGTCGTAGGTCGACGGGTCGACGACCTCGGCCATGCGATCGATCGTGAGGCGCAAGCCCTCGGGGCTCTGCAACAGCGGCGTGATGTCCTTGAAGACGATCCCCGGCTTCGGGAAATCGGGGACGTCGCGTATGTAGCGCTCGATCAACGACTCCTCCAAAGGCTCGGCGAGAAGCATGCGCGATGGGAAACGCTTCCGCGCGCGAACCGTCGTCGCCCCATCGGCCGCAAGTCGGGTTACCTTGAGGAAGCCCGCAGCGCGTCTCTACATTTCCTCGGGCGCTCCGACGCCCAGCAGCCGCAAACCGTTTCCTATCACGGTCTTGGCTCCCCTGACGAGGGCCATTCGCGCCGCTGTCACCTCGGGTTCTTGGCCGAGTACGCGTTCGCGCGAGTACCACGTCGACACATCGCGGCAGAGTCCGAGCAGGAATTGAGCGATGACCGACGGCTCGCACTGCGCTGCTGCGGACCGCACCACATCGGGGAAGCGTCCGAGTGTCAGGAGGATCGTCCCGGCCTCTCCCAGGCAACTCCAATCGGGGTCGGCGCGGCCCTCCCCGGCTGCCGCGGCCTTGCGGAGGATCGAGGCCAGCCGGGCGTGGGTGTACTGGACGAACGGCCCCGTCTCGCCTTCGAACGAGAGCACCTCGTCCCACTCGAACACGACGTCGCGGATGCGCTCCTTCTTCAGATCGTGGAAGACCACGGCCCCGATGCCCACGGACTCCGCGACTTCCGCGCGGTTCGCGAGCTCCGGGTTCTTCGCCGCGATGATCGCCGCCGCCTCGAGGACCGCCCGATCGAGCACGTCCTCCAGGAAGACGATCTTCCCTGCGCGCGTGCTCATCTTGCCCTCGGGCAGCCGCAGCATCCCGAAGTCGACGTGCTCGACGCGATCGACCCAATCCACTCCCATCCGCGAGAGGACGCCCACGAGCTGGCGGAAGTGGAGTTTCTGCTGGGCGGCCACGACGTACAGGCAGCGCTGGAAGCGGTACTCCTCCCAGCGGTGGAAGACCGCCGCGAAGTCGCGCGTCGCGTAGAGCGTCGTGCCGTCGGTCTTGCGCAAGAGACACGGCGGCATCTCGCCTCCCAGCGACGAGAGATCCACGATCAGCGCGCCGTCCGATACTTCGGTGATCCCCGTCGCCTGGATGCGCCGGACCGTCTCGTCGAGGTAGGGCTCGAAGAAGGACTCGCCTCGGATCAGGTCGAAGGACACACCCAGGCGCGAATAGATCTTGTCGAGCTCGCGGAGCGACAGCTCGGTCAGTCGCCTCCAGGTCTCCCGAACGCGGCCCTCTCTCCCGCTCTCGAGCTCGCGGAACGCGGCGCGCGCCGCTTCCTGCAGCTCGGGATCGCTCTTCTCTTCCTCGTGGAAGCGAACGTAGAGGTCGAGCAGAGCCGGAATCGGTCGTCCCTCGAGGTCCACCTCGGCTCCCCACCGGTCGATGGCGGCGACCAGCTTCCCGAACTGGCTCCCCCAGTCACCGATGTGGTTGATGCCGACCGTGCGGTACCCCAGCGCGTCGTGCAGGCGTTGGATCGAGGCTCCCAGGATCGTCGAGCGCAGGTGCCCGACGTGCATCGGCTTGGCGATGTTCGGCGAGGAGAAGTCGATCACGACCGTTCTCCCCTCGCCCTCGAGCGAGTGGCCGTAGTGAACTCCTTCGGCGGCAATCGCCTCGAGGACGGACCGTGCGAGCACCGTGCGCTCGACCACGAAGTTCAAGTACGGACCCGCGGCGCTCACGCGTATCCCGGGCAGGTCCTGCTCCACCTTCGAGGCGAGTTCGAGCGCGATGGCCGGCGGCGCGGCCTTCCTGTTCTTGGCCAGGGGAAAGCACGGGAAGGCGAAATCGGCGAGCTTCGGGTCGCGGGGTTGCTCGACGCGGATCTCCTCCACGGGCAGCCCGGAAGCCTTGGCGATGGCCGAACGGATGCGATCGAGGAACTCGCGCATGGTCACGATGTCGGGCGGATCACGCCCAGTTCTCCCATTCGAGGTTCTTCTCCTCCAGCTCGCGCTCGACCTCCGCCAGGCGGATCTGTGCTTCGCGCGCGGCCCCCGCATCCCGGTAGACGGCTTCGTCGGCGAGCGCGGTCTGCAGGCCCTCGCGCTTTGCCTCGAGCGCGATGATGGCCTCCTCGAGCTTCTTGAACAGATAGGGATTGCGCGGGCGATCGCGTGCGGGAGCCGCAGCGTCCCCTCGCCTCGCGGGGGCCTTTTCGACCCTCTTCCGCTCCACCGGGGCTGCGGCGCGAACCGCCGCCTCGCGCGCACACGCTTCGCGCCATGCGCTGTAGTTCCCCTCGAAGCGGCGCGCCGTGCCTCCCTCGACGGCGACGATGGCCGTGCACAGTCCGTCCAGGAACTCGCGGTCGTGGCTGATGCAAACCAGTGCGCCGCCGAACTCGCTCAGCATTTCCTCGAGAGCCGTACGCGACGCCAGATCGAGGTGATTGGTGGGTTCGTCCAGCGCCAACCACGAAGGCGCGGAGAGCACGAGCTTCGCGAGACACAGGCGGGCGCGCTCGCCGCCCGACAATCCACGGACGAGGGCATCGACGTCGTTCCCTCGGAAGAGGAAGCGCGCCAGATGTCCGCGAATCTCGCCGTCGGTCATCTGCGGATGGGATCGCCGCAATTCGAGGAAGGGCGTGCCGTCCTCGCGCAGGTCGGCGGTGTCCTGGTCGTAGAAGCCGCACTCGGCCCTGTGGCCCAGCGAGAGCTCTCCGGAGAGCGGCTTCATCCGCCCGGCGACGACTTTGAGCAGGGTGCTCTTGCCCGATCCGTTGCTTCCGACGATCCCGATGCGCTCTCCACGCCCCACGCGCAGATCCACGTTCGAGAAGACCATGCGGTCGCCGTAGCCGGCTGTCAGCCCCTTGGCCTCGAGCACGAGTTCGCCTCCCCGCGAAGCCACCGGAGGCCGTATCACGGGACGACGGACGTCGTGGAACGGCTTCACCACACGCTCGACGTGGCTCAACTTCTTCTGGCGACCCCGCGCTTCGGCCGTGCGCTGACTGCCCATGTGTTTCTTGATGAAGGACTCCTCGCGCCGGATCACTTCCTGCTGTTTCTCGAAGGCGCGCTGGGCGGATTCGAAGCGCTCGGCCTCGAGCTCGAGGTAACGCGGATAGTTGCCGGGATAGCGCGTCAGCTTGCCGAACTCGAGCACGACGATCGAGGTGACGACGCGCGAGAGCAAGCGGCGGTCGTGGCTCACGATCAAGACGGCGCCGCGCAGCTCGGAGAGGTAGTCCTCGAGCCATTCGATGCCCGCCAGGTCGAGGTGGTTCGTCGGCTCGTCGAGGAGCAGGACGTCGGGGACGGAGATCAGCTCCCGCGCGAGAGCGGTCCGGCTGCGCTCGCCTCCCGAGAGCGAAGAGGCCTCGCGCTCCCAGAGCTCACGGGCCAATCCGATGCCCGACAGGACGGTCTCGACCCGTCTGTCCGTCTCCCAGCCTCCCAGGGATTCCATCCGCTCCGACAGCTCGCCGTGACGGAGCACGAGGCGATCGAGCTCGGTCCCGGAAGACCGAGCGAGCAGCTCCCCGACCTGCTCGAGCTCGCGCGCGATGCGATGGACTTCTTCGAGTCCGGCCTCCACATAGGCTCGCACCGTCGTTCCCGGCTCGAAGTGTGGCCGTTGAGCCACGTATCCGAGCCGCGTATCGCGCGCCAGCGTCACGCTGCCCGAATCCGGCGCCTCTTCGCCTTCCATGACCCTCAGGAGGGTCGTCTTCCCACCGCCGTTCCGTCCCACGACGCCGATCTTGTCGCCGCGCTCGATGCGCAGGCTCGCGCCGCGAAGCACTTCGTGCGGGCCATAGTGGCGCAGCACGTTCTCGACCAAAAGGAGCGTCATGGCGCGGTTTCGGGGGGAAGATGATACCCACACGGTGCGGCGTCACCCTCCGCGGATCTCGGCGATCGCAGCCCGCAGCTTCGCGCGGAGTTTCTCCGCCGCCGCGGGATCCTCCGGCGTGTCCGGAACGAGCGCGAGCGCCCGTTCGACGTGCACGAGCGCTTCCTCCGGACGCGCGAGCTCGAGTAGCTGGAACCCGAGGTCGTGCTGGACCTGGAACGAGTCGGGGCGGATACGCTCCGCGGCGGCGAAGCTCTCGAGCGCCGCATCCATCTCCCCGCGCTCGCGCTGGATCAATCCGCGCATGTGGAGAGCCGCCGCGTGGTCGGGAGCGGTGGAGAGCACCCCCGCTAACCATTCGTCGGCCGCGCCGAATCGACCGCGGCCGAAGTCGATGCGCGCGAACCCGAAGAGGACCTCCGCGCGACTCGCGAAGGTGTTCCGCAGCACGTCGTGCATCCGGGCGAGCAGCGCTTCCTCTGTCTGCAGCGCGTAGGCGCGCGCCAGTTGCTCGGCCGCAACGTCTTCGCGTCCCAGCGCGAGCAGGGCGTCTCCCAAGCTGTACGCGGCTTCGAAGTTCTCGGGCAAGCGATCGGAAGCGCGTTTGTACTCGACGATCGCGTTCTCGAGCTCGCCCCGCGCCCGGAAGGCGTGCCCGCGCTGGAGTCGAGCGAACCCATCATCGGGGTCGGCGAGGAGCGCCCGATCGATCCAATCGAGCGCCTTGCGCGACCGACCGGCGGAGAGCTCGACGATCCCGAGCAGGACCATCGGCTCGGGATGGAACGGCGCCAGTTCGGACGCGAGCGTGGCGTGCTTGCGCGCCAGATCGACCAAGCCCTGCTGATGCAAGCTGCGCGCGAGCCACAGGTGATCTTCGAGGCTTCCCGGGCGGGCGAGCAGCGCCCTTTCGAAGTGCGCTTGCGCCGCGCGCCAGTTCCCGCGCTCGATCTCGAGCTTTCCGAGACTGCTGTACACGTCCGGAGAATCGGGATCGAGGGCGCGGGCTCGCTCGAACCAGGACTCGGCGCCGTCGAAATCGCGCAGCCCGATGCACGCCATCCCCGCGCCCAGGAACGCCTGGAGATTACGCGGGTCGGATTGGACGATCGTCTCGAAGACGGCCCGCGCGGTCTCGTAGTCGTGCGCGGAGTCGACCGCGGCGAGCGCCAACGTGCACCAACCGAGCGTGAGGTTGGACTGGCGGAAGTCCTCGGAAGTGGCGTAGACGTCCGAGTCCGCTTGCTTCGAGAGCTCGAGCAAGTCTTGCGCTCGCTCCACGGAGGAGTTGGCCGCGAGCAGAGCCGTGACGTCGCCGTTGCGACGGAACTCGGCCAGGAGCTCCTGGGCGTACAACCAATGCGGGCGCGGCAGCCGGCCGTCCTCCTCCGCCGCTTCGGCGAGCAGCGTCAGGTCGTCGCTCCATGAAGGGATCCGCGCATTCGCGAGGTAGGCATACCCTCCGGCGAGGACGAGTGCGGGTACCGCGATCCCGCGCGAGAGGCTCCGCAACGACACCGCGGCGAACACCGCGAAGAGTGCCGTCGAGAGGTAGAGGTGATGGTCGGAGAGGGGGAAGACCGCCATCCACGGGCAGACGAGACCGAGCGGGATCAGGCTCGCCAAGAGGGCTCCGAGCCACGCGGCGCAGTGGTGTAGCGCAAGCTTGGCGCAAACGGCCCAGGCGGCGAGCGCGCCCAAGAGGAAGCTCCATTCCAGCGCGAGGTCGGTCGCCCTCGGACGGGGATGGGGTGCTCGAAACAGGCTCCAGTCGACGGGCCAGGCGAGCAGCCGCAGGGCGCCGCCGATCGTTTCGACGCGCGAGAGGAGTTCGCGCTCCCAAGTGCTCCCGATCGAGGCGAGGACGTCGTCGTAGCCCGCCGACCACGAACGAAACGCGAGGCACCGCAACGAGTAGGCGACGAAAGCGACGCCGAGCAACGGAAGCAGCGCTCGAGCGGCGACCCGCTTCGCTCTCAGCAAGACCCAACCGGCAGGCAACACGGCTAGGGCCTGTGGACTCGAGAGCAGCGCCAGGAGGAACAGGAGACCGGCCGCTGCCTGGCCCCGGGAGCGATCGCGCACGAGGATTCCGAGTGCGAGCAACGCGAGGCAGCCGGCGAGCGGGACTCCTGCGGCGCTGATCCAACTCGTGCTCTGGACGACGACGGGATGAACCGCGAACAGGAGAGCCGCGCCGAGGGAGGTCCGCTCGTCCAACCCGGTACCGCGCGCGAGTCGCCACAGAGCGAGCACGGCACAGGTGTGTGCGAGCACGGCGACGAGGTGCATGGCGGCGACGCTGGCGTCGCCCAGAGCCGCACACAGGGCCAAGAGCAGCGTCGGCACCGGGTTCCAAAGTCCGCTCGGCTCGCGGCCGCGGGGATCCGCGATGGTCGCCAGTGCGAATTCGAGAACCCTTCCCGCGTGCGCACCCTCCGCCTCCGCCCAGGGAACCGCAACGGAGTCCAGGTAGACGGGCTCTCCCGAAACGGAACGGAGATGGAGTCCGATCGAGGCGAGCGTCAGGAAGCATCCTGCGAGCCAACGCCGCTGATGGGGGGACATGACGGGATCTCTATGCCATGCAGCGAGTCCCGACGGCTAGCCTTGCCACGCGAGAGTCGCTCCGCGTCAGGGGGGCCTCAGCGGAACCGCCGAGGGAATCCGCCGGTGGACTCGGAACGGGGGCAACAGGCTGCTAGTCGGTTCCCTTCACGAGGTCGCCCTGCGCTCTCGCGGGAAGCGACGTCGGAATCGCCTACGGGCTCGAATCACCTAGAAAGCGAGCCGGGCCGGCACGAGGGCCGACCCGGCTCGGAAGCATTCGATCTTCGCGCGGATCTAGAGCGATACGGTGCGCGTGATCCGGTTCGAGCTGTCCCACGGGAACGCGTAGTTGTTGAGCACACCCGGGTGAGCCACGAGGCACTGGAAGTAGACGTCGAGCCCCGGAGGCGCGTCGCCGGGGTCCAGGGGATTGATGAAGTGCTGACGCCAGAGCTTCGGTCCGATGTTGAACGTCTTGACCTTGAAGATGTTCTGGACGAACCCGTTCCCGATATCCAGCGTCCAGACGCCCGGGAAGCTCGTCGTTCCCGGCACGATGGAGAAGTAGAGCAACTGGATGTCGAGGTCTTGGCTCGAGACGGCGAAGCGAATTCCGTCGGCGAGGACGAAGGTCGGAGACGGAACGTCCAGGGCCGGGGTCGTCGGAAGGACGATCTCGATCTGTTCCGGGACCAAGCCCCCTGCCGTCGTGATGTCCACGTTCACGGTCCCAGCGTTCGGGCAGAGCGGCATCACGAAGTCGACCTGCGTGTCGTCGACGATCGTGAACGAGCCGGTGTAGTTGCCCGGGCTACCGACGGTGACCCCGTCCACGACGATGCTCACCAAGAGGGAGAGACCCGTCCCGTTGATCGTCACGTTGGCGGTGCCCGTGGGCGTGAGAACCGGGACGATGGAGGGCACGATCGAGGTTACGGTCGGGACGGGAGGCGAGATCGAGTCCGTGTCGAAGGGCCAGGGGTTGGACGTCGACGCCTGCCCGCTCGAGTTGCGCTTGACGATGACATCACCGGGGCCGGCGGTGGGCGGGATGTTGATGAGGATCTCAGTGTCCGAGTTGGTCGAGGACACGCCCGTGACCTTGATCGGGTTGCCGCCCGTCCCGCCGGTGGCCGGAGTCCGGCGCGTGAACCAGACCTCGTTGTTGTTGGTCGTGAAGTTGATCCCGGTGATCTGGATCTGGCCCCCGAGGTTGATGGCCGCGGTGATCACCGGCTTGGTGTTGGGCGCGTCGTTCTTGTGCCCGTAGAGGGCTTGGATCCCGGCCTGGTCATCCGTCCCGATCGAGCGATCGGAGACGCCGCTCGCGAACGGCCACATGGTTTGGCCGTTGACCCCCGTGTGGTCCATGCCCAGCGAGTGACCGTACTCGTGGCACGCCACGCCCTGGAGGTCCTCCTGGCCGCCCAGGCTCGTGCCCGGGCCGTCGTTCCAGACCCAGTTGTCGTCGTAGAAGCGGATCCACCAGCCGAAGCTGCCGCCCTGCATGAAGGCGAGCGTGCCGCCTCCGTCCGCGTGGAGCGGAGAAATGATGTTGTCGCCGATGGATCCGACCCCGAGGGCCTCGCCGTTGAACATCGGATCGAAGTTCGAGCTGCCCGAACCCAGCGTCGTCGCCTGGTGCGGGTCGCCCGTCCCGTCCCCGTGCCTCTCGGAGGACCACTCGACGCAACCCTTCCAGATGGCCATCACGGCGCCCAGGGCGCCGGGGAAGTTCGCGTGAGGGACGGTGTTGTTGTTCGCAGCGGCGTCGGCGAAGTCTTCGAATATCCGGAAGTCGGCCTGAAGCACCGAGAGATCGTGGCCCAGGTGCGCGAAGCCGTGGGACTCCTTGGGCGTCGTGAACACGATGACCGTACCGACGGCGATCGCAGGGAGGAAAAGGTTGCGGATCTTCATGGTCGTTCGCGGTCTCCCGTTACTTCTTCTTGGTGACGGCTTCCTGGAGGATCGTCGCCGTCGCCTTCTTGAGACTCACGACGCTCGTGTTCTTGCTGATCGCATAGCCTTCGCCGCGGCCGAGCACGACCGTGCCGGTCGGGCCCTCGACGGTGCGGAAGAGGCCGCCGTGCGAGGCGTTCAGGATGTTCGCGCCGACGTTGCGGCCGATGTTGTCGACCCACAGGTAGTAGGCCACGACCTTCTTCCCGAGGGCCGTCTCGTCGTCCGTGGGCGACTCGGAGTCCCAGCTCCCGATGCCGCGCTCCTTGTCGAGCCAACCGCCGCGCATCACCACGTCGACCGTGGTCGCGCGGCCCGTGTACAGGGACTCACCTTGGATGGTGAGGATGGTGTAGTAGAGCCCGAAGCCATCGCGCTCGTTTCCGACGTCGATCACGCGGCGAGCCTTGATCGTGCCGAGGATCGCGTTGTCGGTGCTCGTCGTCATCTGCTCGAGGCTCAGACGCTTGATCTGGGCCTGGGCCGTCGCCCCGAGCGCGACGACGAGAGCGCCTAGGAGGATGGAGATCTTCTTCATGGGTCCGTGATGAGGTAAGGGAGTACCGGCTGCGGTTTGGATTGCGGTCCGCCGCGCGGGAGGGTTTGCACGCCGCGCAGGTCGGAAAAGAGGAGCAGGAACGGCCTTGGGACGGCTCCGGGCTCCCCAGGGTTCCGTTTTCGTAGGGTCGAGCCGCCAAGGGACGAGCACGCGGCTCCCAAGAATAGCGGATCGAATGTCTGCGCGCTGTCGGCCCAGGAATCGACAAAGAGTCGCAAACGATTATTTAATAAAGACTTGGAGCTGACGACGGGTCCGGTTCGAATTCTTTTTCCGCGTCGGGAGGGCTCACAAGCTCCCTGACTCGGTCTCGAGGTCGAGGAGGTCGGGGTCCTCGGGGGCCGCCTCGAGGGCCTTTCGAGTCCATTCCTGGGCCTCGTCGGATCCCTGGCGCCGCAGGAGCAGCGCCATGCGTTTGAGCACGTCCGGCCGGTCCGGCTGAATGTCCAGGGCTCGCTCGAGCAGCGCCCGCGCCGCCTCGGGTCGGCCCACGTGCTCCTCCCACTGGGCTCCCATCAGGATCAGGGAAAGGTCGTACGGCTCGCGCTCCAGGAGCTCGCGCAGTCGCGGCATCACCTCCTCGTCGAGGTCGAACTCCATGAACGCCACCAGGAGGCAGCGGTCCAGCGCGGGCCAGGGAGCGTGAGCGCGGGCGATGGGTTCGACGAACTCGAGGGTCAGGTCGGGCCTGCGCTTGGTGCCGAGGATGGTCGCGACGTCCTCGATCAGGTTCCGCGCGAACGGATCGAGGTCGCCGGCCAGGGCGTAGGCCCGGAGGTGCGGCAACGACTCGGGATCGATCTCCACGCGTTCGTCACGCGAGGCGAAGGGCGTGCTCTCGGCCTGTGCGGAGAAGTGGAGCGAGAGGAAGCGCATCAGACCTTCGTGCGCACCTCCCGCGTTGGATTCCGCCAGGCGCTCGAAGAGCCGCGATCGTGCGGCGTGCAAGCGCAGGTGGGCCAGCGTTCGAAGGGTGGAACTCCTTCCCGGCGACGCCGGTGCGCCGTGCGCCAAGGCGTCGGCTTCGACGGGTGTGCCGATCACGACGCCGATGCAGGGTTCCTCGATGGGTGACGCCGACACGAGGACGCGCTCTCCGAGGTTCGTGCCCTCGAGATCGGCGGCCGAATCGAGCCACACGACCGCCAGCGAACCCTCGGGAACTTCCCAGCCCGAGTTGCGCGGAGCTCGCGCGGGGGCCGAGACGAACTGGGCGGCGAGCGAAGGGAGCCTCTGGCCGAAAACAGGCGGCACGATCACGAGGTCGTACTCCCCGTCGCGGATTCGCTCCGCCGCGATCGGCATGGGAACCCAACTGCCCACGGGCTGCGCCTCGTAGCCCTCGAACATGGACTCTTCCAGCGCGCGGGCGTTCCTCCACCAGGGCGCCGTGCACTCGAGTCGGATCGAGTCGAAGCTCTCGAAGACAGCCGAGCGCTCGGGGGTGAGTTGACCGACGAGCAGGACTCGCGCGCGAGGCCTTTCATCGCCGAGCAGGGCCAACGAGCGAAGGATGCGCTCCTCGTCGCCCGCCTGCTCCCCCGGAACGGGGGTGAGTCGGACGCGGTCGAGAGTCGTTACGCGCCCTCCCCGGACGTGCTCGACCGAGAGCAGCCCCTCCGGCGCGTCGATCACCAGCCGAGGAACCACCCTGGGCGTTTCGACCCAGGGAGTGAAGAGCCAAGGATCGCGGACGGTGACGAAGCTCGGCCCCGCGAAGGCGAGCACGGTCCCGGCGAAGCCGGCGAGCCGCCCGATTCCGCGCGGCGAGCGCAGAAGGACCAGGGCGCCGCCGATCGCGGCCACACGCGTCGCCGCGCCGATGATCCCGATCATCCGCGTGCTCTCCGCCAAACCGTCGGCGTCGAAGGTCTCCACCGAAGCGCGCAAGGCGAACGGCAGGACGAACGAGCCCAGCGCCGCGCCGACCAGCACCCACGCGAGCCGTTTCGGTTCCCCGCGTCGACCCAGGGCTGCGCCGAGAACGAGCCCCGGCACGAGGAGGCACGAGGCCGCCAGTACGGCGTCCACGCGCCAAGTCCCGACGTGGGCGACGTCCGCGCGCAGCGGACTCGAGACGTCGTCCTGGAAGACGACGAGGCTCGCGAGCGACCGCACCTGGGTCACGAGCACGCGCGGATCCGCCAGCGAGGCGAGTCGATCGGCCCCCAGCGCGCAGGCCAGGGCTCCGAGCCCGAGACCCGCCGCCAGCGCTTCGCGCCGCCTCCGCACCGGAACGAGACCGCCGAAAGCTGCGGCTCCGAAGAGCAGCGCGAGGAGGAAGACTCCGCCGAACACGGTGTCGTCCTCCGCCAGGCCGAGACCGAGCGAGCGCAACGGGCGCGCAAGGATCTCGGCCGCGCAAGCCGCCCCGCCTCCCGCGAGGCAGAACCCGAGGGCTTCCACGACGCCGGTCCGCCCGTCCGCGTCGACCGCCGAGGGCTCGAACGTCCTGCGCGATCGAGCGAGCCCGTTCAATGCGAGGGCCGAGCCGACCAGCAACAGCGCGAATCCGCCTCGCGTCCCGAGAAGCAGCCACCCTTCGAGGTAAAGCCCGTGAGCGAGGTAACCCGCCAGGGTGGCCGTGAGCAGCGCGAGCATGGG
Source organism: uncultured Planctomycetaceae bacterium (assembly GCA_964413535.1). Lineage (GTDB taxonomy): Bacteria > Planctomycetota > UBA1135 > UBA1135 > CAYPTB01. Next base: position 86,385 of record CAYPTB010000060.1, on the reverse strand, counting down.
AACGCCCGCCGCGAAGATCCGGGCGTCGTAGACGGCCATCGCGATCGCGAGGAGGGCCGCCCCTCGGAAGGCCGCGGACGTCGGCGCGTCCAGCGCGACCACGCGCAGGAGGTCGAGACCTAGCGGCGCCCGGAGCGCGGACAGCAGGGCCCCGCCCAGGAACCCGAAGGCCCACGTGCGCCAGCTCGCTCCCGACCGCTCCATCGGCGGGGATTCTACGCGTCCGTCGAGCCGCCGTCGGGCGTTACCCTCCCGGCCGTGGACTCGTCGTCCGATCTACCGGAGCTCGAAGACGAGTTCGCAAACGACCTGCGCGCGCGTCTGTGCGCGTGGTACGCGAGCCACCGCCGTGACCTTCCGTGGCGTCGCACGCGCGATCCCTATGCCGTCTGGATCAGCGAGGCGATGCTGCAACAGACCCGCGTCGAGACCGTCGTTCCCTACTGGGAGCGCTTCCTCGCGCGATTTCCGACCGTCGTCGAGCTCGCGCGCGCTTCCGAGGACGAGCTGCTCGCGGCTTGGAGCGGGCTCGGCTACTACCGCCGCGCGCGTTCGCTCCGTCGGGCCGCGATCGTGATCGTCGAGCGCTTCGGCGGCCGGTTTCCCCGCGCTCCGGCCGACGCGCTCGCGCTTCCCGGCGTCGGACCCTACACCGCCGGCGCCGTGCTCTCGATCGCCTACGACGAGCCGCGCGCGCTGGTCGACGGGAACGTCCTGCGGGTCTTTGCGCGCCTGTTCGCGCTCACGGCCCCCCTCGGCTCACGCGAGCTCTCGCAACGCGTCTGGACCCTGGCCGAGAAGCTCGTGCCGGGAAAGCCGGAAGCGGTCGCCGAAGTCCACGGACCGGGTGCCTGGAACCAGGCCCTGATGGAGCTCGGGGCGACCCTGTGCGTTCCGCGCGAGCCGCGTTGCCGCGCCTGTCCGGTTCGCGAGCTGTGTGCGGCGAACCTGCGCGGGATCACCGCGGAGCTCCCGCGACCCGGACGGAAGCCCGCGAGCGTGGGGGTCGAGATCGAGATCATGGTCGTGGCGCGGGCAGGGCGCTTCTTGGTCGAGCGCCGAGCCCCCTCCGGTCGCATGGCCGGCATGTGGGAGTGCCCCACGCGCGAGGTCGCGCCGGTGGGCGCACCGGGAGCCCGGCTCTTCCCCACGGCCCTCGCCCGACCCGTCGAAGGAGGCGTGCTCGAGCCGCGGGAACGCCTGGTGCGCTTCACCCACTCCATCACGCACCATCGGATCCGAGCCGACGTGCTCGTCGCGGAGGTCGTAGACGCAGCGGGCGCAGCGGGCGAACGCGAGTTGCGACCCGGCTTCGCATGGTCCGGGCTCGACGAGGTCGACGCCCGCGCGCTGACCGGAATGACGAAGAAGCTCCTGCGCGACCGCCGAGTTCGGCTCCATGTCGAAGGGCGTCTCGGGTCCGCTGGCGTGGGACCGGGCATGAAGTCGTCCCCGGCCGTCGATATGCTCGCCCGGAAGCGACGCGCCGGCCCTGCGCGAGCCCGTTCCGATGCCCGAGACGACAGCACCATCGAGCCGACCCGAGTCGAGACCGGGCGTGGGAACCTTGGATGACGCGGGCCGCGAGCGCAGGAGCGCTCGGGGGGTTTCGATCGTCGTTCCCGCCTACAACGAGGAGCGCGGTATCGCGGGTGTCGTCGAACGCCTCTCTTCACTGCGGCTGTCGCGGCCGATCGAGGTCTTGGTGATCGACGACGGGTCCACCGACGGCACGGCCCAAGCTCTGGAGCGCTTGCGCGAGCGGATCCCCGGGCTCTCCGTGGTCTCGCACGGCAGCAATCGCGGCTACGGTGCTGCGCTGCTCACCGGGTTCGCGCGGTCGCGCCACGACGTGGTCGTCATCACCGACGCCGACGGGACCTATCCCGAGGAGCAGATCGAGGAGCTGCTCGACTGCATCGACGACGGCGCCGAGATGGCCGTCGGCGCCCGCATCGGGGCCGACGTGAACATCCCCACGGTGCGCCGGCCCGCGAAGGCGTTCCTCGCCGCTCTGGCGTCCTTCCTCGCGGGCGTTCCGATCCCCGACCTCAATTCGGGACTGCGGGCCTTCCGGCGCGAGCTGGTGCTGCGCTACCGCCCCATCCTCCCGCAGGGCTTCAGCTTCACCACCACGATCACGCTCGCCGCGCTGACGAACGGGCATCGCGTGGACTACGTCACGATCAACTACGCGAGCCGAGCGGGGAGGTCGAAGATCCGACCGATCCGCGACACCCTCGGGTTCGCGGCCCTGATCATCCGCACGGTCCTCTACTTCAACCCGCTCAAGGTGTTCTATCCGATCGCCCTGGGCCTGCTCGTGCTCGTCCTCGCACTCCTGTTCCACGACGTCTTCGTGGAGAGCCCCCCGAACCTCGGGGACAAGACGGTCCTCATGTTCGTGGCGCTCGTGCAGGTCCTCGCGGTGGGTCTCCTGGCGGACTTGATCGAGAAGAAGTCGCGGATGTAGAGCTCCCCTCGCCCGTCGACCTCAGTTCGCTGAGAGGACGCCGCGCAAGAGCCGGCGCATGAAGCGCTGCACGTCGCGCATGCTCGCTATCTCCGGGTCGATGCGCGCCTTGCACGACGGCGCCGTTGCCCGTCCCTGCTCGTCCGCGAAGAGGGGCACCGCGTAGCGCGATCCGCACGGGTCACCGGAGTGGTTGGAGCGAGCGAGGTCGAGCGCGCCGTCGGCGGCCTCGATCGACAGCACCTCTTCCGAGCCGTCCGACCAACGCAGGAGGTAGCGCAGCGCGTGCTCGACGGGGCTGTCCAGGGAAAGGCAGCCCATGACCGACACACTGCGCTTGCCGGCGATGGCGACGTGGGGGACGTGCAGGTTCGCGTCGCGCAGCTTTCCGAGGAGTGCGCGCAAGCGCGAGGCGGCGAGGGGAGAGGTCTCGGGAAGGCTCATGGGGTCCCGTGTATCGGCGCGATCTCCACAAGGGTGGAGGGCTTTCCCACGCCGGTCCTTCGGCGACGAGCCGTGGAGCCGTAGATTGCGACCGACCTGCGAACGGGTCGCGACGCTTGAAGACGGCATTCCGCAGCGCGATCTCCCTGGCGGTGGCCTTCGTCCTCCTGTTGCTGCTCATGCTCTGGAGCGGCGTGCGACCGCGCGACGTCTGGGAGACGGTGGGGCGGCTTCCCCCGAGCGCGTACTTCGCCTCGGCCGCTCTGCACGCCGCGGTGTACGCCCTGCGCGCCTGGCGGTTCCGCATCCTGATCCCCCCGGCCACGCGTCCGACCTACGCGCGAGCGCTCGTCGTCTCGTCCGCCCACAACCTCGCCGCGTACGTCATGCCCGCGAAGACGGGCGAGGCCTCCTTCGTGGTGTACCTCAAGACCACGGCCGGCGTGCCCGCCGCGCGCGGGTTGGCGTCGTTGGTCGTCTCGCGCATCTTGGACCTCGAGGTCCTGTGCGCCGGCCTGTGCGTCGCCTGTGCATGGATCGCCTGCTCGGGCGATGGTTCGGACTCGGCGGAGACTCGAGTGGCCGCGAGTGCGATCGGGGGGCTCGGGGCGCTGTCCGTGGTGCTCTTCGCCCTGGCCGTCTCGTTCGCGATCCTGGGGGCGCGCAGCCATGTCGCCGTTCCGCTGGCCGAGCGCTGTGCGCGCGCCCTTGGCGTCGACCGCTTGCCGTTCGGGGAGCGGATCCTCGCTCGCGCCCGGGAGGTACAGGAGGCGCTCAAGACCGCGGGCGGAGACCGCCGCCTGCTCGGAGCCACGCTCGTGAGCGTTCCGCTCTGGGGCCTCGTCTTCGTGTTCTACGCCGTTCTGGCGCGGGGCATGGGGCTCGACGGCGGCGTGGGCCTGGCCGAGATCACGTTCGGGTCGAGCGTCGCCGTGATGTTCAACCTGCTCCCCGTCAACGGCATCGCCGGGTTCGGAACGCAGGAGGCGGGGTGGACCTTCGGCTTCGCGCTGCTCGGCATCGATCGGGAGCTCGCGCTCGCCACCGGCATCGGAACGCACTTCGTGCAGCTCTTCAACGTGTGCGTGTTCGGACTCGTCGCGCACTTCTTCATGGGCGCGATGACCGCCCCCCTCGGCAGCTCCCACGCTGGCCCGCCGCGCGAGCAGTAGGGAGCAGTCGACGCCGTTCCTAGGCACGAAGTCGACCACGTCGTGGGGCTTCGATGCTCGCTCGAGCCCGCGGGACGGCCAGGGTACGCAGGAGCTCGAACCCGAATCTCTCCGACGTCATCCGAGCCGCGCTCGCAAGCTCCGTTAGACTGGTTCCGCGTATGCCTTCGCTTCCGGATGTGAGCACGAGCAACGCCCGAGCGCAGATCGAGCTCCACAAGAAACTCGCGCCGCGCTACGAAGAGCGCTACGCCTTCGAATTCAGCCGCATCTTCGAGGAGGAATGGCACGCCGAGATCCTCTCCCACGTCCCTCCCGGCGCAGGCGGGGTCCTGGATCTCGGCTGCGGGACCGGGCTCTTCCTGCAGGACATTCGGCGGCGCGATCCCGATGCGCTGGGGATCGACATCAGCCACGAGATGCAGCTCGTCGGTCGCAAGGCGATGGCGGACGCGCGTCTCGTGACCGCGGATGCCGAGCGGCTCCCCGTCAGGCCGGGTGTCTTCCGGGCCGTCCTCTGCAAGGGAAGCCTCCACCATGCGCGCAATCACGTCGGCTTCATCGAGAACTGCCGCCGCGCGCTGCGCCGCGACGGCGTGCTCGTGATGAGCGAACCGTGCAACGACAATCCGATCATCCGATTCGCGCGCGGCGTGCTGTACCGGCGCAGTGAGCACTTCGACGAGGGGGACGAAGGCTTCCGGAGGGCGCGCCTCGTCGAGCTGTACGCCGCCGGTGGCTTCGACGTGGTGCGCGTGAAGAAGTTCGGGTTCTTCGCCTACGCGCTGTGCGGCTTCCCCGATCACCTGGGGCTCTTGAAGTACGTGCCCGGGAGCTCGCTCCTCGCGCGGCTCTTCATCCGGATCGATCGGATCCTGTGTGCCGTTCCGGGCCTGTCGCTCCTGGCGTTCCAGGTGGTGGTGGTGGGGAAGCCGCGCGCCGACCCTCCACGCCGCTGACCGTGATTCCCGCGCGCGCGAGGAGTTCGGCCGTCACGCCCGGTCCGTCGGCGAGCTGGTCGCCGACGTGCGTCTGGCGCACCCCGCAGGACGGCGAGCGTTCCTTCAAGAAGGCGCGGGTGATGCCCTCGGCGCGGCAGGTCGCGAGCGCCTGACGCGCGCCGCAGAGGAACTCCTCCGTGACGTCCTGCCCCGCGTCCGTCACGACGCGCGCTCGACCCTCGATCACGGCTCCCGCTCCCTCCCCCTCGATCCAAGCCGGCGGGCGCGGCGTGCCCAGTCCGCCGCGCTCCTCCGGGCAGAAGGGCACGGCGCGCTTTCCTCCCGCGGCGAGCTCTTCGACCAACGATCGATCCTCGTTCGACCGGCCGTCGTAGCGGCAGGCCCTTCCGAGCAGGCAGGCGCTGACGAGCACCGGCTCCAACTCTCCCGAACCGGATCGATCCTGTGGATGCGTCACGCGCTCGACCCTAGCAAAGCGGGAGCGAGGGGGAGTGGATTCGAGGGCGTCTCGATCCCCGGGTCGCATAATCTGGGAAGCCGGCGATGAACCTGTATGCCGAGATCCTCCGCCTCCAAGAGGCCGGCCAGCCCTGCGCCGTGTGCACGATCGTCAAGACGGTCGGATCCACGCCGGGGAAGGAGACGATGAAGATGCTCGTACGCCCCGACGGGAGCTTCGCGGGGACGGTCGGCGGAGGATGCCTCGAAGCGGAAGTGCTGGAGGCGGCGCTCGAGAGCATGCGCGACGAGCGTCCGCGCAATCTCGCGTTCTCGTTGAACGAGCGCGACTATCCCGACAGCGGCCTCCTGTGCGGCGGAAGAGTGGAGGTGTTCGTGGAGCCGATCGTCGAGCCGAGACTCCATGTCTTCGGAGGCGGGCACGTCTCCGCGGCCATCGCGCGGATCGCGCGCATGGTGGGCTTCCGTGTGTGCGTGGGAGACGACCGCGAGGCGTTCACGACGCCCGAGAAGCATCCCGATGCGCACGCGCGCGTGTGCGCCGATTTCGTCGAGCAGGTGCGCGACCTGGCGCCGGCCGAAGGCAGCTATCTCGTCGTCGCGACGCGCGGCCACCAGGGCGACGCCGGCATCCTGCGAGCCCTGTTCGAGACGGACTGTCGACCGCGCTATCTGGGCATGATCGGGAGCCGGGCCAAGAAGGCGCAGGTCTTCGCGGAGCTCGAGCGCCGCGGGACGGACCCCTCCTTCCTGGCGACCGTGCGGACTCCGATGGGGCTCCCGATCGGCGCTCGGACGCACGAGGAGATCGCCGTGAGCGTGGTCGCCGAGATGATCCAGGTTCGACGCACGAGCGCGGCCGAACCGAGCGGCAGCTCGCGTTGACAGCTCGAAGCAGGCGCACCTATGCTCTTCGCCCGCGCCACTCCCCGGGGGCGCCAGAAGCGCGCCGGACGGGTTACACGCGTCGCCCGAGCGGATAGCGAAGGCGCGACCACGTCCAAGGGCCATCTCCCCATGAATCCGGTGACTCGGGCCACTCGCCCCACTGTGCTCCTCGCGCTCGCTTGGGCGAGCCTCTCGGCCGAGACGGCCTTCGCCGACCGCATCTATCGGACGAACGGGACGCCGATCGAGGACTGCGCGATCGTCCAGGAGACGGTCGATCACGTCGTCTACAAGGAAGGCGGGCGGGGCGGGGACAAGACGATTCCGTCCGAAGAGGTCGTGCGGGTCGAGTACGAGCGCGTTCCGCCGCTGATCGGAGAGGCGAGATCGAGCCTGGACGAGGGAGACGTGTCGGCGGCGATCGGCCAGTTCAACGAGTACCTCGACTCCCATCTCGGCGGGTCCGCCGACAAGCGCTTCGCGTGGGCCCCCGCCTATGCCGCTCACAGCCTGGTGACCCTGTACACGAACCAGGGCAACCTCGAGGAAGTCCTCACGGTGGCCGACAAGCTGCTCGCCAACTTTCCCGAGTCTCGGTACGCCCCCGGCGCCTACGTGGCCAAGGCGAACGCGCTCTTCCGACTCCAACAGTTCGACCAGGCCCAGTCGACGTTGGCCAATTTCGAGCGCCTGATCGCGTCGAAGGGTCTCTCGAAGGGCTGGGCCCTCGAATGCAAGCTGGCCCAAGTCCTGACGGACCGCTCCTCGGTGGGTGAGAAGCGGCGTTCGATGCTGGCAGAGATCGAAGCGAGCGCGGGAAAGGACTTTCCGACCGTTCGCAATCGAGCTTCCGTCGCGCGCGCGGCGGCTTTCCTCGCCGAGGAGAGCGAGAACCCCGAGTCGATCGGGAACGCGCGGAAGATCTTCGAAGAGGTGATCCTCGACCCGGCCGCGGACGACGAGTCCCTGGCCGCCTCCTACTCAGGGCTCGGCAAGTGTCGCTTCCTCGCCGGCAACCAGGACGGGAAGGAGCTCGAGCAGGCGCTGCTCGCGTTCATGCGCGTCGTCGTCCTGTACGGCGACCAGGTCCGCTACGCTCCCGAGGCCATGTTCTACGCAGGCCGGTGCTTCAACTTGATGGGCGGAGAGGGCGACGACGAGCGCGCCAACCGGCTCTACTCGCATCTGATCCGCACCTACCCCGAGTCGGAGTGGGCAGGGGAAGCCAAGAAGTTCCGTAAGTAGGCGAACCCCCGAACGGTCGCGGGCGGCTCGCGGCGGGACTCCCGGCGGAGAGCCAGGTACTGGATCGAGCTGCGCGGCGCGAAGGGCGACCCGCGAGCGCTCCGCCGAAGCCACCCGGTGCGCGGTTCGTGCCCGCGCTTTCTTCCCCGCCCCGCGCTGCGCCGCTCCGGGCGCGGCTTCTCCACGCGCGACGACTCGGGAAACGCGCGCCACCTCCACGGGTCTGCTGCCTCGTCGCCCGCTGGCCCGGGCGTGCGACGCACAGGGCCGGTCGGGCGTTCGAGTCGAACGCGAGAAGAGGGGGCGTTCCATGCTGCAGTTCGATCCCCGCACCCTTCACTGGGGCGGGCTGGAGGAGATCCGTGCGGACCTGAGGCGCTTCCTCGCGCCGCGGTGTCGCGACGAGAGCGAGATCGACGACGTCGTTCAGGAGACGCTCCTGCGGGCCGCGCTGTACCGCGATCGTCTGGAAGAGCCCGCGAAGCTCCGCCCGTGGGCGCAGAGGATCGCTTCGAACGTCCTGTGCGACCGCGTGCGCCGCGAGCGGCGCCTCGATCGGGTTTCGGGGGGCGAAGCCGTGCTCGAAACGCTGCCGGCGCGGGACGCGGACGGGCATCTGGACTGCGGGGGCGCCGTCGAGCTCCGTTGCGAGGGGTGGGTGCTCGACAAGGGAACGGCTCTCGAGCTGCTGGCGGGAGAGCTCCGCGAGCTGCGACCCGAGGATCGGGAGCTCCTTTCCGCGTTCTATGGCGGGGGGAGGAGCTGCCGTGAGGCGGGTCTGGCCTGCGACGTTCCCCGGTCGCGCGTCAAGGTGCGCCTGTTCCGTGCCCGTCGCCGCCTGCTCAAGGCGCTACGCCGCCGCTTGGCCATGGTGGCCCCCGAAGGTGTGCGGGTCGTCGGGGCGTGAAGGCCTTCGCGGTTCCGCTCGCTCTCCTGGTCCTGCTGCAAGCACGCGATCCGACGCGGGCGGTGCAGGACTCCGATGCGGAGCTCTCCCGTGCGCGCAGGCGGTGGAGCGCGGCCCACGCGAAGGAAGGAATGGCGAAGGACCTCGCTCTCGAGCGTGCGCTCGCAGCCTATCGCGCGGTCGCTCGGGACTTTCCCTCGGAGATCCACGTCGTCGCCGAGGCGCACTTCCGCCGGGGCGAGATCCTGCGTGCGGCCCGGCGTCCGGACGAAGCGCTCGAAGCCTTTGCCGAAGCCGCTGCATGCGGCCCTCGGACGGCTTTCCACGCCCGCGCGTTGCTCGAAATCGGTCACGTGCATCGGCGTGCGGGTCGTCTCGATCGAGCCCTCGATCTCTACGTCTCGGTCCACACCGATCCTCGGGCTCCCCCCCGCAGCCGCGACAGCGCGGCGCTGTGGGCGGGGACGGCCTGGGCCGCAGGGGGCCGCACCGAAGAGGCGCGGCGCGTGTGGAGCCTCCTGGCACGACGCGCCGAGCGGCCCGTGATACGCGTCGAGGCCTTCGATCGCCTGGCTCTCATGCACTGCGAGACCGGGAATACCGAAGAGTCCTGGGCGGTTCTCGCACGCTGCACGGCCGAGGTCGAACGGTTCGCCAGCGAGTACTCGGAACTCGGCAAGTCGGTCCGTTCGGCGCTCCGGCGCATGCGCGTTCGAAGCTGTCTGGGGAGACTCGCGAGCGAGAACGCTAAGGAACCGACGCACGCGATCCGATAGTCGAAGCGCGTTCCGAGTGGGAGCGTCCGAAAGTTTTCGGGCGCGCGGTGCTTGACAGAGCGCGTGATTTTTCTCATTCGAAGCGTGTCAGCGGGTTCTCGGGCACTCGAATCGGGCCAAGTGTTTTGGCCGCCGTGCTCGAGACCTCGCAACTCGGACGATTCACGACATCACGAGCGGTTCGCCCCTGGCGAGCCGCTTCGTCCGTTTCTGGGCCGCGAGTGGCTCCCAGCAGGTGCCTCCCGGTGGCGCCGTCTCGGCCGGAAGCCACCCTCGGGACCAGAGGGGTGCTCGACGAGTGGGGCCCTCGCGCCTCTCGCGGGGACGGCGTGGCGTTCCTCGACGACGCGTCGCGCTTCGCCGTCCGCCCGACGCGCGGAACGGGCCCGACCGACTCGTTCTCTCAGGTGCCGATGCCGAAGTAGGTGAAGCCCAGCTCCTCGAGGGTGCGTCGCGGATAGATGTTGCGCCCGTCGAAGATGAGGGGCGACGCCAGCTTGGCCCTGACGGCCTCGAAATCCGGCCGACGGAACTCGTTCCATTCGGTGACGAGGACCAAGGCGTCCGCTCCTTCGAGAGCCTGCATCGGGTTTTCTGCGTACTCGATCCGATCGCCCAGGTAGCGCTCGCGCGCTTCGCTCATGGCCTCGGGATCGAAGGCGCACACGCTCGCACCCGCTCGGAGCAGGGCCTCGATCACGACGACCGAGGGAGCTTCGCGCATGTCGTCGGTGTTGGGCTTGAAGGACAGTCCCCAGATCGCGAAGCGCTTGCCGCGGAGATCGTCGCCGAAGTGCCGGCAGATCTTCTCGAACAGGATGCGCTTCTGGGTCTCGTTCACGGCCTCGACCGCCCGGAGGATGCGGAAGTCGTAGCCGCAGTCGTCCGCCGTGCGCACGATCGCCTGGACGTCCTTGGGAAAGCACGAGCCGCCATAGCCGAGTCCGGCGAACAGGAAACGCGAGCCGATGCGCTGATCGGAGCCGATGCCCTTGCGGACCGAGTCGATGTTGGCGCCCACGACGCTGCAGATGTTCGCGATCTCGTTCATGAACGAGATCCGGGTGGCGAGCATGGCGTTCGCGGCGTACTTGGTCAGCTCGGCCGAGGCCACGTCCATGTGGATGATCGGGTTCCCCGTCCGCACGAACGGCTCGTAGAGCTCGTCCATGATGCGCGCCGCGCGTCCGCTGTTCGCTCCGATCACGACGCGGTCCGGCTTCATGAAGTCGTCGATCGCCGCGCCCTCCTTCAGGAACTCGGGGTTGGAGACGACGTCGAAGTCGCAGTCGGTGATCTCGCCGATCGCGTGGGTGACCTTCTCGGCGGTGCCGACGGGAACGGTCGACTTGTCGACGATGACGGTGTAGTTGGTCATGTGCCGCGCGATCTCGCGCGCCGCAGCGAGCACGTGCTTGAGGTCGGCGCAGCCGTTCTCGTCGGGCGGCGTCCCGACCGCGATGAACACGACCTGCGCGTCGGGGATGGCCTCGGCGTAGCTCGTCGTGAAGTGCAGGCGCTTGTCGTGCACGTTGCGCCGCAAGAGCTCTTCGAGGCCCGGTTCGTAGATCGGGACGATGCCGTCCTCGAGCTTCTGGATCTTCTTGGCGTCGATGTCGACGCAGGTGACGTTGTTGCCGCTCTCCGCGAAGCAGGTGCCTGCGACCAGGCCGACGTAGCCGGTTCCGACGATGGCGATTCGCATGGTCCGAGGGATGGGGTTCCGAAGAAGCTCGCGCTGGCAGTGGAAACGAGGGGACTTTCGACGGGCGGCTGCCGGATGACCCTCCCGCGTTCTCTCACGGGTCGCGTGCTGCGACCGAGGTCTCTCTCGGCTCCCCCGCGCGCCCCAGTGGAGCCGAAGGATCGGGGAGGATAGCGTGTCGTCCGTTTCCGAGGTCCTCGGCCAGCCTTGGATCGGGCGATTAACTCAGTCGGCTAGAGTGCTTCCCTTACAAGGAAGAAGTCGGGGGTTCGAGTCCCTCATCGCCCACCCCCGAGCCTCCTCCTCCGATCCGGCGCCGCGGGGTTGCGGGCCCGGCGGCGAGCGTCGCCCCGCCTTCTGCTCGGAGCACTCTCGCCCAGCAGGCGATCGATCTCCGCGACGAGGGCTTCCGCCGCATCGACGACGCGGTGCGAATCGGCGAGCAGGAGACGGCCGGGAAGCGAGACGATGTGGTCCTGCCGCACGGCTGCGAGCTCTCCGAGCGTTGCATCGCTTTGGAGCATCGCCAGGGTGGGATCCGAGCGCCGGTCGGCGTCCGGTTGCGTGACGATCAGGAAGTCGGGATCCAGCGCGAGGAGCTGCTCGATCTCGACCCGTGAGTGTCCGTCGATCCCCGCGGCGGTGGCTGCGTTCGTGAGCCCTGCGAGCTCGAACACGACGTCGACCGTCGTGTTCCGACCCGCCGTCCACCCGCCCGTCCCGAAGTTCGAATAGGTCATTGCCGAGAGCCCGACCCGGGAGCGATCGGAGCGCAGGACCCCGACGCGGGCGTCGCAGTCCAGAACGAGCTTCCGGCTCCTCTCGACCTCGTCCAGGACGCGTCCCAGCGCGAGGATCACCTCGCGCAGGTCGGAATAGGCGTGCGTCTCGGGCAACTTCACGACGGGAATCCCCGCCCGGCGGATCGTCTCGATCGCGCTCGGATCCTGCCACGCGTGCGTCAGGATCAGATCGGGGTCGCGCGACAGCACCGTCTCGGTCTCGAGGTCGGGGATCTCCGGCAGCTTCGACCATTCGTCCGGGGCTCGCTCGAAGGTCGCGAACCGGGCGACGGTGGTGGGGAGCGCGAGGACGCGCGCCGGGTCGACCAGCGACGCGAGGAAGTCCACCGCGCTCGCGTTGCAGGGCAGGATGCGCACGGGCCGCGTCGCGAGGCGCACGACTTCGCCGCCGAGCTCCACCTCGCGCGGGTAGCCCTCCGTCGCGGCACCCGCGCTGCCCGACCTTCCCGCAGCCTTCCTCTCGCAGGCGCTCGAGAGCGCGGCGAGGAAAGCGAGGAAGAGGACTCTCGAGGCCTTGCGCCGGTTCATCCGCGGCGACTCTACCACCCGCCGCGCGCTGTCAGCTCGTGCGGCGGAGCTTCGAATGGAGCCACCTCGAGAGGTCGGCGCGCTCTGGAACGGTCAGGACGCCGATCCACAGGAACGCTGCCACCCCTGCGAGGAAGCACACTTTCACGAAGAGGGCCAGGGCGGAGAAGCGGCCCGGCTCCGCCAGCGACCCGTCGACGTACATCGCCGCCGCGCCGGCGGCGGCGACGACCGTGAAGCACGCCGCCACGCGCCCGTACTCCAACCGCACGCCGATCACTCGATAGCTCCCGGCGACGCCGAGCAGCGCGAGCACGGCGAAAGCGATCAACGTGGCCCACGCCGCTCCGATCATTCCGTGCTCGGGGATCCAGAGCGTGTTGAGACCGACGTTCACGAGCAGCGCGGCGAGGTTGAACCACGTCAGGGGTGCAGTCCGCTTGGCGACAAAGAACGAGGTCTCGATCGTCGCGCGATACACCGCCCAGAACAGGTACGCGCCGCCGACGAGCGGCACGACGCGGTACGCGTGCTCGTACTCGTCGCCTTTCGACTGGTCGAAGACGAGGAGTGCTTCGCGGGCGAACAACTCGAGGCCGATCGTCGCGAACCCGTAGAAGACGAGCACCCAGGAGGTCAAGCGCGAGATCAGGGCCGCCTGCTCCTTGCGACCCTCCACGGAGTAGATCCAGGGCAGGAAGATCTGCATGAAGGGCCCCAACATCAGCGCGTTCGCCAGGTAGCCGACCTGGTAGCCGATGCTGTACACGCCGACTTCGCGCAGGCCCTCGTCGGGGGGCAGCAGCCATTCGAGGAGCTTCGTGTCCGAACGATGGAGCGCGAACTGGCACAAGCTGGCCACGAGGATCGGCCAGGAGTAACCCAGGATCGGCCGGACGACCGGCCATTCGATGCGCCAACCGACGCGTCGCAGGACCCAGCCGCACAGGAGGAGCGTCGTGAGAACCTCCCCCACGAGGACGGAGAGGAGCATGCCCTTCACGCCCAGTCCCAGGCCGAACGGCGCGACGAACCAGATCTTGAGCGCCAGCTCGAGCAGCATCTTCGCGAGCTGGATGGACGTGAAGAGCGCCGAGTAACGGTGGATCTGGAGGTACTTGAAGGAGGCCTGCGTGGTCATCTGGAAGGGGACCAGCAGGAACAAGAGGACGAAGGCGACCTGCACGTAGCTCCAGGTCACGACCGGAACCTCGCGGCCGATCAGGAGCGCGTCCGCGGCGGAAATCGGCTTCGGAGCGGTCAGCAGGAACGTGCGGAAGGCGCTCGGCAAGAGCAACGCGATCGCCGTGACGACGACGGACAGCACGGCGCTCAGGAGGATCGTCGAGCTGACGACCGCGTCGCGGCGCTGTTGGGAGCGGTGCTCGAAGTAGAAGCGCACCATTCCTTGGAATGCGCTCACACCCAAGAGCTCGACGAAGAGCGCCAGGTTGAGGTCGACGATCGCGCTCAACCCCATCTCGTCCGTCTTCAGCCACTTCGTGTAGAAGGACACCACGAAGATCGCGATGACCTTGCTGGCGATCGGAACGAAGCTGTAGGTCGCGCCGTGGCCGAAGAGGGCCGCGAAGGCGTGCTTCTTCTCTACCGCGGAACTCATCGGGGGCGACGTGCTGGGAGGATAGCGGTGGACTCGCTGCTCCCGGCCGGCCTACCTCGGCTTTCGGACGCCTTCCTCCCGAGGTCTCGTCTCGCCGAAGATCGTGAGGCGTCGATCCGGCGACGAGCACGATCCATCCGCTGGATCGACGCCCGCTCTCGCCCGCTCTCGCCCGTGCTCGGCGGTGCAGCTCGCGCCCGACGTCGTCCGAGCTCGCTCAGGAGGTCTCATCGCCTCATGCGGGTCGCTTGCTCCCGGCGGGTCGCTCGCTTTCGGCGGGTCGCTCGCTTTCGGCGGGGGCCCGAACGCGGGCTCGCACCCTTCCGCGCGACGGACGTTTCCCATAGATTGGGTCGAGGCGGAGAGAAGGAACAGGAACAGAAGGAGGGTGGCTCTGTGAGGCCCGGCGTTCACGTCCCGATGCTCGAAAAGGGGGAACCGCTCGAAGCTCGCACCGGAAACCCATCCCTCGCTCCACTCGAAGTCGCGTCAGCCTCGCATCACGACTCCATCGTCGACAGAGCACCGAGATCCACGGGCGTAGTGAGGTGCTGGACGGCTCGTTCCGAGGGAGCCGGTAGAGGGAGCAGAAGGCATCTGAAGAGAGGAGGCCTGCGTGGGGCGAATCCTGGTCATCGAAGATGATCCGGGCAACCAGCTGCTCTACCAGAGCAAGCTTCGGGAACTCGGTCACGACGTAGTGGTGTCGAGCACGGGAGCTCAGGGCATCGCCCAGGCGCGGTCGAGCGCATTCGACCTGCACCTGGTCGACATGCACCTCGGGGAGGGCGTCGACGGGATCGAGGTGTGCCGCAGGCTCAAGCGCGATCCGGAGATGCGCGACGTCCCGGTCGTGCTGATCAGCGCGAAGATCCGCGAGTCCGCCGACCTGCGCGAGGGATACAAGGCGGGTTGCGAGGCCTTCCTGGTGAAGAAGGACCTCACGCTGCTCGAGGACGTCGTCCGCGCCATGCTGCGCCTCAAAGCGCTGCGCGACGAGCTCGCCACCCAGATGGGGTTGCTCCAGCAGCGCAACGAGCTCCTCCAGCAAGCTCTGCGGGACAAGGACGAGCTCGAGGACAAGCTCGCCAGGACCACCCCCACCGGCACTGCCAACGGTCAGGCCATGGTGCTCGCAGACGGGATCCTGATCGTCGACCCCGACGGCACGGTCGCGTCCGCGGATCGAGGCGCACAGGAGATCTTCGCGCGGGGGATCGAGGGCCGGAGCCTCGGGAACCTCGCGCCGGGGACCAGGCTGGAAGCCTTCGTGCGCGATGCGCGGACGCAAGTGCACCGCGGCTTCCGTTTCACGATCCCCGCGCGCGGAACCCGCATCGCGCAGAACCTCGTGGCGTGCGCTTTCCCGCTCGTTCCGAAGAACGTGGGCGCGGAGGTGGACCTGCGGGTCGTGCTCCTCTTCGACGAGCGCAAACAGAGCATGCTGTGGGAGACGATGCAGGCTGCTGCGGGCGGCGTGGCGCTCGCCGAAACGGGCGAGCTGGTGGAGATCGCTCGCCGGGAATTCGTTCCCGCGCGGATCCTGGGCGACTCGCCCGAGATGACCGCGATCCGCGCTCGCGTGAACGAGCTGTGCGCCTCTTCGGAGCCCGTCCTCCTCACGGGCGAGGAGGGGACGGGCAAGAGTCACTTGGCGCGCGTCCTCCACTTTGCGAGCGAGCGCACCGGGCCCTTCGTCCCCATCGGATGCGCCGACCTGGGGCGCGGCGCGGTCGAGAGCGCGCTGTTCGGCGAGGACGGCCACCCGGGTCTCCTGCAGCAAGCGCACTCGGGCACGCTGTACCTCGAGGACGTCGACAAACTGCCGCACGCCGTCCAGGCGCTCCTCGTCGAAGTCCGTCGTCAGGGCGTCTTCTCGACCGTGTCGAAGAAGCCGCGCAAGGTGGACGTTCGGATCGTCGCCTCGACGCAGCGACCCTCCGATTCGGGAGACCTGCACCCGGAGTTCCAGGAGCTCTTCCGGACCAGCACGATCGCGCTTCCGGCCCTGCGCGAGCGCTTGCAAGACCTGCCTGTGCTCGTACGCGCGTTCCTGGCGCGCTACGCCCTCGACGGTGAATCGACCGAGCTGTCGGACGAGGGTTGGGCGGCCTTCGAGAACTACGAGTGGCCCGGGAACTTACGCGAGCTCGAGGCCGTGATCGAGCACGTCTCCGCCGTGGCCGGTCCCTCGGCCGTGATCGACGTCACCCACCTGCCCAAGCCGCTCTCCGACGTGCACCAGCGCCTCGCGGCGCACGGTCAGGTGACTCCGCGCCAACCCCCGGATCGAGCGGTACGCGGGACGCATCAGCCGCCGTTCTCGAGCTCGAAGGGACTTCCCGACGTGTTGCGGCGGTTGCTCGACGACGTCATCCCTTTGCTTCCGGAGGTCACGGGGGAAGAGATCCCCGTCAGCTTCGCCTTCTTCGAGAAGTGGGCGTTGAACCTCGCGCTGTCGCGCTCGCAAGGCGACAAGCTCAAGGCCGCGAAGATGCTCCAGGTCGGAAAGAGCACCTTCTACCGCAAGTTGAACAAGTACCAGGGCTGACGCGGGAGCAGAGCCTCATTCGACGGCCACCCGGACCTCGGAGCCGATGCGCGCGAGTTCGATACCCTCGGGAATGCCGGGGTTGAGCAGCGCGACGGCGATCCCCGTGGGTTCGATCCAATCGGGGATCGTTCCGTTCGCGAGCTCGATGGGTCGCCCACCGGAGCTGAAGAGGAGGATCCAGTAGCGGGCGAGCGTTCCGGGGTCCGCGACGAACTGGCCGGTCGGGCGCATGAACCACGCGCGTCCCAGGGCGTCCATCACCCGGATCTCGAGGTTCACGAGTTGGTCGTAGCCGCCGTGGCGCACCTGCACGCTGAAGTTGCGCCGGTCCGTGAACGAGACCTGCAGGTCCGGATCGAGGCCCAGGTCTCGACGGCGCAAGAGAGAGAAGGGCGTCGAATCCTCGAAGACGAGGGTCTCTCCGCGGTCCTTGGGCGGGATCGTCACGAGCTCGTAGTCGCGCAGGGCGCGCATGAGCACCGGAAGTCTCGCCGGGGTGTCGCCGACCACGTCCCAGCGCGACAGCCAGCCCCGGATCTCATCGCGCACGCGAGTGTTCTTCCCCAGCGCGTCGAGCGACAGAACGACGTGATCGGGCCGCGCTTCGAGGACGGAGACGAGGTCGACCTTCGACCTGCCGAACCATGGCCGGAGTCGATCCTCACCGAAGGGAAGGGTCGTCCGCCCGAGCACGTCGTAGACCTGGCGCCGCGAGTGATAGCCGATGGCGCCCGGCCAAGGCGTCACGATCGAGTACTCGGGGTCGAATTCGCTGCGCATGAACCGACCGATCTCCGCCAACGCTTCCGTCTGGGTCACCTCGGCGCGGAGTCCCTCGCGTCCGAGGTGCTCCCGATAGGCCTTCGCCACGAGCGGTGACGGCGTCATCCAAGCGAAGTGCAGATCGGCGGCCGCGAACGAGCCGATGTTCCCCGGCTTCTTGCTCACGACGGCGGAGAGCGCGAGCGCCGCGGCGAACGCCGTCCAGGTGAGCGCCGACGAACCCCGGGCGCGCGTGTCCATCGCCGCGGTCATGCCTTCCTGGATCGCGACGAACAGGATGGGGAGGACGGGGGCGACCGCGCTCCAGAACGGAAGTGCGTTCCCGCCCTCCCAGACGACCACGGCGAACCAGGCGAGTGCCAGCCAGCAAGCGCGAACGGCCATTCCGGTGAGCTCGCGCCTGAGCAAGAAGACGAGCGGGAAGACGATGAGCCAGGCGCTGCCGCTCTTGAGGGTGAAGTCGCGTACGTAGCTCGAGCCCAAGGCGATCCGATCGAGATCGAAGTCGAGCAGCGCCGCCAGCGTGGGGGACGACCAACGCCCCGTCAGGAACAGTCGAACCAGGCCGACCGCGAGCGCGGCCGCACCCGCGGCGAGGAACGGACGGAGGATCGGATCCCGTTCCTTCCCGCTCCACTGGTCGCGCACGACGCGCACGACCTCCATGAGCAGCATCGACAGGACGAAGAGCCCACCCTCCGGCCGCGCGAGGGTGACCAGCGCGAGGAACACCGCCAGGAGTTTCGGTCGCGCGCGCTCGTAGGCGAAGAAGGCCGCCGACAGGAAGAGCCCGAGCATCGGGATCTCCGTGCCCGAGGCCGCCGTCGACGCGACGCTACCGCTGAAGACGAACAGGAGCGGTGCGATCACGCCCGCGAGCCGATCCCGACTGAAGCGCGAGATGATCACGCTCGTCAGCAGCGCGCAACCGATACCGACCGTCTGGCAGAACACGGACGGATCGGGCAGCCACAGGCGTTCGGGAATCCAGCAGACGAGGATCCACAGGAGCGACGGGTAGGCGTCGAAGGAGGGGCTGTCCGGATTCCAGGAAGCCGTGCCCTCCCGAACCAGGTTCCTCGCGATCCGAAACGCGACGTGCGCGTCGTCGAAGGGCGGAGCGAAGCGACCCACCGCGTCGTGGTGAATGGCCATGACGTGCGCCACCAGGAGCCCCATGGCCAGGAACAGCGAGGTCGTCCGGTTCATCCGAGCGTGTGAAGGTAGCAACCGGGCTCGGGGCGATCTCCTGCCGGAACCGATCGCGCTGCGCGCCCTACTTCCCGGATTCTCCGCGCCGCGCGCGGGAGCTCGGGAGTAGAAAGTGCGATCCGGGCTTCGTCGCGTGCTCGCGCCCCGAGTCCGCCGCACGCTCCGACCCGCCGAAGGGAGTGAGCCGCGAACGCTGCCCGTGGGGACGAACGCGATGACCGAAGTCGGGGAGACGTCCGAAGAGCTGCGCTGGCGGGTCCTGGCCCTGCTCGTGCCTCACCTGTGTCACAAGCTGAACAACGCGATCGGCGTCGTGCAGGGACTGTCGGATCTCCTGCTCCGCCGCGCCACCGATCCCAGGGACCACCAGCAGCTCACCGCGGTCTTCCAGCAAGCCAACCGAGCCGCCGAGCTGATCGCGAGCATCGGAGATTACACCGCGCGCGGCGAAGCGCGACAGGAGTTCGTCGACCTCGCCGACGTCGCGCGTGCCGCCGTCTCGGTCGTCGGGCCCATCTTCAAGGACACCGGGGGCAAGCTCGACTCGCGCCTCGGAGAGGGAACGTTCGTGTGCAGCACGAACCCGCGTCGCCTCTTGCAGGTGCTCGTGATCCTCGCCGCGGCTCCCTACACGCCGCTCTGCCGATCGCCGCTCGCGCGTCCCGCCGCGCCTCCGCGCGTTCGGATCACCCTCTCGCGCTCGGCCAACGCAGTCGTCCTGCGCGTCACGCACTCGGATCGAGGTGCGAATCGCGAGGCCGAGACGTCCCTCGCCCTCGCGCCCGAGCTCGAAGGGATCGGCGCGCGCGTCGCCGCGCGCGAGTTCAGCGGTTGGCGCTCGGTTCGGTTCGCCTTCTGAGCTCCAAGAGCGCGCGCTACTCCTCGACGTCGATCGTCTCGCGGCGCATGAAGGCTTCGTGCTCCAGCTCCGCCAGCGGGATTCGGCTCTCCGCCTGGAGACAGCGCTCGATCCGCCCGCGCGTGACGGGGCGCTTCGGCATGAACACCGTGCAGCAGTCCGGTTCGGGCACGTTCGACACTTCGAGCGTCCCGATCCGTTCCGCGATCGCGATCGTCTCCCCCTTGTCGAAAGCGATCAACGGCCGCAGCACGGGGATCCCGGCCGCAGCTCCGATGCACGTCAAGTTCTCCATCGTCTGACTCGCGACCTGTCCCAGGCTCTCGCCGGTCACGAGGCATCCCGCGCGCTCCTCCACCGCGACGAGCGAGGCGAGGCGCTGCATCGAACGCCGGTAGAGGACCGTGCGATACCCCTCGGGAGCGGCGTCGCGGATCGCCTCCTGCACGGCGGTGAACGGAACGCTCGCGAGCCGGCTGCGCGGCTGGAAGCGCGCCAGTCGCTTCACGAGCCTCACGATCTTCTGCCGCGAACCCTCGCCGATGTAGGGAAAGGAGTGGAACGAGACGAACGCGACCTCGCAGCCGCGCTTCATCGCCATCCAGGCCGCGACGGGCGAGTCGATGCCGCCCGAGAGCAGGCACACGGCGCGTCCCAGCGTCCCCACGGGCAGACCGCCGGGACCCGCGAGACGGTTGGCGAAGACGTAGGCCTCGCGCTCGCGGATCTCGATGCCGAGGACGAGCTCCGGACCCTCGAGGCGCACCTTCAGCCGCTCGGCGTACGCCGGCAGCACGCGATCGGCGATCGCGCGATCGAGCTCGAAGGACGTCAGCGGATAGCGCTTGTCGGCGCGCGAGGCCTCCACGCGAAACGTGATCGCGCGCTCGCCCGAGCGCTCGACGATCCCGGCGATCGCCGCATCGAGCTCCAGCCGCGCCGCGGCCTCGATCGAGTCGAGGTCGAGCGCCGAGCGCCGCGCGGTCGAGACGGACGTGATCCCGAAGACGTCACCGAGCCGCTGCGCGACGCGCTCCGCGCGCCGCTCCGGATGGACGAACAAGCGACCGCGCCGGCGCTCGACGCGCACCGGCGAGATCGGCTTCGCCGCCGCGATGATGTTCCGCGCGAGCGTGCGCTCGAACTCGCCGCGGTTCTTGCCCTTCGTCGCGAGCTCGCCGTAGCGCACGAGGATCAGCTCGCGCTGCCCGACCTCGATACTCATCGCCGGCCGACGCGGAGCTCCGCGTCCACCTCCAAGAGGACCCGGACTCCCTCGAGCACCTCCGCCTCCGTCGTGTCCCGCGAGAACGAGAAGCGCAGGACGCTCTGCACCTCCGCGCCCGAGAGACCGATGGCCAGCAAAGCGGGGCTCGCATCCTTCTTCTTCGAGTGGCACGCGCTCCCCGCGCTCACGAGCACCCCGCGTTCTTCCAGATGGTGCAGGTACACCTCCGCCGGCGGCGCACCGGGAGCGCCGCACAGGACGAGCGCGATCGAGGGCAACACGGCGTCCTCGCCGCCCGGCGAGAGGAGCCGCAGGTCGGATCCCGCGAGAGCGTCCGCGAACGCGCGCCTCAGCCCGAGCAGGTGCTCGAACGTCCTCTCGCGCGCGTCGTCCGCCAGCGCGACCGCGCGCGCGAGCCCGACGATGCCCGCGGGGTTCTCGGTTCCCGAACGCAGCCCGCGTTCCTGCCCGCCCCCGAACACGAGCGGGCGCAGGATCGCCTCGCGCGCGAGCAGCAGCGCGCCCGAGCCCTTCGGTCCGTGGAACTTGTGCGCCGACAACGACGCCGAATCCACGCCGAGCTCGCGCACGTCGAGCTCGAGCTTGCCGAAGGCCTGCACGGCGTCGGTGTGCATGTGCGCGCGCGGCGAACGCGCGCGCGCGGCCGCGGCGACGCTCCGCACCGGGTAGGTTCCGCCGTGCTCGTTGCAAGCGAGCATCAGCGCGACGAGCACCGTGTCGGACCGCATGCGCTCCGTGAAGTCGGCGACGTCGAGCGAGCCGTCCGGGGCATGACGGCCGACCTCGACCTCGAAACCCTCGTCGGCGAGCGCGAGCGCCGCGTCGCGCACGCTCGGGTGCTCGGAGGGGCCGATGAGCACGTGCGGCGCGCCGGACCCCGCCCGCTCGCCGTCCCCTGCGCGAGGCTCCGAACGCGCGCCGGCGGCGCGCCGCGCGCGCGCGGCCCCGAGCACCGCGAGGTTGTTCGCCTCCGTCCCGCCCGAGGTGAAGATCACGCCCTCCTCCGCGACCCCGGTACACCGCGCGACGATCGAGCGCGCCTCGTCCACGGCCGCCGCGGCGCGCACGCCGAGCCGGTGCCTGGACGAGGGATTGCCCCACTCGCTCTCGACGAACCGAGCCATCGCCTCCCGCACCGGACCCGCGGGCGCGGTCGTGGCCGCGCAATCGAGGTAGATCGTCCGCTCGCTCATCGCGATCCCGAGCATAGCGTGCGCTCGGTGTCTCTCCGCGTAGCACTGGACGCCGGGGCTCCCGCGTGCTCCCGAGCTCTCGCGTCGTGACACTGGACGACGAGTCACCCGCCTGCCCGAGAAAGGAAGCCCACGAAGCCTTCCGTGACTTTCACG
The DNA here is from genome assembly GCA_964413535.1 of uncultured Planctomycetaceae bacterium. GTDB lineage: Bacteria > Planctomycetota > UBA1135 > UBA1135 > CAYPTB01. The sequence continues at coordinate 64,396 of CAYPTB010000060.1, read as the reverse complement.
CTGGCGCTCGATTCGGACGTGGGCCTACCGCCGCACCATCTCGCCCTTCGCCCACTCCCGCCACTCCGCCGGCTCCCCGCGCATCGCGATCGCTTCCAGCAACTCGGGGAGCTTCTCGCTGTCGGGATCGCGCGAGCGGATGAGCCGAGCGAGCGCCTGCATCGACGGCACGTGGTCGGGGTCGACTTCGAGTGCCGTCTCGTACTCGCGCAGGGCATCCTCCACGCGACCCGCTACCTCCAGCGTCAGCGCGAGGTTCATCCTCGGGTCGGCCTTCCCCGGCATGAGCTTGCGCGCCCACTCGAATTCGTTCGCGGCCTCGTAGAGCTTGCCCGCTTCGAGGAAGAGCACGCCGAGGTTCCACTTCTGCTCCGGCTAAAATACATTATAGACGATGCCTATTCTTCAGTCCCTGCTGCTCGCGTTGAACATGTCGTCAATAGGTGCGACACAAGACATTGCTCTTGTGGAGGCGCCCGCGCTTCTGACTAGCAAGACCCCGATACTGCGATCTGCCGGCTTGGAAAGATCGGCGATTCGCGTATGGCAAGGCCATAAACGTGTGCTTCCGGACGCGTTTCAACTCACGGTGGGAGGGCACAATGGGTTTTGGGGTCGAGAGGTCACTCTCGCGTTCTCGGTTGCCTCCGGTGGAATCCGAACCGTGACCGCAAGTGGAGCCTGGTGGCGCGATTTTGGACCTCCGCTCGCGGGTTCGTTGCTCGATCTGTGTGGTCGGGTGTTTGTGACGACGACCAAGATCGATTCTGGCGGCTTGCTTGGTGTGTCCTTCACGCTCACCGGAACACAAGACGGGGAGAGAGTTACAGTGGACGGTGAGGCGACAATTGACCTGTTCGAGGACGTCGGTGACGAGGTCTTCGCGCCGCAGCATTTTGGAACCTCAATTGCCTTTCAAGGCTCGTTGGCTGCAATCGCCGCAGTTGATGGCGTTCATGTATATCAGCGCATCAACGGTCACTGGCAGCTGCGAACGGTTCTTCGCGTCAACGGCGCGGTAGCCATTTCTGGAGAAAGCTTAGCCGTTCACAGCCGATGCCTAACTGACACAGTTGCGTCCACGCAAGTTCACGTCTACAGCATCCACGACTTCTCATCCGAATCCGTCTTGGACCTTCCGTCGATAGCTGAAGGATGTATGGCGTTTGACGGAGGCAACCTTCTCGTAGCTCAAACTGCGTATGGCAACGATCGGCAAACCGGTAGCGTGCTGGCGTACCGTCTCGAAGACAATGCGTGGAAGCTCGTACAACAGATCCAATGCCCGGACTCCGATTCCGAGTACTTCGGCGAATCCTTGGCCGTCGATGGGAACATAGCACTGATCAGCCGCCTCACGGAACAACCTTCGTTCGAGTGGACTGGGAACGTGTTCGTATTTGAGTACGTGAATGGCTCATGGCACCTTGCGGGTCAACTACCACCCGTAGGCGCTGTTCTGGACAATTACGGGCACGATGTCGATATCGACGACGGTATTGCGGTAGTCGGAGCGCCCCACGGCTCTGGATTCGACGACGGTTCTGGCTCAGTCTACTTGTATCGGCGCGGTGAACTCTCCTGGGAGACGCCAGATCACTTCGCGGAGTCTGCGCCGAACAGCTTTGTTGGATGGGCCGTCGCGGCAGAAGCAGGCCCCGGAGTGGGCCCAATCGTTGTTACCTCGAGCCTGCGGAACGAGGTCCGTGTCTTCACCCGCGTCGAAGACAAGTGGGACACCGCTCTTGTGCGGGAGTCTGGAGATCTTGCTGATACCGACGGGTTCGGAACGACCGTAGCAGTTTCTGGAAGCACGATTCTCGTGGGAGCACCGGAGTACAAGACTCAGCCGGAAACGCCGGCGAGCGGGGCTGTCTTCGTCTACGATCTCGTCAATGGCGAGTGGCGTCTCACGGCGCAGCTTGCTCCATCACGCTAACGATGCTTGCAGCAACGACATTCTCCCCTACGTATATCCGTCGATCGTTCGGGCTACTGCCTGCTCGCGAAGCGCTTGGAGAACGGGCAGTTTCGCATCTACGACAAGGCGACGAATGCCGCCGGGCACTTCGAGATGGCGCTAAGCGATCTGATCATCTGATCTGATCAGACGTGAGAGACACCCCTCGCCCCGTCAACCTCACCCGGGCATGGGATCACCGGGTCAGCGCGCGTCCGGATCGGCGGTCGCGAGGGGCGCGAAGTCCACGGGGGACGTGCGGCGCGCGGCGACGGTCACCCGGCGCTCGAGCTCGGCCGTTCCCGCGCTCGCCCGCACGACGTACTCGCCCTGCGGCAGGTCGCGCAGGGTGAAGCCGCCGTCTTCGGCGGTGCGGACGGGCGGCCAGACGCGGTCTCGCTGCGCGAGGGGGGCGACGGTCACGAGCGCGTGCGACAGCGGGGATCCGTCCTCCTCCACCAAATGACCGCGGATCTCGCCGGCTTCGATCACGACCTCGAGGTCGCGCACGCCGCGACCGTGGTCGTACTCGAGCGTCGCCACGCGCGGCCAGCTTCCCCCCGAGGCCCAGCGCGGCAGGATGGAGACCTGGTAGCGCCCGACGGCGAGGTCGACGACCGCGAAGCCGCCGTCGCCCGCGATGGGCACGATGCGCGGGACCACCCCCGAGAGCGGGTCGGAGTCGCGGTCGGGTTCGAAGACGATCTCGTAGTCCTCGACGGGTGCGCCGAGCGGTGAGCTGACCGTCCCGTAGAGCGCCTGGCGCTGGATCTCGGGCAGCGCGCGCGGAGCCGGCCAGGGGTTGGGGAGCGTCCACTCGACGGCGGCTCCCGGGACGCTCGCCGTGCGCACGACCGGCGGACGACCGGGCTCGATCAGCGATGCGGAGACCTCGCCCTCGAACAGGCCGTCGATCGCGAACGAGCCGCTCGCGTCCGTGTAGCTCCAGCGGGGCTCGGTTCCCTGGACGAGCTCGACCAGCACGCCCGCCAACCCCTCGCCCGTCTCGGCCAGGATCCGACCTGCGAGGACGTGCGTGCCCGCGGGCAGGACGACCGGGGCGAGCTCCACGGCGGGCGGCGGGTCGAAGCGCGGGAGGTCGGAGTGCGACGGACGCGAGTGCTCGAACGCGATCCCGACCGCGAGGGAGCCCAGGACGAGTACGGGGAACAAGACCGCGAAAGCGCGGCCCGGCCGAGGTTCCGACATCAGCGCTCCCGGTCCTCGAGGTCGGCGAGGATCTCGTCGCGCAGCTCGCGACAAGCCTGGAACTCGCCGCAGTCGAGCTGCTCGAGGCTGTGGGCGAAGTCCTCGAGCCCGCGCTGCCCCGCGCGCGTGCGGGCGACGAGCACGATCCCCATGTGCAGCTTGTCGCAGATCCGGACGAAGCGCGCCTCGCGGGTCGAGCCGGCGGCGTACTCGTCCCAGCGCTCTTCCGCCAAGGCGGACAGGGGGCCGAGGAGGATGCGCGCGGCGCGCGCTTCCGCCGAGCGCTTCGCACCGACCGGGAGCAGCTCCGCCGCCGTCCGAGGCAGGTCGGAGAGCAGGGCTTCGGGCGCGTCGTGGAGCGCTGCGAGCGCCACGCAGCGATCGACGTCGAGGGGCGGCTCGACGCGCGGTCCGAGGGCGAGGGCCACCAGGCAGGTGCCGAGGGAGTGGTCCGCGATCGATTCAGGTGAGGGAACTCCCGCCTGCAGCCAACCGGTGCGCGGGAGCTGAGCCAGAGGTGCCAGCGAGAGCAGGGCGCCGAGGGTGGGTGCGTGTGCCATCGACTTCGTCGCCGCCGCCCTCTTGGAGGGCGCAACTTTGGTGCTCGCCAGGTTAGCGTCGCGTTCTCGCGCGGATCAGGTAGCGCGGGCGGACCGGGCTCTCCCGAGGCTTCCACCGAGAGATCGAGCCCCCGCGCCCACGCCGGTTCGTCGCGGCCCGTCCGACGGGGTTCCTCGGTCGTTTCGCTTCGATTGACGGGCTTTCCGCGCCCCACCTATACTTCCGCGTTCGACTCCGGGGAGCCGCTCTCACTCGACCCCATGTTGCTCCGACTCCGCGCCCCGCTCTCCGAAACGGAGAAGGACTCCATCCTTCAGCTCTGCAAGGACTTGGGATATTCGCCGCGCTTCCTCGGGAGCACCGGAGAGATCCTCGAGCTCGTGGGTCCTGGGGCGCCGGAGCACCGCTCGCGCTTCGAGGACCACTCGCTCGTGCGCGAGGTGCTCGACAGCGGGTCGGCGCGTGAGCTCTCTGCGCGCGATCCCGACCGGCCGGACACGGTGGTGGCGGTCGGCGACGCGCGCTTCGGCGGCGACTTCGTCTCGATCGTGGCGGGTCCGTGCGCGGTCGAGGACGAGCTGCGCCTGCTCGAGATCGCGCGCGCCGTGCGCGACGCGGGAGCCACGCTCCTGCGCGGCGGAGCGTTCAAGCCGCGGACCTCGCCCTATTCGTTCCCCGGGCTCGGGCGCCTGGGGCTTGAGCGCCTGGCCCATGCGCGCGCGGAGACCGGCCTCGCGATCGTGACCGAGGTGCTCGACCCGCGGGACGTCGAGACCGTGGGGAGGGTGGCCGATGCCTTCCAGATCGGCTCGCGCAGCATGTCGAACGCCGTGCTCCTGACCGAAGTGGGCCGCGCGGGGAAGCCCGTCCTCCTGAAGCGCGGGATGGCCGCGACCGTGCGCGAGTTCCTGCTGGCGGCCGAGTACGTGCTCGCCGCCGGCAACCCGCACGTCGTGCTGTGCGAGCGCGGCGTGCGCAGCTTCGACCGCATCACGCGCAACGTGCTCGACGTCGGGGCGATCGCGCACCTCGTCCGGTCCACGCATTTGCCGGTCATCGCCGATCCGTCCCACTCCGCGGGAAGGGCCGACCTGGTTCGACCGCTCGCACGCGCCGGCATCGCCGCGGGAGCGCACGGTTTGCTGGTGGAGGTGCACCCCGCCCCGTGCGAGGTGCGCTCCGACGGAGCGCAGGCGGTCTCGCCCGCCGAGTTCCAGCGCATCGCGGACGAGGTGCGCGGTCTATCGGCACTCTTCGGTCGCCGCTTGGTCACGGCTTTGGGCCCCGCGCTCGCCGGCGGGAGATCCGCGCCGTGAGGAAGCCGTTCATCGCCGGGAACTGGAAGATGCACGGGGACCTGGCCAGCGCGCTGGCCCTGGCGGCGGCGGTGCGCGAGCACGTCGGCCGGAGGAGCGACGTCGACGTCGCGGTGGCGCCGCCCTTCGTCCACCTCCAGGCGGTGGCCGAAGTCCTGGCGCGCTCGCTGGTCCGCGTCGGCGCCCAGAACATGTGCGCAGAGCCCCAGGGCGCCTTCACCGGGGAGATCTCCGGCGCCATGCTGCGCGACGTGGGAGCGACCTTCGTGATCCTCGGACACTCCGAGCGCCGGCACGTCTTCGGCGAGAGCGACGCACTCGTCAACGCGAAGGTGCGGCGCGCGCTCGAGGACGGGCTCGACGTCGTGCTGTGCGTCGGCGAGACCCGGGCGGAGCGGGAGGCGAAGGAAACCGAGCGGGTCGTCCACCGCCAGCTCACGCGCGGGCTCGAAGGCGTGGCGGATGTCTCGTGCCTCACCATCGCCTACGAGCCCGTCTGGGCGATCGGAACGGGGCTCAATGCGACGCCCGAGCAAGCAGGAGAGGTCCACACCTACCTGCGCGGAGTCCTGGAGGGTCTGTATGGTGAGCCCACCGCGGAGACCACGCGCATCCAGTACGGCGGCAGCGTGAAGCCCGGCAACATCGCCGAGCTCATGGCCGTGGAAGGCATCGACGGCGCGCTGGTGGGCGGCGCGTCCCTCGACCTCCTGTCTTTCGCCGCCGTCCTCGATTTCGACCGGTGAGGTAACGACATGGGTTTGGCGATCACGCTCCTCTACATTCTCTTCGTCCTGGCGGCGATCGTGCTGATCGTCGTGATCCTGCTGCAGGAGGGTAAGGGTGGCGGCTTCGGCCAGGCGCTCGGCGAGCACGGGCAGGCGACCTTCGGCGTGGGCGCATCGGGCATCAACCGCTTCACGGGTTGGGCGGCGGCGGTGTTCCTCGCGAGCGCGCTCGGAATCCACGTCCTGACGCGCTACGAGATGTCGACCACGCTCTTGGACGCCCCCGGGTCCGTCCCCATGGATCCGCTGATCCAGATCCCGGCGGAGGACCAGGGCGCCCCGGGTTCTCCGCAGCAGCCGGGCGACGAGTAGGGAGCGTCGATGGACTCCGCCCGCGTGCTCGAGCTCCTGCGCCAGAGCGAAGCCATGCTCGAGGGTCACTTCGAGCTCTCGTCGGGCAACCACAGCGATCGCTACTTCCAGTGCGCGAAGGTGCTCCAGCATCCCGCGCTGGCGCACGAGCTGTCCCGCGGCCTCGCGCAGGCCGTGCGCGAGCACGGTCTCGGGGTGGACGTCGTCGTCGGACCCGCGTTGGGCGCGGTGGTGTGGTCGTTCACCGTGGCCGAAGCGCTCGGCGTGCGCTCGCTCTTCACGGAGCGCAAGGACGGCGCCATGTGCCTGCGGCGCGGCTTCGCGCTCGAGCGCGGCGAACGCGTGCTGATCGTCGAGGACGCGCTCACGACCGGCGGCTCCGCGCGCGAGACGCTGGCGGTCGTCCAGGACCACGGCGCGCGCGTGGTCGGGGTGGGCTCGCTGGTCGACCGCTCGGGCGGGAACCCCTTCGCCGCGGACGGCGTCCCGCTGCTCGCGTTGTGCCAGGTGCGCGCGGAGCTCTGGAAGCCCGACGCCTGCCCGCTCTGCGCCCGCGGCACGCCGGCCGTCAAGCCAGGAAGTCGCCCCGGCGTCCGCGCCGAGGTCTGAGGGACCCCTGCACGTGTTGCGCAGCATGACGGGATTCGGCGCCGCCTCGGGAGAGGGGGCCGGCTTCGCCGTGCAAGTGGAGGTGCGCTCGGTCAACCACCGCTACCTGCAGGTCAAGATTCGCCTGCCGAACGAGCTCGCGGCGATCGAGTCCCGGATCGAGGCGCTCGTCAAGAAGCGCCTCCAGCGCGGCTCGGTATCGGTCGTGGTGAGCGCGGAGCGTCCCGGCCGCGAGGATCTCGCGATCGACGTCGGGGCCGCCGAGCGCTACCTGCTCCAGGCCCGGGAGATGGCGCGCCGGCTCGGGATCGGCGGCGACCTCGACCTCCGCACCTTGCTCGAGCTCCCGGGCGTCGTCGCGGGGGATGCAACCGGAGCGCGCTCCGAGCGTCAGGTCGCGGTGCTGGTGAGAGCGGTGGAGGAAGCCCTGGGCGGCCTGGTGGAGATGCGCGAGCGCGAAGGGCGCGCCCTGGAGCGCGAGCTCCGCCGGCACACGGGAGCGTTGAGCAAGCTCGTCGCGCGCATCGAGAAGCGCATGCCGAAGGTCGTTCGCGCCGCGCAGGAGGCCCTGCGCTCGCGCATCGACGCCCTCCTGGAGGGCCGGACCTCCGTCGCCCCGTCCGACCTCGCCCGCGAGGTCGCGCTCATCGCCGATCGGAGCGACGTCTCGGAGGAGGTCGCCCGCCTCGCGAGCCACGTCGACCAGATCGAAGGGCGCATGGCCGGCACCGAGGCCGGCGTGGGGAGAGAGCTCGATTTCCTGGTGCAGGAGCTCTTGCGCGAGCTCAACACGATCGGCTCGAAGTGCGGGGACGCTCAGGTGGCGCACTGGGTGGTCGAGGCGAAGACCACGGTCGAACGCTTGCGCGAGCAGGTCCAGAACGTGGAATAGGGCCGTGGAGGAAGCCGGTCGCATGCTCGTGATCTCCGGGCCCTCGGGCAGCGGCAAGAGCACGATCTGCCGCGAGCTCCTGACGGACCCGCGCGTGGTCTTCTCGATCTCCGCCACGACGCGCGCCATGCGGCCGGGCGAAGTCGACGGACGCGACTACCACTTCCTCACTCCCGCCCAGTTCCGTGAGCGCGCGAGTCGCGGGGACTTCGTCGAGTACGCCGAAGTGCACGGGAACCTGTACGGAACCCTGCGCGCGCCCATGGAGGCGGCGCTCGCCGCGGGCAGCGTGTACCTGGTCGAGATCGACGTCCAGGGCGCGAATCAGTTGCAGCGACAGGACATCCCCGGCGTCTTCGTCTTCATCGCCCCGCCCGATTTCGAGACGTTGCGCCGGCGTCTCGTCGGACGCGGCACGGATTCGCCCGAGGTGATCGAGCGGCGGCTCCGGAAGGCCCACGACGAGTACGAGGAGCGCGTCCACTACGACCACGTCGTCCTGAACGACGACCTCGCGCGCGCGCTCGGAGAGGTCCGGCGTCTGGCGGGATTGACGCCCGCTCGGGAGCTGCGCTGATGGACGCGAAGATCGGGACGAACGTACTGCTCGTGTGCGGCGCCTCGGCGGCGCTGCACAAGGCCTGCGATCTCGCGAGCAAGCTGACCCAGGCGGGACACCGGGTGCGCGCCGTGCTGACGCCACGGGCGGCGGAGCTCTTGAGCCCTCAGCTCTTCGAGGCCGTGACGGGCGAGCCGGCTTCCTCCGACGAGTTCGGCGCGGCGCGGCGCGGCGCCATGGACCACGTGGAGCTCGGGGCCTGGGCGCGTCTGGTGGTGGTCGCGCCCGCGAGCGCCGACCTCGTCTCGCGCGTCGCCCTGGGCCTGGGCGGGGACCTGGCGACGACCGCGCTGCTGGCCGTTCCGCGCGACGTGCCGCGGCTCCTGTGCCCGGCGATGAACCCGAACATGCTCGCGAACCCGGCCGTGGCGCGGAACCTCGTCCGACTGCGCGAGGACGGCTGGAACGTCCTCGACCCCGACGACGGGCACCTGGCCTGCGGCGTCAGCGGCCCCGGGCGCCTTCGGGAGGTGGCCGACATCGTCCGGACGGTCCTGGAGCTCGTGTGACGCGCGGCCCGGGGAAGCGGCGCGTCGTCGTCACCGCGGGCCCCACGCGCGAGCACGTCGACCCGGTGCGCTATCTCACGAACGAGTCGAGCGGTCGGATGGGCTTCGAGATCGCGCGTGCGGCCGCCGAGCACGGGGACCAGGTCACGCTCGTGGCGGGTCCCGTGGCGCTCGAGACGCCGGCTGGGGTGCGCCGGGTGGACGTCGTCTCGGCGCGCGACATGTTGGCCGCGGTGCGCGCCGCGTTCCGCGACGCCGACGCGCTCTTCATGACCGCTGCCGTCGCCGACTGGCGCCCGAAGAAGAAGCTCGCGGGGAAGTGGCGGAAGAAGGACGAGAAGACGGAGACCGCCTCCTTGGAGTTGATCAGGAACCCCGATATTCTGGCCACCGTCGCCCGCCGGAAAGGTCGTCGCCTCGTGGTCGGCTTCGCCCTCGAAACGGGGGACGGCGTTCGACGGGCGAGGCGCAAGCTCGAACGCAAGGGCGCGGACTTCGTGGTCCTCAACGACGCGTCCGCTCTCCGAGCTTCGCGAACGACGGTGACGATCTTCGGTGCCGACGGCAGCTCACGGCGGATCGAGAATCGGACCAAACGGGCGGTTGCGCGCGCGTTGGTTCGGCTCGAGAGGCCGTGAGAACAGGGCTTCGGCGGGCTGCTCGACGCGCAGGGCCCGCAACGACACGCTTCGGGACGAAACGATGGGGCGGGCTGGAAGCGGCAAGAAGAAGACTCGGCGCAAGGGCTCGAAGAGCCCGGGTCTCCTGGCACGCTTCCGCGACAGCGCGTGGGGATTCGTCTTCGGGCGGGAGCTCGAGGAGGAGACGGCCCAGCACCTCCAGGAGATCAAGGGGCTCGTCTTGCTCGGGTTCTCGCTGTGGCTCGGCATCTCGCTCGCGAGCTACTACATGCCGCCCGACGTCCCCGCCGCCGCGGGCAGGAACTGGGGCGGGCAGGCCGGCTTCTTCCTCGCTACCTGGGTCTTCCTGGCGATGGGGTGGAGCGGCTACCTGCTCGTCTTCCTCGGTCTGGCGTGGGGCGCCGTCCTCGTGGGCCGCAAACACGTGGCGTGGCCCACCTTGCGCGTCTTCGGCGGGCTGTGCTTCCTGGCCTCGACCGCCTTCATGTTCCAGCTCGGCTTCGGCGAGCGCCACATGGGCAACCAACTGCCCTACGGACCGGGGGGATGGTTGGCCCTCGAGCTCGCCGGTCTGGATCCCGGCGACGCGCGCGGGGAATCGATCCTGGTGCGCGAGTTCGGCGGACCGGGCGCCTGGCTCCTGCTCTCCGTCGCGGCCCTGATCTCCTTCATGCTCGCGACGGAGATGGCGTTCTACAACGCCGGCGTCGCGCTCGTGGGCTGGCTCGACGAACGGCGCGAAGAGCGCGGCGAGAGCATGGCGGCGGCGGGGCTCGCCTGGGCCAAGGGACTCGTGTCCGGGCTGTGGTCGTTCCTCAAGGGGCCCGATCCCGTGGAGCCGCTGGTGACCGTCGCGCCCGGCGGCGCGGTCGTGCGCTCACGCCGATCGCGCAAGAAGCCTCCCGAGGAGGAGACGCCCGAGCTGTACGACGATCTCGAGAACGGCGAGGACGAGCTCGACGGCGCTGAGGACGACGAGATCGACGAGGACGAGGAGGAAGAGGACGCGGAGGAAGTCGACGAGGACGAGGACGAGGACGAGGAGGACGAGGAGGACGAAGAGGAAGAGGCCTTCGACACGGCGGCGTTCCGGAAGCCCGCGCCCCTGACCGCCATCCAGCGCGCCATGGCCTTCGAGCCTCCCACGCCGCCCGCGGGGCCGTGGAAGTTCCCCCCGATCGAGCTGCTCGAGCCTCCGGAGGCCAGCACCGAGGAGGACGTTCCGCGCATCGAGGTCGCGGCGCACAAGCTCGAGCACGCACTCTCCTCGTTCCGGGTGGAGGCCCAGGTCGTCGGCGCGCAGGTCGGTCCGACGGTGACGCTCTACGAGCTCGAGGTCGCGCAGGGCACGCGCATGAACAAGGTGACCGCGCTGTCCTCGGAGATCAGCGCGGCCCTCAAGGCGAAGAGCGTGCGCATCATCGCGCCCATCCCGGGCAAGTCGACGATCGGCATCGAGGTGCCGAACGCGAGCGGAAGGCGCGTCGTGCGCCTCTCGCAGCTCGTCAGCCAGGAGGCCTACGACAAGAACTTCGCGGCGCTGCCCATGTTCCTCGGCATGGACACCGAGGGTCACTCGATCGTCGCGGACCTCGCGCGCATGCCGCACCTCCTGATCGCGGGAACGACGGGCTCGGGCAAGTCCGTCTGCATCAACACGATCCTCGCGAGCATCCTGCTCACGCGCTCACCGCACGACGTGCAGCTCATCCTCGTCGACCCGAAGATGGTCGAGCTGATGATGTTCTCGAGCGTGCCGCACCTGATGCTGCCCGTCGTGACCGACGCGAAACAGGCCACGAACGTGCTCCTGTGGGTCGTCGAGAAGATGGAGGGGCGCTACGACCTCTTCAAGAACGCCGGGGTGAAGAACATCAAGTCCTACAACGGGCTCGGCGAGGAGAAGCTGCGCGAGCACCTGGGCGAGGACTTCGACGAGGAACGCACCCCGCGCCACGTCCCGTACATCGTCGTCGTCATCGACGAGATGGCCGACCTGATGATGACGGCCAAGAAGGAAGCCGAGCTCGCCATCACGCGCCTCGCGCAGAAGTCGCGCGCGGTCGGCATCCACGTGATCGTCGCCACGCAGCGCCCCTCGACCGACGTCATCACCGGGGTCATCAAGGGCAACCTGCCCACGCGCATCGCCTTCCAGGTGGCGAGCAAGGTGGACAGCCGCGTCATCCTGGACGTGGGCGGGGCCGAGAAGCTCCTCGGGCAGGGGGACATGCTCTACACCCCCCCGCAGTCCTCCCAGGTCAAGCGGGTCCAGGGCGCGCTCGTCGAGGACCACGAGCTCCAGGCCCTGGTCGACTTCGTGTGCGAGGATTCGGCCCCGAACTTCAACCAGGAGCTCGTCCAGTCGGCCACCGGCGTCCGGACGGCCACCTCCGACGACCAGGGCGAGCGCGACGACCTGTGGGACGAAGCGGTGCGGGTGATCCTGAAGTCCCGGCGCGGGTCCGCGAGCCTCTTGCAACGGGCGATGGGAGTCGGATACACGCGAGCCTCCAGGCTGATCGACATGATGACGGAAGCGGGTATCGTCGGAGATCACAAGGGAAGCAAGGCGCGAGAGGTCTTGATGACCATCGAGGACTGGGACGAGATGAACGGCACGCCCTCGGGCAATGGAGCCACCGATGAGTAACGAGAATCGATCGAAGGGCCCGGCTCAGGACGCTCTCGGCCTCCTGTTCTTCGCGGCCGGCGCTTTCCTGGCCTTCTCCATCGCGATGTACTGGGTCGAGGACGGCGCGCGCGAGGAGCCGAACCCCACCACCGCGGTCGTCGTCGCCGTCGTCCGTGCCTTCGGAGCTTTCCCGAGCTTCGCGTCCGCGATCCTGGTCGCCCTCTTGGGGGGACTCTTGTTCTTCGCTCCGCGACCCGTTTCCGCAGGTCGGCACCTGGCCGGTATCGGTGGGTTGCTCCTCGGAACGGCCTGGATCCTGGGCACCGTCTGGCCGGGTTCGGGCGGAGCCGTCGGTGGGTGGTTCGCCGGCTGGCTCGGGAACCCGGTCCTCGCCGGGGTGCTGTCCCTGATCGTGGGTGCATTCGTCGCGTGCGCCGCCGTTTGGTTCGCGTGGATTCCCGCGCGCTCGAGAATCCCCGCGAAACTTGGCGAGACGATGCAGGTATCGGCCGTTCTTAGGGAAAACGATGCCGCAGGGGTCAGCTCGGCCGAGGCCGCGGCTCTCTTGCCGGTGAACGAGGACTCCGAGCCCATCGTTCCCGCCCATCCCATCGACCTCCGCCTGCGCGGCGGACCCCGGGAGCGTCATCGGGCCCAATCGAGCGCTCTCCATGAATCCAAGGCATCCTCTCGTTCGGGTGAGAATCAAGCCGTCGTCCAACCCTCCTCCCTGGGCGACCATGCCGATGAGCGCGTTGGCGCGAATCTGGTTGCCGCACTTCCGGCACGAGCCCGTCCCGCCGCGAGTCGACCCGCCGCCCGCGGGACCGAAGCGGCCGCCCGATCGAGCGCGATAGCCGGCGATCCCTCCGTCCGCATCCTCGACTCCACGCGCCGCGGGAGCGGCGACGGGTTCGTCTCTCCGCCGATCTGGGAGCTCGACGAAGCGGACGAAGTCGAAGAGGACCCGGACGAGCTCGCTGTTCCGGAACTCGAGCCCGCCCTCGCCTCGGAGTGGGAGATCCCGACGGCGACGAAGGAGGTCTCGACGGAGACCGAGCCCGAGTTCGCCTGGCCCTCGGACGACGAAGGCACCCTCGAGCACGAGCCGCGTCCCGAGCAGATCGTCGAGGTTCTCGAGGTCGTCGCCGAAGACGAGGAGTCGGAGGAAACCGAGCTCTGGGAGGACGACGACTCCGCGGTCGACGACGAGGATGAGGACGACGACGACGAGGACGAAGAGGAAGACGACGAGGAGGAGGACGACGACGAAGAAGACGAAGAGGAAGACGCGGACGACGACGATGACGAGGAGGAGGACGACGATGACGACGATGACGAGGACGACGAGGAGGAGGACGAAGAAGACCTCGAGGAGTGGGGCTCGGCCGACGGGCGCGTGAGCCAGACCGCCGTCGAGGCGGTGCCGGCGTCGGCCAAGGAAACGACGCGCGAGCTCCCGCGGTCCGCGCCCCCCGAGGGTGCGCGGAGGGGTGCGCGGAGGCCCGCGCGCGAGCTCGCTCGCGCGCCGCGCTCGACGACTTCCGCGCGCTCGGCCTCGGACTCGAAGAGGGGACGAGCGACCTCGGGTTCACGCAAGAAAGTCGCTGCAGGAGCGGCCGGACGCTCCCACGACGACCTCTTGCTCGATGCGGGACTGATGATCATCGAGCGCGGTCGGGTCGCGGTATCGATGGTCCAGCGCGAGTTCGAGATGGACTTCCGGGCAGCGACGAGCCTGTTGGACCAGCTCCAGGATCGGGGCGTCATCGGCCCGTACCTGGGCGGACGGCACCGCGATATACTCCTGTCCCGCGAGGAGTGGATGGCGATCGCGCCAGCTTCCTCCTGAGCTCGATTCGCGCGTCGCTTCCCTCCGCAGCCATCGATCGCCCGTCGATCCGGAAGCGCTCTCCTCGCGTCCGTGCCGCCGCGGCACCCCACCGCATGAGTCGCGCCTCCCGAGACGTCCGTGCCGTCGCCCTCGTCCACCTCGGCTGCGCCCGGAACCTGATCGATTCCGAGGTCATGCTCGGTCGCCTGGCAGAAGCCGGTCTGCTCGTGACGGGCGATCCCGACGTCGCGGACATCGCCATCCTGAACACGTGTTCGTTCATCGGGCCCGCGCGCGAAGAATCGGAGACGGCGATCCGCGACCTGCTCGCACGCAAGCGACGCGGGGAGCTCGAAGGCGTGGTCGTCGCCGGTTGTCTCGTTCAACGCTACAAGCGCAAGCTCGCCGAGCGCTTCCCCGAGGTGGACCTGTTCGCCGAGATCTCCGACTACCGCGCGCTCGCCGACTCCGTCCGCGACCTCTCGCGCGGGAAGAAGATCCCGCGCTACCTCGCGGCCGCCGAGCGACCCGGGTCGGCGCGCGAGGGTTCGCGCCTGCTCTCGACGCCTTCCTCCTACAGCTTCCTGCGCATCTCGCACGGCTGCGACCACACGTGCAGCTTCTGCGCGATCCCTTCCATTCGGGGCGGCCACCGCTCGAAGGCCCTCGACGCCATGCAGGACGAAGCGCGTGAGCTCATCGATGCCGGCGTCGGCGAGCTCGTGCTCGTGGCCGAGGACGCGACGGCCTGGGGCCGCGACCTCGGGCTGGAGCTGCCCGATCTGGTCGAAGCGCTGGCCGAGCTCGAGGGCGACCATCGCGTGCGCGTCATGTACGCCTACCCCAATCGCTTCCCGTGGCGGCTGACGGAGCTCCTGCGCGAGCATCCGCGCGTGCTCCCCTACCTCGACATGCCCGTGCAGCACGCGGCCACGAACGTGCTGCGCGCGATGCGCCGCGCCGGCAGCGGAGACCAGGTGCGAGCGATCCTCGACCGGCTGTACGAGGAAGTCCCGGAGCTGACGCTGCGCACCACGCTCTTGGTCGGGTTCCCCGGGGAGACGGACGAAGACCTCGAAGAGCTGCTCGAGTTCGTGCGCGCGTACCGGCTCGGACGCATGGGCGCATTCCCCTTCTCGCCCGAGGAGGGCACGGCCGCCTTCGAGGCCCCCGACCGCGTTCCAGAGAACGTGATCGCGGAGCGCTACGACGCGGTCCTGGCGGTCCGCAACGAGGTCCTGGGTGCGAGCCAACGCGCGCGCATCGGCACGGAGGTGCTCGTGACCGTCGACGGCGACTCGCGCTTCGGTCGAGTGGGGCGCACGGACTCGGACGCCCCCGAGGTCGATCCCATCGTGATCGTCCGCGGCATCGAGGCGCAGGTGGGTGAGCGCGTGCGAGTGCCGGTCCGGGACGTGGACGAGGACTTCAACCTCGTCTGCGGCGACGAGGAATAGCCTTGAGCGGCGTCTTTGCCCACTGGCCCAATCGGATCACCGCCGTCCGATTCGCCGGCTCCTTGGTGCTCTTCGCCGTGTTCGACTCGGCGGGGAGCGGGCGCAGCGGCTCGATACCCGGCTGGTTCTTCCCGGTCGCGTTCTGGTTGTTCATCGTCACGGCTTCGACGGATTTCGTCGACGGCTGGCTCGCGCGGCGCGACAACCTCGTCACCGCTTTCGGGCGCATCGCGGATCCGTTCGTGGACAAGGTGCTGGTGCTCGGCTCGATGATCTTCCTGGCCGTCATGGAATGGTCGCGAGGCTGGTTCCCCGCCTGGATCGTGGTGGTCGTCCTCGCGCGCGAATTCCTCGTGACGGGAATTCGGGGCTACGTGGAGAGCCTCGGTCGGGAGTTCCCGGCGGACTGGTTCGGCAAGATCAAGATGATCGTGCAGTGCGTCGCGATCGCCGGTGCGTTGGCCCACGACGCCTTTCCCTGGCCGGCTGTCCTGCGCGACGCGCTGGGCGTCCTCGTCCACGTCTTCGTCTGGGCGACGCTCGTGACGTCCCTTGGATCCGGAGCGTCGTACGTGATGAAGACTCGCCGTCTGCTCGCCGGGGGACCCGGGTGAACGCGCTCCGGCTCGGAATCGTCACGTTCGGATTCCTCGGCTGCTCCCCCCTGGCCCCGGGCACCTTCGGAACCCTGGGAGGGGTCGCGCTCGCCTTCCTCCTGCGCGAGTCGGAGCACTACCTGCTCTGGACCCTACTCGTGTGCGCCGTCCTCTACGCCGCGGGTCGAGCGCTCGCACCCTGGGCGGAGGCTCGCGCTCGCGGCAAGGATCCCGGCTTCTTCGTGCTGGACGAAGTCATCGGGTACCTCCTGACGGTAGCCTGGGTCCGTGGCCCGAGCTACTTGACGCTGGCGGTCGGCTTCGCTCTGTTCCGTTTCTTCGACGTCGTGAAGCCGCCTCCGTTGCGGCGCCTCGAAGCGGTCGGCGGTGGGGACGGCATCCTGCTCGACGACGTGGGGGCGGGAATCTACGGCTTCGCGATCCTGGCGATCGGTCGCTTCCTGCTCGCCGAGGCGGGTAGCTGGACGGTGTGATCCATGCGCAAGGCTGGCAAGGACTTCGAGCTCCGCATCTCGGGGCTCGGCCTCATGTCCCGCTTCGCCCTGGCGATGACGCTCGCGCTCACCGTCGTGGCGTCGATCGCGGGGACGGTGCTCTACCGCACCTCGACCAGCGTCGCGGACAACATCCGCCGGCAGGCGCTCGAGAAGGCCGGTAGGGGAGTGATCGTCCTCGGCTTGGAGGCGCCGCGCTTCAAGCTCCAGTCCGAGGAGCCGCGCGTCCTTCCGGACGGGGGCCAGACCTTCCCGGTCGCGTTCGAAGACGCCCAAGGGACGACTCGCCGCGGCCAGTTCTACCGCCAGCCGGCGAAGGCCGTCGCGGCGCTCGAGTTGCTCGTTCCCCACGAGAAGCGCGTCAATTCCCGGGGTCGCGAAGAGGGCTTCCGGCTCTTGAGCGAGCCCTCCGACACCGATCTGAAGACGCGGCTCGCCGAAGCCATGGCGCTCACCGCTCGCGGCGTCGACTTCGAGCCCGTCGGGAACAGGGAAGTCTCCTCGAACGGCGTGGAGAGTCGAGTCGTCGAGTGGAACGACGCGGGAGCGCGGGAAGGAACCCTGTTCCGCGCGCCGCTCGCCCCGAAGCCCGTCGAGTGGATCGTCCCGGACGTGCTCGACGATTCGAGGGGCGCCCTGCTGCGGATCGTCATGGCCGTCATGGCCCTGGTCGTGCTCGTCGGCGCCGGAGTGGCGCTGTGGGTCGGGAGTCAGGTCGCCGGGCCGATCAACGAGATCGTCGACGACGTGCGGCAGATCAGCAAAGGAGACCTCGAGCACCGCACGCACACGCGCGGCGGCGGCGAGGTCGAGCTCCTCGCGCGCTCGATCGACCGCATGACCCGCGAGCTCCTGGGTGCGCGGGAGGCGGAGCTCGAGCTCGGCATCCGTCAACGCGAGATGGAGCTCGCCGGCGGCGTGCGCGAGGCGCTCCTGCCCGTGGTGACCCCGCTCGTGGAGGGCTACGACGTCGGGGCCATTCATCTGCCGGGTCAGCTCGGCGGGGACTTCCACGACTACATCGAGCTCGAGGATGGCCGCCTCGGACTCCTGTGCTGCGACGTGAGCGGTCAAGGCGTTCCGGCGGCGCTCATCGGTGCGACGGCCCGTGCCTACTTGCGCGCAGGGTTCTCCAGCGGCGGCGACATCAGCGAGGCTCTGCGCGCTGTGAATCGCGAGCTCGTGCGCGACGTTCGGCGCGGGATGTACGTGACGGCTCTGTACGCCTTGCTCGACCCGGCGACGGCGCGCGTCCAAGTAGCGTGCGCCGGTCACAAGGTTCCCCTGCTGCGCTTCACGGCCGAGGACAGGAAGCTCCGCCTCGTTCATCCCGAGGGCATCGCCCTCGGCTTCGACAAGGGGCCCGTGTTCGACCGCAGGCTGGAAGTGACGGAACTCGCGCTCGCCCCGGGAGACCGGCTCCTGCTCGCCAACAGCGGTCCGATCGTCCTCGAGAACCGCGGCGGCGCCGCGTTGGGGGAAAAGGCGTTCTATTCGACGGTCCTGCGCTCGGCGCAGCTCCCCACGTCGAAGTGCCTCCGCGGCATCCGCTCGGCGCTCGCGGAGTACGCCGGGGAAGCCGGCGCGAAAGTCGACGTTTCTCTGGTAACCGTTTCGCGGGAGGCTTGATCGTGGAGGTCGGAGAGTTCCAGCGACTGATCGAAGCGATCTACTTCGAGCGCGATTCGAAACGCGGACTGGAGGGAACGCACATGTGGTTCTGCGAGGAGGTGGGCGAGCTCACGCGCGCGCTGCGCAGGGGCCGGAAGGAAGAGCTCGAAGGCGAGTTCGCCGACGTCCTGGCCTGGCTCGCGACCCTCGCCTCCATCAGCGGAGTCGATCTCGCAGAGGCGGCGCGCAAGAAGTACGCGCGCGGGTGCCCCCGCTGCCGGGGAACGCCCTGCGCTTGCCCCTGAGGTTCTCGTGCGGCGCCGATCGACGGGCAGGACGGAGACGCCGGAGCTCTTTCCCGAGCCGGCCGTGCGTCCGCGACCCACGCGCCGGAAGAACGGGCTCTTCGCCGACGTCGCCCTGAATCGGCCGGTCAGGCGCGAGTTCACCTACTTCGTCGGGGAGGGTTTCGCGTCCGGGCTTCGACCGGGAATGCGCGTGGTCGTGCCCTTCGGGAAGGCGCGCGAAGTGGGGGTCGTCGTCCGCGTCGACGACAGCTCGCCCCTCGCCGGCGAACGCGTGCGCGAGATCGCGCGCCTGCTCGATCCCGAACCGGTCATCGATCGACCCCTGCTCGAGCTCACGCGTTGGATGGCGGAGGAATACGCCTGTTCCTGGGGCGAGGCCCTCGCCGCCGCCCTCCCGGGCACGCTCAAGCGCGAGAGCGAGGCGCGTCGCGTGCAGGTGGTGGCGGCCCGGCCCGGGGTGGGCGAGGCCGAGCTCACCGAGTTGGCGGAGAGCTCGCCCAAGCAACACCGCCTCCTGCGGACCCTGGTCGAGATCGGCGGAACGATCGAGCTCGTGGACGTGTTGCGCCGCACCGGCTTGTCGGACTCGCCCGCGAAGACCCTCGTCCGCAAGGGGCTGGCGCAGATCACCTGGGTGGAGCCGGAGTCGAGCGACCTGGCGGGGGACGACGTCCTCCGACTGCGGCCCGCGGCGCTCAACCTGGGCCAGCGTTGGGCGGTGAAGACCGTCTGCGAGCGCATCGACGCCCGCGAGCACGCCGCGTTCCTGCTGCAGGGTGTCACGGGCAGCGGCAAGACGGAGGTCTACCTGCGGGTGATCGAGCACGCGCTCGCCGCCGGACGCGGAGCCATCGTTCTCGTGCCCGAGATCGCGCTCACGCCGCAAACCGTGAGCTGGTTCCGCTCGCGCTTCGGCGACGTGGCCGTCCTCCACAGCCGGATGACCAACGCCCAGCGCATGCGCATGTGGATGCGCGTGAAGCGCGGTGAGACACGCGTCGTCGTGGGCGCTCGGTCGGCGATCTTCGCTCCCGTGGACGATCTCGGCGTGCTCGTCCTCGACGAGGAGCACGATTCCTCCTTCAAGCAAGCCAGCTCCCCGCGCTACCACGCGCGCGACTTGGCCCTGCGCCGAGCGCGCGACGCGGGCGCCGTGTGCATCCTCGGATCCGCGACTCCGGCGCTCGAGAGCTGGCAAGCCGCGCGCGAGGGCCGCCTCCGCCACCTGGTCCTCCCCGAACGGGTCGGCGGGGGATCGCTCCCGAAGGTCGAGGTCGTCGACCTCCGCAACGAGCCGCGCGACCGGGACTCGCGCGGACTCGAGCTCTTCTCGCGGCGCTTGCGGCAATTGCTGACGGAGACGCACGCGCTAGGCCACCAGTCGATCCTGTTCTTGAACCGCCGCGGCTTCGCGCCGGTCCTGTGGTGCCGCGACTGCCACGCGACCGTCCAGTGCGAGCGCTGCGCTTCCTCGATGAGCTTCCACCGGCGGATCGAACGGCTCGTCTGCCACCTGTGCTGCGAGGAGAAGCTCGTTCCCGTGGCTTGCCCGACCTGCACCAGTCCCGGAGTGCGCATGGTCGGTGGCGGAAGCGAGCGCGTCGAAGCCACGCTCGCGAAGCTCCTGCCCGAGGCGCGCGTGCGCAGGATGGACTCCGACACGATGCACCGGCGCGAGGACTACGAGGAGACCTTGGCCGCGTTCGGACGCAGGGAGATCGACGTCCTCGTCGGCACGCAGATGATCGCCAAGGGGCTCGATTTCCCGGGCGTGACGCTCGTGGGCATCGTCTCCGCGGACACGGCGCTCCACCTACCGGACTTCCGCGCTGCCGAGCGTACGTTCCAACTCGTCGAGCAAGTCTCCGGCCGCGCCGGCCGCGGCGTCGAGCCCGGACGAATCGTCGTGCAGACCTCGTCCCCCGAGCACCCGGCCATCGCGCTCGCCGCGCGTCACCGCTACGAGGAATTCGCGCGCGCCGAGCTCGAGTTCCGGCGCGAGCTCGGCTACCCGCCGTTCTCGCGCCTCTTGCGCACGGTGGTGGAGGGCTCCGTCGAGGGGGCGGTCGTCGACGCGGCCGCCGCGGTCGCGCGAGCCCTACGCGAGGCGCGACTCGCCGGCGTGAGCATCCTGGGGCCGGCGCCGGCGCCGCTCGCGTTGGTGCGGGGCCGACACCGACACCACGTGCTCGCCAAGTGCCGCGACGAGGCGGGGCTCGCGGGCGTTCGAGCGCTGGCGCTCGACCTCGCGCGGATCAGTGCGACCCTGCGCGTGTCGATCGACGTCGACCCCGTGTCGCTCATGTGAAGCCGAGCGCGACCCCGCAGGCGAAGATACGACCTTCGTTCGACCGCGCTCGTTTCAGCGCGAGCTCGTGCGGACCAGCTCCCGGAAGCGCAGGAACAGGTGAGACGAATCGAGGGGGCCGGGTGCGGCTTCGGGGTGGTACTGGACGGTGAAGAGCGGGAGCTCGCGGTGGCGGAAGCCTTCCACCGTCCCGTCGTTCAGGTTGACGTGCGTCAGCTCGAGGTTCGCGGGCAGCGATTCGCGCTCCACCGCGAACGAGTGGTTCTGGGACGTGATCTCGATCTTGCCGGTCACCTCGTCGCGCACGGGATGGTTCGCGCCGTGGTGTCCGAAGGGCATCTTCTTCGTGCGCGCTCCGAGCACGATCGAGAGGATCTGGTGCCCGAGGCAGATGCCGAAGATGGGCTTCTTGCCGACGAGGTCCGACGCTGCGTCGATCCCCGAGGTGACGGCGGCGGGATCACCCGGCCCGTTCGAGAGGAACACGGCGTCCGGATCCATCCCGAGCACGTCGTCCGCCTTCGTCCAGGCGGGGACGACCGTCACGTCGAAGCCGGCGTGTACCAGGCTCTTCAGGATGTTCCGCTTGGCGCCGAAGTCGTAGGCGACGACGCGCAGGCGCTCCGCAGCGTGGGCGAGCGTCTCGGTCGGATAGGAAGCGTCGTAGTCGGCGCTCCAGTCGTACGGCTCCGTGCACGAGACGGTCGAAGCCAGGTCGCGCCCGTCCGTGGACGCGGCCGCGCGCGCTTTGGCGACCAGGGATTCGGCGTCGAGGTCTTCGGTCGAGACGACGCAGCGCAGCGAACCGGACGTGCGCGTGATCTTCGTCAGGAGCCGCGTGTCGACCCCGTCGATCGCGACGACGCCGTTGTCGAGGAGCCACTCGGGCAGCGTGCGCGTCGCGCGATGGCTGCTCGCGAGCGACGACATCTCGCGCAGCACGAGGGCCTCCGCCCATGCGCGCTCGCTCTCGGCGTCCTCTTCCGCGACGCCGTAGTTGCCGATCAGCGGGTAGGTCATGACCACGACCTGACCGGCATAGGACGGATCGGTCAGGATCTCGTGGTAGCCGGTCATGGCCGTGTTGAACACGACGTCGCCGGAGCGCTCGCCCGCCGCTCCGACGCTGCGACCACGCAGCACGGTCCCGTTCTCGAGCGCCAGGGCGGCGTCGACTCTCTTGCTCATGGATGCGCTCGGTTGATCTGCGCCGCCGCGTAGCCGGCTCCGAATCCGTTGTCGATGTTCACGACCGTCACGCCCGCCGCGCACGAGTTGAGCATCGCGAGGAGCGCGGCCAACCCGCCGAAGGAAGCGCCATAGCCTACCGACGTCGGCACCGCGATCACCGGCCTGTCGACCAAGCCCCCGACGACGCTCGGTAGCGCGCCCTCCATCCCGGCCACCACAACGAGCACGCGGGCCCGGCGCAGGGCCTCTCCGTGGGCGAGGAGGCGGTGGATCCCGGCCACGCCGACGTCGCACAGGAGCTCGACCCGCGCACCCAGCGCGCGGGCGGTGAGCGCGGCCTCTTCGGCGACCGGGGAATCCGAGGTGCCGGCGGAGACCACGAGCACCGCTCCCTCCCCGGGAAGCGCCTCTCCCCCGAGCGTCACGGCGCGCGCCCGCGCGTGGTGGGTCGCCGCGGGGAACGCCTCGAGCAGCGCCTGGGCGCCCTCCGGTCGGACGCGGGTCGCGAGGAAGCGGCCGTGCTCGCGGGCCACCACGCGCGCCACGTCGACCAGTTCGTCGGTGGTCTTGCCCTCGCCGAAGACGGCCTCCGGGAAGCCGCAACGCAACTCGCGGTGCGTGTCCACGCGCGTGTGGCCGAGATCGTGGAAGGGTAGCCGGCTCAACCGCTCGAGCGCCTCCTGTATCGGCAGCGCGCCCGAACGCACTTCGCGGAGGAGGCAGAGGAGCATGGTCTCGTTCACGGCTCAGCTCGGGCTCGCGTCGAGGTCCAGGCCGTCGGCTCGGCCATCGCGCCAGAGCTGATAGCCCAGGCCTGCGATCATCGCCGCGTTGTCGGTGCAGTAGGCCGGCGACGGGAAGAACGCGCGCACGCCCATTGAAAGGGCAGCCTCCGACAGTCGCTCGCGCAGTCGAGCGTTGCACGCCACACCACCGGCGACCACGGCGGAATGGACGCCCTCCCGACGTGCGGCCGCGAGCGTTTGCTCGCACAGCACGTCGACGACGGCCTCCTGGAAGGACGCCGCCACGTCGGCCGCGTCGGCGATCGATTCCGATGGAGGCGTGGGAGCGAGGGCGTCTTGCCCGCGCAGGTGGTAGAGGACCGCGGTCTTGAGGCCGCTGAAGGAGAACCCGAGCACGCCGTCGCGCGGTCGATAGCGGGGGAGCTCGAGCGCCTGCGGGTCGCCGCGCTCCGCCAAGCGCGCAATGGGCGGCCCGCCGGGATAGCCGAGGCCGAGCAGCCACGCGACCTTGTCGAAGGCCTCGCCCGCCGCGTCGTCGAGCGTCTCGCCGAGGAGCTCCATCGCGCGGTGGGACTCGTAGCGGTAGAGCGCCGTGTGTCCGCCCGAAACCACGAGCGCCACAGCGGGAGGATCGAACTCGCCGTGCTCCATGGTTGCCGCGTAGGCGTGGGCTTGGATGTGGTGCACCCCGATCAAGGGCAGGCCCCGCGACCAGGCCAGGGCTTTCGCGGTCGAGAGGCCGACGAGCAGCGAGCCGACGAGACCGGGCTGGCGCGTGACCGCGATCGCCGAGAGGTCCGCGAGCCCGACCCCGGCTTCGTCGAGCGCGCGATCGACGACGGGCAGGATGCGCTGGAGGTGGGAGCGACTCGCGATCTCCGGCACGACTCCGCCGAACTCGGCGTGCAGCGCGACCTGGCTCTCGACCACCGACGAGCGAATGTGGACGCCCGCTTCGACGACCGCGGCAGCGGTCTCGTCGCACGAGCTCTCGATCCCGAGGATCAGCGCGTTCATCCGCCGCGCGCCAGGTCGAGCCGGCCGGCGAGCAGGGCGACTGCCGCCTCGCGCTGCGGATCCTCGGGCCATTCGGCGACCAAGCGCAGCCCTTCCTCGCTCTCCCAGCGCTCGATCTTCGCGAGCAACGCGTGCGGCGGACTGTAGGTCGAGAGGTGTCCGTGGATGCGCGCAGTGACCCCGCGTTCGACCGGCATGTACAGATCGGGGTCGATCCCGGCTGCGCACTGCGACGAATGGGACCGGTCGATCAGACGGTCCGCGGGCGTGTAGTACAAGGCCGTCGTGAGCTTCACCACCGCGCGCTTCCCGTAGGATTCGAGCGTCTGCACCATGCCCTTGCCATACGTGGGAATCCCCACGATCGCGCCCACGCGATGGTCCTGGATCGCTGCGGCGAACACCTCGCTCGCGCTGGCCGATTCTCCGTCGACGAGCAGCACGAGCGGCGTTCCCGCCCATTGCGCCAGCTCTGGATCGGCGCTGTAGAGGCGCGCCTCCGTCCTCGAGCGCGTGACGACGAGCTTCCCTTCCGGAATGAATCGGTTGGCCAGGGCCACGGCCGCCTGCAGCACGCCTCCGGGGTTCCCGCGCAGGTCGACGACGAGGGAACGCATCCCCTGCGCGCGCAGGTAACCGATCTCGGCGTCGAACTCCCGCGGCGTCTCGCTGCTGAACGCGAGCACGGCCAGGTAGGCGACACCCAGTTCCGAGTCGAGCATCGTCCCGTGTCGAACGGTGGGATCGACGACTTTCGCGGGGACGAGGACTTCCTCCCGGCGCTCGCCCTCGCGCGATTCGAGCCCGAGCACGACCTCGCGTCCGCTCTTCTCGGACATGCGGCCTTGCAGGTCACCGGGGTCGAGTCCCGAGAGCTCCACTCCGTCCAGCGTGAGGATGCGGTCTCCGACGTCGATCTTGCCGGCAGCCGGTGAACCGGGGACGGGGAACAGCACGCGGCGCTCGCTCGACGGAGGCTTGAAGACGACGCCGATGCCCGTGAAGGTGCCGGTCGTCTCGCGATCGAGGGCCCCGATCTCCGCCGCCTCGTAGAAGCGCGAGTAGGGGTCCAGGCTCCCGACCATGCCGCGCAGGGCGTCGTCGATCAGGGCTTCGCGATCGATCTCGCGGACGAACGAGCCCGTCACCAGGTCGCGCACCGTCCGGTAGAAGACGACGTCCGGTTCCCGACTCGATCGGAGCTCTTGGAGACCGGCCATCAAGGCCAGGCCCGTGACGGCTCCGAGCAAGTAGGGCACCCAGGCGCTGACCGAATCGCGGGGAAGGCTCGAGCGGCGGGCGGCCATGGGCGCGCGATTCTATGCCGAAGCGACGACGCCCGCTCTCGTGTCACGACGGCCGCTCGAGCCCTGTCGGAGCCTCGGCCGCACCGACACGATCGCGCCCCCGACGCCCGGTGAAAGGGCGTTCGGGGGCGCGGGGTTCAGCGGGGGCGCGTGAGGTCTCTCAGGAGAGGCTACCCGTGGGAGTCGGGTCGCCGAGCCTCCACGTGAATCCGTGGTCGTCGGTCGTCTGGATGCGGAACGTGAGCGGTTCGAGGGAATCGATCTGGCAGCCGAGACGAGCGAGCTCGTTCTCGGCGACGCGCAGCTCTCGCTTCTGGTAGGCCAAATCCGCACGCTTGCTCGCGATCTCCGCGGCGTGTGCGCGCGGCGCCGAGGACAAGGCGGAGAGCATGTCCTCGAGACGTGCGACGTGGGCGGCCCGCTCCAGGATCTCCTCGCCGATCGAGCGGAGGAGGGGCAGCAGGCGGGTGGCTTGCTCCGGTGCGATCATGGTCGTCTCCATGGTGTCCCTCATGGGGTGATTCCTCGCGGAATCCATACCTTGAAGAGAAGTCCAGGAGCTGCTGAAAAAGCGTCTTCGGTGGTGCGGCCGACGGATCTCGTCGCAGGGGTCGCATCGCCTCGAGTCACTCGTACTGGAATCATCGAGGGGTTTGCGCTGGATCTAGCCTCGCCGATGCTGGCGGGTACAGCCCTCCGCAAATCACCCTACTCGTCCGCAGCGCCCTCACCGCGGACGGTCAGCTTGATCACCTCGACGGGGCAGGAGTCGGCGGCCTCCCGGATCTTCGCGTCCGTCGCCGGATCGCCGGTCAAGTGCTCGCGGTGGTCCTTCGTCGGTCGACACTCGCCGCCCGCGGGCACTTCGAAGACCTCGGGGCACAGGTCCTCGCACAGGTTGCAGGAGATGCAGCCCTCCTCGATCCAGACGCGTTCGATGGCCATCTGCTGCTCGTTCGGCCCCTCGGGGGGTGGGGAAAGCTCTCGTGTAGGATAACGGCCCGAGAGAGCGAATTTCTCCGGGATCCGTCGACCCATGGCCACCGTCCAAGAGAACTCTCCGACCGTCGAGATCGTGCGTCGCGAGGAGTTCAGCTCCGCCCACCGGTTGCACAGCCTCGAGCTCTCCGACGCGGAGAACCTGCGCGTGTTCGGACCCTGCAACACGACACACGGCCACAACTACGCCGTCGAGGTGGTCGTGCGCGGCCGGGTGTCCCCGGTGACGGGGATGGTGATGAACCTCTCCGACCTGATGGTCCTGCTCGAGGAGAAACTGATCCGCGAGGTCGACCACAAGAACCTGTCCACGGACGTGCCGTTCCTCGAGGGGATGGTCACGACCGCAGAGAACCTGGCCGTGGCCTTCTGGTCGCGGCTCGAACCCGAGATCGAGGCCTTCGAAGGATGTCGCCTACACCGGATTCGAGTGTACGAGAGCCGGAACAACTTCGTGGACTACCACGGACCGGAGCACGCCCGATCGAAGACCTCGTCCACGAGCTCCTGACTCGGATCGGCGAGGACCCCGCTCGCGAGGGTCTCGCGCGCACGCCGGAGCGCGTCGAGCGCAGCCTGCAAGAGCTCACTCACGGCTACTCCCAGACGGTCGCGGAGGTCGTCGGGAAGGGTGTGTTCCAGGAGGACTGCTCCGAGATGGTGGTCGTCCGCGACATCGAGTTCTACAGCCTTTGCGAGCACCACCTGCTGCCGTTCTTCGGCCGCGTGCACGTCGCCTACATCCCCGACGGCAAGATCATCGGCCTCTCCAAGATCCCGCGCATCGTCGACGTCTTCGCGCGGCGGCTCCAGGTCCAGGAGCGCATGACGGTCGAGATCGCCGAGGCGATTCGCACGGTCCTCACGCCGAAGGGCGTGGGAGTCGTCGCCTACGCGCAACATCTGTGCATGATGATGCGCGGCGTCCAGAAGCAGAATTCTTCCGCGATGACGTCGTGCTTGCTCGGATCCTTCAGGGACGACGCTCTCACGCGCAACGAATTCCTGGGTCTCGTGCGCGTGTAGCGCACCCGCGAACCATCTTCGCTTCGCGTTTGCGCCTTCGAGCGTCAGACCTCGATGTCCGAGACGTCGGCGTCCGCCGGGGCGTTGTAGGCCTTCCACACGACTTCGGCGACGTCTTCCGGCTTGTCCATGGTCGAGCGGTCCCAATCTCCCGGGACGCCGTCGAAGAGCGCCGTGTCCGTCGCTTTCGGGTAGACCGTCGTGACGCGCACGCCCTTCGCGCGCAGGTCCTCGCGCAGCGCGTCGCTGAAGCCGCGCAACCCGTACTTGCTGGCGCAATAGGCCGTGTCGCCCGCGAAGCCCCGCAGACCGGCCGTCGAGCTGATGTTGATGACGTGGCCGCGCTTGCTGGCGAGCAAACCGTCCAGCGCCTCGAGCGTGCAGAAGAACGGCCCGTTCAGATTGACCTCGATCATGCGCGTGAAGTCCTCGGCGCGCATGTCCCAGATCGGCTTGACGAGGAAGGTCCCCGCGTTGTTGACCAACACGTCGAGGACGCCCTCCGTGGCTTCGAGCACGCGCCACAGCGCCGCTTCGACCGTCCCGAGGTCGCCGACGTCGAACTGGCACGGGACACCGACGCCTCCGGCGGCTTCGATCTCCGCCGCGACTTCGTCGAGCGCGGCCGCGGTGCGTGCCGCGACGGCGACCATCGCTCCTTCGCGTGCGAAGCGGAGAGCGATTGCTCGGCCGATTCCCCGGCTCGCGCCTGTGACCATCACCTTGAGCTGCGACATGTAACGAAAGGGCTCGAGCGGGTTCGGCTGACTAGAATGGCGCGATGGATTGGAGCGCCTTGGGAACGCAGTTCTGCCTGGAGATCGGCTTCGGGCTGCTCCTCGCGCTCGCCTTCGTTCCGAGAGCGCCCGTGGGCGTGCTCTTCTACAGGATCATGGGCACTGCCGCCATGGTGCCGCTGGCTTGCGCCGCCGTCCTTCCCCGACTCGCCGCCGATCCCGCGTCCGAGTCCCCATGGCTCGATGCGAGCGTGATCCTGCCCGCTCTCGCCGTCGCCGCCTATCCGGTGTATTCGGGTCCTACGCGCGGAATCCGCTGGGTCCTCGGCCTGTGCACGGGTTTGGTCGGCGCGAGCGGCGCGCTCGTCGTCGCGATCGATCGCGCCGATGTCGCATCGGGCCCCGGCCTCGCGCTGGCCAGCCTCACGGCGCTCGCGACGGGTGCGGTTGCGGGCAGCGTCGCGCTCGCGATGGTCCTCGGGCATTGGTACCTCACGGTGCCGAACCTCGACGTGCGCCACCTCGCACGGCTCAACCGGGTTGCGGTCGTGAGCATGCTCGTCTCGCTCGGGCTCATCGGCGCCTCGTGTCTCGTCTTCTCCGAGCGCATCGAGACGCTCGAGCGTCCGCTCTTCGGCGCGTGGGGTCTCTTCCACCTCGGTACTCGGGTCGCGGTCGGGCTCCTGCTACCGCTCTCCTTCGCGTGGATGACGGCGAGTTCCCTGCGCTTCGAGAACACGCGCTCGGCCACGGGCATCCTGTACGCATCGACCGTGCTCGTCCTGATCGGGACGGCGGTCTCGATCTCCCTGCAGGATTCCTACGGAGTGCCGCTTTGAGCGAGAGCGTCCGGTTGCGCTTCGGAGCCGAGGTCGCTGCGCGGGTGGGAGTCCGAGACCTCATCGCCACGAGCTTCCTCGAGTTCGGGGCGAAGGGCAGCGGGATGGAGCTCCACCTCCGATCGATCACGGAGGTGGGCGGTCTGCGCGGATGCGTGGCCTGCGGGCATCCCGAGCTCTTCACGCGCAAGGACTTCCCGCGCTTCGTCGGGCTCGCGATCGTCGTCGTGGCCGCCGTGCTGGCGCCCGTGACGCACTACGTGAGCCTGTTCGCCGCCGCGGCCGTCGACTTCGCCCTGTATCGAATCGCGGGGAACGTGGTCCAGTGCTACGTGTGCGACTCCGAGCACCGCGGGTTCGCGCCCGATCCCCGTCACCCGGCCTTCGACCGCGAGATCCACGAGCGCCTCGCATACGGGGCGAGAGCGGTGATGGGCAAGCCGATGCGCGCGGGGGGCACTGCGAACGCGCCCGATCCCGAACACTGACCGCGGCGAGCTCAGCGCAGCGCTTCGGCCAGCTCCTCGGCCGTGGACAGGGGCAGTCCGCAGGTGTAGTTGCGGCAGACGTACGCGCGCGGCCCATCGGCGCCGCGTGTGCGGCCGCGCAAGAGCGGCAAGAGCTCGGGGTCGGCGCCCGAGTGCGCGAGCGCGACCACCCGCTGCGGCAAGTACGTGCCGCGGACGCGAGACAGCATCGCCTGGACCAGCGGGTCCCCGAGCTCCCCCGCGATCACGATCTCGCGGCCGCCCGCAGCGATGTGGTCGACCGTGAGCAAGAGCTGCGTGAGCGCCGAGGGATAGCGGTTCGCGAGGTCGCCCATCGACGTGATGCAGGTCTGTGCGAGCGAAGCCAGCCGCGGCTGACCGAGGAGTTCCGCCATCCGGATGAGGTTGCCGACCTGCACGCCGTTCGCGGCGGGGAGCGCCCCGTCGTGCGGCTCCTTGAGGCGCGCGATGAGTTCCTCGTGACCCTCGCCGGTCATGAAGTAGCCGCCGCGCTCGCGGTCGAGGAAGCGCTCTTCCAGGACGTCGTCGAGCTTCGATGCCTCGCGCAGCCAGCGCTCGTCGAAGTCCGACTCGTAGAGGTCGATCAGGGCCGCGATCGTGTAGGCGTAGTCGGGCAGGTAGGCGTTCAAGTGCGTGCGCCCGCCGCGCGAGGTCGCGAAGAGGCGGCCATCCGGCTGGCGCATCACCCCGAGCACGTGATTCGCGGCGCCGCGCGCGGCGTCGAGATGGCGCTCGTCGCCGAGCACCCGGAAGGCCTGGGCCAGGGCCGAGATCGCGAGGCCGTTCCACGCCGCGAGAGTCTTGTCGTCGGTCGAGGGTCGCACACGCTCGGCGCGGGCGACGAGGAGCTTCTCCCTGGCGCCCTGCATGGCCGCGATGAGCTCGACCTTGTCGATCGAGAGCCTCGCCGCGATGTCCGCGGCCTCCTGATGGCGCCAGAGCGCGCTGCGGCCGTGCTCGAAGTTGCCCTCGGGCGTCACGCCGTACCACTCGGCGGCCCAGCGGCCGAGCCGCTCGCCGAGCACGAGGTCGAGCTCGGCCGGTGTCCACGTGAAGAACAGTCCCTCCTCGCCCTCCGTGTCGGCGTCCTGAGTGCTCGCGAACCCGCCCTCGGGCGTCTGCATCTCGGCGAGCATCCACTCGCAGCACTCGCGCGCGACGCGTGCGTAGCGTTCGCGCCCGGTGACGAGGAACGCGTCGAGGTACGCCGGCACGAGCAGCGCGTTGTCGTACAGCATCTTCTCGAAGTGCGGCACGAGCCACATCTCGTCGGTGCTGTAGCGGTGGAAGCCGCCGCCGAGCTGATCGTAGACACCGCCTTCGGACATCCTGTCGAGCGTGGTCGTGGCGACCTCGAGCGCGAGCGGATTGCCGGTGCGCTTCCACTCCCGCAGGCACAGGCGCAGATCGATCGCGTGGGGGAACTTCGGCGAGTGACCGAAGCCGCCCCAGGTCGGATCGAAGTTCGAATAGAGCTGCTGGAAGCAGCGCTCGAGGATGCCGGGGTCGAGCTCGGCGCTCGTGTCCGCGCGAGCTTCCTTCTCGATCATCTCCGTCAGACGCTTGCCCTGCGCCTTCAGCTTCTCCGGAGTCCGCTCCCAGTTCTCGTGGATCGCGCGCAGCACGTCGCGGAATCCGGGCCGACCGTAGCGACCCTCCGGCGGGAAATAGGTGCCGCCGTAGAAGGGCTCGAGGTCGGGCGTCAGGAAGGCGCTCATCGGCCATCCGCCGGCCCCGGTCATCGCGTGCACGGCCTTCATGTAGATGTCGTCGAGGTCCGGTCGCTCCTCGCGATCGACCTTCACGTTGACGAACCACTCGTTCATCGCCCGCGCGATCTCCGCGTTCTCGAACGACTCGCGCTCCATCACGTGGCACCAGTGACAGGCGGAGTAGCCGACGGAGAGGAAGATCGGCTTGTTCTCGCGCTTCGCCCGCTCGTGCGCCTCCGAGCCCCACGGGTACCAATCCACGGGGTTGTGGGCGTGCTGGAGCAGGTAGGGGCTCGTCTCGCGGATCAGCCGGTTCGGTTGCTTGGAGGCGCTCATCACTTTCTCGTGTCCAGGGTATCGGCTTCGCGGAGCTCGACTTTGCCCGATCGCCCCGGGAAAACGAAGCGGCCCCGCCGCTCGGGAAAGCGGCAGGGCCGTCGATCGGATGCCGAGGCGATCAGAACGTGGTCGTCGTGATCCCCACGCTGAGACCGACCTGGATGAGCGTTGCGTCGCCCAGGCCTTGAGACGCCACGGTGGGGGGAGAGTTGGTGGTGCCCGCAGGCTCGTTGCTGCGCACCTGGGTGACCCCCGCGTGCCACACGACTTCGCGCTGGCTGCGGTACCAGTTGGCGCCGACGGTCGCGGAGCGCGTGTTGCCCGGATCGTCGTAGACCTCGAGGCGCGCCCCGATCTCGAGATCGAGGGCGTCGAGCATCACGGACACCGAGCTGTTCCACAGGGTGGCGTCCTCGGTCTCGAAGCCTGCCCCGACGACCTCGGCATAGTTGATGGGGATCATCACCTGGCCGAAGAAGTCGTTGCCCGAGAGGCGGGTCGTGCCCGCAGTCGAGTCGGCGAGGAGCTCGCCGTCGAAGTGCACGACTTCACCGTGGAAGGAGAACAGGCCGGCCGTCACGCCCACGTCGCCGCCGAAGGCGTCGCCCTCGGCCACGTCGGACTCGTCCTTCAACCACATGAGGCCCAAGGTGGCTGCCAGCTCGGCGTCGGATCCCTGCGCGCCCTCGGCCATCCCCGTGCCGCCGTTGAGGCTCAGCTCGACCCGACTGCTCACGAGCATGTCCTCGGCCGCGTTGTCGAAGCCGTTCTGGGCGGCGAGGAAGCCCCGCACCGGTCCGAAGGTTCCCGTCGCCATCGCGCCGGCGTCCCAGACGTCGAAGATCTGGCCGATGAACGTGCGGTCCGCGAAGAGCAGGTTCTCGGGCGCCACCCGGTTGCTCTGGAGCACGGGTGACTTGAAGTTGCCGGCCAGGAACTGGACGCCGCTCCCGCAGTTGACACGGGCCCAACCGTCCTCGAGCCAGGCGTCGCTGCCTTCGTCGAGATCGAAGCTGATCCGCCAGGAATAGTTCTCGTTCACCGCTCCCTCGGCGAAGACGTCGATGTCCTTGAGGAGGAAGCCGCCCAGTTGGTTGCCCGAGTTCACCTGGAATTCGTCGCCGGCAGCGTCGAGCTCGAAGGCGTCGTCGGAAGACCGGGCATAGAAGGCGCGCACGAGCCCGCCCACGCTCGTCTGGTTGGCCGCTCGGTTGACCGAGGAAGCCAGCGCACCGATCTCGCGATCGAGCCTCGCCCAGTCGCTGTCGGTTGCCGGCTCGGGATCCGCCGCGAAGGCCGGCGCCGCCATCAAGGCGATCGCCAGCGCGGGGGTGAGGAGATTCTTCATGCCTTGCACTCCGGAAGTGAGAGGGATTCCTGTGTCTCGAGATGTGGGACTCACCGTCGAGAGCATGCCGAGCGCCCGAGGTCAGTTCCAGACCCCGATTCGGCCCAGTTTTCCCTGCCTCCGCGTTCGGAAGCATGCCCTGCGGCTCGGCGGCCTGCGCGAAAGTCCGACTCCCGTCGAGTGTGCGGGCGAATGCGCGGGGAAATCGCTCTCCTGGACCCGTTCCACGGACGCTCGCTCGCGGCAGCGGGCGCCGTCCGACGGGGATGGGATCACCCGCCGTCCCGGCTGCGCTTCAGATAGGGAGCGTAGATCGCGTCCGCGCCGGCGATCCGACGGAGCATGCCCTCGGGGAGCGGATGGCCCATTGCCGCGCACGCTCGCAGCCGCGCCTCGAGCCGCTCGCGGGCGCCCGACGTGTAGGCGAAGTCGTAGTCCTTCATTCCGAGATAGCGCTCGTCGACCGAGGTCACGTACTCCGTACAGGCGAGCTCGAGCTCCTCGGAGATGGCCGCCCGCCAAGCCTCGGGGAACCCCTTCGTCACCTCGCGGATGCGCTCGAGGGCGGCCGCGAGGGCGTCGCTCGACCAGCTCGGGAGGAGCGTGCCCATGGGAACGAGCAGGGCGCGGGCATCCTTGCGCGACGGTCGCGCGTTCTTCCCTCGCGCGAGCGTCTTCAAGGCGAGCAGCGCCGCTTCGAAGGCCTCCGCGTCGCCGGGCTCCGGCGTGTCGCGCTGGAACGAGATCACGCGGGAGCGGCCGGATCGTTCGCGCGCAGCATCGCGAAGGGGTAGATGCCGGTGTGGTGTCCGTCGGAGAATTGCAGCGCGATGGCGTAGTTGCCCACGAGCGTCACCTCGCGATGGGTCAGGTTCGAAGGCACGGCATCGGGATCGTGCCGGCGCACTCCCGTCAGCTCGTCGACGCACTGAGCGCAGGGACACATGCCGCGCAGCGCGCGCGTCGGATACACCGTGTGGTGACCGTCGTCCCACTCGATCTCGATCCGCGTGGGATCGGTGCGTCGAATGACGCGCGGCTGGTGGGTCATCGACTCGTCCCACGCAGGTTGGTGGGTGAGGCCGGAGTTGAACCGGCGACCCCTTGATTTTCAGTCAAGTGCTCTACCAACTGAGCTACCCACCCAACCGGTGTTCCCGATCGAGGGCGCGAATTGTTGCCACCCGACCTGCCGCCGTCAACGGCGGCCGCGCGGGGAGACTTCGTCGGACGGTGTGTTCGATCGATCCGAAGAGCGATCGCCACCGGCTGCCGCGAGCACCCGCCGGGCTTCGACGCAGTCGGCGGCGATCTGCTCGCGCAGCGCCGCGAGCCCGTCGAAGCGGATCTCCCCGCGCAGGCGCCGAACGAAGGCGAGCTCGACGCGTCGTCCATAGAGGTCGCCCGCGAAGTCGAACAGATGGACTTCCACGAGGGGCGCGACGGGGCGTTCGCCCGTCACCGTCGGCCGGTAGCCGATGTTCGCGACCGCGTCGATCGGGGCTTCGCGGTTGGGCTCAGCGAGGATCCATGCTCGACAGGCGTAGACGCCCTCGGGGGGATGGAGCTCGTGGTGGAGGTACAGGTTGGCGGTGGGGAAGCCCATCAGGCGGCCGCGTGCATCACCGTGCACCACGTGTCCGACGACGCTCACGGCGCGACCGAGCATGCTCTCCGCTCCCTCCAGGTCGCCGAGCTCGACGGCCTCCCGAATCGCGGTGCTGGAAACGGCACGGCCCGACACCATCACCTTCTCCACGACTCGAACGTCGTAGCCGAGCCCGCGCAATAGCTCCGGCGTCCCGCGTCGCGCATTGCCGAACTTGCTGTCGAAGCCGAGAAC
Source organism: uncultured Planctomycetaceae bacterium (assembly GCA_964413535.1). GTDB lineage: Bacteria > Planctomycetota > UBA1135 > UBA1135 > CAYPTB01. The sequence goes on along the minus strand of CAYPTB010000060.1, from coordinate 30,103 downwards.
GAAGGCTCGGGCCCCCAGGCCTTCCACGAGGAATCGGCGCGTGAACTCCTCCGCCGGGATCGAACGGAGCTCCTCGTCGAAGGCCAACGCGACGGTGTGCTCGATGCCGGCGCGTCGAAAGAGCTCGAGACGGTGCTCGAGCGTCGTCAGCATCCGCGGAGCTCGCCCCAGGATCACGAGCTTGGGGTGACGCCTGAACGTGACGACCGTCGGGACGCAGCCGAGCTCGCGGGAGCGGGCGACGTTCGCGGCGAGGATCGCGCGGTGGCCGAGGTGCACACCGTCGAACACGCCGATGCTGACCACGGACCCGCCCTCGGAGGGCGAGAGGAGCCTGCGGTCGAACGTCGTCCGCACGGCGTGCGTCAACGCTTCGAGCGTCGACTCTTGTACTCGAGGACGAGCTCTTCCAGCGCCGCCTTGTGGCGCACCTTCTCCGCGGGCGACATGCGATCGACCAGCAGGACGCCCTCGAGGTGGTCGTACTCGTGCTGCACGACGCGACTCGTGAAGCCCTCGAGCGAGAGTTCGATGGCTCGGCCCTCGGGGTCGAGCGCCTTCACCCGACACCGATCGGGCCGCTCGATCTCGGCGAAGATTCCGGGGAACGACAGGCAGCCCTCCTCCATGCGCACGGAGGAGCCGGAGCGGTCGACCAGGACCGGGTCCACCAGGGCGAGCTCTTCCGACTTCTGCGCCGGATCCCCGGTGGGGTTGATCACGAGGATGCGCTGTGCGAGCCCGACCTGCGGCGCCGCGAGCCCCACCCCGCGGTCCTCGTACATGGTCTGGAACATCGAGGCGATCACCTCGAGCACGTGCTCGTCCACCCGCCCGACCTCGACCGCGCGCTTGCGCAGGACCGGCTCGGGATAGTGGACGACCTTGAGGGTGAGCTTTTCGGACATCAGGAGCGAGCCGCGGTAACCACTATAGGCCGGAGTGCGGGCGGCCGCTCGGCTCCCTGTCCGGCTCTCGTTCCGACCCCGGGGAGCTAGACTCTTGCGCCATTCGGTGTCGCCCAGGCCGACGAGCGTCCCGCGGAGAGGCGTGCATTCGTGTTTCCGTCACGGGCGGAAGAGCTAGCGGTTGTTCCCGGGCGCGCGCTCGGCAGGCAACTCGATTCCTCTTGGACCTCTTCAAGCACATCCAGAAAGCCGAAGAGGCACTCCGGCGGCGAAACTACGACTTCGCCATCGAGCTCTATCGGCAGCTCCTGGACCTCGATGCGGATCTCGGACCTGCGCGAGCCGGCCTCCGGCGCGCTCTGCAGAAGCGACACCAGACCCGTCGCGGCGGGGGACTCCTGCGTTCCGTCGGTGGAGCCGTGCCCCTGGCGCGAGCCAAGGCCTTGCTGAAGCTCCGGCGCCACGCAGCCGCCGCGAACGCGCTCGAGGACTATCTCGCGCAGAACCCCCTGGACGAGGAGGCGAACCTCCTCCTCGGCCGCGCTCTGGAGAGCGCGGGGCATTTCCAGTCTGCGTGCGCAGTCTTCGAGTTCCTGGCCGAGATCGCCCCCCGCAATCCGGAGGGGCTCAAGTCGGCGGGCGCCATGATGCGGCACACGGGGAACCCGCGCCGCGCCCTCGAGTACTACGAGCGAGCGCTCGAGGCCGACCCGCGCGACCGCGACGCTCTCAAGGCGCGCAAGGACTTGGCTGCCGAGACGGCGCTCAGCGACACCCGGATCGAGCACGTGGGGCACAGCCGAGAGCTCATCAAGGACAAGGAAAAGGCTCGCAGCCTCGAGCGTGAGGGGCGGCGCCACAGGAGCGAGCAGGAGCTGCGCGACGACCTCGCGGGGTTGCAGACCTCCGCCGGTCAGGACGGAGACCCTGCGACGCTCCTCGAGATCGCGGCGGCTCACGAGCGGCTGGGGGAGCTCGACGTGGCGCGCGAGACCGTGGAACGGGTCCTCGCGCTCGGCCTGGACTCCCCGGCGCTCGTCGCACGGGCCGGCGACCTGCGATCCCAACTGCTCAAGAAGTGCATCGCGCGCGCGAGCAAGGCGGGGGACGAGTCCACCGCGAACCGGCTGGAGGCGGAGCACCGGGAGTTCGAGGTCGGGGACTACCGCCGGCGGGTCGAGCTGTCGCCGGGCGACGCTGCGCTCCGTCTGCAGCTCGGGAAACGGCTCCTGCGGCGCGGGGATCTGGACGCCGCCGTAGTGGAGTTGCAGAAGGCCAACCTCGATCCCCGGCTGCGGACGGACGCGCTGTTCCTGCTGGGTCAGTGCTTCCAGCGCAAGGGGTTCCTCGATCTGGCGCGGAGCCAGTACGCGACGGCGCTCGGCGGCCTGTCCGAGATGAGCGACCGCAAGAAGGAGATCCTGTACAATCTCGGGTCCATTTCGGAGATGGAGGGAGACGCGGCCGTCGCCCGTTCATTCTACGTACGCATCTACGAGGTGGACATCGGCTACCGGGACGTCGCCGAGAAGATGGAAGAGCTGAAGTAGCCATGACCAATTCCAAGCAAGCAGCCAAGCGCCTGCGCCAGTCCGAACAACGCCGAGAAGCGAACAAGAAGACCCGGTCCGCCATGCGGACGGCCATCAAGCAGGTCTTGAACGCATCTTCGGCCGAAGAGGCTCAGAAGGTCCTGCCCACCGCCATGAAGCGGATCGACAAGGCAGCCAAGCTCAACGTCATCCACGACAACACGGCCGCTCGGTACAAGAGCCGCGTCGCTCGTGCCGTCACCGCGACTCGCGCGCCCGCGTAGCTCCTGGGGTCCGAGGTGGGTGGATCCTTCGAGACGAGCGACGCGCACTCGAGCGAGTCCCATCGTCCCATCCGGGTTCCCCGACGGCGCGAAGGCATCTGGGATGCGACCAAGGAGATGGTCGCCGATCTGGACGGGTGGCAGGTGGTTTCCTCCGACGAGGAACGGCTCGAGATCGTGTGCCGCAAGGCGGGTGGACTCCTCGCGGGGACGTCGACGCTCACCATCCGGGTCGAAGGGCTCGAGGACGTGCCCTCGACCACGGTGCATGCGAGGAGCTCGACCGAAGGCGGCGTGATCGCGCGCGACAAGGCGAACGTCGCGCAGTTCATCAAGCTCTTGTACCGCCGCGTCTGTTGACCCCGGGCTCCCGCGCGTCCTCACCGCGCGAACGGCGGCGCAGCTAGAAGCCTCGTCTAGCGCGAGCCCAGCACCTTCCCGTAGCGGAAGTAGACCTCGAGCGAGAGCGTCAACAAGGCGGTCGAGTACACGCGTCCACCTGAGTAGCCCCACGGGCCGATCGGATCCCAAGAGCCCTTCTCGTCACCGTCGCTGCGCTGCGACTTGATGACCGTGCTCTCGAGCGCCTTCTCCCACTTCTGCCAGTACTCGGACTTGTGGGCGCCCATCTGGAACATGGCGTACGTGCCGTAGTACCAGTAGTACATGTCGCAGCCGTACTCCTGCGGCTCCCAGGCGGGCAGCGTGCGCAGCAGCAGGTCCGCGTGCTTCTCCATGATCGTTTCCTTGCTCGGGTCCTGCTTCAGGAAGACCCGGCAGAGGAGACCGACGGCCGTCATGGATTCGCCCTTCTCCTTCGGGTAGTGGTCGTTGATTCCCACCACCCGCGAGCTGTACGTGCCGTACGCGTTGTAGCCGACTCGACCCGTGGAGGGATCGGTGACCTCGTCGAACCAGGCGAGCGCGCCGTCGAAGGCGGCCTTGTCGATCTTCAAGCCCGCGTCCTGCGCGGCGGCGAGCGCGAACACCATCCAGCCGGTCACCGAAGTGTCGTTCTCGCCGTTCGGCGGGACGCTGTAGCGCCAGGCGCTGTAGGGGTTGCGGGCGGCGAGGATGTAATCGATGGCCTTCTGCGCCTTGCGCTTGTGCAGCGGGCTCTTCGTGAAGTTGTAGTTCTCGCAGATGGCCAGAGAGGCGATCGAGTGGTCGTAGAGGAACTCGAGCGAGGTCGAGTCGCCGATCAGGCCGGAATCGGGATCCTGCTGCGCCTCGAGCCAGGCGATCCCGTTCTTGACGATCTCCTGGTAGGGCCCCGTGCTGCTCGTGTTGCCCATGCCCAGGAAGGCGAGCACGGCCAGGGCGGTGACTCCCACGTCGTGCTCGGGGTAGCCGCGCCCGCTGCAAGAGCCCGAACCGAGCTTGCCGCACTCCGCGTCGAACCCGTCGCAGTCCCAGGAGCCGTTCGGCGACTGGTGGTTCTTGAGCCATTCGAGGCCGCTCGCCAGAGCCGCCTCGACGGCTCGCCCGCCCTGCGCGCGCTTGCCGCCGAGTCCCCGTCCCCCGTACTTGCTGCCGCCGCCGCCGCCGCCCATCCCGATCACGGAATTGAGTTGGCTCTCGTCGAAGGGCGAGTCCGTGAGGAAGTCGGGATCACCCTCCTCCTGTTCGACCACCTCGGTCTCGACCACCTCGGCGTCCTGTAGCACCGGCTCGTCGACCGGCTCCTCGATCTCCTCCTCGATCTCCTCCGGCTCGGGCTCCTCGAAGATCTCCTGGGACACCTCGATGTCCGCCACGATGATCTTCTCGTTGTCCTCGTGGAGGTAGCTCCACGGGATCGCGGCGAGGATGAACAGGATCAGGAGGTGAGCCGCAGCCGAGACGAGCAGCCATGGGGTCTTGCTCATCCACTCGTAGAGGATGTCGTTGAACGTCTGTTCCTGCTCCCACGAGCGAAGCAAGTGCGATTCGATGTGGACGTTCTCGATGTTCTGGCTCATGGCGGGCTTCTCGGGGGCTCGGGCGAGCAGCCTTGGTTCCATACCGGGGCCGTCTCGACCGGCTACGAACGCTCTCGAGTCGCGGGAGTTCAGAGTATATCGGCGGCTCCGTGAGCGACGCCGACGCGCTCGGCAGGCCGGCCTCGATCAGGGCGATCGAGGCGCTTCCTGCGCGGGGAGCGGCGGGGCGATGTACGCGCTCTCGATCAGGCTGCTCTCCCCGGTGCTCAAGCGCTCCCGGTCGCGAACTACCAGGACCCGGCGCTTGAGCTGGGCTTGCACGGCCCCGTCGACGAACGGCCGCGGCGGTCCAAAGTTGCGGCGGTCCTCGAGGACGATGAAGAGGAAGCCCTTCCCCCCGTCGTCCAGGGGCCGCTCGACGACCTCGCTGGGCGAACCGACGGTGCCCCGCAGCGCGAAGAGCGCCAGCTCCTCTTGCGGGAGCTTCTCCGTCGTTCCCGTCCAGGCGCTGGTCTGTACGGAGTCGAACCCGGCGTCGAGGAGCAGGCGTTCGAGGGGCTCGCCGCGCTTCACGCGTTCCCGCACGTCCAGGCAACGCGCACGAGCTTCGGCCGCGGTCTCGCCGTCGCCCTGCACCACGATGTACTGGCGCAACCGGACCTCGGGAGGGTCGGCGAACGCGTCGATCGATTCCTTGTAGCGGAAGTACATCTCGCCCGGTCGGACGAAGCGATCGTGTTGCGGTCGCCGGCCGGCCGCCTCCTCACCCAGGACGGAGCTCTCCCAGGTCCCCTGGTAGAACTGGCGGCGCGTCTCCGAGTGGATCTCGTGCTCGTCGATGCCGCGGGAGGAGAGGTCGCCGATGTAGGAGAGCAAGCCGCGGCGCTTGCGCTTGTCGACGAGGTGTTCGTCGATCATGCGGTCCACTTCTTCCTGGGCGAGCCCCAGCTCCGCTCCCGCCTGGGTGCGCAGACGCCGCTTCACCACCGTCGAGCGTACGTAGCCCTGGAATTCGTCGAGTTCCTCGGCCGTGCTGATCGGCTGCTCGAGCCGCTCGCGCGCACTCGAGAGCTCGCGCTGGAGCTCGGATTCCTTGACGATCTCGTCGTTGATGACGGCGGCCACGCCGTCGAGCGGGATCCAGTCTCCTTCGCTCCCTCCCGGCCCGCGCAGGCCCGGAGCGAACGACGACAAGAGTAGTGCTGCGATCGAGGGAATCACGATTCGGCGGTGCTCGTCACGGGCATGTTCGCGGCACTTCCGTGCGTTTGCAACTGGCCCTCGAGCCAGGTCAATGCATCCTCGGCGCCCCGCCGGCCCGGGGGAATGGCCAGGTGAACGAGTCCCGTTCGAATGGGGCGGATCTCGGCGTCGCAACCGGCGAACAAGGTCTCGAGCAGGACGCGGTCCGAGAACTCGATCGCATAGTGACCCGCCTGCCACGTCAGCCGGCGGATACCCGACGCTGCCAGGTTCGCCCGCAGGCGGAAGAGCCGCACCAGCGCCAACGCTTCCTTCGGCGGCCGCCCGAAGCGATCGCGCAGCACCTCGAGCATGCGGTCGGCGTCCGCATCCGTGGTGATCGCGTCGAGCTGCCGCAACAGCTCGATGCGCACGTCCCCGTCCGGGATCCATTCGGAGGGGAGGAACGCCCGGATGCCCAGAGAGAGCTCGACGGCGCCTTCCTGCTCCTGGCTCGCCGCGACGAGCGCGGGGTCCACGTTCGGCGAGCCGCTCGATTGCATGGACTCGACGGTCTTCTTCAGGAGACGACAGTACATGTCGTAGCCGACGGCCAGGATGTGTCCCGACTGCTCGGGCCCGAGGATGTTGCCCGCTCCGCGAATCTCCAAGTCGCGCATGCTGATCCCGAAGCCGGCTCCGAGCTGATTCATCTCCTCCAGCGCCTTGAGACGGCGTCGCGCGACGTCGGGGAGCGGTCGCGCCTTCTCGATCATGAGGTAGCAGTAGGCCTTGTGCCGCCCGCGGCCGACGCGGCCGCGCAGTTGGTGGAGCTCGGACAGGCCGTACATGTCGGCGCGGTCGATCACGATCGTCCCGGCGGAGGGGATGTCGATCCCGTTCTCGACGATGGTGGTGGCGACCAGCACGTCCGCCTCGCCGCGCGTGAATCCGTCCATCACGCGGTGCAACTCGTTGGCGCCCATCTGACCGTGACCGACGAGGAACGAGCATTCCGGTACGAGCCTTTTCAGCTCGCGCGCGACGCTCGCGATCGACGCGACGCGGTTGTGCAGGAAGAACACTTGGCCGCCGCGGTTCTTCTCGCGCATCAGGACTTCTCGAAGCGTTTCCCGGTCCTCGGAGTAGGCGAGACGCGTCTCGATCTCCTGACGCCCTTCCGGAGCGACCGTGAGTGCGGAGATGTCGCGCACGCCGGAGAGCGACATGTGGAGCGTGCGCGGGATCGGAGTGGCGGTCATCGTCAGGACGTCCGCGCTGGCCCTCAGGCGCTTGAAGTGCTCCTTGTGTGCGACCCCGAAGCGCTGCTCCTCGTCGACGATCACGAGTCCGAGGCTCTTGAACGCAACGTCCTTCGAGAGCAGGCGGTGGGTTCCGATGAGGACGTCCACCTCGCCCTTCGCCGTTCGCTCGACCACGTCCCGCTGCGCCTTTCCCGTGCGGTAGCGGCTGATCGATTCGACCGTCACGGGGTAGTCCGCCAAGCGCTCGCGGAACGTTTTGTCGTGCTGGGCGGCGAGGACGGTCGTGGGCACCAGCACGGCCACCTGTCCGCCCCCGCTCACGACGCGGAACGCCGCGCGGATCGCGAGCTCGGTCTTCCCGAAGCCCACGTCGCCGCACAGCAAGCGGTCCATCGGGCGCGGGCTGGCCAGGTCCGACGCGATCTCCGAGTCCACCGTCTTCTGATCGACCGTGTCCTCGTACGGAAAGGACTCGACCAGGTCGCGCACGAGCTCGTCGTCGTGCGGCCATCCGGGGCGCGACTGCATCTCCCGGTTCGCATGGATCTCGAGCAGCTCCGCGGCGAGATCCGCGAGCGCGCGTCCGACCTTCTCCTTCCGCCGGCGGAAGGACTGGCTCCCGATCTTGTCGAGGGGAGGCGCCTTCGAGCCGCTGCCCACGTAGCGCTGCACGAGGTCGATCCTGCTCGCGGGCACGAACAGGCTCACGTCGTCGTGGAAGAGCAGGTGCAGATGCTCTTCCTCACCGCCGTTGCGCTCCATGCGCACGAGGCCGACGTAGCGCGCCAGTCCGTGGACGGCGTGGACGACCAGGTCGGTCCGCTTCAGCTCGAAGAACGACGCCAATGCGCGCGCGCGGTGGACGGGCTTCACCGGCTCCCGGCGCCGGACGTCGTCGATCCCGAGGAGCTCGCGGTGATTGACGAGGACGAGCGCCGGATCGTCGAAGCGGAAGCCGCGCGCGATACTCCCGATCGCCGTCTCGATCGCCGGCGGGTGTGCGCCCGATTCGGCGAGCCGGGCGCGGAAGCGGTGCTCTTCCGCCGCGTTGAGGCACAGCACGCGGACGCGCGTGCCGTCCAATCCCGCTCCGCGCAAGGCTTCTCCCACCGCGTGCATGCCGACGGCCAGCGACTGAACGGTCTTCACCGCGAAGTTCACCCCGTCGGAGGGCAGGCTCTGCAGCGCGAGGCGTCGACTCGCGTTCTGTGCGCGGCGCAGCGTGGCGAGGGCCTGGACGTGGGAGCTCGACTGGAGGCGCAGTCCCTCCGCTCGGTCCTGGAGGCGGAGCGGCTCGACGTCGACCCACGCGGCCGTGGGGGGCAGGACGTTCGCGGGATGCGTTCCATGGCCGTCGACGACGTCTCCCGCGTCGCTCGCGAGACAGACGGAAGCGCGGGCGAGCGTCTCGATGCTGCGCTGGTCCGCGGGGTCGAAGGTCCGCAGGGATTCGATCTCCTCGTCGAAGAGCTCGATGCGCAGGGGAAGCTCGGCGGCGAAGGGGAACACGTCGAGGATGTCCCCGCGCAGGCTCACTTCACCGGGAGACTCGGCGAGGGGCGCGCGCGCGAACCCAGCGGCGATCAATCGCTCGAGCAACGTCTCCGGATCGAGCTTCTGGCCCCTCTGGACGTGGAGGAAGTCGCTGGCGATCTCTTCGGGTGAAGGGATCGGCTGCAGCACCGACAGGAGCGAGGCGACGAGGACGCTCGGACGTCTCTCCACCGGTCCCGCGAGCCGTTGGGCGACGAGCAACCGCCGGCGAACGGCTTCGGGATCGGCCGTGCTGGACCGCGCTCCGGTCTCCCGCGCGGGAAAGGTGACGCATTCCGCGCCGAAGCTCGCGAGGTCGAGGGCGAAGGACTCCGCTTCGTCTTCCTGGGAGCAGACCACCACCCACGGTCCCGGGAGACGCCGCACGAGTCCAGCCAGCAACAGGGCCTGCGACGATCCCCAGAGGCCGCCGGCCGCCGCCGCGCGCTCCGACGAGAACTGAGCGACCAAGTCCTCGAAGCCCGGCTTGCCGTCGAGTTCGGAGGGGTCGAGAACCGTTCCCGCTCCCGTCACGACACACCTTCTGCTTCGAGTTCGAGCAGCGCCTCGTGCGCGGCCCAACGCTCTGCTTCCTTGCGCGTGCGTCCCCACGCGCTGGGAAAGCGCCGTTCGTCCACTTCGGCCACGACGAGGAAGGCGCGTGCGTGCGCTTGACCCCGCTGCGCGAGCACGCGATAGGTCGGAGGTCGACCGACGAGCTTCTGGCAGTGCTGCTGCAGGATCTGCTTGGGATTGGATCCGGGCTGGCTCTTCCGCACGCGTTCGAGCGGGCGTTCCAGGGTCTCCAGGGCGAACTTGCGCGCCGCTTCGAACCCGCCGTCCAGGTACACGGCGCCGAGCACCGCCTCGTACAAGTTCGCGAGCACCGACCGCGGCATCGCGCGGTGCTTCATCCCGCTCCCGACGCGCGCCACGGAATCCAGGTCGAGCACGCGCGCCGCGTCGGCGAGTACGCGGCGGGACACGACCCACGCCTTGAACTCGGTCAAGTCGCCTTCGGGCAGCGAAGAATGCCAGCGGTAGAGCTCATCGGCGACGACGAGATCGAGGACCGCGTCGCCCAGGAACTCGAGGCGCTCGTTGCTCTGGCTCTCGCCCAACGACGCATGAGTCAGGGCCAACTCGAGCAGGGCGGAATCCTGGAAGGTGTAGGGAAGATCGGACATTGGGCTCGAGCGGCGGGCGATACCAGGCGTAGGAGCCGGACACCGGCCGTCGCGGGGCCGAAGAGCGACAGTATAGATCCCGGGAGGAAACCGCTGGATGGGCTCCCGGGGCTTTCATCGGCTGCGGACCGACCTCGATTGAGCTGCTACCGGCCTACCGCGGCTCCGACCTACTCGGGCTCGGCGTGGTTCAATGGCGCGCGACGCACGCGGAGTTCTCTCATTCCCCGAGACGAGACACACGACGAAGAAGGTGCGAGGTGGCGTCCGCGGCGACACGACCACATCGTCGAACCGATCTTCGACGGCCTCGGCATCGAGCGGGAAGCAGACCAGCCGATCCAGCCGCAGCGCGACTCCGACGCGAGGATGGCTCGCGGTCCGGGGTGCCTGCCGGTGATCGCGGCCCTCTTGTGCCTGTGGGAAAGCCTCTGATCGAGATCGGGTCTTCGACCTAGTGCAGGTCGTCGGCGCGCCTTGCCAGGCAGCCCCATTCGACGCGCTTTCCTCGCGAACTTCTGGTTCGGGACCCTACGGCGCGGGATCGATTCCGAAGACGAGCCCGTCCGAGAGTTCGCCGTAGCGCGAGTCGTGCGCTCCTTCGGAGGCTGGGAAGTCCGCGGAGTAGACCACTCCTCCCACGGCCACTGAACCCGTCGGCGAGACCGCGATGCACCGGGCGAAGTCGTGGTCCGAACCGCCGCGATAGCTCGCGAAGACGAGCCCGGAGAGATCCGGCGTGAAGCACGCGACGAACGCGTCGGCGAGGCCGCCGGTCGAGTGCTGCCAGGCCGAGCTCGACACCGGCAGGTCCGCCGAGTAGGTCGCCCCGCTGACCCACACGTTGCCGTTCGAGTCGATCGCCGAGCCCTCGATCCCCTCGCCGAGCGATCCGCCGAAGTACGTGAATCCGAGCAGCGTGGAACCGTCGGCGGAGATCCTGGCGACGAAGCCGTCGCCGGGGTAGTTCGTCTTGGTCCCGGTGTCCTTGCCCCCCGAACCGCCATAGGTCGGTTGCGCGCCGCGCGTGCCCGCGGGAGGAAAGTCCTTCGAGAGCGTCGAGGCGGTGACGTAGACCGTTCCGTCCGATGCGAGCGCGAGCCCGTGCGTCTCGGTGAAGTCCTGCGCGCTCCCCCCCAGATAGGTCAGGAAGACGAGCGAGCGCCCGTCCGGCGCGAGGCGCGCCACGAACAGGTCCTTGCCGCCACCCAGGCGCTTCTGGAGCGCGTTGTCGGACGCGGGCAGATCCTCCGACCGTGTGTGAGCCAGGAGGTAGGCCGAGCCCGAAGCATCGACCCGGATCGACCCGGCTCCGCCGTCCGCTCCGCTCCCACCGATGTAGGTTCCCCACACGACGTGCGAGCCATCCGGCGCGAGCTTCGCAACCAAGGCGTCGCGCTCCCCGCGCACGGTCGTCTGGAACGCACCCTCGGTGGCGTAGCGGCTTGGGTGATCCGAGGCAGCGTCGGCCGCGAGGTACACCGACCCTTGCCCGTCGACGTCGAGATCGCGGATGTTCGACCCGTCGCCCACTCCGAAGTAGGTCGCCCACTCGAGCCGGGTCCCGTCGCCCGAGAGCTTCGCGACGAATCCGTCCTGCTTCCCGTAGGTCCCGCTGGGCATGGAGTCGCCGCCGAATTCGGCTTGCACGCAACCCGAGGTGGTCGGAAAGCCCTCTCCCGCTCGTCCCGCCACGAAGACCGAACCGTCGTCACCGACCTCGATCGCATAGGCGCGGTCGTAGTTCTCGCCTCCGAGGAACGTGGACCAAAGGAGTTCGCCATCCGCTCGGAACTTCGCGACGAACACGTCGTGCCAACCGTTGTGCGACCTGTCGAATGCTCCCTCGGTAGTGGGGAACTCCACCGACTCGGTCCCGCCGGTGACGTATACGTTGCCCGCGCGGTCGGTCGCGACGTCGCGCACGGACTCCTTGCCCGTTCCCCCGAGGAACGTGGCGAAGACGATGGGGTAGCGCGCGGCGGAGGCGTGCTGGTCACCGGCGTGCGTCACCGTGGGACCGTCGCCGGTGCCGCAAGCGGCGGTCGGCAACGCCACCCACAGCGGGCCCAGCACGCCGGCCAGCGCGTGCCCGCGGAGCCTCCTACAGCAGCGCCGTAGGCTCATCGCGAAAGCCTCTCGCACTCGGCCACCGCGAATCGATCCGTCATGCCGGCGACGTAATCGCACACGGCTCGTTCGAGCCCGACCGTCTCGATCCACGTTCGGTACCACGCGGGCAACTCCTCCACGCGGCGAACGAGTGCTCCGAAGAGGGATTCCAGAGTGCTCCTAGCGCGAACCTCGAAGGCCAAGAGCTCCGGGTGCCGGTAGAAGGAGCGGTAGAGGAAGGCTTGGAGTTCGGCGACTTCGGGTTCGAGAGCCGGCCCGTGTCCGACGAGGCGTGAGCGATGAGTTCGCACCTCGTCGGGACTCGAAACGCCTGATTCGGCGATGCGCTTCGCGCTGGATCCGATCAGGTCGTTGATACAGATCTTCAGCATCTCGTTCGCGGTTCGCTTGACGCGCAGGTTCGTGTCCCGCGTCCCGCCGAGGAAGCCTGGGTGGCGCAGCTCGACGGACTCCACCGCGCCGCGCCAGAGCGCGCAGGACTCGAAGAGTTCCCCTTCGGTGAACATCCCGTTCCGCAGGCCATCCTCCAAGTCGTGCACGTCGTACGCGGTCGAGTCCGCGAGATCGACCACCTGAGCCTCGAGGCAAGCATTCTTCCGCCGCGGGCGGAACTCGGAGGGCCATTGGGTTTCCTTCTCGTGCTTCAGGAGCGATTCCCTGACCTCGCGCGTGAGGTTGAGCCCGGGATAGTCGGGACTCCGTCGTTCCAAGAGATCGACCACCCGCAGGACCTGCGCGTTGTGACGGAACCCTCCGTGCTCTCCCATCAGTCGGTCGAGTGCCGTCTCGCCGCGGTGCCCGAATGGGGGATGTCCGATGTCGTGCGCCAAGGCCAAGGCCTCGCACAGGGGCTCGTTGAGCCCGAGAGCGGAACCGATGCTCCGCGCGACCTGGGACACCTCCAACGTGTGCGACAACCGCGTGCGGTTGTGGTCGCTCTCCGTCGCCACGAAGACCTGCGTCTTGTGCATCAGTCTGCGGAAGGCCGTGCTGTGCACGATGCGGTCGCGGTCCCGCTCCCAGCAGGTGCGGAGGTCGTCCTGCTCCTCGTGGTGGACGCGACCCAGCGATCGACTGGACCGCAGGGCCGCGCGGCCGAGATGCCGGTCTTCCCACGCTTCCTTGGCCGTGCGGTCGTGCAAATCGAGCGAGGACATGTGTACGCCGAAGTGGCGACGGGGATCATTCTCCCGATTCGAGACTGTGCTCGGAAGGAGCGGTACCCCGGATCGAGGGGAATCGGCGTCGATTGCGCCGAGCATCTCCTGGGCGACCGAGACAGGGACGAGGGTATACTCGCCTGCCCGGTCCCAGGGTGGAGGTCTCTCGATCGGCGGGAGCACCTCGCGGCGAACGACCGTCGAGCCCGTCCTTTTCCTCCCGATCCATGCCGAACGACATCCACTTCAGCGAACTGGCTCTCGAACTTCGGGACACGGCCAAGGAGATCGCCGAGAAGCACGTCCGACCCGAGGCAGCCAAGTACGACAGGCTGCAGGAGTACAACTGGACCGCGGCGCGCGCCGTCGCCGACGCCGGGCTGTTCAGGACGTGGATCCCCACCGAATACGGCGGCCATGGAGCGGGGGTCCTCGCCCTGGCGATGGTCACGGAGGAGCTAGCGCGCGCCGACTCCGGTTTCGGCGTGGCCTTCGCGGTCAACGCCCTTGGATCCTTCCCGATCCTGCTCGGCGGAACCGAGGCGCAGAAACAGGAATGGATGCCCAAGATCGCGCGAGGCGAGAAGTTCGTCGCCTTCTGCCTCTCGGAGAAGTTCGCAGGCTCCGACGCCGGAGCGCTGTCGGTCACGGCCGAGCTCGATGGCGACGAGTACGTGATCTGTGGGGAGAAGAAGTGGACGACCAATGGTGGGGTCGCCGACATCTACAGCGTGTTCGCCGTCACCGATCCGACCTCCAAGTCGAGGCGTATCAGCGCGATCATCGTCGAGAAGGGGACCCCCGGCTTCGAGATCAAGAAGATCGAGGACAAGATGGGCATCCGTTGCGTGCCCGTGGTCGAGACGCACTTCGACCACGTCCGGGTTCCCAAGGAGAACCTCATCGGAGGGCGCCCGGGGATGGGGTTCAAGCACGCGATGATGACTTTGGACTACGCGCGTCCGGGTGTGGCCGCGCAAGCGTTGGGAGCCGCTCAAGGGGCGCTCGACCTGGCGATCGTCTACGCCAACCGTCGCCGCCAGTTCGGCCAGCCGATCTCGAGCTTCCAGATGGTTCAGAAGATGCTCGCCGACATGGCCATGAAGACGGAGGCCGCGCGCTGGCTGATCTACTCCGTCGCGGCGGCCGTGGATGCCGGGAAGGCGGACAAGATCACCAAGCAGGCCGCCATGGCGAAGTGCTTCGCGACGGACGTGGCGATGGAAGTGGCCACGGACGCCGTGCAGATCTTCGGCGGCTATGGGTTCATGGAGGACTACCCGATCGCCAAGTGCTTCCGCGACGCGAAGATCCTCCAGATCTACGAAGGCACCAACCAGATCCAGCGGATGGTGATCGCCCGCAACCTCATCAAGGAGGCGGACCAGCTCGCCCACCTGGAGGCTTACATCCCCCGCGAGGAGCAAGTCTCCTACAAGGCCGCGGGGGAAGTCGTCTCGCGCTCCTGAGGAGTTGCGGCTCGCGTTCCCGCCGCCTCTCGGCGGAAATCCGGATCGAGTTCGCCGAGCGAAGCGGGGTGGGCTTGGGAAACAGTGCTCATTTGCAAGGCTCGAGCGCGCCGGAACGAGCGGAGGGCGCTTCGCCCTGGATCCCACTCTCCCACTCAAGAGCCTGTCCCAGCAATAGTTAGAAAGCCACGAAAGTCGGCTTTCGGCCGGCCTTCGGGCGCTCTGGACCGGGTTTCGAGAGGTCGTCGGCAGAATGTTTTCCAACGCCAACTCTGACGTCAGCGTAAGGGTTTGTCGGAACCCGACATACCGAGCTCCCCCGCAGTCGTTCAGGACGGCCGGGCCGCGCACCAAGCGGCCGGTGTCCGTTCGAGGGGATGGCGAACGTACTGGCTGCGCGGGAACTCGAGTCTCGGGTTCCCGAACCTCTTCTGACCGAGATTGGAAAGGGGGACCCCAACCATCATGAAGGTCGACAACCGCATCAGCGACAACCGCATCAGCCAAGAGGAACTCGACCGGCGCCTCTCCCAGGGGGCCGTCGATCCCGAACACTTCACCGAGAGCGCGCGCAAGCTCGCACGTGAGCTGCACAGGAAGGGAACGTGGCTCGAGACGAAGAGGCCACACGAGTACCGCCGCACGGGTTCCGAGCGCCGTACCATCTTCGTCAATCAGTTCGAAACAGACGTTCAAGCGATCCAGACCATGGATCGAGACGAGGAAGCCCGGCTGGCGCGGCGCATCGAGCTGTCCCGGATGCTCGTCGACTTGGCGCGCAAGCGAGCGGGCCTTCCGCCGGCTGAAGAACATGCCTCACCCGATTGCTCGGGCAGAATGCCGCCGGAAGTGGCGCGACGAGAGAGAGAGCTCCATGCCCTGCGCACCGAGATGGTCGAGCGGAACCTCTACCTGGTGCTCGTGAACGTCGACCGCTACGCGCAGTCCAAGAGCAACCGCTGGGACCTGATCCAAGAAGGCTCCGCATCGCTCTTCCGGGCCGTCGACGGGTTCGATTGGCGCAGGGGACTCCTGTTCCGGACCTATGCCGTCCACTGGTTGAACCAGGCCTTCCGCAACCACCTCTACAACTTCTCGAACACGGTTCGGGTGCCCGTCTATCTGCAGAAGGCGCTGAAGCACATCAATCAGGCCCAGATCCGGCTGGGCGATCCGAAAGCTTCCGTCACCCAGATCGCCGCGACCGCGGACATGAGCGAGAAGCTCGTCTCGTCGGCGATCGCGGCCGCACGCAGCAGCCACTCCATGGACGTTGGCCTGACCCAGGACGGCGACGGGAATCGCCTGCGCGATCTCTTGGCCGACGACGAAGAGGGATACGACTCCAACCGACTGGAGGACGTCTCTCTCGAGAGCGGCATTGCCCGGGCGATGGACCACCTCTCCGATCGCGAGCGACGGGTCATCAGCATGCGGTTCGGACTCGGGGTGGATCGTGAATACACCCTCGCGGAGGTTGCGCACGAGCTCGGGGTCAGCGTCGAGCGCGTCCGACAGATCCAGGTGAGAGCCGTCGCGAAGATGGACACGCCCACGCTTCGCAAGGAACTCGACCCCTATCTGAACTGAGCGGCGACGATCAGGCGTCCGAAGGGGGCCGCGCATTCGCGGTCCCCTTCGCGTCGATCCGAGCGACACCAGAGCCGTCTCACAAAGGTCTTCTGCGCGCCCGAGCTGCGCCCCGATCCGGCGGGGCTGTGACGCAAGCTCTTGCTCGCCAACCTCCTGAGGCGTTCCCCGGCAGCGAGAGAGGTCGCTTCTGGTAACCTCTCTCGCCCGCTTCGCGTCCATGCAGTCCCCCGGCACACTCTCTGGCGCTCCCCCCGCACGATCGGCAACCTCCGAGGGCGTTCGAGAGCGCAAGCCGTCCTGGCTGAAGGTCCCGCTTCCTGGCGGGGAGGGCTACACGCGCCTCAAGGACATCACGCGGCGCCTCTCGCTCCACACCGTGTGCGAAGAGGCTCGCTGTCCCAACGTCGGCGAGTGCTGGAAGGGCAGTCGGGCGACCATGACGATCATGGTCCTCGGCGACGAGTGCACGCGCCGCTGCCGCTTCTGTGCGGTCAAGACCGTCGATCGAGCCGCTCCTCCCGATCCCGAGGAGCCCGCCCACGTCGGACAGGCCGTGGCCGAGCTCGATCTCGGGTACGTCGTCATCACGAGCGTCGATCGCGACGACCTCGAGGACGGCGGCGCTGCACACTACGCCGCCTGCGTGAATTCGATCCGTGAGCGGAGCCCGCGGACGGTCGTCGAGACCCTCGTCCCCGACTATGGCGGCACGGATCTGGAAACGCTCCTTGGCGCCCGTCCGGACGTCCTGGCCCACAACGTCGAGGTCGTGAGTCGGCTTCAACGCAAGATCCGCGACCCGCGCTGCTCCTTCGAGCGCTCGTTGGAGACCCTGAGCCGATCCAAGGCACTGTTGCCGGACGCGTTCACGAAATCGTCCCTCATGGTCGGGTTGGGTGAGAGCCGGGGAGAAGTCTCCCAATCGATGGAAGACCTGCGCGCGGCGGGCGTGGACTTCCTGACCATCGGCCAGTATCTGCGGCCCACTCGGAACCACGCTCCGGTGATCGAGTACCTGCCGCCGGCCGCGTTCGACGATTTCAGGCGCGAAGGGCTCGAGTTGGGCTTCCTCTACGTCGCATCCGGTCCGCTCGTGCGTTCGAGCTACAAGGCCGGCGAGTTCTTCGCCGAGCGGCTCGTTCGGGATCGTCGTTCCCGGCTGACGGGAGGGACGGCATGACCATGACCGATCCCCTGTCCGTCATCGCACCGGACGGCGCCACGAACGGCTACGACCCGCGCCTGTCCGAGGACGAGCTCCAGCACTGCTACCGCACGATGTTGAGGGTGCGCGCGTTCGACGAGATCTGCCTCAAGCTCCAACGCTCGGGGCGCATCGGATTCTCGATCCCGAATTTGGGGATCGAAGCGACGCAAGTCGGCGCCGCGAGTGCGCTCCGCAAGAGCGACTGGATCTTCCCGAGCTATCGCGACTTCGGAATGGCGCTGTTCCACGGTGTCACGCCGCTCGCGATGATGCACAACATGTACGGGAACGCGAGCGACTTCGCGAAGGGACGGCAGATGCCCGTTCACTTCAGCTTCGTCGATCCGATCCGTTTCGTGTCCATCTCCTCGCCGATCGGAACGCACATTCCGCAAGCGGTCGGTTGCGCCTACGCCGCGAAGCTGCGCGGGGAGGACACGGTCGCGCTCGCGAGCTTCGGCGACGGGGGCACGTCCAGCATCGGCTTCCATTCGGGTCTGAACTTCGCGGGCGTCTGGAAAGCGCCGGTCGTCTTCCTGTGCCAGAACAACGGCTGGGCGATCTCCTGTCCGGTCGAGGAGCAGACGGCTTCGGACGGTTTCGCCGTGAAGGCCGAGGGTTACGGAATGCCGGGCCTCGTGGTCGACGGCAACGATCTGCTCGCGGTGCGCAAGGCGGTGATCGAGGCCGTCGAGCGTGCGCGAGCCGGCGAAGGCCCGACTCTGATCGAATCGCAGACGTTCCGGATGGGCGGTCACTCGACCTCGGACGATCCATCTCGCTACGTACCCGCCGAGCAGCGCGAGGCTTGGGCGAAGAAGGACCCGATCGAACGCTTCGAGCGCTTCCTCGGTGCAGCCGGGATCTGGAGCTCCGACGATCGCCAGCGGCTGTACGGCGAAGCGCTGGCGGAGATGTCCGCCGCGGCAACGGCCGCGGAAGCGGTAGGGAAGCCGCCGCTCGAGAGCATCTTCACCGACGTCTACGCCGACCTTCCCGAGCACCTGCGGAGGCAGGGCCGCGAGCTCTTCGAACTCGGGAGACGCAAGGGCGACGCGGCCGCGGGTGACGGCGAATTCCCGCTCTGATTCCACGCTGCCGTTCCGCAACCACAGACCATGTCCAACTTGACGCTGCTGCAGGCTCTGAACGACGGGATGAAGACCGCCATGCGGCAGGACGAGAGCGTCGTCCTGTTCGGCGAGGACGTCGGCAAGCGCGGCGGAGTATTCCTGACGACCGAAGGCATCCAGGAGGAGTTCGGCGTCGGTCGTTGCTTCGACACACCGCTGTCCGAGGACGGGATCGTCGGGGCCGCGATCGGAATGGCCATGAACGGTCTACGACCGATCGCCGAGATCCAGTTCCAGGACTTCATCTTCCCGGGCTTCGACCAGATCGTCAGCGAAGCGGCGAAGTTGCGATACCGTTCCGGCGGCCAGTACACCTGTCCTCTGGTCATCCGCACTCCTTATGGAGGCGGGATCCGCGGCGGCCTCTACCACAGTCAGTCGGGCGAGGCGTACTTCTGCCACACGCCGGGGCTGAAGGTCGTCATCCCTTCGACGCCCTACGACGCGAAGGGGCTGTTGATCGCCTCCATCGAAGACCCCGATCCCGTGTTGTTCCTCGAGCCCAAAGCGCTCTACCGCTCGGTGAAGGGCGAAGTCCCCCCCGAGCACTACACGGTCGAGCTCGGCTCGCTGCGCGAAGTGCGGTCGGGTGGAGACGTGACCGTGTTCTGCTACGGAGCGATGGTTCCCGTCGTCACGCGAGCAGTGGAGAAGGCTGCCGAGGGGGGAATCGAGGCCAGCGTCGTCGATTTGCGCACTCTCCTCCCGCTCGACGAGGAGGGCGTGCTCGAGTTCGCGAAGAAGACCGGCCGCGTCGTCGTCGTCCACGAAGCGCCGCGCTTCTGCGGCTTCGGCGGCGAGATCTCCGCGCTCATCGCCGAGAACGCGATCGAGTACATGGAGGCGCCCATCCTGCGCGTGACGGGTTTCGACACGCCTTTCCCCAACACGCTCGAGCACCACTACCTCCCCGACGATCGCCGCGTTCTCGATGCGATCGAGCGCGTCCATCAGTATTGATCCAAGACCCTCTCTCTCCAGCTTCCCCGCTCAAGACCCATGGCCCTCGAATTCAAGCTGCCCGACATCGGCGAGGGCATCGCCGAAGGCGAGATCGTCAAGTGGCACGTGGCGGTCGGTGATCAGGTCGCCGAGCACCAGACGGTCGTCGAGGTGATGACCGACAAGGCCACGGTCGAGATCCCCGCGCCCGCCGCCGGAACGATCGCAGAGATACGCGCCGCCGAAGGCGACGTCATCCCCGTCGGCGGCGTGCTCTTCGTGCTCGAGAAGGGCGCGGCGGCAGCGGGCGCGCAGCCCGCGTCGAAGCCGGAAGCGCGCGCCGCTGCGACTGCTACCAAGTCCGAGCCGCCCAAGGCCGTGAGTGCTCCCAGGGCCGAACCCTCCAAGGTTGCGAGCGCTCCCAAGGCTGAAGCGACCAAGGCTGCGAGCTCTCCCAAGGTCGAGCCGCGTCCCGAGCCGGCTGCGCAGAGAGCCGCGCAGGCCAAGCCACCGCAAGCTCCGCAACCCTCGCCCAAGGGCGCCGGCGGCACCGGCGGCGGGATGCTCGAGTTCAAGCTGCCGGACATCGGCGAAGGCATCGCCGAAGGCGAGATCGTGAAGTGGCACGTCGCGGTCGGAGATCAGGTCGCCGAGCACCAGACCGTCGTCGAGGTGATGACCGACAAGGCCACGGTCGAGATCCCCGCGCCCGCCGCGGGCACGATCGCCGCGCTCCAGGCGAAGGAAGGCGAAACAGTGCCCGTGGGAACGGTCATCTTCCGCATCGCGACGGCCGGAGCTCCGATCGCTGCCGCTGCCACGGTCGGCGCGGCGCCCGGACGCTCGACCGCGGCGGCTCCGGCGGCAGTGCGCTCGGCGGGCGAGAAGGTGCTCGCGGTGCCGAGCGCTCGGCGCGTCGCGCGCGAGCTCGGCATCGACCTCACCGGCGTGCCCGGCAGCGGCCGCAACGGCGTCGTCCGGCGCGCGGATGTCGAGGCGTTCGCGCAGAGCTCTCCGGCCGAAGCTCCGGCGGCTCCCGCGCCGAGCGCCGCAACCCGGGCCGCTCCCGCGACCCCGCGCTCCGCCCCCGTCTCCATCGCTCTCGGCGATCGCGAGACGCGCAAGCCGTTCCGCGGCGTGCGGCGCAAGATCGCGGAGGCGATGACGCGCTCGAAGTTCACCGCCGCGCACTTCACGGTCGTCGAGGAGGTCGACGTCACGGAGCTCGTCGCGCTGCGCGAGAAAGCCAAGGCCATCGGCGCCGAGCAGGACATCAAGGTCACGTACATGCCCTTCATCATGAAGGCGGCGGCCGTGTGCCTGTTCAAGTTCCCGCAGCTCAACAGCCAGCTCGACGAGACGACCCAGGAGCTCGTCACGTTCCACTTCGTGAACATGGGCATCGCAACGGACACGGAGAACGGCCTGATCGTGCCCGTCGTCCCCGACGTGCAGTCGAAGGGCATCCTCCAGCTCGCTTCGGAGCTCAGGGAGCTCGCGGATCGCACTCGCAGCGGCAAGGTGAAGCCCGAGGAGCTCAAGGGCGGCACGTTCACGATCACGAACGCCGGCAACATCGGCGGCATCCTCGCGACACCCATCATCAATTTCCCCGAGGTGGCGATCCTCGGCGTGCACAAGATCGTGAAGCGCCCGGGCATCGTCGAGACGCCGGACGGAGACGAGATCGCCGTCCGTCAGTACATGAACCTTTCCATCAGCGTCGACCACCGACTGGTGGACGGCGCCGATGCGGTGCGGTTCCTCGTGCACATGAAGACGCTGCTCGAGGATCCCGGCCTCATCGCTCTCTAGTGTCCAGGAAGAGGAGCCTTCGCGGCACGTGAGCTCGATCACCACCATCCGTCCGCGGATCCTCGACGCCGAGGGGAAGCTGTGCGGGAGCGATCCGGAGCTTCCGGCCCCCTTCCTCAAGGGGCTCTTCGTGCACATGTTGCGCGTGCGCGCCGTCGACCAGCGCATGTTGAAGCTCCAACGCTCGGGGCGCATCGGATTCGTCGGCTCGATGCTCGGACTCGAGGCGGCCATGATCGGCTCGGCGGCTGCGCTCGAACCCAAGGACTGGATGTGGTCGGGTTTGCGCGAGGGGGGAGCGGCGCTGATGCGCGGGCTCCCGCTCTCCGAGTACATCGCGCAGATGTACTGCAACTCGAACGACACGGCCAAGGGACGGCAGATGTGCAATCACTTGCAGCATGCTCCCTCCCACTACCCGAGCTGGTCCTCGGTGATCGGAACGCAGATCGTTCACGGCGTCGGCGCCGCCTACGCCGCGAAGCTCCGCGGAGTGGACGAGGTCCACGCGATCTACTTCGGCGACGGCGCAACGAGCTCCAACGGCTTCCACTCCGGACTCAATTTCGCCGGCGTCTGGCGCGCCCCGTGCGTGTTCCTGTGCGTCGACAACGGGTGGGCGATCTCCGTTCCCTCGAAGGATCAGTCGGCCGCGCCCTTCGTCGCCAAGGGAGCTTGCTACGGCATTCCCGCGCACGAAGTGGACGGCAACGACGTCCTGGCCGCGTATCAGGCAACGCGCGCCTTGGTCGAGAGCGCTCGACGCGATAGTCAGCCTTCGCTGCTCGTCCTGAAGACCTACCGCATGCTGGGGCACTCGAGCTCCGACGATCCGACGCGCTATCGCGATCAGGCTGAAGTGGATGCGTGGGCGGAGCTCGACCCGATCAAGCGCTTCGCCGGTTTCCTGGTCGCGCGGGGCGTGCTCGGCGCGGGCGAGCAGGACGAGCTCGAGGCCGAGCTCGTGGGGGAGATCGACGCCGAGATTCGCACGCAGGAAGCCGCGGACCCGATGGCGCTCAAGACGCTCGTCGAAGACGTCTACGCCGCGGTGCCGCGCCACTTGCGGCTCCAGTACAACCGGTTCATCGAGGTGGCCGAGCGCCGCGGCTCTGCGCGACCCGGTGACGGAGCCTTCCCGCTCTAGCAACAGGCTCTGCTCTCGCTACCCCTCGAGGCATCTTCGGAGGTCGTCATGCCCCGCAAAGTCGTCGTGATCGGTGCCGGACCCGCCGGCTACGTGTGTGCCATCCGTCTGAAGCAACTCGGACAGGACGTGATCGTCGTCGAGAAGGAGTACTTGGGCGGCACTTGCTTGAACGTGGGCTGCATTCCCTCGAAGGCCTTGATCGCGGCAGGCGCGCTGCTCGACAAGGCGCGCAAGGCCGACGCCATGGGCATCCGCTTCTCCGGCGTCGAGATCGACGTCGCGAAGCTCGTCCAGTGGAAGGAGGGGATCGTCGGAAAGCTCACGGGAGGCATCGGCGGCCTCTTCAAGAACCACGGCATCGAATGGATCGAGGGAACGGCGACGATCCGCGACAAGAACACCGTGGCGGTGAAGGGAAAGGGTGGCGAGAAGAAGCTCACCTGCGACGACATCGTCATCGCCACCGGATCGGTTCCGAGCTCCATCCCCGGCTTCGCCATCGACGAGCAGCAGGTGTGGTCCTCGACCGGCGCGCTGCGTCCCGCGAAGATCCCGAAGCACCTGCTCGTCATCGGCGGCGGCTACATCGGGCTCGAGCTCGGCCTCATGTACAACAAGCTCGGGAGCAAAGTGACGGTCGTCGAGTTCACCGAAGGCGCGCTCCCCGGCCAGGACAAGGACTGCGTCAAGGTCATCGAACGCGCGATGAAGAAGGCGAAGGTCGAGCTCCTGACGAAGACCTCTGCGCAGAGTTACGAGAAGAACGGCGGCCAGTACTTCGTCAAGGTGAAGGGAGAGAAGGGCGAAGACACGATCGCCTGCGACCAGATCCTGTGCACCGTGGGACGCAAGCCGTACAGCGAAGGTCTCGGCCTCGAGAACGTCGGGCTCGCGCCCACGAAGGGCGGCTTCCTCGAGGTCGACGCGCAGCGCCGCACGAAGGTCCAGAACGTCTACGCGATCGGCGACATCGCCGGCCAGCCGATGCTGGCGCACAAAGGCAGCCGAGAAGGTCTCGTCGCCGCCGCCGTCATCGCCGGCAAGCAGGAAGCGTACGACGTCCGCTGCGTGCCCGCCGTCATCTTCACGTCGCCGGAGATGGCGTCGGTCGGTCTGCAGGAGAACGAGGCGAGAGCCGGGGGTCGCGAGATCGTCACCGGGACGTTCCCTTTCGCGGCGTCGGGCCGCGCCATGGCGCTCATGGACACCGAGGGCTTCGTCAAGATCATCGCGGACGCGAAGACCGACGAGGTGCTCGGCGTGCACATGGTCGGCCCCGAGGTGACCGAGCTCATCGCCGAGGCCGCCCTCGCGATCGAGATGGGCGCGACCTCCGAGGACATCGCACGCACCATCCACGCACACCCAACGTTGCCCGAGGTGATGATGGAAGCCGCGGAAGCCGTGCACACGATGGCCGTGCACATCTTCCAGAAGAAGTGACGTGACGGCTCGACCCGAACGAGGGGATCGAGTCCTCGAGGTGCGCCAGATCGGCTTCACCCGCTACCGCGACGCATACGCCCTCCAGAAGGAGCTCGTCGACCAGCGCATCCGCGGCGAGGTCGGCGACGTGCTCGTCCTCACGGAGCACGAGGCCGTCGTCACGGTCGGCCGCGGCACGCACAAGGACGAGCGGCCGTCGACGGAGCTCGAGGTCGTCGAGATCGAGCGCGGCGGCGAAGCGACCTATCACGGGCCGGGTCAGCTCGTGGCCTATCCGATCCTCGCGCTGCCCGAATCTCGGCGCGACCTGCACCGTTACCTGCGCGATCTCGAAGAGGTCGTCATCCGTTGCCTCGCGGAGCTCGAGGTCGAGGGGCGCCGCCGACCCGGCCTCACGGGGGTGTGGATCGGCGACCGGAAGGTGTGCTCGATCGGTGTCGCCGCGAAGAGTTGGGTGACCTACCACGGCTTCGCCCTCAACCTGCGCACCGACCTCGCCGCCTGGAGCGCTTTCCGCCCGTGCGGGTTGGACTCGTCCGTGATGACGAACCTGGCCGAGCACACGGAGCTCCCTCCGGGCAGCCTCTTGTTCCAGGTGTTGGTCGTGAAGCACGTGTGCGGGATCTTCGACCTGCGGCTCCCCGATCCGCCCACGCTCGACACGCCAGGGACGCCGGACTCCTGCGGCTACCCGGATCTCCCGATCTGGCCGGGTTGATCCGGAAAGCGATTCGCCACTCGCGCGGAGATGCTTCGCTGCGAGCGCGCGAGAAGTCGGCGTGGCGGCGCAAGTTCCCCGACCTCGCGTTCGATGAAGCAGGGCCGCCCGCGCGAGGCGAGGAAGAGAACGCGACGGACGGAGCCAGTGCTCCGCCGTTTCCTCCGTGTCGGGGACGGACATGCGTCGCGACGAACAGAAAGGCAAGCCGGACCGAGCCGCGGTCCATCGCAGCCGTTACCGCGAGCTCAGAGCCGCCGGCTCGATGCCCGGCCTGTCCTTCGCCGGCGCGGAGCCGCTGCTGGCGGGCGAGGGAGCCGGGATCGCGCTCGGCAAGGTGCTCGAGGAAGACGACCAGCTCGCCCTGCTCCTCGCCCGCCTCGTTCACGGAGGGAAGAGCGACCGGCGCCTCGATCTGCGCGGGGACACGGACCCCACGCTCTTGCGCAGCGCGGCGTTGGCCTTCCGACTCGTCGCCGCGAATCGCGTCGGCCGATGCGAGGGCTTCCCGTACGACGCTTTCTGGTCGCAGTCGCTCGCTTGCGCCGTCGCTTCGCAACTGCTGGCGCAAGAGCTCGGCTCCGCCATGCACGTGGAGGCTTTCCTCGCCGCGTTCTTCTGGCGCATCGGTTCGCTGGCGCTCGCTTCGGCGTTCCCCGCCGACTACTCGGAAGTGGTTTCCGGCTGTGCACCCGAGTCGCTCGAGACGCTGCGCGCCGCCGAGACGAGTCGATTCGGCATCGATCACGTGCAGTTGTCGCACGCGCTGCTGGAGGAGTTCTCGTTCCCCGCGCGTACCCTCGACATGCTCGCGCGCATGTGCGACTCGGAGCGCCCGTTCGACGCCGAGAGACTGCTCGTCGTCGCAGAGCGTCTGGCGGCCATCTGCTCGCTGGACGGAGAGGCTCGCCAGGAGCGCTGGGCCGACCTCGTGAACGAGCGCCGCGAGTTCGGCATCGAGCGCGACGCCTTCGCCGTCCTCGGCGATGCGGTCCTGCACGCCTGGTGGGAGTGGGGGGAGGACCTCGGCGTTCGCACCCGGCCGACGACCTCGTTCCTCGCCCTCGACCAGACCGCGACCGTCGACCGCCGCATCCTTGCGTTGGCCGTCGCGCGCGAGCGCCGCGCGGGCGATCGCCCGCTCAGCGTGCTCGTGGTCGACGACGATCCGATCGCCGTGCGGATCCTGAAGGAACAGCTCGTGCGCTACGGACACGACGTCCAGACAGCGCTCGACGGTCAACAGGCTCTGCAGGGCGTGCTCCGGCGCTCCCCCGACGTCGTCGTCGCGGACTGGGTCATGCCCGAGATGGACGGTCTCGAGCTCTGCCGGGCGCTGCGCCGCTACGAAGCCGGGCGCCACGTCTTCTTCATCCTGCTCACCGGCCGCGACGAGGAAGAGCACTTGACGGCGGCCTTCGAAGCCGGCGTGGACGACTTCCTGACGAAGCCGACGAAGCCCGGTGTGCTGCTCGCGCGCATGACCGCCGCTCGACGCGTGATCGACCTGCGTGATCAGCACGCGGACGATCAACGCCTCATCCGCCAGCAACTCGTGAGGATGAGCGTGTTCGCAGGTCGCGTGAAGGAGGCAGCGTCGACCGACTCGCTGACGAACCTGCCCAACCGCCGCCATGCCGTCCGCAGGCTCCAGGAGGAATGGGCCACGGCCGAGTCCTCCGACTCGCCGCTCTCCCTCGTGATGCTCGACGTCGACCACTTCAAACGGGTCAACGACAAGTACGGCCACGAGATCGGCGATCTCGTCCTGCGCAGCGTCGCCGACGTCCTGGGACGGACGACGCGGCGCAACGAGTTCGCCTGCCGCTTCGGGGGCGAGGAGTTCCTCGTCATCTGCCGCGGCGCCGAGCTGGAAGAGACCTTCCAGTGCGCCGAACGGATCCGGAAAGCGATTCGCAATCAGGTCGCCGCACGGACTCCCTTCGACGAGGAAGTGACCGTGAGCGCGGGCGTCGCCGCTCGCACGCACGAGATGCGGAGCGTGGAGGACCTCCTGCGCGCGGCCGATCGAGCCGTCTTCCGAGCCAAGGACGAGGGCCGCGATCGGACCTGCGCCGCTTCGATCGCCGGGGACGTCCCGGAGTGCGAGCGAAAGAGGAGCGAGAACGGCGGGAATGACTCCTCTTCGAGGCCGGCGAGGGCCGAAGGTGACGAGGCCGCCTGAAGGCGCCCCCACCGCTTCTCCGTCGCGTACGAGGAAACCCAGGTCTTCCCATGACCGATCGCCAAGAACCCGTCCTGGACCCGGATGTCATCGAAAGCTTGCGCGCCCTCGAGAGCGAAGGCGAACCCGGACTCCTCGAGGAACTGGTCGAGCTCTTCCTTTCCGACACTCCTCCCCGCATGCGCAACCTGGAGCTCGCGGTCACGTCGGGCGACGCCCGGACCGTGGAGGAGATCGCTCACTCGCTGAAATCGAGCTGCGGCAATCTCGGTGCGGCCTCGCTCTCCGTCCTCTTCCGCCAGATCGAAGCGCTCGGTCGCGGGCAGGACCTCGACGGTGTCGACGCCCTCGTGGCGGAATCCAACGCAGAGTTCCGGCGCGTCGAAGACGCATTGCGATCCGAGCTCATCTGAGCGCACCCCACCCGTTCGGACGAACGCGATGATCCGCAAAGAGTTCGAAGAGCTGAAGGACTCCGGCCAGCTCCCGTCCCCGTCGGGAGTGGGCTTGAGGATCCTGTGCCTGACCCAGGAGGACAACTGGGCCATCGACGAGCTCGTGGGGGCCATCCAGACCGATCCCGCGCTGACCGGTCGCATCCTGCGGCTCGCCAACTCCTCGAGGTCGGGCAGCCGCGAAGCGATCGGAACCGTCCAGGACGCGTCCCTGCGTCTCGGCATCCGGTCCGTCACGAACCTCGCGCTCGGGTTCACGCTGGTGGCGGGGAACCGCTCGGGGCGTTGTCCGGCCTTCGACTACGAAGCCTACTGGTCCGACTCGCTCGCGCGCGCCGTCTCCGCCGAGGCGCTCAGCCGCGCGTTGCATCGCTCCATTCCCACCGAAGCGTTCACCTGCGCGCTGCTCTCGCGCGTGGGCGAGCTGGCGCTGGCCAGCGTCCATCCGACCGCCTACTCCGAGATCCTCCAGCAGTACGCGCGGAGTCCCCGACAGAGCCTGCGCGCGCTCGAGACCGAGCGCTTCGCCATCGACAGCCGCGAGGTCTCGCTGGCCATGATCGCCGATTGGGGCCTGCCCGATTCCTTCTTCGAGGCCATCGGCCACTTCGAGCTCCCCGACGGCGAAACGAGCGTCAAGAGCACGAAGGGCCAGGAGCTGATGAGCGTGCTCCGGCTGGCGCGGACGATCGCATCCTTCTGCACCTGCAACCCCAAGAAGCAGGTCGATCTCTGGCCGGCGATGGAGACCGTCCGCTACGAGCTCAACATGAACGCCGCCGACTTCTCGCGCTTCTGCAAAGCGCTCGGGAAGTCCTGGGCCGAATGGGGCCGCACGCTCCAGGTCGTGACGACCACGCTTCCCTCGCTCGAGCACATCGAGCGGATCTCGGTGCACGCCCGAGCGCGCGAAACCACCTCCGGCGCCGAGACCGACGAGGCCGACGTCTTCCGTCCGCTGCGCATCCTGGCCGTCGACGACGAGGCCATCTCCCTACGGCTGCTCGAGAGCGCCCTCAAGAAGGTCGGCCACGAAGTGGTGACCGCGAAGAACGGCAAGGAAGCGCTCGCGCTGACGCTCGAGTGGAACCCGCACATCGTCATCAGCGACTGGATGATGCCCGAGATGGACGGCATCGGCCTGTGCAAGGCGTTGCGCCGCGCGCAGCTCTCCGGCCGTGCCGTCTACTTCCTCCTCCTGACAGGACGGGGCGAGGAGGACCGCGTCGTCGAGGCGTTCGAGTCGGGCATCGACGACTACGTGGTCAAGCCCTTCAACCCCAAGATCCTGTTGGCGCGCGTGCGCGCGGGTCTGCGGCTCGTCAACCTGCGCGAGCAGGTCGAGAAGGAGCAGCGCATCCAATCCGAGGCGACCTCCAAGCTCGGCGTCATGGCGCGCAAGCTGAGCAACGCCGCCTCCACCGATCCGCTGACCGGCATCCCCAACCGCCGCTACGGCATGCAGCGTCTCCAGGAAGAGTGGGAGATGTGGAAGCGCAAGGGCCAGAACCTGGCGCTGGTCATGGCCGACGTCGATCACTTCAAGAAGGTCAACGACACCTACGGCCACGACGTGGGCGACCTCGTGCTGCGCCAGATTGCCGAGGTCATGCGGCGCACCGTGCGCTCGATGGACACCGTCGCGCGCATCGGCGGCGAGGAGTTCCTCGTCGTGTGCCCCGACACGGACATCGACGGCGCCGTCGACTGCGCGGAGCGCATCCGCAAGGCGATCGAGGAGCACTCCGTCGACACCGCGCACTTCACGGGCGGGGTCACGCTCAGCGTGGGCGTCGCCGCCATCCACCGCGGCCTCCACTCCGTGGACGAGCTCTTGAAGCTCGCCGACTCCGCCGTCTACCGCGCCAAGGACGCCGGCCGCAACCGCGTGTGCCGCGACGGCGGGCCGCCGATCCTCTCGAAGTCGGCCTGAGCCGCCGCGCTCGCGGGCGTTGTCGCTCGCTCCGGCCCCGGCTACCGTGCCGCCGAGCATGGCCGGCCGCACGCCCCTCCTCGAGCGCCTGGCGCTGCACCGCCCCGAGCTGCGCGCGTGGGCCCTCTACGACTGGGCCAACTCCGCCCTGATCACGACCGTGATCACGGCGATCTGGCCGATCTACTTCAAGACCGTCGCCGCCGCGGAGCTCGACGACACGACCTCCTCCGCGCGCCACTCGCTCGCCACGACGATCGCTCTGTGCATCGTCGCGGTCATGTCGCCCCTGCTCGGAGCGCTGGCGGACTACCGCGGCATCAAGAAGAAGTGCCTCGCGCTGTTCGCGTGCATCGGCATCTCCGCGACCGCCTGCCTGTTCCTCGTCGAGCGCGGCGACTGGCTGCTCGGCATGGTGCTGTTCGTGCTCGCGAACATCGGCGCGTCGGGCAGCTTCGTCTTCTACGACGCGCTGCTCCCGCACGTCGCGCGCGAGGGCGAGATGGACCGGCTCTCCACCGCGGGCTACGCCCTCGGCTACCTCGGCGGCGGCATCCTGCTGCTCCTCAACCTGGCCTGGATCCAGCACCCGGACTGGTTCGGCCTGCCCTTCGGCCCCGACCTCGACGCGAGCGCGAGCACGCTCCCGACGCGCCTCGCCTTCCTCTCCGTCGCCGTCTGGTGGGCGCTCTTCTCGATCCCGCTCTTCCGGCGCGTCCCCGAGCCCCCGCGCAGGATCGAGCCCGACGAGCGCCCGCGCCAATCCGCCGTCGCCACCTCGTTCCGGCGCCTGGGCGAGACCTTCCGCGAGCTCCGCCGCTACCGGCAGGCGTTCCTGATGCTCCTCGCCTTCCTGATCTACAACGACGGCATCGTGACGATCATCCGGATGGCCGGCCTGTACGGGAGCGAGAAGGGCTTCAGCCGCGAGGTGCTGATCGGCTCGATCCT
>CAYPTB010000059.1:0-110516 GCA_964413535.1 uncultured Planctomycetaceae bacterium | reverse complement strand
ACGAGCCGGCCGCCGCTCCGGGCGAGCGTCCCGTCGGCGAGCAGCGCGCGGACGCCGAGCACGTGGTTGCGGATGGGTCCGAAGCGCAGGCGCGCGACGCCGCTCTGGCCCGCGGCGATCGTGCCGCCGAGCGTCGCGCGCGCCGGCGAAGGGACGTCGGGCACGAGGCGGTGGCCGCCCGCGCGCACGACGGCGGCGAGCTCGGCCATGCGCGTGCCGGCGCGCGCGGTGACGGTGCCGTCGCCGGGCTCGTAGGCCTCGATGCCGCGCAGGTCGCGCGTCGTGAGCGCGAAGTCGAGGCGCTGCGCGGCGCGACACGCGCCCGCTTTCGTTCCGAGGCCGAGCGGGACGAGCGCGAGTGAGTCCGCGCCGGCCAGACGCACGAGCTCGACCGCCTGCGCGTCGTCGGCGGGTACGGCGAGCGGAACCTCGCGCGCGACGGCGTCGCGGTCGACGGGCGCCGGCTCGGTCCAGGTCGAGACGCGCTCGCTCCCCACGATGCGCTCGAGGCGCGCGCGCAGGGCATCCGTCACGGCGCGAGGGGCGCCGTGCGGATCTCGCCGCAGGCGCGCACGGGGAGGAGCTTGCCCGGGTTCATGCGACGTCGTGGATCCCACGCGTCGCGCACGCGGCACATGGCGGCGAGGTCCTGGGGGGAGAAGAGGTACTCCATCTGCTCGAGCTTCTCGAGGCCGACGCCGTGCTCGCCGGTGAGCGAGCCGCCGGCGTCGACGCAGCTCTCGAGGATCGCGCGGCCCGCCTCCAGGACGCGGCGCACCTCGTCGGCGTCGCGGCGGTCGTAGCAGATGTTCGGGTGCAGGTTGCCGTCGCCGGCGTGGAAGACGGTCGCGAGGCGCAGGTCGAGCGCGCGCGCGATCTCGACGGTGTTGCGCACCATCTGCGCGAGCTTCGTGCGCGGGACGCAGGCGTCGGCGACGTACAGATCGGGCGCGACGCGGCCCATGGCGCCGAACGCGCCCTAGCGGCCGGCCCACAGCTTCGCGCGCTCGTCGGCGTCGCGCGCGCGGCGCACCTCGAGCGCGGCGTGGCGCGCGAAGATGACGCGCAGCTCCTCGGAGGCGCCCGCGACCTCCTCCTCGAGGCCCTCGAGCTCGACCAGCAGCACGGCGCCGGCGTCGCGCGGGTAGCCGGCGGCGAAGACGCTGTCCTCGACGGCGCGGATCGTGAGCCGGTCGAGGATCTCGATGGCGGAGAGCTCGAGGCGCTGCGCGATCATCTCGGTCACGCTGTCGCAGGCGGGGTCGAGCTCGGCGAACACGGCGAGCAACGTCTCGACGACGGGGGGCTTGCGGACCAGGCGCACCGTGATCTCGGTCGCGAGCCCGAACGTGCCCTCGCTCCCGACGAAGAGACCCACGAGGTCGTAACCCGTCGGGTCGACCGCGGGCGAGGAGAGGTCGAGCACCTCGCCGTCGTGCGCGACGATCACGAGCCCGAGCACGTGCTGCGTCGTCGCGCCGTACTTGAAGCAGTGCGGCCCGCCGGAGTTCTCCGCCACGTTGCCGCCGATCGTGCAGGCCTTCTGGCTCGACGGATCGGGCGCGTAGAAGAGGTCGTGGGGCTCGCAGGCGTGCGTGAGCGCCGCGTTGACGAGGCCCGCCTGCACGCGCGCGTAGCGGTCGCTCGCGTTCACCTCGAGCACGTCGCGCATGCGCGCGGTGCCGACCACGGCTCCGCCCGCGACGGGCGTTGCTCCCCCCGAGAGGCCCGTGCCCGCGCCGCGCGAGACGACCGCTACGTTGGCCTCGGAGAGGAGCCTGAAGCAGGCAGAGGCCTCGCCCGTGTCGCGCGGCAGGAGCACGACGTCGGGCCGCTGGCGCAGCATGGCGAGCCCGTCGGACTCGTAGGGCACGAGCCGCGTCGGGCTCTCGACCAGGCCCGCGGTCCCGACGACGCCCCGGAGCGCGCGGAGGAGCGATGCGTCCATGGGCAACGAGCCTACGCGCTCTGGGCCCGGCGCCGGAGCTCGCGCATCAGAAGTCCAGCCGCGTGAGCCGCCACCACGCGAGGGCGAGCATCAGCGCGGCGAAACCGATCGACGTGCCGAGCGAGAAGAAGATGTTGAAGCGCCAGGGCGCGTCCCAGTCGAGCTTGGCGGCGTACCACGCGCTCGGGTCGTTGTAGGGGATCGCTTCGGTCTCGAAGGCGAAGTTGCGGCCACCGAACCAGCGCTCCACGTCGGGGTGCTCTTCGAGCCAGCCCGCGGGCGTCGAGAGCTCGAGCGTCAGGATCGATCCAGCCTCGTCGAGGATCAGCGTGCGCACGTGCCGCGTCTCGGCGCCGACCGTGGAGGTCCAATCGAGGCGCCGGACGGCGCGGGTCCACGTCGTTCCGTCGGCGAGCGTGTCCGTCTCGTCCACCAGGAGTGCGCGCGAGGGGTCCGACTCGATCCACTTCTCGAAGTCGCTCGCGGCGGTTCGATCGGATTCGAGGCGCGTGCGGCCCGAGGTTCCGATCGAGAGCTCGCGCGCGGGGCGGAGGCGGATCGCGAAGCTGGCGCTCGACGCCGAGCCACCCTCCGCCGCCGCGTAGACCAGTTCGTCGTTCTCGAACGCGGGGGGAAGGGTCTCCAGCGCGGCCCACGAGCCGGGCGGGAGCGCGCGGAACGACTCCGGCAGTTGGACGAGCACGAACTCGAGATCGGGGAGCGCGAACTCCGGCTCTTCCTCCGCGACGAGCGACGCGCGCAGCTTGTTCGCGATCGCGAGGGCGTCGTTGGTCTTCGGCAGGGAATAGTGCAGGTACTGGAAGCCGTGGTAGACGAACGTCATGAAGCGGCCGAGGCCATCCGTCGGCTCGAGGTCTTCCTCCTGGGATGGAGACGACTCCTCGAGAGCATCGGGATCTCCGCCCTCCTGCTTCGTGTCCCGCCCTTGCTCCATCTCCACGCCCATCTGGATGCCGTTCCAAGCCAGGTGGACGCAGCCGTTCAGGGGCACGAAAAGGATGGTCAGGATCAGCGCGGCCACGGTGCTCCGGCTCACCACCGCGATGAGCACCGTGAATGCGTAGACGACCGCGAACTTGTAGACGAGCGCGGGAACCGTCCACAGGAAGGCGGCGTCGCTGTAGCCGGCACCGAAGAGCAAGGCGAGATGCGTCCCCACGACGAGGGAGCCTCCCAGGATCCCCACGAACAAGATCCCGGCGACGTAGCGCGCGAGGAGCAGCGTCAGGCGCGACACGGGCTTCGAGAAGACCGTGTCGGCGGTGCCCTTCTCCAGCATGCGCGGGATGAAGAAGGAAGTGGCGGCGAGGCACAGGAGGATCCCCACGGTGCCGAACAGGCCCCCGGCGATGAGCTCCTGGTAGCCGTCGATGATCGTCTCGCGCAGCTCCATACCCGACAGCTCGGTCAGTGCACCGGGTGGATATCCGAGCAGTGGGCCGACCGCGTCGAAGACCTGCTCGTAGGGGTAGCGGCCCACTCCGAAGAGCACCACGACCTCCTCCTGGCGGAATGCGACGAGGATCGGAACGAGCACCGCGACGCCGACCATGATCGCGAGGACGCGGAAGACCTTGTCGTCGAGCACTTGGTACAGCGCGTCGAGCAACAGCGAGTAGGCGATGCGCAGCTTCACGGGCGCGTCTCCTGTACGACGTCGATGAAGGCTTCCTCGAGCGTGCGCTTGGGTCGTCCGATCGCACGGATGCCGATCTTCGCTGCGCGCAGGCGATCGATCGCGGCGTCGAGCCCGCGCTCGTCCTCGAGGACCACGAAGAACGCTCCGCGCCCGGATTCCGCGATCGGCTGGGACGAGACGACGTTGCCGACGCCGCGCAGGAGCTCGGCCAGGTCCGCACGGAAGGGGTCGATCTCGAAGCGGTAGCTACCAGAGCCGACCGTGAGCTCGTCCACGGTGCCCTCGCGGACGATCTTGCCCTTGTCCATGATCACGACGCGGTCGGAGACGGCCTCGACCTCCGCCAGGAGGTGCGAGTTGATGAAGATCGTCGCGCCACGCGCCTTCTGCTCCTGCACGATCTCACGCACAGCGCGACGGCCGACCGGATCGACGCCGTCCGTCGGCTCGTCGAGGAAGATGAGCTCGGGCTCGTGGATGAGCGCCTGAGCGAGGCCGATGCGCTGCTGCATGCCTTTCGAGTACTCGCGGATCTTGCGATGCGCGTCCTTCGTCATGCCGACGCGTGCGAGCCAGTGCGGGATGCGTTCGTCGAGCCAGCTCCGCGTCTTGCCGCACTGCCCCCCGAACAGGCGCAGGACTTCCCAGCCTGTGAGATAGGGCGGCAGACGGTGAGCTTCCGGCAGGAAGCCGACGCGTGCTCGCGGGAGCGGCGCTCCCACCGGCTCCCCGAAGACCTCCGCGAGGCCGCGGTGTCCGCGCACGAGGCCGAGCAGGATCTTGACGAGCGTCGTCTTGCCCGCACCGTTGGGACCGAGGAGACCGAAGACGGTGCCGCGGCCGACCTCGAGGCTCACGCCGTCGAGCGCGCGGTGGCCCTTCTTCCGCAAGCCCTTGCCGTAGGTCTTCTCGAGGTTCGCGACGCGCAGGATCGTCTCGGACATGGCGGGAGGATAGTCAGGTGCGAGCGTCGAGCGCGAGTCGTGCGGCGCCGATCCACCCGGCGCGTTCGCCCAGGCTTGCGCGCGCGATGCGGATCGCGTCGACCCGCTCGCCGTACGCGCCCGCCCGGATCCCGGCGCGGATGCCGGGCAGGAGCCCGTCGAGTGCGCCCGCGAAGCCGCCGCCGATCACGAACGCGCGCAGGTCGAGGAGGCACACCGCGGTCGAGAGGCCGATCCCGAGGTCGTGCCCGACGTCGAAGAGGAGCCGGGCTTCGTCGGGGAAACCCAAGCGCGCGCGCTCCGCCAGGAGCTCGAGATTGCCGGGATCGTGGGCGGGGAGCCCGCGTTCGAGCGCTCGCTCGCGCGCCGCGGTGGCGGAGGCGAGTGTCTCGAGGCATCCGCGACCGCCGCAGCCGCAGAGGGGGCCGTTGGGGTCGATGCGCACGTGGCCGATCTCGCCCGCCAGCCCTTCGCCGCGGAAGAGTTCGCCCGCCAGCACGAGCCCGCCGCCGATGCCCGTGCCGAGCGTGACGACGAGGACGTTGTCTTCCCCGCGCGCGGCGCCGAGCCACAGCTCGCCCAGGGCGGCTGCGTTGGCGTCGTTCTCGACGACGACACGCGGCTCGCGCGTTCCTACGGCCGCGAGGGCGCGCGCGAGGATGTCACGCAGGGGCAGCCGCTCGAGCTGCGGGACGTTGGGGCTTGCCGCCACCCATCCGCGTTCGGGGTCGATGAGCCCGGGCACGCCGATCCCGATCGAGTGGTCGGCGCCCGAGGCGGCGCCGAGCTCGCGCGCGAGCAGGACGAGCGCTTCCTCCAGCTCGCGTGCGTCCGCGGGAGTCGCGACCGAGCGCTCGAGGAGCACTTCGCCCGAAGAGCTCGCGCGTCCGGCCTTGATGCGCGTGCCGCCCACGTCGATGCCGAGGGCGCTGGCGATGGAGTTCGCGGAGCGACTTGGATGTTCGGAACTCGGAGAGGGGGTCACGTTTCAGCCGCAGTGAGCGCTCGCACCGCCAAGACGCGGACGAACGCGCGGAACAGAGAGCAAAGAGAGAGAAGAGAGAGACAATTTGAGACGGGCTTCCTCGATCGCGAGCGCACTCCCGATGGATACGTCGTGCGCGAGCGCACGACGTTAGTCCACCGTGCGCGACTTCACGCGGCGTGTCACGCGCCGATAGGCCTTGATGTACTCGGCGGCCGTCGCGTTCCAGGAGAAGTCCTGGCTCAGGCAGCGCTGCGTGAGACGCTTCCAGGCCGCTGCGTCGCGATAGGTCTTGATGAAATCGTTCAAGCAGTTCATCAGACCGTCCGCGGTGTACGGGCTGAAGTGGAAGCCCGTGCCGCGGCGTTTCTCGCTCAGTAGATCGATCACGACGTCCTCGAGCCCGCTCTGGGAATAGATGATCGGCGCCACGCCGTAGCGCATCGCGATGGCGAAGAACGGATTGGACGGTTGGTAGTGCGACGGGAGCAACAGCGCGTCCGCGCCGCCCATCATCAGGTGAGCGGTGTTCGGGTCGTAGCTCTCGATGACCCGGAAGCGCCCGATGAACGACTCCTCGATGGTCTTCAGGCGCTGGTGGATGTCGGGCTGGCCCGAGCCCATCGCGATCATCTCGACGTTGCGCTCGAGGATCTGCGTGATGTTCTCGGCCACGAGGTCGAAGCCGCTGTCGGCGTCCCAGCGGCCGATCGTGCAGACGACGGGCGTTCGCGGGCCGTTGTCGAGGCGCAGGGCGGCCTGCAGGGCGGCCTTGCACTTCTTCTTGCCGCCCAGATCCTTGGCGTCGAAGGCAGCGGGGAGCAGCGGATCGTTGCTCGGATCCCAGGCGTGATAGTCGATGCCGTTCGTGATGCCGACGAGCTCCTTCTTGCGGCTGATGAAGGTCTCCTCGAGGCCGTAACCGCGGTCGAGCTCCTGGATCTTCTGCGCGTGGCTCGCCGAGTGCGTGCCGATGATGGTCGCGAACTCCGCGCCGCCCTTGAGGAAGTTGACCTTTCCGCCGAGTTCGATCCCGCCGACCGCCTTGAAGAACCGGTGGGGGACGCCGATGTGGGGCAGGATCTCGCGCTCGAAGGAACCCTGGATCGCCAGGTTGTGGATCGCGAAGAACGTCCCGGCTTGCGACGCGGGGTGGTCGGGCTTCAGGTCGACGTACTCGAGTTTGTGGAACACCGGGAGGAGCCCCGTGGTCCAGTCGAGGCAGTGGATCACCTCGGGGGCGAAGTCGATCGGCTCGAACGACGCGAGCACGGCGCGGGCGAAGACCGCGTAGCGCCGCCAGTTGTCGGCGTAGGGGCCGTTCTCGTCTCCGTAGGGATTGCGCGAGCCGAACAGCGTGGGGTTCTCGAAGAGGTAGACCTGGAGCCCCCCGGGCAGCACGCCGCGGTCGAGGGTCACCGATATCTCACGGTCGATCCCGTCCGACACGACCACCCTGCCGGCCTCCTCGAGGTCGGAGAGCGGCTCGTCGTCGAGGATCCGCGAGCGCGGCATGAACACGCGCAGGTCGTGACCCGCCTCGAAGAGCGCCCGACAGAGGGACTCCGAGACGTTGGCCAGATTGGTGCGGCGGGCGAGCGCGTGCAGCTCGGGCGTGACGAAGGCGATTCTCAATGCCTTGGATCGTTCGGGGCCCTGCTCCGGGGGCTTCGCGCCTCCGAAGCCCTGCGGCTCGACCAGCCCCGCGTTGGGGCTGTGCCGGGACGGAGTCCTCGGGGTGCCGGGTGACCCCGCTCCAACGGGAGTCCGAAGGGCATCCGATTCCCAGGCCCTCAAGCTAGGAAAGTCGTATGCCGATCCCCAGGCTGCGGGATGAGAAGCTCCTCAAGTCTTTTTGGAGAAGTAGGTTGCGGACACCAGGCTACGACTTCTCTCGCACCGGCGCGTCCATGGCACGGACGGGCGCCCGCTAGAATGCCCGCGCCACTCGCTGGATGCCGCATTCTCCGCCCCTGGACCAGGGGACGACCCACTCCCGCACGTCGGGCTCCCGCACCCCGTTGAAGAAGAAGCCCATCGTCCTGGTCGTGCTCGACGGTTGGGGCCATCGCCGACCGGCGGACGACAACGCCATCGCCCGCAACAGCCCCTTCTTCCACGGCCTGCTCGGGCGCTTTCCCCACACCCTGCTGTCGTGCTCGGGCGAGGAGGTGGGCCTTCCGCTCGGCCTGATGGGCAACAGCGAGGTGGGACACATGAACCTCGGCGCGGGTCGGATCGTGTGGCAGGAGATCACGCGCATCGACCGCTCCATCCGCGAGGGAGCATTCTTCGAGAACGGCGCGCTCGTTCCGCTCATGGATCGCGTGCGCCGGGAGGGGAAGAAGCTGCACCTGCTCGGGCTCGTGAGCGACGGCGGGGTGCACTCGAGCGACTTCCACCTGCGGAGCCTCCTTCAGATGGCCTTCCGCCGCGGTCTCGCGTCGGAGCAGGTCGTCGTGCACGCCTTGCTCGACGGGCGGGACACGCCACCCCGTAGCGGAGAGGGATTCCTCCGGGCGCTCGAGAAGGACCTCGTGGACGCCGGCGGCGGTCGCATCGCCTCGATCGTCGGTCGCTACTTCGCCATGGACCGCGACAAGCGCTGGGAGCGGGTGAAGAAGGCATACGACCTGTTCGTGCACGGAGCAGGAGGGCGCGCCGCCAGCGCGGCGGAAGCCGTGCGCCGCTCCTTCGAAGCCGGAGTCGGCGACGAGTTCGTCGAGCCCACGGTCGTCGGTGCACCGGGCGCGGGCCGCATGGAGCGGGGCGACGGCGTCTTGTGCTTCAACTTCCGTTCGGACCGGATGCGCCAGATCTGCTCGGCGTTGGGCCTGGCCGACTTCGACGCCTTCGAGCGCGGGGGCGCGCCCGGCCTGGAGCTCGTGACGATGACGCAGTATCGGGACGACTTCCCGTTCGCCGTCGCGTTCCCGCCGATCCGGCTGACGGGGCTCTTCTCCGAGGTCGTGAGCGCCGCGGGGCTGCGCCAGGAACGCATCGCCGAGACCGAGAAATACGCGCACGTGACGTTCTTCTTCTCGGGCGGGAAGGAGGCGGAGGTGCGGGGCGAGACGCGCACGCTGATCCAGAGCCCGCGTGTGGCTACCTACGACCTCCAACCGGAGATGAGCGCGCCCGGGGTGCGCGACGCCGTCCTCGCCTCGCTCGAGCGCGGCGAGACGGACGTCTATGTCGTGAACTTCGCCAACGCCGACATGGTGGGGCACACGGGCATCTTCGAAGCCGCTTCGGCGGCCGTGCGCGCAGTCGACGAGTGCCTCGCGGCCATCGTGCCTGCGGTCACGGAGCGAGGCGGGCTCGTGGCCATCACGGCCGACCACGGCAACGCCGAGCAGATGTGGGACGCCGAGCACGACCAGCCGCACACCGCCCACACGACGAACCCCGTTCCGCTCGTCCTGTGCTGCAACGACCTCGTGGGGGCGGAGCTACGCCCGATCGGCATCCTGGCGGACGTCACGCCCACGCTGCTCGAGCTCGCCGGCCTCTCGAGATCGCCCGAGATGGACGGCGTCTCGCTCTTCGAATAGAGGCGGACCCCGCGCTCATGCCGCGGCGAAGCGGCCGTCGGCGAGAGCCAGCTCGGCGGCGAGGATGGCCCCGCCTGCGGCGCCGCGCAGCGTGTTGTGCGTGAGGGCCACGAACTTCCACCCGAAGAGCGGGCACGGCCGCAGCCTGCCGATGACCGTCGCCATCCCCTTCTCGAGCTCGAGGTGCAGTCGCGGCTGAGGTGAGTCGGGACCGTCGAGGAAGATCGTGGGCCGAGCCGGAGCCGAGGGCAGGGCGAGCTCTTGCGGCGTGCCGCGGAAGCCCTCCCAGGCGTCCCGCAGGTCGGCGAGCTGGGCCGGTCTCTCGAGCTCGACCGAGACGCACAGCGTGTGCCCATCGACGACGGGTACGCGATTGCAGGCAGCCGAGACCTCCACTTCGCCCAGGATCTTGCGCGTCTCGCTGGCGAGCTTCTCTTCCTCGTCGGCGATGAAGGGGATGACGTTGCCGGAGGCCGCGTAGCCCGTCGGTCCGTCGAGTCCCGCACCGGACAAGGCCTGCAGCGTCACCACGTGCACGCGCGCGACGCCGAAGCGATCCGCGAGGGGCTTCAAGGCGAGGACCAGCCCCAGGGTCGAGCAGTTCGGGTTCGTCACGATCGCGCCGGGGCCGAAGGGCTGCCCGCTCAGCAAGTCGAGCGATTCCGGGTTGACCTCCGGCACGAGCAGGGGAACGGATGGATGCATGCGGTGGCTCTTCGCGTTGGACACCACGAAGCGACCGGCGAGCGCCGCCGCGCGCTCCAGAGACTCCGCCGCGGAGGCGTCGAGCGCCGAGAACACGAGCGGACACTCGACCCGCGGATCGCACCTTTCGAGCTTCATGGAGGCGATGCGCGCGGGGATCGGCTCGGCTTGGATCCAGCGCACGGCATCGCCGTAGCGCCGCCCGGAGGACTCGGCCGAGGCGCAGACGTGGACGAGCTCGAACCACGGGTGGCGCTCGAGGAGCAGGACGAAGCGCTGGCCCACGCTTCCGGTGGCGCCGAAGAGAGCGACGGGGATCCGGGTCGGGGGGGCGTGCATGCGGGGGACAGTAGTCTCCCGCGTCCTCCGTGCAACGGCCTACTCGTCGCGCTCGTCCACCCAGGCCATCTGGATGGCCTCGAGGATCTTCTCGTTGGAGGCCTTCGGGTCCCCGGAGAAGCCCTCGAGCTCGCAGACCAAGCGATGGAGATCCGTGAAGCGCAACGCGAGCGGGTCGGCGTCCGGGTGCGCCTCCGCCAGGCGGTAGGCGATCTCGTGGACATCGGTCCACAGGAGCGCTCCGGGGCTCATCGGCCCGCCTCGTCCAGGGTCTTCCCGGCGATCGCCTTCCGCGCGACCTCGTCCATCAGGACGGCGGCGAGCGGCAAGGTCGCCCGCTCGAGCTCGTCACGAACGACCTGCAGGCGCCCGGGATCGCCGACGTCCGTCGTATGGTCGGCGTTCCGCAGGGCCTCCTCGATGTCCTCGATCGTCTCGCGGTCGAGTCGGGGCTTCGCCTCGTCGAAGTGGGCGCGGGTGGCGCGCGCCATGCGGTCGATCTCCACGCCGAGGTCGGCGACGCGCCGCCGGTCGAAGTCCGTCTGTGCGTGGTCGTACGAGTCGCGCAGCATGCGCTCGACCTCTTCGTCCGTGAGCCCGTGCGTCGGTTGGACCGAGATGCTCGACGTCACCCCGGTCGACTGCTCCTTGGCGGTGACGGAGAGGATTCCGTTGGCGTCGATCTGGAAACGCACCGCGACGCGCGCCAAGCCGGCCGGCATGGGGGGGATGCCCTTCAGCTCGAATCGACCGAGACTGCGACAGTCGGCGGCGAGCTCACGTTCGCCCTGCACCACGTTGAAGTCGATGCCGGTCTGGTTGTCGGCGTTCGTCGTGTAGGTCTCGGTCACCTGACACGGGATGGGGGAGTTGCGCAGGATGACCTTGTCGACGCCGCCCCCGACGGTTTCGAGTCCGAGCGAGAGCGACACGACGTCCATCAGCAGGATGTCGCGCGTGCCGCCCGCGAGGACGTGTCCCTGCACGGCGGCGCCGAGCGCCACGACCTCGTCCGGATTGAGCTCGCTGTGGGGCTCGCGGCCGAAGAAGGCGCGTACCGCCTCACGGACCGCGGGTATGCGCGTCGAGCCTCCGACCAGGACGACCTCGTCGACGTCCTTCGGCTCCAATCCGGCGTCCGAGAGCGCGCGGCGGCAGGCGTCGAGCGTTCGGGCGATCAGGGGCCGCGCGAGCTCCTCGAACTCCGCGCGCGTCACCTTGCGGTGGTAGCGCAGGTCGCTCTCGGGAACGACGAGGTGGTATTCGGTCTCGAGCTGGCGCGAGAGCTCGATCTTCGCGCGCTCGCCCGCCAAACGCAGCGCCTGGAGGAACGCGGGGTCCCGCGCGTTCTCGGAGCCCACCTTCGGCGCGAGGTCTTCGAGCGCGAGGCCGACGAGCAGCCGGTCCAGGTCGTCGCCGCCCAGGTGCGTGTCGCCCGACGTCGAGAGCACTCGGAAGACCCCGTCCTCGATCGAGAGGATCGAGACGTCGAACGTGCCTCCGCCGAGGTCGTAGACGGCGACCGTGCCTTCCTTGCGTTGGTCCAGGCCGTAGGCCAGGCTCGCGGCCGTGGGTTCGTTGATGATGCGCTCGACCTCGAGCCCGGCGAGCCGCGCGGCGTCGCGCGTCGCCTGGCGTTGAGCGTCGTCGAAGTAGGCGG
This sequence comes from uncultured Planctomycetaceae bacterium, assembly GCA_964413535.1. Taxonomy (GTDB): domain Bacteria; phylum Planctomycetota; class UBA1135; order UBA1135; genus CAYPTB01. Next base: position 98,721 of record CAYPTB010000059.1, on the reverse strand, counting down.
GCACCGTGATCACCGCGCGGGAGAGCGCGTGGCCGTCGAGCGCGCGGCACGCCAGGTCGTGCACGCGCATCAGGATCAGCGCGGAGAGCTCCTGCGGCGTGTACTTGCGCCCGCGGATGTCGAACTCGATGAGGCCGTTCTGGTTCTCGGAGGCGGGGAACTGGACGGACGACAGCTCGCCCTGCACGTCCGCCAATCCGCGCCCCATGAAGCGTTTGATGCTGAAGACTGTTCCGCGCGGGTCCACGAGGGCGCGCTCGCGCACGGCGTGGCCGACGAGCGGTTGCCCGCCGTCCTCGGGGAAGTAGAGGGCGGAGGGAACCTTCCCGTCGTGCCCATCCGGCCTCAGGATCATCGGCCGCCCGTCGCGCCAGAGCGCCGCGAGCGAGTTCGTGGTGCCGAGGTCGATGCCGAGGACGGGCTCGCGCGCGTTGTTGAGGACGTTCAGCTCGATGAAGGCCATGGGATCAAGCGTCGGAGGATGCGCTCTCGAGTCGAATCTCCTCGATCTGCTCCAGCGCACGGTCGAGGTAGCGCACCGCGTTCAGCGCCCGCCGCACTTCGACGAGGCGCTCCGGTCGGTTCTCTGGGAGCGGCGTCAGCCCGGCTTCGATCGATCGGACCAGGCGCCCTCGTTCGTCGTCCAAGGTGGCTCCGAGCTTCGTTGCCGCTTCACGAGCGGGCGAGCCAGGCTCCGATTCGCGGGCTTCCTCGAGCATCTCGTTCCACTCCATGACTTCCATCAGGAAGGCCTGGGGCATCTGGCGTTCTTCGTTCTCGCCGGGACCGCCGAGGCTTTGCACGAGCCAGTCGGCGCGCCGGACGGCGTCGGCCAAGATCTCGAACGCCGCATTGAGCTCGGCCGTGTTGCGGATCGCGAGCTCACGCTGAGACTCGTCGGCGCCTCCGAAGTAGTCGGGGTGCATGCCGCGTTGGAGCCGCAGGAGCTTCTTCCTCAGCGCTGAGGCGTCCAGCGCGAAGCCGGGCGCAAGGCCGAAGACCGCGAAGGGATCCAAGGAGCGCTCCTGACGCTGCAGTCGACCGCAGGACGCGCACAGGAGCGGGGACTCGAGCGGTGCTCCGCAGTGCGCACAAACGGCGTCCAAGAGTCGACTCCTCGCACCCCGACTCAGACCGAGAAGGACTCGCCGCAGCCGCAGCTCTTCGCGGCGTTGGGGTTCCCGAACTTGAAGCCGCGGCCCATCAGGCTCTCCTCGAAGTCGACCTGCGTGTCGTTCAAGTAGAGGAAGCTCTTCGGGTCGCAGACGACCTTGACGCCGTGGCATTCGAACACTTGGTCGATCTCGCCGATCTGGTCGTCGAAGCCCAGCGTATAGGAGAAACCGGAGCAACCACCTCCCTTGACGCCGACGCGGAGCGCCGTCGCTTCGGGGAGGTTCTGCTCCTGGACGATCTTGCGCACTTCCTTGGCGGCGCGTTCGGTGAGGCTGATCACGCGGACTCCTTCCTGCCTTCCAGAGAGGTCTCGCGCTTTGCCTTGACGTCGGCGATGGCTGCCTTGATGGCGTCCTCGGCCAAGACGCTGCAATGGATTTTCACGGGGGGGAGCGAGAGCTCCTGGACGATCTGCGTGTTCTTGATCTCGAGCGCCTCGTCGAGGGTCTTGCCCTTCACCCACTCGGTGGCGAGGGAAGAGCTCGCGATCGCGGATCCGCAACCGAAGGTCTTGAACTTCGCATCGACGATCCGGTCGCCCTCGATCTCGATCTGGAGCTTCATCACGTCGCCGCACTCGGGAGCGCCGACGATGCCGGTGCCGACGGTCGCCTTCGCCTTGTCGAGGGCTCCGACGTTGCGGGGGTTGTTGTAGTGATCGAGAACTTTGTCGCTGTAAGCCATGTTCGTAGTTCTGCTGTCAGTGGCCGCCTTGCCAGTCGACGGTCGAGAGGTCGATGCCCTCTTGGATCATCTCGTAGAGCGGAGACAATTCGCGCAATCGCTTCACGACATCGACGATCCTGTCCGCACAGTATTCGATCTCGTCCTCGGTCGTGAATCGCCCGATGCCGAAGCGGATCGAGCTGTGTGCGAGCTCGTCGCCGATCTGCATCGAGCGCAGGACGTGGCTCGGTTCGAGACTCGCTGACGTACACGCCGAGCCGGAGGAGACGGCGACGTCGTTGATCCCCATCAGCAGCGATTCGCCTTCGACGTAGGGGAACGAGAGATTCAGGCAACCGGGGAGCCGGTGCTCGCGGTTGCCGTTGAAGTGGACGTGTTCCAGACGGCTCGTGATGCGCTGCTCCAGGAGGTCGCGCAGCTCGGCCGCGCGAACCATCTCCTGCTCGAGCCCGACCCGACACAGCTCGCAGGCTTCTCCGAAGCCGACGATCCCCGGCACGTTGAGGGTCCCCGAGCGCATGCCGCGTTCGTGACCGCCGCCGTCCATCTGAGCGGCGACGCGCACGCGAGGCTTCCTGCGGCGGACGTACAGACAACCGACGCCCTTGGGGCCGTACATCTTGTGCGCCGACATGCACAGCATGTCGACGTTGTCCACTTCCACGTCGACGGGGATCTTGCCGACCGCCTGCGTCGCGTCGGTGAAGAAGAGGACGTCCTTGGCGCGACAGACAGCGCCGATCTCGCGCACGGGGTTGAGCGTGCCGACCTCGTTGTTGGCCCACATGATGGCGACCAGGAGCGTGTCGTCCCGGATGGCCGCTGCCACCTGCTCGGCGGTCACGCACCCCGTCACGTCGGGCTTCAGGTAGGTCACTTCGAAGCCCAGTTTCTCCAGGTGCTTGGCGGTATCGAGGACGGCCTTGTGCTCGGCCTCGCAGGTGATCAGGTGTTTGCCCTTCGAGACGTACATCTCGGCCGCACCCTTGAGGGCGAGGTTGATCGCCTCGGTCGATCCCGAGGTGAACACGATCTCCTTGGGCGAAGCGCCGATGAGGGCGGCGATCTGCTCGCGCGCCCGGTCGACCGCCTGCTCCGCTTGCCAACCGAACGCGTGGCTGCGGCTCGCGGCGTTGCCGAACTGATCCTTGAAGTACGGCAGCATGGCGTCGAGCACCCGCGGGTCCACGGGCGTCGTCGCCTGGTAGTCCATGTAGATCGGCAGCTTCATGGTCACGCGGACGAGGAAAGGGAGAGTGCGCGTTCGGCGTCCAACTCGAACGCGGGGTCCGCCAGGTCGCGCAGCGTCGTGCGCTGCATGAGGTTCCAGAGGCTGGCGCGGATGCGCTGGATCGGGCTCTTGATGGGACAGCGCGCCTCCACGTCGCAGTTCTCCTTGCGGAAGAGGGCGAGGGATTCGCAACTCGCGATCGAGGGACGCCCTTCGAGGGCCGCGACGACTTCGCCGAGCGTGATGCGCTCGGCCGGGCGCGAGAGCGAATAGCCCCCGCTCGCTCCGCGGCGCCCCGCGACGTGGCCGGTGCGGCACAACTCCTTCAGCACCTCCGCCAGGAGCCGTCGGGGCACGGCATAGTGCTCCGCGATCTCCCGCGCGCTCACCACCCGGCCCTCGCGTGCGGCGAGGTGGGTGAGAGCGATCAGGCCGTATTCGGTGCGTTTGGTGAGCTGGAGCAAAGTAAAGAGCACTGATCTAGTGCTATTTGAGGGCCAAAAAGGAGCCGTCCATCTGGGAGTCCTGGACGGCTTCGTGCCGGAGTCGACCCGAAAGCATAAGGGTCTATCGGGCATCCAGGTAGGCTCTCCTTCGAAAATCTGACGCGCACGTCAGGTTGCGGCTTTCAAGTCGTCACCCGATCCCAACCGAGGAGAGGGAGATGACGGCCTCGATGCGCTGCATCTCGTGCGGAAACGCGGTCCTCGAGCCGCCCAAGCTCCATCGTCTCCCCGACGGCTCCTATTGTCCGGCCTGCCGGGAGCGGGCCCTGGATGCGATCCCCGCGGCCCTTCCGCGGGACGTCGAAGGCGAACCGGCGGGCGAAGAGCTGTACCAAGGGGAATTGTTCGGCGACGGCGACGGCGACCGGGCAGGCTAGCGCGCCCCGTCCGACTCGGCCGAGCCCTCGAGGAGTCCCCGCAGGTCGTCCGGCAGGGCCACCGGCCGGCGGTCGGGAGAAGCGAGGCTCACGCAGGCGAGCTCGATCTCGCCCCGGGCGACGAGCTCCCCGGCCACGCGCCGGATCTCGTAGCGGAACACGATGGAAGCGGCCCGCAAGCGACCGATGCGTGTCGCCACGACGAGCTCTTCGTCGTAGCGCGCCCCGGAGTGGAAGCGGAGCTCCGCACGCCGCACCGGCAGGCCGAAGCCGCGGCGCTCGATCTCGGCGTAGGAACAGCCGAGTTCCTCCATCAGGCGCGTGCGTCCGTCCTCCATGTAATGGAGGTAGTTCGAGTGGTGGACCACCCCCATCTGGTCGGTCTCGCCGTAGCGAACGCGGACCCGGTGTTCGTGCAGCGCCTTCACCTCGATCCATGATGACAAGCCGACGGTGGCGCGACCACGGGTGCGTGCAGGCGGACGAGTGCGACTGGCGTGGCTACGGGGAGGCTGTTAGAACCCGCAGCCATGGCGGAGGCTTTTCGAGGGGCTCGCGCGAGCGCGCGGGGCGGAGCGGGTGACCCGAACGTCGCCACGCTCCTCACTTGGCTCGTTCCGGGTGCCGGACATCTCTACCTGCGCGACGTGCGTCTCGCCGTGGCGGCCTTCGTGGTCGTCGATGGTCTCTTCCTGCTCGGCTTCTTCCTGTCCGACGGTGCGCTGCCCGAGTTCCTCGATCCCGAGCTGCGGGGACGCTTCGCGCTCGCGTTGACTCCCGAGGCGGCGAACCTCGGAGGGCTGCTCTTCACCCTTCGCGAGACTGGTTTTCCGAACATGCCGGTCGAACCGAGGGTCTGGCCGCGCTTCGTGATGGAGGGGACGCTGCTCACGGCACTCGCGGGGATCCTCAACGTGTGCGTGATGGTGAAAGCCAATCTCGATGCGCGCACCACCGCCCTGGAGCGCCGACGCGGGCCATCCCCGGCGCTGCAAGTCGGTCTCGCGTGGCTGGTGCCGGGGCTAGGCCACTTCCATCAGGGGCGCGTCCGTCGCGCCCTGGTCGTATTCGTCCTGTTGGTCGGGCTCTTCGCGGTGGGGACGCTCCTGTCCGACTTCTCGAACCTCTCGCGTGAGCGCCACTTCTACTACTGGGGTGGGCAGTTCCTGCTGGGCCTCCCCGCGATCGTCGTCGAGGTCGTGAGCGGACGTCCGCCCGTGACGGGCGAAATCCCGTTCGTGGACGCAGGCCTCACCTTCGCCTGCATCGCAGGCCTCCTCAACGTGATGGCGATGCTCGACGTCTATCGGTATGCGGAAGGCCGGATCCACGGCGAGTCCTTGGCCGCCCTTCCCGGGGAGGCGACCGTCTGATGGAGATCTGGGTGCACCTGGCGCTCTTCATGGTTCTCGCGGCCGCGATCGTCGTGATGTCGGCCTTCTATGCCGAGGTCGAGGATCGGACTGCGCTCGCGAGCGTTCCCCGGCGTTTGGTCGTCTTCGTGGGATCGTGTGCGCTCCTGGCTGCCGTGATGCTCTTCTGCGAGCACACCTTCGCGTCCGTCCACTGAGAGTCCGTGCGGGCGTAGTCGGTTCAACGCAACGACAGTCGGTAGAGACCGCCGGGAGCGCGCACCGCGCGGCCGTCGAGTTCGAGTCGAACGAGCTCGACCAGGACGTCGCCCACGGGGACTCCGAGCCTGCGCGCGATCTCGCTGGCCGTCAGCGTTTCCCCTACGAGCGCCGACGCGACGGGAGAAGCCGGGCTGGAGGGTTCCTTGCGCTCCTCGAGCTCCATCCAGCCGAGCTCGGCCATGAGTTCCTCCGGCGACTCCACGAGATGCGCTCCCTCGCGCAGGAGCCGGTGCGTCCCTCGGCTCATGGGATGGTCCACGCGTCCGGGTAGGGCGAAGACTTCGCGGCCTTGATCCACCGCCCAGCGGGCCGTGATCAGCGAGCCGGACGCCCAAGCGGCCTCGACGACCAGGACCGCCTGGGTGAGGCCGGAGAGGATCCGGTTGCGGCGCGGGAAGTGGTGTCGCCGAGGGCCCGACCCGGGAGGGAATTCGGAGACGAAGAGACCTTTCCGCCCGACTTCCTCTGCCAGCGGACTCGCCGGCCAAGGCTGGTCGACGCCGCTTCCGAGGACCGCGATCGTTCCTCCGTCTGCCTCCAGGGTCGCGCGGTGCGCAGAGGAGTCGATTCCCCGCGCCAAACCGCTGACGATCACCACGGATTGCCGCGCGAGGACCCCGGCGAAGCGCTCGGCCTGGGCTTCCCCGTAGGGAGTCGGCGAACGTGTCCCCACGATCGCGACCGTGCGCTCGGATTCGAGCCAGCGCGTCTCCCCCGCGAGCCACAGCTCCGCCGGAGGATCGTCGATCGTGTCGAGGATCTTGGGCCAGCCCTTCGAGCCCGGGACGACGTGGAGCAATTTTGCGTGCGACACGAGGATCGCCGTCGACCCCATCCGCGTCTCGCGCGGATCGAGCGGCGCTCAGGAGGGACGCTCGGGTCTCGCACCGGTTTCGCGCGACGTCTCCTCCGCTGGCGAACTCGTCGCCCTGCTCGACCGGATCTGGGGGCGGAAGGCGAGGTCGAAGGGGATTGCGCTGTGGTCATGCGCTCGCAACGCGGGGCCGAGGAACGCTTGCATCTCGGCCAGGAAGGACTCGATGTCGAGGCCCTCGCGCTCGGGGAGGTAGCTCGCCAGATATCGCCGATGGCCGCTGTAGAGCTTCCGCGCGCCCGCGAGGTTCCCCTCCTGGAAGTGGTACAGGGCGATCGCCGCCTGGAGAAAACCCTTGTAGAGGTCGGCGCGTTCGCCGTGCGTCCCTTCCCACAGTTCCTCGAAAGCCTCGTGGGAATCGAGGTACCGGCCGGCGTTGAAGAGTCGCACGGCCTCGGCGAGGCGTAGGGAGGGATTCTCGCTCCCGTTCATCGGGCCCCTTCCCCGCTCTCGCCGAACCCCGCCTCGACCACCTGGTGGTGTCGTTCCGATCGTCGCCCGGCGGCGTTCTGTGCGCTCGCGTGAGGTGAGAACGCAGAGGCCCGGGGGGTCACCCGGGCCTCGCGCGAAAACTGCGTACGGCGACGCGTCTTCGGCTCACTCGGTGGCAGCCGCGGCCTCGGCCGGTGCTTCCTCCAGTGTCGGCTCGGCATGGTCGAACTTGAGCTCCGTCGCCTGGTCGACCTCGCCCTGCACCGACACGTCGACGATGATGCGATCGCCGACGCGGTTGCTCTCCCATTGGAGGAGCCTCTCCGCCAGGGGGTCCTCGATGAACCGCTCGATTGCGCGGCGCAGCGGGCGAGCTCCGTAGTCCTCGCTGAAACCCTTGCTGATGAGGAATTCGATCGCGCGCTCGTCGACGCGGATCGTGACGCCGCGATCTTCCGCCCGCCCGATCACCTCGCGGAGCTGGAGTTGGATGATCCGGGACAGGTCGTCCTTCGTCAGGGGATTGAAGACGATCATCTCGTCGACGCGGTTGAGGAACTCCGGACGGAAGTTGCGCTCCACCTCGGCCATCACGTCGGAGCGGATGCGCTTCTTGCGCTCGGCCATGTCCGCTTCGTCCATGCGCAACTTACCGAAGCCCAGCGTCGAGCCCGCCTTCATGTTGTGCGAGCCCAGGTTGCTGGTCATGATCAGGATGACGTTCTTGAAGTCGACGTGGCGGCCGAAGGAGTCGGTGAGCCGCCCCTCCTCCATGATCTGGAGAAGCATGTTGAACACGTCGGGGTGCGCCTTCTCGATCTCGTCGAGGAGCACGACCGAGTAGGGTCGGCGGCGCACCTTCTCGGTGAGCTGGCCGCCTTCCTCGTAACCGACGTAGCCGGGGGGAGCGCCGACGAGCCGAGAGGCGTTGTGCTTCTCCATGTACTCGGACATGTCGATCGTTATGACCGCGTCCGCGTTCCCGAACATGAAGTGAGCGAGCTGCTTGCAGAGGTACGTCTTGCCGACCCCGGAGGGGCCGAGGAAGATGAACGATCCCATCGGACGCCGCGGATCCTTGAGACCCGAGCGCGACCGACGGACCGAGCGGGCGATGGCCCGGATCGCTTCGTCCTGATTGATGACGACCTTGGAGAGCTCGGCGTCCATCGCGAGCAGGCGCTCCGCTTCGGCCTTCTCGAGGCGCGTCAGGGGGATGCCCGTCATCTTCGAGACGGTCTCCGCGATGATCTCGGCGTTGACCTCGCCGATGCTCTCCTGAGCGGCCTGCTTCCCGCGCCACTCGCGCTGCACCTCTTCGCGCTTCTTCCGCAGTTGATAGGCCTTGTCGCGCAGCTCCGCCGCTGACTCGAACTCCTGGCCGCTGACGGCCTCTTCCTTCATCCGATCCAGCTTCTCGATGTCCTTGTTGAGGTCGGTCAGGTCCGGTGGCTGGACCATGTTCTTGAGCCGCACGCGGGCCCCGGCCTCGTCCACGACGTCGATCGCCTTGTCCGGTAGGAAGCGGTTGTTGATGTAGCGCGTCGAGAACTCGACGGCGGCCTCGAGCGCCTCGTCGGTGAAGCGCACCCGGTGGTGGGCCTCGTACTTGTCGCGCAGTCCCTTGAGGATGGCGATGGTCTCCTCCGGAGTCGGCGGATCCACGTTCACCGCCTGGAAGCGGCGCTCCAGCGCGCCGTCCTTCTCGATGTGCTTGCGGTACTCGTCGAGCGTCGTGGCCCCGATGCACTGGATCTCGCCGCGCGAGAGCGCCGGCTTGAGCACGTTGGAGGCGTCGATCGCGCCCTCCGCGCCCCCCGCTCCGACCAGCGTATGCAGCTCGTCGATGAACAGCACCACGTCCTTGACGCGGCGGACTTCGGTCATCACGGCCTTGATCCGCTCCTCGAACTGTCCGCGGTACTTCGTCCCTGCGACCATCAGAGCGAGGTCGAGCACGACGATGCGCTTGTTGCGCAGGAGCTCGGGAACCTCGTTCCCGATGATCTTCTGGGCGAGGCCCTCCACGATGGCGGTCTTGCCCACGCCCGGCTCGCCAAGGAGCACCGGGTTGTTCTTCGTGCGGCGCGAGAGGATCTGGATGACGCGCTCGATCTCGTTCTGACGTCCGATGACGACGTCGAGCTTGCCCTCGCGGGCGAGCTCGGTCAGGTCGCGGCCGAAGCTGTCCAGCGCCGGCGTCTTGCTCTTCCCGTGGCCGCTGACGGCCCCCTCACCCGGGGTCTCGCTCTCCTCCTCGTCTTCGTCCTCGCTGGGATCGGCGCCGAGGAACTCGAGCACCTCCTCGCGCACGTCCTCGAGCTTCACGCCCAGGTTGGTGAGCACGCGCGACGCGATCCCCTCGTTCTCCTTGATGAGGCCCAGGAGCAGGTGCTCGGTACCGATGTAGTTGTGGCCCAGGCTCTGGGCCTCCTCCATGGAGAGCTCGAGCACCTTCTTCGCACGCGGCGTGAAGGGCAGTTGCCCCATGGTCACCATCGAGGGGCCGGTCTTCACGAGCTTCTCGACCTCCGACCGGATCTTGGTCAGGTCGATCCCCATGTTCTTGAGGACGTTGGCCGCGACCCCGCTGCCCTCCTGGACGAGGCCGAGGAGGACGTGCTCGGTGCCCAGGTACTCGTGGTTGAACCGCTGCGCCTCCTGGCGCGCGAGGTTCATGACCTTCTTGGCTCTGTCGGTGAAGCGATCGAACATGGTTGGTGGTTCTCCGATCGTGGCGGAGGCTCTTCCGCTGGCGTTCTGGAGCTCGGGTGAACGCGTGGAGGTGGGAAGGTTGGGGCGCGCGAGGTAGCTCGATCCAGGCCACTATCGACCTCGCGGAGGGCCGGGTTTACCGGGGGGAGCCATCCTGTGTCAAAAAACTAGGCTCCAATCGGCCGGGTTCCAGGGTGCGAACGCGGCTGCGGCGAACTGCCCGCGCCGCCTGGAGCGTCAGCGAGGCGAAGAAAACAGTTCTCGGAACGAGAGCGCGGCAGGGACAGCGCCGTGCCGCCCGGCATCAGGGAGAGCCGGAGGGGACTCCGCGGAGCTCAGCTCCCGGCGTCCTCTTGGAGATCCTTGAGTTCGTCGCGCAGCCGAGCGGCGCTCTCGTAGGCCTCGGAGCGCACGGCTTCCTCGAGCTTCTCGCGCAAGCGGTTGATGCGCTGCATGCGCTCGAGCTCGAACTCGTCCACACCGGGTCCCCGTCCCACGTGCGAATCGGCGTTGTGCATGCGCACCAGGAGCGCATCGAGGTGCTCGCGGAAGATCTCGTAGTCCTTGGGGCAGCCCAGGCGTCCCTTGCTGCGGAACTCACCGAGCGTCATGCCGCATTCCGGACAGGTGAGCGATGCCTCGCGGCGGGTCTTGCGCGATGACTGCTGCAGGAGCTTCCAGATGTCCGCCATCTTCTTGGAGACCACCTGCATGTGGGGCAGGTCCATCTGCTGCGCGCAAGCGGGGCAGATGTGCTTGTCCAGGATCTCGGGGGACCCCGTTCCGTTGCCGTTCCCTCCGGAGATGATCTCCGTGACGTGAACCGTCGCGAGATTCTTCTGACAGGCCTGGCAGATCATCGGCAGGTCATCGAGCGAGGGCTTGCAGGCGGCACGGAGGCCGAAGCTGTTCGAATCCATCGGAGTCCGCGACCCCAGGACTCCACGAGGTTCCAGATATAGATCAGCCTGCTCGCTCCGTCGAGTCCCGCTCCCGCCCAGCACCGGGGTCCGGCAATCTCTACCCCCCCGACCGGCCGCCCCATGAGCGGCGAGATTCCGTGCGGGCGTTCGATCCGGCGCGCCTTGCGGTTGTGGACTTCGATCGCCCGCGACGAGCCCTCTTCGTGGGCCTGCAGCCTCTCGACACTGAGCTGCGCCCGCGCAGGGCGTCGCACGGGGCCAGCGCGGGTCAGGGCCCGCCTGTCGGCGGGGGATCGGGATCCCCGAACGCCGCACGCGCCCGCTCCACGAGGTCCGGCGTGATCTTGTTCCGACGCAGGAGTTGCCGGACCTCGTCGGGACCACGCTCCCCGAGGGCTCCCAGGAGGTCGAGCGTGCCGGCGTTCGACGGCAGATCGGCCAGGAAGCAGAGGAGAGCCTCATCGGCGGGAAGGGACCGGCGTTCGGGTCGCGTCGCGTCCTCGTCGCGTCCCGCGAGCACCGACCGCGCGCGCGCCGAGTTCAAACTCGCCCGACGCGCCAGGGCTTCGTCCGAGTCCAGGCACGCCTGGGCGATGTGAGCCGGGGAGATCGCGGCGCGGCCGATGCGCCGAGCGATCCGACAAGCGGCCGCGAGGGCGCGGCGCGCGTCCGGGTCGAAGTGGGCGAACAGGGCGCCGGCGGTGGAGAGGGAAGTTTCGGTGCTCGACTCCGAGGGTTCTCTCGGAACCTCGAGACCCTCCTCCGCGAAGCGCGCGCGAACCTCGTCGGGGACGAACTCGACCGCGCCGGCCAAGAGGTGCCCCGTCTCCACGGCCGCGCACGCGAGTTCGACCGCGATCTCACGCGCGCGGAAGAGACACTTCACTCCCTGCGGAGAGAAGGGCAGTGAGCTACCCGATCCGACGACCAGGATGCCCGACGAGAGCGCCAGGGACTCGGCTGCGAGACTCTCGGGGTCGGCGAAGGCGAAGATCACCGCGCGGTGTGCGCCGCTCTCCTCGTCCAGCATGAGCACCGTGAGCACGTGTTCGAGCGAGATGGCGTCGGCATGCAGGACCAGGGCGTGCTCCGCGGCGCGCTCGAGCACGAATCGCAGATAGGGTGAGAGCTTCCCATGGAGCGCGACGGTACGCGCGTCACCGAGGTCGAGGGCCATCGACGCGAGGATACTCGGAGGCTCCTCGCTCAGCGCAGGGCGTCCACGGCGGCGCGAAAGGCGCGTGCGCGCACTTGGAAGTTCGGGAACGCGTCGAAGCTCGCGCAAGCCGGGGAGAAGAGCACCGAGTTCCCCGCCTCCGCCTCGCGAATCGCCGCCGTCGCGGCGCTGACCACGTCCTTGAACGGGAGCGTGGGCACGTCCGCTTCCGCCAGGGCGGCCTCCAAGGCGGCCGCCGCCCGACCGAAGACGAAGGCCCGACTCACTCGGCCGCGAGCTGCCGCGACGAGCGGCGCGAAGGACAAGTCGCGCTTCTCCTGTCCTCCGCACACGAGCACGCACGGACGTGCGATCGATTCCAGCGCGGAGGCCGTCGAGTCCGGAGTGGTCGAGACGCCGTTGTCCCACACCCGATGGCCGCGGACCACGCCGAGGTCCTCCAGGCGATGCGGGAGTCCGCGCAGGTGGGGAAGGGCGGCCGCGAGCCGCGCGGGCTCCGCACCCAGGAGACGCGCCGCGCCGAGGGCGACCAGGGCGTTGTCGACTTGGAAGTCGCCGGGAAGCGCAAGGTCGCGGGCGGCGCCCAGCACCTCCGTCCCGAGACGGAACGCGCCGTCCTCGACGCGGAGCTCCGCGCCCGCGCCGAACCGGAGCTCGCGCCCGCGGCATGCGTCTCGGAACTCCTCGAAGTCGCCGAGCAGTGCCGTGTCGGCGGGCAGGAGCGCCGTTCCTCGGGCGTCGAGGAGCTCGAGGATTCGCGCTTTCGCGCGCGCGTACTCGCGCGCTGTGCCGTGGCGCTCCAAGTGGTCCGCGAGGACGTTGGTGACGGCGACGACCTCCGCGCGCCCGACACGATCCAAAGAGAGCGCCTCGAGTTGGTAGGACGACAGCTCGAGCACGCACACCTCCTCGTGACCGATCGAGTCGACCTCCGGGAGCAGCGAGCCTCCGATGTTCCCGCCCAGGCGTGTGCGGAAGCCCGCGTGGGCGAGGAGCTGCGCGACCATGGACGTCGTCGAGCTCTTGCCTTGGGTTCCCGTGATGCAGCACAGGCGCGCCCTCGCGCGCTCCAGGAAGAGCTCCACGGCCGACACGACACGCGCTCCGGCCGCGCGTGCCGCAACGAGGTGGGGATCTTCGGGCCGGACGGCCGGATTGGCGATGACCAGGTCCGCGGAGCGGAAGTCGAGCTCGCGGTGCTCCCCCAGGACGAGCGCCACGGGCAAGTCGCGAATGGCCTCCAAACCCTCCGCGAGCAGCTCGGGTCCGCGCAAGTCGGTGACGGTGACTCGGGCTCCCGCCGCGCAGAGGAACCGCACCGTTCCGGTTCCTCCGCCGAAACTGCCGAGCCCCATGACGAGAGCCCGCTTGCCCGCGAGGTCACGGGCCGGAGAGCTCACGGCTGAGGTTGCCCCGTGTCGAACGTATCGCTCCCGAGCGAAGTGATGCGTGCGGGCGGCAGGACGCTGGGACCATCCGGGCCGGCGCGGCGCAGGACCTCGGCCCGGTCGAGGACGCTGCGGATGTCCGGGGTCGTGATCTCGTCGGGCCCCGACTCGAGGGTCATCTTCAGGGTGTGCTGATCGCTCCAGCCAACGGGGAGGAGGACCTCGCTCAGGATGTCGATCGGAAACCGAGCGTACCAGGGTGGCACGATCGCAATCTTCTGCGTCTGGGTTCGGTAGCCCTCCAGCGAGACCGTCACACGGCGCACGCCGTAGTGCCAGAACTCGACCTCGACGGGAGACGTTCCCAGGAATTCCTGGTCGAGGACGACGCGCGCGCCCGGCGGATCGGTGCGAACCTCGAGCGTGCGGTGCGCTCGGCACGCCGGCGCGAGCCCGATTGCGAAGCAGAGCGACAGCGTGCGGAGAGAAGACGCGGTCGGGCGCATGGCGCGGAAGTTCGATTCGATGGCGGAGAGGGCGGGATTTGAACCCGCGGACCCCAAAAGAGGAGTCACCAGATTAGCAATCTAGCGCATTCAGCCGCTCTGCCACCTCTCCGCGGAGCGGGATCGATCGGGGCGGATCCTACCTCCATGGCGGACGTCCCGAGAAGCCGGCGGGAGCCTTTTTGTTGCGAGCTCTCCAGTGGAAGAGCGTCGGGGAGCCGCGTGCGAGGCGAGCGTCCAGCCTTGTCCTCTCCCGACCCACGGGTATAACGGCCCACCCCTGCAACGGACCTCGCCGTGTTGGTCGAGGATGCAGCGCAGCCCGCCGGGCGCGAAACATGCCGAAGTTCGAGATCCTCTCCCGCCGCAAGAAGGAGATCATGGCCGAGGTCGAGCGGCTCGGCGAGGACGAGGGCTTCCACCATTTCTATTGGCGTCTCGCGGAACCCGGAACAGCCTGCGCGGAGTGCAAGCGCCGCGACGGCAGGCTCGTCAACAAGTACGACATCAAGTACACGCTCGACACGGAGTACTGCCTGGCGGAGGGCGACGCGATCTGCGCCTTCGACCTCGTCCCGCTCAAGCCCAAGACGGTGTACGAGGAACGCGAACGCCTGCTCGGAGAGCTCGGGCGGCTCGAGCAGGAAGGCGCCCCGGGAGTCCGGTGGAGGACGGCGGACGTGCCCGACCTGGACGATCGCTGCCTCAAGCGCGACGGACGAGTCTTCACGTTCGATCAGGCCCGCCGCGAGCTCGCGAGCGAATTCTGCAAGTTCGCGAACCCCGAGCTAGGCTGCCAGTGCACCTTCGAGATGCCTTCCGCGACGGAGGTCCAGAGCCGTCCCGCCTCCCGCGGTGAACCCGTGGTCGCGTCGAAGAAGTCGGGCTGCGGCGCGGGCATCGTCCTGTTGGCCGCGCTCCCGCTCGCAGCCTTCGTGATCGCGCTGATCTCCTGATTCGCCTTCCGGGCGGGCATCTCTTCGCACTCCAGGGTCGGACTCGCGTGACCGAGATGGACGCAGTCGAGCGACCGGCCGTTCGTCGAACGAGCGTCTCACGGGATCCGGATCCACCAACCGCGCTCGGATTGGAGCAAGGCTCCGCGGTCCTGGAGCACCCACGGGAACTTCTCTCCGGAGAGCAGCGTGGTGTCCACCGCGCGGCAGACGACGCGGTAGCGCCCCGGCGCATAGTCCTTGGGATCGATCTCGAGCGGATAGCTCCCGGTCTTGCTGACACGTTGCGCGTGTACGGGTTCAGCGTCGATCGGTGGCAAGGGCCCGCGCTTCGCACGGTCCGTGTGCGACAGACGCGTCCCCTGGGACCGGGGCGAGCGGTGCTCGGGCAGCACCCACCAGGTCACCTCCAGGTCGTGCGTCGCCGGCCGCATCGTCTTCACCTCGAAGGCGAGCTTCTCGCGGCGCGAGTCCGACGCCGGCGCCAAGGGGGGCTCGATCTCCTCCGCGGAGGTCCGCTCGTGCGGCTCGGGCGTGCAGGCGTCGATCGCATCGACGCTCCGGTAGATCGCGAGCACGATCGCCTCGCGGCACACAGGGCAGAATTCCTTCGCCGCGTTCATCGCACAGTTGCTCGCGACGGGCCGGAAGACGTCGTTCTGGCGCCCGCTCCCACCCTCGTAGACGCCGATCAATGGGTGCTTCGCGTCGATCCAGTGCTGCCACGGGACGTTCGTCTCGCTCGCCGAGAGATTGGGACGATCTCCCGCTTGGAACGTGTGGAACGTGCTGTCGCTGAACTCGTCCCCCAAGCCGGCGAAGCCGTGACCGAAGGAGTGGATCATGTCCTCCGCCTCGTTCGTCGCGCCGGGAATCGTCGCGACGCCCGCGTTCGCAACGGCGGCCGACTCGTCATTCACGATGACGAAGGCGAATCCGTCGTGCGCGGGGAGCTGCTCCAGGTAATACATCACCCTTTGGGGCTTCACTGCCGCGAAGCGCGTCCCGGTGGAACTCGTGACGTAGGCGTCGAGGGCCGTGTCGGCCTCGCGACCGTGTCCGTCGATGCCGTCCTCCGCGCTGACGACGGCGGCGCGCAGGAAGTTGAAGTAGGACAGGTACTCGCGCAGGATCTCGTTGCGATCGAAGACCTCGAACACGTCCTTCGCCCGCGGATCGAAGGCCTTCGCGAGGTGCTTGAGGGTGTAACCGTCACCCATGATCACGACGTCGACGCGGTTCCCGGAGTCGCCCGATCGCTCGATGTCGTTCCACCCGAGGAGCGCGTTCGGGGTGGTTCGGAGCGCGGCCGTGCGCGCGGCCTCCGTTCCGGGGTATTTCTGGACGAGCTCGCGATAGTCGTCGAGAGCCTTGTCGTACCGGCTCTTCGCGGCCTTGGACTCCGCCAGCTCGAGGAGGTCGCGCGCGAGCTCCTCGGGGTCGTCGCTCCGGGGTGACACCGCGAACGCGGCGCAGATCCAGACGAGAAGTGCGAGGGGAGCCGTTCGCAGGATGGACATGGTCGCCTCCAGAGTCACCTAGACTCGCGATGGGGCATCGTAACACCGACGGTGCCGCTCGCCGGGTCATCCGCGCCGCGCGTACGACACGGTCCTTGGTCTCGAGCGCGCAGCTCCCTTAGGCTCTCGGACCGATGCGAACGAGCGATGCTGCGCCGAGCGAGTCCAGCGCGCGCAGCCGCGCGCGACGCTCGCCGTGGCTCCTCGCGTGGTGCGGGCTCGCCGCCGTTCTGGTGCTGGCGGGCGTCCCGCGGTTTTGGATGGTGAGCGGCAGTGCTCCCTACGTCCTGCACGAGGACGAGCCGCTCACGACCCGGCGTGCAGCGAAGATGCTCCGCACGGGAGATCCGAACCCGCGGTTCTTCCGTTATCCATCGCTGCCCATCTACCTCACCGCGGGGGCGTTCGCCGCGGCGCTCCTCGCGCATGGAGAATCGCCCGACACGGACGTGGGCGACGTCGAGAGGATCTACGAGCGTCCCGAGATCGCGCTCGCGGCCCGCGTGCTCTTGGTCGTGCTCTCGCTCGCCTGCATGGCGATGCTCGGGGTCGTGGCCGCCCGCTCCTTCGGGTCGCCGCTGCACCTCGTGTTGGTTCCGCTCGCGATCGCCTCGTCGGCGCGCTTCCTCATGATGTCCTGGACCTACGTGAACGTGGACATGTTCGGGGCCTTCGTGTGTTCGGCCGCCGTCCTGCACGTCGTGCTCGCGCGCGAGCGCGCGAGCCTCTTCCACCGCGCAATCCTTCCAGGGCTCCTCACCGGCTTGGCGGCGGGCTGCAAGTACTTCCTGGGAGTCGTTGGGCTCCCCGCGCTGCTCGTCCTCGTGTTCGAGCGCAAGGACCCCGCGCGCAGGCTGACGGTGATCGTCCTGGCCACGCTGGCGGGCTTCCTGATCTCGACGCCTTTCAGCGTCCTCGACGCGCGGCTCTTCGCCGAGCACGTCGACATCGAGCTCGAGCACTACCGCACGGGGCACAGGGGAGCCGAGGCCGATCCGGGTCTTCCTCAGCTCGTCTTCTACGCACGAGCGCTCGCGACCGATTTCGGGCCCGTCGCCTCGGCGGTGGGCCTCTTCGGGATCGCCGCAAGTCTCTTCAAGCGTCCTCGCGAGGCCGTGCTCGTGCTCGCCTTTCCCCTGGCCCTGCTCGCGTTCCTGTGCACGCAGCGCGTCCACTTCTTGCGCAACGCGCTCTCCCTGTACGCCTTCTTCCCCGCTTTCGTCTCATACGGAGTCGTCGCGGCGGGTAGCTGGTCGGCCGCGCGGCTACCGCGCAGCGCGCAAGTGTTCGGCCACGCGCTGCCCGTGATCGCGCTCGCGCTCGCAGCGCCCTGGCAGCGCATCGCGACCGCATACGGGGTTCGAGAGGACTCGCGCAACAGAACCGTGGCCTGGATCCTCGCGAGCGTTCCCGACTCCACGACGGTTCTGGTCGCGGACGAGCTGCAGTTGGACACGCGGCGTCTCGAGGCGCGTCCGCTCGAGCACGGTAGCTTGAACGACGTCGTCGATCGGTTCGTGGCGCTCCCGGCCGGGGCAGCGGCAGTGCTCGTCGTGCCGCCGGTCGAGCGCGGGACCCCGCTCGAGGCGCATTGTTCGCCCGCTCGACGCCGCGTGCTCGACGGCCTCGAGGTCCTCTGGAGCGCGGGCAGGAACCACGTCCCGCTCAAGCCGGGCATCGTCGTGCACCTGGGGGACCCGCTCGTCCAGGTGCTCGGGAGACCCAGCAGATGAGGTCGGAGTGAGGGCCAGGATCGCGGCGCTCCTGCTCGTTCCGGCCGCCTGCGCTCCCGCCGCGCGCGAAGGCGAAGGTGCGCAGGCGAACGTGCTCTTCGTCACGATCGACACGCTGCGTGCGGACCATCTGGGCGCCTACGGGTACGCGCGCGACACGTCGCCCGAGCTCGATCGCCTCGCGCGGCGTTCCGTCGTCTTCGAGAACGCGCAGGCGCAGACGTCCTGGACGCTCGGCTCCCTCGCTTCGCTCGTCACGTCGCGTTGGGTCGGCTCGCTCGGGATCCAGAACTTCCGCTCGCGGCTCGACGGCGAGGCGACGACGCTCTGCGAGGTGCTCGCGCGGGAAGGCTGGGAGACGGCGGGCGTCGGGACGCACCTCGTCTTCCAGGAGAAGTACGGCTTGCGCCAGGGGATCGGCGAGTTCGACGACGAGCTCGTGGCGAGCAACTACGCGGAATCGCATCGCGCGGTCACGTCGGAGCGCGTGTCGGACAAGGCGCTCGCGTGGATCTCCGAGCGGCCCGACGGCGCGCGTCCCTGGTTCCTCTGGCTGCACTACTTCGACCCGCACATTCCCTACGTGCGGCACGCGGGCATCTCGGAGCGCTTCGGCGACTCCGGGCTCGACCGCTACGACGGAGAGATCGCCTTCACCGACCGTCACCTCGGCCGTGTGCTCCGCGAGCTCGAGCGCCGCCGCTCCGCGACCGTAATCGTCGTGACCTCCGACCACGGGGAGGAATTCGGCGACCACGGGGGACACGAGCACGGGCACACGCTCTACCAGGAACTCGTGCGTGTTCCCTTGATCGTCTCCGCGCCGAGCCTCGCGCCGGCGCGCGTCGTCGAGCGCGTCCGACTGGTCGACGTCTTCCCGAGTCTCCTGGAGCTCCTCGACGTCCCGCGTGCGCGCTGGCCGAAGGAATTGGTGGGCGAGAGCTTCGCGGAACTCGCCAGGGGATCCGGGCGGAGCTCACCACGCCCCGCGCTCGCCGAGCTCCGCCTGCGCGACGAGACGGCCATGGACGGGCTCGTCTCGGGGCGCTGGAAGCTCGTCGTGAGCCGCAGCACGCGCCGCGTCGAGCTCTACGACCTCGAGCGCGACCCGCGTGAACAGAAGAACCTAGCGCGCGCCGAGCCCGAACGTCTGGCCGAGCTCTCCGCGGTGCTCGAGGCCCTTCTCGCCGAGTCGGAACGCGGCGCCGAGGGAGACGCCGAGGGCGTGCTGCTCTCGCCCGAGGAGATCGGCGCCCTGCGCGATCTCGGCTACCTCGGCGACCTCGACGACGACGGGAAGTGACGAACTGGCGCCGTGCGTCCGATCGGTCGTTGCGCGATCTCGCCACGCGCCCTACCGTGTTCCGCCCGCTTCTCTGCGATTCGCGATCAAGAGCATGCACCCGACCCTTCCCAACTCCCTCGAAGCGTACGTGGAGCTCGAAGGCGGACCGTGCGAAGGGCAGCTTCTCGTTGCGGCCGCCGGGAGCCCCGAGCTCTCCCCGCTCGGCGAGGCTTCGAACGGGGCGCCGGCCATGGAGCAGTGCGGCGACGTCCCGCCCCCATCGCCCTTCGAGCGCGTACCGGCGCCGTTGCGTTCGGCCCTCGAGCGGCGCGGGTTCGTCGAGCTCACGTCGGTTCAAGTCGGCGTTCTCGAAGCAAGCGCCCACGGGCGGGACCTCCAGGTCTCCTCGCAAACGGGATCGGGCAAGACCGTGGCGATCGGGTTCGTGCTGGCTCCCGGCCTCGCCCTGCGATTGGCCGGCGAGGTCGAGTCGCGCGCGGAGCGCCGCGGACCGAGCGTTCTCCTGGTCGTCCCCACGCGCGAGCTCGCGATGCAGGTGTGCGAGGAACTCGAGTGGCTGTACGCAGAGCTCCCCGGGGCGACCGTCGATTGCGTGACGGGCGGAACCAGCGTGTCGGGTGAGCGGCGGCGTCTCGGCCGCAGGCCGCGGATCGTGGTCGGGACTCCCGGTCGCCTGCTCGACCACATCCGGAGCGGCGCGCTCGATTGCAGCGGGATCGCGGAGCTCGTCCTGGACGAGGCGGACCGGATGCTCGAGTTGGGCTTTCGCGAGGAGCTCGAGGGGATCCTCGACGCGACGCCGGCCGAACGTCGAACGCATCTCGTGTCGGCGACCTTTCCGCCCGCGATCCAGCGACTCGCCGCGCGCTATCAAGCGCATCCGCTGCACGTCGAAGGCACACGGCTCGGAGCGGCGAACGAGGACATCGAGCACGTCGTCCACCTGATCCGAGACGAAGATCGTTACGCGGCGCTGGTGAACTTGCTCTTGCTCGCGGAGGGCGAGCGCACGCTGGTCTTCGTCGACACGCGCGCCGAGACGACGCTCGTCTCCGCGAAGCTCGCCGAGGACGGATTCTCGGTCCTTCCCTTGAGTGGTGAGCTCCAGCAGGAGGGACGAACGCGGACGCTCGACGCCTTCCGAGCCGGAACCGTGACCACGCTGGTCGCGACGGACGTGGCTGCGCGCGGCCTCGACGTCGAGAACGTTTCGATGGTGGTGCACGCCGGCCGTCCCAAGGATGCGGAGGTGTACACCCACCGCAGCGGACGCACCGGCCGCGCCGGTCGCAAGGGCAGGAGCGTGCTCGTGGCCCCCGCCTCCGTCGAGCGCTGGGTGCGTCGCATGCTGTCGACGGCGAGGGTCGCCGCCCGCTGGATCGACGTCCCCACGGCCGAGGTCGTGCGTAGCACGCTCGCTCGGCGCGAGCGGGCGCGCCTGGACGAAGCGCTCCAGAGCGCCGAGGGTCCGAGCGAGGCTCTACTCGAGCACGCGCGGAGTCTGCTCCGTGACCACGCGCCCGAGCACGTCGTCGCCACGCTCCTCGAGCGTGCTCGCGCGCGGCGTGTCCGGGAACCCTTCGCGATCGAGCCGCCCGAGTCGCGTCGAAACGGGTCGCGCGAGCCCTTCGCTCTCCGTGCTCCGCGCGAACGTCGTCCCGGGAGCCCGAGGCCCGGCCGCGCACGCGGAGATTTCACTCCGTTCACCATCAACTGGGGGTTCCGGAAGGGCGCCTCGCCGCAGCGCTTGCTGGCGCTCGTCTGCCGCCGCGGCGGGATCTCCGGCCGATTCGTCGGCGCTATCGACGTCGGCCCGCACGCGAGCACGTTCGAAGTCGCCTCCCCGGTCGCGCCGGCGTTCGAGTCCAAGGCTCGCAACCCCGACGCGCGCGATCCGAACCTGGTGATCGAGGTCTCCCGGCGGAACTGAGCGGCGCGTGGCGGAGGCGGGAGGATTCGAACCCCCGAGGGCTTGCGCCCTGCCGGTTTTCAAAACCGGTGCAATCAGCCGCTCTGCCACGCCTCCAGGTCGAGCGTGAGTCTACTCGGGCTCGGGCGTCTCCGTGGAGCCGTCGTCGGCCGCGGCTTGCGCCATCACGTGCTTGGCGACGCGCATCGGGCAGCCGGCGCGCAGGCCGAGGGCGATGGCGTCGCTCGGGCGCGCGTCGATGACGGCGGTCACCTCGCCGTTCTTGTCCTGCAGGACGAGGTGGGCATAGAAAGTGTTGTCGCGCAAGTCGACGATGTCGATGCGCTTCAGCTCGGCTCCGAGCGCTTGGATCGTCTCGAAGCACAGCCGGTGCGTGAGCGGTCGCGGCGGCTCCTCGCGGTGGACGACCCGGTGGATCTCGTCGGCTTCGCTGTTGCCGATCACGATCGGGAAGCCGCGCGAGCCGGCGTTCTCGTTGAGGTAGATGTACTGGTGCGAGAGACCGTCCTGGATCACGATCCGTCCCAGGTGGACATCGATCATCTCGGTTTCTTCGCTCATCGCAGGTCTCTCGGCGCGCTCTCGCCCGATCGCGCGGGTGGAGTCCTTCTAGTCGCCTCCGTGGACCCTGTCCACGGTCGTATGGAGAGCCCTTCGTTCGCGAGTCTTCGACGGCGCTGCGCCAGGATCTGCGGCTCGAGGGGGCCTTCCTCCTCGGCCAGGAAGAACGAGCTCTGGGTTTCGTCGCGCCATTGGCAGGCCTTGCAGACCTTCCCCTGCGTGTTCGCATCCGAGAGGCGCACGAGGGTGTCGCGCCCGCAGGCCGGACAGTTCCGATCGGCGCTCGCGGGAAAGAGCGACGAGACGACGATCCAGACGAGGGCGAGAGCCCCGAGACCGCCCACGATCCATCCGAAGAGTCCCGCCGGGTCCGCGAGCACGATCCACACGCCCAGCGTGGTCGAAAGGAAGAGCAGCGGAGTGAGAATCCAGCCCCAAGGGGACGTCGAAGCGCGCGCGGGTCGAACGAGCGACATGGCGCAGACGAGTGTACGCGCGGGGAGGCTTCCCGGTGCGCGCTGCCGTCGGCTCGGCCTTCGGAAGCTCGCAGGGCGACCGCTGCGGTTCGGCTGTCGCGACACGCGACCGAAGACCGCGGCCGGGTCGGGAGGTGTTCGAGCGTCGACGGGGATCCCTGAGGATTGCGCCTGCGCGCGAGCGGACCGGCGGCGGAGCTACAATCCTCGGTCGCGACCTTCCGCGCCCCGACTCCGCCGGCCAGCACCGCGTCCGGCACTCACGCGGAGGTCCCGCGGTCCATGTCCCAAGCCAACGGCTATCCCGACAACCCGATCCTCGTGCGCATCTGGCGCGGCGACGCCGTCGAATCCGTCCACCGCGGCGCCTGGGTCCTGGTCGACGTGGCGGGCAGGATCGAAGCCGGAGAAGGCGCTTTCCGGCACCCCGTGTACGCGCGCTCCACCCTCAAGCCGTTGCAGGCTCTGCCGCTGGTCGAGAGCGGAGCGGCGGATCGCTTCGGGTTCGGCGAGCCGGAGCTCGCGCTCAGCGTGGCCTCGCACAACGCCGAGAGCGTCCACGTCGAGACCGTGGAACGCATGCTGCGCCGGGCTGGGCTCGATTCGAGCGCGCTGCGCTGCGGTGCGGAGCCCCCCGCCGATCCGGAGGCTCGGGCGTGCCTGCGCGCCAGCGGTGGGGAGCCGGCGGCGGTCCACAACAATTGCTCGGGCAAGCACGCGGGGTTCCTGACGCTCGCGCGGCACCTCGGCGAGCCGATCGAGCGTTACCTCGACCCGACTTCGAGGGTGCAACTCCACGTGCGACGCGCGGTGGGGGAGATGTGCGGCGTCGAGCCCGACGCCATCCGCACCGCGCTGGACGGATGCAGCGCGCCCACGTTCCGTCTTCCGCTGGCCGCGCTCGCACACGCGTTCGCGAAGCTCACGAATCCCGAGCTCGTGCAGGACCTGGGGGCCGAGCGCATCGCCGCCTGTCGGCGCTTGACCAGCGCAGCAGGGCACCATCCCGTCCTGCTCGCTGGAAGACACCAGCGCATCGACACCGACATCCTGCGCGTCGCGGGCGGGAGGCTCTTCCCGAAGGTCGGCGCCGAAGCCGTGTACCTCGTCGGCGAGAAGGGCGGCGGGCGCGCCCTGGCGCTCAAGATGGACGACGGGGACAAGCGCGGGATGCACCGTTGCCTCGTCGCTCTCCTTGGGCGCTTCGGGATGGCCAGCGAGGCGGAGCTTTGCGCGCTGGGCGCGTGGAACGACGAGGTTCTGCGCAATCGCGCCGGCTTGGAGGTCGGGCGCGAGGAAGTCGTCGTCTCGGGCAAGTGATGGAGGCGTATCGGCCCCGGCCCGTGCCCGCGCTGCCGCTCGATGCCCACAAGGGCACTGCCGGCCGAGTGCTGTGCCTGTGCGGGTCAACTGCGATGCCGGGGGCGGCCATCCTCGTCGTTCGCGCGGCGCAGCGAGCTGGAGCGGGGCGCGTGACGCTCGGCTGCTTCGATCGCGAGCTCATGGCGGTCGTTCCAACCGCCTCTCCAGAGACGGTGTTGCTCGACCTGTCGGAGATCGAGCTCGACGCCGAGGGCGACGTACGCGGTCTCCCCGACGGCCCGTACTTCCACGCGCGCGCGATCGGTCCCGGACTCGGGGACACGCCGCGAACGAAAGCGCTCGTCCGCTGCACGCTCGCGGAGAAGGACGGAGTGCCGCAGGTCTTCGACGCGGACGCGCTCAACGCGCTCGGCGGCGAACCCGAGCTGCTGCGCCGGGCGCTCGGGAAGACCGTCGTGACGCCGCACGCCGGCGAAGCCGCGCGCTTGCTCGGGCGCGAGATTCCGGGTGACTCCGCCGGAAGGCTGGAAGCCGCGCGCGAGCTCGCACGGCGGACCGGCGGATTGTGCGTGCTCAAGGGGCCGGGATCGGTCGTGACCGACGGCGAGCGCGCGCACGTCAACGCCACCGGCAACCCGGGCATGGCCACCGCCGGGACGGGAGACGTGTTGACCGGCATCCTGGCCGCCTATCTCGCCGCCTGCATGCGTCCGGACGTCGACTTCGGGGCGTTCGACGCCGTTGCGGCCGCCGTGCACGTGCACGGACTGGCCGGCGATCTGGCCGTCGAACGCAGGGGGGTGCGCGGCGTCGTGGCGTCCGACTTGATCGAGTTCCTGCCGGCTGCCCAGACGGCATTGGAGCGTGCGAACGGACGCGCAGGATGATCGCGGCGCTCGCGTCGATCGTCGCAGCGGCTGCATGGACGGGTCACGACGAGGAATGGCGCGTCCGGCGTTGGGCGCTGGATCCGGCCCGCTACGGACTCGAGCTGCGCGCGGCTCTCGCGGAGGAAGGTTGGCGTGCGCGCGCGAGTGCGCTGGATGCCCTGGCCCGCACGGGGTCGACGCGGCCCGAGTTCGCGGAAACGGCCGAGTCCCTGGCCCTGGACTTCGTGGAGGATCCTCACCCTTCCGTGCGAGCTCTGGCGTTGAGCGCGATCGCGGAGGTCGGCCGGGGCGAGATCGTCGTCGCGGACGCGGTGGCGAGCCGCCTCGCGCGTGACGATCTGCCCGCGGTGCGCTCGGCGCTGGCGCGCTGCGCGGGACGTGGTCTGGCGGACCCGGAGCTCTTGGCGACACTCGCCTTCGACGAGGACGAGCGCGTGCGCAGAGAGGCGCGGGTCGGTGTCTTCGCCGGGGCCGGGGCAGCGTCCCAGGACGGCGTGCTCGCGCGGATCGCGAACGAGGGCTCGACGGAGGAACTCGTCTCAGCGCTCGAGTCGTGTCGGAGGCGACTGCACCTCGAGCGCGGACCGGTGCCGAGCGCACCGGACGTCTCGGACGGCGATCTCGACGTCGCGCTCCGAACGCTGCTCGCGGGGATCCGACCCGACGAGGCGGCCGCGGCGGATCTGTTCTCGGGTTGGTACTCGCCCCCCATCGTCGACCGGGACGTGAAGAGGTTCCTGCTCGAAGTCGGAAGGCTCGCTCATCCCGACGTCGGCTCGGCCGCGCTCGACCTCTTCGCCGAAGTGGACGCGGGAGCTTCGGAGCGCTTCCCGGCGCAGGTTGGGCGTGCTTTGCGCCTCGGGCAGCGCGAGCGCATCGAAGGGGACACGCTGCTGCTCGCGATCGCGCGCGAGTTGCTCGGTCCCGAGGTCGCTCTCGCGCAGCTCGCGACCCGGTCGCTCTCCGAGCTCGCTGTCGGGCTCGTCCTGGAAGAGGTCGGATTCCTCGTCGAGATTTGGACGCCGGAGCTCGGACGGCGATTCCTCGAAGGGCGTCGCAGCGAGACGCGCGCGACCGCGCTCGCGGCCATTGCGCGGGCGTGGGCCGGTGCCGGGGACGCCGGCGCAGGCGAGCTCCTGGTGGAAGTCCTGCGTCAGGGCGACGGGGAAGAGCAAGCGCGCGCCTTCGTCGCCCTGTGTCAGGCCGACGATCCCCGGCCGTACGTCGGCGACTTGTTCGACTACTGGCGTGAGCTCGCGGACGCGGATCGGATCGAGGCCCTTCGCGAGCTCGCTCGAGGTCGTCCCCTCGAGCCCTTTCGGGTCGACCTGCTCGAGCTCGGTGAGCGGGGCGGGACCGCGCGGAGTCGGGTGATCGACCTCCTCGAGCTCTTCGAACGGGACGAGGCCGTCGCCTCGGCCTTCACTCGTTGGTTGGACGAGGAGCTCGCGCTCGTGCGCGACGCGGCGGAAGACGAGCTGCGCCGCGCAGCCGAGCTGCGGGCGACGAGCCTCCTGCGGGGCCTCGTTCGTGTCCGAGGAGACGATGCGCTTGGCTCGGTACGCTCCGTACTCGCCGGGAGCGCGGGGCCCTCGGAGCCGATCGGCGTGGTCGCGGCGACGCTCCTCGGAGCCCGCAGCGCTCAGCGCGATTTCCTCGCGGGATTCTTGGATCCGTCCGTCGGGCTGCGCACCCGCATCGAGGTCGCGATCGCACTCGCTCCGACGGGCGACGAACGAGCGCTTCAGCTCTTGCTGTCGGAAGCGGCGAGCCGGGAGTGGGATCTCGGGGCTCGGATGGTGGACGCCGTCGGCGGCAGCCCGTCGGACCGAGCGCTGACGTGGCTCGCGGAACGCGCCCTCGACGCGAGTGCATCCGCGAACCTCCGGCGCAAGGCGATCACGGCGATCGCCGGTCGTCCGCTCGACGAGCGCGCGCTGGACGCATGGACGCGCGCAGCGGCCGACGCGCCCGACGTCGACTCGCAGCTCGCCGCCATTCGAGAGTTGGCTGCTGCGGGCCGCGCCGCTGACGCCGCGGCGGCGCGTCTGCGAGATCTGTGGGCCGCACTCGAGATCGGCCGTGACGGAACCCGCTTGGCCGAGTCGCTCGGCGACGAGCGCGAGGCGATCCGGGCGGAGCTCTTGCTCGCGTTGGCGCGGCTCGATCACCTTCCGGCAGAGCTGCTTCCGGATGTCATGGCCGGGCCGATGGGCGCCGCAGACGAATGGTTCCGACGACGCTCGGCCGGAGAGCCCGTAGCGCGGGCGGACGTCTCGTGGCGCGTCGAGGTCGAGACGGCCGGTGCGCTCTTCGACCACGGTCGCGGTCTCGAGTTGCTGGAAGCGAGCGGCGCGTGGTGGAGTCTGGACGGCCGGTTGCTCCTGTGCCTGGCGGAGCGGGCCGCACGGAGCCCGGATGCCTCCGCGCGGCAGCTTGCCCGGATCCTGGAGCGGGCGGCCGGCATCGCCATCGCCCCGCAAGGAAACGCCGACGTCGAAGGTCGACTGCAGCAGATGCTCCTCGCAGCCGATCTTGCGCTCCGCGCCGAGGATTGGCGAGCCGTGGCCGCTGGGACGGCCGCGCTCGCGCGCGCGTGGCGCGAGCAGAGCGTCTCCGACCTCGCGTGGCGGCGCTACGTCGGAAGGGTCCAGCGCCGCCTCGGAGAGGATCCTCCGTCCCTGCTGAAGGTGTCGGAGCTGCACGCCCGAGCTCGCGCGGCGCTGGTCATCGGCGATCGAGAACGCTCTAGGAGACTTGCGAGCGCGGCCGCGGAACGCGCGGGATACTCGGCGCGTGCTGCAACGCTACTGGCCGAATTCGAAGCGCTCTTGGGTGAGTAGGATCCTCCAACGGTTGGAGCTCGTCGGCCGCGTGCAGCTCCGCCGCTCCGGACAGGCACATGTGTTCCGCAATCGCGCCGGGTAGATTCTAGCAGCCTGTTGAAGAAGTCATCCGGCGCCATGAACCCGTCCTCCACTCCAGTGCGGCACCCGAGAGCCTCGGAGAATTCATCAATTCGCCTGCGTTCCCGGGCACCACACCGAAGCGGATGCCGGGCACCTGGCATCCGGAGCACTTCTTCAACAGGCTGCTAGGGCCCCATGCAAGTCTCACTTCCCACCGGCGCGTACGAGACGCTCGAGGACGGAGTCGGCTTCGTCGCCCTGGTCGATTCGATGCGGGAGGACCACGCGCTGAAGGTGGTCAACGCCGCTCGTATCTCCTACGAGAAGCGCAAGGAGGAGTTCGACGACAAGGACCGCAAGCTGTGCGGTTTCCTCTGGAAGCACGGACACACCTCGCCCTATCGACACTCGTTCTACACGTTCCACTGGAAGGCCCCGTTGTTCGTCTTCCGACAGGCCTTCAAGTATCAGGTCGGCAGCACGTGGCGCACGTACGAGATCGACGGACACACGGTGAGCGTGGACGTGTTCGACGTGCTCTACGACACGGACAAGGGATGCTCGTGGAACGAGGTGTCGGGACGGTACGTCAAGTGGACGCCCGAGTTCTACGTGCCGAGGGTGATGCGGGCCAACCCACCACACGGCAACAAGCAAGCTTCCGTGGACCTACCTGCCGACTTCGACCACGCAGGCGAGCGCGAGCTGATCCTCGACGAGTGCCGGTCTGCGTATCGTTCCTACGAGCGGCGGATCGAGCGCGGCGTGGCCAAGGAGATCGCTCGCACCGTGCTTCCTCAAAATCTCTACAGTCAGGCGTATTGGACCGTGTCCCTCCAAGGAGTGCTGCACTTCCTCGAACAGCGCCTTCGACCGGACGCCCAGTTCGAGATCCGGCGCTATGCGCAAGCGATCTTCGCGCTGCTGAGTTCCGATCTCGAACGCCTGGGCATCACGCAGGAGTCGCTCGGCTCCGGAGAGTGACTGGTGAGAGCCCCATTCCCCGTTTCCCTCGCGTGCGGCATCGCTCCGTGGGCGAGCCTTCTCCTCCTCGCCGGTCCAGCGGCGCAACAGCACGGCCCCGATCCACGGGCCGTGCTCGAAACCGCGCTCGCCGAGGCGGGTATCCGTATCGACCTCGACGACGGGCGCTGCGCCGTCCCGGCGCGCATCCTGGTGCGGGAGGAGTTGCTCGAGTACCTGCTCGTGGGTCCCGGCGGCTCCGCTCACGAGAGTCTGTTCGTGACGGATGTGAAGCCCAGTCTCGTCAACACCGCGCTTCTCGCGTTGGGGTTCGTGCCGGGCGTCAACGCGAGTTGGACGCGTCGCACGGAGCCGCTGCGAGACGAGGAACGACGAGCGGGAGTCTCTCCGTACGACGTCACCCTTCCGAAGGGCGACTCCCTCTATCTGTACGCGCTCTGGGAAGAGGACGGGGAAGTCTACTTCTACCGCATCGAAGACTTGATTCGGAACCTCTCCACGGGGCGAACGATGCGGCGGCATTCGTGGGTGTACTTGGGATCGCGTTTCGTTCCACTCGAGGAGGAAGGTGAAGAGGTCTTCGTCGCCGACCGCGAGCAGAACCTGCTGAACATCGCTCTGTTCGCCGAGGGGAATACCCTCGTCACGGCCGCGTTGGCCACGTGCATCGACCAAACGATCTGGGTCGGGAACACCTGGCTGCTCCCGGAGCGAGATTGGCCTCTGCTCCTCGTGTTCTCGAGGAATCCGCTCGTTGCCCCTCCCGATGACTTGCTGGGGACCCTGCACGGATCCAGTGAGGTCCACGTGTCCGGCGATGGTGACGAGAGGAAATGAGAGCGTCGGAAGTCGAGCAGGTCCCTGCAATCGCCGAGATCGTGTCCTTCGTCCACCGACAACTCGTCGTTGCGCGCACGGCCGAATCCGTGCTGGTCGGATTGGGGGGAATGGGGAGTGTGCTTGCCGCCGCGCTCTGGTCCGGTTGGAATTTCACGAGCGCAGGAATCTGGATCGTGGCCTCCGCGTGCGGAGTGCTCTTCGCCGTGACTTTCTCACGATCGAACCGGACTTCGACTTCGGACACCGCTCGCGATCTCGACGCTGGCCTCGATGCTGGTGGGGCTCTCTTGACGGCTTTCGAGAGCAGCGCGGGTGCTCACCCGAGTTCCGTGGCCGCGCTGCTCGAAGCGCGTGTGGCGGCCGGCACATCGCAAAAGGCCGCATTGCGCTCGATCCTGCCCTTCTCCGTTCTTCCCCTCGTCGCTCCCTTCGTCGGTGCGGCCCTCCTGGCGCTGGCGCGCGACACCCACTCCGAACCGAGTGATTCCACGCTGGCGGATCTGACGACCGAGATCTCGAATCGCCTGTTCCGGTCGGAAGGTCTCGCCCACGCCTCCATCGAAGCGAGTCAGGAAGAGGATTCGGGGGTTGTCGATCCCGATCTACCCGTGCGTCTTCGGGAACTGGCTCGATCGGCGTCGACATTGCTGGAGTCGCCCGATGGAACTCCAACCGCAGACCTGCTGGACGGCATCACTCGGATCGAGGGCGAGCTCCAGGACATCAGGAGCGTCCTTCCACCCACATCGAGCGTCGATCGAAGTCTTCGAGAAGCGTCGACCCTGCTCGACGCTGCGCGAATGAGGATTGCGCGAGGCAACCGATCCGACTCATCGGCCGCGATCGCTTCGGCGCGCGGAGGAGCGGCATCGTCCGACGACGCGGGCGGGCCCGCCGAGCTTCCGCCGATCACTCTCTCCACCGGCGACCTGGAAGGCCCGACAGCGAAAACGAGCGAGTTCGCTGCAACGGACTCCGGGTGGTGGTTGCCCGAATTCGATTCGATCGTCACGGATTGGATCGATCGAAGCTCCCGCGCGAGCGGAGGAGGATCCCAGTGAGAGAGTCGGTTCCGCACCGAGTAGGTCTGTGGTTGATCGGAGCACGGGGGGCGATCGCCACGTGCGCGGTCTACGGAATCGCCGGCCTGCGCGAAGCGTGGATCGAACCTACCGGACTCGTCACGGAGCGGGAGCCGTTCGATTCCTTGGACCTCCTCAGGTGGGAAGACATCGTCATCGGAGGCCACGACGTGTGTCGCCGGGACCTCACGCGTTCCGCTGGAGAGCTGGTTCAGAGTGGGGTGTTGAGGGCCGATCTGGTGGCTGCAGCCACGGCGGACGCAGCGGGCTTCGAGGCGCGAATTCGGCCGGGGGTGCTCGACGGACCCGACGTCGGCGTGGCGGATCTGCTTCCCGAATCGGCGCGCTTGGGCGGAGCCTCGCCCCTGGAACAGGTGAAGGCCGTGCGCGGCGACTTGGCCGCGTTCCGCACCGAGAACGAACTCGAACGAGTCGTGGTCGTGAACGTCGCGAGTTCCGAGGCCTCCCGACCAGAGCGCCCGGAATGGAAGAGCTCGACCGACTTCGAACGCGCCCTCGAAGAGGGCTCTCCCCAGCCGGCTTCGTGCATCTACGCCTACGCCGCGCTGGCGGAGGGATGTCCGTACGTCAACTTCACTCCGAACCTCGGAGCCTCGATCCCGGCCTTGCGCGAGTTCGCCATCCTGCGCGGCGTCCCGCACTGCGGGAACGACGGGAAGACGGGGGAAACCCTGGTCAAGACGGCCCTCGCTCCCATGTTCCGAGCGCGTGCGCTGAAGGTCCTCGCCTGGCAGGGATACAACATGCTCGGGAACCGCGACGGTGCAGTGCTCGCCCATCCCGCGCATCGGTCGACGAAGATCAGCAACAAGGACGCCGCGCTCCGGTCGATCCTGGAGGACGAAGGAACACACACCCACGTAGCCATCGACTACGTCCCCTCTCTGGGGGACTGGAAGACCGCGTGGGACTTCGTCCACTTCGAAGGCTTCTTCGGAGTGAGGATGAGCCTTCAGTTCACCTGGCAGGGCTGCGATTCGGCCCTTGCGACGCCGCTCGTCCTGGACCTGATGCGGCTGGCCGAACTCGCGGCGCGTCGCGGAGAGCGCGGAGCGATGCCGCACACGGCGATGTTCTTCAAGTCGCCCCTCGAAGGAGAGAGTCACGACCTGAACGCCCAGCTACAGAGCCTGCTCCGGTATGCCGAACGAGAGCCGCCTTCGAAGGGGGCGGACACGGGCTGAATTTTTCCTCCTTTGTCTCGGGGTTTCGGTCCCGAGCGGCATCTGAAGGTCGCAGGGCGAAGAGCTCTCCTCCGCCCTCGTCCTTCGGGGAAACGCGATGCCGATCCATCGTTTGCTCGCGATCGTGGCCATCCTCTTGGCGACCACAGCAGTCGCCTTGGATGCCTACCTGAGATTCCCCCGCGCAGGATCCCCGAAGGCGAGTTCGAGTGCGACCATCTTGGAGTTCGGTCCCTCTCGCCCTTGGCCTCGACGCGCCGATCCCGGCGACGCGTTTCCGGATGACGCGCGTCGTTGGGTGAGCCGATCGCCCCGCCTCGGTGAGGCGGCACTCCGTCTCGACGGGGAACCGCGCGTGGACCCGTTCCGCCTCGGGGGGACCGAGTTCGAGAACTGACGCAATCCCTTGCCGGTCCGTGGCCTCTGCCCTGTTCGACCCGCGTGGGGGCGGCGCCAGGGGGGCGTTGTGGGATTGCCCCCGCAACGCCGTTGACTCCCACGGGGTAGGGTTATCTACTTGGTGGGGGACACGAAGAGTGCTGCGGTCGGAGGGTGAATCGAGGTCCGCAAGCACTGTGTCCAGTCCAACTGAGGTGAGGTGGACTGTTGCCCGGGCTTTCGCTCGCGAAGGCCCGGGCTCTTCTCTCTCGACGAAGCCTCCGTGCGGAGGATCCTCGAAGGGTCGGCCCACTTCGTGAGCGATGGATCCGTACCTCGAGCCTCGGTTGCAGACGACGACGCTGTGGTACCACCCGACGCAGCAGATCCGCGGCTCCATTCGAGGTGACCCGCGCTACGCGGGAAGGACACCGGCCTACGTGATCTGGAACCTCCTGGAGCGCTACACGCGCGAGGGCGATCTCGTAGTCGATCCCTTCTGTGGAGGAGGGACGACCCTGGACGTGGCGCGCGAGATGAAACGCCGCGCCCTCGGCTACGACCTCTCGCCGTCGCGTGACGACGTCTTCAAGGCGGATGCACGCAGTCTCCCACTCGAGGACGAGAAGGCGGACTTCGTGTTCATGGATCCGCCCTATTCCTCGCACATCGAGTACTCCGATTCTCCGCACTGCATCGGACGGCTCTCCGCTCACGACACGGAGTACTTCGAGGCATTGTCCGCCGTCTTCGGAGAAGTGGACCGTATTCTGCGCGACCGGCGTTACCTCGCGCTCTATGTGTCCGACTCGTACGATCGAAAGAAAGGCTTCGCGTCCATCGGTGCCGAATGCTGGCATCTCCTGCGCACGAGATTCGAGCCGATCGACCACGTGGCCGTCGTGCGTGGAAACCGGAAGCTCGAGCGGCCGAAGTTCCACAGGGCGGCAGCCGAGGGGAACTTCTTCCTGCGCGGCTTCAATCACCTCGTCATCTTCAAGAAGGAACGCGGCGCACGACGATGACACGGCTCCGACCCCGTTGACCGTGAGTTCGACTCGTTCGTCGAGCTCTTTGCATTCGAAGCGCTGACGCCGATCCTCCTGCGACGATCATGGCGCCCTTTCGCGAGACGGCTTCGAGGGTTTGGCGGTCGCTCGAGGCAGGAGGGCTCGTCGCGGGGACGGCCGGGCTCGTGCGAGCGGCCTTCGATCTCGAGGTCGTTTCCGCGCTCCAGACCTCCCACCAGGTGATCTTCGTGGCCATCACCTGGTCGGCGTGGGCGTGCGCCGGCGCCCTCGTGAGCGGCATCTTCGGCGCGTCGAGCGCCGTGCTCCCGGCGCGACCGGGAGTTCGTCGAACATGGGCGGGGTGGCCGGCCCTGGTCGTGTTCCTGGCGATCGACCTCGGAATCGGAGAGCTCGGTCTCGATCACGGAGCTTCCCTCGGCGCCCTGGGAATCTCCGCGTTCGTCCTACTCCAGGCCTGCAAGCGCCTCGGAAACAAGGTTCCCGGCCTCGAGTCTCCCTGGGCCTGGGGAGCATCCGGGCAGCTCCTACTCGTCCTGTGCGTGTGGGAGATCGCAGGAGAGCCGCCCGCGCGGCACGGACTCGATCCCACTCTCCTACTGCTCCTCGCCGGTCCGTTCGTCTTGTCCCTGCCCGCCGTGATCCGGCGCCTGCGGGTCCGGGCAGCCTCGACACTCGTCATGGCTCTGGGGTCCGTGACGCTGCTCGTTGGAAGTCTCGCGGCCCTCGTCGCCGCGGGTGCGCAGGCCGAGGAGAAGGACCTCCCGAACGTGCTGCTCGTGACGATCGACACGCTGCGCACGGATGCCGTCGGCTGCTACGGGGGAGCGAGCGCCTCGACCCCGACGCTGGATCGGCTGGCGGAGGAAGGGGTGCTGTTCGAGGACGTGCACAGTCAGGTTCCGATGACCTATCCGTCGCACACGAGCATCCTCTCGGGTCTGTATCCCGGGAGCCACGGCGTGTTGAACAACATGCCTTGGCCTCTCCGGGACGGGGTCGACACGTTGCCGGACGTGTTCGCTCGGCGGGGGTACCTGACGGCCGCCGTCGTGAGCGGCTTCACGGTCAAGCGCGATGCCGCGCAGCTCCACCAGCGCTTCCAGGTGTACGACGACACCTTCGGTCCCCTGCGCGTCGTGCCCGACCGATTCGTGGACTCGGGCCTCGTGCTCTTCGCGCACCTGATCGGGGACCTGCTGGGGCTCGAGCTGAGAAGACTCCGGTACGGCGGAGACCGACCCGCGCAGCGCTGCATCGACTCGGCCCTGGAATGGACGCGAAGGGCACGTGGTCCCTTCTTCCTGTGGGTGCATCTCTTCGATCCCCATCTTCCGTACGAGCCTCCCGCCGAGCACGTGCAGGACAGGAGCCTCGACGCTGGCGGGCGTGACGGGTTCTGGTACCGCGTTCCGCCGGCCGAGAAGCTCCAAGTCGTTCGACGAGAGCGCGACGTGGAGGGCCTGCGAGCGCTCTATCGGGGCGAGGTGACCTACGCCGATCAAGAGCTCGGCGTGCTGCTCGATCTGTTGCGCTCCGAAGGGCGCTACGCGAACACCCTGGTCATCGCGACATCCGACCACGGGGAGAGCCTGGGCGAGCACGACTACTGGTTCGACCACAGCTACTTCCTGTACGAGACGTGCCTGCGCGTCCCGCTCATCGTTCGAGTTCCCGAGTCGCTCCGCGGTGGTGACTTCCAGGCTCCCGGCTCCCGTGAGGAGACGAGCGTGCGGCTGATCGACGTCGCACCGACGGTCGTCGACTTGTTGTCGGTCGAGGGCCTCCGTCGACGGCTGGACGGTGTGTCCCTCGTGCCCCTGCTCCGGGGAGGCGAATCGGCTTCCGACGCCGAGCCTTCGTACGCGGTCACCTACGACCTGAGAGCCGACCGGCGCCGCTACCTCTTGTCGGTGCGTGACGGCCGCTGGAAGTACGTTCGCACGGCGGCGCGTTGGGACGACCTCTGGCTCGTTCCCGAGAGCGAACAGCTCTTCGATCTCCAGGCCGATCCGGGCGAGACGCGCGAGCGGTCGAGCTTGCCCGAGTCGAGCGACACGGTCGCCCGCATGCGGGCACTGGCCGACGTCCATTGGCGCGACTGGGCGCCGCCCGACGTCGCCGGCCCCGAGCTCTCCGAGAAGGATCAGGCTCAGCTCGAAGCGATCGGTTACTGAACCGATCGCGGGCGCGGGCTCACCCGGCCGCCGCCCCGCTCAATCGTCGGACTCGATCCCGTTCTCCGAGT
The DNA here is from genome assembly GCA_964413535.1 of uncultured Planctomycetaceae bacterium. Taxonomy (GTDB): domain Bacteria; phylum Planctomycetota; class UBA1135; order UBA1135; genus CAYPTB01. The sequence continues at coordinate 63,726 of CAYPTB010000059.1, read as the reverse complement.
GATCGTGCGAGTCGTCGTGATCGTGCGGGTCGCCGTCGGACTCCGGATCGGAGTCCTCGTGCACGTCACCCGGCTCGGTCGCGCCGGATGGATCCACGAGCCCGTCGTCCGGGACGGGGGGCGGAGTGGGGGGGCGCAGCAGGTCCACGAGGCGCTTCTCCAGGTTGGACTGCTTGTAGCTCGGGAACAGGAAGGCCCAGGGCGAGAGGTCGGCGTCCAGTTCGAGAGCCTCCGCTTGGATCGCGGCAGTGTCGTGCTCCGCTCCCGCGTCCTCCTCGGTCGACTCGATAGGCTCGGCGTCGCCGTCGACGGCCTCCTCGTCGGCCTCGGCATCCGGGGTGGCCGGAGCCTCGTAGTGGGCGCGGAACCTCACCCACTCCACGCCGTCGTGCTCCGCGACGGTGGCCACGAAGACCAGACCGTCCCAGGTGCGAATCTCGGTGGTGGAGATCGGAGCGGTTTCGAAGTCGACTTCTCCGACCGGACGGACTTCGTCGAAGGACAGATAACTGAGCACGCTCGCGAGGGAATTCGCGATCGAGGGCGAGAGGAGCTCACGATCCGCCGGCACGCCTTCGACGAGGAAGTTCGTGTCCGAACGGTTCTCCTTGAACACGTGCAGCCGCTCTCCGTCGGCGTGAGTGACCGTCACGGCCTTCGTGCGGTCGGAGGCGACGTTCGCAACCTCTCGATCCATCCACGTCTTGGGGTCGCTCTGCAGGTCGACGCTACCCTTGACCTTCCACGCGCGAGCTTCGTCGGCCTTGCGCACGTAGAGCTCCGGGCTCCGGCCCGGCTTCGAGTCGCCGATGACGAGCGAAGCGAGAGAGGCTCCCCCTTCGTCCTTCAGGACGACCAGGGTGGAGGTCGCGCCTTCCCCCAGCGGATCCTCGACCCCGATCTCCGAATAGCGCTTCGGATCGCTGGTCTTGGCCTCTGCGACCTCGAGCTCCGCGATCGCGATCAACGCCTTCTTCACGGTCTCGAACTTGGCGGGGTACCCGTTCACGTTCTGAATGGCCCAGTCGGCGCCTTTCTTCTCGATCGTCAACGTCTGACCGCCGTTGGTGACTTCGAGCACGGCGACGTCGTTGAGGCGTCTCGTCAGGCCTTCGTGCAGGGGACCGCCGGCTTCGGCGGCAGGAGCCGCCGACGCACCGGATCGCTTGCTCGCCACGACGGCGCCCAGGATGACGATTGCGGTGACGACCGCCAGGGCGATCAGGTTCTTCTGCTTCATCGCTTCGACGAGGGGTGGGAGGACGAGACGGGTCAGCCGGTGCGACGCTTCGAGCGCCACACCCCGAAGGCCAGTGCTCCCAGGCTGAAGACCGCGGGGACGATCGCGATGTGAACCAGCTTGAGGCGCATTCCGAGGCTTTCGATGTCGCTGCGCATCTCGTGTTGGAGCGAGCGCAGCTTGCGCCGCGTTGCGATCTGTTGATCGCGCAGCTTCTCGATCTCGGCCTGCTGCTCCGAGCTGAGGATCAGCCCGCTGGCATCCTGCCGCGACCCCTGGAGCTCGACGATTCGCTGCTCCGTGCTCGCGATGCTGTCCTGCAGGTCCTGGACCTCGCGCAGGTAGTTCTGCTCGGCAGCCTTCTGGATCTCTTCCACGCGCGCAAAGGGTCTCGCGAACTTCATCCGACCGCGCACGCTGATCAGGTCGTCGCTGCCGGCGAGATTGTCGAGGCAATTGATCACGAAGTCGCCGTTGTCGGCGGTCTTCCGGAAACCGAGGAAGATGGGTCCCAACTGCTGGCGCTGCAGCCAGTAGGTCTCTTCCAGGAGATCGACGTCGGCCACGACGATGACGTTGAGGTCGCTCTCCGACTCCTTCAGGTGCGCAGGATCCTCGCCGTCGCTTCCTTCGACCTCTTCCTCCGGAGGTTGCTCCTCCGAGCTCGGAATGGGCCTTCCTCCCGGGAAGGCCGTCCGGGAGCGTCCCGTGACGCGCGCGGCGAGCGTGAACTCGGTGTCTTCGGGCACGAAGTTGCGCAGGAGTTCATGGGGATCGGGATACAAGAGCTGGCTCGCGTCGACCTGCATCGCGTCCCTGGACGTGTGGACCAGCGGCACGACCGTGAGCTCCGTGTCCTCGACCTCCTGCAGGATCCCGGGAGCGGGCATGACGATCCGGTCCAGCAGGCTCACCGTGGCGTCATCGGGATCGAAGTCCCCGCCGCGCAGGGTGAGCCAAGCGACGAAGTCGGTGGGTGCGCCGCCCGAGCGCACCTGCGTGGCGCGACTGCGGTCGGCGGCGATCTTGCCCGGCAGGAGCCGCAGCCCCCATGCCTCGAGGATCGGATCGAACGTGGAGGCGCGCTTGTACGAGAAGCGAGCCATGCGATCGGTGGGATCGGGAGGTTGGTCCGCTTCGGCTTGTGGATCGACGAAGAGCATCACGCGTCCACCGCGCAGGGCGAATTGATCGATGGCGTACTTCGTGGTCTCCGGGATCTCCTTCGGGTGGACGACCAGGAGGACGTCGACCTCCTCCGGGACGTTCCGCACGTGCTGGCCGAGCTCGAGAACCTCGAACGACTCCTCGAGCTGCGTGAGGATCGCCCAGGGAGGCGTGCCCTGCTGCCCCATCATCGGGTTGCCCGGCCCGCCCTCCATGTCGAGCGACGAGACGATTCCCACCACGGCTCGCGCGGGATTCGCCAACCCGTAGACGAGCTTGGTGATGTCGTACTCGAGCAGGGGCTCGTTCGAAGGATCGAAGAAGGGGAGCGTGGCCTCGTCGTCCGTCGAGCTGGTCCCGAGGAGGCCGAAGTAGAACTTCTCCTGCGAAGCGCCGACCGCGAGGCCCGCGATGCCGGACTGCACCGCCTCGTCCTCGGCCTCCGAGTAGGGCTCCGGATCGACCACCGTCAGCTCGATCTTGCCCTTGGACATCAGGGTGTACTCGTCCAGGAGCTCGCGAACGCGCGTGCCGTAGGTGCGCATGGACTGCAGCTCGCCCATGTCCTGGGAGAGCTTCTCCGAGAAGAACAGCTTCAACCTGACGGGCTCGGTGAGCGACGAGACGATGTTCCGCGTCCCGTCCGTGAGCGAGTAGAGCCCGTTCTCGGTCAAGTCGAGCCGTGCCGAACGGAGGGCTGCCGACGAGAGGATGTTGACGGCGAAGAAAAGAACGAGCGCGATGCCGAAGCCCGTGACGTAGAGCTTTCGCTTCTCCACTTTCGAATGACTCCTCAGCTAGCCTTCTTGGCGTCGAGAACCAGCGCGTTGGTGAACAGGAAGAAGATCATCAGCGAAGCGAAGAAGACGGCGTCGCGGAGATCGATCACGCCCTTCGTGATGGAATCGAAGTGCGAGTAGAAGCTGAACAACGCGATCGCGTCGAGCAGCACGGGCGGGAGCCAACCAGTGAACATGACCATCACGGGCGGAAGCGACGTCAAGAGGAACAGGAAGCAGACGACGACGCTCAGCACGAACGCGATGACCTGGTTCTTCGTAACGGCGGAGATGCACGAGCCGATCGCGAGGAAACCGCCGGCCATCAAGATTCCGCCCACGTAGCTCGCGAGGATCACGCCGTTGTCGGGGTTGCCCAGGTAGTTGACCGTGATCCACAGGGGGAAAGTCATACACAGGGCGATGGCGGTGAACGCCCAGGCCGCGAAGAACTTGCCCATCACCGCTTGACCCATCGTGATGGGCAGCGTGAACAGGAGCTCGATCGTCCCTTGCTTGCGCTCCTCCGCCCAGAGACGCATCGAGATGGCCGGAACCAAGAACAGGAACAGCCAGGGTAGGAGGTCGAAGAAGGGCCGGAGGTCGGCTTGACCGCGCTCGAAGAAGCTGCCCAGGTTGAACGTGAAGAGGCCGGTGAGGAACAAGAAGACCGCGATGAAGACGTAGGCGACGGGAGTGGCGAAATAACCCGCGAGCTCGCGCTTGAAGATGCTCAACGTTCGTTTCACGCCCTCACCTCTTCCTTCTCGTGAGCGGACGCAGAGCCCATCGAGCGTTCGAGGGGTCGCACCTCGTCACTCGTCTCGCGATCGCTCTTGGTGAGCATGCGGAAGACGTCGTCGAGACGACCGCGCTCGACCGAGAGCTCGTCGACGTTCCAGCCCTTGCGTCGGACGCATTCGGTCACCGAGGCCACCAGGCTCTCGCCCGGCCTCGGCAGCACCATGTAGGTGACGCTCCCGTTCGCGCGCGCGAGCTCTTCCACCGAGCTCACTCCGCGGATGCCCTCGAGCTCCGAGAGCGCTGCCGACGAAGTCCCTGCAGCCAAGGTGATCCGGACGGCGTTGTGGTGGCGAGATCGCGCCTCGAGCTCCCAAGGCGTTCCGTCGATGACGATCCGTCCGCGGTCGATGATGATCGCGCGCGTGCACACGGCCTCGACCTCCTCGAGGATGTGAGTCGAGAGCACGATGGCCTTCTCCTTGGCCATCTCGCGGATCAACGCGCGCACCTCGGCCTTCTGATTCGGGTCCAAACCGTCGGTGGGCTCGTCGAGGACGAGGACTTCCGGGTCGTGCAGGATCGCGAGCGCCAGACCGACGCGGCGCTTGAAACCCTTCGAGAGCGTCTCGATCGGTTGCCGCAGGACGTTGGTGACGTGGACCTTCTCCACGACGTCCTCGATTCGCTCGCGTTGGGCGGCGCCGTACAAACCGCGGATCTCCGCGACGAAGGTCAGGAGACCCGCCGGCGTCATGTCGGGGTAGAGCGGCGCGCCTTCGGGCAGGTACCCGATGCCCATCTGGGCGCCGGTGGGATCCGACAGCACATCGTGACCGCCGACGCGGATGCCGCCCGACGTGGGAGTCAGGAAGCCCGTCACCATCCTCATGGTGGTGGACTTCCCCGCTCCGTTGGGGCCCAAGAAGCCCAGGACCTCTCCCCGGTTCACCGAGAAGGAGATCCCGTCCACGGCCACGAAGGAGCCGAAGCGCTTGGACAGGTTCGAAATCTCGATCAGCGCGTCCATGTCTCGTGCTTGCCAGGGGCCCCCGCACGCGTGGGCCAGGTTGAGTTGGGGATGGGCCGGCGCTCGGCCCGGCTCGAGGACGTGCGAGCCCGAGCGCGAGTCCCAGGCCTGCGAGGGGGAACGATTGAAGCGTCGTGTCTTCCGAGTCGCAAGTCGGGCCCTCTTCCTCGGGTTCGCGGGGTTCCCACTACGCCTCTCCGGGCGCCTGAGTTGGTGCCGTGCGCCGGCGTGGGCTTCTCCGTTCCCTCGGACGAGTGCCGGACTCGCTCGGACCCCCCGGGAGCGAGGGGTCGGCTTCGCGTGCTTCGGATCACTAGAATCCGCGCCGACACCCGCGACCCGCTGGCCCCGTCGAGACATCCCGATGCCCATCCCGACCTGCCTGCTGCTGCTCTTCGTGCACGTCCCGAGCGAGCTCGTGTCCTCGGCGCCTGTCGCGCAACCTGCGCCCGCGCTCGCCGAGGCTCTCCTCGCGACGGCAACGCCCGCCCCAGCGAGCAGCGCGGATTTCACGCCTCCGCCCGTCGAAGACGTCGACGAGAATTGGCACGGCGCCGTGGCAATCGGCGCGAGCGTCTCCAGCGGCAACTCCGACACGATCTCGTCGTCCGCTTCCGCCGACGGCAAGAAGGAGTGGGAGATGAACCGGGTGATGCTGAAGGCCAATTGGAACTTCGCGCAACAAGAGGACGATCTCACGGGCGGAACCGACGTGACCCAGCGGCGTTGGTACGGCCAGGGCAAGTACGACCGCTTCTTCGACGAAAGGAACTACTGGTTCAGCTCGGTCAGCGCCGAGAACGACGACATCGCCGATCTCCACCTGCGGATGATCTACTCGACCGGTCTGGGCCGGAAGCTGATCGTCGAGGAGGACCTCAAGCTCGACGGTGAAGCCGGTATCTCGTGGGTCGACGAGAACTACTTCGGCCAGGTGGACGACGACGACTTCTTCGCCCTGCGGCTCGCGACGAACCTCGACTACACCGTGACCGAGAACACCACTTTCCTGCAGACGGCGGAGATGTATCCGAGCCTCGACTTCTCCGAGTTCAACGGGGCGCTGGACTCGCGCCTGCGCATCAACATGACGGACAAGCTGTTCGCCCAGCTCCAATGGGTCGCGCGCTACAACAACAACGCTCCGCCGGGCACGGGCAGCACCGACAACACGTGGATCGTGAGCCTCGGCTTGGTGTATTGATCCCGTGGCGAGCGGCGGTCGCGCGGATCGATCCCCGGCGGCCGTTCAGACGCCCATGATGTGATAGCCGGCGTCGACGTAGATCGTCGTGCCCGTGATCCCGCTCGACATCGGGCCCGCCAGGAACGCGCACACGGAGCCGACTTCCTCGGCCGTGATGTTGCGCTTCAGCGGCGAGCGTTCGGCGATGTGGTCGAGGATCTCGTTGAAGCCCTGGATGCCCGCTGCCGAGAGCGTCCGGATCGGCCCAGCCGATATCGCGTTCACCCGGATGCCGCGGCCGCCCAAGTCGGAGGCGAGGTAGCGCACGCTCGCCTCCAGCGCCGCCTTGGCGATCCCCATCACGTTGTAGTTAGGGATGACCCGCTCCGACCCGATGTAGGTCAGCGTGACGATCGATCCGCCGCGTCCCTCCATGAGCGGGAGAGCGCGGCGCGCGATCGCCGTCAGCGAGTACGCCGACACCTCGTGCGAGATCATGTAGCCCGCTTTCGTGGTGTGGTAGAAGTCGCCGCCGAGCTCGTCGCGCGGCGCGAAGGCCACGGCGTGCACGACGGCATCGAGCCGACCGAATTCCTGGCCGACCTTCTCGAAGGCGGAATCGATCTCCTCGGGAACGGTGACGTCGCAGGGAAGGACCAAGGACCCCGGCATGTCCTCGGCGAGCGTCCGGACCGTCTTCTCCAAGCGCTCGCCGGCAAAGGTGAAGGCGAGTCGCATGCCCTGCTCGGCGAGCGCTCGGGCGCACGCCCAAGCGATCGAGCGCTTGTTCGCGACGCCGAGGATCACGCCCGTCTTCTCGGCCAGGAATCCAGTCAAGCCGGCCTCCGCGTGGGGGACGAGTGGGGAGTAGAGGGGCGCAAGGGGATCCGCGTGCAGGTCGCGCGCGAAGACGCGAAGCGAAGGGCGGCGCGCGGAACGGGATGGTAGGCGGCTCGGTTCGCTCGAACAACGCTGGGGCAGCGTCGTCCGTCGTTTCGGGGAATCGCAGCCTTCGACCAGGACGGGCGACTCCGCGTCGCGCTCAACGATCCCGTTCCTCGTGGCCGCCGCGTGGCCCTCGCGCGTGCCGCCGGTGGGTTCGCGCTGGTTTCGAGTCTCGTTCCTAGACTGAGCGCGTGGCGGCCGCCGGGTGAGCGGTTTCCGAGAGGAGCACGACGATGCGGAGTGGCGCCGGAAGAGAGGCGAACCCCAAGACCCCATCCGGGACGGACCCGCGTCCTGCCGGCCCGGAGAGCGCGAGCTCGAGCGCAGGCGCCGAGGTCGTTCGGACTCCCACACGCAGCCCGGGACTGCTCCTCGGGACTCCGCGCGAGATCCTCACGCGGATCTCCGACGGAGACCCGCTTCAGGTGCGCAAGCTCGTCGCCGCACACGTCGCCCGCGAGGCGCTCCTGTGCGATGCGGATCGCTTCCACCTGCGCGCCCTCGTGCACGTGTCGCGGTTGGCTCGCCGCTCGCCCGGCGGCCTGGCCGCGATGCTCGAAGAGAGCGTGAAGAGAGCGGCCGCGGACGATCTTCGACAGGCCGACTCCCCCGGCCGCGGCCCCGATGCGTTCGAGACGCTCGCCACTCCCCTCGGGTTCTCCGCTCGCGCGGCTCGGCGGGCGAGCGGCGCGTTCAATCGTTGCGCGCTGGACGACCGGCGCGCATGCCTGGCCCTGCTGGTCGAGGGTCGTTCCCTGGACGAGGTTGCGCGCGGCGCAGGTGTCTCCGCGAGCGAGGTCGCGCGGCGTGCTCGACGCGCGTTGGAGAGCGCTCTCGACGTTCTCGAGGAGCGGCCGGGGCGCGCGCTGGCGCCTTCCTCCGAAAAGGAGCCTCGGTGAGCACACGGATGGCGACCCGTCGCCGGCTCGATCGCGATCTCGAGCACGAGTTGGCGCTCGTCCATCGCCTGGAACTGGCGCGCGTGCTGCGCGATGCGGTCGAGATTCGACTCGCCGACGAGGGCCGCGATTTGCGCCTGTTCGGGAGCCCTCGCGCTCCGACCCTGGACGCTTGGCGCCGCGATGCCGTCCAGGTCCTCGCGCTCGCCGTCCTCGATCGCATCGAGCTCGTTCCCGGGACGGCGGTCGCGCACTGGCTCGTGCGCGAGCCGTTCGAATGGCCCACCGCCGAGAACCTTGCCACGGAGTCGCTCCTCCTGGAGGACTGCGACGAAGGCCGGCTCGCGCTCGGAATGGCCCAGCTCGGAGCGAGACGCCCGCTCGAGGCGGTCTCGACCCTGGTCGAGGCCCGCCGGCGCGGAGTGTCGCCGCCCAACCGCTGGAGAGTCTTGGCCGCCCTGGCGTCGGCGAGCGAGCAGAGCGGAGCGGAGCGTCTGGCGCTCGAGGCCTTGTCGCTCGCTCTGCGCGAGCCCGCCTGCGCCGTCGGACCGCGCTGCGCGACGCTGGTCCTCGCCCTCCTCCACGAGCGCGAGGACCTCGCACGGCGCGCCGCTCGTTCCCTGGAAGTCCCTCGCGTCGCGTCGCGGAACTCGGCCGTCGTGCGGCTAGAGCTCGGGGACTTCCTGGACGCCCGCGGCGAGCCGCGGCCCTTTGCTCCGCGCACACCGCGGTTGCGCGCGCTGTTCGAGGAGTGGACGCGGCACCGCTCGCTGCTCGGCGACGTGTGCCGATCGCTCGATCGCGAGGTCGGCCGTTCCGAAGACCCCCTCTAGGAGATCCCCTTGCAAGAGATCCTCGAGCTCCTGCTTCCCGATGCCGGCGAGGACCGCTTCCGAACTTCTTTGCGCTGGACCTCGTTCATGCGCTTGCTCTGCGACGACGCCCGTTCCGGTCCGGGAGAGCGCGTGGGCATCGATCGCTCCGGCGCCCTCGGGGTCTTCGACGATCACGCGGGGGAAGCCCTCAAGGATCACTTGGTCGAGCTCTTGCGAGCGCACCTCCTCGCCCACTTCCAACTCACCGGACGCGGGGGCTTCCTCGCGCGCAGTCGCGACGCGCGCACGCCGCAGGATGGTTGGAGCGCGCTGGAGGAGTTTCGCCACGAGCAAAGACGGCTGGCGACGATCCCTGGTCCCGGTGAGTCGGCTCTCTCGGTGGCCCGTCGCCTGTTCGCGAGCTTGGAGGAGCTCGCGCCCGACGATCCCGAAGTGGCCGTGTGGCGGGCCCGACTGAGAATGGCCGGTGGGCCCTCGAGCGAGCGGGATGCGTTCTCGGCTCCCGAGCGGCCCTTGCTCGCTCTCCTGCAGCAGGCCGGTGAGCGCCGCAGTCGCGCGGCGCTGCTCGCAGGGTGCGTCGAGCTCATGCTCGAGCGGGGAGCCGTTCGCGCAGCTTCCGCGCTGCTCTCCGACCACGCCGAGCTCTCGCTCGAGGACGATCGGCTCCTCGAGCTGCGCTCCCTGTCGAGCCTGCTCTGCGGCGACCTCGCCGAGGCGCGCGCGCTGCGTGCGGCGCGCGCGCCGGGCGTGCGCCGCCTCCCGGCGCGGACGGTGCTCCCCGATGCCCTCGCGGAGCTCCGCGAGCGGGTTCCCGAGTGGAGCGAGTGGTTGGCTGGAGACCGGCAGGAGGGCCCGGCGACACCGTCGGCCGAGGCGCTCGACGTCTCGCGCGGCGCGGTGGGAGCCGCTTTCCTGGCGATCTTCCGGATCGAAGCGGGAGGCGCGCTCGCCGCGCGGCACGTCGAGATCTCCCCGGGGTGGCGCAAGCGCTTCGAGGCGTGGTCCGCGGATCGCGAAGGAGTGTGCTCTTCTCCCTCGCGTGCCGAGCACCGGCTCGTTGCCACGGCCTGTCCGCAGATCGAACACAGGCTTCCCGCTCGGCCGGCCCTGCGCGGCGCCCTCGGCGGGGAGGAAACCTTGGCCCTGGCCCTGTGGCCGCTCTTCGACGCGCGCGGCGAGATCGCGGGCTGGGTCCACTTCGAGTTCGAGCACCATCTGGTTCCGTCGCGACGGCGGCTCGAGTCGCTCTCCCACGCGTGGGGACCCCTGACCGAACCCGAGGTTCGTACGGCGGACCCCTCGCTCGATCGGTCGCGCGCGAACGACGAGCTCACCGTCGAGCTTCGGCCCGAGGATCCGCGCGCCGCGTTCTTCGCCGAGCTCGTGGCCCTGCTCGGGATGAAGTCGGCTCAACGCCGCTGGTGGGGCATCGTCTGCGACGGGGAGCGGCGCGCGATCGTCGTGAGCGACGGCGGCACGCTGGACCGTTGGGAAGCACGACGCGGACGGGCGCGCATCCTCCAACGCTCGTTGCTCAGCGGAGGTCCCGTCGTCACGACGGAACCCGATCCCTCCCTCTCGATCTCGGCGGAGGCAGCGTCGGGCGTCTGTCTTCCGCTGCGGATCGGCGGAACCTGCGGCGGATTCCTCGTCGTGGAAGGTGAACGACGCCGGGACTTCCGTGCCGAGGACGTCGATCGCTACGCCCGAGTCGTGGGCGAGCGCGCGTCTCTCCTGCGCGTCGCCTGCTTCCGGTCCTGGCACGGCGAACGCTTCGGCAACGATCTCCACTTCGACCTCGCGAGCGAAGGGTTCGGGCGTCGGGCGCTCGACTTCGCGCTCGCCGGACGCACCGGCGAGCCCGTGGTGTTGTCGGGTCCGCGCGGCGCCGGCAAGGCGACTCTCTCCCATTGGCTGCACTTCGAGAGCCCCTTGCGCGACGAGCGCGTGGCCGTGCTGCGTGCCGCGGCCATCCTCCCGGCCGAAGCCGAGCAGGTCATCGACGGCATCGGTCCCGACGAGTCCAGCACCTTCGCGTCACGGCCAGGGACTCTCGTCGTCAAGGACGTCCCGGCGCTGTCGCGCGCTCACCAGGGCAAGCTCTTGCGCGCGCTCGAAGAGGGGCTCGCGCCGCGCCCGCGGCTCGTCTTCACGCTCCTTGGCACGCTCGACGAGGCCGCCGCGTCGGGGGCGCTCCTCGAAGGTCTCGCCCATCGGCTGGACCGCCTCCAACTCTTGGTGCCTCCGCTCGCGGAGCGGCGCGAAGAGCTTCCCGGGCTCGTGCGCCTGCTCGGGAATCGCTTCGCGGTCGACCGCGGTGTGCCGGCTCCGCAGTGGGACGACGAGGCCTTGGCGTTGCTCTGGCGTCAGCCGTGGCCGGGGAACGTCCGTCAGCTCGAGAACCTGGTGTACAAGCTCGTCCTGCTGCATCCGGGGAATCGAATCGGAGCGGACGACGTCCGCGACCTCGCGCGGCGCTTCCGCATGGAGCTCCTGCACCGCATCCCTTCGCGTCACCCCAGTCGCCACGATCTGTTGGCTGCCCTGCACACGACTCGCAAGCAGAGCGGCAATCCCAACAAGACGCGTGCAGCGCTCTATCTGGGATGGGACCCCGACACCCTCGCCACGCGGTTGCGCGAAGCCGGGCTGTGGACCGAGACTTCGGAGAGTGCGCCCGCAGTTCCTGGGGAGAGCGTCGTTCCTGATTCCGACGGACGCTCCCGCGCTTCGGAAGACTAGCTTCTGCGGGACGTCGCGCGGGGAGCGTTCCCGACGGACGTTTCGCACGTGAACGAACCGATCGACGGAGGGAGGGGCGCGCCCCGCTTCGGGCAAGGCGCCGACATCCTGGCACCGTGGAGCCTGTGGCTCGGAATCGCGATCGCGGTCGTCACCGTCTCGCGACGCTCGGCATTCGAGAGCAGCGCGGTGTCATGGATCCTGTGGGTGGTCGCCGGCGCGCTGTGGATCGCGGCCATCTCCCGCGCGGCTTCGGTCCCGCTCGCGGGGGTCGTGGTCGGAGCCGTCTTGCTGCGCATCGCAGCCGGCTGCGGCGATCCGCACCTTTCGGACGACGTTCATCGCTACGTCTGGGAAGGAGCTCTCGTCGCAGAGGGAACGAGTCCCTACGGAATCGCGCCCGATGCGCCCGAGCGAGCATCCGAGCGCGCGCGGTGGGCCGCCGTGTTCGCGGGCATCAACCATCCGGACGTCGCGGCGGCCTATCCGCCCCTCGCACAGGTCGCCAATGCGTTCGTCACGGTCGCCTCGGGTGGGGCGACGGAGTTCGCGCAGGCGCGTCAGGGGATGCGGATCGCCTACGCCCTCGCGGACCTCCTGTGCCTGGTTCCGCTGGTCGTGCTCCTGCGCCGGCGCGGCGTCCCGGACGGATACGCGCTCGTCTGGGCTTGGAGCCCCCTCGTCGCGCTCGAGTATGCGGGCAGCGGACACTTCGACAGTCTGGGAGTGCTCCTGCTGCTCGTCAGCGTGGTGCTGGCCGAGCGCGCGCACGAGGCCGGGCGACCGTGGAGTGCGGGCGCCGTGCTCGCTGCGACCGCCGGAGCGCTCGTGAAGCTCGTTCCGCTCGTCGTCGTGCCCTTCGCTGCGCGCCGCCACCCGCTGCGCGGCCTCTTCTTGTCCGGCGCCTGCTTGGGTCTCGCATGGCTCCCGTTCGCGCTCGCCACGGGTCACGGGCTGTTCTCCGGCTTGGGTCAGTACGCCTTGCGCTGGGAGTCGACGAGTCTCGTGTTCCGCTTCATCGAGGGGCCCCTCGAGCTGTTCCTCGAACGCGACGAGGGCCCCTTCGATGCGCGTAGGGTGGCGCGTGCCGTCGTGGTGCTCCTGTGGACGCTCCTCCTCCTGCGCGAGTGGCGACGTCCGTTCGACGTGGTGCGCAGCACGGGGATTCTCGTCGGAGCGCTCCTCGTCCTCGGTCCGACGCTGCACCCGTGGTACTTGACGTGGGTGGTACCCTTCGTCGCCTTGCGCCCGTCGCGCGCGTGGCTCGTGCTGCTCGCCCTGGCTCCGCTGCTCTATTGGCCGCTCGACGGTTGGCAGGCCGACGGCGTGTGGGTGGAGCCTGCGTGGCTCTGGCCCGTCGTGGCGCTACCGTTCTTGCTCCTGCGCGGCCTGGAGCTCTACCGCACGCGGCAGAAGACCTCGTGAAGCTCGCCGACTTCGACTACGAGTTGCCACCTGAGCGCGTGGCCCACACGCCGGCGGCGAAGCGCGACGAGGCTCGGCTGCTCGTGCACGAGGTCGTGAACGGAAAGACGACGCACGCACGCGTTCGCGACCTCCCCGAGTTCCTGCAGCCGGGCGACCTGATCGTTCTCAACGACACGCGCGTGCGCCCGTTGCGCTTCTTCGGCACGCGCGCGAGCGGTGGGATCGTCGAGATCCTCCTCCTTAGGCGCATCGCGGGAAGCGGCGGACCCTGGCGTGCGAAGATGAATCCCGCACGGCGCATCACGCCGGGCGAACGGATCGACCTCGGCGCGGGCAGCAGCGCGATCGCGGTCGAGCGGCCCCTGCTCGCCGGAGGCGAGCTCGATCCGGCCTGGATCGTGCAACTCGACTTTCCGTCGTCGGGCGCCGCCTCCTCCGACGAGGACGAATGGATCGAACGCTTGGGCAGGATGCCGCTCCCGCCGTACATCGACCGTCCGCGCGGGGCGCGTGACCCCAACGCCGCTCTCGACCGCGAGCGCTACCAGACGGTCTTCGCGCGGGAGCCGGGCGCCGTCGCGGCGCCGACGGCGGGCTTGCACTTCACGCCCGAGCTCCTCGCCCGCCTCGGTGCGCTGGGCATCGAAACGGCCTTCGTCACGCTGCACGTCGGTGAAGGGACGTTCCAGCCCGTTCAGGCCGAGGACGTGCGCGAGCATTCCATGCACGCCGAGTCCTATCGCCTGAGCGGCGAGACCGTGGAGGCCGTCGATCGCTGTCGTGCCCGCGGAGGTCGGGTCGTGGCCGTCGGAACGACGTCGGCGCGGGTGCTCGAGAGCTGCGCGGACGCGAGCGGAGCACTGCGTCCCTCGTCTGGAGAGACTTCTCTGTTCCTGCTCCCCGGATCCGAGTTCCGCGTCGTGGACGCCCTGCTCACGAACTTCCACCTGCCGCGCAGCACGCTGCTCCTGCTCGTGTCCGCCTTCGCAGGCCGCGAGCGCGTGCTCGCGCTGTACCGCGAGGCGATCGAGCGCGAGTACCGATTCTTCAGCTACGGCGACGCGATGCTCTTGCTCTGCGACTCACGTCGTCAGGGCGGCGCGTAGTTCACGCGCAGCGCGCGCGGGATCCGGCGACGAGAGGATCGCCGAGCCCACGGCGGCGCGGCCGACGGTCGCGAGCTCGACCGCGTTGGTCGCGTCGATTCCGCCCACGGGGAAGACCGGGATGCTCGAGGCCGCCTGCGCGATCCAGGCCGCCTCGGCTCCGAGTCCGCGGCCGTACCCCTTCGTGAGCGTCGCGTGGACCGGGCCGAACCCGAGATAGTTCACGGGTTCCCTGCACGCTCGCGCCACGTCCGCGGCCGAATGCGTCGAGAGTCCGAGCAGGAGCTCCTCACCGAGGATCGAGCGCGCTTCGGCGGGTGGGCAGTCTTCGACGCCGACGTGGCAACCTGCACAGCCCGACGCCGCGAGGGCGGCGGCCACGTCCACCCGATCGTCGACGATCACGAGCGGCGCCGACGGGCCGCGCGCTGCGCACGTGGACAGGACTCGACGGGTCCATTCCCACGTCTCGCGCGCTCCTGCCGGAGATGTCGCGCCTCCGGGAGGCTTGACGCGGACCTGCACGATGTCGACTAGTTCGAGGCACTCCTCCAAGACGGCGAGGGGCTCGCGAGTCGAGGCGAGATCCGGCGTGAACAACAACATGAGGCGTGCCGCTTCGAGACGCGTGCGCAGCTCTCGTCCGCGCTGCGTCCCCTCCGCCTCACTACGGCCGACCATGGCGCTCAGCAGGACGACCCGTCGCGTCGTGGCGCCGAACGACACCCGCCTGTGTGACCGAGTCCAGACGACGCGAGCCATCGCCGTCGTGACATCCGGCGTGCGCTGGACGGCGGCCGGCTGCGTGGAGCGAAAGCGAGTCGCTCGCCTGCGATCACCTCTGTCCGAGGAGTCCGCTGCGCGAACTCGACATGAAGAATCTTCCCGGTCGACGAGCCTCGTCGAGGGTCGCTGGAGGCTCGCACTCCACCCTCCGGGTCCACGCACTCGGCCACGGCGATCGGCCAAAGCATGCAGAGCGTCTACCAGTTTCCCGCCGGTCCCGTCGAGGGATGGCGACTTTTCATGGGATCCCTAGGAACACGTCGAAGGCGGCGGTTCTCCTAGAAGACTTCATCGCCTCCGACCCGACCTCGGCGAGATGTCCGTCGACGACGTCCCGGGGAGTGGGGGAGTCGAGTAGGATTCGATACCCCTCAACCCTCCGCATCCTCTGCGGCACCGGGAGGCCCCTCCCTCGGCCGGCGTCGCCTGCACCCCCTCACCCACCCGAAGCGGTCCCGACAAGGGATCGTTCTGCCCCGACGTCACCCGGAGCCCAGCATGATTCGCTCTCGATTCCACCTCCGATTCACGGCCCTGCAGTTCTTCGCTGTTGCGGCCTTCGCGCTGCTCGCCCCCGAAGTCTCCGCCCAGCAGTTCCAGAAGGTCGTCGGGGCGATACCCGGAGCCGAATTGTGGACCGAGGGCGTCGAGTGCGCCGACGTCGACAACGACGGCGACCTGGACATCTTCTTCGCCGATGGCGAGGGCTTCTCCTCGGCGGGAACGCAGCGCGCCAATCGCCTGATCATCAACAAGTTCGAGGTCACGGCGCTCACCTTCGCCGACGAGACGACCATGCGGCTCGGGACGAACCTCTCGAACGCAAAAGGAGTCGCGACCGGCGACATCGACGCCGATGGCTGGGTCGACGCCTTGTTCGCCAACGCGTTCAACACGGACACGCCCAACCTGTACGTCAATCAAGGTGCGGGCAATCCCGGCTTCTACACGCTCGAGAGCGCCACGCGCGGATTCACCGAGGCCCTGTCCTCCGGCGGCGCGGGGTTCGGCGACCTCGACAACGACGGCGACCTGGACGTGATCCTCTGCGATTCGGGCGCATCGTATCTCGGCGGCGCGGGCGACGAGCCGCGGCTCTTCTTCAACGACGGGACGGGTGTCTTCACCGAGAACGCCGCGGCGCTCGGCGCGACGGCGAAGATCGCGCAGATGGACGTCCAGTTCGTCGACATCGACCAGGACTGGGACCTCGACTTCTTCGGCGCCTGCCGCAACACGAATTCCGGAGAAGCGCACTATTTGATGCTCAACGACGGAGCGGGGAACTTCACGGACGCCTCGTCCCTCCTTCCCAGCACGTCCGGCAACGTGTACGAGGCCGAGCTCGGCGACCTCGACGGGGACACCGACATCGACCTGTTCTTCGTCAGTCAGACGAGCTTCTCCGAGGGGCACGTCCAGAACCGCCAGGTTCCCGACAGCGCACTCACGTTCGTGAAGGGTTCCGCCATCACCAACGGCATCGACGACAACGAGATTTGCCTGCTCGACTACGACAACGACGGCGACCTCGACGCCTTCGTCGGATCGCTCGGCTCGGGCGAGCGGATCTACCGCAACAACGGGAACCTGACCTGGACGCTCCTGGCGGGCCAGATCCAGGCGATCTCCGACTCGACGCTCGACTGCACCGCCGCCGACCTGGACAACGACGGCGACTACGACCTCGTCACGGCCCAGGGCGAGTCGAATTCGAGTGAGTTCGAGAACAAGGTCTACGTCAACTCGGGGCCCGCGGACACGCTGGACCCGATCGTCGTCCGCGAGGAGCCCCTGTCCGGGCTGCCCGATGCGAACGGGCCCTGGGTCGTGCGCGCCGAGGTGCGCGACCAGGTCATGGACGACGGCAAGAACTGGGTCTCGGCGCAGGCCGACTACCTCGTCCTGCTCCAGCCCGAGCCTCCCGTGAGCGTCATGATGTCGGGCTTCAGCTTCGCGCCCCAGCACATCACCGTTCCGGCCGGCACGCGCGTGACCTGGGACAATCCCACGGGGAACATCCACACGGTGACGAGCTCGACCCCGGGCTACTCCTTCGACTCGGGCAACATGAACCCGGGCGCAGTCTATTCGCACACCTTCGTCCGCCCCGGCGTGTACGACTACATCTGCGTCCCGCACCAGGGCCTGGGCATGGTCGGCACGGTGACGGTGACCGGTACGAGCTCCGTCGCTCCCGCGACGTATTCAGGAGGCGGCGTCTATCGCTTCGAGATGACGGACACGCAGGGCGGCGCGGGGACCCAGCTCGTCTACGAGCTGCGCTTCACCGACTGGCCGGGGAATTTCACCGTCACGGAACCTGTCACGCACACGATCATCGACTGCGGCTGGGTGCAGTACGGCGTGGGGGTCCACCCGAACAACACGGTCGTCCTCGATGGAGCCGGCGGGAGCGCGGCCGGTCAGACCTTCCAGGCCGTGGCCACCAACGCCACGGGTTTCGGGGCGGTGTTCGCAGCCTCCTTGGCGCCCGACAACGTGCCCGCACTGGGCGGCATCGGCCTCCTGAAGTCGAACCTGACCTTCGCGTTCGTGCTGAAACTCGTGAGCATGGGCCAGGCCAAGTGGATCATCGGGGTCCCCGACGACGATCCAGGCATCGTCGGTCTGCACGTGTTCTTCCAGACGTCCGTCATCATCTCGGCCAATCCCAGCGTGTGGGAGCTCTCGAACGGCCTGGAGATGGTCGTCTGCCCCTGACGGCGGAGACCCTCGTTCGGATGCCCGAGCGAGGGGGAGCCCGTGCCGGTTTCGCGGCGCGGGCTCCAGGCGTCTCGGCGCCGCTCGCTCCTTCTGCGCACAGACCCTAATCTCAGAGCGTGGTGACCCTCCCCTCGGTCGTCCTCTCCCTGCTCTTCGCCGCGGCGTCCGGAAGTCACGACGACGACCCGGCACGGCAGTTCCGCGAGCGCCACGACGTCTTCTTCGAACAGGCGGCCTCAGGGCGAGAGCCCGTGGACGTGACGACGACCTGCGGCTCGAAGGAGAAGGACTACATCCTCGACGTCAACGGCGGCGGACTCGTCCTCGCGGACTTCGACCGAGACGGAGATCCCGACCTGGTCGTGATCGACGGCTCCACCCTGGAGCGCGCGGTCGCGGAGAAAGCGGGCGAGCCGCCGCGGCTCTTCCTGAACGCCGGAGACGGGACCTTCGATCGCGCCGAGGGCAAGTGGTCGATGACCGGCGGTCGGTGGGGCATGGGCGGCGCGGCCGGGGACGCGAACGGAGACGGCTGGTCCGACCTCGTCGTGACGGAGTGGGGTCCCGATCGCCTGTTCCTCAACGACGCCGGCCGAGGTTTCGTCGAGCAGGCGCAACCCTTCGTGGGATCGCGCTGGGGAACGAGCGCCGCGTTCCTCGACTTCGACCTCGACGGGGCGCTCGATCTCGTCGTCGTGAACTACCTGGCCTTCCATCCCGACGAGGTGAAGAGCCGCGCGGACGGCGTCTGCCGCTGGAAGGGACACGCGGTGATGTGCGGCCCCGAAGGCCTGACGCCGGTGCACGATCAGCTCTACCGGGGCAAGGGCGACGGCTCGTTCACCGACGCCACGGGCAAGGCGGGCTTCCAGCCGGCGAGGGCCGCCTTCGGTCTCGGCGTGATGACCCTCGACTACGACCAGGACGGCGACACGGACGTCTACGTCTCGAACGACTCCACGCCGAACCACCTGTGGTCGAACGACGGCGACGGAACGCTCACCGAGGTGGGCGAATCGGCGGGGGCGGCGCTGGACTTTTCGGGCAAGGAGCAGGCCGGCATGGGGATCGCCTGCGGAGACCTCGATGACAACGGGCTGCCCGATCTGTTCGTCACGAACTTCTCGGGGGAGCCCAACACCTTCTATTCGGCGCAACGAGGTCCGAAGAGGGGGGAGATGCCGGGCAGCGTCCGCTTCAAGGACGTCACCAGCAAGCTCGGACTCGGGGGTCCCAGCATCGTCTACCTCGGCTGGGGCACGGCCATGGAGGACTTCGATCAGGACGGCGATCGCGACGTCTTCGTGCTCAACGGACACGTCTATCCCCAAGCCGATCGAACGGGCACCGACACGACCTACGCGCAGCTCGACCACTTCTACCGCAACGATGGTCTCGGACGACTGGTGCAGGAGACGCTCTCCGACGCTCCGCCGCGAGTCTCGCGCTCGAGCGCGGTCGCGGACCTCGACGGCGACGGCGATCTCGACGTGATCGCCTTGGAACTCGACGGCCGCATTCGAGCGCTCGAGAACCGAGGAGGGCCCGGACACTGGTTGCGCGTGCGCCTCGAGCAGGAAGGCAAGAACCGTGCGGCGCTCGGTGCGACCGTCACCGCTCGTTGCGGCGACCGCCGCATCATCGGCGAGATCCGCACGAGCGGCGGATACCAGAGCTCCGTACCTCCCGAGGTCCACCTCGGACTCGGGGAGCTCGATTCCATCGACGAGCTGATCGTGCGCTGGCCCGGTGGGGCGGAAACCCGCCACTCCGTGGAGGCTCTGGACCGAACGATCACGGTCGCGCGCCCGGCGAAGGGCGACGGCGATCCGCACGCCGGCTCACGACGCGAGGGTCACGAGGAGTCGCAGTGATCGCCGCTCTCGTTCTGGCGCTCGCGCCCTTCCTTGCCGGTGAGGATGCGCTCGCGCGCAATCCGGCCGAGCTGGCTCGCGCCGAGCCGGGCCGCTGGGACGGACTCTTCGAGGGTCGCGACGTCGTGGCGGAGAAGCTTCCGCAAGGGCTCGCCGGCCTCTTGCTCGAGGCGAGGAACGCCTACGAGCAGGGAGATTATCCGCGCGCGATCGGACTTCACTACGACGTGCTCGAGCGCGAGCCGGACTTCCCGCCCACGTTGCTCGAGCTCGGGACGACCTACTTCCGCCTGCGCCGTTACGGCGACGCGATCGTGTGCCTCGAGCGGTTCTTGGAGGAGGCTCCGGGACAGGCGTGGCGCACGCAGGCATTGGCTCACAGCTACTACACCCTCGGCGACTACGCGAAAGCCAAGGCGCACTACGAAGTCGTTCTCGAGGGTGCCTCCGACAGCGTGGAAGCCGCGCGCGGGCTCGCGCTCTCGAACTATCGGCTCGGCGACCTGGCTCGGGCGCTCGATCTCCTGGATCGGGCGCTCGAACTCGAACCCGATCACGGCGAGGCGCTCCTGTGGAAGGCCCAGATCCTCTACGAGAGCGATCGGCCGGAAGCGGCGCTCGGCGCGGTCGAGCGCGCGCGCGAGGTCGACCGCTACTCGCCGCGCGTGTGGTACCTCTTGTCGCAGGTCCTGTACGACCTCGGCCGCGACGAAGATGCGCGCGAAGCTCGCAGCGAGTGGGAGGAACTCGACCGCCTCGTCCAGGAAGCACGTTCCGTCGAGGCTCAGTTGCTCTACCGACCCCGCGATTTCGATCTCGCCATGCGTCTCGCCACGATCCAGCGCGAAATCGGGGACGCACGCGCCGTGAGGGAAGCGCTCGTTCGCGCGCTGCACAATCGACCGGACGACGTCCGAGAGCTCGACCTGCGCATCGGCGTGCTCGATTTCCTGTTCGACATGGGCGACCTGGACGGCGCCGCCCTCGCTGCCGAGGATCTGGCTCGGTCCTGCGCGCACGAGCCGGAGGCCTGGAAGCGCCTCGAAACCTACTTCGCCCGGATCAAGGACACGGCGCGCCAGGTACGCGCGGGCGAGATGTACCTCCGCCTGTCGAGCGGCGAGTGATCCTCCTGCCCATGGAGGACCGGGGTCCGCCGGGAGACGGCGTGACCCCGGCGATCGTATCCATCCAAAGGATCCCCGCCGTGCCAGCGGGGACGTGTGAACAGCGGATCAGGCGGACTCCTTGTCCTTGCGCGGGCGTCCGCCCTTGGGGCGACGCTGCTGGAGCGATTCGTTGAAGTGGCTCCAATCGGAGTCGGAGAAGAGGCGCACGACGCCTCCGCACGAGACGCAGTACGAGTGCTCCATGCTGATCAGGTAGTGGACGTAGCCTTCGCAGCGCGGGCAGTACTTGCAGTCGTCGTAGAAGTCGCCGTAGTCCATGGTGTTGCTTCTCCTTCGGGTCTGGCGTCTGTCTCGCAAGGGTGCTGCCAACTGATCGGAGAGCCTCGCGCGGTCGCAGAGGCCGCCGTGGGACAAGGGGTTGCGGCGAACCTGCCGGAGGGGGAGCGACGCGCTCGTTCTTGGCCGACGTCGAATTCTCGCGACGTGCGAGCGGACTGCGCGGCTCCCGCGGGTACTCCGGCGGATCCCGGGCCGTTCCCAAGCAACCCTTCCTGGGCGACTTATGGGCGCATGTCCAGGTTTCTGGACGCCAAACTGCAGATGTTCAGGAGATGCGACCCTCCAAAGCCTCAGCGAGGGAGAGCTCGAGTCCCTCTCGTTCGGTCGTGCCTTGGGCGCGCTCGGCTGCGCGCTCCAGAGCGGCGCGCACCCTGGGATCGAAGCCGTGCGCTCGCGCGAGCGACCAGCCTGCGGCTTCACGCACCACGTCGGACGGGTCGTCCTCGAGCGCGTCGAGCAGGGACTGGCGACCCTCATCACTGGGGACCTGGCCGAGGGCCAGAGCTGCGTTGCGAGCCAGACCCGCGCGCCGGGGACGCTGGAGCGGCGAACCGCGGAAGGTCTCCGAGAACGACTCATCCCGCGTTCGAAGCCAGTCCGTCAACCGCCCTTGCGCGACTTCGCGATGGGTGCCCAGTCGCTCGCTCCCCTCGTTCGCGGGCTTGCCCCAGGGGCAGACCTCGGAGCAGACGTCGCAGCCGAACGCCCACCCCCCGAGCGCGGCGCGGAGGTCGCGCGGGACGAAGCCGCGGTTCTCGATCGTGTGGTAGCTGATGCAGAGGTTCGCATCGACGACGCCCGGCGAGCGGATCGCCCCCGTCGGGCACGCGTCGATGCAGGCCGTGCACGTTCCGCAGCTCCCCGGGTGGAGCGGGAAGGATGCGCCGGTTCCGGGTTCGAGCTCGGCATCGACCAAGAGCTCCGCCAGGAAGAACCACGGCCCGAAGTCGTTCGAGAGCAGGTTCGCGGACTTCGATTCGAAGCCGATCCCGGCCTCGGCCGCGTGCGACCGCTCGAGGAGCGGGCCGGCGTCGACGATGCGTCGATTCCGCTCGATCAGGCCGGCGCGCGCGAGACGACCGGCGAGCTTCCGCAGGCACTTGCCGAGGACGTTGTGGTAGTCGCGACCGGCGGCGTAGCGCGCGACCCGGCCTCCGCCCTCGAGCTCCACCGGGGCCCGGCGGTGGGAGAACCCCAGCACCACCAGACTCTTGCCGCCGGGGAGGATGCGACCCGGATCGACGATCCGCTCGCGTTGGCGGGCGAGCCAGCCCATCCCGGCATGGAAGCCCTGCGCGAGCCACTCCTCGAACCGAGCGGCCGCGCGCGGGGGAGAGAGGGGTGCGATCCCCACCAGATCGAAGCCGGCATCCCGGGCCGCTTCCCTCACCGTCTCTTCGCCCGCCACGCGTTCATTGTGGATCCGAACCGCGTCGTGCCGCCAGTCGGGCGCGCGGGACCGCGGCGCGAGGGCTTCCCGGTATCCTGTGTGCCTTCCGGCCCCTCGGCCGTTCGATAGCGGAACCAACCCTCGGATCGCGCCACGCGTAGCCTTCGTCCTCGACCCCTGCCCCCCCCTCCCATGAAGCCCTCTCTCCTCGCTCTGGTCGCTCTCTCGGTCTTCGTCACGCCGGCCTTCGCTCAGGAGCCGCCGGAGGGTGGTGCCGGCGGGGGGCAGGAGAAAGAGGGAGAGGAGAAGAAGGGGAACATCCGGATTCGCACCCCCATGGAGCGGCTCTTCGTCGCCTACGGCCTGTGCCAGGGCGGGAGGGATCGATTGAATTCCCTGAAGACGCTGTCCTTTCGCTGGCTTCCCCATGAGATCAGCGAGAACGGGCCGCGCGAGCTCTCCCCCCTGAACGTAACGGTCCAACTCCAAGGGCCAGAGCGCATGGTTCGCCTCGAGGAAGACGTCGAAGGCAAGCACCGCACGAAGCTCGTCAACGACCTGCAGAACGTGGCTCGCGTGTGGATCGACGACGAGGAGCGCCGGATCCCCGAGCTCCTCGCGGGAGCTCAAACGGAATCGAGGGTCCTCTTCCTGCTCATGGACCTCTTGTACCGGCCCGAGTCGCCCGAGCTGCGCAGTGAGTTCGACCAGCGTGGGGAGCTCGAGCGCGACGGCCGCAAGTGCCTCGTGGCCACTTACGAGTTCCATCCATCGCGCGCGTTGAACGACACCTATCGCGCCTTCTACGACAGCGAGACCGGCCTCGTCGGGCGGATCGACGTGCACGACCAGAGCACGACCACGAACAAGCGCACGTCGAGCTTCCTGTTGACCGAATACATTCCGGTGGGGGACCCGAACCCTCGCGCGGCCATCAAGTTCCCCGGGCGCATCGAGTGGCAGGACCGGGAAGGTCGGACCCTCGCCCTGTGGAGGTTCGCCGACGTCGAAGTGGACGCGGACCTTCCGCCGGGGCACTTCCAAGGCCCGTGATCGCGGCCCATCGGGCTCCTGCGAAAAACACAAGCGTCGAATGAACAGGCACTTAGGGCCCCTGCGCGGCGCCGAGGCGAACTCCTGTCGGGCGAGACTGTTACCGACTGGATAATGAGATGTAAGGGCATGGGGTTCCCCTCCCCCTGGGGCGCCCCACTCTCCCCAACCCCGCCGCCCATGCCCCCCGCCCCTCCTGCAACCCGCAGGGGTCAGGAGCCATCGCTGTGACAGCGGGCTCCGGCTCCAAGGCCTTCGATGTCGTGGCCGACGTCAGCCGCGACCTCCTGTGCGAGAGGCTGGCGGTGCTGGAGCAGGAAATCGGAAGGGCCGATCTCGGCGAGATCCTCGCCGTGGTCGCCGATTCCGAGCGCAGCGGAGACTTGGTTCGAGACCAGGTCTCCACGCGCTTGATGGAGATCTTCCGAGGCCAGCAGAGCCGCGCGGCGTTCGGCCTGCTCTACGAGCTCAATCACCACCACATCCTCCAGCAGATCCACGCTCGGCTGCGCCGCTTCCAAGCGAGGATCGATCCCCACGACGTGCTGCAGGAGGTGTTCTTCAACGTCTATCGCTATCCGCATCGTTTCGACTGCACGCGGGACGACGCCTTCCGCGTCTGGACCGCCACGATCGTGCGCAACACGGTCTTGAAGTGCCTGAGGTCGATGAAGCGTGGCGGTCGTTGCGAGGTGCCGTTCGAGGACCTCACGGAGCAACCCGAAGTGCGCACGCAGGGGCCGCTCGGTGGGGTGGTGGAGACCGAGAGCGCGGCCGAGTGCCGGCGCGTGTACCTGACCTATCTCCAGCTCTACTTGAGCTTCTATTCGATGCTCTCGGACCGGGAGCGACGCGCGATCCACATGGTGGAAGTGGACAACCGCAGCTATCGCGACGCCGCCCGGGACCTCGGCATCAAGCTGGAGAACCTGAAGATGGTCATCTTCCGAGCGCGACGGAAGATCCATCGGTCGATGCGTCGCGTGTTCGAGGGTCTTCCGCCCGACTTCCGACCCGCGCGCGATCCGCTGATCTCCACGAAACGCATTCGATCGACGGCGGAAACCGGGAGCGTGGACGAGGAGGGCAGCCTCACCGGACTGGAGCCCGGAGGTGTGGAATCATGAGCAACTGGTGGATGAACGGTGTGACGGAAGTCTGCACCCACTTCCAGATCGACTTGTCCTGTATGGCGGACGGCGAACTGGACGACGACGCGGGCATGCGCGCCATGGCGCACCTGGAGACCTGCAGCGCGTGCAGGGAGTTCTTCGAGGACACGCGCCTGCAACTGAGGTTGCACCGCGACATGGCGGACCCGCTGCCCTTGGCGGGTCGGTTCGCGCTGCTCGTCGGCCGTGAGAACACGGAGGAGCACGAGCTCGTCCACCGGCTGGCGACGATCTTCTATCAGATCGGGAAGGCTTACGTTCTGCTCGAGATCCAACCCAAGCGCACCGTGGTCTTCGAGGAAGCCGTCAAGGTCGAAGCCACGCGCACGCGGGGACGCGGATTCGTGGACGGAGTCGTCGCTCGCGGCGACGGGGACGTCGGAGGAGTCGACTGGACGTCCGCGCGCAGCCTCCTGAACGGCAAGCTCTCCAAGATCGAAGGCGCACTGGACAAGGGTCTGCGCCTGCTCGAGGAGGCGCTCGAGATCGATTCTGCACACGAGGAAGCGCGCCTGTACCTGGGCTTCGCGCAGCTCCATCTCGGGAAACCGCTGCGCGCCCAGCGCGAGTTCGAAAGGGTCTTTCGCAGCGCAGTGGACGAAACCAACCGCGCTCATGCCGCCGTTCAACTCGCGCTCATGCACGCGGAGGAGAAGGAGTATCGAGAGGCGCTCGTATTCCTCCGCTGGGTCACCCTGTGCGGCCTGACGGAGCTGGACGAACGCTTCTTCTTCGTGCGCTTCAACATCGGCATGTACTACGCGCACATGCGCCGGAAAGACCGTTCGATCGCGGCCTTCCGCGAGCTCTTGGACCGTCATCCCGAGAATTCGCGTGAGGTCGCAGGCTTCTTCGCAGCGTCGCCCCTGCTGCGTGCCGTCATCGATTCACAAGCGGGTTTCGCCGAGGAGCTCACGACCAGGTGTCCTGAGCTGTTCAGGGCTCCCGCGACCGGGGCGGAGGGTTCGAAATGAAGCACCTTGATAGGTCGAGATCGCCGCGGAGTGGTTTCCTCGAGCCCGTGCTCGCCCTGCTCGTCTGTGTAGCGATCCTGTTCTTCTCCTTGACGCCCAGCGTCCTCGCGGGAGGCGGGTCGACTTGTCGTCAACCGCCCCCGAAGACGGGGGCCGACATGAGCTACGACGAGGGCATCGGAAGCCTTCCGTTGGAGCAGGCGCCGGATCCCTACGCGCCGATCAGCGACCTCGTCTCGGCGCAATACCTCGGACCGATGGGGCTCGTGCGCCCGTACATCTACCTGCGCGGAAACCTCGATGACCTCGGCCGAGCCATCCGCGACGCCCGCGGCGACGGCGTGGCCACGCTCCACCCGCCTGCGCTGCCGGGAGACCTCTGGGTGCTCGGCTTCCACGGTGACGTCGACGTCGATTTCGACGCGGGCGAGCTGCGCAAGGGCTACGTCGAGGTCTCCGTCCGCGTCGGAGGCGAGTTCGAGGGCGGACTGGCGGCAGTGAGTTGGAACGGCCTGTCCACTCCGGCCGTGGTGCTCGATCAACCGCTGCTCGCGCTGCCGATGTCTCAGTGGATCGATTCGGGCTTCTTCCACAAGAGCGACATGGGGTTCACGGCTCTGAGCGCCTTCGACACCGTTGCTCAACTCGGGATCGAGCTCCTCCTCCACAGCGGCACCCTGCGCTTCGTCCAGCGCATCGACTAGCCGCTCACCGGAACGAGGCGCCCTCTCCTCACCGCACCCGTGGCGAGGGGAGGGCGCCTTTGTTACGAGGGCGCTCATGCGGACCCTCCTCGCCCTCGATGCCGGGACCACGGGCGTGACGGCGGTCCTCTTCGACGAGGCGTTGCGGCCCCTGCTCCGGGCCTATCGAGAGTTCCCGCAGTCCTTCCCACGGCCCGGATGGGTCGAGCACGACTGCGGAGCGATCCTGCGCGCCGCCGACCTGGTCCTCGCGGAGATCCTGGCCTTGCCCGCTGCGAGGGACGTCGCCGCGCTCGGGATCACGAACCAGCGCGAGACCGTATTCCCCATGGACCCGGGCATCGACGAAGCGCTTCGTCCCGGCATCGTCTGGCAGGATCGCCGGACGGCCGAACGCTGCGACGCGATCCGTGGAACCCGTCTCGAAGGGGAGATCCGCTCTCGCACGGGTCTCGTCGTCGATCCGTATTTCAGCGCCACCAAGATCGAGTGGATGCTCGAGAACCACGCGGCCCTGCGCGAGCGCGCGGAAGGCGGCGGCGTGGTGTTCTGCACGGTCGATGCGATGCTCGTCCAGCACCTGACGAAACAAGCGGTGTGCGCCACGGATCCGACGAACGCGTCGCGCACGATGCTCTTCGACATCGACCGCCGGGAGTGGGACGCGAGTCTGTGCAGCGCTTTCGGCGTGGATGTCGAATGGCTGCCGGAGGTGAGGCCGTCGGTGGGAGAGTTCGGAACCACGTCCGCGGACGTCCTCGGGCGCGAGATCCCGATCCTCGGCGTCGCCGGCGATCAGCAAGCGGCGCTCTTCGGCCAGGGATGTTTCGACCCCGGAAGCCTCAAGTGCACCTACGGCACGGGCTGCTTCCTGCTCCTGAACACCGGCGCGAAGCGGGTCGACAGCACGCGCGGCCTTCTCACGACGCTGGCGCTCGCGCGTGACGGCGGCCCGGCCTTCGCGCTGGAGGGCAGCGTCTTCATCGGCGGGGCGGTCGTGCAATGGCTGCGGGACCAGCTCGGCTTCTTCGGGTCCGCCGAGGAATCGGAAGCACTTGCGGCCTCGGTCGACGACTCGGGGGGCGTCGTCCTCGTGCCGGCGTTCACGGGGCTCGGAGCACCCTATTGGGACGCCGACGCGCGCGGCGCGCTCCTCGGCCTCACGCGCGGGACGAATCGGGCGCACATCGCGCGTGCAGCCCTGGAGTCCATCGCGTTCCAGAACGCCGAGCTCGTCCTGATCCTGCGCTCGGAGTCGGGACTGCCCGCCGAGAGCCTCCTCGCCGACGGCGGAGCGGCGTCCAACGATCTCCTGATGCAGATGCAGGCCGACTTCGCAACCGTGCGCGTGGTGCGGCCGAGGAACGTCGAGGCTACGGCCCGCGGCGCCGCGCTCCTGGCGGGTCTCGGGGCCGGGTTGTGGAGCGACCCCGCCGAGCCGGAAGGCCTTCGCGAGGCGTCGAGCGAGTTCACTCCGAAGATCGGGGCTTCCGCTGCGGCCGAGCAGTTGGCCGTCTGGCGCGCCGCGGTCGAGCGCGTGCGCACGCGCTGACGCGGCCGCGCGCCGATCGGGAACCTTGTTCCGCTCGCGACCGGATTCCGAAGGCTCTGCTCGCCCGTAGGCCGGCGCCGCCGACAACGACGTCGGGAGCGCGACCGCGCTCGAAGCGACTGATGGAGATCCTCGCCACGCACCTGCGGGCTCCAGGGGGAGCGACGGGCGCCCTGCGCCAGGAGCTCGCCGACCTCTTCCGCTCGGGCAGGGTGCTGGCGGGCATCGTCCTGGAGGCGCCCTCGACCGGAGGGGTGCTCCTCGGCATCGGTCCCCACCGCGTGCTGGCCGACACGCAAGTCGAGCTCGAGGTGGGCCGGCACCTGCTGCTGCGCGTCGCGTCGGAGAAGAACGGAGTCGTGCTCGACGTGCTCGGCGGCGGTGAAGCCCTGGAATCGGCGCTGTTGCGCATGTTGCGCGGCGTCCTGGGCGACGACCGGCCGGTGGGGGAGCTCTTGCACGATCTCGCCGTCTCGTTGCGCGCTGCGGGGGGCGAGCGCGAGACACGCCTGGGCGGATTCCTCGCCTCCCACGTCTTCGAGCCCGGCGCCGGCGGCGAGGCGTTGAAGGCGCTGATCGAGAGCAACGGGCTCGGGTACGAGGGCGCACTGCGCGCCGCGCTCTCGCAGGGAAACCGACCGCTCGAGCCGCAGACCCTGAGCGCGCTGCTCGAGAACCTGAAGGCGCGGTTGCTCGCCGAACTCGAGAGCTCGTCGCCGGGACCCTTGCGGGAAGCCGTATCGCGCGCGCTCGCGGGTCTCGAAGCGGAGCAGCTCCTGAATCTCGCCCGGCGGGAAGCGGGAGAACCCCTGCACTTCTCCTTCCCCGTCCCCGACGGTGCGCAGTGGACGACGGCGCACGTGTTCTGGCGCCCGAAGCAGGGCGATGGAGGAGAGGGCGACTCGAGCGGCGGTGAGACCCGACACGTTTCGGTCGGCGTCTCGTTCCAAAGCGTCGGCCCGATCCGCATCGACGTCTGGATGCGCGCCGAGGGGACGAGCTTGCGCATCTTCACCGAACGCGAGGACGTCGCCGAGCGGATACGCGCCGACCTGCCGCTGCTCGGCGAGAGCCTGGCGCGGGGCGGGCGCCCGGTGCAGATCGTCGTCGGCGTCGCAGCACCCGAAGTCGTGGAGCTCGAGCACGGATCGATGGACATCCGCTACCTGCGCGAGCACCACCTGATGGACGTGTCGGGATGAGCGCAGCGGCCGAAGGCGACCTCGAGCTGCCCCTGGCCGTCGCGCTGCGCTACGTCCCCGAGCGCCAACTGGCGCCCGACGTCGTAGGAACCGGCCGAGGCGACACGGCGCAGCGCATCCTCGAGCTCGCGCACGAGCACGGGATCCCCGTCCGTCAGGACCAAGATCTCGTGACGCTGCTCGCTGCGCTCGACGTGGGCGAGGAGATCCCGACCGAGCTGTACGAGGTGGTCGCCGAGGTCCTTTCGTACCTCTACCGCCTCAACGAGTCGCTCTGATCGCGGCGAGACCGAGGGTCGGCATGCGGGTCGGCTGCGGGAGAGCGGACGGCGTGTCCATCCCCGAACGTCCGGATAGACTCACGCATCCATGTCGCGCGCGGATTCGCGTCCTTGGATCGCCGTCACGCTCGGTGATCCGGCCGGCATCGGGCCGGAGATCGTCCGCGCCGCCTTCGCGGACGAAGGCGTCCGCAAGATCGCTCGGCTCGTCGGTCTCGGCGGTGCGGCATGGATGCCGCCGGGGGTGCAGCGCATGGACGCGGAGGCGTTCGCCTCGCAGGCCGTCCTTCGAGGCGACGTCGACTTGGTTTGGATCGAGACTCCCGGCGCGTCGAGCGTTCCGATCGGTTGCGCTTCCGCGGCCGGTGGACGCGTCGCGCTCGCGGCGCTGCGCGCGGGACACGAGCTCGCCTCCTCGGGCGCCGTGGCGGCGCTCGTCACGGCGCCCGTGAGCAAGGAGTCGCTCCACCTGGCCGGCGAGCGCGTCGAAGGGCAGACGTCGCTCCTCGCGCGTTGGGACGGCGCGAGCGACTACGAGATGCTCGCGGTCGCCGGTCCGCTACGCGTGATGCTGCTCTCGCGCCACCTGCCGTTGCGCGCCGCGCTCGACCTCGTGACGAGGGAGAACGTCGAGCGCCACCTGCTGCTCCTCCACCGGGCGCTGACGGACCTTGGGTTCCAAAGGCCGCGGCTCGCCCTCGCCGGGCTCAACCCGCACGCGGGCGAGAACGGGATCCTCGGCCGCGAGGAGATCGACGAGCTCGCTCCCGCGCTCGCCGACGCCCGCCGGCGCGGACTCGACGTCTCGGGCCCCGTCTCGCCCGACTCGGTGTTCGTCCAGGCCGCCGCGGGCGAGTTCGACGGCGTCCTGGCCCTCTACCACGATCAGGCCTTCATACCCGTGAAGCTCGCTGCGCCCGGCCGGGGCCTAACGGTGATCGCCGGGCTCTCCTACCTGCGCGTCAGTCCGGCTCACGGGACCGCCTTCGACATCGCCGGCTCCGGCCGGGCGCGAGCGGAGAACCTCGTCGCCGCGATCGGATGGGCGTCGGAGCGCGGACGGGTGCAAGCGAGCTCGGGCTAGGTCGCCCTCGGTCGAGTCGGTCGTGAGCGAAGCCACGAGCTCGGCCGACGCGCGCACCTGCTCCGGCCACAGCCGCCCGCCTACGCGCTGGGCGAAGATCGAGCAGAACGAGCCGAACAAGAGTCCCGCGACCACGTCGGTGGCCCAGTGGATCCCGAGCACCATCGTGGCCCACGCGGTCAGTAGCGCACCGATCCCGGTCGTCCACGCCAGGGTCTGCGGGCCGTGGCGGCGAGCGAACCAGAAGGCCGTCAGCGTGCACGAGACGTGCAGGCTCGGGAAGCAGTTGTCGAGGGCGCTCGCCGAGCGGAGCATGTCCGTGACGCCCGGCCACACGTCCTCCATCAACGGTCGCGCGCGCGAGAGCTGGCTCCAACCCACCTCGCGCACCGGCGCGAACACGTAGAAGGGAAGCGCGAAGACGTAGTTCGCACAGAACGCCGTGACGTACTCCGCCGTCGCGCGATTCTTCCTGATGCCGAACCAGACGACGGGCGGGAGGCTGACGAGGGCGACGAAGCCCGGCGCGTAGATCCACGAGAAGAAGCCGTTCAAGAGCGGCGTCGAGAAGCGCTGCAACCGAGCGACGAGATCGCCCTCGATCGAGTGCACGAACGGCGTCAAGTCGTATCCGAGATCGCGCGTGACCCCCGCGTCTAGGCTGGTCTCGACCAAGTCGAGGGCCAGCACGAGGATCGCGGCTGCGGAGAACACGCGGCCGCCGTTCGTGCGGAACAGCGCTACGACCGCCCGCCCGAAGATGCGGACCGGATTCTCTCCCGGTCGCGACAACCCCACGAGCAGGATCGTGGTCAGGACGCTCATCAGAGCGTAACCCGTCACGGTGCTCTCCGGGCGCGAAGGGGTACGCTCATCGTCGGAACGTAGTCCAACCGCTCGCGAAAAGGAGGGGCGGGGCGGGTCCCGTCACGCAGGGTCGGGTCGTGGACGCGGGGAGAGGTCACGGCGATCGTCGAAGCGGTTCCGCTCGTCGGGCCGGGAAGTATGCTTCGCCCCTTTCCGAGAGTCATGGGTATCTGGTCGCTTCTCGAGGGGGCCGTTCGAGACCACGGAGATCGCCTCGCGATCCCGGATCGGACGGAGCCGCAGGACTATCGCTCCTTCGGGAAGAGCGCCGGGGACCTCGCCGGCTACCTGGAGGCAGTCGGGCTCGAGCCGGGTGAGCGGATCTCCGTGCTCGCCGAGAACTCACCGCGCTTCCTCCTGGCGTACTTCGCGGCCGCCGGTGCGGGCCTCGTCACGAACCCGCTCAACGTACGCCTCGCGTTGCCCGAGCTCGTCGCGATCCTGGGGGATTGCGAGTCCCGCTGGCTGCTCGCCGATTCGTCCCGCGCGGAGGTGGTCGGCGAGCTTCGCTCGCGGACCGGGCTCGAGGGCGTGCTGTGGCTCGACGGGGCGGCGCCCGGAGGAGATGCGTGGGACGACGCGCTCGCCCAGGGGGGAGGCTTTCGCCCGCGGGCGGTGAGCGCGAGCGATCCGGCCCACATCTACTACACGAGCGGAACCACCGGACGACCGAAGGGCGTCGTCCTGACGCACCGCAACGTGTGCCGACACGCCGAGCTCGCCGCGAGTGAGCTGGGGCTCTGCGCGAGCGACGTCTGGGGGCACTTCGCGCCGCTCTTCCACCTCGCCGACGCATGGGCGACGTTCGCGATCACGGCCAGCGGAGGTTCTCACGTGTGCGTGCCGCGCTTCGACGCCGTGGCCGTGTTGGACGCCATCGAACGCTGCCGCGTGACCCTCACGAACGTCGTTCCGACGATGATCGTCCGTCTGCTGGACGAGCTCTCGCGCGGTGTTCGCGACACGTCGAGCCTACGCCTGCTGCTCTCGGGCGGCGCGCCGATCTCGCGCGCGGTGGTGGATGCGATCGAGCGCGAGATCCGTTGCGAGTACGCCCAGACCTACGGGATGACGGAGACGAGCCCCTATCTCTCGATCAGCTCGCCGACCGACGAGACGCGCGCTCTGCCGCTCGAGGAGCAGCGCAGGTTGCGCGCGCGCACGGGGCGAGCGTTCCGCGGAGTCGAGCTCGAAGTGGTGGACGAGGCGGGACGCCACGTCTCGCGCGACGACGAGCAGGTCGGCGAGATCCGCGTGCGCGGCGAAACCGTGTCGCCGGGCTATTGGAAGCGCCCAGAGGAAACCGCGGCGGCCTTTCGCGACGGCTGGCTCCACACCGGCGACCTCGCTGTGATGGACGGGCGCGGCTGGATCGACATCGTCGATCGCAGGAAGGACATGATCGTGACGGGCGGGGAGAACGTGTACTCGACGGAGGTGGAGAACGCGCTCTTCGCGCATCCCGCGGTGCTGGAGGCTGCGGCTTTCGGAACGCCGGACGACGATTGGGGCGAGCGTGTCTGCGCCGCCGTCGTGCTACGCGGGGGCGCGACGGCGACGGTCGAGGAGCTCGTGCGCGCGTGCGAAGCCGTTCTCGCGCGTTACAAGGTCCCGCGCCGGATCCACTTGCTCGACGAACTCCCGCGGACGGGATCGGGAAAGATCGAGAAACGCACGTTGCGTGCGCGTTTCGGCGGCTCGCCGGACGCCGGCCCCCGGTGAGCGCTTCGGGCCGTGCCCTCCGCGGCTGGATCCGCACGCGGACCCTGCTCGCGAGCGTCGCGCTGGGCGCCTGCGCGTGCCAGAGCGATCCCACCGTCCCCGCGTTCACCCCTCCGCGCTCGGCGAACCCGCTCGTTCCGTCACCGAACGAACCGCGGCGCGAGATCCATCGGAAAACCTTCGGCGGAACCGAGGAGCTCTTCTTCGTCCGCGAGGTTCTCGTCCTTCCCGACGGTCGGCGCCTGCGCCACGGACGCGAGATCGAGTGGTACCGAGGCGGCACGGTGCGCCACGAGCGTTTCTTCGAGCGAGGCGAGCCCGCCGGTCTGTGGCGGAGCTGGTATCCCGACGGCGCCCCGCATTCGGCGGTCCCGTGTGATCCCTCTCTATTGCGCACCGCCACGTGGTGGCACGCGAACGGACGCGTGTCGTCGGAAGGCCCGAGCGTCGCGGGATCGAAGCAGGGACCGTGGACCCATTGGCACCCGAATGGCGCCGTCGCCGAGACGGGGAGCTACGCCGGCGGGCTGCGGCAGGGCGAGTGGATGCTGTGGTACGAGGACGGATCCGTGCGCGCGCGCGGCAGCTACCGCAACGACGTGCGCATCGGTTCGTGGCAGTGGTGGACTCCGGAGGGCGTGCTCGTCGAATCGAGCGCTCCCGAACCCCTCCCTCCCTCCGAGGATCGGCGGCCCGATCAATAGCTCCGGCGGCCTTCCGTCGCGAGCCACGCCGCGAACGCCTCGCGCGCCGCGGCGCGGCCGACCTGCACCATCGGCACACTGCGCAGCTCGAGCGGTCGGGCGAGCTCTGCGTAGAAGCGCCCGTCGTCGAATCCGGCCGCCTTCGCGTCCTCCCTCGTCGCCGCGTAGACGATGCGATCGACGCGCGCCCACCACGCCGCGGCGAGGCACATCGGGCACGGCTCGCAACTCGAGACGAGCGTCGCGCCCGACAGGATGTGCGTGCCCAGCGTTCGGCACGCCGAGCGGATGGCCCCGACCTCGGCGTGCGCGGTCGGATCCGCGTCCGGGACGACGCGGTTCCTGCCGCGTCCGACGACGATGCCGGCGCGAGTCACGATCGCGCCGAACGGGCCGCCGCCGTCGGCGATCGAAGCGTGCGCTTCGGCGACCGCCAACAGGACGAGTTCCAGATCCGTCATCGCCGCAGGGCGAGGAATTCGAGCGCACGGGCGCTCAGAAGAGCGTCCGGTAGTAAACGTGGATGCGGGCCGAGGGCGACATGCAACGGACGCCGATCCCGAAGGGGAATCTCATGCCGTGCGGACCGAATTCGACGGTGCGCGGCAGCGAGCCACTGTTCAGACCCGGCATGTTCATGTTCGGGGTCGCGTCCAGGTTGAAGATGAACGCGGGCAAGCCCAACCGCGTGTTGTAGATGTGCGCCTGACCGATGCTCGGGAACACACCGCCGATGACGGTGATGTGGTAGACGATCGTCGCGAGCGCCTTGAAGTTGTACGCCTCTTTCTTGAGCGTCGTCACGCTCGACGGGTCGTATCCCGCGATGGCGAGTGCCTTCTTGGGGTAGATGGCCACGCCCCCCACGTTCTCGAGCACCGCCATGTCCGAGTAGCCATTCATGGTCAGGGATCCTCCACGACCTTGGTGTAGAAGGCGATCCCGGCGATCCCATAGACCGACGTGGCCGAGCACGTGAACCCGCCGTACACCGCGATCGGGATCCCGAACCGTATCTCGAGCGGTTGGGGCATGGGGACGGTGACCTCGAAGGAGCGAATCTCGAACCCGTTCGCGTCCTTGATCGTGAACGTTCCTCCGCTCGAGTTGAACGTGCACAGCATCCCGTCCAAGTAGCAGAGCGAGGTCTTCCGCAGGTCCGATTCGGCGAACAGCGCGCCGGTTCCGTGTCCGCCGTAGCCGTTGGTGGGGTAGTAGTCGCCGGGTGGATCGAAGCTGTTGAACGGGAACCACAGGCTTCCCTGCGGCACTGGGCGTTCTTCGGATGAAGCACTCCAATGACCCACGGCGCCTCCCGTCGCCAGGGCCACGAGGCGGTTGAAGTCGCGTCGCGAGCTGCTTGCACTCGGATGGTTCGTCATGTCTGGAAACCTCCTTCGACCGGCTCGGGATCGACCGGGCGTCGGTGTACGGCATGGTATCCGTGCAGCCGGCGGACATGCGCTCACTCTTTGCGGGAGCGCGCGACGTTCCGTCCGGGTCCAGTCGATTGCGACCCGCGGTCCGTGGAAGGGCGTAGCCTGCCCGTCGGGTTGCGCGTCACACGGTTGCCCTTGCGTGTGCGGTTCCGCGCAACCCGCAATCGATGTTCCTCGTCTCGGCGCTCGCTCGAGCTCATCGGCTTCTCGTCGTGGGCGGAGCTGGTGTCGCCGAGCACGCCGCCGAGACCCGCGTCGGCCAGGAACTCGCGGCGCAGACGGGCGATGGCGCGAGCGTCCAAGTGCTTCCCGACGAGCTCTGGTACCGCGCGGCGGAACAGGCGCTCGACCTGGTGTGCCCGCCGGGCCGCGACCTCCCGTTCGCGGCCCAGGGCCGAGCGGGTGAGCATGCGCTGATTCGTCCCGAGCAACGCCAACGCGAGGGGGCGCTGCGCGCCGTGCTCGAGGACGTCCAAGCCCGCGCGCCGCTCGGACACGCGTTGGGAGAGCTGGGTCAGCCTCAACGTCTTCGACGAGGGTGTGATGCTCGTGAATCCCGCGCGATCGATCTCCACGCCCCACGGGGCGAGCCGCGGGGCCATGGACTCGGCGAGCAGGCGGTCGAATTCGGAGGTGCTCTGGAACGTCATGCGCCGAGAGCACCGCAGGACGTCCTGCACCGAGAGCACGAGAACCTGCCGCATGCCCTTCTGCAGGTCGTCGATCTCGATCAGGGCCTTGGCCACGTCGACGATGCGATAGACGAGGTTGGCGTCGACGAGGTACACGAGGCCGTCGAGCGTGGTCACGCGCTGCGCCGGTAAGTCCATCGTCCGCTGGCGTGTCGGGAGGACGCGCACGACCTGCAGGAAGGGGAGCAGCACCCGGACTCCCGGAGTGATCACTTTCCGCGCGCGACCGAAGCTGAAGAGCAGGCCGGTCGTTCCGCTCTGCACCGTCACGGCGGTCGCGCGCACGAGCGTGTAGAGCGCGAGGAAGAGGAGGTAGGAGTTGGCCTTGGCCGTCTCGACCACCCAGTCGGTGACGGTCGAGCCGAGCGTTCGGAGGTGCTCGCCGGCTTGCGCGAAGAATTCCACGACCGTCTCTCCCTCAGGTCACGGACCGCCCGCGACCGCTCAAGGCTCCTTCTCTCCCGAATTCTCCTGGTCGCCTGCTTCCGTCTGCTCGCCCTTGCGCTCCTTCTTCGCGCGCTCCTCTTCCTTGCGCTTCTGCTCGGCTTCCTGGACGTGCGCGGCGAATTGCTGCTCCAGCCGCTTCCCTTCGCGGTGATCGGCGACGAGGCCCATTTCCTTCTCCACCGAGTGCGTCGCGACGACGGCCCCCGTGACGAGCGCCACCGCAGCTTCCTCGGAGAGTCCGTCCGAGTGCAGTTGTTCGAAGAGCGCCAAGCGCTCGCGCGCGAGCAGGTCGAGCTGGGTGATCTCGAGCGTGCTGGGAGAGGGCGACAGGTTGGAGAACCCGACTTGCAGGATCCGTACACCCCACTGCTGCTCCACGGGGCGCAGCTCTTCGCGGATGCCGGCGATCATCGCGTCCGTGTCGCGGATGGATCGGCGATCCTTGGCCTGGATCACGCGCTGCACGGCCATCACGACGCGATTCTGCAGGCCGGTGACGAGGTCGTCGATCTCGATCATCGCCTTGCGCAGGTCGACGATCTGGTACATGACCTTCGCGTCGACCTCGTAGACGAGGTCGTCGGCGAGCTGGATCACCTGTGGCTCGAGGTCGAGCGTCGTGTGCTTCGTCTCTTCGACCGCGAACTTCTGGATGATCGGGAGCTTGAAGTGCACGCCGGGCCCGACCACTTCCTGAGCTCGCCCGAGCGTGAACTTGAGCGCGTGCTGACCGTCGTAGACGACGACGAAGATGCCGGTGACGGTCTCGAGGAACTCCAGGAACATGGCGGGTGCGAGAGAGCTCGCGCGCGAGTACGAGAACACAAAGGGCCGGAGAGGGGAAGCGCTCCGGCCGGCCGGTTTTCCGGATCGGTTAGAGTCCTTCCCGACATGGCTGCACGTCACGCTCGCCAAGGGAGCGGCGCGCAAGCGACCGGCGCGACACCGGAGCTCTGGACGCGTCTCGCGTGGCTGCCGCTCCTCGCGGTCGGCGCCTGCGCGATCTACTTGGGCTCGCGCCCCGGTGGGCCGGGGCCCGTCCTCGTCTTCCAGTGGGCTCCCTTCGCGATCGCGGGCACGGCGCTCATCGCGCTCGCGGCCGCGTCGATCGCAAGCGCCTTTCGCCGGCCCTTCCTACGGCGCCCGCGCGTCGTGGCCTTCGCCGCGCTCTCCTCGGCGATCCTCTTCGCCTCGATGCCCTTCGCGTATCCGACTTCCCATGTTCGTCGTCCGAGCTCGGTCCGCTTCGCGATCCCGCTCGAAGGCGAATGGACCGTGCGCTGCGGTGGGGAGGGGTGGCGCGAGAACGCCCTCGCGTTCCAGCCGTCTCGCTGTCGAGGCTTCGATTTCGTGAAGGTGAGCGGGCATGAGCGCGGGGACGCAGGGTTCGGGGAGCCCGTGTCGGCCCCGACCGCGGGGCGGGTCGTCCGCGTTCACGACGGCGAGCCGGATCTCGCGGCCGGTGCGTCATGGAGGGGAGGCGAGCGCTTGGGCAACCACCTCGTGCTCGAAGTCGCGCCGTCCCAGTTCCTCTTCCTCGCTCACTTGCGCTCGGGTTCCATCCTGGTCTCGGAGGGCGAACTCGTTCCGGCGGGAGCGCCACTCGCGCGGGTCGGCAGCTCCGGCGCCCCGCTGATCGCCTCGGGGCCGCACCTCTCCATCCATCTCCAGGACAGCCTCCGCGGGCCCGCGGAGGGCATTCCCTTCGCTTTCACGGGGTACGAGGTCGAGGGCCGAGCGGTGGAGCGTGGCGTGCCGCGCGGCGGCGTGGGGCTCGACGGTCTGCCCATCGGCGATCGAATTCGCTCGACCACGAGCTGGACGGAACAGCTCGGGGAAAAAGGTCCTGATTGACCGCGGCGAAGGCTGAGCTAATCTTTTCCTCCCCTTTGTTCCGATTGGGGATCCTGACCTCGGCCCCGGCACCGTCCGGGGCCGCGGAATTCCGTGGCGGGGCGTTCTCCCGCCACCCGGAGAGCTCGGCAAACAGGTGAGGCCCAGGCGGTTCCGCCCACCCACTTCACGGCCGCTTTCCGGATCCGAGAGAGACTGCGAGAGACCCTTCCGGCTCCGTTCGAGCCCGAAGACCACCCGTACAGAGCCATGACGACCACGACCGTGAAGCCGGAATCCGCCGGCGCTCCCAGCGGCGCCGACCGGCGCCTCACCAACCTGCGCAACATCGGCATCATGGCGCACATCGATGCCGGCAAGACCACGGTCACCGAACGCATCCTGTTCGTGACGAACAAGATCCACCGCACGGGCGAGGTGCACGACGGGGAAGCCACGATGGACTTCCTCGAAGAGGAGCAGCGGCGCGGCATCACGATCCAGTCCGCCGCCACGACCTGCGAGTGGAACGGCGTCACGATCAACATCATCGACACGCCGGGCCACGTGGACTTCACGGCCGAGGTCGAGCGCTCGCTGCGCGTGCTCGACGGCGCCGTGGCGGTGTTCGACGCCGTTTCGGGCGTCGAGGCCCAATCGGAGACCGTTTGGCGTCAGGCCGACCGCTACAAGGTCCCGCGCATGTGCTTCATCAACAAGATGGACCGCGTGGGCGCGGACTTCTACGCGTCGCTGTCGTCGATCACCGATCGATTGGGAGCGCGGCCCGTAGCGCTCCACATGCCGGTCGGCATCGAGAAGGACTTCAACGCCGTCATCGACCTCGTCGCGATGCGCTTGTACCAGTTCCTGCCCGAGTCCGACGGACGAGCCTTCGAGGACCACGAGATCCCCGCCGAGCTCCTGGAGGAGGCGCAGGCCCGTCGCCACGACCTGTGTGAAGTCGCAGCCGAGTTCGACGACGAGCTGCTCGACCTGTTCGTCGAGGACCAACCGATCCCGAACGACATGCTCCAGCGCGCGATCCGCAGCGGAACACTGTCGATCGAGATCACGCCGGTCCTGTGCGGCTCCGCGCTCAAGCACAAGGGCGTCCCGCTCCTGCTCGACGCCGTCGTGGACTTCCTGCCCAGTCCGCTCGACATCCCGCCCGTCGAAGGAATGGCCCTCCGCTCCGACGAGAAAGTCCTGCGCACGGCCACCGACGCGGAGCCGATGTGCTTGATGGCGTTCAAAACCATTGCCGAGTCGACCGGCGACCTGACGTTCGTGCGCGTCTACTCGGGTGTGCTCCAGAAGGGGACGAAGGCCTTGAACCCGCGCACCAGCAAGGAGGAGCGCATCGGACGGCTCGTCCGCGTCCACGCGAACAAGCGCGAGCCCCTGGATGAAGTGCGCGCCGGCGACATCGCGGCGGTGATCGGGCTGAAGAACACCGTGACGGGCGACACGCTCTGCGATCCCGACGCGCCCATCGTGCTCACGAAGATCCAGTTCCCCGAGTCCGTGATCGCGATGTCGATCGAGCCCGTCAAGGGCCAGGACCGCGACAAGCTCGGAGAAGTCCTCGGCCGCATGATGCGCGAGGACCCGACGTTCCGCGCCACGACGAACGAGCAGACGGGGGAGACGCTGATCGCCGGAATGGGCGAGCTCCACCTCGAGGTGGTCGTCAACCGCATCAAGAGCGACCACCGCTGCGAGGTTCGGACCGGACGACCGAAGGTCGCCTACAAGATGAGGCTCTCGAAGCCGGTCGAGACCGAGGCGCGCTACATCCGGCAGTCCGGCGGTCGCGGTCAGTACGCCGTCGCACACGTGCGCTTCGAGATCGCCGAGAACGAGGGGGCCAACTTCGAGTTCGTCGATGCGATCAAGGGCGGCACGGTGCCGCGCGAGTACATCCCCGCCGTGGGCGCGGGGATCCGCGAAGCGGTCGAGGGCGGAGCGCACGGCGGCTATCCGTTCATGGGAGTGCGCGCAACCCTGTTCGACGGCAAGTCCCACGAAGTCGATTCGAGCGAGCTCGCGTTCCACAACGCGGGCATCCTCGCGTTCCGCCAAGCGTCCGCCAACAACACCACGCTGCTCGAGCCGATCATGAAGCTCGAGGTCCGCGTACCCGAGGAATACCTGGGCAGCGTGGTGGGCGACTTGAACTCGAGGCGCGGAGAAGTCTCGGACGTCGACGCGCTGGGCGACCTCCGGGTCGTCCGAGCCCTCGTGCCCGTCGCGGAGATGTTCGCCTATTCCTCGGCGCTGCGCGGCGCGACTCAGGGACGGGGGTCCTTCTCGATGGAGTTGCACGAGTACCGGTCGGTTCCCGTGCAGATCGCTGCGAAGGTGCTGGCTACCTGATCGCGAGCGCGAAGCCCTCGCGCATGCCGCACCGGCTTGGGACCGCATCGGCCCGGTCGATTTCTGACCGGCATGCTCACCCGTGCCGGGGCGCAGCCCTGATAGGATTCGCGCATGTTGCGAACCGCACGACGCCGCTGGACGAAGGACCTCGCGACGGAGGTGGACGGTATTGCCATCGGCTCGCCAGGGCCGGTGCTCGTGCACGGCTACGACCCGCCGGCCGGAGGCAAGTGGGTCGACGACGTGATCCCCGGAAAGCTGGGCGCGCTCTCCCCGTCCACGGGTGAGATCCTGTGGGTCTCGCCCTGCGAAGTGGGCTACGGCCGCGGATTCGGCGCCGGCGTCAGCAGGGAGGACGTCGTCGTCCTCGGTCCGAGCATGCACGGGCACCGTGCGGTCCGCATGTCGCTCGCGACCGGCGAACTCATCGACGCGCGCGACATCGAGGCGTTCGACGAGGCGCTGGTCGAGGACGACCTCTGCCATCTCGTCGCGCCCGCGAGAGTGGCCGCGCTCTCGACCGCTCTGCTCGCGGACACGTGGAGCTACGCGCACGAGAGCGAGCGCTACCACATGATCGCGCGTGACGCAGGGCGGCTGTTCGTCGTCTACTCGCTCAAAGCCACCGGCCAGCAAGGCGTCATCACCCTCGACGCGGCCACGGGGGAGCGACGGGGAGACTTCCTCGAACCGCGTCAGACGGTGATCCACGCCATCGCCGCAGGCGGAGGGAGCGTGACGGTGCTCGTCTCCGATTTGCTCTCGGCATTGCCCGACGAGACCATTCGCGAGTACCTGATCGCGAACCCGGATGCGGACGCCCCCGAGGGGAAGCTCGCACTCGTGAGTCGTTCGTCCGGTGCGCTCGCCGGCGACGCTCCCACCTGGTTCTCGGCGCTCGAGGCCGACTCGGACTCAGAGGAGTTCCCCGACGTCACGATCAGCCACGACAGCGGTCGGCTGTACGTCGTGCAAGGAGCTTCGCTGGAAGTGCGCGACCTCGCCACCGGCGGATTGCTCGGAGAGGTGACCGTTCCCGGACTCGACGAGCACGTGAGCTGGAAGGTCTCCAAAGGTGCGGGCGTCCTGGCCGAGGAGACGCGACTGTCGCTCTTCGAGATCCCCGTCTGAGACCATGGCGCACGAGAAGCCTTCTTCCGACGACAAGGACGAGTACGGGCTCACCGTTCA
This sequence comes from uncultured Planctomycetaceae bacterium, assembly GCA_964413535.1. GTDB lineage: Bacteria > Planctomycetota > UBA1135 > UBA1135 > CAYPTB01. Next base: position 22,082 of record CAYPTB010000059.1, on the reverse strand, counting down.
GAAGTACGTGAGCCGGGTGCTCGTCGTCGTGCCTCCGGCCGGCTTCTCCGAGGAGACGCTGCGCCACGCGCGCGCGAGCTTGTTCAACGTGCACGTGGGCACCTGGTCGGTGTCGACCGAGACCCAATCCACGGTCCTCGGGCGCTTGCAGGACGAGTTCCTCGTCGACGGCTCCCTGGCCGACGCGAACCTGGACGATTACTCGGGAGTGATCTTCGCGGCGGGAGAGGGCGACGGCGCCCTCGCGGAGAACGAAGCCGTTCTCGCCCTCGCGCGTGGCGCTCGCGAGCAGGGAAAGCTCGTCGCCGCTTGGGGCACTTCCGTGGCGATCCTCGCCCGCGCGGGAGTGCTCGCGGGCCTGGCCGTCACCGGTGACCCTGCACTCGAGGACGTGATTCGGCGCGCGGGCGCCAAGTACACCGGCGTGGAGGTCCAACGCGACGGGAAGGTGGTCACTGCCCGAGACGAGTCGGCCGGACTGCGGTTCGGCAAAGCCCTCGTGCAGGTCGTCGCGATCCTCTGACGCGTTCTGGACGCAGTCGGTCGGCCTACTTCCTTTCCCGAGCGTTCCGTGGTTATGCTCTTCCGCGAGGGTCGGCCGCCGCGCGCGGCGGACGCCCGATACCACCACACCCTGAGGGGATTCTCGTGACCGCGACTCCGATCCTGGAGCAGTTGGCGAGGGAGTTCTCGTCCACGCCCGAGTGCATGAGCACCGTGCTCGAGTTGATCGACGCGGGACTCAGCCCGCCGTACATCGGCCGCGTCCGTCGCACGGAAACGGGCGGTCTCTCCGAGAGCATCGTGCGGCGTGTCTTCCGGCGCAGGGGCGAGCTCGAGGAGCTGGACCGACGGCGCGGGACGATCCTGCGCATGCTGGAAGGCAACGCCGGGATCGAGCCTTCCGTGTTCGAGGAGATCCGCGCCTGCATGGATCGCTTCGAGCTCGAGGACCTGATGGTTCCCCATCGCCGTCCAGAGCCCGAGGTGCAGCTCGCGCTCGACCGCGGACTTGGCGCTCTCGCCGACGAGCTCATCGCTCCCGTCCCGCGTGCGGAGGGTGAAGCCGACGACGTCGACGCCGACGCCGATCTCGAAGCGGCGAGCGAGCTCCACGAGTCGGAGGTGGCTCCGGAAGAACTTCATGCCGCCCACGACGCGGGAGACGACGCGGCGGCGCACGAAACCGAGCCGACCGACCACGCTCCTTCCTCCGAAGCTGCGGTCGAGGAAGCTCCGGTCGAAGAGGAAGACGGTGCCTCGGAGGCGGCGGAAGTCCCCGAGTCCACCACGGGCGCTCCGGAAGGCGCGGTCGAGACGACGCTCGCCGAAGCCGGCCCGCTCTCGCTCAAGGTCGAGTTGACGCTGCAGCTCGCGCGGCTCTGCCGACCCTACGTCGATCCGAACAAGGGCGTCCACTCCGAGGAAGAAGCTCTGTCGGGTGCCACGCGAATTCTCTCGGATCGCTTGGGCCGGAATGCGCGGCTGCGCAGTCTCCTGCGGCGGATGCTGCGCAAGAACGGCGTGCTCACGGTCCGCGCAACGGCGGACGAGAAGAGCCTGGGGCGACACCGGAGCCTGCTCAAGCTCAAGCAGCCCCTGCGCCAGCTCCAGGGCCACCGACTGCTCGCCATTCGCCAAGCGCAGAAAGATCGCATGCTCGCCACCGTCATCTCGCTCGAGCGCGAGAAGGCGCTGCCGCGCGTGCGCGCCGTCTTCGGTAAGCGCAATCGCCCTGAGTTCGCACCGCTGTTGGACGCCGTGGCCGAGCGCGCGCTGCGCGCCCGACTCCTGCCCATCATCGAGGAGGACGTGCGCCTCGAACTCAAGGAGCGCGGCGACGACGAGGCGTTGCGGCTCCTCTCGCAGCATCTCCGCCAAGTCCTCCTCGCTCCTCCTGGTCCGCGCGTGCCGGTCGCCGGCCTGGACGTGAACGCCAAGGGGGACTGGACCCTCGCCGTCGTGAGCGGCGACGGAGAACCCACCGGTGTCGTCGGTCGCATCGAGCCCGCGGAGAAGACTCCCGAGGCCCTCGGGCAGGAGCTCGAGACGCTGCTCGCCGGCTCCGACGTCCACGTGGTCGCGTTGGGCGGCGGCAAGGGCGCGCGGGCGGCGATCACGGTCGTGCGTCGCGCCGTCGCGAGCGCCGGACGCGAGGTTGCGGTGGTCGTCGTGAACGACGTCGGCTTGTCGAGCTACGTGAATTCGGAGCTGGCGCGCAAGGAGCTCGCCGAGCACCCCGTGCCGGTGCGCCTGGCGATCGGTCTGGCACGCCGCTTCCGCGACCCGCTGGTCGAGATGCTGAAGGTCGATCCGCGGCACATGCGGCTCGGCCCCGAACAGGCGCTCGTCAGCAAGGCGAACCTCCGGCGCGCGTTCGAGGAGGTCGTGGAATCGTGCGTCGCTCACGCCGGCTGCGACGTCAATCGCGCCCCCTTCGCCTTCTTGAGGCACGTGCCGGGGCTCGACGCAGCAGCGGCCGAGCGCATCATCGCGCACCGCTCCGCGCATCCGATCACGAACCGAGAGGAATTGCGGGCGGAGGGTCTGCTCAGCGAGGCCCAATGGAAGAGCGCCATTGCTTTCTTGCGCGTCTTCGGCGGGAGCGAACGACTCGACTCGACCAGCCTCCACCCCGATCAGTACGTCTTGGTGCGCCGCATCGCCGAAGCCTGCGGAGGAAGCATCGAGGACGTCCTCGGCTCCCCCGGAGCGACGCGCGGCCTTCGCCGCTCCGACTTCGAGGCCGACGAGGCGACCTGGCGCGACCTCATGCGCGAGATCTCCTATCCCGGTCGCGATCCGCGTCTGCGCAACTTCATCCCTAACTTGCGTCCGGTCGACACGGACCCGAAGGAGCTCCAGAAGGACGACGTCGTCGAAGGCACCGTGTTCAACGTCGCGAGCTTCGGTGCGTTCGTCGATCTCGGGATCGCGAAGGACGGGATGATCCACATCAGCGAGGTGTCGGATCGCTACGTCCGCGACGCCCGCGAGCTCCTCGCCGTCGGACAATCGGTTCGCTGTCGTGTCCTCGACTCGAGCGGCCAACGCATCGCGCTCTCGTTGAAGCGCGTGATCGATCGCAAGCGCGTGGAGCGCAGTCAGCCCGGCGGAGGACGCGACCGCGGCGCGCGACGCCGGGACGGCGAACAGGGCAAAGAAGGCTCGCGCTTCGCCCAGAAGCGCCCGGACAAGGCAGTGCGCGCCGCGCAGTCACGACGCGACGGGCTCGTCACGGGCGGCGGCTCCGAGCGACGCGGCGGCCGCGGAGGAGGCCGCGGAGGCGGGTCCCGTGAAGGCGGGCGCACGCGCGACGAGCCCTACGACCGCCAGTACGCGAAGCCCGGAACACCGGCCTACAACCCCTTCGCCTCCTTCTTCAAGGACCGCAAGCCCGAGCAGGGCGAGGAGCCGGCGGCGGAGGAGTGATCTCGAGCCTAGCTCGTCGAGCGCGTGCGGGGTTGGGGCGTGGCGGGCAAGGGGGCGCGCGGGGCGTCCAACGCGTGGCCGGCGTCGAGGAGGTCGAAGTCGAGCGGCGGCGTCTCCACGTTCGGCGAGTGCGGGTTCTGCGAGCGCGGGGCGATCTCCTTGAGTCCTTCGAGGAACGAGAGCGGCGACAGATCCGCGGAGGTCTCCGACAGCGCAGGTGCCTCGAGCACGATCTCTTCGGGATCCGAGAGGTCGAGGCGCTCATTCGAGCGTGACCTCGTCGTGCGGGTATCGGTTGGCGCTGCGCTCGACAGCGTCCGGCCGAGGTTCGACTCGAGCGAAGTCCGCGCTGCCTGGATCTCCGCGACCACTCCCGCGAACTGTCGATCGAGCGAGCCGATCTCGGCCGCGACCTGATCGGTCACCGTGCGGGCGAGCTTGTCGAGACTGGCGGCGAGCCGGAAGACGGCGTCCTTCTGGTCGCGGTAGAGCATCACGAGGTCTCCGTCGGGCGGCGGCGCCGAGACGTTGACGATCGGCTCGCGCAGGCCGAGGTGCGTCACCTGCTCCTGCATCTGGACGAGCGCGCCCGAGAGCAGCGAGAGGTTGTCGGCCATGCATCCGACGGCGTCGACCAGCGCGGGATCGCTCGTGGGCGCGCGCGCGGAGAGCTTCGCGAGCGTGCGCCCGAGCCGGCCGGCTCCGAGCAAGGCGAAACCGCCCACGATCAGCATGCCCGACTGGATGCCGAAACCTGCGAGTTGCCCGGCGACTTGCTGGACCTGCCAGGAGTGGTAGCTCGCCGTCGCGAGCATTCCTCCCGCGACGACGAGTCCGAGGCCCGTCAGCGTGAAGAGGAACGACCCTCCGCTCCCGATGGCGGCCCGCTCTTCGGTCGAGAAGTCCTCGGGATCGAACTCGAGCTCGTCTCCGTCCCAGTCGTCCTCTTGCAGCACGGGCGTGGACGGTGCGAACGAGGAGCCGCGGATCGCTCGCGGCGACGGTTCGGTGAATTCGGAACGCATGAACTTCCCCTGCCGCCGCGCAGGCGGCCCCCTTGATCGATTCGTCCCCGCCGATGGGCGTCGGGGAGGCTCCTCCGGTCGAATCCGGAGGAACTTCGCGTTGGGGACTCTCGGGTCGGCGCGCCTCGCGTCTTGAAGGGAACTCGACTTCTCGGCGAGTCGGGCGGAGCTCGTTGCCCCGAAGCCGGGGCTCGCCAGCTAGCATGGGGCGACTCTCCTCCGATCTGCGATTCCGAAGGGCCATCCCGATGGAACTCGAGGCGGGGGTGGGCCGGAAAGAAGCTCATGGCAGCACCGCGCTCCGTCAAGGGCATCTGCGTGTCGGCCGGGCTCGCGATCGGTCCGGTCCATGTCGTCCGCGCCCGTCCCGAACGCGTCCCGGAGTGGTCCCTGCCGCCCGAGGAGATCGCGCCCGAGATCCAGCGGCTCGCGGACGCCATGCGCGTGGCGGACGCCGATCTCGCGGGGCGTCAGGCCCAGGTCGCGGAGGAGACCAGCGAGAAGGACGCCGAGATCTTCGCGGTCCACCGCACGATCCTCCAGGACCCCCAAGCCCTGCGTGAGGTCGAGAAGACGATCACCGAGCAGCGCATCAACGCCGAGAAGGCCGTGCAGCTCCTCATCGATCGGTTCGAGCGCACGATGGGGAGGATCGAGGGCAACTACCACAAGAGCTACGCCACGGACTTCAGCGATCCGTGGTTTCGCGTGCTCGACGCGCTCCTGCGCCGCGAACGCGAGGCGATCCTGTCGAGCAACGAGCGCGTGATCCTCGCCGCGGCCGAGCTCACGCCGCTGGTCGTCACCTACCTCGAGCGCGAGCGCATCCTGGGCGTCGTCGCGGAGGAAGGCGGACGGTTCTCGCACGGCGCCGTGCTCGCGCGCTCGATGGGCGTTCCGTGCGTCGTGGGACTTCCGAACCTGCTCGCGCGGCTCGAGCAGGGGATGCTGGTCACCTTGGACGGTTGGCGCGGGACGATCCAGTTGCGCCCGGGTCAGGAGGACATCGACACCTTCCTCGACCGCCGCTCGCAGAGTATCGCTCGGCGCAAGGAGCTCGCGGAGCACGGGGCGCTCCCGGCGGTCACCCCCGACGGCTGTCGCATCGCGGTCCGGGCGAACATCGAGTCGCTGCGCGATCTCGACACCTTCGCGGTCGAGCACACCGACGGCGTGGGGTTGCTGCGCACGGAGTTCCTCTACCTGGAGCGGTCCCAATTCCCCTCCGAGGAGGAGCAGTTCAGGCTCTATCGGCGCGTCCTGGAGCACACGAAGGGGCAGCCGGTCGTCATCCGGACGCTGGACATCGGCGGGGACAAGCCGCTGCCCTACTTCAACACGCCGAAGGAGGCGAACCCCGCCCTGGGATGGCGCGGTCTGCGGATCACCCTGCAGTGGCGCGACCTGCTCCAGGTGCAGTTGCGGGCGCTCCTGCGCGCCAGCGTGCACGGAGAGCTGCGCATCCTGCTCCCGATGGTGACCTCGCTCGAGGAGGTGCTCCTGGCGCACGAGATCTTCGACGGCGTGCGAAGCCAGCTCACCGAGCAGGGCTACGAGATCGCCAAGGAGGTCCCAGTCGGGATCATGGTCGAAGTTCCCTCCGCGATGCTAGTGCTCGATCAACTGATCGACCACATCGACTTCGTCGCGGTCGGCACCAACGACCTGGTCCAGTACCTCCTCGCGGTGGATCGCGACAACTCGTGGATCGCGGAGCTCTACGATCCGCAGCACCCCGCGGTCGTCGCGGCGCTCCGCCGCGTCGCGGACGTCGCGCGGGAGGCAGGCAAGTCCTGTTCGGTGTGCGGTGAGATGGCGGGCGATCCGGCGTCGGCGGTGCTGCTGCTCGGACTCGGGTACGACGCGCTCAGTCTCGCACCGAACTCACTGCCCGATGTCAAGTTCGCCCTGCGCTCGACGGATTCATCCCGAGCGCGAGCGTACGCTGCGAGCGCCCTGCGCGCGAACACCGCAGCCGGCGTGCGCGAAGTGTTGGATCGGATTCGACGTGACTTGTACGATCACCCTTCGGAGGAGCGTTCGACGGTCGGGAAATGACTGCGCTGCCTCTTCACTGACCAACGCTCGTCTGTACAATCCGGCTCAGTAGCCCCGGTCGTTCACTCGCCGCTGCTTCCTGCATCGAACCGCATCCCTCGGCCGGGGACGCGTGACAGAAGGCCCAAGGAGAGTCGAGGGGGGGGATCGTTTGCGCGAAAGCGGGGGGGGAAGCCAGGGCACCGGAGCGCCACGTCGCGGACGGTGGTCCCAGGCGGAGATCGCGCGCCTGCGCGGGCTCTACGGACTGCGCGACGACGCGGCCATCGCGCGCGAGCTCAATCGTCCGGTGCAGAGCGTGCGGCGACTGGCGGCCGAGCTCTTTCGAGAGAAGCGTCGAACGGGCCCGTGGACGGCGTCGGAGGTCGAGAGCCTCAAGAAGTACCTCGGCGTGAGCTCGACGGAGGTGATCGCGCGCATCCTCGGCCGCGAGATCGCCGAGGTCCGCCAGCAGATCGAGGACCTCGGGCGCATCCAGGTCGACGAGCTCTGGGCACGCGAGGAACTCGTCCAATTCAAGCGCATCTACGGGACCCGCACGGACGAGGACCTGGCGCTGATCTTCGGCCGCAGCCTGGAGGCGGTCCGCCGGCTGGGAGAGGAGCTCAAGCTGGCGAAGGACAAGGCCTTCCTGCGCAAGCTCGACGGAACGACTTCCACCCGGATGCCGCGCTGGACCGAGGCGGAACTCGAGAAACTGTGCGCGATGTACCCCACGCACGCGAACCTGGACATCGCCGGCGCCCTCGGTCGCTCCGTGAAGAGCGTCGTGTCCAAGGCGCACAACCTGGGTCTCAAGAAGGACTCGGCGCGCCTGCGCGCGATGGGCCGCGAGAACGTCAGTCTGCGCTACAACGACCACCCAACGTAGTGCGCCCGCGCGACGCGTCAGCGGTTTGCGCTCTGTGATCCCGGGAGACGGTTCATCGTCCTTCTTCCTGCGCTTCTGGACGCGGCGGGGCGTCTGTCGCGTCTTCTGGAGAGGGGTGAGAGGTTTGCCGCGGTTGTAAGACTCGGTGGGAGAGGGGGTGAGAGGTTTGCCGAAGACTCCCCGATGGACACGCAGTGCGCGAGCGCACTGCTAGTGGATCCGTTCAACGTGGAGCGTACAGGCGCCCATCTGGTCCAGGACCGTGCCGCTGATGCAGAAGGGTCCGCGCGAGACGAGGCGGTGGCCGTCGCGCGCGTAGACGTCGGGGAAGAGCACCGCTTCGGCGATGCCGGTCGTGTCCTCCAGCGTCAGGAAGCGCATCCACCTGCCGTCGGCGGTGCGCACGCGGCGCGAGGCGTCGAGCCAGCCCACGAGCGCGACCCGTCGTCCGGCGTGTCGATCGAGCTCGGCGCAAGCGATGCGAACGACGCCCGCGGCCTGGGCCTCGCAGGGGAAGAGTTCCGTCGGATGCAGCGCGACCGTGATCCCGAGCAGCTCGAACTCGATCTGCGCGCGCCTGCGCGCGTCGACGTCGGGTAGGCGCGGCAGGACGAGCGCGGGAGTCTCCGGCGCGGGGAAGAGCGACGCGCACTCGCCGGGCGCCAGCTCGGCCGCACCCAACCCGATGCCTGCACCGCGCCAGCCGCCGGCATGTCGCGCGCGGACGATCGCCTCCGCGGTGCGCGCCCCGGGCGTCGAGCGGCAGGCGTCGATCCGGCCGCGATCCAACCCGCCCGCGGCCCGCACGTCCCTCGGCACGCCGCGTTCGGGCGCGCGCAGCAGGTGGAGCCGCCACGAGAGCTCCGGCCGCGTGTGGTCGAACGCGTCGAACGCGCCGCACTGGATCAGGTGCTCCGCCTCGTCGGTGTGCGCACCCGTGCGCTCGAGGAAGTCCGGCAGCGACGTGAAGGCCCGCCGCGCGCGCTCCGCCAGGATGCGCGCGCGCGTCGCCTCGCCGAGACCCTTGACCTGCCCCAGACCGACGCGCAGCGTCCCTACCGAGCCGCCCGCTCCCCCGCTTCCGTACCGCCACTCCTCGCCGCTCTCGTTCACGTCCGGCGGCAGGATCGGCACGCCGAGGCGCCGCGCTTCCTCCACGTAGACGCGCGTCTCGTAGTAGCCGGTCCGGCTGTTCAGGAACGCCGCGAGGTAGGCGCCGGGATGGTGCGCCTTCAAGTACACCGCGCGGTAGGCGATGCGCCCGTAGGTCACCGCGTGCGCCTTACAGAAGCCGAAGGACGCGAAGTTCGAGACGAGCTCCCACACGCGCCGCGCGTCCGCGCGCGCGACGCCGTTCGCGACACAGCCCTCTTCGAAGCGCCGTGCGAGCGGCGCGAGCGTCCCCTCCCTGCGCTTCTGCAGCGAGCGCCGCAGCAAGTCCGCCTCCGTCAGGTCCATGCCCGCCAACCAGCTCGCGACCTGCATCACGTCCTCCTGGTACAGCATCACGCCGTGCGTGTCCCACAGGAGCTCGGTCAGCCGCGGATGCGGCGCGCGCGGCTCCTCCAGCCCGCGGAAGCGCCGCACGTAAGCGTCCTTCATCCCCGACCCCGCCGGCCCCGGCCGGATGAGCGCCACCGCCTGGATGACGTCGTCCATGGTGTGCGCGCCCGTCTGCTTGAGCAGGTTGCGCATGCCGGGCGACTCGACCTGGAAGCAGCCGAGCGTGAGACCGCGGCGCAGGAGCTCGGCCGTGCGCGCGTCGTCTTCACGGAGCGCGGTGAGATCGGGCGGCTCGATCCCCGCCTCGCGCAAGAGCTCGAGGCAGTCGTCGAGCACCGTCAACGCGCGGTTCCCGAGCAGGTCCATCTTCACGAGCCCCAGCCGCTCCACCCCGTCCTTGTCGTGCTGCGTCACGACGACGCCCTTCGCGGCCCGCTGGCAAGCGACCCAATCGGTGATCGGCCCGGGCGTCGCGACGACGCCGCCGGGGTGCAGCCCGAAGTGGCGTGGCGTGTCGATCAGAGCCTCGGCGGCCGCGAGCACGCGCGCGAAGCGCTCGTCGTCGAACGGGAAGTCGCGGCACTCGGGCACCGACAGGAGCGCCAGGGCGACCTGGTTCCCGCGCAGGTGCTCGGGCAGCGCGTCGAGCGCTCCCAGCGCGAACCGCGCGGCCTCCCCGGCGCGCGTCGACGAAGTCGCCTCGTCGCGCTCGTTGGTCGGGTCGCGATCGGACGCGTCCGCGGCGTTCGGTGACGGTGCATCGAACGCACGCGCAGCGCTCTCCGAGCCGGATGGATACGCCTGCGCAGCGCTCTCCGAGCGCTCCGCAGGCGGCACGACCGCTTCGCCGTCGAAGTTGCCCCCCTCGTCCGCGCCGGCGATGCCCCACGGCAGCCGCCGCGACCAGCGGTTCACCTCGACCGGCGGGAGCCCTTCGACGAGCGCCGCCTCGCGGAACGCCGAGCGCAGCCCGAAGCGATTGAGCGTCGAGATCATCGCCGTGCGCTCCGGCCCGAAGGCCTCGTATGTGTGCTGCAACACGCGGTCGCGCCGCCGCCAACAGAAGTCGAGGTCGATGTCGGGCCGGTCCTTGCGCGCGGGATTGAGGAAGCGCTCGAACGGCAAGCGGTAGCGCAGCGGATCCGCGTCGGTGAGCCCCAGGCAGTAGGCGACCAAGCTGTCCGCGGCCGAGCCGCGCCCGACGCACGGGATCTTCTCGCGCACGGCGAAGTCGTGGATCTTGCGCACGAGCAGGAAGTAGGCGGCGAAGCCGAGCTCCTCGATCGCCGTGAGCTCGAAGTCGAGCCGGCGCACGACCTCCGGCCGCAGTGGCCGGTAGCGCTCGCGTGCGCCGGCGAAGGCGAGCTCGACGAGCTTCGAGTAGGGCGTTTCGTGCGGCTCGAGCTCGACCTCGGGGAACACGACGCCGCCGAGCTCGGGGGCGAAGCTCGCGCCCTCGGCGATCGCGAGCGAGCGCGCGACGGCGCCGCCGCGCACGCGGGGCTCGAAGGGCCCCGCGGCCTCCGGCAGGTCCGCGAAGAGCGCCTCGACCTCGGCCGGCGAGAGGAGATGCGCCGGTCCCTCCGCGAGCCAGCTCTCCGGCAGGTCGTGCACGAGCGCGTTGTGCTTGATCGCCACGCGCACGCGGTGGTCGCGCGCTCCGCCCGGGCTCGCGTAGTACACGTCCGGCGCCGCCACCGTCGCGAGCCCCGCCGCGCGCGCCGCCTCGACGAGATCGAGCGCCGGCACCGCGCGCGGCGGCGGCGGGACCTTGTAGCTCTCGCTCCCGTCGAGCGCGTCGTCGTCGGTGCGCTCGCGCACGGCCAGCACGCGCTTCGGCGGGGCCGAGACGTACACGTTGCGCGACTCGCCCGCGCGAACGCGCCGGCGGCCCGCGGCGATCGGCCGCTTCGCGAGCGCGGCCGCGGAGATCGCGACGAAGAGCTGCTCCGCCGGGACCTTGCCCGCGAGCGCGAAGGCGAGCCGCGGATGATCGACGAGGTAGGTGAGCCCTTCCTGGAAGCGCACGGCGCACTCGACGCGCTGGAAGGTCTCGGGTCCCTCGAGCGGCTCGTCGGGATCGCCCGGATCGCCGCCGAGCCGCCGCGCCGAGACGAGCTTGCAGAGGTTCCGGTAGCCCTCCGCCGTGCGCACGATCGCCACCAGCCGTCCGGGCGCTTCGCGCGCGCTGGCGCGAGCGTCGCGCGCAGCGGTACGAGCGCCCTGTGCGTTCGCACTCGTGTTGCGCGTGCTCCGCGCCGCGTCGCGCACCGGCGCCGCGCTGATCTCCGCCGCGAGGATCGGCCGCACGGCGCGCGCGGGATCCGCCTCCGCCAGCCGCCGCGCCGCCTGCACGAGCTCGACCTGCCCCGCGGTCGTGTCGACGTCCGCCAGCGCCAGCGCCCCGATCCCGAGCGCCCGCGCGCGCCGCAGGAGCTCCTCCGGCGAGTCGACGCCGGTCAGGAGCGAGTGGTGCCCGTGGACGCGCAGGGGAACGTACATGGCGCTGGTGCCGAGGCTTTAGGACTCCGTTCGGGTCGAAGGCCGAAGCCTAACACACCCCTAAAATCAGCCGGCCAGCTCCGACCCGCCTTCGAGGCGCGAGCGATGGAGGAGGAGCGCCGCATCCAGCCGCGCGGCAGGGAGTTGCAGCCCGCGCGAACTTCGCGACGGAAGCGGCAGGCGGCTCGCTCCCCTCCGCGACAACGGAGCGCGCGCTCTGCTCGCGCCCCTCCGCGATCCCTACGGGTTTGCGAACTGCCCTAGGTTCGAAGGAGCGTCGGGAGTGGGAGCGAGGCGGACGGCGAGTGCGAGTACTGCCGGCGGTCGATGCCGGAGGCCTCGCCGCTAAGCGGAGCTCGGGACGGGGACGCACCTCGAGCTTGCTAGGATGCGCGCAGCGCCCAGATTTCTGCGGCTGCTCGTGCACCTGAGATGGGGTTCGTCGCTGCTGCGCTTCTGTCAGCCTGCCAAGGAGATCCCGGTCGGCCGCAACTCGACGGCGTGAGCGCGGCCCCCCTCCACGTCGCGCCAGACGGCAGCTACTGGAGTGGGAGGACGAACGGTCGTCTCTTCGTGAGTCGCGACGCGGGGGCCTCGTGGCGCGAGGCGCCGGTGCCCGCGAGGGCGGGAGATGGGCTCCTCTCTGGAGGAGACGACCTCGATCTGGTGCGGTTCCTCTCCGCGGAAGTCGGCATCATTCCCGGCTCCATCCGCGGAGAGTACGGCTACCTTCGAACGGAGGACGGCGGGAAGGACTGGCACTTCCACGAGCTGCCGTCCCGGATGCTGCCCAATGCCGTTCACGCATCCAGAGACGGAACGGCGTGGATCGTCGGCCACACGGGTCAGGTTTTCCTCTCCGAGGACCTGGGCCTGGGCTGGGCCGAGATGCCCACGCCCTTTGCGGACGCGATCCGTCCCGCGAGCGTGTTCTTCGAATCCCCACTCCGTGGCGTACTCGGCGGCGGTCACAACCGAATCTTCGTCACCGGAGACGGAGGGAAGAGTTGGACCCGGATCGCGACGCCCATCGACGGACTTTCGACGGACGAGGAGAAGTCGAGACAGAGCAGCTACCTCGTGACCGTCAACTGGCCCGACGGCTCGTTCGGAACCGTCCCGCAGCCGCCCGGGCCTTCCATTCCCGTCCTCAAGGTGAGGACCTTCGGCGACGGGCTCGTGGTCCAGCAGAAGGACGTGTACGCCACACCGGCGCTCGATCCGCCGGTGTGGCGAAAGCTCGCCGTGGACGACCAGGCGGTCGTGGACTTCGAGCTGCACCCGGACGGTTTGGCGGTGGTCGACGAACTAGGGTTCGTGTCGGTGCTCGCGCAAGACTTCTCACCCCGGTGGCGCTCCCGATCGTGCCTGGATCGCGGCAAGTGGTTGAGCGTCGATGGCAAAGACGTGCTCGTCTACGACGGACGTTCCACGCTCCTGCGGGTGGAGAGCGGCGGAGAGGGGATCGTCGCTCCGCTCCAACAGTCGAGAGAAGGAGCTCGCTGGAACGTTCTCTCCTTCGATCTCGGACGCGATGGCGTCCTGTGGGGAATCACGGAGACCGCACTCTGTCGCTCGGAAGATTACGGGCGAACGTGGGTGTCGGTCGCGGATCTCCCAGACGCCTTCGCGGCTGTGGTGACGTCGGTGGAGATCTCGGCGCCTGGCCAAGTCCTGCTCTGGGACTATGACTCGATGCAGTTCTGGTCGACCCGTTCGGGTCGCTTCCAGCCCGTGGCCCTTGCCGACGAGACGAAGTTCGACGTCCAAGTGGAAGGCCTGCAGAAGCGTGAGAACCTCTGGCTCGCGTATGGAATGCGGTACCCGAAAGGGAAGCTGCCTGGCGTAGCAGGCATGATCCACGGTGTCGCCGTCGGCGACACCATCGACGGCATCGTCCTCGCCTCGACGGACCAGGGCACGACCTGGAGCGAGTTGCACGCCTGGCCCGGAGGCCAGATCGAGGCGCTGCATTGGGACGAAGCGGGCAATCTTCTCGCTCATCGCGCGGGCGGCGGCATCCGTAAAGGGAAGCTCGAGCTCTCGCCCTTGCGAGTGGACTTCGAGACGGTGGTCGAGCCCGGGTCGCTTGTCGACCTGGATTACGGGATCACATTCGCGTTCACCAGCGAAGCCGAGGGCGAGTTGCTCGGGGGCACGTTCTACGGCGAGAACGAGGAGCACTATCGGACCCGCGACGGCGGCCGCACGTGGCACGCCTTCTCGGCGTCGGAGGACTGGTCGTGGGCGACCCAGTACCGCCTCGGCAGCGGCGTGAGGGTTCGCGTGACCGACGAGCCCGAATACGAGTGGTCCGACCCTCCCGAGGGACCCGACGTCGTGGAGATCGTGGGTCGTCGAGAGAACCGCTGGGAGTTCGAAGGCGTTCGCCGCGCGCGCGTCGATCAAGCCGGCCGCCTGCTCGTGGAGCTGGATGACGGCGCGCTACGCGCACTGTCGCCCGACGGTCGCGAGTGGACGACCCTGCGCGATCCGTGGTAGCGGTCGCCCGCATCATTCGAGTCTTCATCATGTGGCGCAAAGCGAGCGCGACTCCGCGCTAGACAGCGGTACCCACAATGGAAGTGCAACAGCGATCCTTCTCTCTGCTCACAGTCGTCGTTGCCTTCGCAGGTGCGGGAATTCGGGGCGCTAGTAGCGAGCTGGCTGATGAACGAGCGCCCGAAGGGATCTGGATCTCACGCGACCCCCGATGAGATTCGCGCGGCGAGTAGCTCGCGGACAATCCTCGCTGCGTCTCTTCCTTCTCGCGGCGATCGCGCAGTCCCCGTCTCCGCGCGCCCGGGAACGCTGCGCCTAGACGTCGATCCAGAAGCGCCAGGGCATCGCAGCCCAATGCGGTCCGGCGTAGTCCACGCCGATGCGCGGTCCCTTCCTCACGCGGCGCGGCGGGATGCGCACGCCGCGGTCCTCGACCCACAGCTCGTTCGACGCCGTCACGTCGACACCGTCGAGCGACCGATCGATTCCGAGCTGGCGCGTGACGCGCCCCGGTCCCGCGACGAGCTCCGCTTCGCCGAACGGATCGATCACGATGCCGCGCACGAGCACGCCCTCCGGCTTCTCGCGACCGGCCGTGCTGAAGTTGAGCAGCCAGTGCAACCCGTAGACGAGGTACACGTAGGCCGTTCCGCCCGCGCCGTACAGCGGCTCGACGCGCGCCGTGCGCCGCCCGCCGAAGGTGTGCGCCGCGGCGTCGAGCGGCCCCTTGTACGCTTCGACCTCGACGATCATCGCCGCGAGCCGGTTGCCGTCACGGCTGCGCACGACGAACTTGCCCAAGAGGTCGCGCGCGACGCGCAGCGTGGGGCGTTCGAAATCGGCGCGCTCGAGGCGAGAGCCGCCGGCCCCGCCATCCTCGTCGCCGCGCCGAGCGGACCCGGCGACGGACAGACGACGACCTGCAGCAGCGATTCGAGGGCTGCGCGACTTCCCGGCCATGGGGAGCACTATATCGGTCGACTCGATTGATTCCGGCCGCCTTCGAGCCTCCGCGATCGCGCTATCCTCGGGCTACCGTGACGAGCGCGATCGCCGAGCTCGCACGGACAGATCGAGTGCAAACCGTGACCGTCTGGGACCACGCGATAGCCGTCCTGCTGGGCCTGGTGCTGCCCGTCGTCGCCGCGCTGCAGCAGCGCAGGCTCGCCGGAGATGCGATGCCGCTCGCGTTCGACACGCGCGACAAGATCGTCCTGTATTGGAGCAACAGCGCCGTCCTGTGGATCCTCGCCGGCGCCACCCTCTTCGTCTGGCGCCACGGAGGACGCACGCTCGCCGAGCTCGGCCTCACGGCTCCGCCCGAGCGCATGGGGGTCGGTCTGCTCCTCGCGTTCGCCTTCGCACTCGTCTACACGCTCGACACGCTGCGCCAGCTCGCGCCCGAGCGCATCGCGGCCACGCGCGCGCGCTGGCGGCGCGACTCGCCGTTCATGCCGGCGACGGCGCGCGAGGTCGCGTGGTCCACCGTGCTCGTCGCGAGCGCGGCCGTGTGCGAGGAGATTCTCTACCGCGGCTTTCTGATCGCCTACCTCGTCCACTTCACCGGAGCGTCGCCCCTCGGACTCGGCGCCGCCGTCGTCCTTCCCGCCGTGATCTTCGCGGCGTGCCACACCTACCAAGGCCGCCACGCCATGGCGAAGATC
Organism: uncultured Planctomycetaceae bacterium; assembly: GCA_964413535.1. Lineage (GTDB taxonomy): Bacteria > Planctomycetota > UBA1135 > UBA1135 > CAYPTB01. The sequence continues at coordinate 6,525 of CAYPTB010000059.1, read as the reverse complement.
GTCCTCCTCTCCGTCGTCTTCGGAGCCATCACCGTCGCGACCGGCTCGCTCATGATCCCGATCGCGCTGCACCTCGCCGTCGACGGAATCGCGAGCGTCCTCGGACCCAAGCTCTTCGGCTCCGGGCTCCACGGCCCCGATGCCGCGCTCGCGCCGTGACACCGCCGGCCTTGCTGCGCGCCGTCTTCGTCCGCGCCGAGGGTCGGCCCGACGCGATCCACGTGACGCGTCCGGACGGGAGCGGCGAGCACTGGACCTTCCCGACCTACGGCAACGCGCTGCCCCACGACCTCGTGCACCTCGTCGCGGAGTCGGGGCTCGGCCTCGCCAACGGCTTCTGGGGCCGCGTCGCATCGGGCGCATCGCCCGCGCGCGTCAATGCGCAGGCGAACCGCAAAGGCGGAAAGGACAAGTTCGCGAGCTTCGGCCCCGACCACGCCGCTCTCCTCGTCGCCGAGGCCGCCGCCAACGCGCGCTGGTGGGACGCGACGCAGGCCGACGCCGAGCTCTCGTCCGCGATCGCGGCCGAGTGCCCGTCGATCGGTGTCCAGCCGCCCCGCGCGCTGACCCTCGAACGCGTGCACGCCGTGCGCGAGACGCTCGAAGCCCTGCGCGCGCGCTGGTGCGGGCTTCTCCCGAAGGGCGCGCTCGAGCTCGTCTTCGACCCGAAGTCCCCCGAAGCCGGCTTCGCAGTTCTGCGCGCGACGCTCGGCCTCGCCCCCGACGCGACCGACGAGCCGAGCGAGCCCAAGCGCCGTCGCTCGCGCTGATCGCGCAGATCATGCCCGGTCGCTCTCCGGTTGCTGCTCGGTGTCATGGTTCGCTTCGAGCGTCGACGTGCACGGTGCGCTCGCGACACGCAGCCGTTGGCCCCGCATGCTCGCGCGACGGACGCCGCGCATAGGATCAGGCTGCGTCAGCGATCGCGTCGAGGATCTGCCGATAGCCGTCCGGACAGTTGCGAAGGGACAGGTAGGGGCTCTGCACGCTGCGGAGCTGGTGCCGTCTCGAGTAGGTCGCGAGCTCGGGAATCTCCCGGAACCAGTACGCCCGCGCACGCATCACGACGACGTGCGCGTTTCGCGCCATTGCGCTCCGGACGAGGTGGAAGCCGTATTCCTGTGAGGGGACCCGGAAGCTCTTCGAGAATCCGCACCTCCGCGAGTGGTAGGGGAAGAACTCCACGCACAGGACGTTCGACGCCACGGCGCGCTGCCCCAGTTCCTCGATCGGTTGCCGCAGGCGCTTGGACCACCAGCGATACCCGCTGTCGAACGCAACGGCCGGGTCGAGGAGATAGAAAGGCCAGTCGACGGCGGCGCGATGCTCGAGCTGCGCGCGGTTCGCGCGGACGAAATCCGGCCGCGTATGGTTCACGACGTTGTGCGGGTTGTAGCCCGGGTTGAGGTTCAACAGCACTACCGGCGCATCCGGCGAGCCGAGGAACGGCTCGGGTAGCACGTCGAGGTGGATCTTGTGCTCGTCGCGAGCCTTCAGGTTGAAGCGCTCGACGAACGACGCGTCCTGGGGCAGGACGTAGGGTGCGGTATGCGGAAGTTGGAGCCAGGGGTTCTGCATAGGAGTACCTCGAGAGCTGAGTCCCTCCGGTTTGTCGGATCCATGCAGCGACGACTGAAGGAACCCTTCCCTGGGCCGCGCCGGCGACGGGCAGAGCTCTCGAGTCGCATGAGCGACTTCGTGTTCGCTCAGGAAGGTCGTTCGTCATTTCGTTGGCGCTTTTCGAGGGCAGGCGGGCACTCTTGGCGGGCTTGGACGCTCGGCGCACAATCGGGCGTCGAGCGGAGCCGACCTCTCGGCTCTGGGGACGCGCAGGGCGAATTCTCCGGGATTGCAACCAACGCTTCGGAGGTGGGCTGCATGCAGGAAGGAGTCATGGAAGCCCATTCCTCTGCCTTCGATGCCGAGCGGTTGCTCGAGCACGTCGACTGGATCGGGGCGCTCGCGCGGCGGCTCGTTGCGGACGGTGATGTGGCCGAGGACATCGTTCAGGAGACCTGGGCGAGCGCGCTCGAGCACCGGCCGGCGTCCGATCGCCCGCTGCGGCCTTGGCTCGCGAGCGTCCTGCGCAACTTCGCGCGGGAGCGGCGGCGATCCGAGGCGCATCGCAAGCTGCGCGAAGAGGCCGTGGCCGTTCGCGAGGCGTTGCCGTCGTCGGCGGAGCTCGCCGGGACCGTCGAGTGGCACAAGCTGCTCGTCGAACTCGTGCTCGCGCTCGACGAGCCGTACCGCGAGACCGTGATCCTGCGCACGTTCCGCGGGCTCTCGTCCGCGGAGATCGCGCGCGACCGCGGTGTCGCGGCGGGCACGGTGCGCTGGCGGCTCAAGGTCGGTCTCGACGCGCTGCGCGAAGAGCTCGATCGGCGGCACGGCGGGGATCGCTCGGCGTGGTGCGCCGCGCTCCTCCCGCTCGCTGCGGCGAGCGAGAAGGGCGCGACCTCCGGGGCGAGCGCGGCGGGGGCTTCCTCCTTCCTGCAAGGAGTTTCGCTCATGAGTGTCCTCGTCAAGCTCGGCCTCGGCACAGCCGTGGTCACAGGGGCCGTCGTCGCCACGATCGCCCTCATGGGCTCCGAGGCGCTGTTCACGTCGGGCCCGCTCCTGGAAGCGACGCGCGTCGAAGTCTCCTACGCTCCGATCGCGCCGTCTCCAGACCTCCTGAGTCCCGATGCGAGCGACGGGGCCGCGCGTAGCGCGCTCGCGCCGGAGCCGAAGGCGGATGCGCCCAGCGCGACGCCGGAGCCCGCGCGCGCCCGCGGCTACGTTCGCGTGCGCGTGCTCGACGAGGACGATCGTCCGTTGGCGGGCGTCGAGCTCTCCTTGCGGAATGCGTCGCTCGATCCCGCGCGTACTGGCATGGACGGCGTCGCGACGCTCGCCGAGCCCGAGAGCGGATGGCCGGAAGCGAGTTGGATTTTCGAGCTCACTGCGCCCGGCTTCGCCCGTGCGCGGCGGATCCGGAAGCTCGCTCCGGGAGACGCCGTCCTGCTCGGCGACGTCGAGCTCGCTCCGGGTGGCGACGTGCTCGGGCGCATCGTCGATTCCCAAGGGATCGGATTGGCCGGAGCCTTCGTTGCCGCCTTGACGGACGCCGAGAGCGTGCGTCGAGCCGAGCACTCCGACCCCACGGCCCGACACGCAGGTGCACCCGACGACGTTCGCACGAGGTCGGCCGAGGACGGGCACTTTCGCCTCGTAGGGGTTCCGGTCGGCTACGCACGGATCTTCGCTACCGAGGATGATCATCGCTGCGCGCTCTCGACCCAGATCGAGGTTCGCGTCGGCGAAGAGGCGCGCGGCGTCGTCCTCGCGCTCGCGCCCCTCGCGCCCGAGGATCGCATCGAGGGGATCGTCCTCACGCACGAAGGCGAGCCCGTCCCGCATGCGAGTCTCGCCTGCGAGAGACCGGACGGTGGGAGATCCTCGGGGGGGAGCACGCGCGGGGACGGACGATTCCGCGTCTTGGTGCGAGAGGCGGGGCCGCACCACTTCACGGCGAGCGATCCGAACGATCCCGGATGCGCGGTTTCGGTGCGCGACGTTCCCGAGGGAACGCTCGACCTCGAGCTCGTCTTCCCCGAGCCGCGCTTCTTCGAGCTGGAAGCTCACGCTCGAGGCGGCTCCGCCGTCGCGAGCTACGCAGTGGAGATCCTCACGGCGGATGGGAAGGAGCTCGCCCGCATGCCCGATGAGCCGCGGCCCGAGGGCATCGCGCGTGTGCGTGTTCCGGGGGAGAGCTTCCTCCTGCACGTCTTCGCGCGCGGCTTCGACCGAGGCGAACTCGGACCGCTCTCGCCCGACGAGCTTCCCGAACGTCTCGCTTGCACGCTCGTGCCGCTCCCCGGCGTGCGCGGCGTCGTCGTCGGCTCGGATGGGCCGATCGCGGGCGCCGAGGTGAGTTTGATGCACGTGGTCGACAAGGCCAGCCGAGCCCATGGTTTCCCCGTCCGCCTGTTCCCGTACGAACCCGGCTGGTTCCCGAGCCGCAAGCTCGACCGCACGACGACCGACTCGCGCGGCGAGTTCGCGATCACGGTGCGCGAGCGCGAAACCTATGCGCTCCTCGTGGAAGCGGAGGGCTTCGCGATCGCGGAGGAGGGACCGCTCGACGTCGATCCGCAGGCCGGTGTCGACGACCTCGTCGTCGAGCTTGGCCGCGGCGGCGCGCTCGACGTCTCGGTGCGCACGGAGCCCGGTCGCGATCCGACCGGAGCCGTCGTGGGTTGCTCGCGCGGCGACGGGCGCGAGCGCGTCGTGCGAGTGGGGCCCGACGGCCGCGTGCGCTTCGAGAGCCTCACGCCGGGACGCTGGCAGGTCGAGCTGCGCGACGAGGAGGATTCCTATGCGGGGATCGGTCAGAGCGGGGGTGCCGCGCCGGACGAGCTGCCCTGGAACTGCGAGGTGCGCGAGGGCGAGACGACCGAGTTCGTGCTCTGGACCGAGGGTGCACCGGGCGCTGCGCTCGACGTCTGTCGACTAAAGGGCACGTTCACGGTCGACGGCGCGTCGCCGGGGAATTGGAGCGCCGTCCTCGTCCCGCTCGAGGAGGCGAGCTCTCCCGAAGCCCTGGGCAACTGGATGGGCCGGCCTGGCGCCATGCTCGATCCCAAGGGTCGCTTCGAGCTCGAGACGAACACGCGCGGGCCGGCGCGCCTCGTGTTGATGCTCACGACGGGGGGCGAGGCCGACCAGCGCATGATCCTGGACGACGTGGACCTGCAGCACGGCGACAACGCTTGGGTCTGCTCCTTTCGGACCGGCGCGGTCGAGGGCTTCGCGACGGCGCGCGAGGACGGGCTCCTCTTCTGCTTGTCGGAAGGCCCGGGCGAGGGGATGGTTCTCGTGCCGATCGTTCCCGACGCGAGCGGGCGCTTCGCGTGCTCCGGCGTGCCGGCCGGACGCGTGCGCATCGTCTTGCTCGGTCCCGAGCAGCGCGAGGGCTTCGATCCGAAGGGCGGCCGCACGCTGGCCGAGGTCGACGTGCCCGCGGGCAAGACGGCGCGCGTCGACGTGCGTTGACTGAGCCCGCGAAGCGGATCGTCGAGCGCTCGCCGCTCAACCGAGCGATTCGTCGAGCTTCGCCACCAGGCGTTTGGGGGCGACGAGGCGATAGCTCTGCTCCACGAGCTCGGCCACGAGCGGCCACTTCACCTGGTCGACCTTGATCCCGATCCAGCCGTAGCGGCCGACGTAGGGCGCGACGTGGAAGCGCGGGTCCTCGACGAGCACGGCTTGGTCGGGTCGCGTCTGCTTGCAGCCGATCGAGGGCTCGCCCTCGTGTTCGCCGAAGCTCGCGAAGATCTTGTCGTCGACGCGGAAGGTCGGGTGGCCCCAGGCCTCGACCTCGGAGGTCTCGGGGAACTTCGCGGAGAGCGCGCGCAGCATGGCGAGGAAGGGATGCTTCAGCTTCTTGCCCGAGAGACGCGACATGCGGGTCAGGATACCGGTCCTCCGCTGCGCTAGCATTCTGGCGGCGCTGGAGCGCCGCGTGGGTTGCGCGGCGGGCCGGCGACTGGACCTCTCACGCGGAAGGACAGAATGCGGCCCCTCGTCTCGACCGTGGTGCTCCTGTGTCTCTCCAATGTGTTCATGACGTTCGCCTGGTACGGGCACCTGAAGAGCCTCGCGCACCGTCCGTGGATCGTCGCGGCGCTCGTGAGCTGGGGCATCGCGCTGTTCGAGTACCTGCTCCAGGTGCCCGCGAACCGCATCGGCCACCAGGTCATGAGCGTCGGACAGCTCAAGCTGCTGCAGGAGGTGATCACGCTGTCCGTGTTCGTGCCGTTCTCGATCCTCTACATGAAGGAGAAGCTCACGCTCGACTACCTGTGGGCCGGCGTGTGCCTGCTCGGGGCCGTGTTCTTCCTGTTCCGCGCGAAGCTGTTCGCGAGCTGAGCGAGCGCGACCTCCGTTCACGTTCATGGCCGCAAGCCGCTCGCCGATGCACCCGGAGTCGGATCCGCCCTCGCGGACCGGGAACGAACAGGAAGGGTCTCACGGGCAACTCGCGACGCCGGCGGGAGAGCACGCGCGCGAGCCCGCAGAACTGCGCGAAGCGCTCGAGGTGCGCATGGCCGTCGAAGCCGACATCCCCGCGCTGCACCGCATCCGCATGAGCGTGCGCGAGAACGCCCTCAGCGATCCGAGCGCGGTGAAGCCCGAGCACTATCGCCGGATGCTCTCGCGTGACGGGCGCGGTTGGGTGGGCGAGCTCGCCGGCCGGATCGCCGGCTTCGCCGTCGTCGATCTCGTGCGCCAGAACGTCTGGGCGCTGTTCGTCGACCCCGCGCACGAGGGGCGCGGCGTCGGCCGCGCGCTGCACGACGCGATGCTCGACGGGGCCTTCGCCGCCGGGGCGACGCGCCTGTGGCTCTCCACCGATCCGAACACGCGCGCCGAGCGCTTCTACCTCGCCGCCGGCTGGCAACGCACCGGACACGAGCCCAACGGCGAGGTGCGCTTCGAGACCTCGCGCGACCGCTGGAGGTGAGTACGGTGCCAGTCCAATTC
>CAYPTB010000058.1:0-68498 GCA_964413535.1 uncultured Planctomycetaceae bacterium | reverse complement strand
GGCCGCGATCCACTCAGCAAGGGCCTCACGGAGGCGTTCCAGAGCGACGCGAAGTCCTCGCGACCGTCGATGGGGAGCGTCCTGCGGATGCTGCAGGAGCGGGCCGAATCGTCGCTCGTGGGTGTGAACCTGCACGACGACGCGGACCCCGTCGTGGCCGTGACGGAGGAGGTCAGGAAGCTCCGCGATCCGTCCGGGCGCTACCACATCGTCGGCGAGATCGGCCGCGGAGGCATGGGCGTGGTCTATCACGGACGGGACAAGGACCTCGGGCGCGACGTCGCGATGAAGGTCTTGAGCAAGGAGCTCGCCGGGCGCCCGGAGGTCGTGCAGCGCTTCGTCGAGGAGGCGCAGATCGGCGGGCAGCTCCAGCACCCGGGCATCGTGCCGGTGTACGAGCTCGGGCTCATGGCGGACGAGCGGCCGTACTTCACGATGAAGCTCGTCAAGGGACGCACGCTGGCGTCGCTCCTGCTCGAGCGCGAGACGCCCGCCGCGAATCGCCGCCGCCTGATCGACGTGTTCGAGTCCATCTGCCAGACGATGGCCTACGCGCACTCGCGCGGCGTGATCCACCGCGACCTGAAGCCCGCCAACATCATGGTGGGCGCGTTCGGCGAGGTGCAGGTCGTCGACTGGGGGCTCGCGAAGGTGCTCGCGCGGGGCGGGACGGCCGACGAGCGCAAGGCGCGCGTGGCGCAGCAGAACGTCACGATCCTCGAGACAGTGCGAAGCGACGGCTCGGGCAGCGGCACGGACTCGCTGGTCGGCTCGGTGATGGGCACGCCGGCGTACATGCCGCCTGAGCAAGCGAGCGGCTTGGTCGATCGGCTCGACGAGCGCTCGGACGTGTTCTCGCTCGGCGCCATCTTGTGCGAGATCCTCACGGGACTGCCGCCGTACACCGGCGAGCGCTCGAAGATCATCGCGGACGCCGCGCAGGCCGAGTACGGTGAGGCGCTGGCGCGGCTCGACGCGTGCGGCGCGGATCCCGAGCTCGTGAAGCTCGCCAAGCACTGCCTGATCGCGGCTCCCGCGGCCCGGCCGAGCAACGCAGGGGTCGTGGCCGAACGCGTGCACGCCCACGTCTTGTCGGTCGAGGAGCGCGCGCACGCCGCGCAGGTCGAGGCGGCCGAGGCGCGCGTGCGCGAGGAAGAGGCGCGCGTCCGCGTGCTGCAGGAGCGCAAGGCGCGCAAGCTCACGCTCGCGCTCGCGGCGGCCGTGCTCGGCATGGCGCTCGTGGGCGGCGGCGGTTGGTTGTTCGTGCAGAGCGAGCGCGCGGCGGCGGACCGCCTGGTTGCGGCGCGCCAGCAGGAAGATGCGCTGCGCGAGAGCGCGCTCGTTGCGGACGTCAACGAAGCGCTCAACGAGGCGTCGCTGCTCCAGGGTCAGGAGCACTGGAGCGAGGCGTTCCTCGCCGCGGAGCGCGCGCGCGCCCTGGCCGAAGGCGGTGGAGCCAGTGAAGGGCTGCTCGCGAGCGTCGGCGCGGTGATCGACGATCTGCGCGGCAAGGAATCCGAGGCGCGGCGCCGCGACGAGCTCGTGCGCGACAGCGAACTCTTGCTCGAAGAGCTGCGCGAGGTGCAACAACCCGATTGGAGCACGGAGGCGACGGCCGACTGGGGGGGAGTGTCGCTGCAGTACGAGCAGATCTTCGCTCGGCACGGTGTCCAGATCGACGGGACCGACGTGGCCGAGACCGCCGCCGCGTTGACCGCCCGGGGGATCGGCTCCGAGATCGCCTTGGTCTTCGACGCGTGGGCTCAGGTCTGCCGCCAAGCGGCGCAAGGGACGAGGGCGCTGCGGCTCCTCGAGCTCGCGCACCTCGTCGATCTCGACCCGCTGCGCGCCGACTTGCGCGAGGCGCTCGAGAACGAGGAGCCGGAGGTCCTGCGCTGGATCGCGGATCAAGGCATCGAGGCCCAGCCGCCCCTCACTCTGGAGCTGCTCGCTTCTTCCCTGAACCGGCTCGGCGACCGGGACACCGCGTTGCGCGTCTACCGCGCCGCCGTGCGGCTCCACCCGAGCGACTTCGACCTCCAGCTCGGCCTCGCGAAGCTGCTCACGCCGCCGCGGGACGAGCCGGGGGATCCCCGCGCGCTGCAGGAAGCGCGCAGCTTCTATCGCGCCGCGCTCGCGCTGCGGCCGAACAGCGTCGTGGCGTACTTCCACCTCGGCCGAGTCCTGGACAAGCTCAGCGAATTCACTCTGGCCGCCGAGTCGTACGCGACGGGTCTCGCACTGCGACCCGACGACGGCGTGTTCGTCCATCGTCTGGGCCGTTCGGTCCAATGGGCCGGAGAACACGATCGCGCGTTGCTCCTGTTCCACCGCGCGATCGAGCTCGGGAACAACGAGTGGTGGGTCGGTTGGTCGCACGCGGGCATCGCCGAGATCCTGACCGAACGAGGCGAGCTCGAGGCGGCGATCGCGGAGTACGACCGCGCCCTGCTCATCCTCACGAGTGTGGCCCGGATTCGCCTCGACGCGGCCGCCGTTCGCGTGGAGCTCGGCGATGCCGCGACCGTGCTGCAGGAGATGCGCAGGGCCGTGCGGGAGTCACCGGGATCCATCGAGGCCGAGAACAACCTGGCCTGGTTCCTCGCGGCCGCGAAAGGCTCGAGCGAGCGCGACTACGCCGAAGCCGTGGAGCTCGCGGTCGGCGTCGTCGAAGCCGAGCCGACCGCGAACAACATCAACACGCTCGGCGTCGCGCGCTACATGGCCGGCGACCTGGAGGGGGCGCTCGCCGACCTCGAGCGCTCGCTCGAGCTCGCGAAGGACGACGAGGTCCTGGTCCTGGCCATGGACTGGACCTTCCTCGCGATGACGCTCCACCGGCTCGGCGACGAGGTCGAAGCGCGCGCGGCCTACGAGCGCGCCGCCGCGCAGATCCGAGCGTCCAAGATCACCGACCGCGAGACCCTGCGCTTCCTCGCCGATGCCGCGGTTCTGCTCGGGATCGAAGAGGACGAATGAGCGACCACGCGATGCTCGAACGGGACGAACGGCGGGGTTCGGACTATTAGAGATCGGGCTCTCGCGCCTCGATCGTCATCGCTCCGGACTCGGCGCCGGCTGCCCCACCCATGACCGACGCTCCCCCCGCCGTCTCGAACGAGCACATTGCCGAGCTCCTCGAGCGCGTCGCCGTCGAGCTCGAGGAGCAGCGCGCGAACCCGTATCGCATCGACGCCTACCGCGCTGCCGCGCGCGTCGTGCGCGCGCACGGCCAGACGTCGAGCTCGGCCACCGAAGCCGCCGAGCCCGGGAGCGACTCGGTGACGGCCGGATCCGCGGGCGCGCGAGCGACCGAGCGTCCCGACTCCCGCCCGTCGTCGAGCATCCAGGAGCTCGCCCTCGCCGGCGGCCGCAAGTCGCTCGCGGAGCTCCCGCACATCGGCGCGAGCCTCGCCTCCGCGATCGAGGAGATCGCCCGCTCCGGCCGCCTGCGCCTGCTCGACCGCCTGGAGGGCGGCGAGTCGCCCTTCGACGGCCTGACGCGCGTGCCCGGTATCGGCGAGAAGCTCGCCCAGCGCATCCGCCGCGAGCTCCACGTCGACACGCTCGAAGGCCTGCTCGCCGCCGCGCGCGACGGCCGCCTCGCCGGCCTCGAAGGCTTCGGCCCGCGCCGCGTCGAGGCGATCCGCACGCTCACGAAGAAGCTGCTCGAGCGCTCTCCGCGCCGAGCCCGCTGGCACGCCGTCGCCACGAACGACTTCGACACGGAGCCGCGCGAGCAGCACGCGCTGCGCGTTCGCGACACGGCGACGGTGCCCGATCTTCGAGACGCTGGGGGTTCCGCGGGCGGTGCGAGTCCCGCCGGCGCCGGGGGTTCCGCTCACGATGAAAATTCCGCGAGCGCCGGGAGCGCCACCGAGTTCGGCGCAGCGAAGTCGGCGGAAGACACGCTCGAAACAACAGCGTCGCGGGCCGAGGCCGGCAACCCCGCGCCCGCGCCCGAGAACACCGCCTCGCCCAGCATCGCGCTCCTGCTCGACCTCGACCGCCGTTACCGAGAGCTCTCAGCCGCCGGCGACCTCCCCAAGATCGCGCCCACGCGCAACAACCCCGAGCGCAAGGCCTGGCTCCCCGTCTGGCACACGAACGCCGACGGCTGGCACGTCACGGCGCTCTTCTCGAACACCGACCGCGCGCACGAGCTCGGTCGCACCGACGATTGGGTCGTCCTCTACTACGAGAGCTCCGACCACGAGGACCAGTGCACGGTCGTCACCGAGGTGAAGGGCAAGCTCGCCGGCCGCCGCGTCGTGCGCGGGCGGGAGAGCGAGTGCGGGGAGCACTACCTGTGGCTCGCTGAGGAATCATCGCCGTGATCCTTGGATCTCGCGACGACCCGGATTCCCCGATCTGAGAACCGCCTGCTCCCGCGGATCGGGGGTGCGCTCGCCCCCGATTGCGGGGGGCCAAGGACCGACTTACTCTTGGCTCACGCGAAGTCTGGGAGTCGAAGCGCATCCGGGAGTAGCCGCGGAGTCCATGGGAGAAGGAACGGACGGATGGGATCTGTACGGTGGAGGATCCCCTCCCCGCGTGCGGATCGACATCTCGACCTTCTTCCGATCCGCGCCGAGCGACCTTCTTCCCCGACTCTACGACGACGATCCGCTCGACCTGCGGTTGCGATGTTTCGCGCGCAGGAATCAGCTCGCGTACCTGATCTCGAAGCCGAGACTCTTCAATCGAGCTCTTTCCCGCACCGCCTACGCCGGCTACAGCTATCGGGGAACGCCGCCCGTGGATGCGTGGCTCGAGGCGCGCATCGATCACAGCATCCGCGAGCTCCTCGAAGAGGACGATGCGGGCGAGCGCCGGAACCTGGCCGTCGAGCGCCCCGCCCACTACGCCGTGGTCGGCGACCTCTTCGGCATGGAGCCGAACGAAGCTCGTTCGAGTTGCGTCGCGTTCAACGCGCTCGCCCCGGATGTGCGCAGGAGCTTCTTCGCGATCGCAGTCCTCGGCGCCACGGCCCAGGACTTCGCGCGACGCGAGGGTCGTGTCGCCGAATCCGTCGAGCGCGACGTAGAACGCGCGCTCGCCGCCCTCATCCACTCCCTGTCTGCCAAGACCAGCTCCACGAGTGCGCTCCTGGCACTGCGTAACTGGCCATCGGACTGGTGATAGCATGGCGGAAAGGTGACCCAGTGAGCCAGGACATCGACTACCACCCCGACCTCGAGCAGGTGCTGCTCGACATCGCCGAGGATCCGAAGGCGAAGCTCTTGCGCATACCCACCTCCGGCGAGCTCGTTCGCGCCGTGCGAGACGAACCGGTCGGCCTCACTGCGGCCGGTCTGACGGAAGCCGAGCGCCACCTGCTGCAAGTGCACCGGGAAGAGGTCGCCTACCTGCTGCGCCAGCGCTGCTTGATCGAGCTTTACACCCAAGAGGACGCAGCAGACAAGTGGGACCGAAACCTGACGGTGAACCGACGCTTGGAGTTCCTCGAGGAAAATGAATGGAGAGCGCAGGTCGATTCCACCCCGCCTGGATTCGACGACCCGCCCTTGCGCGAGGGTCACGACCTGTTGACGGGGTGCCTCACTTCGCCGCCCGCTGCACGCATCCGAGTCATGCATCTCGCGCGAGTGTCGACCCGCCTCACCCTCGTAGATCAGGCCGTCGCGCACATCGCGATGGACCTGATGAGCTCCAAGCGCTGGAGAGATGCTGCGGAGGGCTATCGCGATGCTCTTCGAATGAATCCAATGCCGTTGACGAGTGCCTGCTGCTTAGAAGGACTGGGGGTCAGTCTTTTCTGTCTCGACCGACTCGAGGAAGCCCTCGAAGCATTTCGCCTCGCCGTCCAGATCTGCCCCGATCGATCGAGCGCGCTGATGAATTGCCTCGCAGTGTCAGTGTTCTTGGGCGATCGAGAGTCCGCTCTCGACGCAAGTAGGAGGCTCGACGAGCTCTTGCCCCCCGACCACATCTCGGTCGCGGATTACGTCCGTGTGGTGCGCAAAGGCACCTACACCGGCCGATCAAGGATGGATGGCCATCGAGTACGGATTGCTCGAGTATTGATGGAGGAAATCGGCGATGCCTCACGGCAAGTCGTGCTTTCAAGGCTTCCGTAGCTCACGGCTCGTCGTCGTAACGGCGAGCCTGCTGGCAGGGCTGTCCTTTGCGAACCAATCGATTGCTGCTGCTCAGGGCGGAGTGACTTCTCCACCAAAACTGGGGAAAGGCCAAGTCACTGTGCAGCGGACCACAAAAATCACTCAGCCGGACGATGTGCAGAACGAGAATCTCCCATCCACACCGGGTCGGACTCCGTGATCTCAACGCCCCATGTTGATCTCCAAGAGGACGATCCTCGCTGTTTCCGGAACCGCTCTCGCCGCCGCGGCCGTCTCCCTGCTGGTCTTCTATCGCACCGATTGGATACCCGAAGCTCCGCTACTTCGACCGTCTTCGGTCGATGACTCCCTCGCAGCAGAATCTGAAGCATTGGCTACTTACACTTCGCAGCGGGCAAGCGACATAGCCCGCGGCGAGACCGAGGGATCGATCCAGCAACGCAAGCTGCAACCGGAGCACGCGTTCTCGGGAATGGTCGTCGAGGAGACGGGTACTCCAGTTCAGTCAGTTTGGGTCTCCTGGACTCCGCTGCCCGAAGTTCCTATCACCGACTCCGACCAGCTCGCCGCTCATGTGAGTTCGTCCTCGATCGCAACGGTGACGGACGAGACGGGCAAGTTTCATTTCGACACTTCACCTCCTTCTTTAGGAGAACGCTCCTCTGTCGTCTGGTTGACCCACCCTGAGTTCGAGGCCCTGGCGATTCCCGTGTCCCCGAATCCACGGCAACGGATCAAGGGAGTCACATACAAGCTGACGCGAACCAAATCGATTCTCGTCAAGGTCCTCGACGCTGATCGCGCAGTGGACGGCGCCGTCGTGCTTCAACGTTCCCTCGATGCGAGTAAAGAAAGCGCTGTTCTAGCGCGGGAAGTCACGACCGACGCGCAGGGCGTCGCGAACGTCCATCCCATGCCGGGTCGGCTTCGCGTCCTCGCCCAGAAAGGCGGCAAATCCTCGGCACCGTGGGAGGGCTTCCCCACTACCTCGATCACGTTATCACTCGGATCGATGTTCGCAGTCGAGGGTGTGATCACACGAAGCGGCGACATCCGCGAGTCAACGTCGCTGGCCGTCGTGTGCACGGCCCTGGTTGGTGGGAGCATCCTAGAACTCGCTCGTTTGGAGCATCTCTCGGATCGATGGGGACCGATCGAGCTCGCAGTCCTGCCAGTCGCTGACGAGTACTCCTTCCGTCTGGAAGGGACCGACATCATTCCCAAAGAGGCGCGCCTTGCGCATGTCCTTCCGGGTCACGTCCACCGCATTGACTTCGAAGCTGAGGTGGGCAATCTAGTTTGGTTCCTCGTCGTCGACGAGGAAGAGAACCACCTTCCCAATGCGACGGCGGCGGTCCGATGGAAACAGAACGAACGATACGTCGGCACCTCAGCAAGGGCGCGCGAGGACGGCTACATCGCCGTGGGCGGCTGCCCGCCGGGAGTCATCGAGGCGAGCTTCGCTTGTGTGGGATATGCCCCGTCGAAAGCAGATCCCTTCGTCGTTCCCGAGCCCGACCCGATCACACGCTTGATCGTCCTCCCACGCGCCGCGACCGTCACGGGCAAGTGCACGTGGCGCGGAGAGCCCGTACCGAACTTCGAGCTCGTGGTGTGGCCAACGGAGAGCATCACGCTCGCCGAGACCTATCGCTTCACGGGTAGGGGCGACGGATCCTTCGAGCTGGATACCGTTCCGCTCGGGCGCGTGTCGATGGTGGCGGCCTCCAGTGGTAGAGGCATGAGTGATGCAATCCAGATCGTCGTCCCTCCGGAAGGCGTCGATGGCTTAGCAATCGGACTTCCGGACACGATCCGAGCTTGGGGACGCGTGGTCGATTCGCGCACGGGGGACTCGGTGTCGACCGCGCACGTCCAGCTCATCGTTGGCGCTAGTGACGTGCCGATCGAGCCCTCCGGTTCGGGCCGATTCGTCGAGCCCGACGGATCGTTCGAGATCGCGGGACTTCCCAGAGGACTTGCTTTGCTCCTCGTTACCGCGCCTGACTTCTCTTCGCGCCAGATGGTGGTGACGACCGAAGAGGGTCTGGATCTCGATCTGGGACTCGTCCGGTTGTTCCCGAAACAATCTCTAGTCGTCAGGCTTCAGGGAAGCGCCGAGCTGGATCCCTCGAACTGCGTCCTGTCCTCTTCCGACGCTCGAGGAAGGTCGCTCCTTCCAATACGCTCCTTCGACAGCAAGGGCGAAACTCGCTTCGACTCTGTGAGCAGCGGTCGCTACGGATTCGACGTCGACCTTCCTGACGGCTCGCGACACCGTACGGACGTCGAACTCGTTCCGGGAAAAAAATGGATTGTGGACATCGATCTTTCGTTCGGAGGCAGCCTATCCGTAGAAGTAATCCCACGTCGGGGTGAGGCTCTGCCTCCAGAACTAGGTTTCATCGCAGACCACAAGCGGCCCAACGGAATCGACTACCGAAACGTGGCCCTCGATTCGTCCGGCAAGGCGACGATTCGGTATCTCCCGCCAGGAGTGTTCCAAGTTGGGGTGCACGAACCGGGGTATCTCGGCGGCGAGAGACTAGCGAGCCGTCGAATCGAGTTAGGTCCATCGGAGGCGCGGTCCTTGCGCATCGAGATCGGCGCAGGAGATCGGTGGCTCCGCGTCGTCGACCCGGAGGGCAATCCTCTTCCTGGCGTGAGCGTCGACGTCAACCTGCCAGGCAGTCGCCTGTTCCATGAGTCCGGACTCAAGACGGACGATACGGGGCGATGCTGGGTTCAAGGCCTCACTGAGGATCGCGCGATCTTCCACTTGATGCATCCATTAAAGGGCGTACGCGCAGGCATCTACGTCGACCTTCCACGCGAAGACGAGGACATCGTGCTCGTCCTCGACGGTAACGCCGACACAGAGTTGAGCTTCGTGGGCAGACGCGGGCCGATCGCCGGTATCGTCGCGATACTCGGTGATCTCGACAGGCTGATCACGATCGACATGCCGCCTACCAACGAGAACGGCTCCACCATCGCGAGGAATCTGACGGAGGGCGAGTACCACCTCAGGGTCGCCGAGCCGGATTACCTACCGATCGCTACAAGAATACAGGTCGTTCGCAATGGGGGACCGCAGGTCTTCGGGATGCGCAAGCGGTGTCGGATCGAGATCCAGGCGCGCGAGGGCGGACCTCCGCGCGCGAATCTCCCCATTGATCTGCGTCACCTCGACTCGAACACGACTGTTCGCGACTACCTGGAACGGTACAAGCTCTTCACCTCGAGCACCGGCTCCACCACCACGGGATCCGACGGCCGCCTGATCCTCGAGGGCGCCCCGGAGGGAGACTACCGCTGGGTGATCGAGAGCGAGGGCCAAGAGCTGTCCGGCACGTTCACGGCGGAACCCGGATCGAACACGTTCTACGTGGATGTCCTGTGATCGGGCACGGCACTGACGTTCCGTCGAGTTGACTCTCAATGCATCGCTCGTGTGAGATGCTCGCGCCGATGTAGGTCAGCCAATCGACCGCGAATCTTGGGGTAGCTCGAGGGCATCGCCCCCAACGGCGAAGATCGGCTACCGTGAGGCGTCGCCGAAGGTCCTTCCGAGGCCCGCCATGATCTCCGTGCACGTCGTCGCTCTTGTGCTCCTCGTCTCGCCGACGCCCTCGTTCGCCTTCGCCGACGGCGCCGTTCTTTCTCCCCCCAAGGCCGCTGTGGTGGCGGCCGTGGACGATCTCTCCGACACGCTCGTCGGCGTGGGCAAGGCGATCTGGGAGCTCGCCGAGATCGGGCTCGACGAGCACCGGTCGTCGGCGTTGCTCGCGGACCTGCTCGAGCGCGAGGGCTTCGAGGTCGAGCGCGGCGTTTCCGACATGCCGACGGCGTTCGTCGCGAGCTTTGGCTCCGGCAAGCCGGTCGTTGCGTACCTCGCGGAGTACGACGCGCTGCCGGGGCTCTCGCAGAAGGTGTCGGACGTGCGCGAGCCGCTGCTCGAGGGCGCGTGCGGGCACGGGTGTGGGCACAACCTGTTCGGGCCGGGCAGCGCGGGGGCGGGGATCGCGCTCGCGCGCGCGATGCGCGAGCACTCACTCGCGGGCACCGTGCGCGTGTACGGGACGCCGGCGGAGGAGCACGGCGTCGGGAAGGTGTTCCTCGCGCGTGACGGGTGGTTCGACGACGTCGACGCGTGCTTGTCGTGGCATCCGAGCAACCAGAACGAGGTCGATATGCAGCCGTCGAAGGCGCTGCGCTCGTTCGAGGTGACGTTCTTCGGGCGCTCGGCGCACGCGGCGGGCGCGCCGTGGAAGGGCGTGTCGGCGCTGGACGCGGTCGAGGCGTTCGAGACGGGCGTGAACCTGCTTCGCGAGCACGTGCCGGAGAGCGCGCGCATCCATTACGTCGTGACGCACGGGGGCGAGGCGCCGAACGTCGTGCCGGCGCGCGCGAGCGTGTGGGTGTTCACGCGCGGCAAGGACTGGCCGGAGGAGGAGGAGGTCTACGAGCACGTGCTCGCCATCGTGAAGGGCGCGGACCTGATGGCGTGGGGCGAGGAGCACGGCTCGGCGGCGGCCGGCTATCAGGCGCCGGTGATCGACATGTTCACCGGGCTCTACCACTACAACCCGAACGCTGCGACGGCGCGGCTCGTGCACCAGAACCTCGAGCTCGTCGGGCCTCCGCGCTTCAACGAGGAGGAGCAGGAGTTCGCGCGAGCGCTGCAGAAGGCTTTCGGCGTCGCGCCGGACGGGATGCACACGGAGATCCGCCCGTTCAAGATCGACTTCGAGGCCGAGCCGGGCGGCTCGACCGACGTAGCGAACGTCTCGTGGATCTGCCCCACGATCGATCTCTCCGTCGCGAACTGGCCGCGCGAGGTGCCCGCGCACTCGTGGGCGTCGACGGCGGCGTCGGGCTCGAGCGCGGGTTACAAGGCGATGCTCGTCGCGGCGAAGGTGCTGGCGGCGAGCGGCGTGGACGTGCTCACGAAGCCCGACGTCGTGCAGGCGATGCGCGAGGAGTTCGAGGCCAAGTCGGCGGCGTTCCCGTACGTCTCGCCGGTCGGGAAGGACGACTTGCCGAGGGTCCCGTCGCACCTGCGCGCGAAGTGAGGCGATCCAGCTCGGCCGCGCGCGCCGGCACGTTCTTCTGGCGCAGGTTGGATCGTCCCGGCCACGATGGTTGCCGGTTGCTCGCGCTCGCGAACGGGTGGCGGTTGTCCGGCGCCGCGGTCTTCTTCGAGGGCAAGCCGTGTCACTTCTCCTACGAGGTCACGACGGACGCGGCGTGGCGCAGCCGCGGAGCGCGCGTGACGGGCTACCTCGGTACGCGCGCCGTCGACCTGCGCATCCGCGCCGCGGGCTCGGGGCGCTGGGAGGTCGACGGCGTGCAGAAGAAGGCCGTCGCGGGCTGCATCGACCTCGACCTGAGCTTCACGCCGGCCACCAATCTGATCGTGCTGCGGCGGCTCGCGCTGGAAGTCGGTGAGCGCGCCGAGGCGCCGGCCGCCTACCTCGAGTTCCCGGGCCTGCGGCTCGTGCGCCTGCCGCAGAGCTATGCGCGCATCAGCCGCTCGGAGTACGCCTACGAAGCGCCGACCATCGGCTACGCCGCCACGCTCCGCGTGCAGCCCTCCGGCGCCATCGCCCACTACCCAGGCCTGTTCGAGCAGATGACCTCCGGTTGAGCCGCGCACGCGAGGAAGCCATGAATGCCGAAGAACGCCGGAAGGAAGCAGAGTGGTGTGCCGAGGGCCGCAAGACCGTTGTGACGTACCTGCATCGTGAGCTGCCGGCATTCGGCGAAGTGGGTGCATGGCCGGCGTGGCACGTGGCTCCGTATGTGTCGGTGTGGGCGGTGGAGAGCGTCGTCCGCCCCGGTCACGTCGGATGGTGGGTGATCCATGGTGATCTGCCGACGGACTACGTCTCTTCGCAGGGGAACCCCACGCCGCGTGAAGCGGTCGCGACGATCGCCGAACGCTGGCGACGCCTCGCCGCGCTGATGGAAGCTGGCCAGACACATCCCGACATGAGCGTGGGTAGCCATGCGAACGCACGTGAGCTCGCTCCCTTGTTGAAGAAGCGATCCGCCACGTTGGCGGACTGGGCAAGGGATGACTCCAATTGGGAACCTTGCGCTCGCTGAGGAGCTAGCGTGAACCGACTCGACGAACGATCGACCGACCGATCGACGTGCGTGAGCTGTCGATTCGGACACGTTGGCGGACGTCCACTGACGCGAACGACGACAGGACCATGAACATGTCCAGACAACGAATCGTCGGAGGGATCCTGGCGCTGCTCTCGTCGTCCATGGCGGCGACGGGGCCTGCGCAGGAGGAGAAGGCGCGGTACGAGCCGGTCGCCGACGAGGCCGCCGTGCGCGGCCAGCCCTATCGGCGGTACTTCGCGGGGGACGCATTCGGGCGGCGCAGCGTGTTCTACGTGTCGGAGGAGCCGGAGGGCGGGGCGGCGTTGCCGCTCGTCGCGTACGTGCACGGGTCGGGCGCGCAGTCGCACTTCGTCGAGGCGAACGGCCGGGTGGAGGGGCGCACGGGGCACAACGCGATCGCGGATGTCGTGCGTGGGCGGGCGCGGCTCGTGATCGTGGAGAAGCCGGGCGTGACCTTCCTCGACGCTCCGGCCGATCCGGGCGGCTCGACGCACGCGTCGGAGCTCTTCCGGAGCGAGCACACGCTCGAGCGCTGGGCGGAGGCCGTGCACGCGGCGCTGGAGGCGGCGCGCAGGCTGCCGGATGTCCGCGACGAACGCGTGCTCGTCGTCGGGCATTCGGAGGGCGGGATCGTGGCGGCGAAGCTCGCGGCCGACCATGACTGGATCACGCACGTCGCGGTGCTCGCGGGCGGCGGGCCGACGCAGCTCTTCGACCTCGTCGAGCTCGCGCGGCGCGGCGAGTTCTTCGACCGCGTGTCGGACGATCCAAAGGAGCGCGTGGAGTACGTGCTCGGACAGTGGCGAGCGATCCAGGCGGACCCTCTGAGCTCCGAGAGGCTCTTCTTCGGGCACCCGTACCGGCGTTGGTCGTCGTTCCTCGCGACGTCGACCTTGGAGCAACTCCTCGCGAGCGACGCGCGCGTCTTCGTCGCGCAAGGCGCGGAGGACCGGGCCGTGACGCGCGCGTCGTTCGACGTGCTCCAGGCCGAGCTCGTCGCGCGCGGCCGCGACGCGCGCTTCGAGCTGGTGGCCGGCGCGGACCACAGCTTCTCGCTCGAATCCGGCGGCGCGCGCACCGACGGCTGGGGGCCGCTCTTCCAGCGCATCGTCTCCTGGTTCCTAAACGAGTAGCGCGAGGACGGCGAGCAGGTTCTCACGACGACGATCCACCGCTCGGCGTCCGACTCTGGGACTCGGCGCTGCGAGGCGCCGCCGAGCGGCTTTGGTTCCCCACCGGCACCGCCTGGCGCGGCGTCGTTCGCGCGGCGACGTCCTCGATCGAGCAGGCGCTCCGCTCCTCGCGCGAGCCTCCCGGTAGACGGCGATCCGCGGCCGGTTCGGCCGGTGTCTCGAGACATGATTTCGCGCACGACCGGCGAACGGTCCCGAGAAGCGTTCGTCGATCGCGGTTCCCGTCGTACCGTCTTCGCCCATGTCGAGCACGAGCCCGAATCGCACGGCCGCACAGAGCGGCGAGGCCGAGGAACTCGCCCGCGCGGGAACGGGCGTCCCGGCAGGCGTCCGAGCCGCGGGAGCCGAAGCGACGTTGGTCGACGACGCCAGCGCTCCTGCGCGGCGGCGGGCGCTCCTCACCGATGCGATCATCGGCCTGCTCTCGCTCATCTGGGGGACGACCTACTTCGTCATCAAGCAGGGGCTCGCGGACCTGCCGCCGTTCACGGCGGCCGGCGCGCGCTTCACGCTGGCGGCGCTCGTGTTCGCCGGGATCGCCGCGGCGTTCGGGAAGCGCGAGGGCGGCGTGCGGCCGGACGCGCGCACGAGCCTCGCCGTCGGGCTCCTCAACTTCGCGTGCAGCTACTCGATCGTGTACGTGTCGGAGACACGGCTGCCGTCGGGGCTCGTGAGCGTGTTGTGGGGCACGTTCCCGATGATGCTCGCCGTGCTGTCGCACGCGTTCCTGCCGAGCGGTCGGATCGCCGCGCGCGAGTGGATCGGCTTCCTCGTCGGGTTCGCGGGGATCGTGGTGCTGTTCGCGACAGACCTCGTGCACGTCGGGCCCGGCGGGCTCGCGTTCGGCGCGCTATTGCTCGTGAGCCCGGCCGCGTCGGCCGTCGCGCAGATCCACGTGAAGAAGCAAGGCGCGCAGGTGAGCTCGCTCTACCTGAACCGCAACGGCCTCCTGATCGCGGCGCCCTTGCTCGTGGCCGCCGGACTCCTGTTCGAGCGCGACGCGCGCGTCGTGTGGTCGGCCACGGCGATCGGGAGCGTGGTCTACCTCGCGCTGGTGGGCACGGTCGTGGCGTTCGGCCTGTACTTCTGGGCCCTGCGCCACGCGCCCGCGCACCGCATGGGCGTGATCGCCTATCTGACGCCGATGACGGCGCTGTGCGTCGGCACGTTCGTCGGCGACGAGCCGTTCGGCTGGCACACGCTCGTCGGCAGCGCGCTCGTGCTCGGCAGCGTGGGCCTCGTCATGCGCGGCAAGCGCCCGCGCTGACGCCGGCGCGCGAGGACTCGCCACCGGTTCCGCGAGCGTCGCGGGGAGCTCGTTTCAGCGAGCGCCGCGTTCTCACGCACGGCGCCGAACGGACGCTCTCGCTCCGCCGACTCACCGCGCGGGTTCGGCGAGCGCGCGCGCGCGGTCGTAGGTCCTCGAGCGCGCGTGCGCGGCGTCCCTTCGGATCGCCCATTCGAGCGGGCGGAAGCGCGCATCGACGAGCTCCCCGAGGACCGGCAGCTCGGGCGTCGGCTCGAGCGCGAGCGCGTCGACGCCCTCGAGGAACGGATACGTCTCCGTGCGGCCGCGCAGCGCGGCGAAGAAGAGCTTGCTCGGACGTCCGGGCTGGATGCTCGGCTCGAAGACGGCGCTGCGCGGCACCTCGTCCGTGCGCTCGCGCTCGCGCTTCGAGGGCAGGAACACCGGACCTTCGAAGGCCTCCTCCGCCGACCGCAGCGGCTCGCGGGTCGACGCGGACGGATCGAGGCGCATCTCGGCGCGCAGGACGGACTTGCCCTTTCGCGTCAGTCGAACGTGTGCAGGAATCTCGGCGGAGACGCGCACGTCGGCGTGCTCGTACGGCGTGCCGAAGAACGTCCGCTCGCAGAAGGCGAGCGAACGGCTCGACTGGAAGGCGCGCAGGAAGAAGAAGCCTACGCGGCGGCGGCCGAAGGCGGTCGTCGACACGTGCAAGGCGATCGCGAGCTCGCAGAAGGGCATGCCCAGCCAACGCGAGTCGCTCGCTACGATCGAGAGCCGCGCCCTGCCGTCCAGGTCGGCGCACACCAGGCTCTCGTCAGCGAGCCGCTGCTTCCAGTAGCCGAGCTCCGTCGTCCCGTGCAGCGCGACTTCGCGCACGTGCTCGAGCCGCCCGACGTAGGGGACCGAAGCGCTCATCGCCGAGCGCACTCGAACCTGGGCGAGCGTCTCTCCTGGTCTTCCCGCGGCGAAGCGAGCATCGCGAACTCCTCCGAGCACCTCTTCGGCGCCGTCCCATCTTGACCGGCGCGCCGGCGGAGGACCATCGCGCGACGTCTTATCGGGCCCCGGCGCAGCGATCGCTCCTTGGCTCGGCACCTTACCGCCCAGACGCCGTTCCCCGCATCGAGGAGTCGAGCGCGGCCGTCCTTTCCCGCCCTTCTCCCGTCTTCTTGCCCGGGGCTTCGAGCGAGAGCGCGGAGTCGCTCCGGCCCCGACAGAAGAGGTCGGCGCCGCTCCGGGGCCCAGGACTCCCGGAGCGGCGCCTCGTCTCCTTGGACGCTTTTGTACCGCGCAGCGGGTACTAGGAATCGACCGTGCCGTAGGCCGTGGGGAAGAACATCAGGGTCAGCGTCTTCTCCTTCGTCACGAACTGGTTGTTCAAGCCGATCGACCTGCCGCGGAAGTAAATCGTGTGCGAGCCAGCGGACACCTGGAAGACGCGCGACGGCGAGATGATGGTCGAATCGATGAGCCCGCTCGTGGTCCACCCCCAAGACGGGTCTCCCGAGCCGAAGATGTCGTCCGTGATGCGCAAATCCACGCTGCCGATGACTGCGAAGAAGTTCTCGACGTGCACGGCCGCCACGGCGACGATGTAGCCGTCCGTGGGAACCGTGATCGTCCTCGAGCAGAGCGACTTCTCCGTCTCGCCCAGGTAGAGGCCCGAGTCGTTCACGTCCCCCGCCACGCCCGGCTCGTCGAGGATCTCCCCGCGCGAGATCGATCCCGTGGGGAGCACGACCGCTCCGTCGCCTCCACTCGCGTCGACCACGTGCAGGCGGCCCGTCGGGCTCGCCGTGCCCACGCCCAGGCGGCCCGCGCCGTTCGCCGAGACCGTCACGTTGCCGCTCTCGGAGTTGAGCGCGAGCGTCGAGGCGGCGCCGTTGTTGCGCGCCATGATCTCGTTGTCGTCGAAGCCCACGTTGGCTGCGTTGTCCGCGCCGAGCTGCAGGAAGCCGCCGCCCGTGATCTTCACGTCCGAGCCTCCGTTCACCTGCATCCGCGTGACCGGCGACGTCGTGCCGACGCCGAGGTTGCCGGTGGTCGTCACGGTTTGCGAGCCGAAGCTCGGCGCGACCTTCGTCCCGGCGATGGCCGCCGACGAGGAGATGTCGGCGTCGCCGATCGTGCCGTTCGTGATCTCGCTGCCCTCGATCGAGGAGCCGAGCTGCGAGAACGCGCTCGCGCTGAAGCCGTCCAAGAGATCGGCGTTGAGCTGCGGGACGACGATGGAGGAGCTGACGGCGAGCGGCGCGCCGGTCGTGGCGGTCGAGACGAGCTTGCCGCTCGCCCGCACGTCGCCCACGACGTCGAGCTTCGCGCCGGGTATCGTCGTGCCGACGCCCAGGCTGCCCGTGGTCGTCACCGTCTGCGAACCGAAGCTCGGCGAAACCTTCGTTCCGGCGATGGCGGCCGAGGACGAAACGTCCGCGTCGCCGATCGTGCCGTTCGTGATCTCGCTACCCTCGATCGAGGACCCGAGCTGGGAGAACGCGCTCGCGTTGAAGCCGTCGAGCAGGTCCGCGTTGAGCCGCGACACGAGCTCCGTGGAGCTCACGGCGAGCGGCGGTCCATTGGTCACGCTGGAGACGAGCTGCCCGGTGGCGCGCACGTCGCCCGCGACGTCGAGCTTCACCGCCGGTTTCAGCGTGCCCACGCCCACCCGCCCGCCCGCGTCGACGTTGAAGTCCTTCGAGAGCGGCATGAGCATGCCGAGCGTCGGCACGGCCGAGGCCGAGATGCAGTCGCCGAGCAGCGCGTCCGTCAGACTCGTCGTGCAGGGGCTCGTGAGCGCGTCGAGCGTGCGCAGCTTCACCAGCGCGGGCCCGCTCGATGCGGCGGCAGTCGAGCCGGCCGAGCTCGCCGGAGCCGCGTCAGCCGCTGCATCCGCCGCCGCTGCATCCGCCGCGGCGGCGTCCGGCGCGGGGAGCGGCACGAGCGGCGTCGCGCGCGGCGCAGGGGCGAGCTCGCCGGGCACGCCGAGCTCGAGCGCCTGGAAGTAGCCGCGCCCGGCGTCCGCGAAGAGCAGCGGCCGCGACGCCGTGAGCAAGAGGTCCTCGCGCCCATCGCCGTTCACGTCGAGCCACTCGAGCGCCGTGACGACTCCGGCGTCGTGCACGAGCCCGGCCTCGACCGTCGCGTCGCGCAGCACGCCCGCCTCGTTGACGAAGAGGTGGCCGCCGTCGGCGCCCCACACGAGGAGGTCGTCGTCGCCGTCCGCATCCACGTCGCGCCACTGGGCCGCCGTGCCGGCCACCGCGGCGGGCGACGCGGCCTGGGCCGCGAAGCTGCCGTCGGCCGCCTGGCACAGGAGGCGGCCGCCGCTCTCGCTGGCGGCGTAGAGGTCGAGCCGACCGTCGCCGTCGAGGTCGCCCCAGGCGAGGCGCTGGGCCGAGGGCGGCGTCTGCGCCGGGGCGGGGGCAGGGGCGGCGCCGCGGTCGGCGACGGAGACGAGGGGAACGAGGACGGAGAGAGCGGCGAGCGGCAGGTTGGGAGTCATGGCGGGCTGATCCACACGGGGAGGGTCGGGACGAAGGACGTTCGGAGGGGAAGACGAGAAGCGCCCGCCGGGTCCATCAGCGCCGGCCCCGGACCTCCTCGCGGCCCGGGCCCGCGCGCATAATCGAGCGGGGAAGGCCTCGGATCGCGCGGCTCGCCGGGCGCGCCGGATCCCGGCTCCGCCATGCCCGAGGGCCCGTCCGACATCACTCGCCTGCTGCGCCTCGGCGCGGAGGGCGACCGCGGCGCCGACGCGAGCCTGTTCCCGATCGTGTACGCCGAGCTGCGGCGCCTGGCGGGCTCGCTCATGCGCGGGCAGCGCGCCGACCACACGCTGCAGGCGACCGCGCTCGTCCACGAGGCCTGGATGAAGCTCGTCGACGCGCCGGAGCGCGAGAGCTGGCAGAGCCGCGCGCACTTCCTCGGCCTCGCGGCCTCGGCCATGCGCAGCGTGCTCATCGACCACGCGCGCGCGCGCGCGGCGCAGAAGCGCGGCGGGAAGGACCGCGCGCGCGTGCCGCTCGACGACGTGCTCGACCGCGCCGAGGCGTCGGTGAAGGACGTGCTCGAGTTCGACGAGGCGCTCGACGCGTTGGCGCAGAGCGATCCGGACCTCTCGAAGCTCGTCGAGCTGCGCTTCTACGCCGGTCTGACCATGGAGGAGGTCGCGACCGCGCTGGGCGTCTCGAAGCCGACGGCCGAACGCCGCTGGGCGGTCGCGCGCGCGCTCCTGTGGGACCGACTCTCCGGGCGCGCGCCGCCCCGCGACGGCGAGGCCTGATCTCAGCGGCTCGCGAGCTCGGCCGCGAGCCGTTCGAGCTCGTCGCGCAACGACGCGTCGTCGCGACCGTTCGCGTCCGCCAGGAGCAGGGCTGCTGCGTGCGCGAGCCGCCGCCACTCGGCGAGTTCCGCGCCGTCGTCCGCGGTTCGGCGCTCGCGCAGGATCGAGGCGAGCGTCTGCGCCGCGGCTCGACGCGCCGGAAAGAGGTCGGGCCAGCCGCCGCGCGTGCGGCGCCGCTGCTCCTCCTCCCACGCGGCGGCGAGCAGGTCCGCGCCGTCCGCCGGGCGCGCCGCGCGCGCACACATGCGCGCCGCGTCCAGGCACTTCACGACGAGGAGCTGCGAGCTCTCCTGGTTCGCGGGATCGTGGATCGCGAGCCGACCTGCGAGGTCCGCGCTGCGCAGGCCCGCGTCCGCCGCTTCGGCGAACGCACCCGCGGCCTCCTGGGCGAGCGCCAGGAAGCCCCAGTTGACGGCCAGGTCGGAGCGCGCGAGCGCGTCGGCCGGTTGCAGCACCACCTGCTCCTCGAGCGCCGCCACGTTCTCCTCGAAGAAGCCCCAGGCCTCGTCGCCGCGACCGAGGTGGAGTAGGTCCTGACCGACGCGGAAGCGCGCCACGCTGGCGAGCCGCGCGATGCTCGGCGACGAGCCTTCGCGCTCGAGCGCCGCGACGGCCGAGAGCGCCTCGCGATCGCGGACGAGCGCGGCCTCGAAGTCGCTTCGCGCGCGCTCGAGGTCGGAACGCCGCCACACGAGGACGAGGCCCTCGGCGACGAGCTCGCGGTCGCCACCGCTCAGGTCCTCGACGCGTTCGTGCAGGCGTACGAGCTCGTCGAGGTGCTCGCTCGCCTCGTCCAGGCGGCCGCCGGCCGTGCTGACCTTCGCGAGACGATCGAAGACGAGCGCGGCGACGTAGAGGTCCTCGGCGTCCGGCCCATGCGCGAGCTCGCGCGCGGGCGCGACGGCTTCCTCGAGCAGCGCGAGCGCCGCGGTCGCGTCCCCGAGCAGCTCGAGCGCGTCCGCGAGCCGCGTGCTCGCCGTCACGACGAGGCGCGCGGCGCGCGCAGGCTCGAAGCCCTCTTCCGCGGCGAGCTCGCGCGCGAGCGCGAGGGCGCGCTCGTAGCTCGAAGCCGCCGCGCGCGCGCGGCCGAGGCTCGCGACGAGCGTGTCGCCCTGACTATCGCCGAGCCGCAGCCACGCCCCGGCGAGCTCCGCGCAGAGCTCGGGATCACCCTGCGTCTCGGCCTCGAGGGACTCGAGGTGCCGCGCGCCGATCTCGAGCACGCGCTCGCGCACTGCGATCGCGCCCGGCAACGGGAGGAGCATCTTGTGCACGTCGAAGACGAGGTCGGTCGCGAAGCGCCGCACGTCGTCGAAGCGCCGCGACGCGCGCTCGCTCTCCGACGCCAGGTCCCCCCCGAGCCGCGCCAACTCGTCCGCGCGATCGACCGCGGCCATCCGCTCAGCTTCGAGATCGCGCGTGAGGACCTCGAGCGCCGCGGAGCGCTCCTCGGCGAGGTCGCGCGCCGTTTCGGCCTCGAAGTACTGGGCGAGCGTCGCGGCGAAGCCGACGCACAACGAGAGGAGTGCGACGGCCGCCGCCACGGACGCGACGCGGTGGCGGCGCAGGAAGCGCGAGCTGCGGTAGCCGAGCGTGTCGGGCCGCGCGCGTACGGGCAGGCCCGTGAGGTAACGGCGCACGTCGTCGCCGAGGGACTCCGCCGAGCCGTAACGGCGCTCCGGCTCCTTGCGCAGCGCGTAGAGCAAGATCGCGTCGAGGTCCCCGGACAAGAGCCGAGTCGGCGTCACGGCAGTCGATCCGGCCCGCACTGCGACCGCGCTGGGCGGTCGCGGGTCGTCCTCGCACACGATTCGCAGCCGCTCCTTCCAGTCGGCTTCGCGCAGGTCGAACGGGAGCTCTCCGACGAGTAGCTCGTAGCCGATGACGCCCAGCGCATAGACGTCGCTCGGCACGCCGACCGTTCCGCCGAGGAGCTGCTCGGGGCTCGCGTACGACGGCGTGAACAAACGCTGCTCGCCGCGCGTGAGATCGGCCCAGGTGGCACCCTCCTCGGGATGCAGGAGCTTCGCGATGCCGAAGTCGACGAGCTTCGGCTCGCCCTCGTCGGTCACGAGGATGTTGCCGGGCTTGAGGTCGCGGTGCACGACGAGGCGCTGGTGGGCGTGGTGCACGGCGTCGCAGATCTTCGCGAAGAGCTCGAGGCGCTCGCGCAGTCCCGGCTTCCGCGCGCGGCACCACTGGTCGAGCGGCTGGCCCTGCACGTGCTCGAGCACGAGGAACGGCCGCCCGTCGGCGGCGACTCCGGTGTCGATCAGGCGCGCGATGCCCTCGTGCTCGAGCGAGGCCTGCAGCGCGCACTCGCGCCGGAACCGCAGCTCCAGGTCGCGATCGAAGGAGGCGCCGTGCAGCACCTTGATCGCGACCCGGCGGCGGAAGGCCGCGTCGTCGCGCTCGGCGAGCCACACGACGCCCATCCCGCCGCGGCCGAGCTCGCGCTCGAGCCTCCAGGGCCCGAGTCTCGTTCGGGGCGCGAGCTCCCCGGCCGAGGACGCACCCCCGCCGATCCCGTCGAAGGGCGTCGAAAGGAATCCGTCCGGCACCGCGTCGGGCTCGAGCAGCGCGCGCGCGCGCTCGAGCAGTCCGAGATCGGATCGGCACTCGCGGGAGAGCCAAGCCTCGCGCTCGGCGCGCGGCTGCAGCCACGCCTGCTCGAGCAGCGTGCGCAGCCTCGTGGAGCGATCTTCGGGTTGCAAGACGTCGTGGAACTGGGTTCGGTGCTAGACGCAATCGAGGCTACCAGACCCTCACACGATTCGCGCGCAATCGGGCAACGACGAGCGGGAGCCCGACTTCCATCCACTTGCGTACCCGCCCCGCGCGCTGGCTCCGTTCCGAACGCACCGCTCCTCCGGCGCCGAACGCCGGCGCAGCGACGGATCCAAGAGGCCTGCCGATTCGACGACTCGCCTACGGCGATGGGAGCTGTACGATCCGGGGCGGAGCGCGATCGGGGTCGAAGAGCAAGCGCGAGCAGGATGTCGTCCGAAGCCCGTCCTTGGCCGCTGCGCGTCGCCTTGCTGTGCGCTTTCCTCCTGGCGCTCTTCCTCGCTCGTGTGGGCGAGCCGAGGCTGCACGCGCAGTCGAGGATCAACCTCAAGTTCTTGAAGAGCGAGAGCCTCGCGAGCGCGATCGACGCTTACCCGAAGATCTGGCTCCCCGCCTACCCCGTGGCCCTCTACGGCGCGCAGCGGCTGGGCGTGCCGGCGAAGCACTTCAACCTGATCGCCTTGCTCGGCCTCCTCGCGCTGGCGGCGACCTTCGCTCGCAGGCACGCGAGCAACGTCTCGCCGCTGGCCGTCCTCGTCCTGCTGGTGGGGAGCGGAGCGATCTACGCGAACGTCCAGCACCTCGTGGCGGAGACCCTCTTCACGCTCCTCGCCTTCGCGGCGATGATGCTCGTCGTCGCCCAGCGCGAGCGGCCCAACGTCTTCCTCACGCTGGCCCTGGTCGCCACGGTGGCGGTCGCGTCGCTCACGAAGCACTTCGGGTTCTTGTGGCTGGCGCCCCTGGTCGCGGTCCTGCTCGCCGCCGTCTTCGCTCGCCGGTCGGCGCGAGAGGCCGTCGCCCACGTCTCGCTCTTCGTCGCCTCCTCCGCGGCGCTGACGCTGCCCTGGTTCTTCCACGTGAAGGCCGAGACAGGACGGTTCTTCGCAGCGAACCGCATGGTCCCGCGGCGCGGCCTGCCCCCCAAGCTCGCCCACTGGAACGACCAGATCGACTTCGGGACGAACGTCCTCTTCACCGTCAAGACGGTCCTGATCGACCTGTTCTCCCCGTTCCGATTGGCCGAGCACGAAGTCGTCGAGGCTGCGCCCTACCGCGTCGAAGGACTCGTCTTCGCGGTGGTCGCGTGCGCGCTGGCCCTGATCCTGGCGGGCACCGTCTCCGCACTGCGGCGCGTGGGAGCTCCCGATCGATCGGGGGCGCTCGAGCTCCTGCTCCAGCCGCGCGTCGTCCCCGTGGTCTTCCTCTCGAGCTACCTCGCCGCGTTGATCGCGGTGTGGTCCTTCGCGAACAACGACCCGATCTACACGCGCTTCCTCTTCCCCGCCTATCCCTTCCTCTTCCTCAGCGTCCTGTCCGCCTACTCGCTCGTGAAGGAGAGAGCCGCATCCTCCTGGGTGCGCGTGCCCTTCTTCCTGCTCTTCGCCGTCTACCTCGGGTGCAACGCCAACCGCTTCGCTCTCTTCGCCCTGGAGTAGCGCGCCTCGTCAATAGCGGTAGATCGCAGCCACTCCGGTGTCCGTCGGCATGCGCTCGCCGGGGACGACCACGACGTCGCCCTTCTTGCTCGCTACCAGCTCGCCGAGGTCGTCGAGCAGGTCGTCGACTTCCGTGTCCCCGACGCCCGCGAGCTCCATGCGACCGCTCTCGGCGTCGATCCGACCGAGAATCTGGCGGTCGGCTTCGATGAGCAGCGTCGCGACGCGTCCGCCCGCGGCCGCTTCGCTCACCTGAGCCAGGTTGTCCGAGCCGAGCTTGCGGGTGCGCGCTTCCCCGAACGCGTCGACGAGCTCCGCCAATCGCGCGAGGTAGTTGGGCTCGACCGCACGCCAGGCGCGCTCGCGCAGCGCGTCGATCGACAGCGCGTCCGGATGGATCTGGATCCCCGAGCGCAGCAGGAACGGATTGCGGCTGACTTGGTGGAAGAGGTGGTGATGCTCGGGCAGCGCCGCCAACAACAAGGGTAGGCCCGACGGGCGCGAGTGATGCTCCAGGAGCGCGCGGTCGACGATGCGGAAGAAACGCTCGGCGTCCTTGTCGACTTCGTCCTTCTTGGCGCCGTGTCCGTGGTGCATCGGCGTTCCCCCCACGCCCTTGCCGCCGTAGGAGCCGACCGTGAGATGCGGATCGGTCACTTCCGCTCCCAACGCTTCGACGAGCGTGCGCGGGACCCCCTGCCGGAGCGCGATCTCGTCGAGGGCATCGCGGTTGCCCTCGAACAGCCGGATCGCCTTCAGCGAGAGCCCGAGGATCTGGAAACGGTCTGCTGACTGCAGGATCCGCAAGAGCGGCTTCGTGTGGAAGCTCGCCGCCACGATGCCGAGCTCCGGCACCGGTCGCTGAAGTTTGTACACCTGAAAAGTGCCGGAAGCGCCCAGGACGGCGAGACCCTCGCGCGTGTAGGTCCAGAACGCGTCGTCGTCCGCGAGCGCCCGGAACGGCTCCAGGAGCGCCTCGACCACGCTCGCCGAGTGCTTCGCGCGCAGCGACTCCTCCATCTCCTTCACGAGATTCCGGAAGCGAATGGGGTCCTGGCGCTTCTCGGGCCCCTGCCGATGCGTCGGCTGGTAGAGCGAGAGACACGGAGGCTCGTGATGATTGCGGAGGTCGGCCAGGGAATCCTTCGCAAGCGAGTCCATCGTCCAGGGTTTTCTTCGGAAGGTGTCCGACGCGCCCCGGCGATCCGATCCGCAATCCATGTGCCCGCGTGCGCCGAGACCGCTCGCCGCGATCCGCTACCTGCTCTTCGCGTCGAGGTGCGTCAACACCTCGACCATGCGTTCGAGCACTTCTGCGTGCCCCGGGCGCGCCGAAGATCTCGAGCACGACTTCCTTCGCGAAGAGGGACGGAATACCGTTCGGTTAGACTTGGGTCGGTGTGGACCGCTCGACCTATCCGACGCGCTTGAAGAGGCTCCATGATCCGGACGAGGATCCCGAGCTCCGGTCGACGACTCCATCCGAACGGATGATGATGGTCTGGCAGCTCACGTTGCAGGCGTGGGCCTTCAAGGAAGGGCTCGCCGGGGAACCGCGACTTCGTCGACATGTTGTCCGCGTTGTCCGCGAGCGGTGCTGAGTACCTCGTCGTCGGGGCTCACGCTCTCGCTGCCCACGGTCGCCCGCGCGATCACGGTCGAGATAGCCGGCATCGCGGTTCCGGTGCTGTCGCGCGAGCACTTGTTGACGAACAAACGCTCCTCGGGCCGCCCCAAGGATCTGCGGGACGTGGCTTGGCTCGAGGCCGAAGAGGAGTAGAGCGCGCTCACGACAACAGACGCTCGAGGTCCTCGCGGGTGAGGTCCTTCAGCACGGCGCGACCGTCGCCCAGGAGGGTCTTCACGAGCTCGCGTTTCTGTGCTTGCAGGTCGAGGACTTTCTCCTCCACCGTGGCCTTCGCGATCAGGCGATAGGCGACGACGGGACGCGTGCGGCCGATGCGGTGGGCGCGATCGACGGCTTGGGCTTCGACGGCGGGGTTCCACCACGGGTCGAGCAGGAACACGTAGTCGGCTGCGGTGAGGTTGAGGCCGTGGCCGCCGGCCTTGAGGCTGATCAGGAACAGCGGGCAGGCGCGATCCCCTTGGAAGCGTGCGACCCGTTCCTTTCGATTGCGCGTGCGTCCGTCGAGGTACTCGTAGGGGATGCCGCTCGCGTCCAGGCGGCTCCTCACGATGTCGAGCAGCGCCGTGAACTGCGAGAAGACGAGCGCCTTGTGGCCCTCTCCCACGAGCTGCTCGAGCATCGGCAGGAGCGCTTCGAGCTTGGCCGACGACTCGCCCGTTCGCTTGGGGTCGATCAGACCCGGGTGCAACGCCGCCTGACGCAGCCGCAAGAGCGCCTCGAGCACGTGGATCTTCATCCGTCCGAGTCCGACCTCCGCTTCGCGCTGGAGCAGGCTCGCGCGGTAGTGAGCGCGGAGCTCGTCGTAGTCCTTGCGCTCGGACCGGCCGAGCTCGCAGTGGATCGTCTGTTCGGTCTTCTCGGGCAGGTCGTCGAGTACTTCGTCCTTCGTGCGGCGCAGGAAGAACGGCCGGATCGCGCGCGCCAGGCGCTCGAGATCGGGGGCGCCGGCCCTCCCGGGGCTGCGGGTGACGAAGGCCTGGAACGTGCGCGAGCGCCCGAGCATGCCCGGGTTCAGGAACTCGAAGAGCGACCACAGATCGCCGAGATGGTTCTCGATCGGCGTGCCCGAGAGCGCCAACCGATGCTCCGCCGCGAGGAGTCGAGCGGCCTTCGCCGACTGACTGCTCGCGTTCTTGATGGACGTGGACTCGTCGAGCACGAGGTAGTCGAAGCGGCGCTCGGCGAGTTCCGGCCCATCGCGGCGCAGCGTGCCGTAGGTCGTCACGAGGACGTCGACTCTCCCGGCCGCGCGCAGGCGCTCGCGGCGGTCGATGCCCGTGTAGTCGAGCGTCGCGAGCCGCGGCGTGAAGCGTGCCGCCTCGTCGATCCAGTTGAAGACGAGCGAGCGCGGAGCCACGACGAGCGAAGGCCGGTGATCGCCGGCGAGCTCGCACCGCCGCGACTCGAGCAGGGCGAGCACCTGCACCGTCTTGCCGAGCCCCATGTCGTCCGCGAGACAACCGCCGAATCCGAGGTCGCGCAGGAACGCGAACCACCCCAGGCCAGCTCGCTGGTACCCGCGCAGCGTCCCCTCGAACCCGCGCGGCTCCACTCCGGGGGTGATCCCGTCGAATCCGGCCAGCCGCTCGCGCAGCCGCGCGAAGCCCGCGTCGACCTCGACGCCTTCGCGGGCGAGCAGCATGGCGTCCAGCAACCAGCCTTGGTTCTGCGCGAAGCGCAGAGCCCCCGCCCGCTCCTCCCGGGCGAGCTGGAGCAGGCCCCAGTCCTCCAGCCAGCGCTCGGGAAGCAAGCCGAACGAGCCGTCGCCGAGCAGCACCGTCCGCTCGCCGGCGCGCGCCGCCGCGAGCAGCGCCGGCAGGCCGGCGGTCTCGCCGCCGAAGTCCATGCCGCCCTCCAGGTCGAACCAATCCGTGCCGGAGCGGACGGAAAGCGCGAAGCCCTGCGACCGTCGCCAGCGCCTGCCCTCCGCCTCGACGCGCCACCCCTCCTCGGTCAAGGCGAGGGCCAGCGCCGGCAGGCGCCGCGCGGGCACGGCTCCGTTGCCCGATTCGCGCCCTGTGCCGGCCGAGCGCTCGCCGCCGCAGTCCCGGAAGCGCCGCAGCGCTTCGCGCTCCGCCGCGAAGTCGCGCGCGGAGTAGCTCCCCGCGCCCGCGCTCGGCAGGAGCTCGCGCGGATCCTCGGGAGCGACGAGCTCGCTCCCGTACTCGAACGCGATGCGGCAGTCGAGCTTCGGATTCCCCCGAGCGGGACCGTCGCGTGGGGATTCCACGTGGAGACACGGTCGTGGGGTCCCCTGACCCGAGACCTCCATCCCGTCGACGTGACCGAGAACGCGCGCGGGGAGCCGCGCCAGCATCTCGAGGAGCCGCGCGTGCCCGTCGACGGGCGCGCGCAGCACCCCGTTGGCGCGCAGCTCGGTCGCGAGGATCCACGCGCCCGCCTCGTCGAAGCGGGCGACGACGTCGCGGACCACGAGGTATCCGCCGTCGAGCAGGAAGTCGGGCTCGGCCACGTCCATCCGCTCCTCGCCCCGGACCAGCGCCGCGCGCAGGACGAGCGATTCCGCGTCGCGCTCGAGGTCGAACGACGGGTGCCAGCTCGGACCTTCGTCGAGCACGAGCGGTCCGAAGAACTTGGAGGCGCTCCTCGCGAACGAGCGTCCGCTGGCGACGAGAATGGGGAGCACGACGGGCAGGAGCTCGCCTTCGACGCGGTACTCCGCGAGGGCGGAGCGAGGCCAAAAGTAGCCGACGTCGTCGCCCGCTCCCTCGAGCACGGCGAAGATCCGCCGGTCGGACATGTCGAGCCCAGAAGCTCCCCGGCCGCCGGGCGAGAAAGCGCGCTCCGCCCCCCATCCACCGTTCTTCTTGCGGCGGCGGATGCGCGGCTCCACGAGCAGACCGCCCGTGTCCCGCGATCCCTCGACCGAGATCACGTAGCGAATCTCGAAGTCGGGCTCGATCGAGCCGTGCCACGGGTTCCGCTCCCCGAGCTCGGCCGCAGCTCGGGCCGCATGCTCGACGGCTGCGCGCAAACCGTCCAGGCGGGCGCGCCAGGGGCTCCGGCGTGGATCCTCACGTCCGATGGACCCGCTGCGCCTCCCGGCGGCCTCGGTCGCGCCCTCCAGGCGCAGGACGAGCGCCCACATGTGCTTGCACGGGCCGAACGCGTCGAACCCGGAGCACGTGCAGGATCCCATCGGCGCGTCCGGATCGCTCCAATCGATGCAGACGTCGTAGGCGGTCCTCCCCTGGACCACGGCCTGCACGAGCCCCTCTTCGAGCTCCGTGACGTCGACGAGCCCGTCGCGAGCGTAGGCGGCACCGCGCACGCGGATCGCGGCCGGGAAGAACCGCTTCCATCTCTCCGCGAGCACGACCTCCCCGATGCTCTCGTCCGCCATCCGCTGCTCGCCCGTGTCGCGTGAGAGCCTAGCAGACCCGGTGCGCGGCTCGACGGACCTCGCGGGCCGCGTGACGGGGCGCGACGAGATGCCCGCGCTGCGCGCGCCCGGTGCGCGTCGAGCCGGCATGTGAGGGAGGACCGCCGCGGGTAGACTCGTCGCCGTGGACCGCTCG
Organism: uncultured Planctomycetaceae bacterium; assembly: GCA_964413535.1. GTDB lineage: Bacteria > Planctomycetota > UBA1135 > UBA1135 > CAYPTB01. The sequence continues at coordinate 40,065 of CAYPTB010000058.1, read as the reverse complement.
GACTACCTCCACGATCCCGCCGAGGATCCAAAGTTGCGCGCGACGACTCCGTCCGAGCGGATGACGAGGGTCTGGCCGGAAGGGCTCTCGGGTGAACCGCGACTTCGTCGAGATGTCGTCCGCGTCGTCCGCGAGCGGCGCTGACCGGCTCGAGTCCGACGAGGAGTAGGCTCCCGCGCTCGTGCAGCCCTTCATCGCCAACCCCGACGCGGCCCCGTTCGGAGCCCCGTGATCGACGCGGTCGTCGTGGGCGGCGGGCCGAACGGCCTCGCCGCGGCGATCGCGCTCGCGCGCGAGGGGAAGCGCGTGCGCCTCGTCGAGGCGCGCGACACGGTCGGCGGCGGCTGCCGCACGGCCGAGCTCACCGAGCCGGGCGTCCTGCACGACGTGTGCAGCGCCGTGCACCCGATGGCGCGCTCGTCGCCCTTCTTCCGCGAGCTCGCGCTCGAGCGGCATGGCCTCGAGTGGGTCGAGCCGCCGATCGAGCTCGCGCACCCGCTCGACGACGGCCCGACGGCGCTGCTCTTGCGCAGCGTGCGCGAGACGGCCGCGTCCTTCGACGACCGCGAGGACGCGCGCGACTACGCGGCGGCCTTCGGGCCGCTCGTCGAGCTCTGGAGCCCGATCGTCGACGCGCTGCTCGGCCCGCTGCGGCCCACGGCGCTCCTGCGCCGGCCCGCGCTCGCGCGCTTCGCGCTCCCCGCGCTGCTCCCCGCCGCCATGCTCGCGCGCCGCTACCGCTCGCCCGCCGCGCGCGCGCTCGTCGCAGGCTCGGGCGCGCACTCGTTCCTGCCGCTCGACGCGCCGCTGACGGGCGGGATCGGCCTCGCGCTGCTCGTCGCCGGCCACGCCGTCGGCTGGCCGCTCCCGCGCGGCGGTTCGCAGAAGATCGCGGACGCGCTCGCGGCCTGTCTGCGCGAGCACGGCGGCGAGATCGAGACCGGCCACCGCGTGCAGAGCCTGCGCGAGCTGCCGCCGCACCAGGTCGCGCTGCTCGACCTAGTCCCGCGGGACGTCCTCGCCGTCTCCGACGGGCGCCTCGGCGGCCGTTACGCCGCGCAGCTCGCCCGCTACCGCCACGGCCCCGCCGCCTTCAAGCTCGACCTCGTCCTCGACGGCCCGATCCCGTGGCGCGACGCCGACTGCGGCCGCGCCGGCACCGTGCACGTCGGCGGCCGCCTCGAGGAGATCATGGCCTCCGAGCTCGACGTCGCGCGCGGTCGCGTGCACGAGCGCCCGTTCGTGCTCGTGAGCCAGCCGTCGAGCTTCGACCCGACGCGCGCGCCCGCCGGCCGGCACGTCGTGTGGGCCTACTGCCACGTCCCGAACGCTTGGCCGGGCGACGCGACCGACGCGATCCTCGCGCAGATCGAGCGCTTCGCGCCCGGCTTCCGCGACCGCATCGTCGCCCAGCACGTCTTGCGCCCCGCCGACTTCGAGCGCTACGACGCGAACTACGTGGGCGGCGACATCAACGGCGGCCTGCAGAACTGGTCGCAGTTCTTCACACGCCCGGCGCTGCGCCTCGATCCGTATTCGACGCCCGACCCGGCGATCTTCCTGTGCTCGTCGTCGACGCCGCCCGGCGGCGGCGTGCACGGCTTGTGCGGCTTCCACGCGGCGCGCTCGGCGCTGTCCCGCTCGTCGTCCCGCTGACGCTCCTGCGCTTCGACGCGCGCAAGTACGAGGTCGCGTACCTCCTGGGCCAGCTCTACCCCCGCACCCGAAGGAGCGGATGCCCCGCAACCACTGCTGAGCCGGCGCCGGTCGATCCGCGGCCCCGCGAACGAGCGCGCCGACGCTGGAGCCGAAGCCGCGCCCCGCGTTACGCTCGCGGGATGAAGAACGTGCTCCACGCGTGCTCGGCGCTCGCGGGCGCCGCGATCGCCGCCCTCACGCTCGTCACCTCCGGCACGGCGCTCCCGCAGGCGAAAGCGGAACCGCCGCCCTCGAAGGAGGAACGAGTTCACCTCCACTATCTCGAGATCGTCACCCCCGACGTGGAGGCGACGTGCGCCGCGCTGGCGAAACTGCACGGCGTGACCTTCGGCCAGCCGGAGCCAGGCCTCGGTCACGCTCGGACGGCCGAGCTGAACGGCGGCGGGCGGATCGGCGTGCGCGCGCCGCTGCGCGCGGACGAGAACCCCGTCGTGCGGCCCTACGTCTTGGTGGACGACATCGAGGCCGCGGTCGAGGCCGCCGAGGCGGCCGGCGGCCAGATCGCCCACCCGCCCTGGGAGATCCCCGGCCTCGGCAGGTTCGCGATCTACGTCCAGGGCGGCATCGACCACGGCCTCTGGCAGCTCTGAGCCAAGCGCCCGCGAGAGGCGCGGCGAGCGGGAGCTCGGAGGAAGCGCTGCCGCCCACGAACGCGAACGCCGGCGCGGTCGACCCGCGCCGGCGCTCGGCTCGCGCTCGTGCCCGTGCGCTACACGCCCCTACGCGACGGGGCGCCGCAGCGGCAGGAGCCCCGGCACGCGCCGCCGGTAGTCGAGGTAGCTCGCGCCGTGCTCTGCGACGAGCGTCGCCTCCTCGATCCGCACGCCCACCAGGATGTAACCGGTGCACATCGCGGCGAAGAAGAGGTGTCCCATGCTCATGACGGGCGTGAACCAGAACGCCAGCAGGAACCCGAGCATGAGCGGGTGGCGCACGCGGCGATAGAGCGAGCGCTCGCGGAACTGCGGGGCTTCGGGAAGCTTGCCCAGGAAATTGCGGACGACCTGGCGTAGGCCGAAGAGCTCGAAGTGATCGATCAGGAACGACGAGAGGAGCACCACGCCCCAACCGAGGAGGCCGACGCCCGCGAGCAGCCAAGCGATCGGCCCCTCTACCGCCCACACCGTTCCCGGCATGTGACGCCACTGCCAGAACATCCCGACCAGGATGGCGCAGGTCACGAGCACGAACGTCGAGCGCTCGATCACGGCCGGCACGATGCGCGTCCAGCGCCGCTTGAACGCGCGCCGCGCCATGATCGTGTGCTGCACCGCGAAGAGCGCGAGGAAGCCGCCGTTCACGAGCAGCGCTTCGGTCCAGCCGGCACTCGCTCCGCCGTCCACGGTCTTCGGGACCAGGAAGCCGGTGACGAAGCCGATCGCGTACAGGAAGGTGCCGAGGAAGCAGACGTAGGCGAGGGATCCGTAGGCGAGGGCGAGCGCGCGGCCGAGCCAGGAACTGGACTGCGAGGTCGAGGTCGCCGCGCGGCTCGCGACGGGAGCGGCCGCCATCTGGGATCGAGGGGGAGCGATGGGAGTGGACATGGTCGTCTCGGGGTGATGGGTTCAGATCGTTCTCGGGTGGGCGGGGAACTCGACTCCGCCGCTCCTCCCCCACCCCCGTGGCGCAAGGGACACGCGCCGCCTGCCAGGAATCTCCGTGATTCCGGCCTGCGCGCGCCGCGCCGTGCCCTGCGCTCCCTCCGGCTGTTCGGACCCATCTTGGCCGAGGCCCAACGGAATGCAAAAGAAGAGAACTGCCTGGGTTTCGTGTGGAGGCCCCCGACGCACGATGCGGTCTGCGAGAAGGTTGGAGTCGCAGACCGAGGTCGGGGGCCCTGCTCCGTGGAGCCGTCGAGACAAATCCGCGCGGGCAGGGGAGTTCTGGCAGTGCATCCCCCCGCAGCCAACACGAAAGCCAGGCAGTTCCCAAAAGAAGCGCTCCAGCTCGGGCGCTGGAAAAGTCACCGCGCGCTGGCGCAGCGCCCGGCGAGGCCCCGAGCGAGCCGCTCGGCCGACCTGCTCAGACCGCGGCGCGCCCTCGGTCACCTCCCGCTGAGATCGGCTGAGGACGGGCGCTCAGCGCGGTCCGCTGCCGGCGAGCGCCCGCAGCTCGGCTGCACGCGCGCGCTCGGTGGGACCGACCCCGCTCGCCGTCTGCGCCAGCTCCCACGCGCGCTCGGCGTGCACGCGCGCGCGCGCGTGCTCGCCCCGGTCGAGGTAGAGCCGCGCCAGCGTCAGGCGCACGAGCGTCTCGGCCTCCGGGAAGGCTGCGAGGTCCTCCGCGAGCGCCGCCTCGAGGTGCGCCGCGGCGCGCTCGCAGCGGCCCTCGTTCTCCCGCGCGCTGGCGAGGACCCAGCCCTCCAGGATGCGCGCGACGGCCTTGACCTCTGCGTGCGCGCGCCAGCCGCGCGCCGATTCGCGCTCGGCACTGCGCCGTCCGAGGTCCGAGCTGACCCAGCCGAGGATCAATGCGGCGACCACCGCCGTCGCGCTGAGGAGCGACCAGCGCCGGCGCCGTGCGAAGCACGCGGCGCGATAGCGCCAGCCGTGCTCGCGCGCCGCGAGGGGCTGGCCGGCGAGGTGCCGGCGCAAGTCGTCGCCCAAGCGATCGACGGACTCGTAGCGCTGCGCGGGGTCCTGCTCGACGGCTTTGGCGACGATGGCGTCGAGGTCGCGGCCGAGCGCGGGTGTTCGCCCGGAGCGCGGGAGCTCGCCGGACAGGCACTCCTGCAGCAGAACGCCGAGGGAGTACACGTCGCAGGCCGCCGTCGGCCGTGCGCCTGCCAGCGCTTCCGGTGAAGCGTAAGCCGGCGTGAGCGGAGCTCGACCCGCGGACTCGGCCTCGTCCGCCAGGACGGAAGCGACCCCGAAGTCGAGCAGCTTCGGCACGCCCTGCGCCGTCACCAGCACGTTCGAGGGCTTGAGGTCGCAGTGCACGACCAGCATGCGGTGCGCGTACTGCACGGCCGCGCACACGCCCAGGAAGAGCTCGATCCGTCTCCGCTGCGTGGCCTGCGTGGCGCGCACCCATTCCGTGATCGGGACGCCGGCGACGTACTCCATCACCAGGAACGGACGACCGTCGGGCAGCGCGCCGGCGTCGAGGAAGGCGACGATGTGCTCGTGCTCGAGCGCCGCGAGCACCTGGCGCTCGCGCTGGAAGCGCGCGAGGAACGCCTCGAGGTCGAGCCCGGGGCGCAACACCTTCAGCGCGACGCGCCGCTCGGTGCCGGCGGCGCTGCGCGTGGCGCGATAGACGCGGCCCATGCCGCCGCTCGAGAGGTGCTCCTCGATGCGGTAGGCGCCGAGGGTCCGGCCGCACAGCTCCTCCGCCGGCGGCTCGGGACCCAGCGCGGCGAGGAGCTCGGCGGCCGAGCGCTCGAAGCCCGCGAGCGGAGAGCGGTCCGCGGCCGCGAGCCCCTCGACGAGTCGGACCAGCTCGGCGTCACCCGCCGTTCGTTCGCGCAGGAGGCGCAGGCGCGCGTCCGGCTCGAGATCGACCGTCTCGTCGAAGAGTTCCTGCAGGAGCTGCCAGCGACTCATGGCGTCGCTTCTCCGATTCGTTGCTGCAGCCAGGCGCGCGCGAAGCGCCAGCGGCGCTTGACCGTGCGCGCCGAGGTTTCGAGCGTCGCGGCCACCTCCTCGACCGAGAGGCCGGCGTGGAAGCGCAACTCGACCACGCGCGCGAGCTCGGGATCGATCCCCTGGAGCGCCGTCAGGGCTTCGTCCAGCTCGAGCACGAAGTCCTCGGGCTCCGCCGCCAGCGCCTTGCCGTCCAGCGTCGTGCGGCGCGCATCGCCGCCGCGCTTGCGCGCGCCGCGCGCTCGCGCGTGCTCCACCAGGATCCGGCGCATCGCCTGGGCCGCGAGGCCCACGAGCTCGCCCCCGTCGAGCTCGCTCGCGTTGCGGCTCGAGCGGAGCCGCAGCCAGACCTCGTGCGCGAGCGCTGTCGGCTCGAGCGTGTGGCCGTTGCGTTCGGCGGCCAGCATGCCTTCCGCCAGACGCCGCAACTCGCGGTAGACGGCGGGGCTCCAATCAGGATCGCTCGGCATCGTGGACGGAGTTCCGGGAGAAGAGCGCAGGTCGTGCGCGCGACGGGCCACGAAAAAACGCTCGCGCGGATCTGGCCCCGCTCGATACGGCCTGACGCTCTCGGGGAGAGAGGTCCTCCATCATGCGACACCTGGGTAACCGTCCCTCCCGGCGGCAAGCGCTCGCCTCGCTCGGGGCGTTCGCGTGCTGCTCTCTGCTCCTTCCGCGGTCCCTCGCGGCAAGGGATCGGCGACCGGACGCGCGGGCCTTCCTCGACGCGGTCGAAGCGGGCGACCTGGACCGGGTGAAGAACCTGCTCGACGCGGAGCCCGCGCTCGCCCGCGCCGTGGATGGAGCGGGGCGCTCGGCCTTCGTCCTGGCGCACCTCCACGGCCACGCGGAGGTCGCCGCGGAGTTGCAGGCGACGGGTCTCGAGCTGGATATCGTCGAAGCTGTTCTGGCGCAGGACTGGCCGCGCATGGAGGCGCTGGCCGTGGCCGAGCCCGCGACCCTGCAGCGCTCGCACCCGATCGGCGGCACGCCGCTCTATGCCGCAGCCCTGGTCGGTAGCCACGACTGCTACCGCCTGCGATCCCTCGGGTGCGATCCCGACCTGGCGCCCTTCGGCGGGAGCGGCTTCACGCCGGCGCGCGGTGCGCTCGAGAGCACGCGCCAAAGCTGGGCGCGCATCGCGCTCTGCGACCTCCTCGGGAACGGCGGCGATCCGAACGCGCCCCAGCGCGAGCAGAGCTCGATCCTCCACGGCGCCGTCCTGCGCCGCGACGAGTTGCTCGTGCGCCTCGCGCTGCGCAAGGGCGCCGCGGTCGACGCCGTCGACGCCGCCGGACGATCGTCGCGCGATCTCGCGCTCGAGCTCGGCTGGCAGGCGGGAGCGGAGCTGCTCGCCCGCCACGAGCTCGTCCCGCGCGACAACCGCACCTCCCGCTTCGCGCTGGATGCCAACCGCGAGCCCCTTCGACGACCCGATCTCGCGGACGTCCCGCGCGAGACCCAGAGTCGCGTCACCGGCTCCTCGCACGGCAACCTCGACGTGGTGCGCGAGTTCGTGGAACGCGACGCGCGCCTCAGCTTCTCCCTCTCGACCGACGACGAGCTCGCCATCGAGGCCTGCGCGCACACCGGCGCGCGGCCGATCATCCGCTACCACCTGGATCACGGCGCGCCGCTCTCGCTGCCCACGGCCGTGTCGCTCGGCGACCAGGGCACGGTGTCGTTCTGGCTCGAGCGCGATCCGACCCTGATCCACGAGCGCGGCGCCCACGACTTCCCGCTCCTGTGGTTCGCGCTGCTCGGCGAGGAGCAGCCCGGCGAGGCGGTCGAGATGGCCGAGCTGCTCGTGCACCACGGCGCCGCGCCCGACCAGGAGACGATGGGCTCGACCACGCTGCACCTGTGCGCGATGCACGACGTGCGCGATCTCGCGGCCTACCTGCTCGAGCAGGGCGCCGATCCCCGCGCGGTGGGCTACAAGTGGCACCGCGAGGGCCGCACACCGCTCGAGCTCGCGCTCGAGGAAGGCCACACGGCCATGGCCGAGCTCCTGCGCCACGCCGAAGCGCGCTGAACGACGACGACGGCTCGAGCACTTCGACGACCCCGGCCACCTCGCCGAACGGACCAAGCTGGGCTCGAACGGTTCCCCCGCTGCTCTCGTATTCGATCCGTGTCGGACCGCTCTTCGACTCATGAGCTCGACGGCTCGTGCGCCATGCCAACTACCGGACGACGCTCCCGCTACACGGTTCACCCAATGTTGCGGACGATGCAGCGGTGTGCGTGGCGCGCCCGACGGGACTTGAACCTGTGACCCCCGGTTTAGGAAACCGGTGCTCTATCCTGCTGAGCTACGGGCGCTCGGAAGCGCGCAGCATAGCTCTTCGGCCGCGATGCGGGGTCGACGGTCGAGCAGACCCATGACCCACGGCGGATTCGCCGGGCGGTCGGTCGCTCGGCTCTCTCACGCCTCGCGCAGTCCTGCTTCCTCGAATGCGCGCTCCAGGAGATCGGTCAGGCCCAAGCTCGACGCCCATCGATCGAGGTACGCGCGGTCGAGCTTCGGGCCGATGGTCTTGAGGATTCCCATCACGTCGCGCCATTGACGATCGGATGCCTTGTCGCCGAGGCGGTACCAGCGGAGCTTTTGGATCAAGGTGTCTTCCGGCGTCGCGACGTCGAGCTCCGTCTCGGCGCCTCGTCCCAGCCTCCTTCGCACGGCGCGACGAATTTCCTCCGCGTGGATTCCCGTGCGCGGGCGCGCGTAGATGTCCACCTTGACGTGCGTACCCGTGTGGATCGCGTTGAAGAGACCGCCCGACCGAGCGGCCTGCCGAGCTCCTTCGCGGTCGACGTAGAACGTGCGTTCGAGCGCGGCGCACAGAGGGTCGACCTGCGCGGGATCGATGTGCGCCGCGAAGTCCACGTCGAGCGTCGTGCGCGGCTCGCCGTACAGCGTGCTCGCCATCGATCCGGCGACGAGGTATGGGATCCCGAGGCTCTCCAGGATCCTCGCGACCTCGACCGCGACGGTTACCGGGTCAACGTTCGTCACGATCACGAGCCGATCGCACGTCAGCATCCGCTCGAACAGCTCGTCGCCGAGCCGCAGGCGGGCCGCCATGAGCTCGAGCTCCTCCTCGCTCGCTTCGGGGTGCCGCGCGCGGAGGCCGGCGAGCGAGAGCTCGTGCTGCGCCTGGCACAGGTCGCGGACGAGCTCGGCCTTCTCGACGATCGACATCGCGCGCCAATGGTCGAAGAGCAGGCGGTCGGCCCACTCGCTCGTGTCGGGCGATTGCGGGACGTAGCCGCGCTTCGAACCTGCGCCAAACATCGGATTCATCGTAGTCGAGAGTCGTCCGCTTCGAGCCGACGCCGTCGAATCGCTCGAACTGAGCGCGGATCGAGATGCCGTCGACCGGTGTTCGGCGATTCGGCCGAACCCGCGGGTTCGTGGACGGCGCAGCGGCGACGGCGCGGACGAATCCTCAGTGCGTCGCGCACGCCAACCTCCCGCGCCCGGCTCGAGCAAGCCCGCTCCGGAGCGCGTCTTACGAACGGTCGTGGGGGACGCTCCTGGAGGAGGCCGGCTCCCCACGATGCAGGGTCTCGGGATAAGCTTGGCGAGCAACTGTCCGTCCCGTCCTGCTCCCCAACTCAGCGATTCGACATGCTCGTCCCCAAGCTCGGGTTGCGTCCGATCCAAGTCCTTCTCGCGTTGCCCTTCTCGATGTTCGTCGAGCCCGCTGTTGCGCAGCAGTGCGCCGAGGGAACGCTGATGACGCCGGGCGGGGCGAGCGGCGACCTAGTGGGATTTTCGGTCGCGGCGTACGGAAAGACGGCGATCGTCGGCGCCATGTCGGACGACGTGGCGGGTTCCGGGGCGGGCGCCGCGTTCGTGTTCGGGCTGAACGGTGGGAACTGGCAACTCACGGCCGAGCTCCGCGCGAGTGACGCCGCCGCCGGGGATGCCTTCGGCAACTGCGTCGACGTCCACAAGCAGGTCGCGGTCGTCGCAGCCACGCTCGCCGACACCGTCGCCGTCGACTCGGGCGCGGTCTACGTGTTCGAGCTGATCGGAGGAACCTGGGTCGAGACCGCCAAGTTGGTCGCGTCCGACGCCGCCCTCGGCGACGGCCTGGGTCGCGAGGTGGCTGTGTACGGCAACCTGATCGTGGCCGGCGCGGCGGCCGACGACGACTTCGGAGCCCAATCCGGTGCAGCCTACCTGTTCGAGAAGGTGGGCGGAACGTGGGTCGAGGTCGCCAAGCTCCTGCCCGCGGACCCCGAGCCCAACGACGTCTTCGGCTCGACGGTCGACGTCTTCGGCACGACCGTCGTCGTGGGCTCACCCAAGGACGACGATGCGGACCCGGGCATTCCGTTCTTCGACTCCGGCTCGGTCTACGTCTTCGAGAAGAACGGGAACGCCTGGCAGCAGCAAGCCAAGCTGACCGCTTCGAATGCGGCCTTCGACGACCTGTTCGGCATCTCTCTCGACTCGAGTCTGGACCGGATTGTCGTCGGATCGTTCTTCGACGGTGCCGGCGGTTTCAACTCCGGTGCGGCGTACGTGTACCAGCGTGACGGGAACGGCACCGAATCGATGCTGGACGATACCTGGGACGAGGTCGCGATCCTCGAAGCGAACGACGCCCAAGAGTCGGACTTCTTCGGCAAGGCCGTGGCGATCTCGGGCGGCCGAGTGATCGTCGGAGCGGACCGCGAGGACTCCGCCGGCCTGAACGCCGGAGCGGCTTACGTCTTCGAGCGCAAGAACGCGTGGCAACAGACGCTCAAGCTCACTCCCAGCGCCGCGGGGGGCCGTGCCGGATCCTCCGTCGCCCTGCTCGGGCCTGTCGCAATCGTCGGCAGTCCGCTGGCGGACGGCTCCGTCCAGGGCAGCGGCAAGGCGGATGTGTATTGCTTCCAGAAGGTCGTCTACGTGAAGGATGGCTCCCAGGGCGGCCTCGATGGAACGAGCTGGGTGAACGCCTACGCGCAGCTCCAAGACGCACTCGTGGGGGCGTTGCCGGGCGACGAGCTGTGGGTCGCCGGCGGGATCTACCGCCCCGATCAAGGCGGAGGTTTCACGCCCGGCGATCGCTTCGCCTCGTTCCAGATGCTCTCCGGCGTGCGCTTGTACGGCGGATTCGTGGGCACGGAACAGTTACTCGAAGAGCGGGGCGAAGAGCTCATCTCGATCTTGACCGGCGACCTCGCGCTGGACGACGGCCCGAACTTCGCCAACACCGGAGAGAACAGCATCCACGTCGTTTCGGGCACCGGTGCCGACGGTACGGCGTGGTTGGATCGCTTCGTCGTTCGCGACGGCAACGCCAATTCGGGTCCCCATGAAGGAGACGCCGGAGCAGGGATCAACAATCGCTCGGGCGGCGCGACCATTCGCGGGTGCCTCATCACCGACAACTCGGCGGGCACGTTCAACAACGGCGGCGCGGGCGCCTACAACCGACTCTGCGAGGCGCTCTTCGAGGATTGTGACTTCGTGGCCAACGACAACATCTCGGCCGGTGGCTCGGCGGTCTGGAACATGGCGAGCGACGTGACGCTGATCAACTGCCGGTTCTTCGGGAACACCGCGCCCATCGGTCACGGCGCCGCGATCGCGAGCCGCAATTCCAGGGTGACCGCCATCCAATGCGTTTTCAGTGGCAACACGTCGGGTAAGAAGGGAGGGGCTTGCTACCAGTTCGCGAACAGCAGCTTGGTCTTGATCAACTGCACGGTCGCGAACAACACGAGCGCATCGGGAGGCGGGCTGTACAACGAAACCCTGGGGGACCAGACAATCGTGTCGAACTCCATCCTGTACGGGAACCAGGACGATGACGGAAGCCTCGAAACGTCGCAGTTCAACTCCGTGAACACGATCATCGAGCGCAGCCTCGTCCAGGGTTGGACCGGGAACCTTCCGGGGACCGACGTCATCGGAGGTGACCCCCTGTTCCGCGATCCCCTCGGTCCCGACGGCATCCTCGGAACGATCGACGACGACCTGCGCCTCGTGACGGGCTCGCTCGGTATCGATACGGGCGACGACGCGCTGCTACCCGTGGGAGACAAGGACCTCGACGAGAACGGGGTGCTCGACGAGGTCCTGCCGTACGACGCCACTGGCCTGCCCCGCCTGATCGACGATCCCATGGCGCTCGATGTCGGGCCGGAAGGTTCGAGCGTCGATCTGGGCGCCTTCGAACGCGTCGCGCTCAGCGCGCCCACCGAGACGATCTCCCTCGCCACGGGGGGCAAGCAGGAACTCCGGCTCGACGCCGGGCCGGCGCACGCCGGAGCCCCCTTCCTGATCGTGGGCAGCGCCACGGGTACTTCTCCCGGACTGATGATCGACGGTCTGTTGCTGCCCCTCGTTCCGGACTGGTACTCCAACTTCCTCCTGAACGCGAGCACCGCGGCGATCCTGATGCCCAAGCTCGGCTTGCTGGATGCCAAGGGCACGCGCCAGGTCGTCTTCAAGCTTCCGTCGGGACTCGACCCGAGCTTGGCCGGCACGGTGCTCTACCATGCCTTCGTCACGTTCGTTCCGGTGACGCTCGAGGTCACGCACACGAGCAACGCGGTGAGCATGACGGCCGTCCCGTGAGCGACCCGCTGCGGGCCGCGCCGTGTTACGTGCCGGTCGTCGACCAACGACCGAGGTCTCGAGGCTGAATCGGCTCGCCGCTGGTCCGCGGCGTGTCGACGGCGGGTCTCCGATGCCTTTCGATCGGAGCATGGCAGAGTGAGCCGGAAAGCAACTCATTACCCTCGGAGGAGGGCTTCTCGACCGCCGACTCACGGGCTACGCGGTCTTCCACCGGAGCACCTACGGATGCGCACCCATACGTTCGGGCCGACGAAGCGAGACGTTCCCGTGATCGGACAGGGGACGTGGCAGCTCGGCGAGAAGACGCGGGCAGCCGCGATCACCGCGCTGCGACGCGGCCTCGATCTCGGACTCGCGCACATCGACACGGCCGAGATGTACGGGATCGCCGAGGACGTCGTCGGCGAGGCCATCGTCGGACGGCGCGACGAGGTCTTCCTCGTGAGCAAGGTGCTGCCGGGCAACGCGTCGCGCGCGGGCACGCTCCAGGCGTGCGAGCGCTCGCTCGCGCGCCTGAGGACCGATCGCCTGGATCTCTACCTGCTCCACTGGCGCGAGGACGAGCCCCTCCGCGGCACGATCGAAGCCTTCGAGGAGCTCCGCGAGCAGAAGAAGATCGACGCGTGGGGCGTCAGCAACTTCGACGTGCCCGATCTCGAGGAAGCGCTCGCCATCGCAGGACCCGGACGGATCGCCTGCAATCAGGTGCTCTACCATTTGGAGCAGCGCGGGATCGAGCACGCGGTGCTGCCCTGGTGCACCGCGCACGGCGTCGCGCTCGTCGGCTACTCGCCGTTCGGCTCGGGCGCGTTCCCCGATCGCACTCCGGGCGGCGCCGTGCTGCGCGAGATCGCCTCCTCCCACGGCGCGACGCCGCGCCAGGTCGCGTTGGCCTTCCTCGTGCGGAAGCCCGGGCTCTTCGCGATCCCGAAGGCCTCGCGCGCGGAGCACGTCGAGGAGAACGCCGGCGCCGGCGACCTCGTCCTCCTACCGACCGATCTCGCCCGGATCGAGCGCGCCTTCCCGCTCGGACCGCGACCGCGCACGCTGCCAATGCTGTAGACGCCGATCAGGCGTTTCGCGCGCCGCGAGCGCCTCCCCCACCCACGTCGAAGTCCTCGGCCGGAGCCGCGACGTGAACGTGCGGTGATTGCGCGCCCCAATCGCCGCACTTCTTGCGGTGATTGCTTTGCCCTTCGACGGTGGGGTGGGCACGATCTCCCGCGAGAGATGCGACGGGACGCCACCTTTCTGCATGAGCGGCCTCGCTGGCCCGCGTTCACGTGGGATGCGGCGGCGATCGCGCAGGACCTCGCCGCGGTGCGTCACAGGCAGGGACGGCTGCTCGGGAAGATGGAAGCACTCGGCTTCGACCTACGCGCGGAGGCAGGTCTCGAAGTGCTCACGAACGACGTCGTCAAGTCCTCCGCCATCGAGGGCGAAGCGTTGAACCCGAGCGAAGTGCGTTCCTCGCTCGCGCGACGACTCGGGCTCGATATCGCAGGCCTTCCACGACCGAGTCGAGACGTCGAGGGCGTGGTCGAGATGCTGCTCGACGCGACGCGGAGCTCTGCTGCGCCGCTCACCCGCGAGCGACTCTTCGGCTGGCACGCGGCGCTCTTCCCGACGGGACGCAGCGGGCTCTCGCGCATCACGGTCGGCGCATGGCGTCCGAGCGAAGCGGGGCCAATGCAGGTCGTTTCCGGTCCCATCGGAAGCGAGCGCGTGCACTTCGAGGCTCCGGCCGCGGATCGGATCGAGGCGGAGATGCAGCGTTTCCTGAGCGACTTCGAGTCCGCCGCCGCGATCGATCCGGTCCTGCGCGCGGGGATCGCGCACCTCTGGTTCGTCACGATCCATCCGTTCGAGGACGGAAACGGCCGCATCGCAAGGGCCATTGCCGACCTCGCGCTCGCACGCGCCGACAGGACGACGGAGCGCTTCTACAGCCTCTCCACTCAGCTCGAGGCCGAGCGCAAGAACTACTACCTGGAGTTGGAAGCCGCACAGCGCGGCGACCTCGACATCACGCGCTGGCTGACGTGGTTCCTCGGCTGCCTCGGTCGCGCCATCGACGCGGCCGACGAGACTCTGGCGGCCGTGCTCCACAAGGCTCGATTGTGGGCTCGCATCCAAAGCCGGCCAGTCAACGAGCGCCAGCGGGTCGTGATCAACCGCCTGTTGGGCGGATTCGAGGGCGCGCTGACGACGTCGAAGTACGCGAAGCTCGCGAAGTGCTCCACCGACACGGCGCTGAGGGACATCCGCGAGCTCGCTCTGCGCGGGATCCTGCTGCAGAACGAGGGTGGCGGTCGGAGCACGAGCTATCGCCTCGCGGATCCGGAGGCGATTCCGGGCTGAGCGTGTCCTCGTGCAGCACGGATCGGCCTCGAGCGGGCGATGAGCCTCGTCCTCGCCGGTCCGCCCGTCGCCGCGCGAGAGCAACGGAATCGAGGCTCCTCACCCACCCCCGCGCTCCGGCGACGGGCCAGGCGGCTCGAAGAAGCACGTCCGCGGCACGAACTTCTGCCTGCGCGAAGGAATCTCTCCTGGCGCTCGCCCCTCCGGTCGACTAGCTTGTGCAAGCTCGCTTCGTGGGAGAGCGCGCCTTCCTGATGGACGGCGAGGCTCGCAACCCTGGGAGCGATCGAAGGCCCGCGCAGAGCGTGGCCGAGGCGCACAGCAGGATCCCCTGGTCTCCAAGCGGGGTCGCGCCTTCCAAACCCTTCTCGAGCCCGTCGCTGTTGTATGGGTCCGAAGCAGGGTGACCGCGTCCGCCCCAAGCGCGACGCGCCACCAGAAGACCCATTCTCATCGACACGACACTCGCTCACCGGTCCAAGGCCGGTTTCCAACAGTTCCCCCTCCGCCCCGACATCCAACGAGGAATCGAAGCCGCAGGCTTCACCGAACCTCGCCCGATCCAGCTCGAGACCATCCCCGCGGTGCTCCAGGGCCGCGACGTGCTCGGCTTGGCGCAGACCGGCACGGGCAAGACCGCGGCCTTCGCGCTGCCGATCCTCCAACGCCTCTCGGGCGAGCGCAAACCAGGTCCGCGCGCGCTGATCGTCGCTCCCACGCGCGAACTCGCGTCGCAGATCCAGGCGGAGTTCTCGCTCCTCGGCCAGTTCACCGCGGCCACGTCCACGACGATCTTCGGCGGCGTGTCGCAGGCGGCGCAGGTGCGCGCGTTGCGGCGCCAACCCGACGTGATCATCGCTTGCCCCGGTCGCTTGCTCGACCTGTACGAGCAGCGCGAGGCGCGGCTCGATCGGATCGAGGTGCTCGTGCTCGACGAAGCCGACCACATGTTCGACATGGGCTTCCTGCCGAGCATCAAGAAGATCCTCGCCGCGCTGCCCAGGAAGCGTCAGAACCTGCTCTTCTCGGCCACGATGCCGAAGGAGATCCGCGGGCTGGCCGATCGGATCCTCGTTCAGCCGCACGTCGTCGAGCTCAATCACGGGATGCCCGCGTCGACGATCGAGCACGCGCTCTACCCCGTCGGCGAGGAGCGCAAGATCGATTTGCTCTGCCACCTCTTGGCCGGCGACGACTTCAAGTCGGCCATCGTCTTCCTGCGCACGAAGCACCGCACGAAACGGCTGGCCGATCGCCTCGCCCGCGCGGGCCACAACGCCGTGGCCCTGCAGGGCAACATGTCGCAGCCCCAGCGCGACCGAGCCATGTCCGGCTTCCGCGCGGGCACGTACGACGTCCTCGTGGCGACGGACATCGCCGCGCGCGGCATCGACGTCGCCGGCATCTCGCACGTCATCAACTTCGACGTGCCCAACACGCCCGACGCCTACACCCACCGCATCGGCCGCACCGGCCGCGCGGAGCTCACCGGCAAGGCCTGCACCTTCGTGACGAGGGCCGACGGCGAAGCCGTGCGCGACATCGAGCGCAAGCTCGGGTCGTCGATCGAACGACGCTTCGTCGAGGGCTTCGAGGAATCGTCGACCGCGGTCGGCGAGCGCCTGAGCGCGAAGGCGGGCCGCGGTGCCTCGCGCACGAGCAACGGCCGGGCGAAGCCCGGACGCAGTCGAGCCCGCGCCGACACCCCGCGCGCCGCGGCGCGCCGCGCCAAGGCCAACGGGACGACGCCGTCGACGTCACGCTCGTCCGGAGGCGAACGCGGATCGGCACCGCGTGGGCAGGCCGCCCATCCCGCCAGCTCCGGCGGAGCGCGCCAGCGTTCGTCGAACAACGCCGGGAAGCGCGGCGGATCCGCCCACGTCTCGCAGCGCAACGAGTCGAGCCGCACGCCCGCCAACAACGCGAGCCGACCGCCCGAAGCCCGCAACGGCGGCGCTCCGCGCAGCGGTGGCGGCGGCAGTGGCCGCCGCGGCCGTGGCGGCGGCAGCATCCGCGGAACGTTCTGACAGCGACGCGCTAGCGAGCGCTTGGATCGGGGCGCGCGGTCGAACCCGCGCGCCCGCGCACGACGTCGCAAGGCCTCGGCTCTTGGTGATCGCGCGCTTCGTTCGCGCTCAGGACCGACCGCGGCGAGAGCGCGAGGTCCAAGAACTCGAACTCGTCGAATCCCGGGGCACCCCTCGTTCGTTCAGGGGCCCGGAGGTGCTCGGCGTGCAGAAGAACGAGTTCGGTGTGGTCGTGGCGGCCCTGACCGCCGTGTTCGGAGTGACGGCGCTTCGGCGTCGGGAGCGTGCTCCGGCGCGAGGGCGTTTGCCGTGCTCCCAGTCCGATGCACCAGATTGCCGTCTGCTTGGCGATTCGCCTGCGCGCTACGACGGCTGCAGGCGCGCGCGGAGCTGGCCGCAGGCGCCGTCGACGTCGCTCGCGACGGAGAGGCGCAGCTTGGCGAGGATGCCGTTCGCGCGCAGGGTGCGCACGAGCTCCGGCGCGCGCTCGGGCGACGTGCTCGCGTGCGCGAAGGCCTCGACTCGGTTGTAGGGGATGAAGTTCACGATCGCGCGGCGGCCGCGCAGCCAGGGGACGAGGCGCTCGAGCTCGTCGTCGCCGTCGTTCACGCCGGCCAGCAGCGTCCACTGGAGCTGCAGCGGGTGGCCCGTGCGCGCGGCGTAGTCGAGGGCGCACTCGAGGAGCTCGCGCGGCTCGACCTTCGGCGCGCGCGGCAGGAGGGCTTCGCGTTTGGCGCGGTCGGTCGTGTGCAGCGAGAGCGCGAGCGCCGGCTTGACGGCGTTCGCGCGGAGCCGCTCGAAGACGCGTGGCTCGCCGACGGTCGAGAACACGAGCTCCTTGTGGCCGAAGCCGCCGGCGTGTCCGAGGTAGGTCAAGGCTTCGAGCACCGCGGGCAGGTTGTGCGACGGCTCGCCCATGCCCATCAGCACGACGCGCCGTAGCCGGCGGCGGCGGCGCGCCTGAACGACCTGCGCCAGGATCTCGGCGCTCGAGAGCTGCCGCTCGAGCCCGCCGACGCCCGTCATGCAGAACGTGCAGCCGACCGCGCAGCCGACTTGCGTCGAGACGCACACGCCGTCGCGCGGCAGGAGCACGCTCTCCACGCTCTTGCCGTCCGCGAGGCGCAGGAGCAATCGCTCGCCGCCGTCCGCGCCGGGATGCTCGGACACGACCTCGGCGACGCGCTCGAGTCGCGTCTCGAGTTCGTCGAGCGCCGCGCGCAGCGCTTTGGAGAACGAGAGACGCCGCTCGGGACTCTCGCGCGCGACGCCCCCACCCGCGAGCCACACGCGCACGACGCGCTCGACGTGCTGCGGCCGCGCACCGGCGTCGACGAAGGGCTCGAGGAGCTCGCGCATGGGAGCCCCAGACTACGCGAACGCGGCCGACGTCCGGCCCCTGACGGGGCATCCCTATCAGGGGATCGACAGCACCGCGCTCGTGCCCCTGTCGCCGCCGCGCAAACGATAGGCGACGTCGGCCGTGCCGGCGGGGAACAGCGGCGCCTCGAACGTCCCGTCCGCGCGCGGCCAGACGGAGACCCTCACGCGGAGCCCGTGCGCGTCCGCCCACGTGAAGTCGATCGCGGACGTGGGATCGAGCAGCTCCGGCGGCGAGCGGCCTTCGATGCGGCCGGCGGCCAGGTCGCGCTCCCAGGTCGTCTCCCCCGGTCCGAGCGCGAGCGGAGCATCGAGCCGCGCGTCGCTCACTTCTTCCAGCGGATCCCGCACACGTCGCAGACGACGTTCGGGTTCAGCAGGAAGAGGAGCCACGAGAACGGCGGCAGGAGCCATGCGCAGACGAAGAGCAGAGCGGTCGATCCGTCCCGGGAAAAGGCTGCGCCGTGGCACACGGGACAACGCGTGCGGAGGACCTCGACTTTGCGCATGGAAGCTCGTCCTTCCAGCAAGCCTAGTGGTGGTGGTCGTCCGGGCCGTGGACGTGGCCGTGTTGGATCTCTTCGGAGGTGGCGCTGCGGACGTCGACGACCTTGACGTCGAAGTTGAGGGGGATGCCGGCGAGCGGGTGGTTCGCGTCGAGGCGCACCTTGTCGCCGACGATGTCGGTGACCGTCACGACGAAGGCTTCGGCTTCGTTCCGGGCCTGGAACTGCATGCCGACCTGGATGTCGGACTCGGCGGGCAGGTCGCTGCGTGGGACGTCGTGCACCATCGTGGCGTCGCGCTCGCCGTAGGCGTCCTCGGGCAGGATGCGGATCTTGAAGGCGTCGCCGCGGCGCTTGCCCTCGAGCGCGGACTCGAGCCCGGGAACGAGCGAGCCGGTGCCGTGCACGTAGGCCATCGGCTCGGATTCTTCGGACGCGTCGATCACCGCCCCGTCGTCGTCGGTGAGCGTGTACGTGATGGTCGCGACGGAATGCTTGGTGATCTGCACGGTGGCTCCTGGGGTGGTGGGTGGGACGAGCCCCAACCCTAGGGCCGCGAGTGCGATTCGTCGAATGAAACCAAGAGCTCGGATGCGAGCACGCGCGTGCGCGTCTCGCGACGCGGCCGGGCTCGCGGTGCCGCCTGCTGCGGAATGGGGCGGGGCGCTACGATCTGGAGCGTCGCGCCTGCGTGCACGGCTGGTCGCGGCCGCGCCAGGACCTCGTGACAGGGTCGAAAGAGGAAGGAGCGGGCGTGGAGCAAACGGACGATCGAGCGGCGGTCGAAGCGCTCGTGCGCGCCCTCAACGACGCGTGGCTCGCGGAGCGGATCGAGGACCTCGGTGCGTTCTTCGACGAGAACGCCGTGCTGGTCGCTCCCGGCGGAGCGCGGCGCATCGTCGGGCGCGAGGCAGTGGTCGAGAGCTACCGGCAGTACGTCGAGCTGGCCCGCACGCTCGCGTTCGAGGTGCAGGACCTCGCGATCGACGTGTTCGGCGCGACGGCCGTGGCGCGGCTCGCGTTCCGGGTGCGCTACGGGATCGGCGAGACGATCCACGACGAAGGAGGCTGCGATCTGCTCGTGCTGGGGAAGGGCGACGGAGGCTGGCGCGTCGTGTGGCGCACGCAGGTTCCCGAGGAAGAGCCGCACGACGCCGGTTGACGGCTGAGCGCGCCGGAAATCGCTCTCGACTCCTACTGGCGTCGACGGGGGTCATGACGCGCGCTCGCGGAGATGCGAAGCTCCCGCGCATGCCCCATCAGCCCCTGACGCGGCTCCTGCTCGAGGCCGCGCGCACGGCACGCGGCGCGTCCCGCTCCGGCGTCCCGCTGCTCGAGTACGCGGAGCGGCGGCGCGCAGCGCTCGATCGGCGGCGCTTCCTGAAGACGGTCGGAGCGGCGGCGGGGGCGCTCCTGGTCGGCGGCTGCGCGTCGCAGCGGGGGAGCGGCGCGCGCGTCCGTGCCGGTGCGCGCGTGATCGTCGTGGGAGCGGGGGTGGCCGGACTGCATTGCGCGTATCGGTTGGGGGAGCTCGGGGTGCGCGCGGACGTGTACGAGGCTTCCCCGCGTTCGGGCGGACGCATGCTCACCGATCGCGTCACGTTCGGCTCGCAGGACTGCGAGCTCGGCGGCGAGCTCGTCGACACGCCGCACCGCACGATGCACGACCTCGCGCAGGAGTTCGAGCTCGCGCTGGCGGACTTCCGCACGGACGATCCGTCGCTCGAGACGGCGATCGCGTTCCTCGGCGGGCGCCGCTTCTCGCTCGCCGAGTTGCTCGTCGAGTTCGCGCCGATCGCCGGGCGCATCGACGCGGCGCTCGCAACGCTCGACGATCCGGAGCTCGCCGTCACCTACCGCGCGCCGAACGGCGGAGCGGCGCTCGACCGCACGTCGATCCGCGAGTGGCTCGACTCGATCGGTGCATCGGGAGCGATGCGCGCGTTCCTCGACGTCGCCTACGTGACGGAGTACGGCCTGGAGACGGACGTCTCGAGCGCGCTCAACCTGCTGCTCATGATCTCGACCGACCTCGCGCGCTTCGAGATGTTCGGCGAGTCCGACGAGCGCTACCGCGTGGTGGGCGGCAACGACGCGATCACGGCCGAGCTCGCGCGGCGGCTCGCGCCCGGGAGCCTGCGCACCGGCTGCCGGCTCGTCGCGCTGCGGCGCGCAGCGGACGGACGGCTGGTGGCGGCGTTCGAGCGCGACGGCGCGACCTTCGACGAGACGGCCGAGCACGTCGTGTGCGCGATCCCCTTCACGATGCTGCGCGAAGTGCGGCTCGATCTCGAGCTCTCCGACGTCAAACGCCGCGCGATCGCAGAGCTCGACCTCGGGATGAACGCGAAGCTCATGACGGGCTTTCGGACGCGGGTCTGGCGCGCGCAGGGCTCGAACGGCGAGGTCTTCACGGACCTGCCGTTCCAGTGCGCGTGGGAGACGAGCCGCCTGCAGCCGGGCGCGGCGGGCATCGTCACGAACTTCACGGGCGGCGAGCACGCTCGCGCCCTGGGCGCGAGAAGCTCGGCGGACCAGATGCAGGCCTTCCTGGGCGGGTACGAGCGCGTCTTCGCCGGTGTCGGCGCCGCGTCGAACGCGAGGCACGTGCGCATGCACTGGCCGAGCCATCCGCTCACGCGCGGCGCGTACGCGAGCTACCGGGTCGGCCAGTACACGGCGTTCTGCGGCGCGGAGATCGAGCGCGCGGGGAACCTGCACTTCTGCGGCGAGCACACGAGCCTCGACGCGCAGGGCTTCATGGAGGGTGGAGCAGCGACCGGCGCCATGGCCGCGGCCGAGGTGGCCGAGGACCTCGGGCTCGCGATCGAACGCTCCGCGGCGAGCGCGCCCGCGCGCCACATCCTCGCGCGCGCGAGCGGGAGCTCGTTCGCTCGCCTGCGCGAGCGCGGATGGAGAGCCTGTGCGCGGTCTCCGGTCGAGTTCGGGCGCAGCGCCGTCTGAAGGTCGCGCGGCCACGCGGCCCTCCGCTCTCGCGGAGGATGCGCTCGCCCGCGTCGCCGTTCTTGCAGCGCTTACAGATCCGATGCGAGCCGGAGGGGTCGAGCCGATTACTCTGGTCGGATGCGCCCCATCGAGCTGATCCCGTCGTCCCTGCTCGCCCTCGTCCTCGCCGCGCTCCCCCTCGGGTGCACGGCGCTCGGCTCCCGCGCGGCGAGCGACTCGCCGCGCGACGTTGGGGAGTTCCTCGAGGCGTACAGCGAGACGTACCAGGAGCTCGCGACCGCTTCGGGCGAAGCGCAGTGGGCGTCGAACACGCACATCGTCGAGGGCGACACGACCAACGCCGAGCGCACGCAGGCCGCCGACGAAGCGCTGGCCGAGTTCACCGGCAGCGTCGCGAACATCGAGGCGGCGCGCGGCTTCCTCGCGGCGAAGGAGGAGCTCACGGACCTCGAGGCGCGCCAGCTCGAGCGCGTCCTGTTCCTGGCGGGCGACAACCCGCAGACCGTGCCGGAAGTCGTGAAGGCGCGCATCGCGGCCGAGACGGAGCAGACCGAGAAGCTGTACGGCTTCACCTTCACGCTCGGGGACGCGGAGATCACCCCCAACGCGATCGACGCGGCGCTGCGCGAGGAGACGGACCCCGCGCAACGCCGCGCGGTGTGGGAAGCCTCGAAGCAGGTCGGCGTGGGGCTGCGCGCGGGCCTCGTCGATTTGCAGCGCCTGCGCAACGAATGCGTGCGCGCGCTCGGCTATCCCGACTTCTTCTCCTACATGGCGAGCGAGTACGGCATGACGACGGCCGAGCTCGCCGCGCAGATCGACGGGCTCAACCGCGAGCTGCGCCCGCTCTTCCGCGAGCTGCACACCTATGCACGCCACGAGCTCGCGCAGCGCTACGGAGAGCCCGTGCCGGACCTGATCCCCGCCCACTGGCTCCCCAATCGCTGGGGCCAGGACTGGAGCGCGCTCGTGGACGTGCCCGGCTTCGACCTGGACCCGGCGCTCGAGGCCAAGGGCGCCGAGTGGCTCGTGAAGCAAGCCGAGCGCTTCTACGTGAGCCTCGGCTTCGAGCCGCTGCCGCCCGTCTTCTGGGAGAAGTCGTCGCTCTATCCGTTGCCCGCGGGCGCCGACTACAAGAAGAACACGCACGCCTCGGCCTGGCACATGGACTTCGAGCGCGACGTGCGCTCGCTGATGAGCGTCGTGCCCGACACGGAGTGGTACGAGACGACGCACCACGAGCTCGGGCACATCTACTACTACCTCTCCTACTCGCGGCCGGGCGTGCCGCTGCTCTTGCGCGAGGGCGCGAACCGCGCCTACCACGAGGGCATCGGCTCGCTCATGGGACTCGCCGCCATGCAGCCGCGCTTCGCCGCGGCCGTGGGGCTCGGTGCGGCGGAGGATGGGCCGAAGTCCGACCCGATGCAGCTCCTGCTCCAGTCGGCGCTGAACTACGTGGTGTTCATCCCGTGGTCCACGGGCACGATGTTCCACTTCGAGAAGGAGCTCTACGCGGACGAGCTCCCGAGCGAGCGCTGGAACGCGCGCTGGTGGGAGCTCGTCGCGAAGTACCAGGGCATCGCCCCGCCCGAGCCGCGCGGCGAGAAGTTCTGCGACGCCGCGACGAAGACGCACGTCAACGACGATCCGGCGGGCTACTACGACTACGCACTCTCCTACGTGCTGCTCTTCCAGCTCCACGACCACATCGCGACCAAGATCCTGCACGAGGATCCGCGCGACACGAACTACTACGGCCGCAAGGACGTGGGCGAGTTCCTGCACTCGATCCTCGCGCCCGGCATGACGGTCGACTGGCGCGAGCTCCTGCGCGCGAAGACCGGCAGCGACCTGTCGGCGAAGCCGATGCTGCGCTACTTCGAGCCGCTCATGGCATGGCTCGAGGAAGCCAACGAGGGCCGCGTGGCGACGCTCGACGAGCTGTAACGGCGATCGACCCCGCCACGGCCCGATCCAGCTCTTCACGGGGCTGTGATCGCGCAACCGGGAGCGTGTCGTCGGAACCCGGTTCCGCGCGACCCGCGTCCCGAAAGGCGTCTATTCTTCGGATTGCGGAAGCCCGTCTCGCGCCCGTCGGAACATCTTTCCGAATCCGCGCGGCTCCGCACGACCGCCCGAGATGAAGCAGCACGAATTCCAGAACGGCTTCGACGACGAGGGGCTCGCCGGGCAGCACGCCGAGGGTGCCGCTCGCGAGCTCTGCGATGCGCGCGGGACGATCGACCGCGTGGACCGGGAGCTCGTCCGGCTCCTGAAGGCGCGCATGGAGGCCGTCCGGGCGGTCGGGGAGCTCAAGCAGGCCGACGCGAGCCTTCCGCTGCGGGACGAGGGGCGCGAGCGCGAGGTCCTGCGCGTCTGGGTGGAAGAGGCTCGCAGCCACGGGCTCTCGGAGTACTTCACCGGACGGATCCTGCGCGAGATCCTCAACTACTCGCGCCGCAGCCAGGAACGCGCGCCGCTCGCGCACGGCGCGCGGGTCGTCCGCGTCGGCTACCAGGGAGCCCCGGCGTGCTACAGCGACCTCGCGCTCTCGAAGCTCTTCGCCGCGCGCGGCCACGCGCTCGAGCGGCGCGGCTACGCGAGCTTCGCGTTGCTCGTGAGCGCGCTCGAGGAGGAAGAGCTCGACTACGCGCTCGTGCCGGTCGAGAACTCGGTCACGGGCAGCATCGGCGAGGTGAACCAGCTCCTCGTGACGCGCGACCTCGCCGTCGTGGACGAGGAGATCTGGCGCGTCGAGCACTGCCTCGTGGGTTTGCGCGGCGCCCGCATCGAGGCGTTGCGCGAAGTGCGCTCGCATCCCGTCGCGCTGGGCCAGTGCCAGCGGCTCTTCGCCTCGCTGCCGCACGTGCGCGCCGTGGAGCACTTCGACACGGCCGGCGCAGCGCGCTCCGTCCGCGAGAACGGCGATCCGCTCGTCGCCGCGATCGCGCCCGTGGAGGCGGCCGAGCGCCACGGGCTGGTCGTGCTGCGCGAGGGCGTCGCCGACAGCTCCCACAACCAGACGCGGTTCCTGCTCGTGGCCAAGCACTCCGAGCCGGCCGACACGCGCTGGCCGGGCAAGACGACCTTCACGTTCACGCTGAAGGACAAGAGCGGCGCGCTCGCGGCGTGCCTGCGCGTCCTGGCCGAGCGCGGCATCAACCTCACGCGCCTCGAGAGCCGCGCCGAGCCGGAGACGCCGTGGGAGTACATGTTCCTGGCCGATCTCGAGGGTTACGCGGAGGAGGCGAACATCGCGGCGGCGCTCGGCGAGCTGCGGCGTTTCACGAATCACCTGCGCGTGCTCGGGAGCTATCCCTCGCGCGCACTGGAGGCGAAGCCGATCGAGCTACCCCGCGCACCCGTCACCCGTGGAGCGCAGGCAGTGCTCACGCAAGAGACCTCCTCCGCGCCGCACACGGCGCAAGCACCGGAGTCGAACCCGCGCGAGCCGGAACCGGCTGCGACCAGCGCCACGAGCTCTGCGATTTCCGCTGCTCCGACGCCCAAGTCTCCGCGGAGCACGTCGCCCTTGCACGCGCTGGCGGCGGACGGCGCGCGCTCGGTCGTGCGCGTCGGCGGGGTTCCGATCGGGACCGAGCGCTTCACGCTGATCCTCGGTCCGTGCGCGATCGAGAGCCGCGACCAGATCCACGACGCGGCCGCGATGGTCAAGGCACGCGGCGCGCATCTCCTGCGCGGCGGGGCGTTCAAGCCGCGCAGCTCGCCCTACGCGTTCCAGGGACTCGGCTTCGAGGGCGTCGAGCTGCTCGTGGAAGCCGGTGCGCGCTACGAGCTGCCCGTCGTGACCGAAGTGCTGCGCCCCGAGGACGTGGCGAAGGTCGCC
This sequence comes from uncultured Planctomycetaceae bacterium, assembly GCA_964413535.1. Taxonomy (GTDB): domain Bacteria; phylum Planctomycetota; class UBA1135; order UBA1135; genus CAYPTB01. The sequence goes on along the minus strand of CAYPTB010000058.1, from coordinate 15,082 downwards.
CTGCGGGCCGACATGATCCAGGTCGGCGCGCGGAACATGCAGAACTCCGCGCTCCTGAAGGAGCTCGGAAAGATCCGCCGCCCGGTGCTGCTGAAGCGCGGTATGAGCGCGACGCTCGACGAGCTCTTGCAGGCCGCCGAGTACATCCTGGCCGGCGGCAACCACCAAGTCGTCCTGTGCGAGCGCGGCATCCGCACGTTCGAGACGTCGACGCGCAACACGCTCGACCTGTCGGCCGTGCCGGTCCTGAAGTCGCGCACGCACCTGCCGGTCGTCGTCGATCCGTCGCACGCCGCGGGCGTACGCAGCCTCGTCGTGCCGCTCGCGCTCGCGGCGGCCGCCGTGGGCGCCGACGGCTTGATCGTCGAGTGTCACCCGCGCCCGTGCGAGGCCTTGTGCGACAAGGACCAAGCGCTCGCACCCGAGGACGTCGACCAGCTCGTCGCCGGCCTCGCGCCGATCCTCGCCGCCCAGGGCCGCCGGCTCTGAGCGCGCGCGCCCTCCACGGCGCTCCGAACCCCTCACGGATGGGCTTCGGCCCAGTCGCGCGGTCGGCTCAGCGGTGGGCTTCGACGTAAGCCCTGGCCTTCTCCTCGAAGGCGGGCGTCTTCAAGCCGATCACCTTCGCCTCGGCCACGGCTTCCTCGATGGAGAGGCCGCCGTCGAGCACCCGCCAGGGGATCCACACGGCCCCCACGCGGTTCGCCGACGAGCAGTGGAGCAGGATCGGGCGCTCGGCGGTCTCGAGCAGCTCGCGTGAGCGATCGAAGACCTGGTCGGTGAGCTCGTCGGGGCCGTTCCAGGGCAGCGACACGTACTCGAGTCCGAGCCCGGTCACGACGGCCTTCTCGTCGAAGCCCCGGTTCTCGCTCGAATGCCTCAGGTCGATGACGGTGCGCACGCCGCCCTTCTGCGCCTGCTCGAAGTCGGCGGCCGCCGGTTGGCTCGCGAGGAAGACGCCTCCCAGCGTGTGCATGCGGGTGATGCTGCCGCACTGGTACGGTTCGAGGCTGTCGGTCGTGATCGCTCGGTGCTGCTCCGGAACCGGCGCGTCGGGCGCAGTCGGCTGCGGAGCCGCGGTGCAGGCCGCGAGCGCTGCGGCGGCCGCGCCGAAGGCGAGAAGGCGAACGTGGAACGCGAGAAAGTGCTGCATGCGAATCCTCTCTTTGGAGTGCAGGGAGCGAGCGCCCGCTCGGGCGGTGGCGGCGAAAGAGTCCGTCTCGAGTTGGGCTCGAGTGGGGTTCGAGTTGGGCTCGCAAGCCCGCCACGGAGATGGGGGAGAGTTCCTCGGCCCCGAGACGGACGCTGTTTTGTCTCGCGAGCAGGGAGTGTAGCGCCTCCTCCGCCCGTCCCCCCATTCGCTCTCCATCCCCGGCCGACTGCGCCCTGGTTCGTAGGAGAGCGTGCTCGCCGCCGCCCGCGGCCAGAGCGGCGCTATCCTGCCCAAGCCATGGCATCCAAGGAGATCGCCCTCGAAGTCGCGGCCTTCCTCGACTCGCCGCAGGCGCGCGCGCTCGCCGTTCCCGAGCGCGACGGGCTGCGCAAGATCGCGGAGGAGTTCGTGGCGATCTGCTACGAGGAGCTCGGCAAGAAGCCGCGTCTGCTCGACGGCCAGGACGTGCACGAGGTGGTCGGCCACGCGCTGCCGAGCCGATTCGCGCCGAAGGACCCGCTCGCCCGACACGTCCCCGAAGTGTTGGCGGCGTTCTTCGCACACCTCGAGGCGACCCAGGTCGTGACGGACGCCTTCGAGATCCGCCGGGCGCTGGCGGAGACCGAGGACGAGTTCCTCGAAGCGGTGCGCACGGGCCAACACGCCGACCACCAGGTCCGACGGCCGATGGCGCCGTTCGTCCATGGCGCCTCGAAGCTCGGGCGCAACGATCCGTGCTCGTGCGGCAGCGGCAAGAAGTTCAAGAAGTGCCACGGGAAGGGCGCGTGAGCTCGACTCCGCCGACGAAGAAGTTCCTCGCAATGGTCGCGCTCGTCGCGCTCGTCGCTTGCAGTCGCGAGAGTTCGCCCGCGGAAGAGGCTTCCGTCGCTCCGGCCGGCGCGCTCGTCGTCTACACCACGAACTATCCGCTCGCGTTCATGGCGGAGCGCGTGGCGGCGGGCTCGCGTGAGCCCGTCCACGTGACCTTTCCCGCGCCGCCCGACGTGGATCCCGCGTCCTGGTCGCCGGGGCGCGCGGTCGTGGCCGACTACCAGCGCGCGGACCTCGTGTTGCGAAACGGTGCGAGCTACGAGAAGTGGGTCCAGAGAGCCTCGCTACCGCTCGCGACGCAGGTCGACACTTCGAAGTCCTTCGCCGAGCGGCTGATCGCGATCGAGAACGCGGTCGAGCACAGCCACGGACCCCAGGGTGCGCATTCGCACTCGGGAACGGCCTTCACCACGTGGCTCGATCCGGTGCTGGCGACCGCGCAAGCGAAGGCCGTGCGGGACGCGCTCGTGCGCGCGCGTCCGAACGGCGCGGAGGGCTTCCACGCGGGCTTCGATGCCTTGGCCGGCGAGCTCGCCGACCTCGACCGCGAACTCCGCGCGGTCTTCGCGGAGGCGCCGCGCCGGCCGCTCCTGGCCTCGCATCCCGTGTACCAGTACCTGGCGCGGGCCTTCGAGCTGAACCTCGAGTCCGTCCACTGGGAGCCCGGAGAGGCGCCGGACGCGGCCGGGTGGACGGAGCTCGACGCGCTCCTCGCGGAGCACCCCGCCACCGTCATGCTCTGGGAAGGGGAGCCCCTGGCGCAGACGGCCGAGCTGCTCGCCCGGCGCGGAGTCCGGGTCGCGGTGTTCGATCCGTGCGGGAATCGACCGGCGCAGGGGGACTACCTCGCTGCCATGCGCGCCAACGCGGCCCGACTCGCCGAACTCCTCGCCGAGGGCAGCTGAGCGGCAGCCGAAGTCGGCGCTTCCGCACCCGACGCCCGCTATGCTGCGCCCCCGCTCCGAACTCCCCCCCCAAGCGCGAACGATGAAGCTCCACACGCACGCGGCTTCGGCCCTCGCCCTCTCCGTCCTCGCATCCCCTGCTTTCGCACAGGATCTCTTCGGCGACCGGGACGAACCGGATTGGTCGCTCCGCGTCGACGGTCGAGCGTACACCGAGGCCGACTTCGATGACGGCGGCCAGCTCAAGATCACGCGTTGGGGAGGCACGCTGGCGCGCACCTGGCCCGGGGACGATGAGGGCGGGTTCGCCGAGGTCTCGTACCGGCACGAGGAGTCGAAGTACGACTTCGGGTCGGGCGCCATGCTGTTCATCCCCGACCCCTTCGACGACGCGAAGGACGACACGCTCCGAGGCACTTACACATCCGGGAGCGACGAGCGGCGCTGGTTCTTCGACCTGTCGCTCGTGTCCGGGAGAGCGGACGACGTGAGTCTCTCGGGAAGCCTGTACGGCGAAGGAGCTTTCGGCGTCCTGTTCCGCGCGAGCGAGAAGCTCGAGCTCGGCCTCGGGATCGCGGGACGCACGCGGCTCGAAGAGGACGACGAGTTCTTCCCCTTGCCGCTCGTGGATTGGCGCGTCACCGACGACCTGCGCTTCTCGGTGATCGCTTCCGCCGATCCAGGCTTGCTCGCCAGCTACCGCGCCAACGAGCGTTTGGACCTCTACGCCAGCCTGCGGCTCGACGAGCGGCAGTTCCGTTTGAAGGACCAGAATACGCTGCGGGACGCCGCCGTCGTGGACTCCGAGATCAGCGGACTCGCCGGGCTCGTTTGGCACGCGAGGGGTCTCGACATCGAGTTGTTCGGAGGCCTGGCCGACCGCAACCTGGAGATCGACGCGGACGGAGAGGAGCTCGTCGACGACGGTGTCGAGGTCGCCGCGGTGTTCGGCGCCTCGCTCACTTGGATCTTCTGAGCGCTTCCATCCCGTTAGAATGCGCCGGCGCGATTCGGCGCGGCGGCGCCCGTCGGACGGAAGGAGGGGAACGACGATGGATGGCTTCCTCCAGAACGCTCTGAACTGGTTCAAGGACCACTTCTCCGAGTGGACGATCGTCAAGGTATACATCGGCTGCGCGGTGGCAGGCGGAACGGTGCTGCTCGGACAGGCGGGCCTGAACCTCTTCGGGATCGGCGGCGACACCGATATCGATGCCGACGTCGACGCGGATGACCTCGACGCCGGGGACGGATCGGCGAACTTCCTCTCGATCCGCACGATGTCGAGCTTCCTGACGCTCTTCGGCCTGGTCGGGTGGTACGGGACGGAAGCCGGCTGGGGCAGCGGACTCAGCGCCCTCGCGGCCTTCGCCGCGGGCTCGTCGGTCATGTTCCTGGTCGCTTACATGATGCTCGTCTTCCAGCGGCTCCAGTCGCAGGGCAACCTCGAGCCCAAGCAGGCGCTCGGCAAGACGGCGCGCGTCTACTTGCGCATCCCCGGCGCCCTGGCGGGCAAGGGCAAGATCACGGTGATGATGCAGGGCCGGAGCGTCGAGTTCGACGCGGTGACCACGGGTGAGACGCTGCCCTCCGGCAGCGATTGCCGGATCGTCGAGATGAAGACCGAAGACACGTTCCTGGTCGAAGGGCTGTAGGAGGTGGAGAGCATGAATCGAACGTTGGCATTCCTACAGGAGGGATTCTTCGGCGGCGCGAACGACGCGTCGAACATCCCCTTGACCCTGGCCGTTCTGGCGGTCGCGCTCATCGTCTTCAGCGTCTTCATCGCCTTTGCGAGGCGCTACAAGCGCTGCCCGAGCAACCGCATCCTCGTGATCTACGGGCGCTCGAAGCAGGGTCGCGTCGCGCGCACGTTGCACGGCGGCGGCGCCTTGGTGTGGCCGGTCCTCGAGGATTACGAGTACCTCTCGCTGGACCCGATGCAGATCGACATCCCGCTCGAGGGAGCGCTCTCGATCGAGAACATCCGCGTCGCCGTGCCGAGCGTCTTCACGGTGGCGATCGGAACGGACGACGCCTCGATGACCAACGCCGCACAGCGCTTGCTAGGGCTCTCGGCGGTGGAAGTGACCAAACAGGCGGAGGACATCATCTTCGGCCAACTGCGCCAGGTGATCGCCTCGATGCGGATCGAGGAGATCAACCGCGACCGGGACGTGTTCCTCACGAGCATCCAGGCCTCGCTCGAGCCCGAGCTCAAGAAGATCGGCCTCGTGCTGATCAACGTGAACATCAAGGACATCACGGATCAGTCCGGCTACATCGAGGCGATCGGACGGCGGGCGGCGTCGGAGGCCATCCAGCAGGCCTTGATCGACGTGGCCGAGCAGGAGAAGCTCGGCGCCATCGGCGTGGCGGCCGCCCAGCGCGAGCGCGCCATCCAGGTCGCGAACGCGGAGAAGACGCGCGACATCGGCACGACCGAAGCAGCCCGGGACCGCGCGGTGAAGATCGCCGACCTCGAGAAGGAGCGCCAAGTAGGCGAGCGCGCGGCCGACCTGCAGCGCGAAGCGCAGGTCCGCGAGGCGGAGCGCGAGATGCGCATCGCGGTCGCCAGCGCCGACGCGCGCGCCGTGAGCGGCGAGAACGAGTCGAAGGCGGCCATCGCGACCTCGGTCGCCGAGCTCAAGGTGCGCGAGGCGGATGCCTACAAGACGGGCGAGACCCAGAAGCGCGTCGCGGAGGCCGCGGTCCTCGAGGCGCAGTACCTGGCGCAGGCCAAGGCCGCCGAAGCGCAAGGGAAGAAGCTCGAGGCCGAGAAGCGCGCCGAGCTCGAGTCGGTCGCACGGGCCGAGAAGGCGCAGACGATCGTCGACGCGGAAGCCTCCGCGCAGAAACGGCGCATCGAGGCCGAGGGCGAGGCGTCGGCGATCTACGCCATGCTCGAAGCCGAGGCGCGCGGTCAGTACGAGATCCTGGCGAAGAAGGGTCTCGGTCTGCAGGCCATCGTCGACGCTTGCGGCGGCGCTCAGGCCGCGTTCCAGATGCTCATGCTCGAGCACCTCGACAAGCTGTCGGAGACGGCGGCGAAGGCCATCTCGAACGTGAAGTTCGACAAGGTGGTCGTGTGGGACGGCGGGAACGGGGCGGCCGGCGGCGGCGCGGCCGGATTCCTGCGCGGCCTCGGCGCCGCGCTCCCGCCCATGATGCAGATCATGAAGGACGTGGGCGGCGTCGAGATGCCCGAGTACTTCGCGAAGCTGGTGGACGAGAAGGCCTCCGCGCGCGACGGCGCCGCCGCGCAACCCCCGGAACGCAAGGGCTCGAAGAGCTCGAAGGGCGAAGCGGGAACGGCGGACGCCGAAGAGTAGGCCGCTTCGCCTCCGGGATGCCTGGGTCTTCGGACCTTCGTCCCAGGCGAAGGGCTTTCCGGCCGCCGGCCGCCTCGATCTCAAGAGCGCCGAGCAGAGAAACCGAAAGGACCCCGGGCCAGCACTCGGCGCCGGAGGGATCGCGGCGGCCTCGCGCGGGTTGCCGACGGCCAGCCCGACGGCGAAACGCGACACGCCGTTCCCGGCCGCAACCCGCGTATCCCTCCCTGCCTCTCTCACCAGATGGCGAATGAAACGTCGCAAGTGCTGGTAGATGCCAGGCGGGCGACCCAGCCCAACGCAGCCGATGCCGGGAATTGCGGCGTTGCAGCCGGCGGCTGGAGAGGGATGCAGGCTAGGATCTCTGGGCTCGCACGGCCCGAAGGACTCCGCAGAGGCCCGTGATCCGAATCGGCAAACAAGAGAGCGTCCGCGGAGGCTTCACGCTCACCGATCTGGTCGTGGCGCTCGTGTTGATCGCGGCCGTGGCGTCGCTCGCCGTTCCGTCGTTCTTCGAGCGCGCGGAGGTCACGCTCGAGAAGGCCGCGATCCTGCTCGCGAAGGACCTGCGCGCGGCGCAGAACCGCGCCGCCTACATCAGCCGGGACGTGCAAGTGCAGTTCGACGAGGCCGGTGACGGCTACCGCATCGACGACGGGATCTACGAGCTCGGCGAGGCGACGGAGCTCCGCCGCTCCTACGACCGCGATGCCGTCTTCCGCGGCGTACGAATCACCGACGTGGCGCTCGGGGAAGGCGAAACCCTGCTGTACGACACGCGCGGCGTGCCGAAGACCGGCGCGCGCATCACGCTCGAGTTCCAGGGCGACCAGCGCATCGTGCACGTCGAGGCCGAAACCGGCCGGCTGTCGATCGACGGCAGTACGAGCCACTACACCGACGACGGCTACTGAGCTCGCTCCGGGCGCGAGCCGACCACGACCACCGCTCCGGCTACGGGCTCCACGGCGCGACGGACGAGCTCCACGCCTTCGCTCTCGAGCACGAGCGTGCGTCCCGTGTCGGGCACCCGCAGTTCGCAAGTTCCGTCCGCGAGCGACAGGAAGCGACGCGGCTGGAGCATGATCGAAAGGTCCATGTCGGCGGCGGGATGCAGGACGAGCGCTTCGCCGTTCGCGTCGAGGAGACGGACGTCGAGGCGATTGCCTCCGAGCCCGTGCGCCCGCACGTGCAAGCGCGCAACGCGCGGCACGACGACGGTCGCGCCGCGACGCGCACGGGGCAGCGGCGCGGCGCCGTCGAAGACGCCTTTGCCGCCGACGCGCAGCAGGCACCCATCCTCGGGCGCCGCCGCGAAGGCGAAGCGTCCGAGGGCGTCCGTAACGACCACGGCGCCCGGCATGGCGAACTGGTGCGCGCGCCCGCCCTCCGTCGACTCGATCAGGCTCATGGGCGCTCGAGCGAGAGCGTGACGCCCGCGAGCGGCGCCCCGTGGACGTCGACCGCCACGCCGTCGAAGGGCTCGAGCGGGGCGTCCGTCGCGATCGTCAGCACGATGTCCCGCGAGCCGGCGGCGATCGGCTCGCTCACCACCGAGCGCAACGTCGCGCGCTCGAGCGCGCCGACTCGGTACGCGCGCCGCATGAGGTGCGGCAGCACGAAGGCGCCGCCGGCGTCGGCCACGACGTAGGGGTCGCCCGCGTTCTCGCCGGCGATCCACACCTCGAGCACGCCTCCCGTCAGGTCGGGCGCGAAGGGCGTCGGGTCCGCGCACCAGACCCTCGCGCGCGGGATCGGGCGCCCGTCGGAGTCCACCACCGTGCCCGTGATCGCGAGCGCGTGCTCGCCGATCTCGACCAGGATCTCGGGCGGCAGGTCGAGCCTCCCGTTCGCGAGGCGCGGGAGGTCGTACGCAACCGGGAGCGAGCCGCGCGCGACGGCCCAGATCCGATCGAGTTCCTCGAGCGCGGCGAGCGGGAGCTCGAACGAGCCGTCCGCGGCCGAGCGGCGGTTCTCGCGACCCGCGAACACGCCCGCGCCGGCGATCGGCTCGAGCGTGGGTGTCACGACGTAGCCGCGCAGGCTCTCCCCGTCGGCGCACAGTTCCTCGACGACGAGCTCTAGCTCGCGTTCGCCGCCGGCGAGCACGAGGTGCCGTGTGAGGTCGGAGCGGTAGAGCTCGACGCGCGAGCCGGGGAGATCCCAAGCGTCTTGGAGCGCGAACCGTCCCTCGGCGTCCGTCACGGCGTGGACCCCCGCGTGCCAAGTGCGATCCTCGTGCTCGAGCGCGGCCAGGAACGCGGCGGGCGCGCGCAGGACGACGTAGGCGTCGCGCACGGGGGTGCGCTCTCGGTCGAGCACGACGCCGCCGAGCCGAGCAGCCGGCGCCACGACGAGCTCGATGCACTCGATGCCGAGCGGCACGGGGACCATCACGGCCACGAGCGGCGCGAGACCGGACGACCGCGCGATCACGCGGCCTTCCACCGTTCGCGAGAGCGCGAGCTCGAAACTCCCGTCGGCGCGGCTCGTCGTGCGAGCTTCCACGCTCTGCGCGGTGAACCTGGTCTGCTCCACCGAAGTCGTCAGGAACGCGAGGATCCCGCGCTCGAACGACACCTCCGCGCCCGCGACGGGACGACCCGTGGAGTCGACCACGCGCCCCGCTTGCAGGTCGGGGTCCACCGCTCGCGGCGGCGCGACGAGCGGATCGACGGCGATGGGTGCGAGCACCCGGACCGGCGCGGCAGGCCCGAGATCGGGCGCCCGCGCGACAACGTCCCAGGCCCCAGCGACCGCTCGATCACCATCGAGCGAGCCGGGATCGACCGCGGCGACCCACAGCGCGGTTCCGGCGGCGACCGCAGCGACCGCGGCGCCCGCGGCAACGGCGAAGCGCGGCGGGCGAACACCCTGCGCACGTGGCGGCGTCGTTCGCGCGCCGCGCGCCAGCAAGAGGAGCGGCGCGAGCGCTCCCAACCTGCGCTCGAGCCGCTCGCGCAGGAGCGCCGAACCGCGACCGATGCGCGAGTACACCGTCTGCACCGGCAGGGCGAGCTCGCGCGCGATGCGGCGCGGCGGCCACTCGTCGAGGAAGCGCAGCCGGAGCGTCGTTCGATACGGTTCCTCCAGACGCTCGACCTCTTCGGCGATGGCCGTGAGGTAGGTCGGCTCGTCGCGGCCGGGCACCCCCGACTCGTCGCACTCGCGCGCGGCGGCCGCGCGCTCGCGACGCTTGCGCCGGTCCTCCTGGCGGAACGCTTCGCGCGCCTTGAGGCGCAGGGTCTCGCGCATCCGCCGCCACGACCGCGCCCAACCGAGGGGCTCCTCCGCGGCTCCGCGCTCGAGCGCCGAGACATAGGTGTCCTGGACGAGGTCCTCGGCGCGGTGTAGATCGGAGACGAGGTGCCGGGCGAGCGCGAGGAGCCGTCGGCGGTGCTCTTGGATCTCGGAGGGGAGCGACATGGGAAGGAACCGTCATCTCCGGTTGCGCCCGTTTCCGCAACCCTCGGGGCGAACGGCCGGCCGGAAGTCCGTGCGCGCCGCGCCGCGCGGGGCATGGCGCGACGCGGCATCGCACGGAGCGCGGATCCGATCAGGGCGCGGAGTTGACGAGCGCCACGATCACGCCGGTCGTCTTGTTCGCCTTCACGGTAGCGTTGGCGCTGCCGTAGATCGCGATCGGGAAGCCGGACACGACCATCGTCTTGGAGGCGAAGATGCCGTAGCTGCCCGCGGCGAGACCGGAGAAGACGATCTTGCCATTCGCGTTCGTCGTCCCGGACGCGACGGCGCCGCCGCCCGACGCGAAGACGTTCACGAGCGCGCCCGCGACGGGCTTGCCGGCAGCGTTCACGGTGGCGACGCTCAAGTTGCCCGTTCCGGCGCCGCGCGCGGTCTCCGCGGCGACCGCGGTCGAACCGAGTCCGCTCCACGCGGTCACGAGCAGGACGATGGAGACGAGGATCGAAGTGCCGAGTGCTTTCATGTTTTCTCCTTGATGTTCCGGTGCGAATCGGAAGGCTGGCGCGCGATTCTAGGTGCGTCCCTCCAGTCGACAATCGCGTGCGGACGCGAGCGCACCGCGCTTCAGTCTCAGGTCCGAGACACCGCACTCCGATGCAACGAGTTTTCGCAGTTCGTCGCGCGAATCGGCGCGAGCACTCCCCGCAACCGTGGGCGCAACCGGCGCTCTCGACGCCCGGGGACGGGTTCACCCACAGAGCGACGGACGCTCGAGCTCGCGCGCAGACTCGCGTCGCTACCACGCCTTACACAAATCTGATCGGAAAAGCCCCCGCGCTCAGAAGAGCTCGCGCTGCGCGGCGCCGCCGGCCGGATAGACGACGGTTCCCGGAGCGAGGACGAGCGCGGCTCGGTGCAGCGCGTGCGCGCGCTCCTCGCCCGCCCGGACGAGGTGCACGACCTCGCAGCCCAGGCTCGCGAGCACGTCGGCCAGGATGCGGCGATGACAATGCTCGGGCTCGGCCTCGGCGCACAGGACGCAGGTGCGTCCGCGCCGCGCGCGCTCGACGAGCCGATCCAGAGCGGCCCGGAAGGCGGGCTCGCCGATGCGGTCCGCGTAGCCGCGTAGGGCGGCGTTCCTCCAGGCGGTGTTGCGCGAGGCGGGATCGGGAGCGCGGTGCCCGCCGAGCTCGGGCTCGTGGGCGTACGCGATGCCCTGCGCCGCGAGGCTGTGCTCGAGGCGCTCGCGCCCGAAGTGCGGATGGCGGCGGGAGACGGGGAAGCGCCGCCCGTCGACGAGGAGCTCGATCGCGCGCGGCTGCAGCAGGTCGAGGAACTCCGCGAGGCTCCGGTTCGAGTGCCCGGCGCTGAAGACGCGGACCACGTCCACGGGCCCTGCGTCGGACGGCGCGGGCTCCGCTGCGGACGAAGCTAGCGGCGGACGGGGGTGCCGAACTTCGCGCGCCACGCGTTGATGCCGCCGCGCAGGCAGTAGACCTCGGTGAAGCCGTGGCCGCGGAAGTAGGCGGCGACGTTGAGCGCCCGGTCGCCGTCCATGCAGGCGAAGACGATCTTGTGGTCCTTCGGGAGGCCCATGTAGCGCTCCGAATCGTCGTAGTCCATCGGCTCGGCCGGCCCGAACTCGCCCGCCGCGAGGTCTTCCTCCCCGCGCACGTCGATGAACGAGAACTTCTCGCCGGCGTCGATCCAGCTCTGTACCAGCGCCGGTTCGAGCTGCATGCGCTGGTCGAGCTCGTGCGCCTCCTGGAGGAAGGAGACGACCTCGTTCACGTCGAGGATGTTGTGGTCCTTGCAGACGCGCGCCAGCGTGTCGGTGGGCTGGAATCCGCACGACGAGCATCCCCCGATGTGATAGCGCTGGAACAGCGCCCGCTGCGCGGAGGGGATTTCGCCCAGGATCTGCTCCATGGTCATGTCGGCGCTGACGGAGGATTGCTTCACGGCGGTTGGCTCTCGGGTCGGGGATCTCGGTTGTTTCGGTATCTCGGTAGCAGGTACGACCCTCCTTTATAACAGGACGGCGTGGGTGCAAGGCCCCGACCCCGGGCCCCGTTCCGCAGCGGCATCGGCCCGTGCATGGCCCTGGCCGTGGACCTCCCTTACTCTGCCGCCCTTCCACGGCTTCGGAGAGGACCCATGCCCGAGAGAGTCATCACCCCGCGCGACCTGGACTATGCCCAGTGGTACCAGGACGTCATCGCCCAGGCGGAGCTCGCCGAAGTCGCCGGCGTCGTGAAGGGCTGCATGGTGGTGCGGCCGCACGGCTGGGCGATCTGGGAGGCGATCCAGAAGGACCTCGACCGGCGCTTCAAGGCCACGGGGCACAAGAACGCCGCCTTCCCGCTGCTCATCCCGATGAGCTTCATCCAGAAGGAGGCGCAGCACGTGGAGGGTTTCGCGCCGGAGCTCGCGGTCGTCACGCACGCGGGCGGGAAGGAGCTCGAGGAGCCCTATGTCATCCGGCCGACCTCCGAGACGATCATCGGGCACTTCTTCTCGAAGTGGATCGGCTCCTGGCGCGACCTGCCGTTGCTCATCAACCAGTGGGGCAACGTCATGCGCTGGGAGCTGCGCACGCGGCTGTTCCTGCGCACGGGCGAGTTCTACTGGCAGGAAGGCCACACCGCGCACGCCACGCACGAAGAGTCGCGCGAGGAGGTGGAGCGCATGCTCGACGTCTATCGCGACTTCTGCAACGACCTGATCGCACTGCCGGTCATCCGCGGGATCAAGACGGAGAACGAGCGCTTCGCGGGCGCGATCGAGACGCGCACGATCGAGGCGATGATGCAGGACGGGAAGGCCTTGCAGTGCGGCACGAGCCACGACCTGGGCCAGAACTTCGGCAAGGCCTTCGACGTGGCGTTCCAGAACGAGAAGGGCGAGCGCGAGTACGTGTGGCAGACGTCCTGGGGCGCCTCGACGCGGCTCGTGGGCGCGCTCGTCATGGCGCACTCGGACGACGAGGGGCTCGTGCTGCCCCCGCGCGTCGCGCCGATCCACGTCGTCGTCGTGCCGATCTACCGCACGGACGAGGAGCGGGCGGCGGTGCTCGAGGCGGCGGGCAAGGTCGCGGCGAGCCTGCGCGACGACGACCTCTGCGTCGAGGTCGACGCGCGCGAGGGGATCAAGCCCGGCGCGAAGTACTACGATTGGGAGCGCAAGGGTGTGCCCGTGCGCATCGAGCTCGGGCCGCGCGACCTCGAAGCGAAGAGCGTGCTCGTGAAGCGCCGCGTCTCCCCCGTCGACGAGCGCGGGAAGCCCGTCAAGGAAACGCTCCCGATGCAGGACCTGGGCGTGTCGATCGGCAAGGTGCTCGACGAGTTCCAGGCCATGCTGCTCGACCGCGCGAAGCGTCGGCTCGAGGCCGACACGATCCACGTCGACTCCTGGAAGGAGTTCGAGGAGGTCTTCGCCGACGGGGGCTCGAAGTTCGTTTACGCCCACTGGGACGGGACGACGGCGACCGAGCTCGCCATCAAGGAAGCCACGAAGGCCACCATTCGCTGCATCCCCTACCCCGCCGACGGGCCGGGGCCGGAGAAGGGCCGGTGCATCAAGACCGGCGCGCCGAGCGGCCAACGGGTGCTGTTCGCGAAGAACTACTAGCGTCGGAGGAGGCGCAACGCGGCCAGGGAGCCGCAGGCGGCTCGATTTCGTTTGCGAACTTCTGGTTCGGGACACTAGGAGGGGCGCGTGGACGCGGCGCATCCTCTGGGCGTGGGAGGGATCGTCGCGGTGCACGACCGATCGGGAGCGCTGCAGAGCGCGAAGCTCTCGCTCCTCGTGGGCTGCCTGGTCCTCGCCCTGAAGTGGGTCGCGGCGCACCTCACGGGCTCCGTCGCGCTCTTCTCCGACGCCATGGAGTCGGTGGTCAACGTAGCAGCCGCCGGCGCGGCGGTGATCGCGCTGCGCATCGCCTCGAAGCCGCCCGACCGCGGCCATCCGTGGGGCCACGGCAAGGCCGAGTACTTCTCCGCGGTGCTCGAAGGGATCCTGATCGTCGTCGCCGCGGGCGCGATCGCCGTGGAAGCCTGGAAGCGCTTCTTCGACGTCGAGCCGATCGTCGCGCTCGGCCCCGGCATCGCCGTCTCGATGCTGGCCTCGGGCGCCAACGCCTGGCTCGCCTGGCACCTGCTTCGACGCGGCCGCGCGCTGCGCTCTCCCGCTCTCGTGGCGGACGGCCGACACCTGTGGGCGGACGTCGTGACCTCGGTCGGCGTGTGGCTGGGGGTCGGCCTCGCTTGGGTCACGAGTTGGTGGGTGCTCGATCCGCTGCTGGCGATCTTCGTGGCGGCCAACGTGATCCGCGCGGGCTGGGCGGTCGTGCGCGAATCGGTGGGCGGACTGATGGACGAAGCGCTGCCGCCGGAGGAGGTGGCGCACGTCCACAACGTCGTCCGAGCCCACCTGGGCGAGGCGGCGATCGAAGTGCACGACCTCCGCACGCGACGCTCGGCCGACCGCACGTTCATCGAGTTCCACCTGGTCGTGCCCGGCTCGATGACCGTTCGCGCCTCCCACGCGCTCTGCGATCGGTTGGAGAACGCGCTCTCGGAAGCCGTCCCCGGCTCCCTGACGCAGATCCACGTCGAGCCCGAACGCGAAGCGTTGGGAGCCGGGCGCGTGAGCGGGCCGACGGATTGAACCCATCGGTGCGTGCGGCGCGTCGGCGGCTCAGAAGCCTCCGCTCGCGGCGACGATCGTGAACGCCAGCACGACGAGCAGCAAGACGAAGCCGGCGACCTTGAATCGGCTGTAGGGCGCTTCGCCGGCGCAGAGCTCGCTCTGACCGTTCACGAGCACCGTGAAGACCTTGGCGCGGAACCGGTACCGCACGCTCCGACGGCAGCAGCACGTGTTTCCAGCGGACGTCCGTGATCGCGCTCTCGCTCTCCCGCTGCCACGTTCGTTCGGGCGGGCCGGCGTGCCTCGTCATGGCTCGAGGACTGGTGAATCTCGGAAGTTGCCTCTATCGTGTCGAGGGCTATCTTCCTCGCTCACGCTCTTCGCCTTCATTCGCCGGTTCTCGCAGGGGGGACGACATGGGACTAGTGGATTGGTTCAAGCGCGGCGTCCAGGAGATGATGGTCGCGCGCCCCGACGCCGCGAAATCGCAGGTCGTCTGGAAGCACCCGGACCGCACGGTCCCGATGAAGGCGCAACTCACGGTCGAGGCCGACGAAGTCGCCGTCTTCTTCCGCGACGGCGTGGTGGTCGGAACGCTGAAGCCGGGGCGACACACGCTCGACAGCTCGAACGTGCCGTTCCTCTCGAACCTGGTCGACAGCTTCACCGGCGGCAACGTCTTCATCGCCGAGATCTTCTTCGTCAACACGCGCGAGCACACGGGCGTGAAGTTCGGCGGGCGCATCGGCCACGTCCAGGATCCGAAGAGCGGCGTGCCGGTGGAG
>CAYPTB010000057.1:0-3502 GCA_964413535.1 uncultured Planctomycetaceae bacterium | reverse complement strand
CACGCGCCCTCGTGCGGCATCGAAGGCGACGCCGGTGGGGCCCTCGCCCACCTCGATCGTGTCCGCGAGCCCCGCGCGCGCGCCGAAGGCGTCGATCACGACCACGTTGTTCGAGCCCATGCCCGTCACGTAGCCGCGCGTGCCGTTCGCGTTCCAGGCGATGCCGCGCGGGTCGCCGAGCGACTTGTCGCGCTCGGACTGCGGGATGGTCGAGGTCGCGTAAGTGAGGTGCGGGTTCAGATCCGAGACAGCGAGCGTCGCGGGGCCGCTCGGGCCGCTGGGATCGATGCGGGCGACGTTCACGCGCAGGAACTTCCCGGAGAGCACCGGCTCGAAGCGGATCTCGTTCGTGCCATCCGTGCCGACGACGAACACCTCGCCGCTGCCCGGGTTCACCGAGACGGCCATGCAGATGTTCATGAGGCGCGTCGCGTAGGTGACCGCGAAGCTCTGCGCCTCGATGATCGCGAGGTCGCGATCGGGCAAGGTCCATCCGGTCGGACGGCCCGACTTGGACGCGTCGGCGCCCGCAACGAACGACGTCCAGTCGTGGGCGTTGTCGTCCATCCAGTTGCCGGCAGCGTTCTGCTTGACGATCAGTCCCACCTTCGGCGGCGGCGGGAGGCCGGCCTTGATCGGCGGTGAGAACGAGCTCCCGGAGTTGGGCGGCGGATTCACGCCGCCGTAGGGACCGCTCGCGTCGCTCACGGCGTTCGGCGGGAAGCCGCCGTTCATCGTGAGGCCGCCGCCGAGGATGGTGGAGCCGTTGCCCGACTCGAAGACCGCGACGAAGACCTTGCTCCCGTCCGCGCTCGCCGCGAGCGCGCGCGGGTCCTCGGCGTCGATCGCGATGCGCACCGGCGCCGCCGCGAGGTTCGCGGGATCGAAGACGAGCACCGTGTTCGCCTGCGAGCACGACACGAACGCGCGCTGCGGCGTCGCGGCGAAGACCACGTCCGCGGGCTCGTCGTCGGTCGAAAGGGTCGCGATCACGTGGCCGGTCGCGAGGTTCACGACGCTCACGCTGTCGGAGACCTGGTTCACGACCCAGGCCTCGTTCGGAGCACCGGGCCGCGAGCGCACGGAGACCGGATCGAGTCCCACGGGGATCGCGCGCTCGGGGACCGGCAAGCTCCCCGCGAGGCCGTACACGAGCAGGCGGTTGTCCGCCGTCTGCACCGCGAGGAGCCGAGCGCCGTCGACCGACAGCTCGAGCGGATGGACGGGCGGCGTCTCGAAGTTCACGAAGGAGCTCTGGGCGTCGGCCGCCGCGGCACACGCGACGGCCAGGACGATTCGAACGGAGAGCGATCGCACGCAGACCTCCTGGAGGTTTCTAAGGACGAACGGCCCGAAGCGCGCCGCGGTCGAGGCGATGAGTCTACCGGCACCTCGCCGATCCGGGTGTCTCGGACCCTCCGATGGCCCCTCCAACTCGAGGTCGTGCCGTCAGGCCGATCCGTGCGCCATCGCGCCCCGCGTTCACGTTACGCCGCGCCGCCGCGCGGCACGCGACGCGAAGGACTCATCCAACGACGCGACGGGGGGAACGCGCGCTCATGAATGCCACGCTCGTCGAACGTCGCCGCCTTCGTCGTCCGTCGCTACGGGTTCTGCACGCTCGGTCCGGGTTCGAGCACCTTGCGCGGGCAGACGAGGGTCTTCGCGCTGGCGCTCCACGAGGCGGTGGAGGCCGCACAGTTCGCGGCGCTCACGCGGTAGGTGAACTTCGTGAAGCACGCGAGGCCCGAGTCGACGTGCGCGGTCACGCCGGCGGGAAGCGTCGCGACGACCTCGAAGGCGGAGTCGGCGCCCGGGCCCCGGCGCTCGACGACGAACGCGTCCTCGCCCGCGCTCGCGTCCAGCCAGGAGAGCGCGATCGCGTGCTTGCCGAGGGCCAGGGCGACGAGGCCCCTTGGCGCAGCGGGCGTGCTCGCGGTGCACGGAACGCTCGCCGCGTCGGCGGGATTGGAGTCGGCGTCGGTCTCGTCCGCGTCGAAGAAACCGTCCTCGTCGCGGTCGATGCCGATGCGCACCTCGCTGCCCTTCGGAACGACCGTGAAGGTGATCTCGTTCGAGGGTCCGGCGCCCGCTTGGAGCTCGGCCAACGTGTGCGTCTCCGCGGTCCGATCGGACTGGAAGACGCCGCCACCTGCGTAAGCCCAGCCGCGCGCCTGCGACGCGCGGCGTCCCTTCACGACCAAGCCGACCTGGTTCGCGTTCGCGAGCACGATCATCGCGTCCACGAGCTGGACTTCGCGCATGCGTGGGCTCGCGCTGGCGAAGGGAGCCTGGCGACCCACGGCGGTGTGCGCGTCGCGGCTCGACGTACCCGGCGCCTCGAGGATCGTCGTGGTCGATCCGCTGGGCAGGTCGGAGCCGGCGAAGGCGAGCATGAAGGCCACGAGGTCGGCCAGGTCCTGGTTGCTCTTCACGGAGAAGACCGGCGCGCTGAGGAAGCGCGTGAGTGAATCGACACTGCCGTCGTGCAGGAAGCCGAAGCCCGCGCGGTTCGAAGCCTGAGTCATTTCGAAGCCAACCTTGTCGTACTGGTTGCGGAGCTGCGGGATCTTCATCGTGACGTTCGTCGATCCGTCGACCGGAACGAGCGCGTGGTAGAGCTCTCCGTTCGGACCCGTCGGAAGCGGCACGTACGGGCCGAAGAACCCCGCCATCGCGTGAGCCGTGCCGAGACCGGTCGGCAACGTGTGACACGTGACGCAGGCGACCTGATCGAGCTGGTTCGGCGGGCGAAAGAGCTCGAGCCCGCGCTGCGCGTTGCCGTTCGGCAGGGGTTGGCCGGCCGGCCCGAAGCGCCCCGTCGTGAAGTGGCCCGGGAGCGGCAGGCTCGCGGGAAGCGTGTTGTCGAAGCCGCGGAACGGGTTCGGCGGGAAGTGCACCGTGGCGAGGAAGTCCTCGAACGCTTGCATCCCCTCCGCCGTGAGCGTCTCGTCGTCGCCCTGCAACCCGAGGAACGCGCCCGCGAACTCCTCGAGTCCGTCGCGGTCGCCGCGCCAGTGATGGGGCTCCTTGCCGATGATGTCCTGCAGGGTCTGCGTGGTCATCGGCCCCTTCATCGGATGCCAAGGCTCGAAGACGCCGCTGATGGAGCCCAGGTTGGCGGCCAGGTTCCCGAAGACCGGCTTCATGTCGCCCCCTGGATCGCCGAGATCCCATGCCAGCCGATCCATGCGCGCGTCGACGTGGCAGCTCGCGCACGCGACCTGGCCGAGCCCGCTGTTCTCGTGCGTGCCGTACAGGTGCACGCGGCCGTTCGCGATCGAGGCGGGCGTCGGATCGAAGTAGGCGATGCGCGCCAGCTCGAGTTCCGTCGCGGCGTCGATCACCGACAGCGATGCCTCGAAACGGTTCTGCACGTACACGCGCCCTCGTGCGGCATCGAAGGCGACGCCGGTGGGGCCCTCGCCCACCTCGATCGTGTCCGCGAGCCCCGCGCGCGCGCCGAAGGCGTCGATCACGACCACGTTGTTCGAGCCCATGC
>CAYPTB010000056.1:0-41703 GCA_964413535.1 uncultured Planctomycetaceae bacterium | reverse complement strand
GCATGGGCTCGAACAACGTGGTCGTGATCGACGCCTTCGGCGCGCGCGCGGGGCTCGCGGACACGATCGAGGTGGGCGAGGGCCCCACCGGCGTCGCCTTCGATGCCGCACGAGGGCGCGTGTACGTGCAGAACCGTTTCGCGGGCTCGCTGTCGGTGATCGACGCTGCGACGGAACTCGAGCTGGCGCGCATCGCCTACTTCGATCCGACGCCGACTGCGGTCAAGACCGGCCGCGTGCACCTGTACGGCACGCACGAGAACAGCGGGCTCGGCCAGATCGCGTGCGCGAGCTGCCACGTCGACGCGCGCATGGACCGCCTCGCATGGGATCTCGGCGATCCGGGGGGCGACATGAAGTCCGTCCAGGGCCAGAACCTCGGCGCGAACCTCGGGCCGCTCGCCGGCTCGTTCGAGGACTGGCACCCCATGAAGGGCCCGATGACCACGCAGACGCTGCAGGACATCATCGGCAAGGAGCCCCATCACTGGCGCGGCGACCGCGACGGGCTAGAGGAGTTCGCGGGCGCGTTCATCGGCCTCCAGGGCGACGACGCGACGCTCAATGCAAGCGAGATGCAGGAGTACGAGGATTTCCTCGCCACCGTGCACTTCCCGCCGAATCCCTTCCGCAACTTCAACAATACGCTGCCCACGAGCCTTCCGCTCGCCGGTCACTTCACGACCGGGCGCTTCGCACCGGCCGGGCAGCCGCTACCGGCCGGCAACGCGCAGCGCGGGCTCGTGCTCTACCGGCCGCCGAACCAGCTCGACGTCGTGGCATGTGTCACGTGCCACACGCTGCCTACGGGAATCGGCACGAACCACGAGCTCTCGGGGACGTTTGGTCCGTACGTACCGATCGCGGCAGGCCCGAACGGAGAACGCCACCACGCGCTCGTCTCGGTCGACGGGTCGACGAACGTGTCGATGAAGATCCCACAGCTGCGCAACGGGTACGACAAGGTCGGCTTCGAGACGACCCAGACCAACAACCGCGCGGGCTTCGGCTTCCTGCACGACGGCAGCGTCGACTCGCTCGCGCGCTTCATCAGCGAGCCGGTCTTCTCGGTGCAGAGCGACCAGGACGTTGCCGACCTCGTGGCCTTCATGCTCGCCTTCGCGGGCTCCGAGCTGCCCACCGGGTCGACGACGAACCTGCTCGTGCCGCCGGGGCCGACGAGCCGCGACGCGCACGCGGCCGTGGGTCGCCAGAAGACGTTCGCGAGCTCGAGTCCGCCCGCCGCGGACGTCACTCTCGTGAACTCGATGATCACGTTCGCCAACGCGAGCAAGGTCGGCCTGGTCGTGAAGGGCCGCCGCGCGGGCGAGCCGCGCGGCTGGACCTACCTCGGCGGCGGCGTCTTCCAGTCCGATCGCGCCGCGGAGACGCACACGCTCGCCGCGCTGCAGGCGGGCGCGGGAGCCACGAACGAGATCACCTTCACCGTGGTCCCTGAGGGCAGCGAGACGCGCATCGGCGTCGACCGAGACCTCGACGGCTTCTTCGACGCGGACGAGACCGACGCCGGCTCCGATCCCGCGGACCCCGCGAGCGTTCCCTGCACCGCCGGCGCTCCCGCCGCGCCCACGGGCCTCGTCGCGCTCGCGGCCGGCAAGCACGAGATCGTGCTCACCTGGCTCGACGCGAGCACCGACGAGGACGAGTTCGTGGTCGAACGCAGGGATCCGGGCGCCGACTCCGTCTTCCAGCCGATCGCGACGCTTCCCGCCGGCACGACCGCGTACCACGACGGCGCACTCCCGTGCTTCACCACCTTCGTCTACCGCGTGGGCGCCGTGAACTGCGCCGATTCGGCGACCTCCGCGAGCGCGAGCGCGAAGACGCTCGTCTGCGCGCGCAAGGTGCTAGAGCTCGGCCCGAGCGTGCAGAGCCCGTAGGGCGGGAGACTCGGCCCCGAGCAGTTCGTCCTGCGCGCCCTTCGTTGTCCAACGCTACTGG
Organism: uncultured Planctomycetaceae bacterium; assembly: GCA_964413535.1. Lineage (GTDB taxonomy): Bacteria > Planctomycetota > UBA1135 > UBA1135 > CAYPTB01. The sequence continues at coordinate 39,741 of CAYPTB010000056.1, read as the reverse complement.
GTCGGCAGGACCGGCGGATCGTGCAACCCGACGTGCGGAGAGTGCCACAACGACCTATTGCCGAGCCACGCCGCTCATTCAGGGACAACGCACCGCGTTGATGCATTCTCTCCGCCCGCGATACTCTATGGCTCGTGCCGGCACCCGAGTAAGGAGCTCCATGACCCGATCCACCCGCAACCGAACTCTGCGCCTTGAACCAAGCGAGGCATCCGTACTCAAGGGGTCGCTTGCGCGACCAATACAACGTGGCTCGGTCGCGGACTTTCTTGATCGTGTTGTATGTCAGGATTCCGGTGTTGCCGTTGGGCATATGCCCGACGCATTTGTCGACCTGCTCATTCTCGATCCGCCATACAACCTGAACAAGCAGTTTGGCGAGCAGCGATTTGCGGCTATGCCTACCGAGGAATACGCCGCGTGGATGGAATTGTGGTTCCGGCCGATGCTGCGACTTCTCAAGCCGACTGCTACCGTGTACATCTGCGGTGACTGGAGATCGTCCTCGGCGATTCATGGCGTCGTTGATCGCCACCTCGTTGTGCGGAACCGCATCACGTGGGAGCGCGAAAAAGGACGCGGTGCGCTACACAACTGGAAAAACAGCTCGGAGGACATCTGGTTCGCCACCGTGTCCGAGGACTTTGTATTCAATTTGAATGCTGTCAAGCTCAAGCGACGAGTGCTCGCACCGTATCGAGATGAGACAGGGCGGCCCAAGGATTGGCACGATGGTCATCGGCTCACTTGCCCATCGAATCTCTGGACCGACCTCACCGTCCCGTTCTGGTCCATGCCGGAGAACACCGACCACCCGACACAGAAACCGGAAAAGCTGGTCGCGAAGCTCGTCCTTGCCAGTTCCAATCCCGGCGACGTTGTCTTCGACCCGTTCCTTGGATCGGGTACGACAGCTGTTGTGGCAAGAAAGCTCGGACGTCGATTCGTCGGTATTGAAATAGACGAGCGATACGCCTGCCTTGCCCTCAAGCGACTTGCGCTCGCCGAGGCAAGACAAGCCATCCAAGGCTACGCGGATGGCGTCTTCTGGGAGCGCAACTCGAAGCCTGCAACCCAGTCGCACGCGCTTATGGCCGACGTGGAGGAAGTCCAGCCGCAGCTCGACTTTTGATCTTGGATGCACTGGTTCGCTTTGTGCGAAAGTGGCGTGCCAAAAACCCTCAGGGTGGAAAGGATGAACTGGTCGCAGCATTGATACAACGGTTCACACTCATCAAGCAACGTGCGCTTCTTGTGGGCGACGCGTTCGTCGTGCGCGTCAGTCAAAATAGCGCGGACACTGGGTTTCCGAATGCCGTTGTGGCTTTCAAGAAGATCGTAAAGCATGACGCACTCCCTGTAATAGCCTGCCTGATCACTCCGAACAGGTGTGATCTCTACCTCGCGAACCCGACGTTTCTTCGGAAGGTCTCGCACACCTCACACGGGCTCACGGATCAGAAACTCGTTGGCAGCATCCTGGGCAGCGACATCGCCGTGGCCCACGAGGGTACTGCAAACACGCCCGAAAACTTTGCGGCACTCTGGGCTGTCCACCAGCGAGAGGATCATTCGGCGCACCGAGCTCGGATCATCGCGGCCACCCAGGCGATTGCTGGCGCGAGAACACTCTGGTCACCATCGCCACCTGAGGTCGATCGGATTCTAACGGCGCCGCAACTCGCTCATGCCATCAGCGATGAGCCGGATTATGTCAAACTCGCTGCGAGGCTTGATGCTGTCACTCAGCAGAAGCGGGACAGGATTCTGGCGGCAGCGCGCGACACAAACGCCAAGACCCGTGGTGATCGTATCGAAAAACTCGTTACCGGAGCGGCGAAGAATCAGGGTCTCGGTGACTTAGCCGTTCAAGTGTTGACAGTGACGATCTCCGTTAATGTCAAGTCTAAGCGGCTCGACCTATCGTCCGCTCCAAAGGCGTACAACGTAAAAAAATTGCTGCAAGATTTGGCATTGGGGAACCGGCTGCTCGCAATTTTGTTCGTAGGCGTTGACCCTAATCGCGACCTGGTAATGACTCGCTTGGTGTCGGTGTTTGACAGAACGCTTCTGGCGGCCGCAAGAATCGACTTGCGCTGGTCCGGCCGAGGAACACGCGGAACTATTCAGTTCTCAGGGAGTCTCGATGCTATCTGGCGCGAGGGCTTCCATGAATCGATCGATGTCGGTAGAGCACAGGAGTTGTTGCGCCAATGGATAGGACCCGTGCGCGGTTCATCAACCGAGTGATGTCGGTCCGAACTGCGCCGCAGCATCTGAGAGCTTCGGTTCCGTCCTGCCCAGGACGCGCGACGCGCAGAACTGCTCGTAGTCGATGTAGCCCGGGAACGCGGCGCCCTCGGCGCAGTAGCGGCACTTGGGATCGGGCTCGATTCCGAGCTCGGTGAAGCTCGCGCGCAGGGCGTCGTAGTACAGGAGCCGTCCGACGAGCGGCTCCCCGATCGAGAGCAGCACCTTGATCGTCTCGACCGCCTCGAGCAGACCGATGACGCCCGGCAGCACGCCGAGCACGCCCGCTTCGGCGCACGACGGCGCGAGCTCGGGCGGCGGCGGCTCGGGGTAGAGGCAGCGATAGCACGGTCCGCGGCGCGCGGAACATGCGGGCCAGAACACAGACACCTGGCCCTCGAAGCGGTAGATCGAGCCGTGCACGTTCGGGAGACCGAGCTTCACGCACGCGTCGTTCACGAGGTAGCGCGTGGGGAAGTTGTCGGAGCCGTCGACGACGAGGTCGTAGCCAGCGAAGATGCGCTCGACGTTCGTCGAGTCGAGGCGCTCCTCGATGCCGACGATCTCCACGCCGGGGTTGAAGGCTTCGAGCGTCGCGCGCGCCGACGCGATCTTCGACGTGCCGATGCGCGCCTCCGTGTGCAGGATCTGGCGCTGCAGGTTCGAGCGATCCACGACGTCGAAGTCGACGAGCCCCAGGCGCCCGACGCCCGCGGCCGCGAGGTACATAGCGACCGGCGAGCCGAGCCCGCCGGCGCCGATGCACAGGACGGAGCTCGAGAGCAGCTTCACCTGACCCTTCTCGCCGACCTCGGGCATGAGCAGGTGGCGGCTGTAGCGCTCGCGCTCGCTCTGCGACAGGGTGCGCGGCACCTCGACGGCCAAGCCTTCGCTCTTCCAGCGGTTGAAGCCGCCCACCACCGAGCGCACGTCGCGGTAGCCGAGCTTCTGCAGGCCCTCGGCCGCGAACAGCGAGCGCACGCCGCCCGCGCACATCACGAGCACCGTGCGGTCCTTGTCGGGCACCGCGTCCTCGACGCGCAGCTCGAGGAAGCCGCGCACGAGCCGCTCGGCGCCGGTGGGACTCCCGAGCGCCACCTCGTCGGGCTCGCGCACGTCGATCAGCACCGCGCCCCGCTCCACGAGCGCGCGCGCCTCGCCCGGGTCGACCTCGGGCACGCTCCGTTTGAGCTCGACGAGCCTCGCGTCCTTCGCTTTCATCGCGCCGCCTTCCGCCGTTCGATCGCCACACCCCGAGTGTAGCTCCGCGCGACCAAGACGATGTGATCGCGTGACGTACGGTGCCAGTCCAATTCTTCACCTCACCGCGCAAGGGTGTTGCAGGGAGCAGGGATCTTGCGCGGTGAGGTGAAGAATTGGACTGGCACCGTACGTCACGCGAGCCGCTCTTCGCGGAAGTCCCCGTCGACGAGCCGCCACGAGCGCAGGTCGACGACCCCAGCGGCCGTGACCGCGAGGATCACGTACGACCAACCCTCCCACGCACGCGCGCGATCGGTCTCCGACGGTCGCGCGGGGTGATCGGGATGGGAGTGCCACGCGCCTACGACCTCGAGGCCGAGCGCCGCCGCTTCGTCCTCGACCGCCAGGTGCTCGACCGGATCGAGCTCGTAGCGCTCGCGCGCGCGCTCGACCTGGACGTTGCGCAGCTTGCGCACGGCTTCTACCTCGATGCGCTCTGCCCGCGCCCGTCCGATCAGCAGACCGCACGTCTCCAGCGGGAATCCCGCTCTCGCATGCTCTTCGAGCGCGGAGCGCAGAGCAGCGGGCAGCACGAGCGTGCTCGCCGAGGTGGAGGTGGAACTCATGATCGGGAAGCGAGAACAGTCGCGATAGCGACACCGAGCACCCGCACACTCAATTCGTGTCCTTCTTGTCGCTTGCCAGGTTGCGCGAACAGGTAGGCCGCGTAGCGGGTTAGTGCCATGTCCTCGAGGTCGCGCCGCGCCTCCGAGCCCAAGTCGACCAATTTGCTGACGTCAGCAAAATGGTCGTCGACCTCCTGACCCTCGTTGCGGCAGGCCTCGCGCGCCTTCGCCATGACCTGTTCGAAGTTGCGCCACTGCGTGTACCCGAGCAATTCCTGCAGCTCCCGCGCGAGCGAGTACTCGACGGCGACGCCGGAATCGGGTTCGCGACCACGTGGAAGCGCATCCGTGCGTCGCTCACGCGTGCGCCGCGGCCGGCGCGCGTCGCGCGCGTCGCGCGCGCGGCCCGCGGCCGAGTCCCGTCGGGTGCTCGTGGTCGCGGGCGGAACGGCGGGCGCCGAGGACGCCGCGCGCGCCGCCGGCCCAGATGCGCACGAGGTCGCGCAGCGGGTAGTGGCGCAGCATCGACGGCGTCGCGCGCAAGCCGTTCGCGACGTGCAGGCGCGTCATCTCGCGGTAGAAGACGTCGAGCGGCAGTACCGTGGGGAGCACGGCGTGCTCCATGTCGAACAGGCTCCAGTCGCGCGTGGTCAGGCTCTTCTCGCGCTCGTCGAAGAGTGCGGTGCCGACGAAGGGCGTTTCGACGGTGAAGCCCACCAAGGGCGAGCGGAGCCGGCGCACGTAGGTGCGCAGCGCCCGGAAGTCGTCGAGCGTGAAGTCGGAGCGCACGACGAAGCCGCCCGACACGCACAAGCCGAGTTCGGACATGCGGGCGAGCGCCTTCTCGTTCGTCCCGACCGTGGTCGCCTTCTTGATCTCCTTGAGGCGCTCGGGCGAAGCGCCGTCGAGTCCGAGGTAGAGCCAACGCAGCCCGAGGCCCTGCCAGCGGCGGATCAGATCCTCTTGCTCGAGCGCCGTGTCGGAACGCGTGAGCATGTACCAGTGCTTTCGGATCCCGGCCCCCTCGACCGCGTCCGCGAGGCGCGACATCGCCTCGGGCGCGAGGAACGGCTCGAAGTCCTCGAGGAACACGTGCGGCTCGGTCAGCTCGGAGAGCTCCGCGACGACGTCGTCGAGCGAGCGCGCGACGACCGAGCCGTCGTGCTTGCTCATGGGACAGAAACGGCACTTGTAGCGGCACCCGTAGGTGTAGAAGAGGTGCGCCATCCGGCCGATGCCGGCGAAGCGGTAGCTCCCGCGCGCGCGCCCGAGAGGCTTGCGGTCGGGCACGCCGATGTCGGCCGCGCGGTTCGGAACGGACTCGGTGGGGGACCAGTTCCCGGGCGAAGTCTGCACCCACAACCCCGGCACCTCCGCGATCGAGCGCCCCTCGTCCCAGGCGGCGAGCGTCTCGACCACGATCGCTTTCAGCGGCGCGAGGAAGTAGGGCTCGACGAGCGCGTCGGCGAGCGGGTGCGCGAAGTCGAGCGGGCGCTCGCTGACGTGGCCGTTCCCGTACTCCGCGTCCGCGCACAAGAGGATCCGCAAGCGTGGGAAGAGCTCGCGCAACAGGGCGAGCGATCGGTCCGCCGCCGCGTAGTACAGCGGGTTCACGCCGACGATCACCGCTTCGGGGCGCCATCCGTCGAGCGCTTGCTCGAGGCGCGGCGTCACGCGCAGATCGACGAGCCGCAACTCGTGTCGGTCCGCCAGGACCGGCGCCAGGTACATCTGTGCCAAGGGCTCGGGAAGCGAGAACTGGCCGAGCCACGAACGCCGCACCAGGGGCAGGTGCAGCAACAGGACCTTCATGACGTGCCTCCTTCCTCGACAAGGAGATGAGGAGCGACGGCTTCAAGCTACCCCCGGCGGCTCGAGCCCGCAAACCGACCCCGCCGCGCGGCCTCCGGCGCAGTCTCCCGGGCGCCTTCCATGCCAGCTACTCGAGCGGATTACGGAGAGATAGGTAATGCCGCCATCGCCGTGCAGAGCGCCGATGAGGTCCGAGCTCAGTCGAGCCTGATCTCGGTCAGCCTCCGGTGTCTCACCCTCCAGTCCGGCATCGCGCTTCCGAGGTGCAGTTCGAAGCGTGCATCGTGGTGGCGCGTCCTCAGGTGGCAGAGCTCGTGGACGATCACAAGTTCGCAACCAAAATCGAGCCGCCTGCGGCTCCCTGGCTGCGTTGCGCCTCCTCCGAAACTCGATCAGAGTCAGGTCGTCGGCGCGCCTTGCCAGGAAGCCCCATTCGACGCGCTTCTTCGCGCGAACTTCTGGTTCGGGGCACTAGAGGAGCCGCGCGACGCACCGCGCGACGCATCAGGCGGCGCCGAAGGGCAGAATGGCGCATCGCATGCGCTTCGCACCGTTCATCGCAGCTCTCGTGGCGCTCGGCGCGGCGTGCAGTGAGCCTTGCCGGCCGGCGAGTCACGTGCTCCTCGTCGTGATCGACACGCTACGGGCCGATCACCTGGGCTGCTACGGCTACGAGCGCGCGACGTCGCCGCACATCGACCGCTTGGCGCGCGAGGGCGCGCTCTTTCGCCGCGCGACGGCCCAGAGCTCCTGGACCGGGCCGAGCATGGTGTCGATGTTCACCGGCCGGCACCTCGCCGCCGAGAAGCTGCGCTTGCCGAAGGACGCGCCGGTGCTGGCGGAGATCTTCCGCGAGCACGGCTGGCGCACGGCGGCCTTCGTCGTGAACCCGCTCGTCCACAACGCCGAGAACGGTTTCCGGCGCGGCTTCGAGCGCTTCGAGTGCGACGCGCGCTTCGAGGACGTGCGCGATTGGATCGTGTCTGCGGGCCGGACGCCGACGTTCACCTACGTGCACTGGGTCGATCCCCACGATCCCTACGGGCCGGCGAGCGAGTACGAGCACTTCCAAAAGCAGCCCGGACGCATTCCGCCCGAGCTCGCGCGCTACTACGACGCGCTGCAAAGCTCGCTCGACCCGGAGGTCTTCGCGGCCGACACGGCCGCCATCGGCCGCGCGATCAACGGCTACGACGACGACGTGCGCCTTGTCGACTCCAAGGTCGACATCGCGCTGCGCGCGCTGCGGACGGCCGGCGTGCTCGAGCGGTCGGTGGTCGTCGTGGCCTCGGACCACGGCGAGGGCTTGTGGACGCGGCCCGATTCCCCCCGGCCGGGTGATGCGACGGCTCCGCGCGGCATCCTCGACACGCACAAGATGACCCACGGCAACCAGCTCTACGAGGAGCTCGTGCACGTGCCGCTCGTCTTGTTCGCGCCGTTCGCGGTGCAGGGCGCAGTGATCGACGCGCCGGTCGAGAACGTCGACATCCTGCCGACCTTGCTCGAGCTCGCCTGCCTGCCGGCGCCCGCGGGACTGACGGGCAGGAGCCTGGTGCCGCTCCTCTCCGGCGACGCGGACGCGCGCGGAGGGAACGCGAGGGACAGCGTGAGCTTGACGCGCTACGCAGCCGCGCTGCGCACGGCCGACGGGACGAAGCTCATCCTGCCCTCCGCGGCCGGGCGCGCCGCGGGTCTCGTGACCGAGCTCTACGACCTCGAGCAGGATCCCGGAGAGCGCGTGAACCTGGCGGCCGAACGTCCGGCCGACGTCGAGCGGCTGCGCGCGCGTCTCTCCGCCGTGCTCGCCCGCGGGCTCCAGGACGAGCCCGGCGAGTGGGAGCTCAGCGAAGAGAACCAGGCCGCCCTGCGCGAGCTCGGCTACGTCGAATGACGGCGAGCACCAGGCGCGTGCCGTGCTCCCTGGCGCTCGGCTCGCACGGCGATCCTCCTCGGGTATCGTGGTCGGAGTGCAGCGCGTCCTGGCCGTGTCGTCCGATCCCGCGCGCGCGGGCGCGTGGCCGCTGATGCGATGAGCTCCTTCGGCCGCAATGCGCTCGACCTCCTGCTCGTTCCCGTCTCCACGCTCGCCGCGCGCTGGTTTCGGCGCGTGCGCACCGAGGGGCTCGCGCTGTACCCGCGCACGCGCGCGGCGCTCGCGCAGGCCGGGATCCTGCCCATCACCGACCACTACTACGAGCCGCGCATCCGCTACGACGACGGGCTCGATTTCGCGGCCGAGCGGCGCTTGCCGGGACTCGTGCTGGACGCAGCGGCGCAGCTTGCGCTGCTCGCCACGCTCGACTTCCAGGGCGAGCTCGCCGACGTCCCGACCGAGTACCGCGACCGCATGGAGTACTTCTGGTGGAACGTGGCCTTCGCGCCGGGCGACGCCGAGTTCCTGTACGGCTTCCTGCGCCGGCGTCGGCCGCGGCGCTTCGTCGAGATCGGTGGGGGCCACTCGACGTTGATGGCCTGGCGCGCGCTGTCGCGCAACGCCGAGGAAGGGCACCCCTGCGAGCACACGTGCATCGAGCCCTTCGAGCATCCGTGGCTCGAGCAGCTCGGACCGCGCGTCCTGCGCCAACCACTCGAGCGCGTGCCGCGCGAGACGTTCCACGCGCTCGCCGCGGGCGACGTCCTGTTCATCGATTCGTCGCACGTCGTGCGGCCGGGCGGCGACGTGCTGCTCGAGATCCTGGAGCTCCTGCCCGAACTACGCCCCGGCGTGGCCGTGCACTTCCACGACGTGTTCACGCCCTGGCACTACCCGAAGAGCTGGCTCGTCGACGAGCTCAAGCTGTGGAACGAGCAGTACGTCCTCGAAGCCTTCCTCTCGTGCAACCGCGAGTTCCGCGTCGTCGCCGCGCTGCACTGGCTCTCGCGCGCCCACGCCGCCGACTTCGCACGCGTCTTCCCGGTCTACGCCAGGCGCGAGCACCCCTGGTGCCCCGGCTCGTTCTGGATCGAGCGGGTCGCGGACGCGTAGGTCCTTTCATGGCAGCACGCCCATCGAAGCTCGCGCGGATGCTCGACGCCCTCGAGAAGCTCTACGGGGTCGCGCCGAAGGTGCGGCCGCCGAAGGACGCTCTCGGTCTCGTGCTGTGGGAGAACGTGGCGTACCTCGTCGACGACGGGCGGCGGCGCGAGTGCTTCCGCGCGCTCGAACGCGTGATCGGCCTCGACGCCGCGCGCATCCGCGAGGCGAGGCCCGAGGTGCTGCGCGAGGTCGCCGCGCTGGGCGGCATGCATCCGGAGCGGCGCGCCACGAAGCTCGCAGACATCGCGGAGCTCGTGTGCGAGGAGTTCGGCGGCGATCTGGACTCCGTCCTCGCGCTCGCCCCCGCCGCGGCGCGCCGCGCGTTGAAGAAGTTCCCGGGCATCGGCGCGCCGGGCGCCGAGAAGATCCTGCTCCTCACCGGCACCGAGCCCGTGATGGCGCTCGAGTCGAACGGCTTGCGCGTGCTCCTGCGCCTGGGCATCGGCCTGGAATCGAAGGACTACGCGAAGAGCTACAAGTCCGCGCAAGCGGCCGTCGAGCCCCTGATCCCGCGCACTTGCGCCGCGCGCACGCGGGCCTTCCACCTCCTGCGCGCGCACGGCCAGACGCTGTGCAAGAACAGCGCTCCCGACTGCGACGCCTGCCCGCTCGCGCCCGACTGCGCGTTCGCGGCGCGGGAGGCCTGAGCCCGGCCTCAACGCCATCCGGCCATGAACTCGCCGGAGAGGTACGACACGGTCACGACCAGGCCGTTGATCACCACGTGGAGCACGATCGCGGCGACGAGGCTCCCGCTGGCGAGCCGCGCCCATCCGAACACGACGCCGTACACGAAGGGGACGCAGATCAACGGGCCGTAGTGCGGGTGGACGAGAGCGAACAGCGCGGCGCTCGCGACGACGGCCGACGCGGGGCTCGTCCAGCTCCGCAACCAGTCGAGGAGCGGGCCCCGGAAGACGATCTCCTCGCTGATCGAGCCGAGCAGGATGCAAGCGAGGATCAGGGCCGCCGCCGCGGGCGTCGTGGGGAGCGCCGCCAAGAGATCGCTGACCGGATTCGAGACCCAGTCGGCGAGACCCAGCGTGTTCAAAGCGATCGCGAGCAGGCCTCGCACCCTCGCGGACACGCCGAGCGCGTAGAGCAGGCCGAGCGCGATCGTCTGCGCGATCGAGGATCGCCGCCCCGCCCGCTCCGGAGCGGCCCTCGCTCTGGACCTCGCGAAGGCGGCGCCCACCGCGATCACGGTGATGCTGCCGAACAGGTCGGCCGTCAGCACGGAGGCCGTCGAATGGCCTCCGGCCACGAACGACGTCACGAGCAACAGGAACACGTCCTGGAGCAGGAGGACGGCGACCAGGACACCGGCCAGGGCGAAGGACTCGGGCCGCGGAGACCTGCGCCGGCCGACGAAGTAGAGCAGCGCGCACACCAGGGCGAACGGGATGAATTCGACCATGGCCAGCAGGAAATGCCGCGCGGACGAGCTGCCCGATCGAATCGCGAAGAGATCGAGGGGAGGAGCAGGATCCGGGGAAGCGGCCTCGACCGCAGTGAGGGACAGGAGGCTCGGCTCGAGGAGGATCGTCGCCGCGATCGCGGTGTCGGCGATCGCCACCAGGAAGAGGGCGAGCCACCACCTCGGTGAGCTCGCTCGCTCGACCTTCGCCCACAGGGCGATTGCCCAGACGATGGGCATGGAGATCCCGGGAAGGAAGAAGCACGCCAGCGCCCAGTGGAAGGCCGTCCGAGCGGATCTCTCTCCGTGCTGCGCGGTCATGGCTTGCCGTGCGAGGACTTGCGTCGAGCCTCCCCGAGTCCGCGCCGGGCCAGCGCGTGAGTCTAGCGGGCTCGTTCGCCCTGACCTGCGCTCTCCTACGGACGCGATCGGGCCCGAGTTCGCCGAAGGGCGGATGTACGCGCGCCCTGGGTCGGATGAACATCATTCGTACCCCACGGTGAACGAGCCGACGGTGGACGGAACCGTCAGGAGCCCCCTATGAGAACAAAAACGACGTTGGCTTCTTCCTTCATCGCCGCGGCATGCCTTGCCGGTCTCGGGCATGCGCAGCTCGTCATCAAGCTGCACGACGGAGGTATGTGGTCGAACCAGACCACGGTTCCGAGCGTGATCTGGAGCAGTCCCGCAGCCGACGAGGAAGCGGCCGACGACTTCGACGTCGTCGGGACGATCACGCGCGTCGTGGCGAACGGCGACGGCTGCTTCCAGTGCGTGCCGCCGGAGCTCGCCGGCGTGTGGGTGCGCTTCTACGCGTGGCAGTCGGGCGCGCCGGGCGCGCTGCAGTCGGAGCAGTTCGTCTCCGCCGGGAGTCCCAACCTCCTCTACAACACAACGGACGTCGAGGTGATCGACGTGACGCTGCCCACGCCCTTCGAGGCCACCGGCCTGCACTTCGTGTCGGTGCAGGCGGAGTTCGTCGGCTCGGGCTACTGGGCGTTCTGGATCTGCGATTACAACGCGCCGACGGGCTCGACGGTTCAGTTCAAGGACGAGCTCGCTTCGCCGGCGTGGGGCACCTTCAGCATGTGGAATGGTTCGGCGCTGCAGGCCGACCTCGATCTCGAGCTGTGGGGCTATCCGCCCGTGCCGCCCGTGTTCCCGGTCGATCCCTGCGGCCCGTGGGAAGTGCGCTCGCCCGCTGCGCCCGCGAACTCGTACCACACGCTCGTTCGCGACCTGACGACCATCGCGGTCGACGACGCCTGGGTCGTCGCCGGCGCGACCGTCGGGACGATCGGGAACCTGAGCACGCTGAACGTCGCCTGGCACTGGGACGGCACTCAATGGACGTCGGTCCCCGTCCCCAATCCCGCGCCGGGAACCGCCACTCCGCACAACGCGCTGTACGCGATCGACGCGGCCGGACCGGACGACGTCTACGCCGCGGGCTACCAGAGCATCCAGGTGCCCGGCGGTTGGTACGGCCCGCAGCTCGAGGTCATGCACTGGGACGGCTCGCAATGGACGATGGTCCCCGGCATCCCGATGCCTCCGACGAGCATCGGAGCCGGCGTCTCGGGAGCGCACGTCAACGACGTCTCCGTGGTCGGCCACGACGACGTCTGGTTCGCCGGGTTCTGGCTCGATCTCCAGCCGAGCGGGCTCGTCACCCACCCGGGCCTCCTCATGCACTACGACGGCTCCGACTTCACGCTGACCTCCGTGCCCGTCGTCGTGGGCTCACAGCAGGGTCAGACCTTCACGACGATCGAAGCGATCGCCACCGACGACGTCTGGGCGGCCGGGTACCGGCACGGAAACTCCACTCCGGCGGTCCCGATCGGCGAGGCGCTCGTCTTCCACTGGGACGGCTCCGATTGGGAATCGCTGTCGCCGCCTACGCCCGGAACGCCGTCGGTGATCGCCGACATCGCGGCCATCGGACCGAAGAACGTCTGGCTCCTCGGCTATCAGACGCCGATCACGGGCGGAGCGACGCCCTTCTTCGTGCACTGGAACGGATCCGCGTGGACGAGCTTGCCGGCGCCGCCGAGCGGCTCGTCGTTGAAGGCGTTCGCGCCGAACGACATCTACGCCGGCGGCGACGGCGTGTGGCGCTTCGACGGCACGAGCTGGACGGCCGTGCAGTCGTTCCCGACGCTGACGAGCGCTTCGTTCGCGACGATCGACGGCATCGCTCCCTGCCACCTGTGGGGAGCGGGTGGCCAATGGTCCGTCGGAGAAGCCATCCCGTTCGCCGCGCAGCAGGACGCCGTGTGGCAGAACGACCTGGGCTTCGCCAGCCCAGGCGCGCCGCGACTCAGTCTGTGCGGCGGCGACCTCTCGACGGGAACGCTCGTGAACCTGCTGCTCGTCGACGCGCCTGCGAAGGCTCCGACGCTGCTCGTGGTCGGTCTGGAGTTCGGCCCCACCGATGTCCTGGGCGGCACGCTCGTGCCCGTGCCCTGGATCGAGGTCATGAAGGTGGGCACCAACGCGAAGGGGCGCATCTCCATCGCCGGCATCGAAGGCGGCGGCGGCCCGGCCGACGTGTATCTCCAGTTCCTCGTGTTGGACAACACCCAGCCGACGGGCTTCAGCTTCTCGAACGCGGTGCGCGCTCAGCTGGGGCCGTAGAGCGGGCGATCGAGGACGCCTTCCGCGCAGGGCGGGGTCGAGGGACTCCGCCCTGCGCTCGCGTGCGAGCGCCCCGCGGGTCCTGTCGCGCGGCGTGTGATCTGGATCACGTGCGACACGCTCTTGACGCGCACCGCGAGGTTCACGGGCACAGGTCGAGCTCGAGGCCGTTCGAGAGACCGAGGCTCGGAGTGAGCTGGGCGCCCTGGAAGAAGAGCGAGTTCCCGAGCGAGCCCGGGAGCTCGAGCGTCAGGGGAAGCGTGCCGCGCCACTTGCCCGCGGAGTCGAAGACGAGCGGCGAGCACAGCACGAATCCGGGGGGATCGAGCTCAACTAGAATCGACAGCGAACCGTCCAGGACCGACGCGGGGCACGAGCTCAGGCACAGGATCCCGGCGCCGCCCGGGTTCCCCCCCGAGAGGACCAGCGCTCCGAGCGTCGGCGAGACCTGCACGCCGCGCAGGGAGAGCAGCGGCGAGCCCGAAGGAATGCCGTAGACCGACGCGGCGCAGATCTGCGAGGTGCGGATCGAATCGGCCGCCCACAGGATCCCGCCGAGCAGGTGCTCTTGGAAGAACGGCGCCGAGTAGGACGCGAGCGTGTGCCCCATTCCCGTGTACCAGGAGCGACCGCCTCCCGCGAGGTCCTGACACCAGGCGATGGGGTGGACGGGTCCCATGTTGCCCCCCGTGTACGTGCTCTCGTCCACGGTCAGCAGGACGTCGACCGCCGGATTCGCCGCGACGTTCGTCTGGTAGTCGTACCACTCGTCGGTGTGCGAGAAGAGCGCGGGCAAGCTCGCGGTGGACGGATGGTTCGGATCGACGACCGAGACTTCGGCCGGTTGGATGGCCGGGTGATCGAAGAAGTACGCGCCGACGAGCGTTCCGTAGAACGGCCAACCGTGCTCCGTGTCGGCCGCGGAGTGGACGCCGACGAACCCGCCTCCGCCGAGGACGTAGCCCTCGAGCGCGGCCTCCTGCGCCGAGTCCAGGATGTCGCCGGTGGTGTGGAGGAAGATCACCACCGCATAGCGCGCGAGGTTCGCCGGCTCGATGAGCGCGGCGTCCTCGCTGTGCTCGACGCCGAACCCGTGCGCGGCGCCGAACGCCTGGACGAGCGCCGCGCCCGCGACGATCTGCTCCTCGTGGCGGAAGCCGGCGGTCTTCGAGAACACGAGCACCTCGAAGGGCTCGCACGACTGCGCGTGCGCGACGGGCTGCACGGACGCGAACCACGCCGACATGGCGATCGAGAGAGCGAGCGAACGCGGGGTCATGGCATTACCTTCCTCGGCCGGAGCACCGCGGCCAGGCCGCACGATGCGACGCCGGCCCGCATCCTCGCCCGCCCTGCGCCGTGCCGGAAATCGAGAGGACTGGGTATCGACGACGTGCGCCGCGCGGGTGGGTGTCACGTTCGAGGGTTCTCGTCGAGCAGGTTCTCCTCGCCCGAGCGCGCGATCTCGGCTTCGACCTGATCCTGGATGTCGCTCTCGGGCGCCACGTCGATGTCTTCGGACGGAGGCTTGGGCGCCGCGGCTTTCCTGGACTTCTTCGGAGTGGGCGCGCCTTTCTGGAGTTCGGCGGGCATCCGGTCGAGATGGACGAGGTAGATGGGAGCCGGCATCTCGATGTCCGCATCGTCGAAGGCGGTCTTGAGCAGGCGGTGGGCCTCCGAAGCGACCTTGAGGTAACCGGCGGTGTTCTGGTCGACCCAGCCGAAGAACTCGAGCTGCACCGAGGAATCGCCGAGCGCGGCGATGCGCGACGAGGGCTCGGGGTATTCGGCGACGCCCTTCATGCGCCGCAGGGTCTCGACACCGAGTGACTGGACGCGACACAGGTCGACGTCCGTGGCGACGCCCACGGCGATCTGGAAGCGGCGCATGGGATTGCGGGTGTAGTTCAGCACCTTGCCGTTGAAGACCATCGCGTTCGGGATGCGCAGGTGATTGCCGTCCGCGTCCATGAGGATGGTCTCGCTCGCCGTCATGCGCAGGACGGTCCCGAGCGCGCCGTCGATGCCCACGAGGTCGCGCGCTCCGAAGGGTTGCCGGATCGCCAGCAGGATTCCGGCGAGGTAGTTCTCGACGACGTTGCGGAACGCGAAGCCCAACGCGATACCGACGACGCCCGCGGCGCCGAGGATCGTGCCGATCAACGCGCCCGCTTCGAGGAAGTTCAGCGCAACGACAAGGCCGGCGATCAGGACCGCGACGAAGACGGTCTGGCGCAGGAGGGTCTGGAGGAGTTCGCGCTTGCTCGCAAGGCGATAGAGGAACTTGGCATCACGCAGGAGCCGGGCGACGAACCAGAAGAGGGCGAAGAGAGCGAACGCGACGGCGAAGAGGGGCAGCGAAGCCGCCAACGCGACGCCCTGCTTCCACGCATGGTCGAGCGAATTTCCGATGCGTTGCCAGAGGCCCTTCTCCACGCGGACGCCGTCGACGACCAGGAGCACGCCTTCGAGCTTCCCCGCCATCTCGACGGCGCGCTCCGCGGCTTCGCGCGAAGGCGCCGCGCCGGAGAGGATCACGATTCCCGCCTCGACCTCGACGCGCATGCCGCGGAAGTCGTCCACCGCGTTCAGGATCGAACGCAAGCGTTCGGAGAGGGCAGCTTCCTCTCCCTTGATCTCGGTCGCCTCGGCTTCGCTCGCCTGCTCGACCACGCGCTCGACCTCTTCCGGCTCGAGCGCCGTCTTCCGATCCGGGTTCTCCGGTGCTTGGAACCCGAGCGCGACGAGCACGACCAGCACGAGAACCCGCGCGTCGTCCAGCGCCTTCATCGCGCCTCCAGCGCCAGCTCGAGCGCGTCGCTGCGCGCGCGAAGGGCCTCGCGATCCGTATCCGTCTCGATCTCGATCGCCGCGAGCTCGTGAGCGAGACGTCCCTGGAGCCGGAAGGAATTGCGCTGAGCCTCGGAGCGCAGGAGAGGCGCGACACGCTGCATGGCTTCGAGCAGGTGGAGCATCACGGCCAGGTCGCGAGCGGCGTGGCGCCGGATCGGGTCGAAGGCCGCACCGACGATGCCGTCGAAGTCGGTCACGTCGAGGTGGAGACGGACGCGCCCCTCGGCGTCCGAGAGACGTGCGATCATCGCTCCGCGCTGCGCGACGCGACCGAGCGCGTTGCCCAGCTCGTCGATGCAGCTCATGGCCGTGAACGGGTCGTTGACGCCCGGCGACAGGGCGCGGGCGGCGATCTCCACCAGTTGGTGGAACGCGAACTCGACGTCTTGGACCAGCGTGCGCCGGTTGCCCAGGATCAGCGCTCCTGCAAACGCGCGGGCGAATTCCTCGGAGAGCTCGGTCGCACCTTGGACGCGCGCGATCTCGCTGCCCTCGATCAGGTAGTCACCGGGTCGCCGCGCGAGCCAGAGCTCGACGTCCTCGCGCCGCGCGAGCTCGACCAGGGCTTCGCCGTCGATCGCCTGCAGCGTGCCGGAGCGCGGCGCGAACACCGATACTCCGTTCGGGAGCTCCGAGACGAAGCCGTTCCCGTCCTCGTCGTCCTCGGCCTCCGGGAGCGTGCGCTCGATGACGGCGACGAGCTCGCGTCCGACGCCGGTGATGACATTGCTCGCCTGGATCGATTCGGCGACGTGGTGGATGAAGAAGATCAGGAAGGCGACGCTCACCAAGGAGAGCAGGAGCGCGCCGGTCATCGCGAGCTGGGGACGCACGGCCGTATCGCCGGAGCGCACGGACACGAGGGCGAGGAGGCAGTACACGAACGTTCCGAGGAAGACCCCCAGGACGACGTGATTCTTGCGATCCCGCATGAAGTTGTAGAGCAATCGCGAGCCGAATTGCGACGACGCCAGGGCCAGCGCGACGATCGAGATCGAGAACGTCAGGCTCACGATGGTGATCATCGCGCCGGCGATCGTCGCCAGCACCGCTCGTGCGGGGTCGGGCTCGTGCAGCCGGATCCATTCGGGGAAGACCTCGGGCGCGAGCGCGCCGATGCGATCGAGCCGGACGGTCAGCGCCGCCAAGAAGGCCGACGCGACGACCATGGCCCCGGGCAGGAACCAGTAGCTCGAGCGCAGCCCGTCCAACCACTGCGCGATGCGCGCGCGATGCAGGCTCGTGCTTCGCGCATCACGGCGTTCGATGCGCGTCGCCGTCTTCGGACGCCCCGTCATGGAGACGTTCTACGCTGAGGCGGAGACGTCTGGCAACGCGTGGCGGAACGGCGCCCCTCGAACTACCCAGTCGTTGGTATTCCTCTTCGCTCCGCGCCGAACCGACGCTCGCCTTGCGCGAGTTCGCGGTCCGGTCGCGCGCCGACCTCGGGCCGTCCCTCTCCCTTCATCGCTAGTCGCGTTCGGTGCGGCGCGTGAGCGCCAGCTACCTTCAACTGAAGCGTTTGGTCGAGAGAGACGGCCCGAGGCCGGAGCGAAATCGCGGAGTAGGTCGGAATAGGGGGCCGGGCGGCCCATCGCCGCCCGGCCGAGAGAGCCATGCTGCCTACGGATGCCTTCGATCGGAACCGGTGCGGCGCTCAGTGAGGCTGAGCGTCGGCGCAGTAGTCCAGGGAGACGAGCGCGCCGGTGCCGTGTACGTTCAACTTGATGCGTCGCACGCCCGACAGTCCGGGGGCGATCTCCTGGATCGCTCCGTCGGGACCGGCGGTGAGCGGGAAGGTGCCGAGCAGGTTCCCCGCGGCGTCCTCCGCCTTGAAGAACCCGGTGTCGGAGCCGTCGATGTCGGCGACGCGCGCCGACCTCCAAGTGACGTCGAAGTCGAAGTCGAGGACCAGGACTCCGCCGAGCGGCTCGGGCGTCGCGATCTCCACCGCGCCGTCCTGATTCGCGTCGTCCGGGTGCGCCGCGACGGCGAGCACCATCTGCTCGGCGTCGTTCGGGAGGACCTGGCCGTCGGCGCGGATCAGGATCGCGCGGCCCTGGTTGGTCGGGTGGTGCGAGTCGGCCTTCACGCGCAGGCCGTAGTCGGCGCGGAGCTCGTCGTCGACGATCTCGCCCTCGCGCAGCCCGAGCGGGATCCCGGTGAGCGTGTGGTCGAAGTTGACGCGCTCGGCGCACGGCAGGTAGGAGAGCTCGGCGATGCCCGCCGCGCACTTGAAGTTGACCTTGAGCCGCGTGACCTTCTGCAGGGGGAAGCCGATCGTCTGCACGCCGTTGTCGCCGGTCATCGGGAGTGCGATCTCGTCGATCAACGTCGCGCCGTCGTAGCAGCGCATGAAGCCGCCGGGCGCGTCGACGTCGACGAGCGTGATGCGGTCGAGGTAGGTCGGTTGCGCGAAGTCGAAGACCACCACGCCGCCGAGATCTTCCGCGACCGGAACCATGACGTTGTTCGAGGAATCGAAGCCGCCGTGGTTGCCGGCGACGACCAGCAGCTTCTCCCACGCGTCGACGTTTCCGGGACCGGCGCCGGGCGTGAGGAGGTCCATCTCGGGGCTCGGATTCGCGGAGTCGAGCGCGATCGCCAGCGAGGGCAGCGTCGGGTGGTGCGTGTCGGCGAACACGCGCACGCCGACCGGGTTCCACTGGTTCTCGAGGCTCTCGCCGGTGGAGATGCTCAGGCAATCGGGCGCCCACGTGAAGTCGATGCGCTCGCTCGGGATGGCGTTCAAGACCAGCGTCTTCGTCTCGGTCCAACGCATGCCGCGGCGCGCGAGGTAAGCGGCGCGCACGTGGATGACGAAGTTCGGCGGCAACACTTCCGGGTCGCGGATGAGCGCCGTGTGCTGGCCGTTGCCGCTCGCGTCGAGCGTGCCCATTCCGAGCTTGAAGACGCCATGTTGGAAGGTCGGGTCGGTACTGGCCACGACCATGAACACGGGCCCTTGAGCGCCGCGGATCGCGCTGTCGATGCTGCAGTCGGCGCTGACGCGACTCGTCGCGATGAATTCTTCGGCGGGGGAGAACGCGCTCGCACCGCTCGCGGACAGCGCGAGCAGCAGGGGAGCAGTGAGGATCTTGCGGTTCATCTGCGGAATCGGTTTCGCGGGGTTGGTGCTCGGGATCGAGCTGGGCGGAGCGCTCCCGATGGAGCATCCACGCGAGAAACCTATCCCGCGCCGGAGCGGCAGGAGGAGCACTTCCATCCCCGCACAACACGACGTCGAAACGAGTTCCGTGTACCGCGAACATCCTTCGCAGGAAGGGTCCGCTGCCGCGTCTCAGGGAGGGAAGAACCAGGGGATCAGGAGCGACGCGGTCGCCGCCATGACGAGGTTCAGCGGCAGCCCGATGCGGAAGTAATCGACGAACTTGTAGCCGCCCGGACCCATCACCAACGTGTTCGTCTGGTAGCCGATGGGCGTGGCGAAGCTCGCGCTCGCGCCGAAGGCGATCGCCATCATGAGCGGCTTCGCGTCCATGCCGACCTGTGTCGCGATCCCGAGCGCGATGGGCGTCAGCAGCACGGCGCACGCGTTGTTGGAGACGATCTCGGTCAGCGTGATCGTCAGGACGTACAGCCCGGCGATGATCACCCACGTCCCGCGATCGCCCACGAGCTCGACGAACTTCGTCGCGATCTCGCCGGCCAGGCCCGACTTCTCCATGGCGAGGCCCAGGGGGATCGTGCCCGCCAGCAAGAGGATCACCTGGGGATCGAGGGCGCGCACCGTGTCGCGAGCGTCGATGCAGCGCGTGAGCAGCATGAGACCCACTCCCGCGAGCGCGAGCATCACGATCGGCGCGACTTCGAGCGCCGCGAGGACGACGACGGCGGCGAGGATGCCGAGGGCCAGCGGGGCCTTCTCGGGGAACGTGAGCGAGCGCTCGACGCCCTCGACCAGGATGACGTCGCCTTCCTCCGCCAGGAGCCGCAACGACTCCGGCTCGCCCTGCACGAGCAACACGTCGCCCGCGCGCAGGGAGAGGTCGAGGAGCTTGTACTGGTGCCGGCGCCCCAGGCGCCGCAGGGCCAGCACCTGCACACCGTGCTTGCGGCTGAGACCGAGGGCGCGCACGCGCCGGCCGATGAAGGTCGAGTTGGGCGTGACGATGGCTTCCGCGATGCGCAAGTCGACGTTCCCGACACGCTCGTCACCGGGGGACGCGGCGTCGTTCGACTCCCCGTCCGCGCCCTCCAACGCCTCGCCTGCGAGCAATTCGAAGAGCGGGACGAGCTTGTCGTCCTCCACCGCCGTCCCGCGCTCGAGCTCCGGGTCCGCCATCACGTGGTAGATCGGGCGCGCCGTCGACTCCACGAAGAGCATGTCGCCTTCCTCGAGCACGAAGTCGCCGGCGGGCTTCATGTAGGGCTCCTCGCCGCGCACGACTTCGATGACGGTGATCTCCCGCGCCGGCGGGAAGACCTGCGCCAGCGTGCGGCCCGCGTGCTTGCTGCCCGGCTTGAGCGTCACCTCCGTCACGAAGTGTCCCGGCGCCTGGACGGCGACGAGGTCGGAGAAACCCTTTCGATCGGGAAGCAAGCGCGGCGCGAAGAGCAGGATGTAGGAGATTCCCACGACGCAGTACACGATGCCGAGCGGCGCGAACTCGAAGACTCCGAGCCCCGGACCGCCGGACTGCCGGTAGAGATCGTTCACGATGATGTTCGTGGACGTCCCGAACAGGGTGCACGTGCCTCCCAGGATGGAGAAGTAGCTCACCGGGAGCAGGACCTTCGACGGAGCGATCCCGGCGCGCCGCGCGAGCGTCAGCGTCACGGGGATCATGAGTGCTACCACGGGCGTGTTGTTGATGAAGGCGCTGATCACCGCCGTCGGCACGGCCAGGACGACGAGCAGGCCGCGGATCCCCGAACCCTTCCCGCGCGACAACAGGCGCGCCGCGTAGTCGACGACGCCCGCGCGCTCGAGGGCGACGCTCAGCACGAGCATCGATCCGACGGTGAGCGTGGCCGAGCTCGAGAAGCCGGACAGAGCCTCCTTGCCGTCGAGGATCCCGAGCGCAGGGAGTACCACGATCACGAACAGGGACGTCACCTCGATGCGGATCACCTGGGTGATGTAGAGGACGATCGTCACGCCGACGACGAGGAGCAGCAGGGTTTGGTCGCTCATCCGCGCTCCTTCCGCTTCGGCTTGCCCTTCGCGCCGCCCCCGTCGAGCAGCCCGAACGGGACCTTGTCGCGCCGCATCTTGCGCAGGGTCACCTGCACGACGTCGTCCAGCGTGTGCCCGTCGAGGATGCCGCTCGTCGCGTTCCGCACGTCGAGCATGAGCATGCGCAGCCCGCAGTGATCCTCGTCGGGGCACGAGCAGCGCTCGTACGCCGTCAGGCTCACGCACGAGATCGGCGCAATCGGCCCGTCCACGAGCCGCACGATCTCTCCCATCGAGATCTCTTCCATCGGCCGCGCGAGCGAGTAACCCCCGTCGCGCCCGCGCCGGCTCTCGAGGAATCCCGCCTCGTTGAGCTGCAGCAGGATCTGTCCGAGGAACGCCTCCGAGATGCGCTCGTGACGCGCGAGCGCCCCGATCCGCACGCGCGCTTGCCCGAGCTCGGCCGCCAGGCCGATGTCGATCAGCGCACGCAGGGCGTACTCGCAGCGCTTGGAGATCGTCACGAGCAGTCTCCCGTTCCGGTGGAGCCAACGATCCCCGCGCCCCCCCGGATCTGTCAACGATAAATCCTGACCAACCCGCTCAGGATGCCCGGAAGCGGAATACGGAGGCGGCGGCTCGTCCCGTACCATCCGCCGCCGTGACGCGCGATCCGCTGTACGTCCTCGCGGTGCTCTCGCTCGCGGTCGCGCTGTCGGAGTGGCTCGTGCGGCGCACGTTCCTGCGGCACCTGGGGAGCGCGTTGCTCGTGATCGTCGTGGTTGCGGTCGCCGCGAACCTGGGAGTGGTGCCGGTCTATTCGCCCGACGTCCCGCTGTACGACGGGATCTTCGACTACGGGGTGTACATCGGGGTCTTCTGGCTGCTCCTGCAGGTGAGCTTGGCCGACGTGCGGCGCGCGGGCGGCGCGATGCTGTTCCTGTTCGGCGCGGGAGCGGTCGGGACGATGCTCGGCGTGTTCGTCGGGATGCGCGCGATCGACGGGCCGGCGACGATCGGCGAGCTCGCGCACGCCGTGGGGGGCATGTTCGCGGGCACGTACATCGGCGGGAGCGCGAACCTGAACATGGTCGCCGTCGAGTACGGCGTCGCCAAGGACGGCGCGCTCTACACCGGCGTCAACGCGGTCGACGCCATCATGACGACGATCTGGATGGTGGCGACGATCGCCATCCCGCGGCTCCTGCGACGGAATACGGAGCCAGTCCAGTTTTTCACCCTTCCGCGCAAGGCGCATCGGCTCTCGGAAACGGCGGAGCGGAAGGGTGATGAACTGGACTGGCTCCGTACTCCCGACTCCGAATGCGTCGAGCCCATCCACCTCGGCGTCCTGCTCGCACTGGGCGCGGGCGCCTACTGGGCGTCGACGGCGCTGACAGGGATCTTGAACGACGCGCTCACGGAGGTGGGGAGCGCGGTGCAAGTCCCGAAGGCGATCGTCCTCACGACGCTCGCGCTGGCGCTCGCACAGGTGCCGGCCATCGCGCGGCTCAGCGGGATGCGGGTGCTCGGCATGTTCGCGATCTACTTGTTCCTGGCGGTCATCGGAACGCTGTGCGACCTGTCGACGCTGCGCGAGCTCGGCCAGCAAGCGCACGTCTTGTTCGCCTTCGCCGCGATCGTGATCGCCGTGCACGGGCTCGTGTGTTTCGGCGCCGCCTGGCTCTTCCGGCTGGACTGGGACGTGGCGGCCGTGGCGTCGCAGGCGAACATCGGCGGCGGGACGTCGGCGCTGGCGCTCGCGCGCAGCCTCGGCCGCGCGGACCTCGTCCTGCCCGCCATCCTGGTCGGTTCCCTCGGCACGGCCGCCGGCACCTACCTGGGCATCCTGGTGGCGGAGCTCCTGCGGTAATACCGAGCCAGTCCAGTTTTTCACCCTTCCGCGACTGCGTGGTGGAGACCCGATGCGCTTTGCGCGGAAGGGTGAAAAACTGGACTGGCTCGGTATTACCCCTATCCTGCTGCGCGTCGAACCACTGAGGAGCAAGACATGACCGACACCGCTACCACCACTCCGCGCGCGATGCCGCGCATCGGCGACACCGCCCCCGACTTCAACGCCGTCACGACCCAGGGACCGATCCAGTTCAGCGAGTGGCAGGGCAAGAGTTGGGCGATCCTGTTCAGCCACCCGGCCGACTTCACGCCGGTCTGCTCGACCGAGCTCACGGACTTCGCGAAACGCGTCCCTGCGTTCACGAAGCTCGGCGTGAAGCTGATCGGGCTCTCGATCGACTCGATCCACAGCCACCTGGCTTGGCGCCAGAACCTGAAGCAGATCCTGGACGTCGAGATCCCCTTCCCGCTCATCGCCGACCTCGACATGAAGGTCGCGAGCCTGTACGGGATGATCCACCCCGGCGAGTCGGCGACCGTCACCGTCCGCACGGTCTTCGTGATCGATCCCAAGCGCACGGTGCGTGCGCTCATCTCCTACCCGCTCAACGTCGGCCGCAACCTGGACGAGGTCGAGCGGCTCGTCACCGCGCTGCAGACCGCCGACGCGAACAGTTGCGCGACGCCCGTCAACTGGAAGCCCGGCGAGAAGGTCGTCGTCCCGCCGCCGAAGACCGTCGACGAGGTGGCGGAGCGCGAGAGCCACAAGGAGTACGAGCGCTTCGACTTTTACCTGAACAAGAAGAGCCTGCCCGCGACGCCCAAGTAGGGGTCCGCACTCGGGGCCGAGCCCGCCGATCGGCGAGCTCGGCCCCGATTCATGGGTGAGGAGTCTCTCTTTCCTACTTCGCGCGCGAGTAGCTGATCTCCATACACATGAAGTCCTTCCCGTCCGGCCCTGGAGTGAAGGACTGCACCACCGCATGGTCGTCGTCGGTCCAGCGCTCGACCAAGCGCGAGCGAACGTACTTGCCGGACATCATGTCCGGCGCCTCTCCCGTGTAGGTGAAGGTCTTGCTTGCGGGGTCGTACGTGCCTTCGGCGAGGCCGATCCCCGTCCCGCAGTTGCTGATGAAGGACGTGACGTACTTCTTCTTCAGGTTGTCGTAGCCGAACGTGCCGAGCCCCTCGAAGGGCTGGCCTTGGAAGCTCCCGGTCGTCTCCTCCTGCAGGTAGTGGTCGTCCATCACCCACGCGACCTCGGACGTGCCCGTGCTCTCGTCCGGCGTCCCGCCGGGCTTCATGAACATCTTCATCTTCCAGTTCCACTTGCCGACCTTCGGGTCGAGCACGCGGTGAGCCGGTCCGGGCGTCCCGAGCTCCTTCATCTTCTCCATCATCGGATCGTCGGACTTCGCGGAGGCATCCCTGGCCTTGGTGTCCTGCGAAGACGCGACGGCCGCACCGAGCGGCAGCAACAAGAACGGCGCGATCCAGAGTTTCGTCTTCATGGAGGTATCTCTCGCTTTCGCTGTGTCTTCTTGCGTCGACGAGCGCTGCGTCGACCTCGTCGGTGGTCGGCCGCGCTGCTCGCGAAACGGGATCGAGTGTAGCGCTCGCACGTCTTTCGTCGCCCGCGTGTCGCGACGTTCGAGCCTGAGAATCTCGCTCGAGCGAGAGGAAATACGTGGATTCAGGTACTCGAGATCGCTCACTCGCGTGAGGCGCGAGCGACGAAGTGAAGAGCGCTTCACACACGTTCGCGAAATCTACTGCGCTTCGTTCGCCGCGAGACGCGCTTCCAGATCGGCGGCGTACTCGTCGAGCCGAGCGATCTGTTGCGGTCGCACGAATCCGTCGAGCAGGTGCTCGTCGGCCGCGAGCGCTCCCGCGACGCGCTCGGCGAGTGCGCGCTGCCGCGGGCTCAACCAACCGAGCGCATCGCGGCCCGACGCGAGCTCCGCGTTGACCCGTGTCGCCTGCATCGCCGTCAGGGGCACGAAGCGCAGCGGCGACGCATTGAGCGAATGGTTCGCGTCCGAGGGCTCGGCGTCGCGCAACGCCCCCGGGCACTCCGTCGCGCGCTCGCCCACGACCCTACGCGCCCGTTCGAGCTGCTCGTCGTCGAGCGCGTACACCTTTGCAGCGCAATCGAGCTCGTCGGCGCGCCGCACCAGCGCCGTGAAGCTCGTCTCGCGCACGTGGAACGTCACCTCGACCACCTCGTCCGCGCCGACGAACGCGGGCCGCGTCCAGACCACGCCGTCCAGAGCGCCGAGCTTGGCCTCGCCCTCCCAGAAACAGTGCATCGCGAACACGGCCCGTCCGTGGTGCCCGACGTCGCTCTCCTGCTCCACGATCTCGAGATAGCTCGGCGCCCGCTCGCCCAACGCCGCGCGCATGCGCTCGACCAATCCCGCCGTGGTCCACACGCCGTCCCTGCGCGGCAGCACGTCCGCACCGCTCGCGTCCAGGAAGCGTACGACCGGATTGTTCCAGGCCGGCTCGCCGAAGCGCGTGAGCCGCTTCCCGTCCTCTCCGCCCTTGTTGTTGAACACGAGCACGGGCACGAACAGGTCCTCGATCGCCTCGACCACCAACGGCAGCGACAGCGGACCCCGCCCGAACCCCACGCACGTGCTGCACCCCGGCACCTCCTGGAACAGCACGAACGCGGGCTTCTCCGCGCTCGCCTCGGCCAGCGCTTCGTCGAAGTCGCGCCGCCACCGGACCCGCCCGAGCTCGGCCGCTTCGAGCGCGGGAGCGCCGAGCCGCGCCGAGCCGTACACCGTCGCTCCGCCCGCGCATGCAACCGACCCCAACGCCACGATCGAGAGCAGAAAGTTCATCGCACGATCCTTCGAGAGAGAGAGAGTCCGCGAGAAACGCGACGCGCGCCGCGCGGAAGACGAGCGTGCGTCGCCGAGACCCGCCACCCCTGCGCGCCGAGTGCAGTGTCGTCGAGACGGACACGCAGGTCGAGCTACGAGCCCGAATTCGTCCGACGCGGCGTCGAAGTGCGGCCGGCAATTCTATTTGACATACCCATCTGTAGCCATAAGGCCAGGGAAGACCGCGACCAAGAGCCCTGGGATCTTGCCCAATGGTCGAGAATACTCACGGTGATTTTTTGAGCGTAGGGGCGAATGGCCGTGCGTGCACGGTCCGCAGCCGCGGGCTCCGGCGGTGGAGGAGGGACTCGCCGGTTCAGCGCGTCGTGTCGCTCGTCGGCTTCGAGCCGAGGATCTCCTGCACGAGAGCTTCGGCGCCGTAGACGGTGCGCATGGCCTCGAGCATGCCGGCGGAGTGCACCGCGACGGCGCGCGCGACCGTGTCGTCGTAGACGAAGCGGTTGCCGAGCGACTGGATGTTGCCGTCGAAGATCAGGCCCACGAGCTCGTTCTTCGCGTTCACGACCGGGCTGCCGGAGTTGCCGCCGATGATGTCGGCGGTGCAGACGAAGTTGTAGGGCGTGTCGCGGTCGATCGTCTCGGCGGCCTTCTCGAAGCCGGGCGCGAGCGTGTAGGGCATCTCGTTCCCGAAGGCGGAAGAGCGCTCGAACAGGCCGTGGAAGGTCGTCTTCCAGGGCATCTTGTAGCCGCCGGTCTCGAAGCCCTGGACGGTCCCCACGGAGAGGCGCGGTGTGAAGGTCGCATCGGGATAGACGGACGAGCCGTAGAGCGCGAAGCACGCGCGCGCGATGCGTCCGCCGTAGGTCTGCTCGACGCTCCTGACCTCGTCCTGGAGTTGCTTCGTGAGCGCGCGCGCGAGCGGGTCGAGGCGCAGCGCGAGCTGGATCAGCGGGTCGCCGCTCGCGGCGACCGCGGCCACGCCGCCGGCCACGAGCTCGCGCCGGTACTCGGGGTCGACGAGCTTCGTCTCGATCGCCTGCTTCGCCGACGCTTCCGCGGTGCCCACGCCGCCCAGCGCCGCCTTCACGATCGGATCGTCCTCGCCGAGCTCGGTGCGCATGAACTCGAGGCTGTTCGCGATCATCGCCTCCTCGAGGTCGAGGTAGATCGGCGCGTCGGAGAAGAGCTCGTGCTCGAGCGACTCGCGCGCGGAGTCGCGGTAGGCCGGCAGGCGATCTTCGTTCGGCTTCTCGAGCTCGGCGGTGAGCCGGACGATGTCGCGCGCGAGGGAGAAGAGCCGCGAGCCGCGGATCGTCGTGCAGTACTCGCGCGGCGCGACCTGACGCGCCACTTCCTGCGCCTTGGCGATCGCGTCGAAGGCGTGGCCGACGTCGGCGGCGAGCTCGGGCTGCTTCGCGACCATCGAGCGCAGCTCGGCCTCCGACTTCGTCTTCGCCTCGATGCTCCTGCCGTCGAGCAGGCTCTCCTGATAGCCGCCGAGGGCCTTCAAGCTGTTCTCGATCGAGAAGATCTGGCCGCGTGCGCGCCGCGCCTGCTCGTCGCCGCGCGCGGCGAAGCGCTCGAGCGCCGCGTGGCGGAACGCGAGCGCGCGCAGCGAGAGCGGATAGGAGACGTCGCGCAGGTACTCGAGCTGTGCGAGCGTGTTGAGGCGCCCGGTGGAGCCGGGGTTGCCCGACACGAAGACGAGCTCGCCGTCCTTGGGTCCCTCCGGGTTCCAGCGCAGGTAGTGCGGCGTCTTCGCCGGCTTGCCGTCCTCGTATGCGCGGAAGATGCACATGTCGAGGCAGTAGCGCGGGAAGGTGAAGTTGTCGGGATCGCCGCCGAAGAACGCCGCCTGCTCCTCGGGCGCGAAGACGAGCTTGACCTCGGTGTACTTCTTGAAACGGTACAGGACGTAGCGCCCGCCGCGGTAGAGCTCGACCACGTTGCAGCGCAGGCCGCTCTCTTCCGAGGCCTCCTTCTCGATGCGCGCGATCTCCGCTTCGCGCTGCACGCGCGCGTCGGCCTCGCTCGCGTTCTTCTCCACCGCGCCGAGCACGCGCGCCGTCACGTTCTCGATCGACTGCAGCACATTGAGCTCGAGATCGGGGCAGGCGAGCTCGTCGGCGCGCGTCTTGGCCGTGAAGCCGTCGCGCACGAGGTTGCGCTCGGGCGTCGAGAGCTCCGAGATCGCCTCGTGGCCGACGTGGTGGTTGGTGAGCACGAGCCCGTCGGGCGAGACGAAGCTCGCCGAGCCGCCGTCGTTCACGCGCACCGAGGCGCGCATCAGGTGCTCGAGCCACTCGGGCGACGGCGCGAAGCCGTGGATCTCCTTCAGCGCGGAGACGGGCGGATCGTCGAACGTCCACATGCCCTCGTCGAGCACGGGCGCCGAGGCGGCGCGAGATCGCGGCGGCGCAGCGGCGAGGAGGGCGAGGGAGAGCACGGAGACGGCGATCGAAAGCGGATGGCGCATGGGGTGTTCGGCTCAGGGTCGTGGGGGACGGTCGAGCGGGGATTCTAGCCGCGCGCTTCGTGCGACGAGTTCCAGACGGATCGCCCCAATGCATGGCGGTGCCGTGAGAGCCGCGGAGGCGCGTTTCACCCGCTCCGGCCAGGCCGAGGCGGTGGTTCGTCGGAAAGGGGCGCGCTTCCGAGTCAGGACTGGGCGGTCAGGTGCCTACTGGATCCAAGGCGGTGATAGCCTCGACGATAGGCAGGCGCGCGGGGACCGTACGTTTCGTTGAAGTCTGGGCAGCCGCCGCCCAGGAGGCCAACCATGTTCGCGATCACGCGTCGGGTCCGGGAACAGTCGTCCGTGTTTGTCGCCGCTGGCGCAGTCGCGTTCTTCGCGCCCGCTTCGGCTCCTTCCGCGCAGTGCGGGGACGAGGTCGTGCTGAAGTACCTCGACTCGGGCACCGAGGCTCCGGTGTTGATCACGCCGAGGGGGGCGCCGGTGATCGGCGGCGACTTCTCGTTCCGCGTGTTCGAGGCGCCGCCGCTCTCGATGGGCTTCTTGATCTACAGCGGGTTCGACAACCCGGTGTTCGATCCGTCGTTCGACGCGACGATCTGGACGACGACGCCGTTCTTCTCGAAGTCGTTCGGCACGAATGCGCTGGGCCGGTCGGGGCCGTTGTTCTTCGCCTCGGTGGTGACGGACGACCTGTGCGGCGCTCAGGCGACCTTCCAGGCGTTGGTCATGGGCGGCAGCTCGTCCTCCGGCTTCGCGGTCACGAATGCGATGCGCATCCGCGTCGGCTCGGTGACGGAGCCGGTGTTCGCGCCGTCGAGCGAGCCCGGGGTCTACGAGGACATCGCGTTCGGCGACGTCGACGGCGACGGGCTGCGGGACATGGTCGTCGCGACGTCGAGCTCGTTCGGCGTGAGCCTCGGTTCGCTGGGGGGTGGGTTCGCTGCTCCGACGTCCTACGGCCAGATCGGCGGGTCGACGCGCGCTCCGCTCCTGGGCGACGCGAACGGCGACGGGGAGACCGACCTGATCGACGTGTCGGGCGACGTCGGGGTGTTGCTGCTCGACGCGAACGGCGGCGTGCTCGGAGCCGCGAACTTCTTCACGGGCGGACCGGTGATCGACGGCGCGCTCGGCGACCTCGATCTCGACGGCTCGCTCGACGTCGTCGTCCTGTTCCAGGGCGGGGACCTCGGCTGGATGGAGGGAGCGGGGAACGGCTTCCTGCTCCTCCCGCAAGACGTCGACGTCGGCGCGCCGGCATCCGAGGTCGAGGTCGCCGACATGGACGACGACGGCCGAGTCGACCTCGTCGTCTCGACCTCGGCGACGGTCGTCGCGCTCGGGAACGGCGACGGGACGTTCGCCGCCCTCTTGCCCGCGGGGCCCCTGGCGCTGGCCGGGCTCTCCGTGCTCGACCTCGACGGCGACGGCTCGCTCGACGTCGCCGGCTTCTCGGGCCGCACGCTCGGCGTACAGCTCGGGAACGGCGACGGAACGCTCCAGCCCTTCGACGGACACTTGGCGGCGGACGCTTTCCTGAAGGACTACGCCTTCGCCGACCTCGACGGCGACGGCTCGCCCGAGGCGATCGCCGTTCCCGGTCACCCGTCGATCGAGAACGTCTTCGTGAGCCAAGGCCTGCCCGGCGCGCAGTTCGGTCCACCGGTCGAGTACGGCGGGATCCACGACCCCAACGCGCTCGCCGCCGCGGACGTGGATCTCGACGGAGCCCCGGACGTCGTGATCGCGGGAGCCGCGGCCACGCTGACGCTGCGCGGAATCGGTGACGGGACGCTCGACGGGAACCGGGTGACGCCCGTGGGCGCGGCGCCGCACGCCGTGATCGCCGCCGACTTGAACGGGGACGCGTTCGACGACGTGGTCGTCCTGAGTGTCTTCGCGGGCGAGATCTCCGTGTTCCTCGGAGCGCCCGGCGGCTCCGCGCTCTCGTCGAGCTTCCCGACGGGCGCGAGCCCGACCACGCTCGACGTCGGCGACTTCGACGGCGATCAGATCCAGGACCTCGTGGTCGGCGACGGCGGCGGCGACTTCCGCGTCTTCTCGGGGGACGGCCTGGGCGGGTTCGGTCCGGCCATCGTGACGGCGATGCCGTTCGCCGTGCATTCGCTCGTGCACGCGGACTTCGACGAGGACGGCATCCTCGACGTCGCCGCGAGCGAGGCGAGCTTCAGTGGGCCGATCGCGATCCTGCTCGGGAACGGGGACGGCACGTTCGGAGCTCCGACTCTGCTCTCGAGCAACGGCCGCGTGAGGGCGGCAGGTCGCGCGAACGCGGACGCGCACGTCGATCTGGCCGTCGCCGGTTCTCTCTCCTATATCCTGCTCGGGAACGGGGACGGGACGTTCAGCTCCGGCTTCGTCTTCATCTTCAACGTGCTGCATCCCGCGACGAAGTTCGCCGACCTCGACCGCGACGGCGACCAGGACCTCGTCACCCTTTCGGGTTCGAGCAGCCTAATCACTCTGCGCGTCTTGCTCGGCGCGGGGGACGGCAGCTTCTCTATCCTGGAGCTGCACTTCTTGGGGGAGACTGCGAACCCGGGAAGCCCGGTCGGGTTCGCGATCGCCGATTTCGACGAGGACGGCATCCTCGACGTGGCGGTCGGCGACCGCGGCGGAGAGGACTCGGAGGGGAACGTGCAATGGCTCTTCGGAAACGGTGACGGGACACTCTCTCCGGCGCTCCGGATCCCCGCCGGCGCCGTCGTCTCCGGCGTGGCGGCCGGCGACTTCGACGGAGACGGCATTCCCGATGTCGCGTCGATCGATGCCCAAACGCCCGGGGACCCCTTCGATATCCCCGGCCGCGTCTGGTTCCTGCTGAACCGCGTCGGGGAGTGATGCAGCCGAGCGGCGGAGGCAGCGAGCTCGGCCACGCGCTCGAGCGAATGTCCGCTCGTGTCGAGCTCGGCCTTCCACGTCGTTCCGAGCCGCCGGAGTGCGAATGCTCGAGAGGCGCGGGGCGTTCCACCAGCGGCTCCGAACGGCCTCGCGCGCGGCACTCGAGCAGGCGCCCACATTCCCCGCCCCGCCGGAACGAGCGGGTGCTAGGTTCGTGGATGGGTAGGCGCGCCGGCGACCGCGTAGGTCCGCGGGGCGCAGGGCGGCCGCCGAGGAGGCCAACCATGTTCGCGCTACCGCAGTGGATTCGGGAACGGTCGTCCTCGTTCGTCGCCGCGTGCGCGGTCGCGTCGCTCGCGCTGGGGTCCGCTCCGGCAGCGCAGTGCGGCGACGAGGCGGTGCTGCACCATCTCGACGCCGGCACGTCGGCGCCCGTGCTGCGCACGCCGAAGGGGGCGGCTGTGATCGGCGGCGGCTTCTCGCTGCGCGTGTTCGACGCGGCGCCTTCGTCGACCGGCATCCTGTTCTACGGCGCGTTCGACAGCCCGGTCTTCGATCCTCTGCTCGGCGCCACGGTGTGGCCGGCGATGCCGTGGTTCACGAAGTCGTTCGGCACGAGCGCGCAGGGCATCTCGGGGGCGCAGTTCAACACGACGGTCGTGACCGACGACCTGTGCGGCGCGTTCGCGACGTTCCAGGCGGTCGTCGCCGATCCGAACGCACCCTCGGGGTTCACGATCACGAATGCGGTGCGCCTGCGCGTCGGCATCGTCACCGAGCCGGTGTTCCGGCCGCTGGAGGAGACGGCGGCCTTCAACGACGTCGTGTTCGCGGACGTCGACGGCGACGCGCTGCGTGACCAGGTCGTCGCCGCGGCGAGCTCGTTCAGCGTGAGCCTGGGTCTTCCCACGGGAGGCTTCGACGCTCCGGTGACGTACGGAGGCGTCGGCGGGTCGACGCGCGCTCCGCTCGTCGCTGACCTCGATGGAGACGGGAACACGGACCTGATCGACGCCTCGGGCGACGTCGGCGTAATCCTGCTCGACGCGAGCCTCGGCGTGATCTCGGCCACGAGCTTCGACGCCGGCCCCTCCGTCACCGACGGAGCGCTCGGCGACTTCGACCAGGACGGCGCGCTCGACCTCGTCGTCACGCTGCAAGGCGGCGGGCTCGGCTGGATGGAGGGCGTGGGGGACGGATCCCTCTCCTTCCCGCAGGCCATCGTCGTTGGCGGGAACGCGACGCAAGTTGAGGCCGCCCTCATCGACGGCGACGGGCTGCTCGACCTCGTCGTCTCGACCAGCGCGACGGTCGTCGCGCTCGGCAACGGCGACGGCACGTTCACGGCGCTCGCGCCGACAGGTCCCGTGGGTCTAGGGGGACTCTCCGTCCTCGATCTCGACCTCGATGGGGAGCTCGACGTCGCCGGCTTTTCCGGCAAGACGCTCGGCGTGCAGCTCGGCAACGGCGACGGGTCGCTCGGGAGCTTGCAGAGCCACATAGCGGCTGCGGAGTTCCTGAAGGACTACGTCCTCGCCGACCTCGACGGGGACGGCCTTCGCGAGGCGATTGCGGTTCCTGGCCACGTCAACTTGGAGAACGTCTTCGTGAGTCAGGGGCTCCCGGGTGGTCAGTTCGGCGCACCGGTCGAGTTCGGAGGCCTCCACAATCCGAAAGCTCTGGCGGTCGCGGACATGGACCTCGACGGAGCGCTGGACGTCCTGATCGTGGGCTTCAGGCCCTCCGCACCGACCGACTCGAGGACGCTGACGCTGCGCGGCCTCGGCGACGGCAGCCTCGACGCGAACAGGGTGACTGCGGTAGGCAAGACGTCCAA
Organism: uncultured Planctomycetaceae bacterium; assembly: GCA_964413535.1. Lineage (GTDB taxonomy): Bacteria > Planctomycetota > UBA1135 > UBA1135 > CAYPTB01. Next base: position 6,876 of record CAYPTB010000056.1, on the reverse strand, counting down.
TCGAGTCGTCAGCGGCAACCTGAACGGCGACGCGTTCGCCGACGCGGTCGTCCTGAACTTTTTCTCCGACGACGTTTCCGTGTTGCTAGGGAGCCCAGACGGGCTCACGTTCCACGCGAGCTTCCCGACGGGGCCGGATCCGATCTACCTCGACGTCGCCGAGTTCACCGGCGATCCGTGGCTCGACATCGTCGTCGGCGACAAGAGCCCGGGCAACGTACGCGTGTTGCCCGGCGACGGCTCGGGCAACTTTGGCGTCGCCGTCGTCACTCCGGCTCCGTTCGACGTGCGCTGGCTCCATCACGCGGATTTCGACGAGGACGGCGTGCGCGACGTCGTGGTGGTTCGGTACGAGCCCGTGAACAACTACAACCTGCCGGATGCGATCCTGCTCGGGAACGGCGACGGCACATTCGGCGCGGCGACCTCGCTGCCCGTCAATGGGAGGGTCAGCGTGGCGGGTCGCGTGAACGGGGACGCGCACGTCGACCTGCTCGTTCGGGCCTCCGGGAGCACGGTCCGGTTGTTCGGGAACGGCGACGGCACCTTCACGGCCGGGACCGGGTTCAGCTTCTTGACCCTTTCAGGATCGAACCTGCTCGCGGACCTCGATCTCGACGGCGACCAGGACCTGCTTCATTGGAACAGCGGCTTCCTCGTGTCCGCGAACCTCCATGTCGGACTCAACGACGGGAACGGGACCTTCGCGTTCCTGACCGACTCCAGTGTGACCGGTTCCGGCGGACTGGCCGTCGCAGACTTCGACGAGGACGGTCTTCCGGACGTGGTCCTGAGCGCCGCGAACGCCGTGAACGGCGTGGGGAGTGTGCAGTTCCTCCGTGGCCATGGCGACGGCACCTTCACGCTGAGCCTGACGGTCGCCGCGGGCACCATCGCCACGGACGTGGCAGCCGGCGACTTCGACGGAGACGGCATCCTGGACGTCGCTTCGATCGACGCGCAGTCGATCGAGTTCAGCGCGACCACCGGGCGCCTGTGGACGCTGTTGAACCGCGTCGGAGAGTGACGCGGGGCCGACCTCGCGAGCTGGGGCTTCGAGCGACTCCAACTCGCGACTTCCGTACTCCCGCGTCAGCGCGGCAGCAGGCTTTGCGCGGTCCACCGGGCGAGGACGAGCTGCACGGCCTCGTCGCAGGCCTTCGCTGCGTCGCTGTCGGCCTCGTTGCACACGGCGAGTAGCGCGAGGTCGACCTCCGGCGCGACGAAGACGACCGCGCGCCACAGCGTGTTGCTGCCCGCGTGCATCAAGACATCGCCCCCCGCCCAACCGCGCGGCTCGACGAGCCAGCCGCAGGCGTAGCGCGAGCCCGATCCGCTCGCCGGCGCGTGCAGACGCTCGAAGGCTTCCGTCGAGAGGATCGCCGTCTCCTCGCCGCGCGCACCCGCGAGGTGCAGCGCCGCGAACTTGCCCCAATCTGCGAGGCTCGCGTGCACCGTCCCGGCGGGCCCGAGCCAGGCGGGATTGTCCGCGCCCGGGCCCGGAGCGACGGGCTTCTCGTTCTGGTGCCCACGCGGCGCATCGAGCGCGTCCGCGCTGCCCGGCGGACCGAAGCCCGCGCTCTGCATGCCGAGCGGCTCGAAGACGTGCTGGCGCAGGAGCTCCTCGAAGCTCTTGCCCGTGGCGCGTTCGGCCGCGGCGCCCGCGACGGCGTAGCCTGAATTCGAGTAGACGAACGTGCCCGACGGGTGGTCGGGCGGCGCCACGAGGAGCTCGCTCGCGAGCATTGCGCGCGCCGCGACCGGGCCGTCGGGATGCTCGGTGAGCTTCGCCCACAGCGCGAGCGGGTTCTCCACGAAGCCCGCGCGGTGCTGCAGCACCTGCACGAGGGTCACGCGCTTCCAATCGGCCTGCATCTCGTCCGCGAGCTCGGGGAAGAGCGCGTCGAGCGTCGCGTCGAGCGCAAGCTCCTCGCGCTCGTCGAGCACCGCGAGCAGCGTGGCCGTCATGGCCTTCGTGCACGAGCCGAGGTGCCACGGATCGGCGCGCGTCACGCGCTCCTCCGACCCGCGCGCGCGCACGCCCGCCACTCCGATCCCGGCGAGCACCCCGCCGTGCACCAGCGCCGCGCCGAGCGCCGCCACCCCGTGCGTCGCGCGCACGCCCTCGAGCAGTTCCTCGAGCGCGATCGGCTCGACCGCCGGCGCCGGCCGAGGCGCCTTCGGCATGGACGTCGTCTGCAGCGCGTGCGCGGGAACGCCCAGCGCGAGGGTGAGAGCCAAGAGGACCGCGCGCTTCCCGCCGTTCACGCTCTTCACGTTCCTCATGGAGCTCGTTCGCCGTCCTTCCCGTCCATCTTCCGCGCTTCGTCCGCCGCCGCGCCCGCCAGTCCGCAGGCCTCCGCGAGTCGGAACTTCTGTACCTTACCCGATGCGGTCAGCGGGAACGCGCTCATGAAGCGCACGTGCGTGGGGTGCTTGAACGGCGCGAGCCGGTGCTCGAGCGACGCGAGGATCGCCTCCGCGTCCTCGCGCGCGCCCGGGCGCAGGACGACGGCGGCGGCGACCTCCTCGCCCCAGCGCTCCGACGGCACGCCGAACACGGCGGCGTCGCGCACGTCGGGGTGTGCGCGCAGTGCGTCCTCGACCTCGGCGGGGTAGACGTTCTCGCCGCCACGGATGACGAGCTCCTTGATGCGTCCGACGATGCGCACGCGGCCGTCCGCGTCCACCGTCGCGAGGTCGCCCGTGCGCAGCCAGCCCTCGGGCGTGATCGCCTCCGCCGTCGCGCGCGGATCGTCGAAGTAGCCCTGCATCACGTTCGGACCGCGCGTCCAGAGCTCGCCCGCCTCGCCGCGCGCGAGCTCCGCGCCCGTCTCCGGATCGGCGATCATCACCTCCACGCCGTCGAGCGCCGTTCCGACCGTCCCGCAGCGCAGCTCGATCGGATCGTCCTGCGCCGAGCACGTCACGCCGGGCGACGCCTCCGTCAGCCCGTACGCCACGAGCATGCCCTTCGCGCCGAGCTCCGCCACGACGCGCCGCATGAGCGGCTCGGGGCACATGGAGCCCCCCATGATCCCGCCGCGCAGCGAAGACGTGTCGAAGCGCGCGCGCTCCGGATGCTCGAGCAGCGCGAGGAACATCGTCGGCACGCCGTAGGCGAGCGTGCAGCGCTCGGCCGCGATCGCCTCGAGCGCCGCGAGCGGATCGAAGCGCTCGAGCGCGACGAGCGCTACGCCGTGCGTGTACGCGCCGATGACCGACACGACGCAGCCGAAGCAGTGGAAGAGCGGCACCTGCAGGAGCAGCCGATCGTCCGCGCGCATACCCATGCGCCGCCCGATGGCGTAGGCGTTCTCGACCAGGTTCCGGTTCGTGAGCACGACGCCTTTGGGGAAGCCCGTGGTGCCCGACGTGTACTGGATGTTGACCGGATCGTCGGGCAGCACGCGCGCCTCGCGCTCGAGCACGCGCTCGACCGCGACGTCGCGCCCGCGCTCCACGAGCTCCTCGAGCGTGAGCTTCGTCGCGCCGGGTTCGACGCCGGCGCTCCGAGCCAACAGGAAGCTCGTGCGCTCGAGCATCGTCGTCGGCTGCCAGCCTGCGTCGGGCCGCATCGCGATCGCGTGGCGCAGATCCGGCAGCACGCCGTCGTAGCGCGAGAGGTACTCGAGCGCGTCCATGTACTCGCGCGCGCGCACGCCGCGCGACGTGACGACCGCCGCCGAGCGGCTCTGGCGCAAGAGGTAGGCGATCTCGTCGCGCGCGAGCGCCGTGTTGGCCGTCACGAGCACGAGCCCCGCGCGCGCCGCCGCGAACTGCAGCGGAATCCACTCCGGCACGTTCTCCGCCCAGATCGCGACGCGCTCGCCCGGCTCGAGTCCGAGCGCCACGAGCCCGCGCGCGAGCGCGAGGCTTTGCGCTTCGAGCGTCGCGAACGTCATCCGCACGCCGAGCCGCGGATACACAAGCGCCTCGCGCTCCCCGTGCTCGCGCGCGAGCCGCGCGAGCAACTCCGCCTGCGTCACGTCGTGGATCGGAAGGCCCCTCGCTATCGCCATCGCGCTCGCCCCGCTCGCTCGATCAGGAGGTGCGTACGGTGCCCGTCCAATTCTTCACCTCTTCGCGCAACACACCCGCACGCAGTAACCACGCTCGAGCGAAGAGGTGAAGAATTGGACTGGCACCGTACGCACCTCCCTCACTTCCGGCCACGGCCCCGCGACTTCGGGGTGCTCGACCGGAGGTTCTCCGCGACCGCGGCCTGGATCAAGAGCTTGAACGCCTTCGGATCGAGCACCTCTCCCTCCCGGATGTCGATGGCGCGACGCATGTTCCCCTCGAGGCTGGAGTTGAAGAGCCCGCGAGGGTCCGCCACGGAGGCACCACGGGCGAAGGTCAGCTTGACCACCCGTTGGTAGCTCTCTCCGGTGCACACGATCCCAGCGTGGGACCAAACGGGCACCCCCAGTGGGTTGCTGGGCTTGATCCACTTGCACTCCTCCACGATGTCCGGGTCCGCCTGGTGGACGAGGCGGCGAACCTTCGCCAGAGTCTCGGCGCGCCACCCACCCAGAGACCGGATCCGCTCGTCGATGAGACGAGAGGCCGACATCGCGCTCGCGCGCTGCACTTTTGCACCGGCCTTGGCCTTCGCGCCCGCCTTCGGCGCAGACTTGGCCCCGGCGGCCTGCTTGCGCGGCTTGCTCGCGCGCGACGTACCCTTGGCCTTCGGCCCGCTTCTCTTCGGCTCTAGCGCCATGGTTCCTTCTCCAACTCGTTGGGTCGGCTGCTGCGGCTAGCTGCGAATTGGCCGTGACGAATCATCCTCGTCCACCTGGTAGATGTCGAATCCCATTCCCGCACGAAGTGCGCCGATCCCCTCACACACTTGGGCACTCAGCAAAGGACCCGTGCCAGCGTAGAGATACGTCGACTCCCAGAGCACATCGAAGTAGGTCTCCCCTCCAGAAGCCATGGAAGCCAACTGCTCGCGGTGAGGCAGCAGAAGGCCCAACAGGAACTCGAAGTGATCGTTGATGTCATTCGAGTCAACATGAGGAGTCTGTCGAGCTTCCACCAGCCCTCGCTCTCAGTACCGAGCACGCGTCCGGCGTAGTTCCGTCTAGGTTCGCCGAAGCTTGCCTTCCGTGTCGGCGTCAAGCCGATTGCCCTCGTGACTCCGTCAGGGTCGAGATCCGGACCCGAAACGATAAAGCCGACTTTGACCCGCCGGATATGGGACGCGTGCAACTCGCTGATGGCCATGGCTACATCGGCCTAACGTCTTTGCCGCTCAAACGCGAGCCGCGCGCGATGGGCGGGCTCTCGCCGATGCGTCGTCGCGCGGCGCGACGTGTACTGCGGCGAGTTAGGCGCAATCGTAACCACCACGTCGGAAAGAGTCCGCGATCAGGTCGCGCACCTGACGATACAGATGCCGATCGGCAGTTGACGGATCCAAACCCTCCTCGATGAAGACGGCGTCTGTGAAGGACAACACATCCGCCGGTGGATTCTCCACCAGCCTCTGTTGACCCTCTGGCGGAAGGCAGAACCCGAGTTCGACACACAGCTTGTCCAGTAGCCGCCGCAACGCGAGTTCGCTCAACATACACCCAACGCTACCAAGGGGAGGCCCAAGCCGCCCAGCCTTCCATTCTTCGAGGACCATCTCCGACACGAACCCGTCGAGTCCACCCTTCGCTGCGTTGGTCTCGAGAACCGCGATGCCACTATCATCTCCTAGAGCGAGGAGTTGGGCTGTACCCAAGAGCGCACATGCCGGGAGCCATCGAGGAGCAGCGCCCTGAACGCCTGCTGCCCTTCGGTTCCGGCATCGTATAGCTGCCGCCAAGTGACAGGCATCACATCGTGTAGAGCGTGATCCTTGGCGGCTGGCTCCGCAAACGCTCCCTTCTCGATTGCGGCCTCGCGGAATTGCCGTATCAGATCTTCGATGGTCATGACCAGTGTGCCTAACGCTGAAGCTCAGCGGGGACGGCCGAGGAGCGTAGCGGCGAGACGCCGTCCGCTGCAGCGACAGGTTGGACGCCAATCGCCTCGCGGATCGCACCGGCAATGCCTGGCTTCGAGTCGAATGCAATCGATGCGAGTCGGCCATCCCGCAACTCCGCAACAACGATTCGATATGTCCACGGTTCATTTTCGCTGTCACCGGCTACCGTCAGCGCGCGAACATTCAGTGTCACAATCTCATCCAAAGAGAGTTGCCGTCGACCTATACGACGCCAAAACAGAAGATAATAAAAGCAGAGCGTACGCTCGTCGCGATCGAGCACGAGCCGTCCACGATGGATCCATCGCAAACCGCTCAGCGCTGCAACACCCAAGAAGATCGTTACACCCGTCCACATGAGTACGACCGACCAAAGCGACTTGGGCTGTGCCATCCTTTCTTCCGGGAAGAAGTAGATGAATGTCGCGACCCAGAGTGCCACACTCATAACCACCAGGAACAAGAGGTTATGCCACAGCGGTGATGCCCAAATGCGTTGCTGTGGTGTGTCGGATACATCTCGGAGGTTATGCAAACCGGCGTTCAAATCGAAGTCCCGCAGATGTGTCGGCCGACCACGATTGTGTTCAGATTCCTTCGATTTCAATGGCTCGCCCATAGAGGCTCCACGGGACCCAATTGGAGATGCTTACTTCCTCAAACGCCCAGCAGTCTTACTGGATTCACGCGTCTAACGTTGGCGCTCACCTGCGGCGCGCGAGCGACGCGGGCGGCGTCGGGTGCAGCGCCGTGTTGGGCAGTTGAACGAGTCATTTTCATGAGGTTACGGCACGAGACACGCCGTAGAGGATAAACGCGGCCAACGCGGAAGCCCCGAGCGCAAACAACCCCAGGTGTCGGATCACAAGCGGCATCACCCGCATGCCGAACTTGTG
>CAYPTB010000055.1:0-252696 GCA_964413535.1 uncultured Planctomycetaceae bacterium | reverse complement strand
GTCACCCTGGGGAGCCAGGAAAGCTGCGACGCGCATGGCGCCTACCGACTCTGGCAGCGTTCCGTCCGTTGCTCGACGACTCTGCTGCACCACCGACATGCCGCGCGAGTCCTTCCACACCCAGCGCTGCCGAGTTCTCCGGCCCGACTCGTTCGCGTCCGGGCCGAACCCGGCCCGTCGAAGGCGCTCGCTCAGCTCCTGGTAGCGACCCTCGTCGAGCAGCCCCAGCGCGAGCCCGACGTCGACGTCCATGGTGCCGACGTGTCGCTCGGCTCCGCTCGGAAGCGCTGCCTGAGCGACGATCAACGAAGGGACCAAACCGCCGACGAGGACGACGTCGTCGGTCATGTCGCCGATCACAGTGGCCACGTGGAGGCAGGTCCTGCGGGCGCGCTCGAGGAACTCCGGCCCGTAGCCGGCCGCTATCGTCGGCTTGTCAGGCACGGCTCCTCCAGATGGGCAGGGTTTCCTCGAGGTGACGCGCGGCCTCGCCGGCCCGTTCCGGTTGGCCCTTCAGGTCGAGCCAGACCTGGACGGGATGCGCGCATGGGAGACCGTCCTTTTCCTGGGCGCCGAGGAAGAGGCCCTCGTCCCTGGGAAGCGCCAGCCAGAGGTTCGCGCCGCGCTCGTCCTCGTGGAACCCGAGGCTGTCGAGCACAGCTTTCGGAGGGAGATCCGCCACGTAGCAGGTGACGGTGCGGAACGCCGCAAAGTGCGTGAGCAGCCAAGCGCCCGCCAGCCCGGTGGCCGCGTGCTCGATGCCGGCGCTCGTCAGGCGCGCTCGACGCACCCCCGCCCATCAGAACCGCCTCTCCCCAAAGCCGCTCCAACCGCGTCAGCGGTTGGGCCAAAATTATCTACCAACCAACGAAGCGAGCCGCCCGATGGGCGGCTCGCTTCGTTGGTTGGTAGCGGGGGCAGGATTCGAACCTGCGACCTCCGGGTTATGAGCCCGACGAGCTGCCAGACTGCTCCACCCCGCGGCAGGTGGATCGTTGTCCGGCGCGCGGGTTGGAATTCAAGCGTCGCGGTCGTGAAACTCGCCAGCGTGGGCGGACGGAACTGGTCGCGGCGCGTGGTTTCCGGGCTTCAGCGCGGGTTCCGGCGACCGAGCGCCTGGATCAGGATCGGCGGGACGAAGCGCGTGATGGCGCTCAGGACCTCGCGCGGCGAGAAGGACTTGGTCTGCTTCTTCTTCTTCACGAAGGCGTGCACGACCGGCGGGAAGATGCGGCGCCAAAGGGGCCGCGGGAGCGGTTGCGGGCGGTCCGTGCGTTCGATGAAGTCCGGCTCGCACATGTCGTAGCCGTTCTGCACGAGGACGGGCAGCTCGGCGGTGTAGTACCACATCGCCATCGATCTGCGCGTCATCCCCTCGGGACAGCGGACTTCTGCCGGGAATCCGTGCAAGGCGTCCGACGTCACCTGCTGGATGATCAGGCGGTTCCAGATCGGATAGTACTTGGTGCTCCGCTCGAGCCGGCTGTCCCACAGCTCCAACGCTCCCTCGTACTCCTCCTTCCAGTCGCGGTTGAGGTAGAGCAGGAGGTTGAGCCGCCGGAACATGTGCAGATGGCCGTGCCAGTTGAAGTCGCTGTGCAGCTCCAACAGACCGCCGCGCTGGATCTCGTGCAGGCCGCCGCCGTGGAAGTAGGGGTCGGAGATCAGCCCGCGGATCCCCGTGACCTCCTCGGTGAAGCGCAGCAACTGAGGTGAGGACAAGAGACCGAAGAGGTACTTCGTGTAGGGGCCGAGCTCCCGCTGCGAGCTCGTGATCAGCTTCTTCTTGGACTTGGCTCCGACCTCGCGCAGCTCCCAGCTCGGCGAGCCGGCGCTCGGGAACTCCGCCACGACCTTGTCGAGCAGCTCGTCCGAGAACAGACCGTCGATGTGACAGTGGGGAAAGGGAACGGCCGAGCGGTACTCTCGGCGCTTCACCTCGAGGAGGTCGTCGAGGTCCTGGGCGAGCGGCTCTTGCGAGAGCTGGATCAACATGTCGGCGCCGCCGACGTCGCTCTCCGGAACACGGGGCGACGGCGCGGCGGCGGCAGATTATAGCCGGGGCCGGCGGACGCTCGGCGCCTCACCAGGTGAGCCGGGAGGGGGGAGGGTTCCATGGGCTCCCCAGGAACGCGCAGAAGTCGCACTCGTCCGGGATCCCGTTCGGCGCCGGAACGCTCAGCAGGGGCGAGGGCCACATGCTCGCGGACTGGAAGGAACCGAGGACATCGGTCGAGATCCCGAGGGAGATGTCGCACTCGTCGGGGAGCCCGTTGCCGTTGCAGTCGGGGCTCGTTCCGCATGCCAAGTCGTAGACGTCCTCGATCCCGTTGAGGTTGCAGTCGAACGAGGGAGGTGCCTGGTTCAGGTACAGGGCGATCGTGTCGTCCAAGGACGACGCCGATAGGACGTCCATCTGGCAGTTTCCGTCGATGTCTGCGGCGAAGACCGCCCGTGCCTTGGGAGCCGTGACGGAGATCCCCTCCCGTCGCCAGTCCGATCCGTCCCCACGCAAGTTCACGTACCAAGCGATCACCGCGTCGAAGCCGCCGGAGACGGAGTCGATGTCCCCGTCTCCGTCCAAGTCGGCTGCGCAGACGGTCGTGGCTCCCAGGGCGCTGGAGGAGATCAGCTCCTCACTCCACTGTTTTCCCGCGGTGTCCTCGTTCCGGTACCAAGCGATCTTGTTGTCCAAGTACGACGCGGAGAGCGCGTCGTTGTCCCCGTCTCCGTCGACGTCGGCGGCCGAAACCGACTCGGCTCCGTCCGCTGTTTTGGAGATCACCGTCGACACCCAGGTGGTGTCGTGCCCGACGACTTGCCTGTGCCAGAGGATCTCGTCGCGGTGGAACAACGCCGAGAGCGCATCCGTCTCTCCGTCGCCGTCGACATCGGCGGCGAAGACGGACGTCGCCTTGATCCCCGTCGCATCGACGACCTGCGTGGTCCACTCCTGATCGAAGCCGGACCACAGGTGCACCGCAATCGTTCCGCTCGACTCCGAAGCGGAGAAGAGGTCGAGACCTCCGTCGTGGTCGACGTCCGCCAGGGAGACCGAGCGCGCCGTGAAGTTCGGGTTTTCGAGACCGTGGATCATCCAGCCCGAGCCGGCGGCCTGGTTCTCGAGCCAGATCACCCCCCCATTGAAGTTCAGACCGGCCGCCGCGTCCTGATCGCCGTCCGCGTCCACGTCTCCGGCGACGATCGAGAAGGCCGAATTGGTTGCAATCGGATGCGCGACCCACAGAGACCCGTCCCCTAGGACGTTCTCGTGCCACTCGATGCCGCCGAAGAGCGCGCTCGAGAAGGCGTCGAGGTCACCGTCGCCATCGACGTCCGACGTGACCACCTCGAACGCGAAGCTCGAGCTCGACGAGATCGGAACCTCGAGCCACGACGAGGCCCCGCCCTGCAAAGCCAGCGCGAGCCCAACCAAGACGGCGCTCTCCAGCAGCACTTGAGGCGGGCCGGATCCCCCCCGGGACCTTTCCCCTCGTAAATCTACCGCGCCCCGGTAATCGCGAGAAGGGGTCGAACCCCGAGTCCCACGGCGCTCAGTGAGGCGGCTGCGCCATCCGCTCCCGGAGGCTCCGCGGGCGCATGTCGGTCCAGACTCGGCCGATGTGGGCGAGGCATTCCTCGCGGGTCCCGCGCGTCCCCTCGTCCCGCCAGCCCGGCGCGTTGTCGCGGTCGGCTGGCCAGATGGAGTATTGCTCTTCGCCGTTGACGACGACCTTGTACTCGAGGTCGAGGCTCTCGTCCTGCCAGTCGGGGGTCAAGCTTTTCTCCTTCGGCCTGCCGGGGCCGGTGCTCTTTCGGCATGGTCCCCGATCCGGGCTCTTCCGTAAAGGCTCACGCCGACCGGCAGACGTACCGTGGACACCACCCGCGTCGGAGGCTGCCCGGTCAAGCGACGATCTCCGCGAGGGCGTCGAGCAACCGCCGCACGACCGGCCGGGGCGCCACCGTGATGCGGATGAAGCTCGCGACCGAGGGGTCCGTGAAGCGGCGCACGGCGATCTTGCGGGCCAGGAGCTCGCGCCGCAGGAGCTCGGCGTCGCGCTCGGGATGCCGCGCGAGAACGGCCACGAAGCGCGAGGGGAGGACTTCGAAGCCCAGGCCCCGGAGGCTCGCGACGAGCTCGTCGCGACACTCGAGGAGCTCGTCACGGCTCGCCGCGAAGTACGCGTGCCTGCGCAGCGCCTCGAGCGCCATCACCTGGGCCATGCCGTTCACGTTGAAGGCATCCTTCTTCTCCAGGAGCTCCGCGACGATGCCGGCGTCGGCGATGCAGTACCCGACGCGCAGGCCGGCGAGCGCGTAGAACTTCGAGAAGCTGCGCACGAAGGCGAGATTCGCGCGCCAGACAGGCGGCTCGTCGAAGGCGTACTCGCCGTACGCGTTGTCCCAGATCAGGAAGGACCGCTCGTCGTCCGCCAGCGCAAGGAGCTCGTCCCGGTCGAGGCTCTGCCCCGTGATCCCGTTCGGCGAGTCCACCAGGGCGAGGCCCCGGAAACCGGCGGCCGCGATCCGGCCCGTCTCGAAGGTCCGGCCGGGAAGGTGCTCGAAGGAGAACCCCAGGCGCTCCGCGAGCATCGGGTAGACCTTGAACCCGACGTCCAGGCAGTGCACGGCTCGGTAGGTCGCCCGCAGGTGAGCGAGCAGATCGGCCAGCACCTCGTCGGATCCGTTGCCGACGAACACGTTCTCGGGACCGACGCCGTAGACGTCCGCGAGCGCACGGCGCAGCGGGAGGCTCGTCGCGTCGGGGTAGGAGGAGATGGCGGCGCGCTCGACCAGTTGTCGCGGCGCGTCGATGGTCCACTCGCGTCCGACGAACAGGTTCTCGTTCCGGTGCAGGGCGAGGACCTCGTCGGGGTCCACCTGAACGCCCGGGTCGTAGCGCGAGGCGAAGCCCGTCAAGTCGCACCTCCCGAGCGCCGCTTCCCGAGCGACTTGAGCCGCTGCGCGGCGAACTGCTCGTAGGACTCCTGCGCGGCGGCCTGGCTGCGCAGGTCGGCTTCCTCGAGCTCGCGCGTGAGTTCGGAGAGCCGAGTATCGGGCCTCTCGACGACCCGCCGCAGTACGCGCTCGTAGCGCTCGACGAAGCGCGAGATGGTCCCGTCCTCGAAGAGGTCGCTCGCGTACTCGACCGTGCCCTGGATGCCGAGCGGCATGTCCCACAAGAACACCGCCAGGTCGTAGCGCGCGTTCTCGTACTGGATGTCGACAGGCGTCATCACCAGACCGGGGAGCTCCAGGGTCTCGATCATCCCCGAAGCGAGGCCGTAGCCGTACACGGCGGGGTTGAGGTCCGGTGTGAGGAGCGAGAACTCGACCTGGAAGAGCGGGTTCTTCGAGAGGTCGCGGTCGGGCTGCACCTCCCGCAGGATGCGCGTCAGCGGCAGATCCTGGTGCGACCAGGCCCCGAGCGTCGTCTCGCGCACGCGCGCGAGGAGCTCCGGGAAGGGCGGGTCGCCCGAGAGGTCCGTGCGCAGGACGAGCATGTTCACCAGGAAGCCGATCAGCCCCTCGAGCTCCTTGCGGTTGCGGTGCGCGACGGCCGAACCGATGACGACGTCCGTCTTGCGACAGCCGTGGTGCAGGACGACGAGGAAGGCGGCCAGGAGCGTCATGAACGTCGTGACGCCGTGCTGCCGAGAGAGCTCGCGCAGGCCCTCGGAGAGCCGCTCGGTGAGCCGCATCGCGCGGTGTCGCCCGCGGAAGGACTGGACCGCGGGTCGAGCGCGGTCCGTCGGGAGGAAGAGCGCCTCCCAGTCGCCGGCGAGGTTCTTTCGCCAGTAGGCGAGGTGCTCGTCGAGCTTGCCGGCCTCGAGCGCGCGGCGCTGCCAGACCGCGAAATCGCCGATGTGGATCGGAAGCTCCTCGAGCGGCGAGCGCTCGCCGGCGCGGAAGGCGGCGTAGAGCCGGCCGAGCTCCGCGGTGAACACGCCCATCGACCATCCGTCGACGACGATGTGGTGGAAGTTGAGGACGAGGACGTGCTCCGCGCGGCCCAGACGCAGGAGCGAGGCGCGGAACAACTCCCCCGCCTCGAGGTCGAAGACGCGGTGCGCTTCCTCAGTCGCCAGGCGCAGGACCTCGGCCTCGGCATCGGCCCGCGGCCCTTTGCCGAGGTCGGTGACGGGCACCGAGAAGGGTCCGGGTGGAGAGACCACCTGCTGCGGCGCACCGTCGCGCGTCACGATCCTCGTGCGCAAGGACTCGTGCCGCCGCACGATCTCGGCCAGCGCCCGCTCGAGCGCGGCGACGTCGAGCTCTCCCGTCAGCCGCACGGCACCGGGGACGTTGTGAAGAGCTCGGTCGGGCTCGAGCTGGTCGAGGAACCAGACCGCTTCCTGCGCGAACGAGAGCGGGGCCGGGCCGCGGTCCGCGCGGCGCGGGATGGCGGTCTCCGCTTCGTGCGACCGGATGCCCTTCTTCTGCAGCAGGCGCTCCAGGAGCGCGCGGCGTTCCGGGCCGAGCGACGCTCCAAGGGAGCGCGCGTGCATGTCCCGAGCATCCCCCGTCACGTCTTCGACACCGAGGGTTCCGAGAGCGGATACCCCGGAATGGGGAAGCGTCGGCACAGCTCGCGAGTCTCGGCCCGGACGGCGGTCGCGATCTCCGCGTCGAGTTCGTACTCGCGATCGGAACGGACGCGGAGGGCGGAGAGCACACGGTCGACGAGCTCCGCGCACGCCCCCATCTCGGACGCGCCCATGCCGCGCAGGGCCAGGCTGTTCGTGCCGAGGCGCATGCCGCTGGTCACGAACGCGGACTTCGTGTCGCCCGCGATCTTGTTCTTGTTGACGATGATGCCGCACTCCTCCAGGGCCTTCTCCGCGATCACGCCCGTGATCCCGCGCGCGAGGACGTCGATCAGCACCGTGTGGTTCTCGGTCCCGCCGGTCAGGACCCGGTAGCCCCGCTCGACGAAGTCCGCCGCCAGCACGCGCGCGCCCTCGACGACGCGCTGGGCGAGGACCTGGAACTGGGGCGTCGTGACCATTGCCAGGGCGCGGGCCTTGCCGGCGATGGCCGCGAGGCCGGGAGTCCCTTGCAGGAACGGGAAGACCGCGCGTTGCACCATCTCGGCCAGCGTGCGCTTGCCGCCCGGCGCGAGCGTCTCGGCCTCGCGCCCGATGAGGATCAGTCCCCCACGCGGGCCGTAGAGCTGCTTGTAGGTGCTCGTCGTCGTGAAGTGCGCGTGGTCGATGGGGCTCGGGTGCAGGCCGGCGGCGACCAGACCGGCGATGTGGGAGATGTCGGCCAGGAGGTAGGCCTGCACCTCGTCGGCGATGGCGCGGAAGCGCGCGAAGTCGATCACGCGCGGATAGGAGCTCGCTCCGCAGATGATGAGCTTCGGCCGGTGCCGGAGAGCGAGCTCGCGGGCGCCGTCGTAGTCGATGATCCCGTTCGGCGTGACCCCGTAGCCCACCGCGTCGAAGTACTGGCCGGACACCGAGGCCTTGGACCCATGCGTCAGGTGTCCGCCGGCGTTCAGGTCGAGCCCGAGGATCGTGTCGCCGGGCCGGAGCAAGCTGAACATCACGATCGTGTTCGCCGACGTGCCCGAGTGGGGCTGGACGTTCGCGAACCGCGCACCAAAGGCCCTCTTCGCGCGATCGATCGCGAGCTGCTCGATCTCGTCGACCACCTCGCAGCCCGCGTGGAACCGGGACCCGGGATAGCCCTCGGTGGTGACGTTGCTGGCCGCGCTGGAGAGACAGGCGAGGACGGAGGTGTCCGCGATGCTGGCGGCGGCCACCATGGTCAGCACCTCCGTCTGCCGTTCGTGCTCGCGCGCGAGCATGTCGTACAAGGCGGGGTCGTCCTGCTTCAGACGCGCGAGGCCCTCGACCGCCGCGTGGTCGAGCCCCCGTCGAGACGTTTCGTCCATGGCTGTCATGCGTCGGAGTCGAGCATCGCTCGGACCTCGTCGTCGGAGAGTTCGTCCATCTGGATCAGGGTCTCGGCGATCGCGTGCACGTCGACCTCGGCTGCGAGGCCGGCTGCGGCGATGCTGCTGCTCCAACGCTCGATCGTGGGGTTCTGGAAGAGGGTCCGCAGCGGAACGTCCACCTGGAGCGAATCGCGCGCGCGGGAGACCACCTTGGCGGCGGTCAGCGAGTGGCCCCCGAGCTCGAAGAAGTCGTCGTGGATCCCCAGCCGCTCGACGCCCAGGACGTCGCACCAGATCGCCGCGAGCAGCTCCTCGAGGGGCGTGCGCGGCGCCTCGAAGCGCTCGTCCGCCGGGCGCTCGAAGACCGGCGCCGGCAGGGCCTTGCGGTCGACCTTGCCGTTCGGGCTGAGGGGGAGCGCGTCGAGGACGACCCAGGCCGCGGGCAGCATGTACTCCGGCAGGTGCAAGGCGACGTGCTCGCGCAGGAGCGGAGCCAGCCTGGCCGGCGCCGTCGACTGCAGGGGCGTGTTCGTGTAGCGACTCCAGGCGCGGAGCGGCGCCGCCTCGATCGGGAAGGTCGCGACGCTCTCCTCTGCGTCGCGGCGGCAAAACAGCACGTCGAAGCACCCGACGTCCCCGGCCGACCAGGTCACCTCGACCGCGTACGGCAGGTCAGTCTCCAGCGCCCACAGTCCGGCCGGATCCACGCCGCGCGCGGAGCGTGCGGCGGCGGACGGGGTCGCGCCGTCCTCCCTCGCGAGCAACTCGACCTGCAAGAGCTCGGGGAGCACGCGCGCGTTCGGCACGCCCGTAAACCCGAGCAGGTCGGGGCGCTCGCGCTCGAGCAGCCGGCGGATCCCGTCCACGGTCGAGCCGTCCCCCCACGGGCGCCAGTCGACGGCGGCCGCGCCGCGCTTCTCTCCGTCCCCCACGAAGAGCACGCAGTCGTAGTGGAACTTGTTCATCTCGTTTCGGTGGCGGCCGCGCTTGAGACGGATCTCCACCCGGGAGATGGCCGGCATGCTGCGCGCGAACGCCGCGAAGAACGCGGGGTCGACGAAGAGCTCCTTCTCGTGTCGGATGCGCCGGCGGATGCGCTCCCTGAGCTCCAGAACCGAGAGTCCGGGCGGCGCCTCGTGGGTCTCGAGCCCGGTGCAGAAAGCCTCGAGACAGGGGAGGCTGCGCACGTCGCCGATGAAGACGGCGCCGCCCGGCCGCGCGGCGCGCACCGCTCCTTCGAGCACCCGGCGCAGGTAGTCGACGCTCGGGAAGTGCTGGGAAACGGAGTTGACGACGACCGTGTCGTACGCACCCGTCTCGACGCCCTCGAAGTCGTCCCCGCGCCGCACCGATACGACGACCTGGGACAACTCGGCCCCCGGGCGCCGCACCAGGCGCTGGAGATCCTGCACGACGACGGGAGACACGTCGCACGCGTCGTAGCGCGAGCAGTCCGGCGCCAGGGGGAACAGGATCAGGCCGCTGCCGCACCCGATCTCGAGCACGCGATCGGGGTCGAGCGCACGAATGGATCGGAGCGTCTCCCCGAGGAGCTCCGCGAGCTCGTCCGGGGAGAACGCCAGGCCGGTGTAGCTCGAGTGCCAACCGACGAAGTTCTGCGTCGCGTCGCCGCCGGGCGCGCTGCGACCGTAGGTGTCGTCGTACACCTTCTGCCACTGGTCGACGTGCTCGCTCGTGCCGTCTCCGTCGCCGACCGCGCCGCCCGTCGCAGCGGGCACCACGTAGGCCACGAGGCGCTTCGGACCCGATCCGTCTGCGTGCGCACACACCACGGCGTCGCCGACCGCGGGGTGGTCGCGCAGGACGGCGGCGATCTCGCCCAGCTCGATCCGGTGGCCGCGGATCTTCACCTGGTGGTCGATGCGTCCGAGCAGCTCGAGGTTGCCGTCGGGCATCCAGCGCGCGAGATCCCCGGTGCGGTAGATGCGGCTGCCCTCTTCGCCGCTGAAGGCGTCGGGCACGAAGCGCTCGGCGGTCAGCTCGGGACGCTCGAAGTAGCCTCGCGCGAGTCCGATCCCCCCCAGGTACAGCTCGCCGGCGACGCCCACGGGAAGGGGCCCGAGATGGGAGTCGAGCACGTACGCGCGCTGGTTCCTCATCGGCACGCCGTAGGGGATGCTGTTCCACTCGGGACGGGTCTCCTCGACCGGGAACACGATCGAGTGGATCGACGCCTCGGTCGCTCCGCCCAGAACGATCACGCGCACGCCCGGAGCGAGTGCTTTCAGACGGTCGGGCAGCGCGACCGGCTCCCAGTCCCCGCCCTGGATGGCGACCCGGAGCGACGTCGGGCGGAGCTCCGGCCGTTCCTCGACGTGGTCGACGAACATCTCGAGCAGCGCCGGCGCCGAGTTCCAGACCGTGACGCCGTGGCGGACGACCTGGGCCGCCAGGTGGGCGGGATCCTTGGCGGAGCTACCCTCCGGGACGACGATCGCAGCACCGGCCGCGAGCGTCCCGAGAACCTCGTACACGCACATGTCGAAGGAGAGCGCCGAGATGGCGAGGACGCGGTCGTCCGGACCGATGTCGAAGCTCTCGTTCAGGTCGACCAGGTTGTTCACGACCCCCTGGTGGCGCAGCGCGATGCCCTTGGGCCGGCCGGTCGACCCCGAGGTGTAGATGACGTAGGCCAGGTTGTCCGGCATCACGCCGCTCTCCGGACGATCGGATCGCGCGGCCGCGATCGCGGCGCGGTCGCGGTCGAGGAGGACGAGCTCGGCTGCGAGCTCCGGGAGAGAAGCCACGAGCCGCTCCTCCGTGACGAGCACGGACACCTTCGCGTCGCTGAGCATGAAGGCCTGGCGATCCTTCGGGTACTCCGGATCGGCGGGCACGTAGGCTCCTCCGGCCTTCAGGACTCCGAGGATGCCGACCACCATGTCGATCGAGCGCTCGACGGACAGGCCGACCCGCACCTCGGGTCCGACGCCCTTCGACCGCAGGTGGTGCGCGAGCCGATTGGCCCGGCGGTCGAGCTCCGCGTAGGACAGCGTCTCGTGCGCGCCGATCACCGCCGTCGCAGCGGGTCGCTCGGCGACGCGCTCCTCGAAGAGCCCGTGCAGCGTGCGATCGTCGGGAAAGGTCGAGCGCGTGGCGTTCCAGGTGGTGAGGATCCGATCGCGCTCCGGCTCGGTCAAGAGCGGGAGGAGCTCCGCGCGTCTCCCGGGCTCCCGCGCGAGCCCCTCGAGCAAGACCGACAAGTGACCGGCCATGCGTTCGACGCTCGAGCGCTCGAAGAGTCCGCCGTCGTACACGAGCGCCCCGCTCCACTCCGCCGCCCCACCTCGAACACGGCGCGTCACGTCGAGGACGAGATCCAAGGCGTCGGTCGGTAGGTCGGTCGCGTCGCTCCCCGAACCCAGCGTGTCCCCCAGCGCGTCCAAAGGATCGGCGGTCCAGACCAGGCCGGCCTGGAACAGCGGGTGGAAGCTCGGGTCGCTCCGCGGGCGAAGGGCGGCCGCCAGCTCCGCCAGCGGGGCTGCGTTCTCGCGCGCCTCGGCCAGGCTGCACGCCACACGCTCGAGCACCTCCGACGCGCTCGGGTGCCCGCTCAGGTCGATCGGCGCGACGCGCACGTCCCCGGCGCCCAGCGCGACCCCCAAGACCAGCTCGGACTGAGCGGAGTGGCGCTGCAAGAGGAGCAGGAACGAGGCGGCGCAGGCCGTCAGCGGGTCGACCCCGCGCGCGCGGCAAAGCGCCTCCAGCGCCGCGACCGCCGAACCCGGCGGATGCCAAGGGAGCCGCTCCCGGCGCCGCGGCCCCGTCGCTCGGCGCGGGTGGTCCGTGGGGAGATCGAGCAGGGCGGGCGCGGTGAGCAACCGCTCGCGCCAGGGCCTCGGGTCTCTGCCGGCAACGGGCGTTGCGGAGAGCGCGGGGAGAAGGGACCGTTCCACCCGCTTGACCATCGTGCGTCGTCTGCCCCTGTCCGTCGTGCCGTGGCGGCAGAGCCGGACCGGCAACGTAGGGCGGGGAATTGTACCCGGCTCCACCTACCGAGCACGCACGCCGAGCGCGCACGCGGCGGACCCGCGAGCCTTGGTGCCGACCTCGCGAGGACTCGCAGGACTCACGGCATCATGGGGTAGAGTAGGTATAGTAGTTCCCCGCCTGGATCGCCTTCTCGCCGCACCGCTCCCGATCCTGCGTGCAGGTCACACTGGCTTCGCGGTGCGGAAGCGGGCACGGCGAGCACCAGGTTCCTTGCGAGCCCGCAGGGCACGGAGTGCGGCGCTCTCGCCCCCCGTCGGCGAGCCTCCCCACGATCGAGCGGACGACGACATGCCCAGCGAGACGACCCGCATCTTCAACTCGGCGATCGGCGCCTCGGCCATCGCCGCGAGCTTCGAGCTCGGACTGCTCGATGCGCTCCACCAGACCGACGCCTTGGACGTGGATGCCTTCTGCGAGGAGCACGGACTGGCCATCTGGTCCGTGACCTCGATCCTCCAGGTCCTCGAGTGCTTCGAGATCGCCTCGGTGGAAACGGGGGAGCACACGACCGCTCGGCGCGGGACCCTGTTCGGCGAGACGTTCGAGAACAAGGGCTACTTCCTGTGGCTGATGCGCGGCTACGGCAACCTGATCCAGAACCTCGCCACGATCGTGCGCAACGGCGACTGCACGATGGAGGGGATCGCGCGCGACGGGAAGTACATCGCCCTCGCCGGGCGGGACTACGGCTCGCAGTTCGTCGACCCGTACTTCAACGCCGTGATGGACGAGGAGCCCTTTGCCGCGGCCGCCGATCTCGGGTGCGGGAGCGCCGAACGCCTCATCCGCTTGGCGAAGGACGACCCGGAGTTCCGCGGCGTGGGCGTCGAGGTGAACAAGGGAGCCGTCGAGGTCGCCCGCCGCTCGATCCGGCAGGCTGGTCTCGACGAGCGCGTGAAGGTCGTCCACTTCGACGTCAAGAATCTCGTCTTCCAGCCCGAGTTCGCGGAGGTGGAGGTCCTCTTCTCCTTCTTCATGGGCCACGACCTGTGGCCGAGGCCCAACTGCCTCAAGGCCTTCCGGTCGATCAAGAGCGCCTTCCCGGCCTTGAAGCGCTTCCTGTTCTGCGACACCTACCGCTCGAACCGCGTCCCCGGCGAGGTCCCGATCTTCACGCTGGGCTTCGAGTTCACGCACTCCTTGATGGGCCAGTACATCCCGTCGGTCGGCGAGTGGGAGGCCCTGTTCGGGGAGGCTGAATGGCAGTGCAAGGCTCGGCACGACATCGCGATCCCGTACAGCTCGATCTTCGACCTGCGACCCACCAAGGCCGGCGCAGTCGAGCACTGAAGCCTGCGTGAGCGCGACCGGCCACGGAGGCTCCCGCCTCTCCCCCCAGCAGAGACAGCTCCTGAGCCACGCGGACGCAGGCCCGATCCCGCCGCTGTGGGTCGCGTGCCTGGCCGCGATCCGCGGTGAGCTCGACGCCGGGATCTTCGAGCGCGCGCTGCGGCGAGTCGTCGCGAAGTACGAGATCCTGCGCACGACCTTCGTCCCGGCGACCGCGGCGACACCGACACGAGGAAAGAACGGGCTCGCCCCGCGCATCGGCGCCTCTGCGGCCGGCGTCGCGTTCGCGGCCCTGGATCTCTCGGCGTCGAGCGCAGGAGAGCAGGATGCGCAGCTCGAGGAACTGTACCGGGCGGAACGCCGGCGCAGCTTCGATCTCGAGCTGGGTCCGTTGCTCGGCGCGACGCTCGTCCGCCGCGCACCGGACCGGCACGCGCTGCTGATCGCCGCACACGCCCTGTGCGCCGACCGGACGAGCCTCACCAACCTGGTGCGCGAGCTGTGCGCCGCCTACGCGAGCCTCGCGGCGAACGGCCCGTTCGACGACGACGCGCTCCAGTACTCCGACATCGTCGCGTGGCAGCTCGAGCTCCAGGAGTCCGAGGACTCGCGGCCCGGGGTCGAGTACTGGCGGCGGAAGGACTTCGGCGACGGAGCCGGACTCTCGATCCCCTTCGAGTCGCCGACACCGGCCGCCTACGCAGCCGAGGTCCACTCGCGCGCCGTGGACGGCGGCGTGGCGCGGTGCGTCGCCGAGGCAGCAAAGCGGCTGGGCGTCACGCGCCGCGTCGTCTGCCTGGCCGCCTGGGCTGCGCTCCTTCGGCGCTTGGCCCCCCATTCGGCGCTGCTCCTCGGGGTCGGGGTCGACGGGCGCCGCTACGACGAGCTGGCCGAGCCGCTCGGTCCGCTCGCGCGCACGCTGCCCCTCCCCCTGCACGTGGCGAACCGGCTTGCCTTCGCCGAGCTCTTGCGGTCGGTCGCGCGGGAGCTCCAGGAGCTCGAGCGCTGGCAGGAGTGCTGCGATCCCGCGCTCGTCCCCGAGCTCGCGAGCGCCCGCGCGCGCCCACCGTTCGGCTTCGACTACACGGAGCGCGAAGCACCGTTCTCTGCAGCGGGCCTCGCGGTGTCGATCGAGCGCCTGGAAGTGTCCCCGGCCAGCGAGAAGTGCCGGCTCTCCTGCCGCGGCGACGACACGACTCTGGAGACGACCTTCGTCTACGATCGGAACCGCTTCGGCCCGGCGACGATCGAGCGCCTGGCCGGGGCGTACGAAGCGCTGCTCGCGAGCGCAGCGGCGCGCCCCGAGCAGCAGGTGGGACGCCTCGACGCGCTCGCCGCCTCCGAGCGCCGGCAGTTGCTCGACCTCTTCAACGACACGGATCGCGACCACCCGCGCGGAGTCCTCGCGCACGAAGCCATCGAGGAGCACGCGGCCCGCACGCCGGCAGCCGTGGCCCTGCGGCAGGGAGACCGCGCACTGACCTACGGGGAGCTCGACCTCCGCGCGAACCAGCTCGCTTGGCAACTGCGCGAGCTGGGCGTCGGACCCGACACCTTGGTGGCGCTGTGCATCGAGCGCTCGTTCGAGATGCTCGTGGGGATCCTCGGCATCCTGAAGGCGGGCGGGGCCTACGTGCCGGTCGACCCCGCCTACCCCGAGGACAGGATCCGGTTCCTGGTCGAGGACACGCGCGCCCCGGTGCTCTTGACCCAGGAGCGCCTGCTCGGGCGCCTGCCGGAGACCGATGCGCGCGTCGTGTGCGTGGAGCACGCGGAGCTCGGTCGACGTCCGACCGGCCGTATTCCGCGCGAGGCGGGCCCCGAGAACTTCGTGTACGTGATCTACACCTCGGGCTCGACCGGCAAGCCGAAGGGCGTCGTGATCACGCACGAGAAGCTCGTCGTCTCGAACACGGCTCGGATCGAGTACTTCGGGCACACGCCGGAGACGTTCCTGCTGCTCTCGTCGGTGGCGTTCGACAGCTCCGTGGTCGGCATCTTCTGGACGCTCGCCGGGGGCGGGACATTGATCCTCGTCCCCGAGGGAGTGGAGAAGGACGTCGGCGAACTCCCGCGCCTCGTGCGCGAGGCGGGCGTGACCCACCTCCTGGGTCTGCCCTCCTTCTACCGCTTGATCCTCGAGCAGGCGCGCGAGGGCGATCTCGCCAGCCTGCGGACGGTGATCGTGGCCGGCGAGGCGTGCCCCCTGAAGATGGTCGAGCACCATCGACGAGCGCTCCCCGGCGTCGGGCTCTTCAGCGAGTACGGGGCGACCGAAACGACGGTCTTCAGCTCGGTCTACGACTGCCTCGAGCAGGAAGCCCTGATCGCGCCGCTCGGGACGCCCATCGACAACGCGCGCATGTACGTGCTCGACTCGCGCCTGGAGCCGTGTCCGACCGGCGTACCGGGCGAGGTGCACTTCGGCGGCACCGCGATCGCGCTCGGCTACTGGCGCAGGCCCGAGCTGACCGCCGAGCGCTTCGTGCCGGACCCCTTCGGGTCGGTTGCAGGCCGGCGGCTGTACAAGTCGGGCGATCTGGCGCGGCACCTCGAGAACGGAGACATCGAGTTCCAGGGCCGCATCGACAACCAGGTCAAGATCCGCGGCTACCGGGTCGAGCTCGAGGAGATCGAGGTCGCGCTCCTCAAGCACCCCGCAGTCAAGGAGGCGGCCGTGCTGGCACTCGCCGACCTCTCCGCGGAGCGCCGGCTCGTCGGCTACGTGGTGCCCGAGGGAGCCGCCCGGCCGGGAGTCGGCCTCCTGCGCGACTTCCTGCGCGAGACGCTCCCCGACTACATGGTCCCGGCCGTGTTCGTCGTGCTGACGGACTTCCCCCGCACCCCCAACGGGAAGCTCGATCGCAAGGCGTTGCCCGAGCCCGGCTCCGAGCGGCCCGACCTCGACGGCGCGTTCGAGGCGCCGTCCACGCCGGCGGAAGCGCGCCTCGCGGCGATCTGGGCCGACGTGCTCGGGCTCGACCGGGTCGGCGTACGCGACAACTTCTTCGAGCTCGGGGGCGACTCGATCCTCTCCATCCAGATCGTCGCGCGGGCGAAGCGCGCCGGGATCCTGCTCACACCGCGCCAACTGTTCGAGAACCAGACGGTGTCCGAGCTGGCGGCCGTGGCGCGCACCGCGGGCGAGGCGGGAGCCGCCGTGGAGCTCGCGACGCAAGGAGAGGTGACGGGCGCGGTGCCCCTGACGGCCGTCCAGCGCTGGTTCTTCGAGCTCGACCTACCCGAGCCCGATCACTGGAACATGCCCGTGCTCCTCGAGGTGCGCCGCCGCGTGACCGCGGAGGACCTCGAACGCGCGCTGCGCGCGCTGCTCGCGCACCACGACGTCCTGCGCGCGCGCTTCCGCGGCGCGGGGACGGAGCGCGTGCAGGAGATCGCCGGCGCAGAGGCGGAGTCGGGCGCGCTCGTCTTCCGCGAGGACCTCTCCGGCGTCGCTCGGGAGCGCGAGGACGCCGAGCTCGCCGCGCGAGCGGACATGCACCACGCCGCGCTCGACCTCGTGCACGGGCCGCTCGTGCGCGCCGTCCTGATCGAGCGCGGCGCGGGGCGCGATCAGTTGCTCCTGTGGATCGTCCACCACCTGCTGGTCGACGGAGTGTCGTGGCGCATCCTGATCGAGGACCTCGACCTCGCGCTCGCCGCGGTCGAGCGCGGAGAGCCGGTGCAGCTACCCCCCAAGACCACGTCGTTCCGGCGCTGGTCGGAGCGCCTGTCGGAGCACGCGCGGGCGCCGGAGCGCCGCACGGAGACCACGCCCTGGCTCGCCCTGGCCGGGAGGTCGTTCCACGCGCTGCCGCTCGACCTATCCGGCGGGAGGAACGTCGAGGCCTTCGCCCGCAAGGTCTCGGTCGAGCTGGACGCGGCGGAGACGCGCGCGCTCCTCAGCGAGGTGCCCAAGGCCTACCACACGCGCATCGACGAGGTCCTCTTGACCGCCCTGACGCACGCCGTCGCGGAATGGACCGGCGAGGAAGCCGTGCTGATCAACCTCGAGGGACACGGGCGGGAGGAGGTCGTCCCGGGGGTCGACCTCTCGCGCACGGTGGGCTGGTTCACCACCGACTACCCGGCGCTCTTGCACGACACCAGGCCCTTCGACCCGAGCGTGGCGCTGCGCGCGATCAAGGAGGAGCTGCGCGCGATCCCCGAGCAGGGTTTCGGTTACGGCATGCTGCGCCACCTCGCCGACGAGCCCCTGCGCGCCGAGCTCGCGCGCCTGCCGCGGCCATCGATCGGCTTCAACTACCTCGGGCAGTACGACCAGGCGCTGCGCGCGGACGACCGCTTCCGCTTCCTCCCCGCCGTGCCGGGCCACGCACTGCACGGCGCGGGTGAGCGGGTGTTCGTCCTCGAGGTCTACGGCCAGGTCGCGGGCGGGAAGCTCGTGCTCGACTTCGAGTACGGCGAGAAACTCCACGAGCGCGCCACGATCGAGCGGCTCGCCGTCGCATTCCTGGACACCCTGCGCGCGCTCGTCGCGCACTGCCTGTCCGGCGACGCGGGCGGGTTCACGACTTCCGACTTCGCGGACTTCGCGTGGTCCGCCTCGGACCTGGAGGGCATCGCCGACGCGATCCGCAAGAGCGAGGAAGACGAGGGGGCACGGGCTTGAGCGGGCTCGAGATCGCGATCGTCGGGATGGCGGGACGCTTCCCGGGTGCGCGCAGCGTCGCAGAGCTCTGGCGCAACCTGCGCGCAGGGGTCGAGAGCATCCGGCTCTTCACCGAGGAGGAGTTGCGCGCAGCAGGAGTGGACCCGGCGCTGCTCGCGAATCCGCGCTACGTGCGCGCGGGAGCGGTCCTCGACGACATCGAGCTGTTCGACGCCGCCTTCTTCGGGGTGCCGCCGCGCGAGGCGGAGCTGATGGATCCGCAGCACAGGCTCTTCCTCGAGTGCGCCTGGACCGCGCTCGAGAACGCCGGTCACGATCCGGCGCGCTTCGCGGGCCCAGTCGGCGTCTTCGGCGGCGCGAGCACCAACACCTACCTGCTCGAGAACCTGTTGAAGAGCGGCGCGGGCGCCTCGCTCGACCTGCCGACCTTGTTCGGCAACCAGAGCGACTACCTGACGACGCGCGTCTCCTACAAGCTCGATCTGCGGGGGCCGAGCGTCGACGTCCAGACGAGCTGCTCCTCGTCGCTCGTCGCGGTCCACCTCGCGTGCCAGGCGCTGCTCGCGGGTGAGTGCGACCTCGCGCTGGCGGGCGGCGTCAACGTCGCCGTCCCGCACCGGCGCGGATACCTGTACCAGGAGCAGGGGATCTACTCGCCCGACGGCCACTGCCGCGCGTTCTCCGCGCGCGCGCAGGGCACCGTGGGAGGCAACGGCGTGGCCGTCGTCGTGCTGCGCCGCTTGCAGGACGCGCTCGACGACGGAGACCCGATCCGCGCCGTGATCGCAGGATCGGCCGTCAACAACGACGGCTCCGACAAGGTCGGCTTCGCGGCGCCGAGCGTCGCCGGCCAGGCCCGCGTCGTGCGCAGCGCGCTCGAGGTGGCCGAGGTCGGGCCGGAGAGCATCGGGTACGTCGAGACGCACGGCACCGGGACGTCGCTCGGCGATCCGATCGAGATCGCTGCGCTGACCGAGGCTTTCCGTTCGGGGACCGACGCGAAGGGCTTCTGCGCCATCGGCTCGGTCAAGGCGAACATCGGCCACCTCGACACGGCGGCCGGAGTCACCGGACTCGTCAAGGTGACGCTCGCGCTGGAGAACCGCGAGCTCCCACCGAGTCTGAACTGCGACGAGCCCAACCCGAAGATCGGGTTCCCCGAGACGCCGTTCCGCGTGAACACGGAGCTCACGGAGTGGACGTCCGCGGGACCGCGGCGGGCGGGTGTCAGCTCGTTCGGGATCGGGGGCACGAACGCCCACGTCGTCGTCCTGGAAGCGCCCGCCCCCGTCTCCCGCCCGCGCATGGAGCCGCGCGACGAGCTGTTCCTCTTCTCCGCGAGGACCAAGGCGGCGCTGGACGAACGGGCCTCCGACTTCGTTCGCCACCTGCGCGAGAACCCGGGCCTCGACCTGGCCGACGTCGCGTGGACGCTGCAGGTCGGCCGGGCCGGCTTCGAGCACGGGCTCGCCGTCGTGGCGAGCGACGCGACCGATCTCGCGCGCACGCTCGAGAGCCGCGACGCCAAGCGAGTGCGCAGCGCGCGTCGCGACACGGAGCGCGCGCGCGGCGTCGCGTTCCTGTTCCCGGGCCAGGGAGTCCAGCACCCGGGTATGGGGCGCGGGCTCTACGAGACCGAGCGCGTCTTTCGCGAGGAGATCGACCGCGCGGCGGAATTCCTCCGTCCGTTGCTCGGCAGCGACCTGCGCTCGGTCTTGCACCCCGCGCCGGGCCGCGAGGAGGAGGCGGCGCAGCAGCTCTCCCAGACGGTCCTGACGCAGCCCGCGCTGTTCGCAGTGGAGCACGCGCTCGCGCGACTGCTCATGGCGTGGGGCATTCGCCCGCATGCGATGATCGGCCACAGCCTCGGGGAATACGTCGCGGCGACGATCTCGGGCGTGTTCGATTTCGAGGACGCGCTCGCCCTGGTGGCCGAGCGCGGGCGCCTGATGCAAACGCTCCAGGGCGGCGAGATGTTGGCCGTCCCGCTGGCGGCCGCGGAGCTGGAGCCCATGCTCGGCGAGCAGCTCTCGCTCGCCGCGGTCAACGAGCACGCGTCGTGCGTGGCCTCCGGTCCGGCGGAGCCGATCGCCGCGCTGGCGGAGAGCCTGCGCGGGCGCGGCGTCGCCACGCGCCGGCTCGCCACGTCGCACGCCTTCCACTCGGCGATGATGGACCCGATCCTCGATGCGTTCGCCGAGCGCGTGCGAGCCGCGACGCGCCGCGCGCCAGAGATCCCCTTCGTCTCCAACCTCACCGGTACGTGGATCCGGCCCGAGGAAGCCACCGACCCCGCCTACTGGACGAGCCACCTGCGCCACACGGTGCGCTTCGCGGCCGGCGTGGAAGCGCTCCTTGCCGAAGGGCACTTGCTCCTCGAGGTCGGCCCGGGGACCACGCTCTCCGCGCTGTCGACGCGCATCGCGCGGCGCGTGCCGTCGGATGCGGGCCTGGATCCGGTTGCCGTGGCTTCGATGCGTCACCCGCGCGAGTCGCGCGGCGATCGCGAGAGCTTGCTCGACGGCCTCGGTCGGCTGTGGCTCTCCGGCCTGTCCCCGGACTGGAACGCCGTGCGCGGCGACGCGCGCCGCCGCCGGGTACCGCTCCCGACCTACCCCTTCCAAGGACGGCGTTTCTGGATCGACGCCGATCCCGCTGCCGGCCGGTCGAAGCCCGCGCTCGGCAAGCTGGCGGACGTCGCCCAGTGGTTCTACCTGCCCTCCTGGAAGCGCTCGGCCGGGCCCTTCGGAGACGCCGCGCCGCGAGCTTCGGAAGTGCTGGTCTTCAGCGACCGCCGCGACGCGGGGATCGCCCGGCGGCTCGCTGACGCGGGGAGGCGTACCACGACCGTGCGCGCCGGCCGCGACTTCGCAGCGGCGGACCCCGCTGACGGCGCCATCCTGGACTTCGTGATCCGGCCAGAGGAGGGCGACGACTACCGTCGGCTCCTCCTGGAACTGGAGGGGCGGGGACGAAGACCGCGGGCCATCTTCCACTTGTGGGCGGCGGAGGACGGCCGTGATCTGCTCGAGCGCGGCGTCTTGGGGCTCCTGCAGCTCGCGCGCGCCATCATCGAACGCCGCTGGGAAGAGCCCCTCGAACTCGTGGTCGCGACGTGCGGCGCGCACGACGTGACCGGGGACGAGTCTCTCTCGCCCGAGGCGGCAGCGATTCGCGGCGTGGCCATGACCCTCGCGCAAGAACACCCGAGCGTGACGTGCCGCACGATCGACCTCCCCACGGCCGGCCCCGTGGCCGAGGAGCGCCTGCTCGCCGAGCTCGACCTCGGCGCGGCGGAGCCCGTGGTCGCGCTGCGCGGCATCCACCGCTGGGTGCAGAGTTTCGAGCCGGTGCGCATCGAGGAGAGAGCGGCGATGCCGCGCCGTCTGCGCGAGGGCGGTCACTACATCGTGACCGGGGGACTCGGCTCGGTCGGACTCGAGGTCGCGGAGGTGCTCGCGCGCGAGGCGCGGGCGAAGCTCGTGCTCGTCGGGCGCAGCGAGCTCCCGCCGCGTGGAGAGTGGAGCGCTCTCGTCGCCTCCCTCGGCGCGGACGCGGAGCAGAGCCGGCGGCTGTCGAAGATCCTGTCGCTGGAGGCTCTCGGGGCAAAGGTGTGGACCGCGCGCGCCGACGTGACCGACCGCGAGGCGATGCGTGCGCTCGTCGGCGAAGCGGAACGGCGCTTCGGTCCCCTGCGCGGAGTCGTCCACGCGGCGGGCGCCGAGAAGGAGATGGCGCTCCTCGCGGACACCACGTCAGAGCTGCTGCGAGCCCAGCTCCATCCGAAGCTCGAAGGGCTCTCGGTCCTCGCGGAGGTCCTGGCGGAGAAGGACCTCGACTTCTGCATCGTGCAGTCGTCGCTGTCGTCCTTCCTGGGCGCGCTCGGCATGGCCGGGTACGTCGCCGCTCACCTCGCGCTCGACGCGTTCGTCGCGCGACACAACCGTTCGGCCACGCTTCCCTGGACCGTCGTCCATTGGGACAACTGGCTCACCTGGAAGGAGCCGGAGAGCGCGCACTCGGCGAGCGAAGGGGCGTACTCCATGACGCCCGCGGAGGGCGCCCTGGCGTTCCGCCGCGTGCTCGACCTCCCGGCCGGCACCGGCCTCGCCGTCTCGACCGGAGACCTCTCTGCGCGCGTCGAGCGCTGGGTCGGCCGCGCGGCCCGGGAGGAGCGGCCCGCCGACAGCGCGGCCAGGCACGCCCGGCCCGACCTCGACAATGCGTACGTCGCCGCGCGCGATCCCGTCGAGCACGCGCTCGTGCGGGTCTGGGGCGCGGTGCTCGGCATCGAGAAGATCGGCGTCGGCGACGGATTCTTCGACCTCGGCGGGGACTCGGTGCTCGGTCTGCAGGTCGTGGCGCAACTCGCCGAGCACGGCTACCGCGTGACCCCTCGACAGATCTTCGAGCACCCGACGATCGCGGAGCTCGCGGCCGTGGCGAAGCCGGCGGAGGGGCCGCTCGCGGACCAGGGCCCCGCCACCGGGAGCGTTCCGCTCGTGCCGATCCAGCGCTGGTTCTTCGAGCTCGACCTCCCGCAGCCGGACCACTTCAACCTGCCGATGCTGCTCTCGGTGCCCGAGGGCGCCGCACCCAAGCTCCTCGGCCGCGCCCTCGCCGCCGTCCTCGCGCATCACGACGCCCTCCGGTTGCGCTTCGTGCGCGAGGGCGGCGCGATCCGCCAGGTGCACGCCGACGCTTCCGACGACGTCGAGGTCGGCGTGGTGGACCTCTCCGGCACGCCCGAAGCCGAGCGCGAGGCGGTGATGAAAGTGCGGGCGACGGAACTGCACCGCACGCTCGATCTCTCCCGCGGACCGCTCGTGCGGGCGGTCCTGTTCCGCTTCGGTCCCGGGCGGCCGCCCGAGCTCCTGTGGATCGTCCACCACCTCTGCGTGGACGCGGTGTCCTGGCGCATCCTGCTCGAGGATTTCTCCACGGCGCTCGGGCAATTGCGCGCGGGAGAGCCGGTCCGCCTGCTCCCGAAGACGACGTCCTTCCAGAGTTTCGCCGTCGCGCTCTCCACGTACGCCGCGTCCGCGACCGTGCGTGCGGAGGCCGATGGATGGCGCGCGACGTGCGCGGGCGCGCCGCGGATCCCGACCGACGCGGACGGTGGGCCGAACCTCTTCTCCTCGGCGCGCACCGTGTCGATCGGGCTCGACCCGGTGGCCACGCGGTCGCTCTTGCAGCAGGTGCAAAGCGCGTACGAGACCCGCACCGACGAGGTGCTCCTGACGGCACTCGTGCTCGCCTTCTCGGACTGGACGAAGGAGGACACGCTGCTCGTCGATCTGGAGGGGCACGGCCGGGAGGAGATCGCGGAGGGGCTCGACCTGTCCCGGACGGTGGGATGGTTCACGACGCTCTTCCCTGCGCGTCTCTCGATCGCGGGGAGCCGCGCGCCCGGCGACGCGCTGATGGCGATCAAGGAGCAGGTCCGCCGCATCCCCCGCGGCGGGATCGGCTTCGGGTGCCTGCGCTACCTGTGCGCCGAGCCCGAGGTCGTGGCCGAGCTGCGTGCGCTCCCGCGGCCGGAAGTGAACTTCCTCTACCTCGGTCGGTTCGACACCCCGTCTTCGACTCCCGCGCGGCTGCTCGCGGAGGCGAGCGGCGAGCCGTGCAGCCCCGCCGCCCCGCGCGGCCACGTGCTCGAGATCGTGAGCTACGTGCTCGCTGGCGGGCTTCGGGTAGACTTCTCCTACAGCGAGCACCGGCACCGGCGGCGGACCGTCGAGGCGCTGGCCGAGCGGTTCCAGGCCGAGCTTCGGGCTCTCGTCGCCCACTGCCTCGAGCCGGAGGCCCACGGCCGTACGCCCTCGGACTTCCCGGCGGCGCGGGTGAGCCAGGCAGACCTGAACAAGCTCCTGGGCAAGCTCGGTCGCTCGGGGAAGGGGCCGTGAACAAGACCAATTCTCAGGTGGGCTCGCTCTTGTTCTTCCTCCTGCGGGCGAACCGCGCGAGGGTCGCCCTCGCGCTGGTGGTCAGCCTCGTGAGCGGCGTCTCCAGCGCTGGCCTGATCGCCCTGATCCACCGCGCCTGGGAGTGGGAAGCCATCGCTTCGCCGATCTGGGTTTGGCGCTTCGTGGCCGTCCTGGCGGTGCTCATCGCGAGCGGCGTCGCATCGCAGCTCATGGTCCTTCACCTCGCGCTGAGTGCGATCGCGGACCTGCGCTTCACGCTGTGTCAGAAGATCCTGGCGACCCCGCTCGCGCACCTCGAGAAGCTGGGCATGTCGCGCCAGCTCGCGGTCCTGACGGACGACGTCAGCACGGTCTCGCGCGTCCTGCCGAACACTCCTCGGTTCGTGATCGACGCGACCACGCTGGCAGCGGGCGTGGCCTACCTGGCCTGGCTCTCGTGGACGTCGCTGCTCGTGCTCTCCGTCTTCATCCTGCTCGGTTTCGTGTCCTACCGGGAACTCACGCGGAGGTCGCTCGTGCTCATGCGGCACGGCCGCGACGTGTACGACTCGCTCTTCGAGCACTTCGGCGCGCTGCACGACGGGATCAAGCAGCTCAAGCTGAACTCGCGGCGCCGCGAGACCTTCCTGGGAAGGGACGTGCGCGATTCGCTCGAGGAGTACCGCAGCCTGAACATGGTTGGCCGGACGCTGCTCGTCTACGCGGAGACTCTCACCCGGCTCTTGTTCTTCATGCTGCTCGGCGCACTCATCTTCGGCGTCCCGCAGGTCGTCGTGATCCCGTCCGAGGTGCTGCGCGGATACCTGCTCATGGCCCTGTTCCTGTACCGGCCGCTGGGCTCCCTCATGGCCCTGGTGCCGGACTTCGGGCGTGCGGCGGTCTCGCTCCGGAAGATCGACGACCTGGGCTTGTCCCTGGACCTCGACGAGGACGTCGCGGATGAGCCGCGAGTCGAGTCCCCGGCAACCTGGGAGCGCATCGATCTCGTGGGCGTGACGTACTCCTACCGCCACGACGACGAACGCGACTTCACCGTCGGCCCCATCGACCTCTCGTTCCGACCCGGGGAGCTGGTCTTCATCCTCGGCGGCAACGGCAGCGGGAAGACCACTCTGGCGAAGCTCGTCACGAGCCTGTACGCACCGCGAGCGGGAGAGATCCGCCTCGACGGAGTGCCCGTCACGGAAGAGAACCGAGCGCGCTACCGCGAACTGTTCTCCGTCGTCTTCTCGGACTACCACCTCTTCAAGGACTTGCTCGGGCCGCACGACGGCGACCTCGACGGCGAGGCTCGGAAGTACCTCGTGGAGCTCCAGCTCGACCGGAAGGTCGAGGTGGTGGACGGCCGACTCTCGACCACGGCGCTGTCCCAGGGACAGCGCAAACGCCTGGCCCTCCTCGCGGCATATCTCGAGGATCGACCCTTCTACGTCTTCGACGAGTGGGCCGCGGACCAGGACCCGCAGTTCAAGAAGACCTTCTACACGCACGTCCTCCCCGAGCTGAAGCGACGCGGCAAGACCGCACTCGTGATCACGCACGACGACCGGTACACTCACATCGCCGATTGGTGCGTGAAGCTCGAGGAGGGGCGCGTGCTAGAGGCCGCGGTGGAGTCGACCCGGAAGGCGGTGTCGTGAGCGCAGAGAGCGTCCCGGACCTGCGAGAGCGACAGGAAACCACCGCCGCGGTGCTCACGCGCTGCCAGGAGGTGAGCGAGTTCCCCGACGGGTACGCCCTGCGGTATCCGCGCACGAAGGCGTGGTCGGACAAGCTCGAATCGTTCAGCGCCGCCTGGCGCACGAGCTGCCCCAACATGACGTTCGAGCTCGTTCCGGACGACGAGGGTCGAGCGTTCTGGCTCCACATCCGCGGCCCAGAGGGGACCAAGCAGTTCGTCGACGGGGCGCGCTACATGCTGACGTCCCACATCAACCCCGCGCCCTCGTTCCGGTTCAGGCTGCGCCAGGCCGCGCGCTTCGCCACGAGCCCGCTGCGCGTCCTGCCGGACTTCCTGATCATCGGCGCCAAGAAGTGCGGCACCACGGCCCTGTACTCGTACCTGACCCAGCACCCGCTCGTGGCGCCGGCCTTCAAGAAGGAGATCTACTACTTCAACGCCTACATCGGTCGCGGACGGCTGTGGTATCGGTCGTTCTTCCCGACCGTCTTCGAGAAGCGCTCCCGGAAGGGGCTGCTGACGGGCGAGGCGACTCCGGACTATCTGTTCCACCCCCATACGCCGCAGCGCGTCCACGACGCCGTGCCGCACGCACGTCTCATCGCCATCCTGCGCAACCCGGTGGATCGCGCCTACTCGTTCTACAACCACAACCTGCGCGCTGGCCTCGAGAGACTGTCGTTCGAGGAGGCGATCGGCGCCGAGGAGCGGCGACTCACGGGCGAGCGCGAGAAGATCGACGCCGACACCGACCACTTCAGCTTCGCGTTCATGCACCATTCCTACCTGCTGCGCGGCCTCTACGCGGAACAGATCGAGGCCTGGACCGCGAAGTTCGACGAGTCGCAGCTCCTGGTGCTCGCGACCGAGGATCTCTACGAGCAGCCCGAGGCGACGCTGCGTCGCACCTTCGACTTCCTGGGCCTCGAGTACTCGGCACCCGCAGCCTTCAAGAAGCTCAACGCCGTCCCCTATCCGGACATGGAGCCCGCGACGCGTGCGCGACTGAAGGAGTACTTCGAACCCCACAACCGGAGGCTCGCCAAGCTCCTGGGCAGGGATTTCTCCTGGTAGGGTCTCGGGCCGCAGGGCAGGGGATGGAAGACGTCGAAGACGTGTACGAGCTGTCACCGATGCAGCACGGTCTGCTGTTCGACAGCGTGACCGTCGGCGACACGGGGATGTACCTGATCCAGCTCGAGTACTTCCTCGACGGCGATCTCTCCATCCCCCACTTCGAGACCGCCTGGCAACGGACCACGGATCGCCACCCGATCCTGCGCACCTCGTTCCACTGGGACGACCTGGAGAAGCCGCTGCAGGTCGTCCACAGGAGCGCGCGCGCAGTGATCGTCCACGAGGACCTCTCCGCGCGGGGAGAGGACGAGCGTGAACAGCAGTTGGCGGCGTTCCGCGCGCAGGATCGCCGTAGCGGCGTCGACTTCGAGGTCGCGCCGCTGATGCGCATCGCGTTGTTTCGCGTCGGGCCGCGCGCCTTCCGTCTGCTGTGGAGCTTCCACCACATCCTCATGGAAGGGTGGTCCGCATCGATCGTCCTGCGCGAGGTCCTCGCGCGCTACGGCGCGCTCGTGCGCGAAGAGGACATCGAGCTCGCCGAGCACCGGCCGTACCGCGACTTCGTAGGCTGGATCCAGGCGCAGGACCCCGAGCGCGCGGAGCGCCATTGGCGCGAGGAGCTCCGCGGGCTGGCGTCCCCGACGCACCTCGGCATCGACCGCTCGCCGACCACGGTGCACACTCCGGTCACGGAGTACGGCGGCGTGAGCATCCGGCTCTCGGCCGAGCGCACGCGGACCTTGGTGGCGTTCGCGAAGGCGCACGGGCTGACGACGAACACGCTCGTGCAGGGGGCATGGGCGCTCGTCGTCTCGCGTTACTCCGGCGACCTGGACGTCGTCTTCGGGACGATCGTTTCCGGTCGGTCCGTGCCGCTCCAGGGCGTCGGGTCCATGGTCGGCCTCTTCGTCAACCTGCTGCCCTCCCGCGTGCGGACGCCGCCTTCGGCGCGCGTGGTCCCGTGGCTCCAAGAGCTCCAGTTGCGGCAGGCCGCGCAGCGTGAGTTCGAGCACAGCTCCTTGGCCGAGGTCAAGGGCTGGAGCGAGATCCCGGCCGGGCTGCCGCTGTTCGAGAGCCTGCTCGTGTTCGAGAACTGGTCCGGGGATCTGGCCTTCGGCGACTGGGGGACGGACCTCGCGGTCGCCGACGTCCACGGACATCACGGCAGCCCGGGCTATCCGCTCACGGTCGTGGCCGCGCCGGGTCCCGAGTTGACCGTCGGGATCTCCTATGACCTTCGGCGCTTCGACGCCGAGTCGGTCAGGCGCCTGCTCGCGAGCTTCGAGACGCTGCTCCGCGGGCTGACGGGCGACCCCCGGCGCCGACTGCGCGACGTCCCGGTCCTCGACGACCTGCAGCGCCGGCGCGTCCTCCTCGAGTGGAACAGGACGGCGGACGACGACCTCCCGCGCGAGCCCGTGCACCGGCAGGTCGCGAAGGTCGCGGCGCGCACGCCGGGCGCGACGGCCGTCGTCCTCGGCGAGGCGTTGCTCACCTACCGCGAGCTCGACCAACGCGCGGACGCGCTCGCGCGAGAGCTCCGCGCCGCGGGCGTGGCCGAGCGGTCGCTGGTCGGCCTGTGTGTCGAGCGCGACCTCTCCATGATCGTCGGGTTGCTGGGGATCCTCAAGGCGGGATGCGCTTACCTCCCCCTCGATCCCTCCTACCCGGCGGAGCGGATGCGCTTCCTGGTCGAGGACTCGCGCGTGCCCATGGTCGTCACGCAGTCGCACCTCGCGGAGCGGATCGAGTCGATCGGGGCGGAGACGCTCGCGCTCGACCCGGGCGCCGCGCTCGAGGCGGATGCGAGCCCTCTGCACGACGCGATCGAGTGCGACGACGTCGCCTACGTCATCTACACCTCGGGCTCCACCGGGCGGCCGAAGGGAGTCATGATCCCCCACGGCGCCCTCTCGAACTACGTGGGGCACGCGGTGCGCGAGTTCGGGATGCGCCCCGTGGACCGCGTGCTGCAGTTCGCATCGATCAGCTTCGATGCCGCCGCCGAGGAGATCTGGCCCACACTCGTCGCCGGTGGTGCGCTCGTCTTGCGCACGGACGACATGTTGAGCTCGGTCGACGACTTCCTGGCGGCGTGCCGTCGCAACGCGGTCACGGTCGTCGACTTCCCGACCGCGTACTGGCACGCGGTCGTGAGCGGCCTCGCCGACTGCGAAGAGCCCTTCCCCGCCTCGGTGCGCCTCGCGATCCTGGGCGGGGAGCGCGCGAAGCCCGAGCCACTCGCCCGCTGGTTCGACCTGGTCGGCGACCGACCGAGGCTACTCAACACCTACGGTCCGACCGAGACGACCATCGTGGCGACTTCGTTCGAGGTTCGTGCCTCGGACGGCCCCTTCGACGACGTGCCGATCGGACGTCCCGTGCGCAACGTGCAGACCTACGTGCTGGACGCGCGCGGCGAGCTCGTTCCCCTCGGTGTTCCCGGCGAGCTCCACGTCGGCGGCGCTGGCGTGGCCGTCGGATACCTCGGACGACCGGAGCTCACGGCCGAACGCTTCGTCCCCGATCCGTTCTCCGGCCGCGACGGAGCGCGCCTGTACCGGACTGGCGATCTCGTCCGCCACCGTTCGGACGGGACGCTCGAGTTCATCGGCCGCATCGACGGGCAGGTCAAGTTCCGCGGCTTCCGCATCGAGCTCGGGGAGATCGAGGCGGCCCTCGCACGGCACGCGGGCGTGGAGGAGGCGGTGGTGCTGCTGCGCGAGGATGCGCCGGGCGTGCAGCGGCTCGTCGCCTACGTCGTCCCGCGTGCTCCCGCGCCGACGCACGAGGCGCTCTCGCGCTTCCTGAGCGAACGGCTGCCGGGTCCCATGGTCCCGTCGGCGACCCGGTTCCTGGAGAGACTCCCACTCAACTCGCACGGAAAGGTCGATCGATCCGCGCTCCCCGCGCCCGAGCACTCGGATAGCAGGCGCGCTGACACGGGCTTCGTTGCCCCGCGCAACGCCGTGGAGGAAGAGATCGCCGCGATCTGGCGCGAGCTCCTGAGCGTGGAGCGGGTCGGCGTCCACGACAGTTTCTTCGACCTGGGTGGACACTCGCTCCTGCTGATGCAGGTGATGGGTCGGCTCAAGAAACGGCTCGGCGTGCGCGTGACTCCCGGCGAACTCGTCGTTCCGACGCTCGGGCAGCTCGCCGCGCTGTGCGAGGAACGAATGCGCTCCTTCGGCGAGGAGCCCGGCCTGCTGAAGAAGCTCGTGAACGCGATCAAGGGCTTCGGGACGGAGGGCCCCGCGTGAACGAAGCCCAGGGTGGCGCGCTGGAGCTCTTCCACTTCGGCCGCGCCGGCGCGGAGCTCCTCGGTTGCCACTTCACGCCCGCCGCTCCGGCGCGGAGCTTGGGCGTGGTCCTGTGCTACCCCCTGGGCCACGAGTACCTCCAGTACCACCGCGTCTTCCGGCAGTTGTCACGGATGCTCTTGGACGCGGGTTTTCCCGTGCTGCGCTTCGACTTCCTGGGCTGCGGCGACTCGGCCGGGGACAGCGCCGACTGGCGCCTGGAACGCTGGCGCGAAGACGTCGGGCTGGCCGTCCTGGAACTCGGGAAGCGCGCGCGAGTGAGCGAGTTCGCGCTCGTCGGCATGCGCCTCGGCGGAACGCTCGCGGCGCAGGCCGCTTCCACTCGCGACGACGTACGCGCGTTGGTCCTGTGGGACGCAGTTTCGAGCGGCCGCTCCTACCTGGAGGAGCTCCGAGCGCTGCACGCGGGGATGCTGCGCTACGCCCACGTCCTCCCGCGCCCCGCGCGGGATGACGACGGCACCGAGGTGCTCGGCTTCTCGCTCTCCGGCGCGCTCGTCGCCGACCTCGAGGGCCTGCACCTCTCGTCCCTCGCGCGGAAGCCCGCCGCACGCGCGCTCGTGATCGAGAGTCACGAGGAACTCCGACCCGAGCCGGTCGAGGAGATCCTCGCACGCCTCGGCACGGCCGCCGAGAAGCGAACCTTCTCGAACCCGAACATGTGGGTCTGGACCGAGGACTTCGGGCGCATGCACGTTCCCCACCCGGTCCTGCGCGAGATCGTCGCCTGGCTCCGCGCGGAGGACGCATGAAGGAGGAGGCCGTTCTCTTCGGCGCGACGGGCTCCTCGCTGGCCGGCGTCCTCACGGATCCCGGCGAGGACGCAGGCGCCGCGGGACTACCTGCGTTCGTATTCCTGAACGCGGGCGTCGTACACCGCGTCGGCCCGAACCGCCTTTACGTGCGGCTCGCACGAGCGCTGGCGCAGCGCGGCTTCCCCTCGCTCCGCTTCGACTATTCCGGGATCGGAGACAGCGGCGCGAGGACCGACGACCTCCCCCCTGCCGAGAGCGTCATGCTCGAGACGCGCGAAGCCATGGATCTCTTGGAGCGCGTGCGCGGCGTCGATCGGTTCGTCCCGATCGGAATCTGCTCGGGCGCCACGCTCTCGTTCCTCGCGGCGCTCGAGGACGAGCGCGTCGTCGCTTGTGTGCTGATCAATGCCCAGGGACACCTTCACGGGCGCAACCCCGACGTCGGCACGGCCCTGCGCAACCGGACGCTGACCCGCCACTTCTGGCGCATCGCGCTGCGGAGCTCGTTCCGCGCGAAGAACTGGTTGAAGGCGATCCGCGGCCAGCTCGATCCCGTGCGGATCCTGCGCATGATGGTCGGCTTCCCCATGCGCGCGATCCTCGCGCGCCGCAAGGCGCCGGCCCCGAAGAGCACCGTCGACGCTGCGGGGCAACTGCGATCCGCGACGGAGCGGGGCGTGCACATCTTCCACCTCTACAGCGAGGGCGACGAGGGGCTCGACTACTTCGAGCTCGTGCTCGGCAAGCGAACGGGTCAGGTAGCCGACGGAGAGCGCTCGCGGCTCGAGATCGTGCGCGGCGCGAACCACGTGTTCACCCTGCTTTGGAGCCAGGAGCACCTGGTGCGATCCGTGTGCGAGTGGGCCGACCTCCTCGCTCGTCCCCCGCACCCCTCCCCGATGTCGCCGACCGGAGAGCGCGAGCCAAGATGAGCCCCGGGCCCTGGATCAAGATCCCCCGGCAGCGGCCGGGGGCGCACTCGCGGCTCTTCTGCATCCCGCCCGCGGGGCGCGGCGCGTCGGCCTTCCGTGCCTGGCCGGATTACCTGCCGCCATCGGTCGAGGTCAACGCCGTGCAGCTCCCCGGACGCGAGAACCGGATCATGGAGGAGCCGCTCTCCGACGTTCGCTCGATCGTCGACCGTCTGGCGGAGATCGTCGAGCCCGAGCTCGGAGCGCGCTGGGCCGTCTTCGGTCACAGCATGGGAGCGCTCGTCGCCTTCGAGCTCGTGCGCGAGCTGCGGCGCCGCGGGAGTCGGCCGCCCGAACACCTCTTCGCCTCGGGCTTCCGTGCGCCGCAGGTGCCCGGCCGTCACCCACCGATCCACACGCTTACCGACGATGCGTTCGTCGCCGAGGTGAATCTGCGGTACGAAGCGGTGCCCGCGGAGGCCCGCGCCAACGCCGAGTTGCTCGAGCTCTTCCTGCCGGGCCTGCGCGCCGACGTCGCCGTGTGCGACACCTATTCCTACGCGGAGGACGCGCCGCTCGACCTCCCGATCCACGCCTTCGGAGGCGACGGCGACCACCACGTCACCGTCGCCGACCTCGAAGCCTGGCGGGAACAAACCACCACTTCCTTCGAGCTGACGCTGCTCCCGGGGGGCCACTTCTTCGTCGAGTCCGCGCGCCGGGATCTCCTGAACGCCCTCGCGAGGAAGCTCGCGTGAAGTACGTCTTCATCGTCGGCTGCCCGCGCAGCGGATCGACGTGGACGACGTTCCTCCTGGCGCAGCACCCCTCCGTCGCGACGTTCCAGCACGCCAAGGTGTTCGACTACCTGATCCGGATGGAGCAATGGCATCGCCTGAAGGCGGGCTTCAGCTTCATCGTGAAGCCGGACGCAACCAACCGCGAGGACAAGCTCCGCCTGGCCGAGGTCCTGCCGCGAGAAGACCTCTATCCGCTCCTGCGACCGGCGGCGGAGGGGATCCTCCGGAGTGTTGCGACCGCGCGGCCTGGCGCCTCGGTCGTGATCGACAAGACGCCGGAGAACGGTCACCTCGCGGACTTCATCCTGAAGGTGCTCCCCGAGGCCTGGTTCCTCCACATCGTGCGCGATCCGCGCAGCGTCTATTGCTCGCACCGCAGCGCCTCCTCCTCCTGGGCCCGCTGGGAGTTCCCGACGCAGCCGATCGACGGCGCCCGCTTCTGGAAGAAGGACGTCCTCGCCTCGCGCGCGATCGCGGCGAAGACGGAGCGCTTTCTCGAAGTGCGCTACGAGGACCTGAAGGCGCACGGAGCGCGCGAGCTCTGCCGGATCCTCGAGTGGCTCGAGCTCGACGTCGCGCCCGACTTCCCCGAGCAAGCCCTGGGGGCGAGCACGAAGGACAAAGTGCGCGACACTCTGCAGATGCCCGACGGATTCGTTCGGAAGGCGCCCGCTGCGGGATGGCGCGACGAGCTCTCGCCGCGTGACGCGCGGATCATCGAGCACCTGGCCGGCGATCTGATGGACGAGCTCGGTTACGAGCGCTCCCAGGAACCTTACCGCCGCACACCGCTTCGCGTGTGGTTGCGCGATACCACGGAACCGGTCCTCGCGTTCCTCGAAGCGAAGCTACACCGCATCACGCAGCTCGCGCATTGGCGCTGGGTCGGCCGCAAGCTCGACTGGCCCGACCCGTGATCGGTCGCCGTTTGCGCGGGAGGCCCGTTCAGGACCGGCGTCGGCGCTGACGCAACTCGCGCAACCGCTCCTTGCCGGCTTGCACTCGCTCGTGCGCGCCCTCGGGCGTCTGCGCCTCGCCGAGACCGTCCTCGAGATGCGCCGCGAGCGCACGGATGGTCGGGTACTTGAAGAGGTCGACCATGGACACCGCGCGGCCGACCTCCTGCGCGAGCTTCTCGTGCACGCGGATCAAGTGGAGGGAGTGCCCTCCGAGATCGAAGAAGTTGTCGTGCACGCCGACCTCGGGCAGCCCGAGGACCTCCCGCCAGACGGCGGCGATCCGGAGCTCGGTGTCGGCCTCGGGCGCAGCAAAGGTCGTTGCGAGCCCCGACCGATGCACGGCGGGTTCGGGGAGCGCGCGGCGGTCCACCTTGCCATTCGGCGTGAGCGGGAACGCATCGAGCACGACGAAGGCCGACGGCACCATGTGGGTCGGGAGCCGCTCCTCCAAGAACGCGCGCAGATCCTCCGTCCTGGGCCCTGAACCGTCGGTGCAGAGCAGGTAGGCGACCAGCCGCTTCTCGGCGCCCGCGTCCTCGCGCGCCACGACCACCGCGTTCCGCACGGCAGGATGGTCGGCGAGCGCGACCTCGATCTCGCCGGGCTCGACGCGGAAGCCGCGGATCTTCACCTGGAAGTCATCGCGGCCCAGGAACTCGATCGTCCCGTCCGCGAGGCGCCGGGCCCGATCTCCCGTGCGGTACAGCCGGGATCCGGGCGGGCCGAACGGATCGGGGACGAAGCGCTCGGCCGTGAGCTCGGGGTGCCCGAGGTAGCCGCGCGCCAGGCCGTCTCCGCCGGTGTACAGCTCGCCCGGGACGCCGATCGGGACCGGCTCCATCCGTCGGTCGAGCAGGTACACGGTGGTGTTCGCGATCGGCGAGCCGATCGGCACCGTCTGCGCCAGTCCGGCGCTCTCCGTCATCCGGTGGCAACAGGTGAACGTCGTGTTCTCCGTAGGCCCGTAGCCGTTGATCACGGTGCAACCCGGGAGTTCGTCGAGCGCCCGCTTCACGTGCGCGGCCGAGAGCACGTCGCCTCCCGCCAGGAGCTGCCGCACTCCGACGAGACCCTCGGCGTGCCGCTCGATCATCTGGTGGAAGAGTCCGGCGGTGAGCCACAGGATCGTCACCCCCTCCTCGCGTACCACGCGCCCCAGGTCTTCGAGGGAGGCCTTCCCCGCCGGGAACAGCGCCAGGCGCGCGCCGTTGAGCAGGCTGCCCCACAACTCGAGCGTCGAGGCGTCGAATGAGATCGGCGCGAACTGGAGAAAGACGTCTTCGCCCGTCATCACGGCGAAGTCCGTGTCCCGCACCAGCCGCACCACGGCGCGGTGGGGAATGCACGTGCCCTTCGGCCGCCCGGTCGAGCCCGACGTGAAGACCACGTAGGCGAGATTCTCGGGGACGGTCAGGTTCTCTGGATCCAGGTCGCTCTCAGCGGCGCAGGCGTCGCGGTCCGCGTCGAGACGGATCACGCGCGCGCCGACCTTTGGAAGCGAAGCTGCGAGCCGCTCCTCGGTCAGGAGCACGTGCGCCTGCGACTCCGCGAGCATGAACGCCACGCGCTCCGGCGGATAGTCCGGATCGATGAACACGTAGGCCCCGCCGGCCTTGAGGATCGCGAGGAGAGCGACGACCATCTCGAGCGAGCGCTCGGCGCACAAGCCGACCCCGACGTCCGGCCCGACACCCAGTCGGCGGAGGTGGTGCCCGAGCCGGTTCGCGCGGCGGTTCAACTCTCCGAAGGAGAGGCCCCCGCTCCCGAAGGTGACCGCGATCGCATCCGGACTTCGGCGCACTTGTTCCTCGAAGAGCTCGTGGATGCACCGGTCGCGGGGATAGTCCGTGCGCGTGCCGCTCCACTCCTCGACCAGCACGCGCCGTTCTTCCGGAGCGAGGATCGAGAGGTCCGCGAGGCGCGCGCCCGGATCGCCGACGATCCCCTCCAACAAGACGCGCCAGTGGCCGAGAACGCGTTCGACCGCCGTCGCCGAGAAGTGCTCCGTCGCGTAGATGAGGCGCAGGGAGAGCCGCGGACCCGGAATCGCGACGGCTGCCAACGAGTAGCTGTGGCGCTCGAACCAACGGACGTCGGACACCTCGAGCGTCCGGCACACCTCCTCCAGCGAGGCGTCCTTGCGGTAGTTCTCGAACAAGAAGATGCTCTCGAACAGCCGAACGCCGCCCGGCACGTCGCTCCAGCCCTGGACTTCTGTCAGCGGGCTGTACTCGTACTCGCGCATCTCGGCTTGCTCGGCCTGAAGTCTTTGGAGCCACCCGGAGAGCGGCGCGCGCGGGTCGATGCGCGCGCGCACCGGGAGCGTGTTGATGAAGAGCCCCACCATGTCCTCCACGCCCTCGAGACCGGCCGGGCGCCCCGCGACCACCGTCCCGAAGAGCACGTCGTCCTCGCCAGAGGTGCGGGCGAGCAAGAGCGCCCAGGCGCCCTGCAGGATGGTGTTGAGCGTCAGGCGCTGAGCTCCCGCAAGCGCCTGCAGCGCGGCCGTC
The DNA here is from genome assembly GCA_964413535.1 of uncultured Planctomycetaceae bacterium. Classification (GTDB taxonomy): domain Bacteria; phylum Planctomycetota; class UBA1135; order UBA1135; genus CAYPTB01. The sequence continues at coordinate 216,913 of CAYPTB010000055.1, read as the reverse complement.
GTCTCCTCCGAGACGAAGCCGACGCGGACGTCGAAGTGCTGAGCGCCGTCCGTTCCCGGGAGACCGGGGAGATCGGAGGGGAGCTCCGTCGGAGCCGTGAAGCCCGCCAGCGCGCGGCGCCAAAAAGTCTCTGCCCGCTCGAGGCTCTGATGGTGGAGCCAGGCGATGTAGTCGCGATAGGGTCGCGCGACTGCGTGGGACACGTCCCTTCCCGCCACGGCCGCGTCGTAATCCTCGAACACCTCTCGGAGCACGCGGAACAAGCTCCAGCCGTCCATGAGGATGTGATGGAACGTGAACAGGAGCTCGTGGCTCGCGTGCTCGGTCCGGATCAAGACGAGCCGCAGGAGCGGCGCCGTAGAGAGCCGGAACCCGCGCTCGAGATCCGTGCGCCGCAGCACGTCGAAACGCACTTCGCGCTCGCTCGGCGCCAGCCCGCGCCAGTCGAGCACTTCGAACGGCACGACGACGCGGGGCCGCACGACCTGAGCGGGCTTCGCAACGCCCTCCCAGACGAAGAACGTGCGCAGGACCGGGTGCCGATCGACGGCTCGCTGCCAGGCCCGCCGGAAGGCCTCGGCGTCGAGTTCTCCGCGCAGGGTGAGGAACGACTGGTTGCAGTACAGCCGCGAGGACGGCTCCGCCACGCTGTGGAACAAGAGGCCCTGCTGGAGCGGCGAGAGCGGGTAGAAGTCCTCGACGTCCTTGAGCTGCATGCAGGCGGCCGATTCCGGGGGTGCGGGGACGGTTCGAGGACGAGGTTCTATGTCGGGAGTGAGAGCTGCGCAATCGGACTCGCGGACGACGCCTGCCGGAGCAGAGGATCCAGGTCCCACGGCCCTCGTGCGATTGCCGAATTCGCTGAATCCGGGTGGGGCAGTGGCAGGCTAGACTACGCCCGTGGGTGCGGCTTCCGGCGTCTGGTGCGCGGTGAGGTGTGCGGCGGTCTTCCTGCCCTTGGCTGCGATCTCGCCCAGCGCCTCGGGCGCTCAGGCCGGCCTCGTGAACGGGTCGCAGCTCGACGCTCCCGCGGGCGTGGCCACCTCGTATCAGTGGAGCCCGAATCCACGCCTCTCGGCGCCGACCTTCATCTCGCCGAACGACGCCCGGATCACCTACACGGAGTACGTGAACGCGGACATCTCGGCGGGCGCGGCGATGTTCGACCGGAGCGTCATCCCCGCCACGGGGAGCTTGCACAGCCCCGGAACGCGCATCAACTTCTCGAGCGACGCGCGCGTGGTGCGGATGGCAGTGGTCTACTTCGGCTCGTTCGCGTTTCCCGAGGCTGGAAGCTTCCGCATCGAGGTGGACGGCGTGCTGCGCGAGGCGAGCGTGGGCGAGTACACCGGACTGGGCCCGCGTTGGTTCACGCTGGACCGCCGCCTCCCCCCAGCCACCACTCCGCGCAGCTACAGCGTGATCTTCCCCTACGCGTCCTGGGTGGCCTTCGCGGGTCTCGAACTCACGGGTGGGCAGCCCTTCCTGCTCGATCCGCCCCCCCCGCGCCCTTCCTTCCGGTACGTGGCCTACGGCGACTCCATCACGCACGGCTTCCGCGCCTCCTCGACGTCGCATGGCTACCCCACCCGCGTCGCCGACCTGCGCGGTTGGAGCGTCGTCAACATGGGCTTCTTCGGACGCAAGGTCGCCAGCGCGGACGGGAATGCCGTGGGCGCCTTGAACGGCGACCTCGTGACGGTCGCGATCGGCGTGAACGACTTTCTCGGGGCGGGAAGTGGCCCGACCTCGCACCACGCTTTCGTGGGGAGGTACAACAACTTCCTCGACCAGCTTCGCGCGCTACAACCTTCCGTGCCGGTCGTGGTCATCACACCCACTCTCCTGAACATCGAGGAAGTGCCCAACTCGCTCGGGCTGAAGCTCGAGGACTACCGCCATTTCATTCGCGACGTGGTTGCGCAACGCACCCCCTCCGATCCCGCGCTGCACCTGGTCGAGGGACCGCTCCTCGTCCCGGCCGGGCTGGCGTTCTTCGAGGACGGAATCCATCCGACCGACGCCGGCTTCGCCCTGTACGCGAGTTCCCTCGACGCCTTCCTCACGTCGACCTTCGGGCCGAGCGGGCCGCCGCCCTTGGCAGGGCCCTAGGTGGGCACCTCCGCTGATCTCGGTTCCGGGCCTCGGTAGCGTTCCGTACCGCTCGTTCGAGACCGAGAGCTCGTCCCAAGGACGCAACCCAGATCCGGTACAATCGCCTTTCGGCGCTCCATCAGGGTGACCGGGCACGGGCCATGAGAATCCTGGTCGTAGAGGACAACGAAGTCGTTGCAAGCAGCCTCCGCAAGGGGCTGGTCGAGCAGGGGTACGCGGTGGACGTGGTGGGGAACGGTCCTGCGGGGCTCGAGCGCGCGCTGACCGAGGAGTTCGACCTGTTGCTCCTCGACCGCATGCTCCCCGGCCTCTCGGGCGACGAGATCTGCCGCAGGATGTCTCAGAGGGAGTCCAGGATCCCCATCCTCATGCTCACCGCCCGAGCCGGCGTGAGGGACCGCGTGAGCGGTCTCGACCTGGGAGCGGATGACTACCTGACGAAGCCCTTCGCGCTTGCCGAACTCTTGGCACGGGTGCGGGCCCTGCTCCGCAGGGGTGAGATCCCGACCCAGCCGATCCTGCGCGTCGAGGACCTCGAGCTCGACCCCTCCACGCGCACGGTCACGCGAGCGGGAGAGCGCATCTCCGTCAGCGCGCGTGAGTTCTCCCTGCTCGAGTACCTCGTGCGCAACCCAGGCCGCGTGGTCACGCGACAGTCGATCATCACCCACGTGTGGGGGGGCGACCTAGCCTCCAACGCGCTCGAGGTGTACATCACCTACCTGCGCCGCAAGATCGACAAGGGCCGTGAGACGAAGTTGATCCACAACGTCCGCGGCGTGGGCTACGTGATCCGCAAGGAGCCTTGAACGCGAGTCACTCCCTGCTCCGCCGGCTCATCCTGTGGCAGGCGGGCGCCATCGCTATCGCGCTCACCGCCCTGAGCGTCGCCCTCCTGATCGCCGTCTCCTACCGGCTCCGGCACCACCACGACGAAGAACTCGTGCACGCCTGTCGGGAAGCGGGCCGGAGCCTATCGGAAGCTCCCACGATGCGGGACGTCGAGGCCTCGGCACTCTCGGAGCGACTCTCGCGCGGCGGTCCCGAGGTGTCGATCGTCGCGCTCGCTCCGGACGCAGAGGTGGAGGAGGAGCGGATCGAGCTCTTCCTCCGCGCCCAGCCCGGAGAAGTCGACGGCCACGGCCATTCGCACGGATCGAACGTGCGCGTCGCGAGCTGTGCGTACCGGGCCCGGAACGGCTCGCTGTGGCTGGTCGAGGCGAGCGACAACCTGGGCGACACCACGACGATCCGCCGCAGCCTGCAGACCGTCTTCCTGGTCGTGGGGCCGCTCATGCTCCTGCTCGGTATCGGCGTCGGCGCCGCGATCCTCGCGCGCGCGCTGCGCCCGCTGCGCAGTGTCGTGCTGTGGGCCGAGTCCATGGACCCTCGTCACCTCGACGAGCACATCGAGATTGCCCAAGCTCCGCGCGAGATCGCCGTGCTCATCGAGGCCTTCAACCGGATGGTCGGGCGGCTTGCCCTCTCTTTCGACCGCATTCGCGAGTTCGCGGCCAACGCTTCCCACGAGCTCCGGACTCCGCTCACCTCGCTGACGAGCAGCCTCGAGGTCACGCTGAGCCGGGCGCGCCCGGTGGAGGAGTACCGCCAGGTGATGGAACACGCCCTGGTGGAGGTGACTCACCTCAGTCGCATCGTGGAGAACCTCCTCGTCATGGCGCAGGCGGACACGGGCGACGTCGTGCCGCAGGCCGAGCCGGTCGACCTGCTGGAACTCCTGGACGCGAGCGTGCAGGCGGTCCGGCTCCGCGGGCTCGACGACGGCGTCACGATCGACCTGGTCGACAGCGAACGGGACACGATCGAAGGCGACCCGCACTGGTTGCGCCTGCTCTTCGACAACCTGGTGGACAACGCCGTCAAATACACGCCGGCCGGCGGCAACGTGACGATCCGTGTGTCCATGCGTCCCGACGAGGCCGAGGTCGTCGTCGCCGACACGGGCGTTGGCATCCCTTCCGAGGATCTCCCGCACGTCTTCGAGCGCTACCGGCGTGCGGAGGCTCCGGGCCTGCCGAAGCGGCCCGGAGCGGGGCTGGGCCTCTCGATCGCGAAGTGGGTCGCCGAGGCACACGGGGGCAGGATCGAAGTGGATAGCCGTGTCGGTCGGGGATCCCGCTTCAGGGTCTTCCTGCCGCGCCGCTTGGCCGGAGTTGCGAGCTCCATGTTGTAATTATCCTCTCACTAACGCTGGAGCAATTTCCCATCCGTGGCCGCCTATGGGTGTGGCTCGCCTGGCTAGACTCCAAGGGTTGTCGCGATCCGGCCCTCTCTCGACCGAAGCGGAGTTCGCGGTGCGCGAGCGCGGAGCCGAGGCGGTTCAGGGGAGTCCTGCGACCCCTGAGCACCGTCTGCTAGCCCTGGACGTTTTGCGCGCCCTCGCGGTGCTGCTCGTGCTGGTGCACCACGCGCCGTTTCGGTGGCTGCGACCTCTCCCCGGACCCACGGGCTTTTGGCAGGGGCTCCAACGTGGAGGCTGGGTGGGCGTCGACCTGTTCTTCGTGTTGAGCGGATTCCTGATCGCAGGGCTCTTGTTCCGCGAGCACAAGAGGTACGGGAGCATCCATGTCGGTCGCTTCTTCCTGCGACGGGGCCTGAAGATCTACCCGGCCTTCTGGGTCCTCGTTGCGGTCACCTTGCTCTATCCCGACGACCGACTGGGGAACCTCCCCGGGGATCTGTGGCGGCGGATCCTGGCGGCGGTCTTCTTCGTCCAGAACTACTTCGGTGGGCTCTGGGGGCACACATGGACCCTTGCCATCGAAGAGCATTTCTATCTGTTCCTCCCCCTCCTCTTGCTCTTGCTGCCCAGGATCCGCGGCGCGAGAGCGAACGACCCCTTCGCCGCCATCCCGCGGATCTGCCTCGTCATGTCCGCGATCGGGCTCGTTCTGCGCTGGAGAGAGCCGCAGGGTTTCTTGGTCGCGACCCACTTGCGGATGGATGCGTTGATGTTCGGTGTGCTGCTCTCGTGGGCCTATCACTACCGGGTCCGGAGGTTCGTGGAGCTCAGCCGGCGCTTCGCTCCCTGGTTGATCGGGGCGGGCATCTGGCTCGTCCTACCGGCCTTCCTGATCCGCCTCGACAAGACGGATCTCATGGCGATCGGGCTGACGCAGATCTACGTCGGCTTCGGGCTGGTGGTCGCCGTCGTCGTCGCCGTGGGCGTGCCGAGCAATCGTTGGACCCGGCCGATCGCGTGGATCGGTACCCACTCGTACTCGATCTATCTCTGGCACTGGCCGGTGCGCATCTGGCAGAAGGACGCATCCCTGTTCCTCTTCGGATTCGAACCGGGGCCGACCCAGTCGCTCCTGATCTACATCCTCGGCAGCCTGGTCGTGGGAGTCGTCATGAGCCGCCTGGTCGAGCTTCCGGTGCTCCGGATCCGCGATCGATTCCTACCTTCGCGATCTCGAGCCACGCTCTCGCCCGGCGGCGTGGTGAAAGGTTCGGACCGAGCGGTCTACGTTGGCGTGGCCCTGGAGCCGCGCACACGCGATGCATGACTGCCCGTACCGAGTATGCGCGCGCCGCTCGGCGAGCCGAGCGGCTGTGGTAGCATCCCGTGCGGATGCCGAGGGGGACGTGGGCTCTCGTTTGTCGCGACGCCTGGACGTTCACGGGACTGCATTTCAAGAGCATGCTCGGGTCCCTCTGGGTCACGGTCGTCTGCTCGGGAGCGGGGGCGTGCGGCGAAGCCGGGAACCCGGCGCGCGACGGCGACGCCGCGGGAGTCGCCGAGGCTCACTACGTGCGGGGCATCCTCGCGGCGGAGCTCGGTAGCCGGGCGGGCGCCCGCTTCCACTACACGCAAGCGATCCGCCTCCGACCGGACCACGCGCGTGCCCTCCATCGCCGGGGGGCCGAAGCCGCCGACCTCGAGACGGCACTCCAAGACCTCGATCGCGCCGTCGCCGCGGATCCCCTCTTCGCCGAGGCGCTGTGCGCACGGGCTCGGGTCCGGGGCGCACGGGGGGAGCGCCACGCCGCGCTCGCAGATCTGCAGCGGGCCGTCGACCTCGACGGGTCGGTCGCGCTCGCGTGGAGCCGGATGTGGCCTGCCTTCGAGGACCCGGCCGATGCGGTCGAGCGCCTCTCCGAGGAACTAGAGGCCGATCCCGAGGACTTCTTCGCGTGGCTTGCGCGCGCCAATGCGCGGCTCGCGATCGGCGACGAGGATGGCGCGCTCGAGGACCACGGCGCCGCCGCCCGCATCGAACCCACCTCCGGCGTCGCGTACCTGGCACGCGCAGAGATCCACCTCGGAGCGGGGCGCGTGGCCCAGGCGCTCGACGAGCTCGCCGTCGCCGTCGAGCGCGCGTCCGGGAGCCCGCGCGCGCGCGAGCTGCGCGGCCTGTGCCGGTACCTCTCGGGCGACTTCACCGGAGCGGAGAACGACCTCACACGGGCGCTCGAGCTCGACCCGCGGCGGGCGAGCTCCGCCGCCCTGCGCGGCTTCGCGCGTTTCGCGCTCGGAGGCGTGGACGACGCGCTCGCCGACCTGCTTCTCGCGCACGAGCTGGATGCCGAGCGGATGTTCGACTGCGGGCCGCTGAGCCTGCACGAGCGCGACCTCGCGCAGGCCTCCCGCGACTTCTCGCGGCGAGCGGAGGGCGAGCCGCTCGCCGCGTTCCTGCTCGGCAACACGCGGTACCGTGAGGGGCTCGCCGCTGAAGCCGTCGCCGCCTATACGCGCGCGCTGGAGTTGTCCCCGGGCTTTGCCCTCGCGAGCATGCACCGCGGCCGGGCGCGACGCTCGCTCGGCGACGACCAGGGCGCGCTCCGCGATTTCGACGACGCGCTCGCGCAGGACGAGCGTCTCGTGCGCGCGCTCTGCGAGCGCGGCGCGCTGTACTTCGAGCTAGGAGAGGTCGCGCGCGCGCAGGACGACTTCGAGCGGGCGACTGCGCTCGGGCCACGCAGCGCGCGAGCCTGGCGCGGCGCCGCGCTGGCACGACTCGAAGCCGACCCGCGGCGTGCGCTGGAGCTCTTCTCGCAGGCGCTCCACTTCGATCCACGCGATGCTGCCGCCCTCCGCGGTCGGGCGGCCGCGTTCGAGGCGCTCGGCAACCATCCCGCGGCGCGGCGCGACCGGCGCTGCGCTCGAGCGCTGGAGACCGGCGCATGATCGGGCCGCCCGAAGGACGGCGGGGCTTCTGGTTCCTCGCCCTCCTTGCCTGCGCGACCTTCGTCGTCTTCCGCTGGAGCGCCTACCTGCGGGTCCAGTCGCCGTTGATCGCCGACAGCATCGAGTACTCGACGATCGCGCGCAGCCTGCTGTCGGACGACGCCTTCCGACTGAAGCCGGTCCGCTCGCCCTTCTTCTCTCTGCTCCTGGCCATCCCGCTCGTTCCCGAGCGCCTCATCGCCGGGGCGGGGCCCCTCGACCTGACGCCCGCGCTCCTCGTCCCGCTCCTCTCCGCAGTGCTCGCCGTGCTCGGGACGTACCGCCTCGGCGTGCTGATCTTTGGACCTTGGGCGGGACTCTCCGGCGCGTTCCTGTTGGGCGTGCTGCCCGTGCTGACGTACTGGTCGTCCGACTGGCTCACCGACGCGGCCGGCGCTGCGGCAGTCGTCTGGGCGATCGTCTTCTGGCTGGAGAAGAAGGTGTTCCGTGTAGGCGTCGTCCTGGGGGTCGGGGTGCTGCTGCGCTACCAGGGCCTCATCCCCATGGCCGCCTTCTTCGCGGTGCCCGTCCTCACGCGCAGGTGGCGAGATCTCTTTCGCTTGAGCTTGGGCTTCCTGCCGATGTTCGCACTGCTCGGCGTCCTGGACGCGTGGTACTGGGGAGCGCCGTTCCGGAGCCTCTCGACCTTCGTCCCGCGGCAGTTGACCACGTTCCTGCCGGTGGACATGGTCGGCGAAGTCATTCCCGTGGACGCCGTGCAGACGATGCCCGTCCCACCGGACGACTCGGCCGTCGAGGCGGTCACCGCGAAGGCCCGGACCTGGTACGTCGAGCGCGCGCCCGAGGTCTTCGGCTGGCCTCTGCTCGTCTGCTTCCTCGCCTTTCCGCTCGCCGCCTGGAAGCTCCGCGCTCGCGAGACTCGAGCCGCCGTCGTTCTCTCCCTGTGGATCGCCGGAGCGACGCTGATCCTGCTGTCCTTCCAACGCTACAAGACGGAGCGCTACCTGCTCGGGATCGCGCCCATGGTGGCGGCGCTCGGGGGAGCCAGTGCGGCGTGGTTCGCCGACGCGTTCGCGCGCCGGGCGGGCAGCTGGTCCCGGCCGCTCTCGATGCTCTTCCTGGCGATCCTCCACACGTGGACCTGTTGGGAACTACAGAGCGTCCAGCGCTACCGGCCGTTCGCATCCTTCGTGGACGCGGTCGAGACGATCCCGGCCGCGGCCCGGCCGTGTACGGTGGCGGTCGGACGGTCGTGGGTGCTCGCTCCGGAGCACCAGTTCGAGGTCGCCGAGCGAGGGGCCCTGTACTCGCGCGACTTCACCATCTACGACATCGGTCTCTTGATTCCGTACCTCTCGCTCCCCAGCGAGGAGCAGGCGACTTCGCCCTTCCGCACGCTCGTGGAGAGCGTGGACTACTACGCGATCTATCCGCCCGACTCGGAAGCCACGCAGCCGCACCTGACCTGGATCAACGAGAACACCGTCTTCGACGGCCTGTTCTTCGATCCGAAGGAGAACCGGCGGCCGCTCCTGCGACTGCGCCGCGACGAACGAGAGGATCGCGAGAGGCCGTTGTGGGACAGGGACGATCCGCTCGCCCGAAACGGCGACGTGCGCGCTCGGTTCACGACCCGGGATGCTTCCGTGGACACCGAGCTGGTGCTCGTCGACGTCGACGTTTCGCCCATCGCAGGAGGTGCTCTGGCGCTGCGACTCGACCTGCGCTGGCGGCTCCCCACCCGTGAGGGCGTCACCCTCCGGGCCGAGGTCCGGATCGGCGACGAGCACGGATTGCTCGTGGCGGATCCCTTCGCTCTGATTCCCAGGCTTCCGGTCGTCGCGGAACCATACCGGGGCGCGGCCCTGCGCATCAGCCGCTACCTCACGTGCCTGCGTCCGCCGATCGGCAAACCGTTCGTGCGCCTGCGCGCCATGGCGCTCTTCGAGGAGGGCGGTAAGAGGGTGAGGAGTCAGCTCGCGGTCGAGGGAGACGGAGCCTACGAGGACGAAGACGGAGAGTGGCTCTTGGCCTGGCCGAGCGGATGGCAATAGCCCGCGGTCATGCGGAGAGGCGGTGCGAGACGAACGCGAAGATGCGGCCGATCGAGTCGAAATGGTCCAGTGACACCTCGGTCGCCTTGATCTTGAAGCCGCACGTCGTCTCGATGTGCTGCATCAGGCTCACGAGCCCGAACGAGTCGAGTATGCCGGTCGAGAAGAGCGGTGTACCGTCGTCGACCTCGTTCTCGTCGAGGCCGAGCTCGTCCACGAGGTAGGAGACGATTTGTTCGCGGCTCATGTCGGAGGAGTCAGCTCACGAAGTGACGTCGATGAAGAAGAACTTGGCCAGTATGCGGAGCGCACCGGACACGCCCTCGGAGCTCGCCTCCGCGGCGAGAAAGGCCGTGCTGCCCGTGAGGAATGCCAAGGTGATCGGAGTCCCCGCCAGATTGTACGGCGCGCGATTCAGCGCCTTCCACTTGCGCTTGCGCTTGAGCTGACTCCATTTCGTGAACAGGATCACGCCGGCCGCCTGGTAGAGCCCCCAGCAGATACGGGTCAAACTCCCCGTGTGCCAGAGTCCCATGACGACGAAGGTCGAGACGATCGCCAGGTACGGGTTGCGCGTCAGTCCGATCGTAGGGAGATAGACGTAGGCCTGGCACCAGCCCGAGAGGCTCATGTGCCAGCGCTTCCAAAAGTCGTTGATGTCGCGCGCGAAGAGAGGGAAGTTGAAGTTCTCCATCACGCGCAAGCCGAAGAGAAGGCTGACTCCGATGCAGATGTCGGAATAGGCGCTGAAGTCGAAGTAGATGTAGAGGAAGTACAGGAAGAGGAAGCTCGCCACCTCCCACTGTGACAACTGGTCCAGGGCCTCGAGAATGCTCGTGGCGTTTCGCCCGCGTAGCTGCTCCAGGATGATGAGGTCGGCCACGACGATCTTCTTCGCCAGGCCGTGGATGATCCGCATCAGCCCGTTGACCGTGGTGTCGAGGGTCCAGCGCTCCTCGCGGTTGGCTATGAAATGATCGAAGCGCTCGATCGGCCCGGCGGAGAAGATCGGAAACAGGAACAGGTAGCAGAAGAAGCTCGTCAGACGTCGTTCGCGGATGTTGCCCTTCGCCACCTCGACCGCGTAATGGATGAGCTTGAACGTGAAGTAGCTCATCCCGAGCGGGACGATGACGTTCTCGGTGGCGTTGGAGGCGATCGCCTCCTCCAGAGTAGGCCAGTACTTGTACCAGCCGAGCATTCCCAGCACGCCCAGAATGAGGGGTGCGTGGAACGACCGGCGGCGAGGGGCATCCCCCATGGCTGGCGGTCGCACCAAGTAGAAGAATGCGATCCCCCACGCGCAGAGGAGCAGCATGGATTTCGGTGCCAGCCACGCGACGAAGCCCATCGAGACGAGCGCCACGAAGCCGTTCCGCCAACGCACCGGCAGCTGCCATACGATCACCGCCGTCAACGCGGCGGTCACCCAGAACTCGGCCGACTGGATCACGGCTTACTCGCTCACGAAATCGCGACGTCGACTGAGCTCGATACGCCCTACTCCAACCTTCGGCCGGCGCTGAGCGTGTACTTCGAGCCTACACGACGGCCGTTGACATGGGAACGAAAGGGAGTTCAAGTGGTCGAACCTTGGAGCCGAAGCCCGGGGGCGGCCGGCCGGAGACCCATGCAACACAGCGATCCCCACTCCGAACGATCGGGCGACGAGCCGCGCTCGCCAACCTCCGCCACTCCTGCGGGCGTTTTCATCGGCTCGTGATTCCGCTCGAGGACGCCGCCGTCCGACTTCCGCTCGAGTTCGATGCGGAACGGCTGCAAGCGGACCTCGCCCGCGCCGCTGGGATCGAGCGAGCCCACCAGCCCGGTCCCTATCACGACGGATCGTGGACGGGGCTTGCGCTCTACCAGGCGGGCGGAGAGCAGACGGCAATGCCGGAGTTTGCCGGCTTGCGACGCTACAGGCCGACGGTGCTCCGTCGCGCGTGTGCACCTCGTGGCCGACGTGGAAGTGAGCACCGCGAGTTCGTCGTGCGCGGGCTCCCCTCCGGCGTTCAGTTCCCCTTCGACCTCGAGCGGAACGAGCGGGTGACCGGCGTCCGACTCGTAACGCGCAGCGTCCCTACCAACCTGATCTGCGCCCGTATCGGCAAGCTCACCGAGGACACCGATTTCCCCGACCGTGAGACCTCACTCGAATTGATCAGCGGGGCCTGAGTGACTGCGGAGCCCCACCTTCGGGGCAACCGACAAGAGTCTCTACTAGCCCGCGCCAGGCAGAAGCAAGTCGAGCAGCCCCTGTTCATCGAACAAGCGATAGAGCTCCTCACCGACGACCTCGACGCCCCTCTCGGAGAAGTGGATGCTGTCCGCCTTGAACATCGCCCCGATCTCGCTGCTGTCCATCCGTTCGAACACGGCGAAGAGATCGCACAACGGCACCTGCTTCTCGGCGGCGACCTCTCTGACCATCTCGACGTAGCGCTTGTGGGTCGGCACGAGGTCTTCGAGCTTCCGAACCCAGCGCTTGGCAAGGAAGGGCGGCTCGTGACCCACGCGGTGCGAGGTCGGCGCAGTCAGGAGCACCGGGACCGCGCCAAAGCCGCGCGCGAGGTCCACCATCTGGCGCAGGTTGTCCTGAAAGTCCTCGGGGCTGACGCGGATCACCTCGTCGACCTCGTGGCTCTCGCCCTGCTGGGCGACCCGCCACTTGTCGAAGGCCTGCACGAGCCGCAGGTTCTGCAGCGCGAAGAGCGGGGATCGGTTCAGGTGCGCCGCTGTCGCATCGTCCACCCCGAAACCGATCCAGTGGTCGTTCCAGCCGAAGAAGATCGTCACGATCCGAGGGGCGATGTCGGAGACCTCGCTCCGCATTTGCTCGAGTCCCTGGTAGGTCGACCATCCCGCGGTGCCGAGGTTCACGAAGTCGACCTGCGCGCCGTCGTGTCGCTCCGCGATCCTCCGCACGAACGCGTCGTCGTACCGGCCCCAGTCGGTGCACGAGCAGCCCATGAACACGAGGGGCGGGCGTCTTTCACGTGCGCGCCGGAGCTTCTCCTCGTGGTCGGGCTTGACCCACAGAAGGCGATCGTGGGGCTGGAAGAGACTCGCGAGCTCGATCGGATTGGGGTAGCCGAACTCGATGCGGGACGGATAGAGACGGTAGCTGAAGCCACAGGCGCGCAGACCGACCTCGGCCAGCACGAGGGCGACCAGCGTGCTCGACGCGAGGAGCGCGACGCGCATCCACGGGACGCCGCGTCTTTTCACACTTGACGTGCTCACCATCGGGGGCAGCAATCCTACAGGGCGCGACGCCCCCTCCGGCCATGGCTCCGAACCGAGGCGACGGCCCGCGCCGGACCTGCACGGGTGGGCCTATGCGTTCCACGCGGTATGGCCCGACTAACCGCACAAGAACATGCTCGTGACGTTCTGGCGGCGCACGCACCTGTTCGAGAACGGCGATCTCCTCGCCATCTACGAGGGACTCGGGATCATCGAGCTCGATCGGGACTCGAATCCCCCGTGGGCGAGCTCGGTGCGGGCCCACCACGACCCGGAAGTCCGGCCCGACGCCGGCCCCGTTCGTTCTCGTACCACCGGATCACCGCGTCGAACGAGCCGGAGATCGCGGCTCCGCGGGCTCGTCGGTCGGCGTGCTTGTGGCGGTGCTGGGGGCGGCACGGCCTCCAGTACCCCGCACGACGGCTCGCCGTCCTCGGCGTGGACGCGGCCGGCAACCGACGAGCTGTCGGCTCGCTACTCGAAGCGCCGCATCGCGAAGGGAACGATGCGCTCGGCCGCGAAGTGGTACCCATCGCGGTTCAGGTGGTCGTCCTTCTCGAGGTAGAGTTGCCGGCCGTCCGCCTCGAAGTCCGGCAGGAGGTCGAGCAACGGCACGCCGAGCTCTTCGCACACCGCGGCCAAGCGCGTCTGCGGCTCGGTCGATTCGAGGGTGCGGGGGTCGAGCTGGAAGCCCAGCTTCCCGAAGAACTCGAAGTGCGAGCCGTCGATCTGGATCGAGCGCGGGAAGACGACCACGCAGAGATCGGTGCCGTTCGCCGCGCAAATGCCGTGGATCTCGCCGATCAGCGACCGGACGCGAGTCCAGGCGCGCTGGTTCCGATCGGTGTCCATCAAGATGTTGTCGAGCAGGTAGCGCGGGTTGCGGCGCGCGAGCGCCAGGAGCCACCGGTTGATCCGCCCGGCCTTCGCGTCCTCGATCAGCTCGGGATCGATCCCCGCGCGCTCGAAGCGCTCCCAGTCGAACTCGACCCGCTCGATCGGGGGGTCCACCAGCATCGGCTCGAGCCAATGGAACAGGTGGAGTTCGTGGTACCAACGGTTGTGTACCAGGGGCCGGAGCGGCGGAAGGTCCAGGCGGATCGCGACCGACGCGGCGTCCGAGGCATACTTCGGGTTCTCCTGGACGTCGGTCAGGTCGTTCCCGGCGTAGTACCCAAGCAGCACGACGTGCGGCCGCGCGTAGCCCGAAGCGAGCCACTGCTCGAGCCGTTCCTTGTACTCGATCGGGCCGGTGCCGCTCACGGCGAGGTTGCGCAGCGCCACGCCACGCTCCTCGAGCTCCGCGTCCAAGAGGCGCCCGAGCAGGCCGTACGGGACGAGGAAGGAGTCACCGAGGACCAGGAGGCGCCGCGGGGTCCCAGCCCAGCGCCGGTCGATCCGATCCGCGCGGTACTTGGGGTTCTCGATCCAACCCAGGCGCAGCAAGCCCTCGAGACCGGCCGCCGCCGCGAGCAGGACGAGCGCGCCTAACGCCACGCCGCGCGCGAGCTTCTTGCGCCCGGTGGACATCCGGGGACGGTAGCCTGCGCCCCGCAGCGCGCGCAACGCGCCTCGCGCGCCCTGTCGATCGACCTCCGCTCCGGCCTGCCGGGCGCGGGCTGAGGGCCCTTCGGGTTCGTGTAGCCGAACTCGATGCGGGACGGATCGAGGCGATAGCTGAAGCCGCTCGCGCGCAGACCGACCTCGGCCAGCACGAGGGCGGCCAGCGTGCTCGCCCGAGAGCCCGGCGCGAATCCACCGAGCGCCCGGTTTCTTCTCGCTCGACATGCTCGTCATCGGGCACAGTGACCTTCCCACGGATTCGTGGACACCCGAGATGGCGTGGTGCGCCAGGATGTCCAGATGCCCAGACGGAAGCGACGGAAGCTCAGCCCTGAGGAGAAGGCGGACGCGCCCCCCCCCGGCCCACGATGGATCCGAACCGAAGCGAGGGCCCGCGTCGGACGACGGCAACCGCGACCGCGATCCTCGGCGTGATCGCCGTTGCGATCGCCTTCTCGGTGTTCCGCGCGACCCACGGCGGCAGCGATGACGGCTCTTCGGCGAGCCACACGCCCGGTCGACCGGACCGAGCTCCACGGTCCGCGAACGAGCAGGGAGAGATTGCCTACCTCGTAGGTCCGACGGCCGGGCGGTGGCACGCGCCGCGCACCCATCGCCTTGACGCGAACCTGACGGACGAGCAGCGGGACGCGATCGCGGAACTCGAGCAGATCGGCTACCTGGACGGGGTCCACGATGCACCCGACCTCGAGAACGTGACCCGCCACGACCCGGCGCGTTCGGCGGGCGGCGTCAACCTCTTCACATCTGCGCACGCGGCCACGACGCAGTTGATCGACATGGAGGGGAACGTGCTGCACGAGTGGGCCTATCCGTTCCACGCGGTGTGGCCCGACTACCCGCACAAGAACAAGCTCGCGACGTTCTGGCGGCGCACACACCTGTTCGAGAACGGCGATCTCCTCGCCATCTACGAGGGGCTCGGGATCATCAAGCTCGATCGGGACTCGAATCTCCTGTGGGCGAACTCGGTGCGAGCCCACCACGACCTGGAAGTCCTGCCCGACGGCACCATCTACGTACTGAGCCGGGAAGCGCACATGGTGCCGTCCATCAGCGAGCAGCACCCGGTGATCGAGGACTTCATCTCGGTGCTCGACTCCAACGGGAGAGAACAGAGCCGCATCTCTCTGCTCACGGCGCTGGAGGGGAGCGAGTTCGAGCAGGACTGGAGCCAACGCATCGGCCTCGGCGGAGACCTGCTCCACACCAACTCGTTGGAACTCCTCGACGGACGGGCCGTGGAACGCAACCCGGCCTTCCACGCGGGCGGCTTCCTGGTCTCGATGCTCCTGCTCGACCTGGTCGCCGTCGTGGACAGCGAGTCGGAGAAGGTCGTCTGGGGTCGGGTCGGACCCTACGCCCGCCAGCACGATCCGCAGGTCCTCGACGACGGCAGCGTGATGGTCTTCGACAACCTCGGGGCGGGCGCGGCGTCCCGCATCCTGGAGCTGGACCCGTCCACGTGGGAGGTGACCTGGTCCTATGCGGGGACGGAAGCCGAGCCGTTCTACTCCGAGACCTGCGGGCTCGCGCAGCGTCTCTCCAACGGCAACACGCTGATCACGGAAACGGACTTCGGACGCGCATTCGAGGTGACGCCGGACGGAGAGATCGTCTGGGAGTTCTACAACCCCCATCGGGCGGGCGCGGACGGACGCTACATCGCCACCCTGATGGAGATGATCCGGCTGCCCCAGGACTTTTCCTTGGACTGGACCGAGCGCGCGAAATAGGAAGCGCTGTCGATGTCCGGCACAAGACCTCCCCGGCGGCGGGCGGCCGTGCTCGCAGTCCTCTGTCTGACTGTGGCGGCAGCGGCTTTCTCGACCCTCTACATCGGACAGGGCTACTGGCTCGACGACTCGTTCATCTCGTTCCGCTACGCGCGGAACATGATCGAAGGACACGGGCTGGTCTACAACGTCGGCGATCCGGTCGAGGGCTACACGAACTTCCTGTGGACCCTCGTCGCCGCGCTCGGCCTGCTGCTCGGCATCGAGCCCATCCACTTCACGCAGGCGGTCAGCGTCCTGGCCCAGGCCGCGACGCTGTGGGCCCTGTACGAAATCGGTCGAGCCGGCGGCCAGCGCGGGTGGCGGCCGGTCTTCGCGCCGCTGTTCCTGGCCAGTTCCGTCGCGTTCCTGGCCTATCCCATGACGGGCATGGAGACGAGCTTCTTCACGATGCTCCTGACAGTCTCCTTCCTCCTGCTGGCGCACAGGAAGCACGAGACGCGCGGCGGAGGGATCGCGGTCGGCTTGGTGCTCTTCGCGCTCGGGACCACGCGGTTCGACGGCTTCGGCCCGGTCCTCCTGCTCCTCTCCTACCCGCTGTTGTTCGATCGCTCCCGTTCTCTCGGCGGGAGGCTGAAGGCCCTGGCCTGGCCCGTCGGCGTCCTGGTCGTCGCCTTCACCGCCTACAACGCCTGGCGTCTTGCGTTCTACCCGACGCCTCTCCCGAACACGTTCTACGCGAAGACGAGCTTCTCCCTGGACCGCCTCGACGTCGGTCTGGGCTACCTGACGAACTTCGCGCTGGGCCAGGGCGTGCTCGTCATCGTGCTCGGCGTGCTGCCGTTCGCGCTGTACCGCGCGTCCCCGATCGCGCGCTTCGCGGCGTGGGTCGTCTTCGGTCAGGCCTGCTACGTGGCGCTCGTGGGCGGGGACTGGATGCCGCACCACCGTTTCCTCCTGCCCGTCATGCCGCTCTTGTTCGCGCTGATGCAGGAAGGATGGTTCCTCGCGGCGGCTCCGATGGCCGAGCGTACTTCCTCGCCGCGCGTCGCGGCCGGGAGCATGCTCGCCGTCGTGCTCGTGTTCAACCTCGCGCCGCTGTTGCGGGGGCTCGAGTTCGACGAGCTCTCGGGACCGCACTTCGACCAGCACACCGCACGCCGCATCGGACGATACCTCGAAGAGAACCTGCCCGCAGACCAAGTCATCGCGATCGAGTGGGGCGGCATCGTCCCTTACTACACCCACCACCGAACGCTCGACACCTACGGCCTGACCGACCGCGCCATCGTGCTCGCGGACTTCCCGAAGACCGTCTGGGGTCGGCGCATCAAGCCCAACTACTTGGCGCAACGCAGCCCGGACCTGATCGTCCCCAACGCGCACGTCCTCGCGACGGAGGAGGCCGCATACCGAAGCGTGCGACCGGGCGGGCCCAACCACTACAGCTACTACGGGTCCATGGCCGGTACGGAGCTCCCCTACGCGTGGAAGGTGTTCCGCTTGGCGGAGGATGCCTGGTGGCCCGGGCTCGTCCGGCGCGGACCCGACTCGATCGACTCCGAGGGCACGGGTCGCAGCGATCACTGAAGCGGTTCGCTCCAGTCGTTCCCCCGCTTCATCGGTTCGGTCGCCACGACGAACCCGATCAGTAGTCGACGACGCCCTCGCCACGCCAGAGCTCGATCCGCTTCACGGCGAACGGGTCCGGCTTCTCCCCCCGTCGGCGGGGCTCGGGGTCGAGGAGCAGCGTGAAGGTGCGCTCCTCGACGGCGTCCTTGGCGCCTTCGACCTCGAACGTCTTGGCGGCCATGCGCGCGAACGCGCCGAGCTCCAGGCCATCCACGAGCAACCGTCCGGATCGTCTCGAGAATCCGGTGGTCAGGATCCGGAGCCAGAAGCGCTCTCCCGCCGGTATCGGGATACGGAACGTCGCCTGGCTTTCCCGGACCACCCGGCCGTGGACGAGCCCCAATGGCTCCACGAACGGCGGACCGAACCCACTGAGCTCCAGACCCTCCTCGGACGGCACGATGCCGAGGTCGGCCGCGAACACGAGCTGCTTGCGTCGCGGGATCGCGAGCGGGTCCGCAACCGGGGCCTTCGGCGCCGGCTCTCCCGGCTCGATCGAGACGGTGAAGGGTCCGGGCGGGAGCTCCACGAGCCGCAGCCAGCCGCTCGCGGGGTCCCGGAACTCGCGCCAGCCGCCAGTCCCCTCGACACCGCGCAAGACCCCACCGAACACGAGCTCGCTCGCGGGTCCCGTGCTCCGCCCGCTCAACACGATCCGGCCCGCGGAGTCGACTCGAGCCTCCGAGAGCACCACTCCTCGTTCGTCATCGAGGGTGACGCCCGCCCAGTCGAAGGCGATCCGACCCTCTGCGGAAGGCGACGGCCAGTACGGTGTGAAGACGATCGGGTTGCTCAGCGCCACGAGGTGCCCGGCGGGGTTCAGGAGCTCGGCCCGCACGAAGATGCCGCGGCGCGTGTCGACCTCGATCGCAGTCGAAGAGTCCGCTGCGGAGAGCCGGCTCCCCCACCGGGTGGTGACGTCGTCCGGTTCGGCATCCCCGGTGGTGGTCGCGACGTCGCGCACCAACGCACCCTGGATCCAGCGCAGGCGCGATCCAGGCAGCGCACCGGTCACGTGCGCTTCCACCATCTGGCGGGGGACGTCCGTCGCAACCGTCCTGCCCATCCAGGGTCGGCTGCGGACCGTGAGGCTGACCACGGCAGGACTGCGCCACTCGCTCGCGACGACCTGTCCGCTCCGCAACGCGCGCAACAGGGCGGCGTCGGAGTCGTCCTCGGAGAGGACCCACGAGAGCCAGCGGTTCAGCCACCCCGACGACGGTCCGTCGAAGCGCTGGTGGAGGTCCGGCGCGCCGAATGCCGAGAGGAAGAGTCCCCGCGCCGTCATCCGATCCCAGCGCACCAGGAGCGGATACACCTCGTCCTCGGAGAGCGGCGGATAGCCATGCGCGTCGCGTGCGCGGCGCTCGGTGTCGGTCGCGTACACCGGGACGGAGTGCCAGGCTCCGCCGACCTCGAACAGGTCGAGGCCGAAGCCCCGCGCGTCGAGGAAGGATTCGTAGTGCTGGTCGAGCTGCATGTGGTGCGTGCCCACACACCCACCCGCCTCCTGGATCGAGCGCACGAACGCGCGGCGCTCGTCCGCCGTCGGCGCATGGTCGAACCCGCCGAAGAGCTCCTCCTCCAGCTTGGGAACGAACGCGATGAAGTGTGGGAAGAGCGCGCCGAACCCCTCGCGCCCGAGCCACGCGCTCTGCTCCAACCCCACGCGCGAGCGCAGGGCGTCGAAGCCGGCCACGACCTCCCGCTGGATGCGAATCGCCTCGCGCGGCCCGGGCACGTCGAGCTCGATCTCGTCGATCCGGACGCCCGCCACGGCACCCGGCGGGCTCACGACGCCGAGCCGGACGCGACGCATTCCGTCCGTGCCCAGCTTCCCGTGAATCCTCGTGGAGTCGTCGCGGATGTTCCGCTCCACGCGAGTCCAGCCGTCGACCTCACTCTCCACGAGGACATACTTGGATGGATCGAGCCCGGGCGAGGGCCGCGACAGGTAGTACACCCTGCGACCCGAGTGCAGCTCGACCTCGACGAATGCAGAGGTCGGATCGCCGCTCGAGTCGAGCATCGGCTTCCACGACCAGCTCAGCACGGGATTCAGCGCCAGCGCGACGTTGAACTCCCCGGCGCCCTTCCCGCCCTGCAGCTCGATCCATGCCCGCCCGTCCCCCTCGCCCGTTCCCGCAGCCCGCAGGAGGAAGGAGTATTCCCCCTGCGCTGCATCCCCGTCGAGCCCGGCAGTCTCGAAGCGGGCGGCCGCCGCGGAGGGAAGCCAGTAGCGCCGCGCCAGGTCCGCGTCTTCGAAGTCACCCGCGACCACGAGCCGGTCGCCGCCCGTGTTGTGATCGGTCCACCAGACGTTCCGCACGAAGGGGACGAGGCTCTCGACGACGGGTTCGAGCTGCATCGCGTTCGTGCTGAAGCAAGAATGCGTGTGGAACGAGGCGCGGTGCGCGGTCCGACCACCGTGCGCAAGGGATGGCTGCGCCGCGCTGTCCAGGTCCACGGCCTGCGCGAGCAGGACGTTCCCCGACGAGTCGACCGGGACGACGATCGGAGCCCTCAAGAGCTCCTCCAGCGTCGTCTCGAGGACGGCCTGCCCACCGAAGGAGAGCGCCAGCCGGACTGCGGCCGGGCCTGCGAGAGCGAAGCAGAGCCCGTCGGCTTCGCCCTCGGTCGCGCTCTCGATCCACGCGCCGAGCTCTGGCTCTGTACCTCGCTCTCCAAAGTCCTCCCGGGTGGAGGGGCTCCAACCCGGCGGAACCTGCTGCTCCGGAGCGGGGAGCCGACTCCCGCCGAGGTAGCGGTCCTCCTCCTCGAAGTCCGTCAGCCAGACCCAGTCCACGACGGCCGCATCCCCGAGCCGGAACAGCCCGTCCCAATCACGTCGCGCGCCGCCGCCCCAGAACAGGGAGACCTGGGCGCGCACGTCCGCGCGCACAGGGCGCGCTGCACCCACTCCGTCTGCGAGACTCTTCGAAGCGGACCAGCGCGCCACCCAGACCCCCGCTACGAGGGATACCGCGACGATCACGAGGAACAGCAAGGGCCCACTGCGCCGAGTTGTCCCCACGGGGCTCGGGTTGGATCGAGAGCGAGCCTCCATAGACTGAGAATCCACGCGGCTGCCGAAGCCCATCCCCATCCTAGTGGTACGCCGTAGACTCTCCCAGCCAAGACCCCGTCGCGGGGCTCGTGCATGCTCGAGAAGTCACCGATGAGCGGCGCACGCGCCTTCACGCCGGGCTCGACGATCCTGCTCCTCCTGGCTCTCGTCACGGCCATCGTGGTCCCGGTGGTCTTCGGTGACGCGCCGCAGGACGATGCGTACATCACGTACGTCTACGCGCGCAACTTCGCGCGCGGGGACGGCCTCGTCTTCAACGCGGGCGAGCCGGCGGTCGAGGGCTACGTCAATTTCCTGTGGGCGATCGCGATCGGCTGGGGCATGCAAGCCGGCCTCGATCCGGAGCGAGTGGTGCCGTGGGTGGGCCTCCTGCTGACGCTCCTGACGGTGGTCGCGACGTACTCCCTGGCGCGAAGGCTCGGGAGCTCGCCGTGGTTCGCAGCGCTGGCCGCGCTCGTCTTCTCGACCCGTCCGTCGCTCGCCGTGCATGCGATGAGCGGCATGGAGACGCCGCTGTTCGGCCTGTTGGTCTTGCTCGGGCTCCTCACGCGCCTGGGCAAGGACGCGGAGCGCGGGCGGGGATGGACTTCCTCCGTCTTCCTGACTCTTGCGGCGCTGACCCGTCCGGAGGGCATCCTGGTCTACGGACTGCTCGAGCTCGGCGACCTGCTACCCGCGCTCCGCGGTCGCGCTCCCCTCGCAGCGGCGCTCCGACGTGCGCTCGTCCGCGCGATCCCGTTCGCCGTCGTCGTCGTGGCCCATTTGGTCTGGCGCCGCGCGACCTACGGTGATTGGATCCCCAACGTCTTCCACGCGAAGGTGTCGCCCGGGCCGGCGACGTGGGCCGACGGACTGCGCTATGCCTTCTACGGTCTCGTCTGTTTCGGGCCGGTGTTCGTCGCGCTGCCCTACGCAACGCCCGCCGCGCCGGGCTTCGGCCGTGGCCGTAGGCTCGGTCTCCTCGTCTGCACCGTCCATCTCGCCTACGTCGCCTACGTCGGCGGGGACTACATCCCGTCCTACCGGTTCCTCTGGCCGCTGATGCCGATCTGGAGCGCCCTGTTCGCGGCCGCGCTCTCCGAGCTCACCGGCCACGACCGTGGTCGGGCCGTGCGGGCTTCCGGCTTGGCGCTCGCGCTGCTCTTCGTGCACACGGCGTTCGAGTACGTCGACGGACACCGCTGGGCCGGCATGGACGCGCGGCACCGCGAGCTCGTCGCCGCCGGACGGAAGCTCGACTTGGTCCTGCGCGAGGACGCGTGGATCGCGGCGACGAACGTCGGCCGCATCCCCTACTTCGCGGACCGCAGGGCGATCGACATGATGGGGCTCAACGACGCGCACATCGCGCGCGTGGAGATGGCCGCCGCGCCCGAGCTCGCCGGGCACCTGAAGGGCGACGGCGGGTACGTCCTCGACCGCGCCCCGGACGTCATCCTGTTCCTGCGACTC
Organism: uncultured Planctomycetaceae bacterium; assembly: GCA_964413535.1. Taxonomy (GTDB): domain Bacteria; phylum Planctomycetota; class UBA1135; order UBA1135; genus CAYPTB01. The sequence goes on along the minus strand of CAYPTB010000055.1, from coordinate 194,851 downwards.
GTGCTGCTCGACGCTCCGCTCGCGAACGCCGCGGGCCGACACGCCGCGATTCGCGCCCAGGCGTTCGGCGTCAGCGAACGGGAGATCGCGGCCGACCGGCGCTTCCGGGAGCAGTACCGCCTCTACAGCCTGCCCCTCCCCGACGAGGGCGTCTGGTTGAACCTGTTCGCGCGCGACGGGGCGTTCGCCGGGGAGCTCCCCGCGGGAACCCTCGTCGAACAACGCGGCGGCACTTGACGGGAGCTGCCTCGCTACGCCGTCGCTGCCTGCGCGCCGGCCGGCCACGAGCTCCGTCGAGTCAGCGCGCCAGCTCCGCCCTGCAAGCCGCGACCACGGCCGGCCGATCGATCTTGCCGTTCGCCGTGAGGGGCATCGTGCCGATCCAGGCGTGGATGCGCGCGGGCACCATGTACGACGGCATGTTGGACCGGCAACTGCGCGCCAGCGCCTCGACGTCCACGGCGTCGACGCCGGGCCGCGGCGACACCGCCAGGTGGACCCGCTGGCCGAGCTCCTCGTCCTCGACGCCGAAGGCGACCGCCTCGCCGATGAGCCCGCTGGCCTGGGCCACCTCTTCGACCTCCGTGGGCGAGAGGCGGAATCCGCTCGACTTGAGCATCCCGTCCAGGCGCCCGACGAACCACAGACAGCCGTCCTCGTCGAGCCGCACCAAATCACCGCTGTGGCAGACCGGCTCGTCGCCGATCAGCGCGGCGAGGTGCGGGTTCGGACGAATGCGCGCGCGCGTCTCCTCTGGCCTCCCCCAATAGCCGCGGGAGACCAGCGCGCCGCGGTGGACGAGCTCGCCCTCCCCACCCGGACCGCGGATGCCCTGCTCGGGGTCCACGACGAAGATCTCGACGTCCGGGATGGCGCGGCCGATCGACCCCATCCTGCTCGCAAACAGTTCGGGGGGGAGGTAGGTCGAGCGGAAGGCCTCGGTCAGGCCGTACATGAGGAACACGTCGACGCCGGGGAACACGCGCGGCATCGCCTCCAGGACGGGTCGGGGGAGTTTTCCTCCGGTGTTCGTCACGTAGCGCAGGTCGGGCAGCCGCTGGCCCGTCTCCTCCAAGAGCCGCACGATCGGCACCCACGCGGGCGGGACGGCGCCGATCCCGGACACGCGTTGCTCGAGCGCGGTCTTCACCACCTCGCTCGCCATCGGCACGCGCTGCAGCACCACCGTGGCGCCCACGAGGAAGGCTGTCGTGAGCTGCGAGAGCCCGGCGTCGAAGTTGAACGCGAGGAGCCCCATCAGCCGATCGTCAGGGGTGTTCCCGAGGTAGCTCGCGACGATCCGCGCGCCGTCCACGACGTTGCGGTGGGTGACCATCACCCCCTTCGGTCGGCCCGTCGAGCCCGAGGTGTAGAGCAGGGCCGCGAGGTCGGGGCCGATCGGGCCGCGCATCTTTGGACTGCCCACGGGAAGGACGTCGTCCCAGCCCGTGCAGCGCGCATCGTCCGGCGCTCTCCCGAGGGCCAGGATCGCATCGAGCGCCGCCGCGAGGGGCGAGTCGAGGATCGCCCGCGCCTTGCGGGCGTCGGTCAGGAGGTGGCGGATGCCGCAGTCGCCGACGACGTACGCGAGTTGCTCGAGCGTCCACTGATAATGGACGTCGACCCACACCGCGCCGATGCGCGCCACGGCGAAGATGCCGACGACCTCCTCTACGCTCTTGTTGAGGTGGATCCCAACCCGGTCACCTCGGCGGACGCCGCGCTCGAGGAGCCACCCGGCGACGGCATCGACACGTTCGGAAAGTTCGGCGTAGGTGACCTCGCTCGCGCCGGCCACGAGCGCGGGGTGGTCGGGCCGCGAGCGGGCGCTCGCGCTCAGGAGGTCGTGAACGCTGAAAGTCTGCACGGTGTCCGGCGCGTGTCGAAGGGCCTCGACTCACTCCAGGGCAGCCAGCGCCGCTGCGACGTGGACGGCGAGTGCACGGGTGTAGCGCTCGCGCGCCACGTCGTTGTTGAGGTGGATCCAGTCGAAGAAATCATCCTCCTCGAGTCGCGCCTCGTCGGCGGCGCTCCAGTAGTGAAGCCCCGCCTCGCCCGCGAAGCACCCCATCGACTCTTCGTGCGCGTCGCAGAAGTCCGGTCCGTAGATCTCCGTCCGTGCCTGCGGTGAGACCGGAACCTGGACCAGGGCCACCTCGGCACGCCCCCGTTGCCGCACCCTTGCCGCGGCCGCGAGCAGGGTCTCCATGGCTTGGGGGACCAGAGCACGGTACCGCCGCAAGCGATACTTCCGCCATTCGGTCCGGTGGTAGTCCCACATGCCGTCCGCGGCTCGCAGCCCGCCGACTCCCTTCGGTACGAACTCCGGCGGAGGCCCCGTCCACAGGTTCCGCAACGTCGGCCAGAGGCGCGGCAAGAAGAAGTCGCGATTGTCCCAGAAGTAGTTGGAGGAACGATCGAGGGGACGGCCAGCTTGCGCGGAGACGAGCTCGAGCGACCTGCTGCGGAACCCCAGTCGGTGGGTGTACGCCCTTTCCTCGGTGCGTTTCGCCAGCCCGCTGGCGAGACGTGTGTGGCTCGAATCGACCACGACCACGCCGTTGAAGCTCTCGGGCAGCTCGTCGAGCAGGGACGCCGTCTCGAGCACCGACTGGTCGTCCGTGAGCAGGTGACAGACCTCGAACTCGCGGCCGGAGGCCTCGGCCAGGAAGTGTGGCAGGCGCGAGATCGCGTACCGGAGGCCGGACCCACCGAGGACGACGACGACGGGATCCTGCGAAATGGGGCGCGCGGCGAGCTCCTCCACGCGCCCCGTCACGAACGCATAGGAGTCTTGGGGACCCGACGCCAAGTACGGATAGATGCGCGCCACGAGTTCCGGCTTCACCCCGAGGAGCAGGCCGAGCCACGAGAGGCCGAAGACAGCGATCATGGTCGCCAGGGGGGGGAAGCTCGGGGACAGGAAGCCGGCGCGGAACCGGGTCCACCCCGATGCGGCTCGGGGCGCGGAGGAGGCGCCCCGTCCGGCCTCTGCCGGTTCGCTTCGCGCCGCGCCTCGGCCTGGGAGCTCGACCCTTCCGCCAATCATTACAGGATAGTTATCATGCCCGCCGAAACCCTGTCTACGGGGTCGGCGCGGCCGCCGACTTCAGCGCCCCTCCCTCAGCCCGCGCCAAAGCCTCGCACGATGGTCCTCGAGCCCGCGTTCTGGGGCGTCATCCTCGGCTGTGCTCTCCTCGTCTGGCGGCTGCCAGTGGGGTTCCGTCCGTGGTTCCTCTCGGCGGTCTCGATCGGATTCCTTGCGTGGTTCGCCTGGGAACCGGTCGCGATCCTGCTCGCCTGGGTCTCGCTCTTCTGGTTCGGAGTTCGCGGCCCCGAGCCCGGCGGCAGGACCCACCGGTCGTTCCACTTCCTCCTGATCCTCGGGGTTCTGTTCCAACTCGCGTGGTTCAAGTACCTGCCGCCCATGATCGCGGCGCTCTCGACCCATCCGATCGAGGCGCGCGTGGTCGTGCCGTTGGGGATGAGCTTCTTCACGTTCAAGCTCGTCCACTACGCCTTCGAGGTCTCGCGCGGCACGGCGCAGAAGGGGAGCTTTCCCCGGTTCCTCTGCTACATGTTCCTGTTCCCGATCTTCACCGCCGGGCCCATCGAACGCTGGGACCACTTCATCGCGAATCAGGAGGATCGGCCGTCGCTGCAGTCCTTGAGCGAGGGCGCGCTCCGGATCGCCCACGGGTTCATCAAGCGCTTCCTCGTGGCCGAGGCGTGCCTGGTTCCCCTGCTCGAGAGGTTTGGCAACGATCCGATGAAGGACCCCTCGAGCATGGCGGTGTGGGAGATGTGGGCGTACCTGGGCCTGTCCTTTGCCTTCGTCTACATGGACTTCTCGGGCTACTCCGACATCGGCATCGGGGCGAGCCGCCTGCTCGGCCTGCGCATCGCCGAGAACTTCCGCTTCCCGTTCCTCGCCGGTGACATCGCGGACTTCTGGAAGCGCTGGCACATCAGCCTCTCGCGTTGGTGCCAGTCGTACGTGTACCTCCCGACGATGGGCGTGACTCGCAACCCCTTCACCGCGACGTTCGCGACGTTCCTCGTCATGGGGCTGTGGCATGCAGGGACGTTGAACCGCATCGGATGGGGCATGTACCACGCCATCGGAACCTCTGCGTTCATCGCCTGGACGCAGGTCAAGCGGCGGATGGGGTGGAAGAAGCTCTTCCAGCGGCCGTCCCTCCACGTGCTCGGCGTGTCGATCACGGCTTTCTTCGTGGCGGGCAGCATGGCGTTCGTCGCCGCAGAGGCCGGGGGGAGCGGACTCTCCGCCGCTCTGCTCATCCTCGGGCGGCTGGTAGGGCTCGGCGCATGACGGACCCATCCGTCGCTCGACGCGTCACCCCGTGAGGCGCCCCCGAAGCCGTGCATCCCCCGAATGCACGACCTTCCTCGGCTCGGCCACTACCAGGCGCAGACTGCGTCGGATAGGCTTCCTGATCGTGTCCGCCATGATGCCGCTGCTGGCCTTGTTGACCCTCTCCCTGCCCCCCGCGCAAGCGACCGGTCCGGTGAAGGTGGCGTTCCTCGGGAACAGTTACACGAGCGGGCTCAACCTGCCCGGGGCGCTCAAGACGCTGTGCCAGCTCGGGGGGCATTCCGCGATCGTCGAGGCCTTCGCGCCCGCCGGGAACACGCTGGGCGGGCCGCAGCAGACCGGCGCGCCGCACGACGCGAACCCCGAGTCCCTGACGCTGATCGCGGCGACCGACTGGGACTACGTGGTGCTCCAGGAGCAGAGCGTCATCCCCGTCATCGAGGCCGCCAAGAACGCCAACATGAAGGTCGGCGCGGCGATCCTCGCCGCGGCGATCGAGGCGAACGACCCCTCGACCACCACGCTCATGTTCCAGACGTGGGCGCGCAAGAACGGGGGGCAGTTCTGCCTCGATTCGGAGTGCAGCCCGACCTTCGCCACGTTCGACGCGATGCAGGACGCGCTGACGTCGGCCTACCGGGAGGTCGCGCGCGGGATCGGCGCCGGGGTGGTCCCCGTGGGCGAGGCATGGCGTGCGGCGATCCACGCCGATCCGACGATCGAGCTCTTCGAGCCCGACGGCTCGCATCCGTCGGTCAAAGGCAACTATCTGACCGCCTGCGTCTTCTACGCCTACATCTTCGAGCAGAGCCCGATCGGCTTCTCCAACGGGGAGATGGCGCCCGAGGCCGCGCTGTTCCTGCAGCGGATCGCGGCGAAGATCGTCCTCGGGACGGTGTGCGCGGAGTACTCGAGCTCAGGCGCCAGCGCGAGCCCGATCCTCCTCGAGGGCGAGGGAGACCCGTCCCCAGGCGGCGACCTGCGCCTGCGCACGACCGGCCTGCCGCGGGAAGCGCAGGGGTCCGTGATCCTCTCCAGTTTCGCGGCGGCGAGCATCGATGTGGCGGGAGGCCGGCTCCTCGTCGATCCTGCGAAGCCCTTGCTCGCGCCGAGATTCCTTCCCGCCGGCGCGACTCTCGCAATCCCGATCTACGACGACGCGCAGCTCGCCGGAGTCACGCTGTACTTCCAAGCACTCGCCGCCGGGCCCATCGCGCTGGGGCCGGCCGCGCTCTCCAACCGGCTCACGCTGCAGTTCAAATGGTGCGCGGACTCGCTCCTCGAGAATCCAGAGACGTGGTGATCTCCCGGAACGCAGGCTTGGCTGGCTGGTCGGGCATGCTCCTACAGGGATTGATCCTCGGACTCCTCTTGTTCGCGGCGGTCGTGTCTTTCCTCCTGATGCGCTCGGGAGCACGGATCTTCCGTTACGAGAACTTCTGAGCCCGTCGGTACAGGGCGCATCGTGACGCGAGACGAGCTCTTGAAGTTCATCGTCGAGCGCTTCGAGCTCGAGGACGACGAAGTGGATCACCACACGTCCCTGTTCGACGGCGGGCTCCTCGACTCCTTCCAGCTGCTCGAGTTCGTCCAGCACCTCGAGACGAGCGCGGGAATCAAGGTGTCGCCGCTGGAGATGACGCTCGAGAACTTCGACACCGTGGAGCGGATGCTGCGCTACCTGGGCTCGCGGCGCGGTTGATCCCCGCCGTCAGGCAGGGAGACGGCGCGCCACGAACCCGTAGATGCGGCCGATCGTGTCGAAGTGGTCGAGCGACCTCGGTGGCCATGATCTTGAAACCGCACGTCGTCTCGATGTGCTGCATCAAACGGTCGCGAAGAGCGGGCGCTCGAGCTCGTGGACTCCGGAGCCTGAATCGATCGCCCGTGCGCGCGGGCCGCCTAGCGCGACGCGAGGACGCCCGCGATCCGGTCGACGAGGACGCGCGTGAAGCGCTCGCGCGCGTCGGCGCTGTTCAGGTGCCCCCAGTCGTAGAAGTCGGCGCGGCCGAGCTCCGCCTCCGCCGCGACGTCCCAGTAGAGGAGCCCGTTCTCCTGCGCGAAGCGCACCATGTTCGCCCGGTACTCGGCGAGGAACTCCACGCCCCAGACGGTGTCCCGCGCGCGGGGCGCGATCGGTCCCTCGAGCAGCGCGATCGCGACGTCCCCTCGCGCCCGGACGACGCGACACTGCTCCGCCAGGAGCTCGAGCCCCGGTCCCGCGCGGCGCGTCCACGACTCGACCAGCCCCACCGCGACGCTGGTGAACCCCCTCCAGGTGGCCTCGTTGACGAACCGGCCGCCCTCGCGCTGCGGCGGCCTGGGGATCTCGGTCGGGGCACCCCGCCGCAGGTTGCGGTAGACGTTCCGCATGCGGGGCAGGAAGAACTCGCGGTTGTCCCAGAAGTAGCTGATCGGCTCGCCGTTCTCGATGCCGACCTGATCGATGAACTCCTCGAAAACCCTGTTGCGGAAGCCGAGGCGGTACTCGAGGGAGCCGTCCGGCTGCCGGCCGGCGATGCCCGCCGCGAGGCGGTAGGGGTTCACGTCGACGACGATCAAGCCGTCGAAGCGCTCAGGGAGCTGCTCGAGCAGCGCGGCCGTCTCCAGCAGGTTCTGACCGTCGGTGATCAGGCCATGGACGACGGGCTCGACCGGCAGCCGTTCCGAGAGCCGCTTTCGCACCTCGTCGGCCCCGGAGATCGCGTCGCGTGTGCCCGAGGCGCCGATGACGACCACGAGGGGCCGGCCGAGCGCAGCGTCGGCGCGCACCTCTTGCACGCGGCCGGTCACGAAGGCGCAGGTGTCGCGCCGGCTCGCGGCGAAGTAGCGCGACCACGCCGACATGCGCTCGTGGGTGAGGCCGAAGACGAGCGCGACCCACGACCCGCCGGCGATCGCGAGGGTCAGGAGCAGTCCGGGGAGCGAAGGGACCGTCAGGCCCGACCAGAATGCCAGCCAACGGGGGCCGGCTCGCTCGCCGTCGCGGGGAGGGGTTCGCCTTGCCGCACTCATCAGCCGGTCCTGGGAGGTCGCATCGCTCGAGGTCGTGCCGCCGCCCGGTACACACGCCGCGCCCCGCGGGTCCGACCCGATGCGCGCCCGCCCGCGCCCAACGACCGATCGGGCGACGATTCTAGGGCCCGGCCGCACACGCCACCACGCCGCGTCGGTGGCGGCTAGACTCGGCTCTCCATGCCCACCCTAGAACAGGGAGACCGCTTCGGGTCCGCGCACGCGGCCGGGGGAACGGGGGTGCGTGCGGCGCGCTGGCTGGGAATCGCGCTCCAAGCCCTGGTGCTGGGCGTGCTGCTCTTCGGCACCACGGTCCTGCTGCTCGTCATGCAGTCGGGCGCGCGCATCTTCCGCTACGAGAACTTCTGAGCCCGTCGGTACTGGGCGCAGCGTGACGCGAGACGAGCTCTTGAAGTTCGTCGTCGAGCGCTTCGAGCTCGACGACGAAGTGGATCACCACACGTCCCTGTTCGACGGCGGGCTCCTCGACTCCTTCCAGCTGCTCGAGTTCGTCCAGCACCTCGAGACGAGCGTGGGGATCAAGGTGTACTTCGACACCGTGGAACGGGTGCAGCGCTACCTGGCCTCGAAGGGCGTTTGATGCGCTCCGTGCTGCGATCTCGCTCTTCGCAGGAAGACTCCTCCTCGGGGCGAGCCTTCGAGATCGCCAGGCTCTCGGTGATCGCCATGGAGCGGCACGTCGCGGCGGCCGCTACTCGAGGCTGTCGTACACCGCGTGGATCCCCGCGACCTCGGCCTCGATCGAGTGGTGCTCGACGACGTGCCTGCGGGCCGAGCGGCCTAGTCGCTCGAGCTCGACGGGATCGGCGAGCAGGCCCTCGATCGCGCGCGCCAGGCTGGCGCGGTCGCCGGTGTCGACGAGCTCGCCGGTGACGCCGCCGACGACGAAGCTCGGGAACGCTCCCTCGCGCGACGTCACGACCGCGGCCCCGCAGGCCATGGCCTCGAGCGGCGTCAGCCCGAACCCCTCGGAGCGCGGCGGGGCGACGCAGAGCGAGATCCGCTGGTACCAGCGCAGGATGTGCGGCAGCGCGAGGTCGCCCAGGAACACGATCCGGTCCTCCAGGCCGGCCGCGCGGATGCGGTCCTCGAGCGCGGTCTGGAACGAGCGGTCGGCCGGCTTGCAAAAGCCGGCGATCACGGCGGTGAACTCGGGACGCCGAGGCAGCACTTCGCACATGGCGTCCACGAAGAGGTCGGTTCCTTTCGAATGCCGGATGCGGCCGAAGATCCCGACCCCGTAGCGACCGGGCAGCCCCCCCTCGCGCCAGGCCGCGGCTCTGTCCGCGGCCGGGTGGAAGGCCTCCACGTCCACGCCGTGCGGGACGACGGCCGTGTGCCAGTCGAGGAACGAGGCGGCGCGCTCCGTGACGGCGATCACCGCGTCCGCGCGGCGCACGATCCAACGCCACAGGGCGCCGTGCCGGCGTGGGGTCGGGCTCGTGTAGACGAGCTTCCAGGGCTGGCGCAGGAGGTCCCGGCAGACGAGACCGAGCCCCAGTTCGTGGGAGCGCCGCGCGTGCCAGACGCGGTGGGCCGCGCCAGCCGGAGGACTCCAGCCGTGGCTCAGGATCGCGCCGAGCCCGACCTTGTTCTCGAGACCAAGCTCGCCGTTGTCCAGGACCGCCGTGGGGCGCGAGCGCTCCTGCACCGGGACGAGCGCGCGGATCGTGGCCGACACGCCCGCGTACCGGCGCGAGAGGTTCGTGACGAGTTGCACTGCGTCGCGCAGTCCCGCGACGCGACGTCCGGGGTGTTGGCGCGCGTCCTGGTTTCGAGTTTCGGTCGGTGTGCGGTGCATGCACTCGTTGCGCCCGACGACGCGATCGCACGTGGCTTCGTGCCGCGGTCGAGGCTCGCCGCCGGCGGCCACCGCGTCCGCGGGATCGTGGCACCGATTCTAGGGCTAGAGCCATCGCACGCGAGGCCCCGCCGCGCGCGGGCGGAGCGCCGCCGGCAAGCGCCCTGCTCGGCACCGGGCGCGCACCGCTCCGAGCTCGCTCGCCGCGCGGCCGACACGCAGGCGCCCGGCCGGGCTCGCATGGCCACCATCGAGCGGTCGGGTCGCAAAGTACCGCTGCCGTCTGAGCCGACGAAAAAAGGGACTCGCGATGCCTCGCAAGTCCCTTCTGTGCTGGTAGCGTGGGCCTCATGGGTTAGCGAGCAGAGCCCGAGCGGCGTGTCATGCTGTCGGTGCATCCCCTGCAGGAGGAACGCTCCATGCGACGTGGCCTGGATCTTCGGCTGCTTCCTTCGATGTTCTCGGTGCTGCTCCTGTGGCCGGCCTGGGGAGCGGGATGCCACGGCCCCACCTCGGTCGACGACCGGCCCACCGAGCAGCGCGCCGAGCTCGCGACGGGCATCGACGCGAGGTGGATCGAGCTCGGCGACCCGCGCGGCGAGCCCGTCCTGTTCCTGCACGGCTACACCGACACCAGCCGCTCGTTCGTTCCCACGATGCGCGCCCTGAACGCGCTGCGACCCGAGCTGCGCCTGATCGCGCTCGACCAGCGGGGGCACGGGGGGAGCTCCCTGCCCAGCGGGGACGCGTGCCCCGAGGCGCCGGAACGCTGCTTCGCGGTCGCGCGTCTCGCGGCGGACGCGCTCGCGCTCCTCGATCGTGAAGGGATCCCGCGCGCGCACCTTGTGGGTCACTCGATGGGGAGCGTGGTCGCGCAAGAGATCGCGCTCGGTCACCCCGAGCGCGTCGAGCGCCTGGTCTTGATCGGAACCAGCGCGCGCATGGCAGGCAGCCGGATGGTGAAGGACGTGCTCCGGGACGGCCTGGTCGAAGGGCCGTGGAAGCAGACGATCGAGGACCGCGGCCTGCGCTTCCCGGCGGACGCGTGGGCGCTGCTGCCCCGCGACCTGGACCCGCAGATCGAGACCTGGCTGGCCGAGCACTGGGTCGCCGAGGTCGGCGCGGATCCCGAACACCTGATGGCCATCGTGCCCGAGACCGCCAGCGTGCCGCTGGGCACGTGGATCGGAGCCCTGCGGATGCAGCTCGCCCACGATGCCCGCGCACGACTCGCGGACCTGCGTGCTCCGACGCTCGTGCTGTCGCCGATCCAAGACGTCTTCTTCCCGGAGGACCCCGACCAGCGCGAGCTGCGTACGGCCTTGCAGGCAGCAGCGGAGACCCACGGCACCCCGTGGACCTGGAAACGCTACGGTCGCCGGGAGCCGGGCGACGGACCCCAGGACGACCTGGGCCACAACCTCCACTGGGCCGCGCCGGGTCCCGTGGCCCGCGACCTGGCCGCCTTCCTGCGACCTGGCGGCGCGCCGACGGAGGAACTCGCCTTCCTGGAGCGCGATCCGGCCCTGCACCTGCGCGTCATGCAGACCGGTGCGCTGGTGCTTGGGTCCGCCGCTCCAACAGCCGCAGCGTCCGAGCGCTGAGCCCGACCCCAACGGCTGCGGTCAGGTGCCGACCCGAGCCGGCGACCGGAATCGCCCTCGAGGGTCAACGCAACGAGGACCGAGCCCGGAAGAGGCTCAGTCCTCTCTTGGAAGTGGTAGCGGGGGCAGGATTCGAACCTGCGACCTCCGGGTTATGAGCCCGACGAGCTGCCAGACTGCTCCACCCCGCGTCCGATCGGTCATTCTCGGGCGCGGGGGCGGGAAATCAAGCGTCGCGGTTCGGAATGCCCGTCGCGGGAGAGCTGGGAGCGCCGGCCTTGCCCGATTCTTGCGCGGGCGGGACGGGAGCGGTGGGCCCGGTTGCGCCGAGGGCGCGCTCGATCGAGCTCGCGAGCTCCTTGAGCTCGGCCAACCATTCGGGCTCGCGCACGAGGCCCGACCAGACCGGGACCTCGCTCTCGGCTGAGCCCGGGATGCCGTTCGTTCCGTCCGTGCCGTTCGTTCCGTCGAGAGTCGCCGTGGGCTCGGCGCCGACGACGTCGTTCGGGAGTCCCGTGAGCAGGGCGGCCGTCGCGCGCAGGCGCGGAGGGTCGCCGGCCGCGCGTGAGCGCTGCACGAGGTTGCGCAGATCCTGCAGACGCACGGCAGCAGGCTCGCCGCTCCAGCCCGTGCGGCGCACGAGCGCGAGCAGGACGTCGCAGGACTCGGCGGAGGCATTCGGGTCGGAAGCGGCGCCTTCGCGAGTCAGGAGCTCGGACAGCATGCGCAGGTCGCGCAGCTCGAGCACGAAGGCCTGCTCGCGGTCGGCGGCGAGCAGACGCAAGTCCTCGAGGGCCTTCGGGCCGAGGTCCTGGGTGATCGCGAAGCGGGCGCGATCGCGGCGAACGCGGGCGGCGAGACGCCCGTCGCCGCGCTCGACGGCGAGCGCGAGGGCGCGCTCGAAGGAGGAGAGCGTCTCGGCGCGCTGGCTCGCATCGCCGAGCGCCACGATCTCGGCGAGGAAGAGGGCGCGCGCGTAGAGTCGCTTGGCCAGCGTGAAGCCCGTGCCTTCGGGGACGCGCGTCAGGTGGAGCTCGACGAGCCGGCGCAGGAAGGCACCGCCGCCGCGCAGGGCCTCGGAGAGGAGCACGCCGCCCGAGCGCAGCTCGAGCGCCCACTCCACGATGCGCTGGTGATCTTCGACGCCGAGGGCGAGCGCTTCCTCGGGCGTGAGTTCGGCGACGAGCTCGAGGCACTGGACGAGACGCGCGAGCGCGGTGTCGGGGTCAGGGACCTGCGCAAGGCGTCGCGCGCTCTTCATGCGCGCGCCGGGATCGTTGGCCGAGAGCTGGCGCAGCGCGCCGCCGAGCTCGGTGACGCGCGCAGGACTGCCGCTCGCGAGCTTGTCGAAGGTCGCGTGCGCGAGTAGCGGCGCGAGCATCGACGCGTCGCCGTAGCGCTTGACGAGGTCGAGCAGGGCGCTCCTGAGCTCCGGAACGGACTCGGAGTCCAGACGGTCGATCATGCGCGAGAGATCGCTCCGGCCGCGGACGTGGTCCCCGAGCTTCGGCAAGGAGAGCAGCGACAGCGCGCGCCGGCGCAAGTCTGCGTTCGCGTGGTCGAGGTACTCGAGGAGCGTCGCGACCACGGCCTCGGCCGTCTCGGGGTACGTCTCGGCCAGGCTCGCGAGGGAGCCGAGCAGGGCGTAGCGCAGGCCCGCGCCCGAGCCCTCCTCGCGCAGGACGCGCAACATCTCCTCGACGTCGGCCGGCACGGCGACCAGGCCCAGGGTGCCGGCGGCGGCGGTGCGCACGCCCTCGGTGAACCCGGAACGCGAGAGGATGCGCATGAGCGGCGCTCGCGCTTCGCAGTTGCGCACCCAGCCCGGCCCCTCGACCGCCGGTTGGATGCGCGAAAAGAGGTCCTGGAGCGAAGCGAGCACGCCGGCGATCACGTCCACGTCGCCGTGGCGGGTCGCGATGGCGCGACCGAGCAGGGAAGCGAGCTCCTGCTGGGCAGCGCGCAGCGTCGGACCGAGGGGATTCGTGTCGCGCCCCGAGGGCAAGCGCGCGAGAGCGCGCGCGAGCGAGAGCATCAAGACCGGCGGGGCCGTGACCGCGAGCTTCGCGAGCTCGGCGCGCAACTGCGCGACGGGCGGCGCGTCGGGATCGAGTCCGGCGGTGAGCGCGAGCAGCGCTTCGAGCTCGGCGTGGAAGCCCGCGGGCGAGGTCTCCGTGGTGAGCTGGCGGAAGAGGATCTCCTGCGGCGTCGCGGCGGGCAGGCGCCCGTCGCGCACCGCCGCGGCGCAGGCGCGCGCGGCCTCGGCGCGAACGGCGGCGTCGGGATCGGAGAGCGCCGACAGGGCGAGCGCAGGGTCGGTGGCGAGGAGGCCGAAGCGCAGCGCGAGCGCGTTCGCCTCGCTCTCGCGCAGGCGCGCGAGCAGGAACGCGGTGCTCGGGCCCGGCTCGAACGGACGCACGAAGGCCTGAGCGGGATCGGGACACACGCCGAAGAGCGCGCGCAAGGAGCGCACGGCTCCCTCGCGCACGAGTCCGCCGAGCGGAAGTCCGGCGGCGACGGCACCGTCCAAGTCGTACAGGCCGAGGTCCCCCACCACGCGCGCTGCGCACGTCCACAGGTCGTCGTCGCTCGGCGCCGCGAGCACGGAGGCGAGCGCCGCCATCCACAGGGCGCGCTCGGGGGCGTCGGGCGCCATGCGCTCGGCGAGCTTCGCGAGCGCCGCGCTGCGCTCGGTCTCGCGCTCGCGCGCGCGCGTCGCCGTCAGTCCCGGTGGTACGAAGCGCCCGGCGCGGAGCAGGAGCTCGACGTCGGGAAGCCCGTGCTCGGCGCGCTGGACCGACTCGGTTCCCTGCGGACTCGCCGACGAAGCCGGGGCGGAGAGAAAACCGACGAGGGACCCGATGACCAGCGCGACGAGCCATCGAGTCACGGCCGGCTGGAGCATCGAGTGGATCCTAGCAACGCCGACCGCGGAGCACGACGACGAGCGCACTCTCGCTCGTCAAATGGCGCCCCGTTTCCGAAGCTCTCTTTCGATCTCGCGCGCGATCTCTTGCGGATCCCTTGCGCCCGAGTCGACGGTGACGAACGCGAGCCGCGCGAAGTGCGGTCCGCGTCGTTCGGCCAGGAGCCCGAGCTCGCCCACGGCGTCCGTACCGAGGAGCGGCGGTCGCGGAACCGAGTCGGCGCAGAGCCGCTTGGCCAGCACGGCCGGATCGGCGCAGAGCCAGACGCACACGGCTCGTTCGGCCAAGAGCCTCCGACAGCGCTCGCGCTCGACGACGCCGCCGCCCGTCGCGACCACGCCCGGGGACGCGAGGGCTTCGGCGAGGGTCTGCTCCTCGAGCTCGCGGAACGCTTCCTCGCCGTGCGTCGCGAGGATCTCGCCCGCCCCGAGCCCGGACGCCGAACGGAGCTCGATCATCCGGTCGGTGTCGCGGAAGCTCGTCCCGAGCAGCTCCGCGAGCTCCCGCCCGACCGAGGTCTTCCCCGCGCAGCGCAGGCCGAGGAGCGCGATCGGTCGCGCGGAGCGCGGCGTGCCGCTCAGCGCCCTCCCTCCGCGCCCGCCTCGGACCGTCCCTCGGCCGCGAGCGCGCTCTCGAACGCGGCGCGCAGGAGCCCTTCGTCCGCTTCGGTGCGCGTGAACAGGCGGAACTGCTCGCGCGCCTGGCGCACGAACCACTCGCCGCCGGGGATCGCGGTGCAACCGCGCGCGCGCGCGGCGGCGAGCAGCGGCGTCCGGATCGGCCGGTACACGCAGTCGAGCACGAGCGTCCCGGGCCGGATCCAATCCTCGGGGATCGGACACGCTCCCGGCACGGCGCGCGAGCCCACCGGCGTCGCGTGGACGAGGCAGTCGTAGTCGGTCGTCGCGATCGCGTCCCAAGGGATCCAGGCGCAGCCCGTCTCCTTGGCCAGGGCTTCCGCCTTGCGCGCATCGCGTCCCGCGATCGTCACGCGCCCGTGGGCGTCGCGGACCGCGGTCGCGGCCGAGCGCGCGGAGCCGCCCGTCCCGAGGACGAGCGTGTGCGCCACCGGCAAGGCCACGGGACGCCCGGTGACGTTGCCGTGGTGGCGGAAAGCGCGCTCGAGCGTCTCGAGGATCGCGGGCGAATCGGTGTTGGCTGCGCGCCAAGCCGAGCCCTCGCGCACGAGCGTATTGGCGGCGCGCGCGCGACGCGCGGCTTCGTCCGAGGACGCCCCACGCCCGAAGGCCGCTTGCTTGAACGGTGCGGTGACCGAGAAGCCGCGGAAGTTCAGGTCGTCGGCGAGCGCGAGGAAGGAGTCGAAGTCCGCGGGCTCGAACGCGACGTAGACGGCGTCGAGCTTCGCCGCCTTGAGGGCCATCCCGTGTACCCAGGGCGAGAACGAGTGCTTCACGGGGTTCCCGACGACACCGAAGATCGCGGTCTCCTGCGAGACGCCGCCGGGCGGGAAGATCGCGCGCAGGTCGTTCGCGCGGATCTGGCCGGGAGCGGTGGGCTCGGGCGCACGGCCGTCGAGCACGGCCGGGGCCGCGTAGGTGAACGGTGAGCCGAAGATCGGAGCGAGGACGCGCGTGAAGCTGCCCGCTTCGCCCGCGCAGAAGCCGATCAGCCCGCCGCCGACCCGGCGCAGGAAGCGCAGCATCCGCAACCCGTCGTTCGTCGTGTGCGCCAGGGCGACGAGCTTGACGAGGTCTCCCTCGTCGAGGACGGCGCGCACGTCCTCGAGCACCAGGTCGAGGTCGTCGGGAACCCCTTCGGTCTCGTGGCGCGAGACGATGCGATGGCACTTCCCCGCGACCGGGCCGAGATCCAGCGCCAGGCGCCAGGGCACGTCGACGAAGGCGACGCCCGCCTCGGCCGCGCCGTGCAGGATCGCGAGGTGCTCGTCGTCGTCGCCCGTGAAATCGCCCCAGGCGTCGCTCCCGTGCACCGCGACGATGACCGGTTTCTTCACCGCTCGCACGAAGTCCGAGAGGGCGCCGCGCCCCGGATCGCCGATGCGGTCGAGGCGCAGCTCGATCAAGTCCGAGAGCGGGGCTTGGCGCAGCGCGCGAGCCGCGAGCTCGGCGAAGTCCACGCCCGTATGCGAGACGACGATCGCCATCGGCCCGTGAGGCTACCGGGGATCGGCGGCCGAGAGCAGCGCCGCGATCTCGTCGAGCCGCGCCGGCTCGACCCGGCCCGCGCGCCGGGCGAGCGCGACCATGCGCGCGGAGAGCACGCGGTACAGCTCGAGCGTCGCCGGTCGGCCGCGCAGGGCCGAGAGATGACCCGCTACCACGCGTCGGTCCCCGCGAGCGATCGGACCGGTGAGGAGCTCCTCTGGCGGAGCGAGGCCGAGGTCGCGGGCGGTGGAACGCAGGAGCTCCGCGAGGGCGCGCCTGCGGTCCTCCGCGCTGCCCGTGGTCGCTCCCGCGAAGAGCTCGTCCGCGGCGTCGAACAGTGCCACCAGACCGTTCGACAAGAGCGCCGCGGCGGCGTGGTAGCGCGCGCGCGCGCCTGCGTCGCCCGCGAGCTCGAACGAGCTCCCGCCCACGGCCTCTGCGACGCGGCGCGCGAGCGCCAGAGCGCGCGGCTCGCCGGCGACCGCGAAGGCGGTTCCGGTGAACGGGTCGGCGTCTCCCGCGGCGCGCGGGACCGACGCGAGCGGATGGAGGCCGCCGGTGCTCCAGCCGGTGCGCGCGGCGGGCTCGAGCACGGAGACCCCGTGGAAGCCTGAGGTGTGGAGGAGCACGGCGCCCTCCCGCGGGGGGCCTGCACGGGCGAGCTCGGCGGCGCATTCTCCGAGCTCGTCGTCGCGCACGCACAGGAGCGCGAGGTCGACCGCGAGCGCGCCGCTCGCAAGGTCATCGCTCGCCCGCAGGGGAGAGCGCGGGTTCCCGCCGCCGAGCTCAGCAGCCAGGCTCGACGCGACGCCAAGACGGCGCGAGTGGAGCGCGAGCGAGCGGCGCGAGCCTTCGCGCTCGAGCGCGCGCGCGAAGGCGCGGCCGACGGCGCCCAGGCCCAGTACGGCGACGTCGACCGAGGCGAGGGAGCGCGGCGACACGCCCGCTAGACGTCCGCTTCCGCCTCGTCGTAGGAGTCGTAGTCGAGGTCGTCGAAGGTCGTCTCGACGTAGCCCTCCTGCTTGGAGCGCTCGAGCTCCAGCCGGAAGGCCTCGATCACGCGGCTCTGCACGAAGTCGCGCGACTCCTGGTGGATCGGGTGGGCGATGTCGGCGTAGAGCCGCGGCCGTCCGCGGTCGTCGAGCCGGCCGCGGAACTCGCGCAGCCGCGTGCCGCAGTCGTTGCAGAACCTGGCCCGCAGGTGGTTCTTGCCCGCGCACGAGGGGCAGCGGTCGCACAGCTTGCGGCTCGGCATCGCCACGAAGAGCCCGCTGCCGCCCTCGATGATCTTGAGATCGCGCACGACCACCGACTGGTCGATCGTGATGCTGGCAAAGGCGCGGAGCTTGTCTCCCTTGCCCCTGATCAGCTTGATGCGGATCTCGGTCAGTTCCATGGAGTGGGCTCGCGGGTGGGAGCATCCTCCTCTATGGCTCGGGCACGCGGCGCGCAGCCCGAGCGGAGCACGCCCGTGAAGGGGTCAAAGGGCGAGTTCCAGGGCCGCACCGGATCCGATGGGACGCGCGAGCCACGACCCCCGCGGGACCAGTCCGCTCGCGCGCGCACGCCGGGTGAGCCCGTCCAGGCAAGCCCGGGCTTCCCGCGCGTCGCGGAACAGGCCGAAGAAGGTCGATCCGGATCCACTGAGGGTGAAATGTCGTGCACCGTTCTCGTCGAGGAGGTCGCGCCACGGTCGGAGCGCGGGAACGGCCTCGAGGGCGGCGACCTCCAGGCGGTTGGAGATTCCGGCGCGCACTTCCGCTTCGGTGCGACAAAGGAGCGTTTCTCGAACGCTAGAGCACTCCCCGCGCGCACTCAAGGGGCTGCTCAGCGCCGCGTACACCTCGCGCGTGCCGCAGGCGACGCTCGGGGTGAGGAGCGCGACGGTCCAAGCGGAGTCGAGCAGCGGGAGCGGTTCCACCCGCTCCCCCCGTCCCAAGCAGCGCCCGAAACCCGTCTTACCAGCGTCGAGAAAGAAGACGCAATCCGATCCGAGCGCTGCGAGCCGCGTCCGCGCCCCTTCGGGGTCGGGGGGGAGTTCGAGCACGTGACGGGCGCCGAGGAGGGCGGCCGCGGCGTCGGAACTGCCGCCGCCGAGTCCCGCACGCGACGGGACGTGTTTCTCTAGCTCGAGCCGCAATCCGGTTCCGCGCGGGACGCGGCCCGCGTCGATGGCGCCGTCGAGAACGAGCTCGGCCGCGCGCACCGCCAGGTTGGAGCGGTCGCTCGGCACGTCGTCCGAGACGAGCGGGCCGAGCAGCTCGAACGCGATCCCCGGCTCGCTCGCGATCTCGACCGTCAACCGATCGGCGAGATCGAGCGCGAGCAGGCCCGTGTCCAGCTCGTGGAAGCCGTCGGGTCGCAGGGAGAGCACGTCGAGCCACAGGTTGACCTTGGCCGGAGCGCGGACGCGCACGCGCGAAGCCCTCATTCCCCCGCTCCGTCGAGGCGCAAGTTGTCGATCAGCCGCACGGCCCCCAGACGTGCGGCGGCGAGGGCCTGGGCGCGGGACACCCGTCCGACGAGCGGTCCCCTCGACCAATCCTCCGGGTCGCGCAGCTCGCTGTACTCGAGCCAGAGCGGGCCCGCGGCGAGTTCCGCTTCCACGATCCCCGAGAGGTCGCGCGCTTCGCGGATCCCCTCGCGGAACGCGCGCCGCGCGGCGAACAGACCGCGCGAGAGCGCGCTCGCGTCCTCGCGCTCGCGGGCGCCGAGCAACGCGTTGCGCGAGGAGAGCGCGAGTCCCGACGGGTCGCGCACCGTCGGTCGCACCGAGATGCGCGGGGCCCCCAGTCGCCGAGCCAGGTCGCGCACGACCAGGGTCTGCTGGAAGTCCTTCTCGCCGAAGTAGGCCACGTCGGGCTCCACGATCTCGAACAAGCGGCGCACGATGGTCGCCACGCCCGCGAAGTGTCCCGCGCGCTGCGATCCCTCGAGGCCTTCCGCCGCCGGGCCGGGGTCCTCGAGCGGGATCGCGTCCGCGCGACCCCGGGCCTCGGGGAAGAACTGCTCCAGCGTGCCGGAGAACGCGACGTCGCAGCCGACCTCGGACAAGAGCCGCGTGTCGGCGGCGAGGTCGCGCGGATAACGCTCGAAGTCGCGCGGCTCGTCGAACTGCAGCGGATTGACGAACAGGCTCACGCAGGTCCGATCGTTCTCCGCGACCGAGGCGCGCACGAGCTCCTGATGGCCGCGGTGGAGCGCGCCCATCGTCGGGACGAAACCGAGCGTCTCTCCGGCCGCCCGAACCTCGGCTCCCCATGCGCGGGCAGCAGCGGGATCGGAGAGGAGGAGCGTCATTCCGACGGCGACGCCTCGATCGTCCAGCGACCGCGCAGCGCGTCCGCCACCGCCGCGGTCACGGGGCTCGGCCCGAGGATGCGCCGCTGGGCGAGCCGGTGCGCCTCCTCCAGCGCCGTGCGACCCGTGTGCGGCAGCCGGAGCGTGGGCGCGATGCGCGCGAGCGGCACCAGCACGAAGTCGCGCTCGAGCATGCGCGGATGGGGAATCTCGAGGTCCGAGCCGCAGGTCATGAGCTCGCCGTACACGAGCAGGTCGAGGTCCAACGTGCGCGCGCCGTGCACGCCCTCACGTTCCCGATCGCGGCCGTGCTCGGCCTCGATCTCCTGGAGTAGCGCGAGGAGCGCCTCGGGCGCGAGGTGGGTGGTCCCCAGCAGGACCCCGTTCAAGTAATCGGATTGGCCCGGCGGCCCCCCGACGGCGGGATTCTCGAGCCAAGGCGAGAGGGCCGCCACTTCCACGTGCCGAGCGAGGCGCTGGACGGCGCTCTCGAGCGTGCGCGCGCGATCGCCGCGGTTGCTGCCGAGTCCCACGGCGACCCGGACCTTCATCCGGGTCGCACCGCCTCGCGCGCGCCGCGGGCGCGCTGCACGACGTACTGGACGAGCCCGAACAGCACGAAGCCGTTGAAGGTGAGGAACAGCGCCGGCACCGGCGCCAGGAAGAAGAGGAACAGGGCGAAGACGACGCCGACGAGGGTCACGAACTGGCTGCGGTCGCCCGCGAGCACGGAGACGAAGTGGACGTAGCGAACGCGGCTCACCATCAGCAGTCCGAGCCCGATCATGAGCACGACCAGGACGATGGGCAGTCCCGCGAAGACGGGAGTCCATTCGATGGCCTTCATCCAGCCGGTCAAGCGTCCGAAGGGCGTCCACCCGCCTTCGACCACCTCGACCACCTCGGGCCGCTTGAGGACGAGGTACAGCCACATGGTCGACGTCAGCGCCCCGGCCGCCGCCGGGGACGGCAGACCCTTGAACTCCTGGTGGCTCGACTCCTCCGGCTCGTTCTCCAGGTTGAAGCGCGCCAAGCGCAGGATCGCCATGAGCGAGAACGCGGCGGCGGCGAGGAAGTGCAGACGCGGGTGGCCTTCGTAGCCGAGCAACGCCCCCTCGTGCTCGATCAGGACCTTCGCGAGGAGCGCCGGCGCGACGCCGAAGGTCAAGAGGTCGGAGAACGAATCGAGCTGCGCGCCGAACTCGCTCGAGCTGCGGGTGATGCGAGCGATCTTCCCGTCCAGGGCGTCGAAGACCATGGCGAGGAAGACGAGCATGCACGCACTGTCCATCTTCAGGTAGAAGACCGCGGGGCTCTCCCCCACGGAGGCGAGCGCATCGATGGCCTTGGCCATGGCCAGGAGCCCGCAGAAGGCGTTGGCCAAGGTCACCAGGTTCGGCAGCAGGTTGATTCGCTTCACGGTGCGCTCAGGGCGCTCCAACATAGGCGACGGACCGGCGCTCCATCCAGGCGGGGTCCGGGGCCGAGGTTCCGCCCTATCCGCGGAACGCGCGTTTCGCGGGGGCCCCCTTCGACCACCTCCCCGCTTCGAGTAGGCTCCGGCCCATGAGCGAGATCATGGATGTCCACGCGCGGGAGATCCTGGACTCCCGCGGGAACCCCACGGTCGAGGTCGAGGTCGTGCTCGAGAGCGGAGTCGAGGGCCGGGCGGCGGTTCCCTCGGGAGCGAGCACGGGCCACCACGAAGCCCACGAGCTGCGCGACGGCGAAGCCCGTTACGGCGGCAAGGGAGTGCTGAAGGCCGTCGACAACGTGAACACCGAGATCGCGCGACACCTGGTCGGGTACGAAGCGACGGACCAGGGCAGCGTCGATCGCGCGATGCTGGAACTCGACGGCACGGCGAACAAGTCGCGGCTCGGCGCCAATGCGATCCTGGGCGTGTCGCTCGCCGTGGCGAAGGCCGCGGCGCAGGAGACGGGGCAACCGCTCTACCGTTACGTCGGGGGAGCCGGCGCCCGCGTGCTCCCCGTCCCGATGATGAACATCCTGAACGGCGGCGCCCACGCCGACAACAACGTCGACCTTCAGGAGTTCATGATCATGCCCTTCGGCGCCACGCGCTTCGCCGAGGGGCTGCGCATGGGAACCGAGGTGTTCCATGCGCTGAAGGGCGTGTGCAAGGGACGCGGACTGACCACCGCGGTCGGCGACGAAGGGGGCTTCGCGCCCGACCTGCGCTCGAACGAAGAGGCCATCGAGCTGATCCTGTCCGCCGTGGAGAAGACCGGACTGCAGCCGGGGCGCGACATCCGGATCGCCATCGACGCGGCCGCGTCGGAGTTCCATGAGAACGGCGCCTACCACGTGGACGGCCGTCCGCACAGCGCGCGCGAGCTGGCCGAGCTCTACGCCGACTGGTGCGAGAAGTATCCGATCTTCAGCATCGAGGACGGGCTCGACCAGGACGACTGGGCGGGCTGGGCGGAGCTCACGTCGCGGCTCGGATCCAAGGTGCAGCTCGTGGGTGACGATCTCTTCGTGACGAGCACCGAGCGTCTGCGCGAGGGAATCGCGCGCCGCGTGGGGAACTCGATCCTGGTCAAGGTCAACCAGATCGGAACCTTGACCGAAACGCTCGAGACGATCGCGCTCGCGCACCGCAGCGGCTACACCTGCGTCATGAGCCATCGCTCCGGCGAGACCGAGGACGCGACGATCGCCGATCTCGCCGTGGCCCTGAACACGGGTCAGATCAAGACCGGGGCGCCCTGCCGCTCCGACCGCGTCGCGAAGTACAACCAGCTCCTGCGCATCGAAGAGGGTTTGGGGGAGAGCGCCCTGTACGGCGCCCGGATGCTCGCCTGACGCCATGTCCCGATCGAGCGAGCCGTTCTCTCCCTTGCGCCTCGTCCTCGAGTGGAGCCCGGTGTGGGTCCCGATCGGACTGTGCATCCAGATCGCGCTCCTCGGTCTGCGCCCCGCCCTGCAGGAACACCGCCGTCTCGTGGCGGAAGAAGAGAGTCTGCGCGCGCGCCATGCCGAGCTCGTCCTGGAGCGCGAAGAGCTCGATCGTTTGCTGCGGGCGCAGAGCGACCCGCTGTACCTCGAGCGGGAGCGGCGCTCGCTCGCGGATCCGAGGGGGGCCCTGCGCTAGATGTCGTGGGCTCCGCCCACGACAATCTAGCGCGCGGCACGCGACCTCCGGTCGCACGTGCCGCAGCCGTGCGCAGAGCGCACGGCGCGTCGACGGGCAAGGGCAAGCAACCCGTCCGAACGCGTCTCACCCGTCTTCTCTTCTCCGTCTCCTCTTCTCTTTCTCCTCTCCCCCCATTGTCCCCCCTCACCCTCCTCCTCCTCCTCGTCGCCGCGCAACCCGACGCCGAAGGCCCCCTCGACAACGACGTCTTCCTGCCCGTTTCGCGCCCGGCGACCGAAGCGCTCGCGCGCGGCGACGCGGCCTATGCCGAGCGGACCGAGGCACTCCGCGGCGAGCTCGACCGCGCGCGCCTGACCGCCTTCGAAGCCTGGCGCTCCGCGCTGACCTCGAGCGCGACCGGTGATTCCGTCTCCTTGCCCGCCGACGCCGTCGACGCCGCGCGGCGCACGCAGGGAGTGGAGCAGGCCGTGCTCGCGCGCTTGGAGCAGCTCGGACGCGAGGAGCAGAGCGCGTGGTCGCAGCGCTTCGACGAACTAGCGCGCTCGGAGCTCGAGCGCGCGGGTGGGTCTCCCTCCGCGCTCGCCCTGGTCGAGCGCCGCAACCCGGCGACGCGCGCGGCGGTGACGGCCTGCCTCCGGCTCGCCGACCTCGAGCTCGAGAGCGGGAGGCCGCGCCTCGCTGTGGGCTGGAGCGCGCGCGGTCGACGGCACGCCGAGCTCGCCCTCCGTCCGCGAACGGACCTCGAGGCGTTGGCGGCGCGCGCGAATGCGGCCGCCGAGCTGATCGCGGGCGAATCGCGCAACCCCGTCGCCTCGTTCGACACGGCGCGCGAACTCGCGCCCATCGGTCGCATCGACCTGCGCCCGAAGGCGGCGCGCTCGACGCGCACGAACTCGGGAGCCGACGCGACGCCGACGGGCCCGACCCCGGGCCTCGCTTTCCTCGAGGACGGCCGGATCGCGGTCCAGACCGCGGATCGAATCGTCCTCGTGCCGCCCGAGGCGCGCGGGAGCGAATCGAGCTTCGAGCCCGGTCGGCTCCTGCCCGCCGAGCTGCGCACACCCCCGGCGCGGGCATTCCCCGGAGGGACGCGGCACTGGCCCCTCGAGCCGGCCTGCGCCGGGGGCGAACTGCTGCTCGTCCACGGTTCCGCGACCCCCTTCACCGACGAGCCGAACGCGCTCGTGTGCGTTCGGCCACCCGCTGCGCCCGCCTTCGGCGCCGCGGGCCCCGACCTGCCCGCCCTGTCGTGGGCCGTGGTCGGCGACCGGCTCGTGGACGGCGGGGGGCGCGTGGAAGCGCCGGCCCTGCTCGCGGACTTCTCCTCCGCCGAGTTCCAACCCGGCCCGCTGATCCTCGGGACCGAGGCGTTCGTCCAGGTGCGCCAGTACCTGGGCGAGGTGCGCGCTTGGCTCGTGTGCTTCGACCTGGCGACGGGCCAACCGATGTGGGCGCGACTCCTGGCGCAGGGCGCCGGCCTGGCGCCGACCGAGTTCCGCTCCGAGGCTCCCCTGCGCGCGTCCGACCCCGGCCAACCCCTCGTGCAAGTCGGGGGGAGCGTGTTCGTGGGGACGCACCTCGGCGCAGGGGTGTTGGTCGACACGCTCGACGGTCGCGTGCTGTGGAGCTTCGAGAACCGGCGCCGCGGTACGGGGGAGCGGGGCTGGCGCACGAACGCGGCTCCCGCCGTGGCGCGCGTTCGGGACGCCGCGGAGGTCACCGAGCGGATCGTGATCTTCGCGCCGCAGGACTCCGATCACGTCTACTGGCTGCGCGCGGGGGGTGCGCCGGGCCTGGAGAGCCCGCTCGTTCGACCGCCGGTCGCGATCGGCCTCAGCGTCGCCTTCCTGGGAGGGGACGCCGACCATGCCTTCGTGGCGGCGCAGGACGGCGCTCGACGCGTGGCGTCGAGCTGGAGCGCGCGGGACGGCGCACGCTACGACTCGCCGTTCCTCGGCCGCGACGAACGCTTCGGCGGAGGCGCCGCGTGGTCCCCGGAGCGGCTGGCTTTCGCCAGCGATCGCGGCGTCTACCTCCTGGATCGACGGCGGGAGCTGTACCTGCTGGACTACGCCCCGCTCCCTTCCCCCCCGCTCGCGGGCTCGCCCGGCGGGAGCGTTCGCGTGCGCGGTCGACTCCTGTTCGTCGTGGGCGAGGACGCCCTCTGGACGTTCTCGATCGAATAGGAGCCATTCGCCGGCCGTTCGACGGGGAGCGCAAGGGTGTTCGGGTTGTGTGGAACGCAGCGTTCCGCGCTGCCCGCGGGCCGGGGACGACCGCGAATGCGTTTCCACGGCCAACGCCGGGAGGCATGATCTCCGACAGTTCGTCCTACAGGAGGTCGAAGCGTTCCTCGGCTTCGGCTTCCCGTCGTACGTACGGCGCTCCCGCCTTCGTCGAGGCCCTCGGCCGCACCGTCCCCCTGCGCGCCGTTCCCCGCTCCAACTCCTCACCGGGGGGGAACCCGAACGATCATGCCCGAGAACAGTGAAGCCGTCCTCGAACGTCTGCGCGCCTCCCACGCCAAGCTGAAGAAGGAGCTGCACCGCGTGATCGTCGGGCAGGACGCGGTCATCGACCAGCTCCTCATCGCAATCCTGACCCGCGGCCACTGCCTGCTCGTCGGAGTGCCCGGCCTCGCGAAGACGCTGCTCATCTCGAGCCTCGCCAAGACGCTCGACCTGTCCTTCAACCGCGTCCAGTTCACCCCCGACCTGATGCCGGGCGACATCACGGGCACCGACATCCTGCACATCGACCCCGAGACCGGCGCTCGCAGCTTCCAGTTCGCGCCCGGGCCGATCTTCGCGAACGTCGTCCTGGCCGACGAGATCAACCGCACGCCTCCGAAGACCCAGGCCGCGCTGCTCGAGTCGATGGTCGAGCGCCAGGTGACGGCGGGCGGTCGCCGACACCTGCTGCCCGAGCCGTTCTTCGTGCTCGCCACGCAGAACCCGATCGAGCAGGAGGGCACCTATCCCCTGCCGGAAGCGCAGCTCGACCGCTTCATGCTGATGGTGCACGTGCCCTACCCCACGAAGGACGAGGAGCGCGAGATCCTGCGCCGCACGACCACGGGCGAGACGGCGGAGCTCGACTGCGTGCTCTCCGGCGAAGAGCTCACGGACATGCAGCGCTCCATCCGCAGCATTCCGGTGGCGGACCACGTGTTCGACTACGTGCTCTCGCTGACGCGCGGGACGCGCGTGCGCTCCGAGGAGCCCTTGCCGTTCCTGCGCGAGTGGGTGACGTGGGGCGCGGGGCCGCGCGCGAGCCAGTTCCTCGTCCTCGGCGCAAAGGCCCACGCAGCCATCGCCGGCCGCAACCACGCTTCGATCGAGGACGTGCGCGCCGTCCTCCACCCGGTGCTGCGCCATCGCATCGTGACCAACTTCTCGGCGGCCGCCGAGGGCATCACGCCCGACCACATCATCGATCGGCTCCTGAAGGAAGTCGATCCCGCGGCGCTCGTGGGCGCGGGCATCCCGGGCGTGAAGTCGAGCGTCTGAAGATGGCCGGACCTTCGCCGATCCGAGCGCTCGATCCGGCGCTCATCGACAGCCTGTCGGGGCTCGCGCTCGTGGCGCGCACCGTCGTCGAAGGCTACCGGGCAGGCCAACACCGTTCGCCGCACCGCGGGAGCGCGAGCGAGTTCGCGGAGCACCGCCAGTACGTCCACGGCGACGAGATGCGCCACGTGGACTGGAAGATCTACGCCAAGTCCGACCGCCTGGTGGTCAAGGAGTACATCGAGGAGACGAACTTCGACTGCCACCTGCTCGTCGACGCGAGCGAGTCGATGTCCTTCGGCTCCGGTCGTTGGAGCAAGTTCGACTACGCGCGCTGGTGCGCAGCTTCGATCGCCTACCTCGTTCTCTCGCAGCGCGACTCCTCGGGGCTGGTCGTATTCGACGAGAGCGCGCGCAGCAAGGTCCCGCCCGGGAACGGCCCCGCCCAGCAAGCCGACATCATCCGCGTGCTCGAGGAGGCCGAGCCGAAGGGTCGCACCAGCGTCGGCGACGTGCTCGCCTGGATCGGCACGCGCCTGCGGCGGCGCGGGATCGTCGCCGTGTTCTCGGACTTCCTGGACGACCTCGACAAGGTGGTCGCCGGGTTGCGGCGCCTGACGCACGCGGGTCACGAGCCGATCCTGTTCCAGATCCTCGATCCCCAGGAGCTCTCGTTCGAGTACGCGGGGCTCCTGCGGCTGGACGGCCTCGAAGGCGGCGCGCGCGTGAAGATCGACGCCAAGGCCATCCGTCAGGCGTACCTCGAGGAGATCGAACGGCACAACGCCGAGCTCGACCGCCACGCGCGCGCACTCTCCGTCGACTACGTGCAGATCTCCACCTCGATGGGGCTCGACGTGGCCCTCTCGACCTATCTCGCCCGGCGCTCGGCGCGCGCGCGGGGAGGAGCGCGGGTCTGATGCCCTTCCTCGAAGGCTTCCAGAACACGGCGCTCGCGTTCGGAGCGCTGCTCGCGAGCGTTCCGCTCGTGATCCACCTCCTCAACCGCCGGCGGCACCGGCCGATGCCCTGGGCCGCGATGCGTTTCGTGCTCGCGGCCTACAAGCGCACGCGCCGGCGCTCGCAGCTCGAGAACCTGCTCCTGCTGCTCCTGCGCATGGCCGCCGTCGCCTTGCTCGCGTTTGCGCTCGCGCGTCCCTTCACGAGCTCGGAGAGCCCGCTCGTCACCCTCACGGAGAAGCGCCGCGACCTCGTCCTCGTGCTCGACACGTCGGCTTCGACGGGCTACCGCGAGACCGTCGACACGGTGTTCGAGCGCATCCTCGCGCGCGCGCGCGAGCACATCCTGGCTCTGCGCCCCGAGCGCGGCGATCGCCTGCGGCTCTTCGCGGCGGGGGGCGTTCCCGAGCTCCTGTCCTGGCGCTCGCCCGAGGACGGGCTCTCGATGCTCGCCACGCTGACCGAGCCCAGCGACGAAGCCATGGATCTCCACGCCGTCCTCACGGAGGTCGTGGGCATCGGCGACGAGGAAGAGCGCGGCGGACTCGGCGCCGGCATGCTCGAGGTCAGGATCCTCAGCGACGTGCAGCGCGAGACGTTCCTCGCCGGCTTGCGGGCGGAACCGGGAGATGCGAGCTCGGAAGGCACCGTGAGCGACGCGTCCGCGGACGCCGCCACGCTCCACCCGCTCGATCGACTCGAGCAATGGGGCGTACGGGTCCTCGTGGAGGATCTGGGTCCGTCCGAGCTCGTCCCCCCGAACCTGGGCGTCCTCGACGTGCGCACCGTCGGCACGACGCTCGGTCCCGGACTCCCCACCGAGATCGGCGTCAGGGTGCGCAACCACGGCCCGGCCGCGGTCTCCGGCGTGCGCATGAGCCTCGTGGTCGACGGCGAGCGACAACCGGGTCGGACGCTCGAGATCGGGGCACAGAGCGAGGTCGAGGAGATCTTCCCGATCGTCTTCGCGTCCAGCGGACATCACGTCGTGGAAGCTCGCCTGCAGGGCGACGGGCTCGGGATCGACGACTCGCGGCACGCGATCGTGCTCGTCCCGCCGAAGCTGTCGGTCCTTTTGGTCAACGGCGATCCGCACGCCGAGATCGAGCGGGACGAGGTCGGCTTCTTGCGCGCGGTGCTCGAGCCGATCGACGAGAGCGGCTTCGACGCGGGCTTCGAGCCGTTCGAGCCCACGGTCGTGTCGCCCGACGTGCTCGGAGCGGACGAGTTCGAGCTCGCGGGACACGACGTGATCTTCCTCGCCAACGTGGAGAGCGTCTCCGGGCTCGCGGTCGAGCGACTCGAGCGCTACGTCTCCAACGGCGGCGCGCTGGTCGTCACCCTCGGCGACCGCGTCGTCCCCGAGAACTACAACTCGCGCCTGTTCCGCGCCGACGGAACGGGGCTCATGCCGGCGGAGATCGTCCGCCGCGTCGAGGTCCGCGATCGACGCGTGGACTACTTCCGCGCGGGCGTCTTCGACCCGGAACACCCCGTGCTCGCCTTCTTCGCCGAGGACCGCTGGCGACCGCTGTTCAGCGAGGTGCCCATCTACGCCTTCCTCGCCACGGTTCCGCTCGAGGACACGCTCGTCCTCGCGCGTCTCGACGACGAGGCGCAGAGCCCGCTCTTCATGGAGCGCGAGTACGACCGCGGCCGGGTCCTGTGCTGGACGACGTCGATCGACCCGGGCTGGACGCGGCTGCCGGAATCGCCGCGGAGCCTCGTGCCGTTCGTGCACGAGCTCGTCCGGCATGCCGGGCGGCCGCGAGGACCGTCGCGCAACGCCCAGGTCGGCCGAGCGCTCGCCCTCGAGGTCCAGAGCTTTCCGCGTTCACCTGCCCTGATCCATCCCGACGGGACGAGCCGCACCCTCGAGGGAGAGCCGACGGAGGTCGGCGGCGGACGGTGGAGCCTGCCCCCGCTCCCGCCGCTCGACGAAGTCGGTCTGTGGCGCGTCGAGACCCTGGACGAGACGCTCGCGCTCGCGCTCCAGTTCGACGCCGACGAGGGCGATCTCGCGCGCATCGCTCCCGAGGAGCTCGCGGGCCTGCATGCCGCACTCGTGCCGATCGTCGCAGGCGATGGGAACGAGGACGGCGTCGACCAGAGCTCGCACTCCGGTGAGCTGTGGCGCGGGTTCGCGCGCCTCTGTCTCGCTGTGCTGATCCTCGAGTCCTTGTGGGCCGGCTTCGTCGGCCGCCGCCGGAGGTGGAGCCCGTGATCGAGCTCCAGGAAGCCACCGGTACGGGTCTGCGCGAGAGCTTGCGCCTGTACGAAGCACCGGCTCCGTGGGTCTTCGTGCTCGTGGTCGTGCCCTTGCTCTTGCTCGTCGCGTGGGCGAGCTACCGGCGCGAGCCGCTGGCCAGCGCGCCGCGCGTGCTGCTCAGCGGCCTGCGTTTCGGCGCGCTCCTCGTGCTGTTCCTCGTGCTGTGCCGTCCGGTCGTGATCGAGCGCCGGGAGGAAGTCCATCCGGCGGAGGTGGTCCTCTTGCTCGACGACTCCGCCAGCATGCAGCGACGCGAGTCCTACGCCGGCGACGATGCCGCGCGGCGCGCGATCCAACGCCTCACGGGCGGCGCCGCGAACGGTCGCGAGGAGCGCGTGCGTCTCGACCTCTTGCGCGCGGGAGTCGAACGCGAGCTCCTGCCCGTGCTGGGTGCGAAGGGCTACGGCGTTCGCATGTACCGCTTCTCCGACACGGTCACACCTCTTTCGAACCTCGCGGACCTCGCCGGCAGCGGCCACGCGACGCACCTCGGCGACGCCCTCGCCCAGGTCCTGGCCACGCTGCGGGGTCGGTCGATCACGGACGTGGTCGTGGTCTCCGACGGCCGCGTCACCGGGGGACTGCCCGTGTTCGACGCCGCGCGCGCGGCGAACGGGACCGGGATCCCGGTCCACACGGTCGTCGTGGGCGACACGCGGCCGGAGAGGAACGCCGTTGTGGAGCTGGTCGAGGCGCCGCAGAACGCGCTCGAAGGCGACGAGCTCGCGATCACGGTGCGCGTCACGGGGCGCGGAACGCAGGACGAGACGGTGCAGGTCGTGCTCGACGAGCTGTTCGAGGACGGCTCGCGGCCGCGCACGGTGGTCGAGGAGGAGGTCGAGCTGTCCGAGCGCGGCCGCCGCGTGGTCCTCGTCGCCCCGCCCGGCCGCGCGGCGAGCGACTCGGGCAAGCGTCGCTTCCGCGTGTCCGTCCCGCCGCTCGAGGACGAGACGCTCGTCGACGACAACCAGCGCGAGGTCACCGTTCCCATCTCGCGCGAGAAGATCCGCGTCCTGTACGTCGAAGGCTATCCGCGCTGGGAGTACCGCCGCCTCGCTCTCGACCTCTTGAAGCGCGCCGACGAGAACATCGAGTTCCAGTGCTTCCTGCTCTCGGCGACGCCCGACTTCCCGCAGGAGAGCTCGGCCGGTCTGCCGCCGCTCCAGGAGGTGCCCACCGACCGTCGCACGCTGCTCGACTCGTACGACGTGATCCTCCTGGGCGACGTGAACCCGAGCGAGATCTCCCCGGATCCCGCGCGCGTCGAGGAGTTCATGGCGTCGCTGCGCGAGTTCGTCGCGGGCGGCGGCGGGCTCCTGTTCCAAGCCGGTGAGTTCGAGAACCCGCGCACGTTCGTGCTGAACGACACGTTGCGCGAGCTCCTGCCCATCGTCGTCGACACGGGAACCCTGCACGGGTTCGAGGGCGACACGCGGCTCCCCTTCCGTCCGACGCTCGAGGATCCCGCCAATCCGCACGAGATCGTGCGCCTGCACCCCGACCTCGAGGTCAATCGCGAGCTCTGGGAGGACGAGGGGGGCCTGTCGGGTTTCTACTGGTACGCGCCGGTGACGCGCGCCAAGCCCGGCGCCCAGGTGCTCCTGCGGCATCCCACGGACACGAGCCAGCGGCAGGAGCGCTACCCGCTGCTCGTCACCGGCTACTATCCGGCGGGACGGACGATGTTCCTCGCCGTCGACTCGACCTGGCGCTGGTACTGGCGCTACGGGAAGCGCTACCACGAGCAGTTCTGGCGCAACTCGATCCGCTGGCTCGCGCTCGGTCGGTTGAAGAGCGGCGACCGCCGCTATCGCATCGAGACACCCCGCAACTCCTACGACCTGGACGAGCGCATCGCGCTCGAGGCGCGCGCGCTCGACGAGGACTATCGACCCAGCGAGCGCCCGGTCCTCGAAGGCGCGTGGAGCGACTCCGAGGGACGCGAGCACGAGCTCCCGCTGACCGCCGTCTCGGGTCGGCCGGGTCTGTACCGGGGCTCCTTCCAGCCCGAGCGGCAGGGACTGCACCAGGCCTGGATCCAGGTCGACGGGAACCGCGTTTCCACGACGGAGTTCGAGGTCGTCCTGCCCTCCCGCGAGAGCCAGAACCCCTCGCCCGACCCCGAGGCCCTGGCGGGTCTCTCGGCGCTGACGGGCGGGAGGGCGGTCGGCCTGGCGGGGCTTCCGGAGCTCGCGAGCGAATTCCCCGGGGGCGAGGAGCGCCGCGAGCCCATTTCCTCGCGGCTGCGGGATGCGTGGGACAACTGGGGCACGCTGCTGGTTGCCCTCGCGCTGCTTTCGGCCGAATGGATCCTACGCAAGCGCCTCGAATTGGTGTGAACAGGAAGACCAACCGAGCTCCGGGCCCCGCTTCCACGCGGGATAGGATGCACCTGGGGGGACGCTCGAAACCGCACTCATGAGAGACAAGACCCCCGACCCGAGCTCGACCTCGAACGGCTCCCGAGCGCGTTCGAGAGCCCAGCGCGGCCTGGCCATCGCGCTCTTCCTGGCGCTCTCGGCCGGGTTCGCGCCGGCGCAGGAGCCGGAGACCGGGGAAGGGGAAGCCGGCGGGCGGGTGCGGCTCTACTCGATCCCCGAGACGCGCGATGCGCGCGCCCTGATGCGGACCGCCGGGGACCACATCCGCGCGCGCCGCTACGACGAGGCGATCGCGAGCCTCCAGCGCCTGACCGACGTGCATCGCGGCGACGTCCTCCCGGCGCGTTCGGTCGACTCCGCCGGACGGCTCTCGATCCAGCCCTTCCACAGCGGGGCAGCAGCCTGGGCGGCGAAGGAGCTCTGCGCCTTGCCCCCCGCTGCGCGCGCGCGCTACCGAGAGCGCTACGAGAAGTCCGCCCAGAGCCTGTTCGCCTCCGCGCGGGCGAGCGGGGAACGGCGCGCGCTCGTCGAAGTCGCCGTGCGCTGGCCGTTGACCGATGCCGCCGAGCGCGCGTGGTGGACCCTCGGCGACATCGAGATCGAGCTCGGCAACGTCGCGGACGCCCGGCGCGCTTGGCTGCGCGCGAGCGAGATCGGCACTCTCGCCGGTCGAGATCCCTCCGCGGGCTACGATCGCCGCCTGGCGCTGGTCGAGGACTTCGCCGCACGCGACGGTCGCCGGCTCGGTCTCGAGCGCGAGTTCGGCGCCGAGCTGCGCGCCGTGGGGCCGGACGAAGGCGGCGGGCCCGTGCCCGAGGATTTCGCGGACGCTTGGACCCAGATCCTCCCGCGCAGCCCCTACCGCGACCACCACTCCGAGCACAACCTCTTCCCCGTCCTCTCCGGCGACCAGGTGTTCGTCTCGAACGGCTGGCAAGTCTTCGCGTTCGACGCCTACACCGGCCGACCCCTGTGGGAGAGCGCGGAACTACCGGGCTGGGTCGGCGGGAAGCGCACGGACCTCGTGCACGGAATCGACGTCGAGTCCGTCCTGGTCGCACCCTCCGTGTCGGGCTCCGTGGTCGTCGCTCCGCTCCAGGTCGCACACTCGCGCCTGCAGTTCACGGACTTCCAGGGCATCCGCATCACGGTTCCGATCCCCGAGCGCAGGCTGTTCGCCTTCGACCGCGCGACGGGCGAGCTCCTGTGGGACCACGCTCCGCCGCCCCTGTGGGACGGCGAATCGGGCACCTTCTCCGAGCAGATGATCGTCGCCGGACCGCCGGTGGTCGGCGGCTCGCGCGTGCTGGTGCCCTGCTACCTGATGCAGGGGCGCGTCGACTTCCACGTCGCCTGCTACGACCTCGCCAGCGGCGACCGACTGTGGTCGACGCAGCTCGTCAGCGGGCAGCGCGAGCTCAACATGTTCGGCCGCCCCGAGAAGGAATTCTGCGCGCCTCCGCTGCGCCTCGAGGGCGATCGCGCCATCGTCCTGACGCAGCTCGGCACGGTCGCCGCGCTCGACCTCTACACGGGCGAGATCCTGTGGCAGTCCCTGTACGAGCAGGAGCCCCTGCCGGCCACGCGCGGATGGAAACCGCAGGACCGCGACGAGACCTGGCGCAACGCTCCGCCGGTCGTCGCCGACGGGCTCGTCGTCGCGACGCCGGCGGACTCCCACTACCTCGTCGCCTTCGACCTGGCGGAGGGGACGGCGGTCTGGCAGTACCCGCACACGCGCCTCGTCGAGAACGGACCCGGTCTCGACACGCTGCTCGGCGCGGACGACGACGCGCTCTACTTCGGCGGCGCCGAGATCGCCGTCTTCCACGCACCTGGGGGACTAGCGGGGGCGACGACCGGCACTCGCTTCGCCCGCACCTGGAACGTGCCGGTGGAGGGCTACGAGCCGCTGCGCTCGCCGCGCGCGGTCCTCACGCGCGACGAGATCGTGCTCGCCACGCACGAAGGAAGGCTCGTCCTCGACAAGCGCACGGGGCTCGAGCGCCGCAAGCAATCCTTGCCGTGGATCCGCGCCGGCGCGGAGCGCTCGACGGTCGGCAACATGGTCGTCGGCAGCGGCATGCTGTTCACCGCCAACGCGGCCGAGATCTCCGGTCTGTTCGATTGGAGCGTGCTCGAATCGCGCGCGCTCGACCGCATCGCCGCAGATCCCGAGGACGTCTCCGCGATGCTGACCCTGGCGCAGGTGCGCGAGCAGCACGGCGTGCTCCTGTACGAGTCCGGCGACGTGCGCGGTGCGCTCGACCGCCTCCGCGAAGCCAGGCGTTTGCTCGAGCCGCGCTTGGGAGACCCCACCTACCGCGACGAAGTCGCGGGACGCCTGCACCGCGTGCTGCGCATCTCTGCGCGCGCTCGCGAAGGACTGGCGGACGTCGCGGGTGCGCTGGAGCTCCTCGAGCTGGCCCTGCCGCTCGCTCACGATTCCAACGACGTGCGCGACACCCTGCTCGAACGCGAGGCGATCGTTCGCGATCGCGACCGCGCGGCCTGGCTCGAGACGCTGGAGGTCCTCGGTCGTCGCTTGGGTGACAAGCCCATGCCGCGCGAAGCGTGGGCCCTGGCGGTCGAGTCCGCGAGCCCTTCGCCCCTCGCGTCGATCGATCCGGAGCTCCTGGACGACATGCTCCCGATCGACCTGTGGGTCCTGCTCGTGCGCGCGAACGCCCTGGGCCGCTGGGGCGAAGTCGGCCGGGAGCTCGAAGACCTCCACGCCTGTCTCGCGCGCCACGGTTCGCGGCGGCTGGCGCCCGGACGCAACGTGGCCGAGCTCGTCTCCGCGCGTATCGAGGACGCGCTCGCGCGCGGCGGCACGCAGGCCTACGAGCCCTTCGAGAGACGCGCACGCGAGATGATGGACCTCGCACTCCTCGAGTCGGGCCTCGAGTCGGGCTCCGACCGCGAGCTCGAAGCCGTTCGGTCGCTCTATCCGCATTCCGAAGCCGCGCGCGAGGCCGGCGACCACCTGCTCGATCGCGCGTTCGCCGCGGGAGACGCCGCGCGCGTCTGCCGGCTCGTGAACGCATCCCTCGCTCGGACGCCGGAGCTCTCGGCCGAGGACGCGCGGCGCCTGGTCCTCCTGGGAGAGATCCTGGGCGGCGAGGGCAACGTCGAGGCGCAGCGCGGCATCCTCGAGTCGGTGCTCTCGTCCTACCCCGATCTCGTCGTCGAGGCGGGCGGCCGACGTTGGGCGGCGGCCGAGCGTCTGGCGCGGCTCCCTCCGCGTCCCGGGCGAAGCCTGCGCTCCGAGAGCGCCTTCTTCGATGGCCGGCTCGCCGCCGCGGAAGCACCGTCGGGGAGCTTCGTCGAAGTGGGCTACGTCCCCCCCGGTCCCGCTCAGCAGGAATCGCCGCCGACGGCGCGCCTCGCTCTCCTGTGCAGGAGCGAGGGCGGGCTCCTGCTCCAGATCCACGGTGGGAACGATCCCGTCCGGCCCGACGTGCGCGCGCGCTTGCGCGACGACGGACGAAACCTCCAGACGGCCCTGTCGTTCGGGCGCGTCGTGATCGCCAACGGCGAGAGCCTGGTCGCGGTCGACGCCGCCACGGGCGAGGAGGCCTGGCCGACCTGGCGCGCTCCGCGGGGCTTCGAGATCGCGGAGATCCGCGTGCACGAGGGCGTCCTGGTGGTGCTGCAGCGCTCCGCAGAGCACTTCCAGGCGACGGCCTTCGACGTCCATCGCGGGCGCGAGCTGTGGAACGCCTTCCTGCCGCGCGGTCCCCACTGGCGAGCCCCGCTGTTCGACGGGAGTCGCGCGGTCTTCCTGACCCAGACGCAGAGCTGGGAGCTCCCGGCGCGCGCGCTCGTCGTCGACCTGCACCGCGGCGCGAGCTTGGGAGAGATCGACCTCGGCGGACCGCTCACGAACGAATACGAGTCGGCTTTCGTCTCCGGCGGCATGCTCGTCCTCCCGGCGTTCCAAATGGGGACCACGCCGGATCGCAACCGGATCCGGGGCTTCGACCTCGATGCGCTGGCCCAGTCGTGGACGTACGACTTGCGCGGCGGGCGCGAGCTCGAGGCGCTCTTCCAAGTCGACGACGAGACTTACCTCGTCGTGACTCCCGGCGAAGACGGCCGCGGTGGAGCGATCCTCGGGTTGGAGCCGCGGCTCGGCGCGACGCGATCGGTGATGGAGCTCTCCGCCTCCGACCGCGTGCTCGGGGCGATTCGGCCGCGCAGCATGCCCCCCGGTCCCGTGAAGCTCGATGCGCCGTTCCTCTTCTTCTACTCGTCCACGCCCGGGCTCCAGACGACGCGTATCACCGCGGTCCACTTGCCCTACGGCAAGCGCTGGTCCTGCCTCTTGCGCGTGCCGAGCGACGACCTGTTCGACGTGGGTCTCACGGCGCTCCCCGCCGTTTCCACGACGACCGTGGCGGTGGTGTACACGAAGAAGAACCAAAGCCGCCTGCCGGGCGAGACCTACTTGACGCTGATCGACAAGGAGAGCGGCATGAAGCGGCTGGACGCCGTCCTTCCGACCGGCCTGGGGCGCGCCGCCGATCTCCGTCTGCTCGGGCTGGGGAACGCGCTCTTCCTCCTCAGCCGTGACGGAGCGAACGGAGCGCCCTTGGAGATCTGGGAGAACCGATGACGAGCCATGGATCGAAACACGGCCGCACGCGCGCATTGCTCGCGCTCCTCGTGCTCGCGTTCGAGCCGGCGTGGGCGCAGATCGACGCCGATTCCACCCTCGCCGTGGAGGTCACGCCCGCACAGAACGACGCGGTCGAGCACGGACTCGCCTGGCTCGCAGAGAACCAGAACGGGGACGGGAGCTGGACGGGGAAGATCGGCTACAAGCTCAACAACGACTACGAGTACATCAAGGTCTCCGGACACGTGGGCGTGACCTCGCTCGCCTGCATGGCGTTCCTCGCGGGCGGCTATCTGCCGGGACGCGGACACTACGGCGACGTCGTGGAGCGCGGACTCGACTTCGTCCTCGCGTCGGCGAAGGAGGACGGCTACGTCACGCAATCCGGCACGCGCATGTACAGCCACGCCTTCGCGACGCTCTTCCTCGCGGAGATCTACGGGATGACGCATCGCGAGGACGTTCGGCACAAGCTGCAAAAAGCGGTGGACATCATCGTCCGCTGTCAGAACGACGAGGGCGGCTGGCGCTACGAGCCGTTCACTCCCGAATCGGACATGTCGATCGTCGTCTGCCAGGTCCTGGCGCTGCGCGCGGCGCGCAACATCGGCATCCGCGTGCCCAAGTCGACCGTCGATCGGGCGGCTCAATACGTGGTGGACTCGGCCATCACACGCGAGGAAGTCTCGAGCCGCTTCCGGCGCCAGATGTTCCCCGACGAGGTCGGGGCATTCCACTACCAGAAGGGCTCGAGCTCGCGTTCCTCCTTCCCGCTGACGGCCGCCGGCGTGACCGCGCTGCACGGGGTCGGCATCTACTCCGACGAGGCGATCCAGGACGGCCTGCGTTACCTGATGCGCAACCTGGATCCGTTCAACGAGCTCTACGGCATCCGCGAGAACGGCCACTACTTCTTCTGGTACGGCCACTACTACGGAGTCCAGGCCATGTACACCGCCGGAAGCTCGCAGTGGCAGACGTACTTCGACAAAGTGCGCGAGACGCTGCTCTCGATGCAGGAGCCCTCCGGCTCGTTCCCCAACCGTACGGGCCCCGGCGACGCCTTCGGGACCGCCATGGCGGTCCTGATCCTCGAGATCCCCTATCGTTTCCTTCCGATATTCCAACGTTGACCGACCGAAGCGACCGCGCCAGTCGAGAAGAGCCACGGACCCAAGCTCCTACGAGAACCCGATGCGCCGCGACGAGCACCCGCTGACAGAGACCCCGGTGCTGGAGCGTCAGCTCCGACGCCTGCGCTCGTCCCTGGTGATCCTGGTCCTCCTGCACGGCATCGGCACCGTGCTCGCCGTGGGGGCGGCGTGGCTCGTGTTCGCCTTCCTCGCCGACTGGGGACTGCACGTCCCGCGCCCCGTGCGCCTGCTCCACGCGAGCGTGTTCGTCGCCCTGTCGCTCTTCTTCGCCTGGCGCGAGCTCGTCCGTCCGCTCGCTCGCATCCCCGATCGCGCGGGACTGGCCGTGCTCCTCGAGCGCGGAGTCCCCACGCTCCGCGAGCTGCTCGTGAGCGCGGTCCAGCTACAGGCGCCGGGTATGGCCGCGTCGGAGTCGAGCGGGCACGTCGAAGCCGTGTGCCGCGACGCGGACGCTCGCGCCGCAGGACTCGAGCTCGCGCCCGTGCTCGATCGGCGCGGTCCCATGACGCGGCTCTTGGCGGGCCTTTCCTGCGTCGGCGTGACGGCCGTACTGCTCGCTGTCAGCACGGCTCACGCGCGCATCTTCTTCCAGCGCATGCTCGGGAGCGAGATACCCTGGCCGCGGCGCACCAACCTCGAGCTCGAGCTGCCCAACCTCGGCGACGTCGACGTCGACCCCGGCGAGATCGTCGCGCGGGTGTCCCGCGGCAGCGACGTGCTCGTCCTGGTGCGGGCCCGCGGTGTCGCCCCGGAAGAGGTCACGCTGAACTTCTCCGACGGAACGAAGGAGTTCCTCGCGCGCGGCAGCGGGGGCACCTATCGCTGCGTCCTGCGCGCCGTGCGTGACGATCTGGAGCTCTACGTCACGGGCGGGGACGACGACGATCGCGATCCGCTCATGCGCCTCGTCGTACTCCAGCCCCCCGACGTTTCGGGCATCGCCGTGCTGGTCCGTCCGCCGCCCTACACCGGGATTCCCGAGGAGCTCGTGTTCAACCGCGACGTGGACGTGCTCGCGGGCTCGGAGCTCTCGATCCACGTTCGCGTGGATCCTCCCGATGCACGCGGCTCGGCGCGCGTGCTGCCGGACGATCGCGTGCTCGCGCTCGTCCCGGCTCCGTTCCCGGCGGAACCGGAGGCTCTCGATCCGGAGAGCCCGGGTGCTCCCCTCCAGCGAGACGGTCTCGCCTTCCACCTCACGGCGGAGCGCAGCATCCGCTACCGGTTCGAGCTGCGCGACGCTTCCGGGCTCACCAACCCCGACCCTGGCCTGTTCGCCGTCCAGGTGATCCCCGACCGCGCACCGGAAGTGCAGGTGCTCTCCCCCGGCCGCGCGGACGTCGAGACCGTGGCGGGCGGAGCGATCTCCCTGCGCGCGCGCGTGAAGGACGACTTCGGGATCACGGGCATCGCCTGGCGCACGATCGACACGCGCGGGACGGGCGGCGAAACGCCCGCGACGAGCGCGACATCCGTCCCCGAGGAGCGCGCCGGGGGCGCACTCGAATGGCGCACCGCGACCGAAGATCCCTTCCCCGAGCGACGGGCGGACCGCGTGGTCGTCGCCGGCGGACGCCTCTCGATCGCCCAGATGTTCGGTGACGTCGCCGAGGGCTCCCAGTACACGGTCGAGGTGGTCGCGACCGACAACCGCGAACCCACTCCGTCGGAGGGACGCTCGAGCGAGATCCGCATCCGCATCGTCTCGGCCGACGAACTGCTGCGCCGCATCCAGGACCGGCTCGCGCGTCTGCGCATCGAAGCCTCGGAGCTCGCGGACCTGCAGACCGAGAAGCGCCATCGCGTCGACGAGCTGATCGAGGCTCTGGGATCGGACGCCCTCGTCGAGGCCGGCGACTCGCGCGCTCTCTCCTCGCTCCTGACCGGTCAACGCCGCGTCCAAGGCGATGCCGAATCGGTCGCCCGCGAGCTCGCGGCCATCGCCGACACCGTGCTCTACGCGCGCTTGGACGACAAGGCAGGAGCGCTCCTGGAGCGACTCGATGCGCGCATGTCGAACGTCTTCGACAAGAGCTTCCGTCCGGACGTGTGGACCGAGCTCCACGCGGAGTACGCGAGCGGGAGCCTGGGCTCCGCCGGACTCGCGGGCAACTTGATCGAGATCCTCGGAGTTGCGCTCCAGATCGGCGATACGCACGCGCGGCTGGCCGCGGCGGCGCTCGAGCGGGCTCAGAACTCGGTCGACTTCAAGAGCATCCGCACTGCCCTCGAGGAGTGCGCGCGCGAGCAGAAGCTCGCCCTCGCTCGAATCGAGGACCTGCTCGAGCGTCTCGCCGAGTGGGACAGCTTCCAATCGGTCCTCACCCTGTCGCGCGACATCCTGAACCGGCAGAGCGTCCTGCGCCAACGCACGCAGCGGTTCGCATCGGAGAAGTGAGATGACCTGCGCTTCGATCCTCCTGGCTTCGCTCGGCTTCCTTTCCCCCTGGGGGCCGACCCCTTCCGCTCTTCCGGACGACGCGCTCGAGAGCCGCGAGTTGGCCGGGATCGCGGAGGAGCAAGCGTTGCTCGCTCGTCAGCTCAAACGCCTGCGGCAGACCATGGACGTGCTGGTGCTGCGCCTGGAGGCGGAGGGCCGCCCGCGAGCCGTCGAGCTCTTGAAGGAAGGCATCGAGCTCCTCGACGATCGCGCGGGGAGCGGGCGCTCGCTCACCCTCGAGGAGTCCATGGACGACGCGCGCAGTCGCGTGGAGTCGGGTCAGGTCGTTCAGTCGCTCGAGAGTCAAGCCGAGGTCATCCAGGGGCTCGAGCGACTGCTCGCCATCCTGATGGAGCGGGGGGACCTCGACGGCATCGAGGAGAACCTCGATCGCGTGCGCGAGATGAAGCGCGTGCTCGACGAGCTCGCCTCGCGGGAACGCGAGCTGCGGGACGAGACCGCGGAGCTCCGCGAGAACAGCTCGAACGCGGCGCAGCGCGAGCTCGAGGCGGACATCGCGCGCGCCCTCGAAGAGGAACGTCGACTCCTCGCGGCGACCGAGCGAATGGGACGCGAGAGCGGGTCCATGGAGCTGGAGCAGATCGAAGCCCTGCTGCAGGAGCTACGCGCCGACCTCGAGGCCGACCGCGCGCTGCTCGAAGCGTGGCGACCGCAGGAGCGCACCGAACTCGCCAAGGCGTGGGACGAGGTCGAGGCGGCTCGGCGCGCGGAGATGCGCGCCAGCCGACTCGAGGCCGGCGCCCAGACGTTGCGCGAAGTGTCGCGCACGGCGAGGAGCGCTTCTCCGGAAGATGCGGCGGAGCTGGAGCGTCAGCTCGAGCAGGCGCTCGAGCGCGCCGACCGACACGCGCGCGCGTCCAGCGACGAAGCCGCGGAGGTCGTCGCTCGCGCCCTGCGTCGAGCGCTGGAAGCGCTCCAACGCGCCCGCCAGGAAGGCGATTCCGCGAGCGCGCAGAGCGCGGCCGACGAGGGAGCAGCGGAGCTCGAAGCGACCTCAGAGGAAACGCGCCGCGCGGCGCAGGAAGCCCGGGAGCGTGCTTCGGCGGCGCTGGAGCCCCTCGTCCCGGAGGACTCCGTCGCCGGGCTGCTGGCGCGCGACGTGAGCTCGGCGCTCGAGCGTGCGGCGGAGGCCGCTCGCACCAAGGCAGGGGACCCGCGAGCGCAGGGTGCCGCGGAGGCCACCGAAGAAGCCGCGCGCGACCTGCGTCAGGGTCTCGAGGACCTGGGGCGCATGGCCGAGGCGCTCTCCGGCTCGCAAGCAGATCTCGCGCGTGAAGCAGAACGCCTGGCGCGCGGGCTCTCGTCCGCGGCTCAGGGCTCGACACCCGAAGCACGCGAAGCGGGAGCAGAGCTCGACCGCGCGGCATCGGCCATGCGCGAAGCGTCCGCCGGGGCGCGGCGCGAATCCCCCGCCGAGGCACGCGAGGACGCGACGCGGGCCGGGGAAGCGCTCGAGAAAGCGCAGGCCGCCCTCGAGGCAGCGCGCGGCAAGGCGGCGTCGAGCACCGCCTCCGAAACCGCCGCCGGTCAGCGAGCGCTCGCGAAACGCGTCGGAGAGCTCACGTCCTCGGCGCGCGAAGGCAGCATGGACGCCGAGTCCTCTGCTGCCGTGGAGGATCGACTGCGCGAAGCGGAACGCGCCATGGAGCGCGCGGCCGGCGACATCGAGGCGGGCAAGAGCGCATCCGCCGCCGAAGCACAGCGCCAGGCGCTGGAAGCCCTCACGCGCGCGCAGCAAGCCTCGCGCGACGGGGTGCGCCCCACGACGCCCGAGGACCGGAGCCGGGCCGAGGAGCTCGCACGCGAGCAAGGACGGATCCGCGAAGAGATCCTGCGACTCGCCAAGCGCGACCAGGAGAAGAAGAACCCCGAGGCGAGCGCCGGCCTCGACCGTGCCCGGAAATCCGCAGCGGAAGCGGAGAGCGAGCTCCGTGAGGGAGAGCTGGACGAAGCCGAGCGCTCCGAGCGCGAAGTCGAACGCGAGCTCGAACGCGCTCGCGAGGAGCTCGAGAAGGAGGAGGAGCAATACGAGCGATTGCGCCAGGAGGAGTTGCTCTTCCGCATCACCGAGGAGCTTCGATCCGCGCTCGCCTCGCACCGCGAGCAGATGGCCGCAACGACGGAGATCGCCGCCGTACTGCGCGAGAACGACCGTCC
The DNA here is from genome assembly GCA_964413535.1 of uncultured Planctomycetaceae bacterium. Classification (GTDB taxonomy): domain Bacteria; phylum Planctomycetota; class UBA1135; order UBA1135; genus CAYPTB01. The sequence continues at coordinate 153,088 of CAYPTB010000055.1, read as the reverse complement.
GAGCCGGGCGCAGCGCCTGCGGCTGCGCCGCATCGCCCGGGAGGAAGAAGTGCTGGCCGAGCGCTCCGGAAAGATGGCGCTGGCCCTCGAAGGTGAAGAGAGCGCCGTCTCCGCCGAGATCCTGCGTCAGATCCAGAGCGACCTCGCCGACATCGCCGCGGAGCTGTCCGACGACGGCGACGTGCTCGTCACCGAACGCGTGATGGCCCTGCAGCGCGACGTCGAGGAACGCTTCGAGTGGTTGCTCGAGTCCCTCGCAGAGGAGCAGCGGCGTCGCGAAGAGGAGAACGAGCGCGGCCAGGAACGAGAGCAGCAGGAAGAGGAGCAGACCGAGAATCGACTCGTTCCGCCCCAGGCGGAGCTGAAGCTGTTGCGCCGGATGGAGATCGAGATCCAGGAAGCCGTCGAACGCTTGCTGGTCCTCTACCCCGAGTTGGGTGAGACGGATCCGAGCGAGGTCCATCCGCTGATCCTCGATGAGGTGATGCGGCTCGCGGTCCGCCACGAGCGCACGACCGAGCTCTTCCGGACGTTCCGCGCGCGCCTGGGCTATCCCGATCCCGACGAGACGCCCGCCCCCGGCCACCCCTTGCCCCCCGCGGAGGAAGAATGACCACGAGCAGCACCACCACGGGCTTCGCGCTCGCCGCACTCGCGCTCCTCGCCCCCCCGGCGCTCGCCAGAGCGTTCCCTCCCGCGCCGCCGACCGAGCTCGCGACCGTGCAGGAACCACGGCTCCCTCCCCCGCCCTCCGCGCGCCGGGGCGACGACGCCCAGCGCGAGATGCGCGAGATCGTCGCTCGCGTCGAACGCGCCCTGCGGACGATCGACGTCTACCTGTCCGACGCCGCAGCGGGCGAGGTCCCCCTCGAAGTGCCGCAGGACAGCGGCCTGGACGACCTGCTCCGCACGACGCAAGAGCAGTCGCAGGGCGTCGTGCGGGACATGGACCGTTTGCTGGAGATCGCGGTGTCGCAGTCGCGGCAAACGGCGCAGTCGGGCGGCTCGGGGAACGGCAAACCGAAACCGAACGAGGGCGAGAGTCCGCTCGACCAGGACCGTGGCGACCGCCCCCAGGAGCCGGAGCCGACTCCCGAGAGGCCGAGCGGGAAGCCCGAGGGCCCAGAAGAGAAACCTGCTGGAGGAGATCCTGCCGCAGACGACGCCTCCGACGAGGCCTCGGAGAACCATCCGAACGAGCCTCCTCCGGGAAACCGCGACGGTCTACCCCAACGCGGCGGCGACGAGGGCGAACGCTGGGGCGAGCTCCCGCCCCACGCCCGCGAAGTGTTCCGCAGCCAGGGAGGCGGCGATCTCCCGACGCAGTACCGCGATTGGATCGACTCCTACTACCGGCGCCTGAACCGCCGGCCCTAGCAACCCATTGAAGAAGTCATCCGGCGCCATGAACCCGTCCTCCACTCCAGTGCGGCACCCGAGAGCCTCGGAGAATTCACTAATTCGCCTGCGTTCCCGGGCACCGCACCGAAGCGGATGCCGGGCACCTGGCATCCGGAGCACTTCTTCAACAGGCTGCTAGTCCGGTCCTTCCACCTTGCGCGCGAAACGTCCCGAGAGCCGGTGGCGCGCGCCTCGTCCCAGCGCCGCGCACCGAACGAGCCCGACACCGAGGATGCGGGTGGTCGAAGCCTCGCTGCGAACAACCGGTGAGAAGGCGTGCACGCCTTCCCGAGTCGCGTGAGGCTGCGCGCGGAGAGGCTCGGCGCGATCTTCCTCGCGCTCTCGGGCGCGTTGTCCCTCGCGGATGCCGCCCTCGGTGAAGGCGGAAACGGAGTCGCCCTTCCCCCGCCGCAGCAAGCGCCGATCGAGAGGACGGTCGCGGAGACCCCGCGCGACGTCGCCGTGCACGGTGCGCTCGCGCGCGGGTTGGCGTGGCTCGCGAAGCGCCAGGCGGAGGGTCTCGACGGATCGATTCCGGTGGGCGCGAACGCCGAAGTGCACGTGCCGGTCGCGACGACGGCGCTCGGCGCGTTGGCTCTCATGGCCGGCGGCAACGCCGACGGTCGCGGCGCCCTTGGCGCGAACGTCTTGCGCGCGGTCGACTACCTGCTCGCCCACTCGAAAGCGGATGGTTTCATCGGGCGCGATACCGAGCCGCCGGGCGTGAAGATGCACGGTCACGGCTTCGCCACGCTCGCTCTGGCGCAGGCTTACTCGGTCTCTCCGCGCACGGGGCGCGGGGAGCGCCTGCGCGGCGCGCTACAAGCCGCCGTACGGCTGATCGAGCGCTCCCAGGGCGGCGAGGGCGGCTGGTTCTACGCGCCGATGCGTTCGCCGCAGCACGAAGGGTCGGTGACGGTCTGCCTCGTTCAGGCCTTGCGCGCAGCGCGCAACGCCGGGATCAACGTGGACTTCGGCGTCGTGCGGCGAGCGGAGGAATACGTCAAGAAGACGCAGCGCGAGAACGGGCTCTTCGCCTACGAGCTCGGCAATCCCGACGTTCCCGCAACGCTGGCCCTGACGGCGGCGGGCGTGTCGACCTTGTACGCTCTCGGCGAGTACGCCGGCGATTCGGTGGAGCACGGTATCGACGCCATCTGGCGCGAGCTCGAACTGCGCGCACTGGGAACCGGCGAGCTCTCGCGCTTCCCGCACTACGAGCGCCTCTACCTGGCGGAAGCGCTCTGGCAGCATCCCGATCCGACACACTTCGAGCGCTGGAGTCGGAAGGAGTTCAAGGACCTGTTGGCCGAGCAGGAGCCCGAGGGCAACTGGAAGGACGCGCAGTACGGCGACGGCTATGCGACCGCGATGAACTGCCTGGTCCTGGCCATGAGCGAAGAGCTCCTGCCGATCTTCCAGCGCTGACGGGCGAGTGCCGACGCCGCCTAGCTGTCGTTTCCAGGGACGTTCTCCACCCGGACCGGAGGCCCGGGATCCGGGCGGGGAAGCGTCCCCCGTTCAGCGGGAGGGCGATACGCGCCGAGCTCCACGACCTCGAAGCCGAGCCGCGCGAGCTCGCGCTCGAGCTGCGGCCGGAGCTCGCGAGCACGCTCGAGCTCGTCCGTTCCCACCTCCACTGCCGCGAGCACCCCGCGGTCGCGCACCCGCAGCACGGAGAGACCGAACGCGCGCAGACCTTCCTCGGCTCGCTCGATTCGAGCGAGCCTGGCGCGCGTGACGCGCGTCCCTGTCGGAAGGCGCGAAGCGAGGCAAGCCGACGCCGGCTTCTCCGCGACCCGCAGGCCATGTCGGCGCGCATGGGCCCGTACGTCCTCCTTCGAGTAACCGCATTCGAGGAGCGGGGCGACGACTCCGCGTTCGCCGGCTGCGCGCGCACCCGGACGATCGTCGGCGAGGTCGTCGGTGATCGCGCCGAAGGCCAAGGAGGCAAGGTCGTGCCGCGCGGCGACGAGCTGCATCGCGTCGAACAGAGCCGACTTGCAGAAGTAGCAGCGGTCGCCGGCGTTCGCGGAATAGCGCGCATCGGCTAGCTCGTGCGTCGCCACGACCTCCAGACACGCGCCGATCGAGGCGGCCGTCGCGAGCGCATCCTCGAGCTCGATGCGCGGCAGCGACGGCGAGTCGGCGAGGACCCCCACCGCTCGCGAACCGAGGACGGCGTGCGCGGCGTGCAGGAGCACCGTGGAATCCACGCCGCCCGAGAAAGCGACGGCCATGCTCCCCAAGCTGCGCAGGCGATCGCGGAGCAGGACCGCCTTCTCCGCGAGCAGATCCGCGCTCATCTCCCCACGATACCCGCGGTCGCAAACCTCCGGATGAGCGCGGTCGAGCACTGCCCAGCGGCCTCCCCTGGAGCATCCCGGCGTCGGAACGGGATCGACACACTCAGACGCAGGAAATCTCGTGGCCGCGCATGAAGATGATGCGCCGGTGCTCGCCCGCGGTGGCTCGCTCACCAGGCATCACGAGACATTCCTCGAGGCGTGCGTCGTGCGGGACTCGAGCACCCGCCATCACGACCACGCGATCCAGTACGGCGCCCTCCTCCACCAGGGCGTCCTCCGCGATCCAGTTCTCGCGCCCGGCCTTGCGCATGACGTGCAGGTTGATGTCGAGCAGATCCGAACCGCTCGAGAGGTTCAGGTCGCTCTGCACCACGGGCGCGGGGACGACCCCCGCACCGCCGTCGATGAAGATCTGGATCGCTTCGGTGAGCTCGTACTCGTCGCGCAGCGCCGTCCGCGGCGTACGGCGAATGGCGTCGAACATCGACTCGTCGAAGAGGTACAGACCGCACCCCTTGAGGTCCGTCGCCGGATTGCGCGGCTTCTCTATCACGCGGCGCACGAAGCCCGCGGCGTCGAGCTCCACCGTGAAGTTCCGGCGGATGGCGTCGACGTTCGGCTCGCGCTTCACGGCCAGCACTCCGTGCACGTCCGGGCGAGCGAAGAGCTCCAACATGCTGGAGAGGTCCTCCGTCTCGAAGAAGATGTCACCCAGGAACAGGAGGAACGGACGATCGACGTGGGGCACGAGCTGCGCCACGGCGTGGGCGATGCCGAGCATCTCTTCCTGCTCGACGTAGGTCAGGTTGACGCCCAGCCGCCGGCCGTCGCCGAACTCGCGCACGACATGGTGTCCGAGGTGTCCGATGACGATCACCACGTCGCGGATCCCGAGGTCGTGCATCGCCTCGATCTGCCACTGGAGCAGCGGCTTCCCGAGGATCGGCAGGAGCGGCTTGGGCAGGTGCTCGGAGAGCGGCCGGATGCGCGTTCCCTTGCCAGCGGCGAGGATCACTCCCTGCAGCGATGAATTCGCGACCATCGCGGGACACTAGCGCGCGCCTCCGACCAGGACAATCGGCGGACCCGCTGGAACTCGATCCGGGATCGTCCGGAACCTCCTCCGGACGATCACGCCCCAGGCCTCGAAGCGTCCGATCGGCGCCCACTCGAGCGCTGTGCTCGTGTCCGGACTCACTCGAACTTCGCGCCGCGGTTCAACGCGACCCACAGGTAGGGATGGCGCGGCGAGACGGTCATGAGGTCCGGGAGGCCGTCGCCGTTCACGTCGGCGAGCGCGGAGGTCGTCGCACCGCGCGGCGCCGGGAACTGCTCGCCCGTGGGCGGGAGCAGGGTCGGGAAGTTGCCGTTCCCGTCGCCCAAGGCGATCACGAGCTGACCGTGACCCAGCGGGACGAGCAAGTCGAGGTGCCCATCCCGGTTCGCATCGTTCACTTCCAGCGTTCCCATGCGGAAGCCAACCTCCAGCGGACGCAATTGGAAGACGAAGTTCCCTTGATTCAGCATCACGACGACTTCGTTGGAGCCGAAGTTCGGCTGCGATCCGACCAGGTCGGGTAGTCCGTTCTCGTCGAAGTCACCGATGTGCAAGGTGGGCGTGAAGCGCGGCAGATCCTGCTGCGCAACGAGTGCGAGGTTTCCCGCGCCGTCGCCCCGGTAGAGGAGCAGCTTCGCGTTCGAGCCGGAGCCGGTCGCGATTCCGACGTCCAGGTTTCCGTCGACGTTCCAATCGCCGATCAGCGGCAGGAGCGGGACCAACGGGCAGGCCACGGGGCCGCGCACTTCGAACGTCCCGTCGCCGTGACCTAGTAGGACTTGAACGGTCTCGTCCCCGGCGTTGGCGACGACGATGTCCTGGTGACCGTCGCCGTCGAGGTCGCCCGCGTCGATGCCGAGGGGTTCGAAACCGACGCCGACGCTCTGAGCGGCATCCGTGAACGGGAGCGAACCCGAGTTGTTCATGACCTGGACGCGATCCGCGCTGTTCACGCTGGTCGCCACGTCGGGCCGGCCGTCACCGTCGAAGTCCCTCACGATGACGTAGCCCGGCGTCTCGACGCTGGCTGAATCGAGTGCGACCTGGCCGGCGTTCTCGAAGGACCCGTCGCCGAGCCCGCGCATGAAGACGAGCTGGCTCTGGAAGAGGTCCACGCTGACCGCGTCGAGGTGGCCGTCCTCGTCGAAATCCACGGCGCGCACGAACTGAGGCTCGTTGCCGATCAGGTAGCCGCGGGCGGCTTCGAACGAGCCGGAACCGTCACCGTGGAGAACGGAGACGTCGGCGATGTTCGAGCAGAAGAGGTCGACCTCGGGGCCGGAGCCGAAGACTCCCGTACCGACGTTGCGAGGGAAGCCCCCGACGTTGTAGACCGTCATGTCGCCGAAACCGAGCGTGCTGACGGCCAGACGCACCGCCACGGCGTCTTGCTCGAAGAGCGTCGCGGCCGCGTCCTTCAGGCCGTCACCATCCAGGTCGGCGAACAGTATCGAGGCCGTGCCCGCACCGAAGGTGATCTCCAGCGGCGGTTCGAGACCGGAGACGCCGCCGCGCAGCAGGAGGACTCCGTCGGCGTCGAGTTGAGCCACTCCCAGGTCGGAGAAGCCGTCGCCGTCCACGTCGCCCATGTTCCGCACGAGGGGATAGTCGACGAACGGCGCGAGGACGGCCGCCGGAGCGAACGAGGTCGCACCATCGAACACGTAGGTCACGAGGCGGTCCGATGCCGTCTCGGGCACGTTGATCTCTCCGACGACGACGTCGGGCCCTCCGTCGCCGTTCGCGTCCAGGATCGCGGCCGTGATCGGTGCAAAGATGTTCGCCCCGGACGACAGGGTGCCGATGCGCTCGAGTCCGGCGACGGCGAGCTCCACCTGCCAGGTCTGGCGAGCGTCCGGGAGCGTGACGAACATGTGGTCGCGATCGAAACCGGCGAGACGGCCGACGGCGAGGTGGAAGGGATCGTTCGGCAAGGGCAGGGCCGAAGTCTGAGCGAACGATCCGTCCGAGTACCCGCGGTACACGGCGAGCATCGGGAGACCGCCGTTGTTGCCCGTGCAGATCACGGCGATGTCAGCGTTGCCGTCTCCGTCGAAATCGCCGAACTCGATGTCCAACGGCGTACTCGGCGTGCCGAGTTCGAAGAACGGAGTGAAGCTTCCGTCGGGATTGCCGAGCGCGGAGCGGATCTGCTTGTCGAAGAAGTCCGCCTCCACGAAGTCGGACAGTCCGTCACCGTTGAGATCGACGACGAGCGCGTCGGTCACGTTGCCGCTGCCGAGTTGCACGTCCTGCCGCAAGGCGAAGCCGGGCTCGAAGGTGCTGACGGCCAGCCGCTGCTCTTCGCTTCCCTCCTGGCGACAGGAAGCGAACGCGGCGGCAACAGCGATGGCGAAGGAGGAGGAGAGGAGTCGGAGGACGCGTTGGTCGTGCATCGTTACTCGTACCCGGGCGCTCGCGGTGGGCGAGCGGACACCGGTCCTTGGTGGTGGGTGAGCCGGCCCTGGAATTTGTTCCCTCACGCGCGGGTGAGGGTGCGAGCAGGGCGAATCCCCTGGGTGGTCTCCCGGTCCCCGAACCGAGGCAGGCCCACGGGGAGCCTACCCTGCTGGCCGGCCTCGGACGGGTCCCTCGCGCGCCGGCTCGAGCCGGGCTCCAGTTGCGCGCGCGAAGGCTCGCGGCTGGATCGTGGGTTGAAGTACAAGCCCTTGATGAACAAGGACTTGGCTCTTTCGGAAGGCCTTTCCGGGCGACGCAAGTGAACGCGAGAAAAGCGCCGGAACGGCTCAAGCTCCCCCGAGGTCGGAGTGGTGTCGGAAGCCTCTTCCGGACTTCGACCGTCAGCGATCGAGGTAGAGGCGAACCTTCTTCACGTAGCCGTCCGCGCTCGCGACGAGCGACCGGACCTCTTCGTCGGAGAGGTCGCGGACGATCCGCGCCGGTACCCCGGCGACGAGCGTCCGGGGAGGCACGTGGAAGCCTTCGCGCACCACGGCTCCGGCCGCAACGATCGCCTCGTCGCCGACCACCGATCCGCCGAGGAGGATGGACCCCATTCCGATCAGCGCCCGGTCCCCCACGCTCGTCCCGTGCAGGACACAGCGATGGCCCACCGTGACTTCCGCTCCGATCGTGTTCGGGACGCCGGTGTCGGCGTGCACCACGCTCAGGTCCTGGATGTTCGAGCGGCGTCCGATCGAGAGCGGTGCGTCGTCCCCGCGGACGACGCAGCCGAACCAGATGCCCACGTCCTCGCCGAGCGTGACGTCGCCCGTGACGACGGCGTCGAACGCGCGGTACGCCCCTCCCTCGAGGGCCACGAACAATCCCTTCGATTCGTACTTCGTCATGATCCGTTCGGCGCGAGGTCGGATGCGAAGAGGGCCACCGCGAGCCCGATGCCGTTGTGCAACGCATGCACGAGCCATGCGGCGGAAAGACGTTGCGTGCGCAGCATCACCGCCCCGATGACGAGACTGAGCACGAAGATCGGCAGGAAGGCGGAAGTGCCGTGCAGCAGCGCGAAGAACGCCGACGTGACGACGATGCCCAGTCGGTCGGACAGATTCTGGACGAGCAGCGGTTGCAGGAAGCCGCGGAAGAGGAGCTCCTCGACGAAGGGTTGCACGAGGACCGCGATCACGCCGGCTTGCACGAGGTCGGCGCCGCGCAGTTGCGTGATCTTCCCCACGACGACCTGCTCCGTCCACGGTCCCCCATCGAGGAACTCGAGCAACCACGGCCACGACACCTGGGCGCCGCAGACGGCGGGGAACATGAAGACGTAGGTGAGAGCTCCGCACGCGAGCGCACTCGGGTTTCCGCCGCGTTTCCAACCGAGCGCGCGCCAGCCGTCCGGCTCGAGCGCGCGCGCCACGACGAGCGCGGCTGCGGCAGCGCTCGAGAGCACGACCAGGTTCACGTAGAGCTCCCGGAGCGGATCGTCCGACTCGCCCAGGGCCTGGGCTCCGACGAAGGCGGCCGCGATTCCCACGCCGACGACGAGGGCCAGGTGGCTGAATCCCCAACGCGCGAAGAAGACGCGCCGACCGCGCGTCACGCTGCGCGCGACGTGGAGCGCCACGGGAGCCAGGGATCCTCCCGCTGCGAGGAGGAAGAGGCCGATCAGCGCTTGCTGCTCGAGGTCGGGTCGACTCACGCCTCAGGCGTCCGCGGGAGCGGCTCCCTCGATGCGGCCTTCGTCCGGCGAGGACGCATGCGCGTAGAGCTTCTTCGGGATGCGTCCCGCGAGGAACGCCGCGCGACCGGCTCGGCAGGCGTCGCGCATCGCGACCGCCATGCGCAGCGGATCGCGCGCCGCAGCGATTCCGGTGTTGAGCAGCACGCCGTCCGCACCGAGCTCCATCGCGATGGCGACGTCGCTGGCGGTCCCGACGCCCGCGTCGACGATGAGCGGCACGGACAACAGCTCGCGAACGATGCGCAGATTGTTGGGGTTCAGGATGCCCTGTCCGGAACCGATGGGAGAGCCCGCGGGCATGACGCTCCGCGCGCCGGCCTCTTCGAGCCGTACGGCGAGACGCGGATCGTCCGAGGTGTACACGAGGACGCGAAAGCCGTCGGCGACGAGCTCGCGCGTCGCCTCCAGCGTGCCGACGGGATCCGGCAGGAGCGTCTTCGGATCGCCCAGGACTTCGAGCTTCACGAGGTCGGTGCCAAGCAGCTCGCGCGCGAGCCGCGCCGTCCGCACGGCCGACGGCGCGTCGTAGCAGCCCGCGGTGTTGGGCAGGATCACGTAGCGCTCGCGATCGATCCAGTCGAGGATCGATTCGCCCTTCGCCGCGTCGAGGTTCGCGCGCCGGATCGCGACCGTTACGCACTGGGTGCCGGAGAGCTCGAGCGCGTCGCGCATGCCTTCGAAGGTCGCGTACTTCCCCGTGCCCACGAACAGACGCGATTCGAACACGAGCTCGTCCAGGCGCAGGGGATCGTCCGTCGGTTCTCGCAGTGCCATGGAGGTTCTCGAGCGGCCGGATCAGCCGCCGCCCACGAGGGTCACGATCTCGATCCGATCGTCTGGGGCGAGCTCGGTCCTGGCGTGATCGCCGCGCCGAACGAGGGCGCGGTTGAGCTCGACCGCCACGCGCTCGGACGAGAGGCCGAGCAGACTCAGCAGGTCCGAGAGACGCGCGCCGTCGGGGATCTCGCGCGGGGCTCCGTTCAATGTGATCGTCATCGCTGCACGCGGGTCGCCGTGGCGAAGGCGCAGCAGGTTACCAGGTCGGAAGGCGACCCGCGGAGCCTCACGAGCGCGCGCCCGTCGAGCCGGCCACGCGCACGAACGCGCACTTCAAGTAGGAGGTCTCCGGCAGGTCCAAGCGCTGCGGGTGATCCGGTGCCGCACCGTGCACGTCGAGCAGCCACGCGTACCGGCCGGCTTCGTTCGCGGCCTGCGCCAGCCAGTCGAGGAAGCTCTCACGGCGAACGGCGTGCGAGCAGGACGACGTGACGAGCGCGCCTTCGGGCTCGACGAGCGCGAAGGCGCGTCGGTTCAGCTCGCGGTATCCCCGCTCCGCGCCCTCGGCTTCGCGCCGGTTCCGGGCGAAGGCCGGGGGATCCACCAACAAGAGCCCGTACCGCTCCCCCTCCTGCGAGCGGCGACGCACGTCGAGCATCGCATCCACGCGCTCGACGCTCACGCGCTCCTCCACGCCGTTCAGCCGCGCATTCGCGCGCAGCCGCTCGATGGCTGCGGCCGACTGCTCGAGACACACGACGGACTCGGCTCCGGCCAGCGCCGCGCGAATCCCGAACAGACCGTCGTAGGCGAAGGCGTCGAGGACCCGCCGGCCCTCGGCGTAGCCGGCGGCGCGAATGCGGTTCTCGCGTTGGTCGAGGTAGTGACCGGTCTTGTGCCCGCCGATCGGATCCACTTCGTAGCGGAGCTCGCCCTCGCGAACGAGCACGGTCGCGCGCGCCTTTCCTTCGAGCCACTCGACGCGCTTCTCGAGGTTCTCGTGCTTGCGCACGCCCGTGTCGGACCGGTCGAGCACCGCACCGACCGGAAACGTCGCGTGCTCGCGCACGAGCTCGAGCAGGAAGTCGCGCATGCGGTCGGAGCCTTGACAGCCGCTCTGCACGACCAAGAGGTCGGCGTATCGATCGAGCACGAAGCCCGGGAAGCCGTCGGCGTCCCCCCCGAGGAGCCGACAGGCTCCGTCGGGTTCGAGATAGCCTCGCTGGCCGCGCGCAGCGATCGCGCTCGCGATGCGCTCCGACCAGAAGTTCCGGTTGGGCTGCTCCTCGCCGCGCGTCACCAACCGCACGGCGATACGGGAATGGGAGCTGAAGAGTCCCCATCCGAGCATGCGTTGGTCGGGCGCCACGACGGGAACGAGCTCGCCCGGCTCGCCTTCACCAGCGCTGATGTCGTCGAGGTAGATCCACGGGTGACCGCCCTCGACCCAACGCCGTCCCTTGCCGGTCAGCACGACCTTTCCCATCCCGAGATTGTAGTGATCGCGTCGCGCCGCGCGGCGCACACTCTCGACGCGTCTTCGTCTTCTTCGGGGAGGAGAGGTCGGGAGGAGGTCGGGACGCGATGTCGTGCTACTCGGCGGTCACGAGGCGCTGGAAGCGCTCGTCGCCGCGCAGCGAGGCGAGATCGGGGTCGGTCGCAGCCCACGCCTTTTGACGTGCGAGCGAGCTCCGGCTCTGCTGCGTCTCGTCGAAGTCGCGCTTCAGGTAGTCGAGCGCCAGGTCGGTCTCGGAAAGGAGCGCGTAGGTGCACGCCATGTTGTAGTAGAGCATGGGCGAGGGGGCGATCTCGCGCAGCTCGGCACGCGCCTCCTCGAATCGACCCGAACGCGCTCGATAACAGGCGAGGAGTCCGCGCATGAAGTCGCGCTTGTCGAGCTCGAAGGCGCGCTCGAAATAGCCGAGCGCCCGTTCCTGATCCCCCAGCTTGACGTTCGCGTTCACGGCCAGGCTCACGAGGCAATCCGCGATGCGCAGCTCCGTCCCGCGAACCTGCGCGGCGGCCCGCGCCTCCGCGACCAGGTCGCCCTCTTCGCGCGCCAGATCTCCGATCCCCTCGAGCTGATTCGCGACCGCTTCGAGGTCGGCCAGGACGCCGAGCAACACTTCCTCCGCTTCGCTCGGGCGGTCCTCCTCGGTGAAACTCGATGCGAGCGCGACGCCGACGTCGGCCTCGAGCCAACTGTCGCCGCTGCCCGCCGCCGCCAGGTCCGAGAGCATCCGCTCGGAGAGCGCACGACTCTCGCGGGGTCTTCCCTCCGAACGCAGGTCGCGCGCGAGCCACAGCGCGAGGCGCGATGGCTCGCGCTGGACGAGCAGGAAGCGGTAGGCCTCCGCGCGCTCGCGCCCCCCCTCCAGCTCGCGCTCGGCGCGCCGCAGATTCCGTCTGGAATACTCCCACAGTTGCAGCGAGCGCCGTCGCTCGAGTTGCGACGTCTCCGGATCCGCAGCCCGATCGCGGTAGCGCTCGGCGTTCGCGTATTCCAAGCGCAAGAGGATCCCGAAGCGCACGTCGTCCCGCAGCGGATCGGCCAGCGCCGTGTCGACGCCCTCGAAGGGGGCGAAGCCGGGCATCTCCGCGGGCGCCACGCTCGCGAACCCGCGTCCGAGCGCGGAGAGCAGGGCGATCCCCTGCTCACGTCGAACGTGCGGATTGGCGGAGTTGTCGTACAGGAGTCGCCGCGGACCGAGGTCGTGATCGAGGAGCTCGTCCAGGTCGGTCGGAGCGGAGAGGTCCCACCGCGCGGCCAGGACTGCGGCTTCGAGCAAGCGCGCGTGCGTGTCCCGCAGGATCTCCAACACGATGGGATCGCTGGCCGAGTGCCCCGAGAGCAGGAGCGCCGTCGCCCGCATGAGCTCCACCAGCGCGAGACCGTGGGAGTGCGAAGCGGCCTCGCGCCGCCGGCGTTCGGAGGGTTCGTCGAACCGAGGTTCGAGGTCGACGCGCTCGCGAACGAGCTCGGTGAGCACCGCTGCCGCGGCGTCGAGGAGCGGACCGGCGAGCTCCGCACGACCGGTGGCGACGAGCGCGGCGGCTTCGAGGTATGCGGCGTAGAACCGATTCGACCGCTCCGAATCGTCGTCGAGATCCGCCGCGGCGGAGAGCATTCGGCGCGCCGGTACGATCGCGGCTGCCGGTTCGGCGGAGAAGCTCAAGGCGACGATGGCGCGCCGGTAGTCGAGGTCGCGGGGATCGAAGCCCGCTTCTTCGAGCGCGCCGAGCACGCGCTCGCAGCGCTCGAAGGCTAGGAGCTGTGTGCAACGCGAGATCAGGTTCTCGATCCCGAGCCGCGCCCCCACGCGAACTCGATCGTCGGGATGTCGTAGACCCGCGAGCAGCGGCGCCACGTCTCGCGCGCTCTCGCCACCGCCTGCCAAGTCGACCACGACGCGCCCGTAGGCGGCGAGCAACGGACCGAGGACGTCCGGAGGCACCCTTGCTCCCGCGACGGATTCGCTCACGCGGCGCACGATCGCCTCGCGGCCGCGGGCCGTTTCGACCAATGCAGCCGCCGCGCGCTCACGATGGGGAGGTGGGAGCTGGTCGAGCAGCCGGTCGAGGGCCGCGCCCGCCTCGGGGCTGCGCAGCGACGCGAGCCCCTCGATCGCAAAGCGCACGACCGCGAGCCCGGCGTCGCCCGTGCACAACTCGGCCAGGACGTCCGCGCGTTCTCCGATGCGCGCATCGCCCAGGTCCCCGCGCACCAGGAAGCGCGCGAGCTCGATGCGCACGTCCGGATCCGGCTCCGACCGAGACGCCAGGATTCCGACGACGGCCGGAATGCACTCGACCTCCCCGTAGCGCCCCACGAGCCAGGCCCGATCGCGTCGAGCCGCGGGGGATGCGGCGCCGAACCCCTCGAGAGCGGCGCGGGCCGCCGGAGCACCTTCCGCCGCGAGCGCGGCCCGGGCTTGGCTGCGAACCGCGCTCGAGGGATGCTCGAGACGCGCGAAGGGGTCGTCGGAAGGGGGAAGGGCGGCGGCGAGCGCGACGATCCCCCAGTACAGGGTTCGTCTCAAGCCGACTCCTCCTGATCGACGCTGCCCTGGGTGCGCAACCGATACTCGAAAGCGCGCCGCGTCAGGCCGACTTGGCGCGCCGCCGCGCTCACGTTGCCGCGGTGCTGCTCCAGGGCGCAGGCCATCATTGCGCGACCGATGGACTCGAGGTCGAGCCCGTGAGCCAGTGCGGACGCCGCGAGAACCTCGACCACTCCAGCCGTCGATTCGGCCAGGAAGTCGAACTCCTCGGGTCCCACCTCGGGAGCGGCTTCGTCCTTGGAACCGAGCACGAGGACCCGTTCGAGCGCATTCTCGAGCTCCCGCACGTTCCCCGGCCAGGGGTGCTGTGCGAGCCGCTCGAGCGCGGCCTGGGAGAGCCGCCGCGGCGGGAGCCCCAGTCGCTCCCCGATGCAGCGGAGCGCGTGCTCCGCGATCTCGGGAAGGTCCTCGAGATGGACCCTCAGAGGCGGAACTTCGAGGGGCACGACCGCGAGGCGGTAGTACAGGTCCTCGCGAAACCCCCCGCTCCTGACCAACGCGCCCAGGTCGCTACCCGACGTCGCCACGACGCGCACGTCCACGTCGATCGGAGCTTCGCCGCCCAAGGGATCCACCTGACGCTCCTGCAGCACGCGCAAGAGCTTCACCTGGGCTTCGCCGGGAAGCAGACCGACGTCGTCGAGCAGCAACGTTCCCCCCGAGGCGCGCCGGAAACTCCCCGCCCGGTCGCGAACGGCCCCCGTGAACGCCCCGCGCTCGTGACCGAAGAGCTCCGACTCCACCAGGGAAGGCGAGACGGCCGCCAAGTGCACGGACACGAACGGCTGGGCAGCGCGCCGGCTCCGCGCGTGCAGGACCCGGGCGACCTGGCCCTTGCCCGATCCGCTCTCCCCCGTGACGAGGACCGTCGCGTCGCTGCGGGCCACCTGGGACAAGCGCTCCAGGAATTCGCAGTAGAGCGGGCTCGAGCCGATGAGCTTCGCGGCCGGGGTCTTCATCTCCTGCGACGGGGGGAAACTAACACGCACCGGACCGATCTCCAGGGCGTCCGCGGTCCCGCTCCACTCGGGGAGCGCACCCGCGGGGCGGCTCTCCGGTCTCCCGCGGACGAGGACCATAGCCCCCTGGATATCGCCCCACCTTTCGTTTCTAATGGTGGCTTGCCCACGGCGTCGCGAGTGCGGGAAGTGGGGATAAACCAATCCCTCGTCGCGACTTAAGTGCGGTGAAAGCGCAGCCCTTCTGCGGACGCCCGGGTCCGTCTCGGGGTCGCGTGCATCCGTCGACACACACAGCCGCCCAGAGCTCCGAATGAAGAACGAAGACATCCTGCGCATGATCGATGTCATTCATCGGGACAAAGACATCCCGGTGGAGGTCATTTTCCAGGCGTTGGAGCAGGCGATCGCGGCGGCGGTTCGCAAGCGCATCGGAGCGGGCGACGACCTCGTC
The DNA here is from genome assembly GCA_964413535.1 of uncultured Planctomycetaceae bacterium. Lineage (GTDB taxonomy): Bacteria > Planctomycetota > UBA1135 > UBA1135 > CAYPTB01. Next base: position 137,908 of record CAYPTB010000055.1, on the reverse strand, counting down.
GTCCAGATCGACCGGACCACGGCGGACGTGTCCATCGAGGACGAAGAGGGCGAGTACGAATTCGACTTGTCCCAACTCGGGCGCATCGCTGCCCAGGCCTTCAAGCAGATGATGACGCAGAAGATGCGCGAGGCGGAGCGCGACGTCCTGTACGACGACTTCGAGACGCGCGTCGGCCAGCTCGTGAACGGAACAGTGCAGCGCTTCGACGGAGACAACCTGGTCGTGAACCTGGGTCGGACGGAGGCCTATCTCCCGCGCGAGGAGCGCGTGCGCGGCGAGACGTTCTCGCCCGGCGACCGCATCCGCGCGATCGTCCTGGAAGTCAGCAAGGACGGCCCGCGCGTGCGCATCATCGTCAGCCGCGCCCACCCCGACCTCGTGCGGCGGCTGTTCGACCTCGAGGTCCCGGAGATCGCCGACGGCATCATCGACATCAAGCGCGTCGTCCGCGAGCCGGGCTACCGCACCAAGATGGCGGTCATCTCGCAGGATCCGAAGATCGACTGCATCGGAGCCTGTGTCGGAGTGCGCGGCTCGCGGATCAAGGCCGTCATCGACGAGCTGCGCGGCGAACGGATCGACATCATCCGTTGGAGCGATTCGCTCGAGACTCTGATCATGAACGGCTTGAAGCCGGCGGCGATCCACTTGGACAACATCTACGCCGACGTGGATACCCACTCGGCGGTCGTGATCGTGGACGAGGACCAGCAATCCCTGGCCATCGGCAAGAAGGGACAGAACGTCCGGCTCGCCAGCCGCCTGTGCGGCTGGGACATCGACATCAAGACTCGAGCGGAGTTCGAGGCCGATACGCTGGGAGGCCCGGACGGAGCTCCCCCGATCGAGAACGACGAGATTCCGCCCGACGATGTGTCCGGAGATCCCGGCTCGGAGAATCCCCCACCAGCCGAGGAGAGCGCGGTCGCCGGAGAGCCCTCCACCCTCGAGGCGCGCTACCAGGGTTGACCCCACCCACCCCCAACCGAGACCCATCACGAGCCCAGTGACCAAGACACGCGTTTACGATCTCGCCAAGCAGTACGGCATGACGGGCCAGGAGCTCGCCACCAAGCTCCGCGACCTGGGCTTCTCCCAGGTGAAGAGCCACATGACCGCGCTGACCGATTTCGAGATGATCGAGATCCAGGGTCGCCTGGAGGCCTACGGGATCGTCGGTGAATCGCGCCCCGACGAAGCGGGTGACAACCTCGGCGGCCTGGTCATCAAGAAGAGGCCCAAGCCGAAGAGCGGTGTCACGGAGGAGACCGAGGAAGCACCCCCCGCCAAGCCGGCCAAGCCGGCCAAGCCGGCCGCGTCGGAACCGCCCGCGGTGGCTCACGAGGAGCGGCTCGAAGCGCCCCCCGTTCCGACGCCGCCGCTGGCCGAGGCTGCGCCCGAGCCCGAACCCGAACCCGCTCCGCGATTCGCCGAGACCGAGCCGACACCTCCGCCGGTGGCCGAGCCGCTCGTCCCGGCCGCGGAGTCCGAGGTCGCCGAGACCGCCGAGCTCGGGCCCGAGTCCGCCGAGGAAGTGGAGCCCGCGCTCGAGACCGTTCCCGACGAGACGGCGGACTCCCCGCTCGAACTGATGGCGGAGGAGGAAGCGGACCTCCTGATCGAGGCTTTGGAGACGGAACCGGTCGTGGGGGACGTCCGCGCCAAGGACGAGAACGGCGACATCGTGCGACCCACGGCTCGCCGGCGCCCCGGCAAGGTGGTCGGCTTCATCGACCTCTCGAAGATCCAGGCCAAGCAGGAGCCGAAACGGACCCAATCGCGCCGGCTCTCCTCGAGCGACGACGTGGCTCCGGACGTCCAGCCGACGATGGGCCGCGACCGCGCGCGCGCCTTCCAGCGCGGCGACCACGGCCAGCGAGGCGCGCTGACCGCTGCACAACTCCGCGAGCGCGAGTCCAGTCGTTACCTGCGCCGTCGTCCGGTCGGCGGGCCGCGCCAACCGGGTGCTCGCCCCTCTACCGGTGGTCGGCCTGCGACACGCGGTCCCTTGCAAGGCGGCTCGCCTTATTCGGGCTCGATGGTCGAGATCGAAGAGCCGTTCACCGTCAAGAAGCTCGCCGACGCGCTCTCCATCAAGGCCAGCGATCTCCTCAAGATCGCCGGTCGCGAGCTCGGCTTCGGATCCGTCAACATCAACTCGCTCCTCGACGCGGACACCGCCACGCTGCTCGCCAACGAGTTCGGCGTCGAGCTCAAGGTCTCGAAGAACGTCGAGGCGGAGGAGCTCTTGCTCGAGGAGTTCCAGAAGCGCCGCGACGCCATCGAGGAAGTGCACCTCGAAGCGCGCCCGCCGGTCGTCTGCTTCCTCGGCCACGTCGACCACGGCAAGACGACGCTGATCGATGCCATCCGCCGAACGAAGATCACGGAAGGCGAGAGCGGCGGGATCACGCAGCACATCGGCGCCTACCAGGTCTCCACCGCGCTGGATCACAAGCTCGCCATCGTGGACACCCCGGGCCACGCCGCCTTCACGGCGATGCGCGCCCGCGGGGCTCAGGCCGTGGACGTCGCGGTCCTCGTCGTCGCTGCCGACGACGGTGTGATGCCGCAGACCGAGGAAGCCGTTCAACACGCGCGTGCGGCCGGCGTGCCGATCGTCGTCGCCCTCAACAAGATCGACAAGCCCGGGGCCAACCCCGAGCGCGTGAAGACCCAGCTCTCGAACTTGGGCTTGCAGCCCGAGGAATGGGGCGGCGAGGTGGCCGTGATGCCGGTTTCCGGACTCACCGGGGAGGGCGTCGACGAACTGCTCGAGCGCGTGGTCCTCGAGAGCGAGGTGCTCGAGCTCTCTTGCCATCCCGACGGTCCCGCCTCGGGCATCGTGTTGGAGGCCGAGATCCAGAAGGGCAAGGGGAAGGTCGCGCACCTGCTCGTGCAGGACGGCAGCCTGAAGCAAGGCGACGTGATCCTCGCGGGCAAGGGCTACGGCAAGGTCCGTTCGATCACGAACGACCGCGGCAAGAGCATCCGCGAGGCCGGCCCCTCGACTCCCGTCGAAGTCTCGGGTTTGAACGAGCTGCCGAACGTCGGCGATCACTTCCACGTGATCGACTCGCTCGACCAGGCCCGGGAGGTCGCCCTCGAGCGCGGCCACAAGCAGCGCATGGTCGGGCTCGCCGAACGCCGCGAGGTCACGAACACGAACATCCTCGAGGCCGTGGCCGAGCAGGACAAGGAGTTCGTCAACCTCGTCGTCCGAGCCGACGTCCAGGGCTCGGTCGAAGTGCTCAAACAGCAGCTCAGCGACCTCACGCACGACGAGGTCGTGGTCAAGGTGATCCTCTCCGGCGTCGGCGAGGTCGTGGAGAGCGACGTGGATCTCGCCGCCACCTCCAACGCGACCGTGATCGCCTTCCACGTCGGGGTCAACAGCGAAGCCCGCCAGGCGGCCGAACGGCATCGCGTCGAGATCCGCAACTTCAACGTGATCTACGAGCTGCTCGATTACGTCAAGGCGCGGATGGAGTCGTCGCTCTCGCCGGAGTTCAACGAGCAGATCACCGGACACGCGGAAGTCCGCCAGGTCTTCAAGTCCTCCAAGTTCGGCAGCATCGCCGGCTGCTTCGTTCTCGACGGTGCGATCCAACGCGACAACAAAGCGCGGCTCCTGCGCGATGGCGTCGTCGTTCACACGGGAGCTCTCTCCGGCCTGCGCAGGATCAAGGACGACGTGCGCGAGGTCCGCGAGGGCTACGAGTGCGGAATCCTCCTGCGCGACTACAACGACATCAACGAGGGCGACGTCATCGAAGCCTTCAAGATGGTCGAGTCGCGGCGCCTCCTCGACATCTGAGGGGAAGCTTGGCCAACGATCGGACGATCGCGCGACTCGAGGCGCGCATCAAGGAACGCGTCGCGCACTGCGTCGAGTTCGAGCTCAGCGATCCGCGCTCGGCGTTCATCACCGTCACGAAGGTCGAGCTCTCGCGCGACATCTCGAACGTCAAGGTCTTCTACTCGGTCCTCGGCTCCGAAGCCGACCGCAGCAAGGTCGAGCACATGCTCGCGTCCGCCGTGGGGTTCGTGCAGGGAAAGCTCGCGCGCGTCCTGAAGACGCGCCGCGTCCCGCGCATCCAGTGGGTCTACGACGACTCGATCGAGCTCCTCGATCGGATGAACCGGCTCATCAAGGGCGCCCTCGAGCACGACCGGGAGGTGAACCCCCTCGCGCACGGCGATGATCTGCGCCCGAAAGGCGCCGGCGACAGCGAGAAGGAACTCGTCGAGCTCGAGTACGAGGAGTTCCTGTCCGAGGAGGAAGAGCTGTGACCCTGCATCCGCGCGCAGGAACAGGCCGGCCGCACGGCCGCGGCTCGCTCCAAGGCTCCCGACGCCGGGCGCCTTGCGAACCTCCCGGCGGCGCACGGCGGTGACGAGCGGGAGCGAGCGGCCTGCGCGCGTCTCCGCCTATTCCGGCAGCCAGGGCGGAATGGAGCCGCGACGGCTCAGCCTCGACGGGCGGGAACTCGTCCTCGAGGTGATCGAGCGCTGGCGCGAGCCGCAGGGACGCTTCTTCCGCGTGCGTGACGACGACGGGGAGCTCCACCTGCTCGTGGTCGACGACGACGGCTCGTGGTGGATCAGGACCTGACGCCTTTCTCGCGAGCCGTCGTGCAAGCCGCCCCGCTCAGCGGGTTCGGCGCCACACGACGCCCGTCGGCGTGTCCTCGAGGGCGATACCCTTCCGGACGAGTTCGTCGCGGATGCGGTCGGCTTCGGCCCAGTCCCGCGCCGCCCGCGCCGCCTTGCGCGCCTCGATGAGGGCGTCGACGTCCGCGTCCAAGACCTGTTCCGAGAGCTCGAGCACGCCGAGGACGCCGTGCACCTGCTCGAGGAACGCGAGGGCGTCCACGGCTGTCTCGCACCCGACCCCGTCGCGCTCCACGACCGCGCGATACTCGAAGAGCGCCGCAAGGGCCTGAGGGACGGCGAGGTCGTCGTTCAGAGCATCCTCGAACTTGGAGCGCAGGTCCGCGATCGCCGTGCGCTCGGCCGGCGTCGATTCGCGCTCCCCGCGAGCGGCCCGGCGCAGACGCAGAGCGAGATCATCGAGCTTCGCGAGTGCAGCGGCGGACTCCTCCAGGATCTTCCACGTGAAGTTGAGCGGCTGGCGATAGTGGCCGCGGATGAGGCAGAAGCGCAGCGCGCGCAACGAGTGACCGCGGGCGCGGACGTCGTCGAGCGTGTAGACGTTGCCGAGGCTCTTCGCCATCTTCCCGCCGTCCACCTGCAGGAACTTGGCGTGCATCCAGTAGCGCGCGAAGGGCTTGCCCGTGAACGCCTCCGTCTGCGCGATCTCGCATTCGTGGTGCGGAAAGATGTTGTCCTCGCCGCCCGTGTGCAGGTCGAGCTCGTCGCCCAAGTGTTTGCGCGCCATGGCGGAGCACTCGATGTGCCAGCCCGGGAACCCGTGCTCGCCGAAACGGGTCACCCATTTCATCACGTGCTCCGGGTCTTCCTTCCACAGAGCGAAGTCCCGCGGGTCGCGTTTGTCCTCGCGCACTTCGATGCGAGCTCCGGCCTCGAGATCCTCGAGGCGATTGCCCGAGAGCTCGCCGTAGCGCTCGAACTTCGCGACGTCGTAGTAGACGTTGCCGTCGACCTGATAGGCGTAGCCCTTGGCGAGCAGGCCCTCGATGATCTCCAGCATCTCCGGGATGTGCTCGCTCGCGCGCGGATAGACCTGCGCCGATCGCAGACCCAGCGCTCGGATGTCCTCGAAGAACTTGGCCGCGTGCTCCGCGCTGATGTCCCTGGGATGGCGCTGCTCCTCGCGCGCACGACGCTCGATCTTGTCCTCGCCTCGATCGGCGTCCTCCAGGAGGTGTCCCACGTCGGTGATGTTCATCACCTGTCGCACCTCGTAGCCCAGGTATTCGAGCCAGCGTCGCAGCGTGTCGGCGAACAAGAACGAACGGAAGTTCCCGATGTGCTGGCGACCGTAGACCGTGGGTCCGCAGTTGTACATGCGAACGACCCCCTCCTCGAGCGTGGCGAAGGTCTCCTTCCGGCGCGAACGAGTGTTGAAGACGACGAAGCTCACGGTCGTTCCGAGGTCGGGCGCGGACGCGCCTCGACAGAACCAGGGCGCGCGATTATAGGGGCCCCCCGTGAACTCCCCCACACCCGGGATCGAGTGCCTGCGCGAGCTCGGGCGAGGGAGTACTTCGTCGGTCGAGCTCGCTCGACTCGTGGCCGCGTACGGCGAATGGCCCGCCGACACGCTCGTGGCCGTGAAGCGTCTCCTCCCGGCGTTCGCGGACGACGAGACGGCGCTGCAAGCGCTCGAGGACGAAGCTCGCGTCGCCGGTGAAGTGAACGACCCCGCGCTCGTGCGTGCGCTCTTCGCGAGCGAGGACGAGCGCGGTCCCTTCGTCGTCCTCGAGTACGTCTCGGGCGAGGACCTGCGCACCTTGCTCTTGCGTGAGCGGTTCCTCCCGGAGCCGCGCGTGCGCACGATTGCCGCGGAGATCGCGGGGGCACTGGCCGCCCTGCACCGCGCCGGGCGCGTGCACGGTGACCTGAAGCCCGAGAACATCCGGCTCGATGCAAAGAACCGGGCGGTGCTCGTGGACCTGGGCTTCGCGCGGCGCGCGACGGAGGAGACCAAGACGACCGCCGGCACCCTGGCCTACCTCGCTCCGGAGGCTCTGCGCGGCGGGCGTGTCGGCCCCGGCGCCGACGTCTTCGCCCTCGGCGTCATGACCTACGAGCTCGCCACCGGGGAACACCCGCTGCTCTCGGGGTATACCGGAGTCGCCAAAGGGTCCGCTGCACGCTCCGTCGACGCGGAGGATCTCTTCGCTCGCCTCCAGGACGGCCGGCTCGATCCGCCGTCGAGATATGCGCCCGAGATCTCGCCGTTCTTCGACCAGCTCGTCGCCGTGGTGCTCGCCCCCGAGGCTGACAGCCGGCCGTCGGCCGCGGATCTGGCGCGGGAACTGCGCGCGGGCGAGACGGGTCGGTTCTGGCGCGATCGGGTGGAACGCGCGGAGCACGGGAACTTCCCCCGCCCTCCCGCTCCTCCTCGCATCCCGCTCGTCGGCCGGCAGCTCGAACTCGTTCGGCTGGGCGAGGCCTTCACCGTGCTTCACCAAAGGGGTGATCCGGGGGGCCCGAGCGGCGGCGTCGTCTGGCTGAGCGGCCCGTCGGGAAGTGGGAAGTCTCGACTCGTGAACGAATTCGCGACGCGGGTGCGAACGAGCATGCGCCCGCCGCTCTTCCTCTACGCTCGCGCATCGGCGCGCCGCGAAGCCAGCCCCTTGGGCACTCTGCTGCATCTCCTGCGGCGCTGGCTCGCACTCCCTGCCGATCATCCGCCGGGCGAGCGCGAGCGAGAGCTGATCGAGCGCACGCTCCCGCCACGCGAAGCCGAGGTGCTGCTGGCAGCTCTCCTGCGAAGCGGTACGGAGCTCCCGCCCCTTGCGGGCGCTGCATTCGTCTCCTGGCTCGCATCCCTGACACGCGACCGACCGGTGGTCGTATTCGTCGACGACGTACACACGGCGGGCGAAGGGACGCTGGCGGTGCTCGCTTTGCTCGCGCGCGAACTACTGACCAGCGAAGGACTGCTCGTCATCGGAATGCGTTCCGACGAGCCGGTCGCGCGCACGGAGGCGGTCGACAACCTGCGCGCGAGACTGCGCGAGTACGCCGTGCGCAGCCGCCCGCTCCCGTTCTACGAGCTCGAGCTGGGTCCACTCGACGGGGCGGCCGTACTCGAGTTGGTCGAGGCACGCTTCCATCCGGGCGAACCGCGTCTCCGGCTCGCGCGCGTGCTCTATGAGCGTTCGCTGGGGAACCCCGGACTCCTGGCCGAGATCCTGAACGGCCTCGTCGAGGACGACCACGTCGTTCCCTTCGCGGTCCGGGCGAAGAACGAGGACTCGCGCTGGGCCTTGCGCATACCGCCGGACGAGATCCCGTTCCCCGGCTCCCTGGCGCGGGCGATCGAGGAGCGCTACTCGAGGCTCGACCCACTGGAGAAGCAGTGGCTCGCCCGTCTCTCCGTGCTCGGAGGCACGTTCGATTCGGCCTTCCTCGCGCGCGTCTTCGCCGACGAGGACGAGCGCGCAATCGGCGCGCTCCTCCTCAGACTCGGCAAGAGCGGCTGGCTCGCGCGGATCAGCGGTCGCTTCCGCTTCGCCCGTCCTGCTCTGCGCGAGGGCATCTACTCCACGCTGCCTGCGCCCGAACGCACGGACCTGCACGCGCGCATCTCCGATTCCCTCGAGGCAGCAGCCGGAAACGCCGGTTGGGACGTCGTCCATCAACGCGCCTTCCACTTGCGCAACGCCGGTCGGCACCGCGAGCTGATCGCGCTCGTTGCTCCGCTGCTCCCGGAGATGCCCGGGATCGGGCAACCCGAACGTGCATTCCGCCTCGCCGGCTGGGGCATCGAGGCCTGCGAACGCGCAGGGGACGTCCCCCCGAAGCAGATGCTCGACTTCCTGGAAACGGCGGCGGACGCCGCCAACCGACTGGGAAGGCGGCGCGCAGAGCGCGAGGTGCTCGACCGCATGGTGGAGCTCGACCTCGACCTGCAAGCCGAGCCCGCCCTTGCCGCCCGCGTCTACCTCGCACACGGCCGCTACGCGCAGGGACGCGGCGAGTTCGGACTTGCGCGCGGATGGCTGAAGAACGCCGCCGAGCTGGCAACGCTCGCAGGCTCGAGGGAAGTCGCGGGTGACGCGCTGAGGCGCCTCGCCGCTGCACACGGCCTGTCGGGAGACCTCGTGGCCGCACTCGCCGCCTCCGACGCCGCGCTCGACGTGGCACCCGATCCGCGCCGACGCGCGTTCGCCGCGCTGGCACGAGCGCAGACGCTGGTCCTGGAGAACCGTGTCGACGAGGCGCTCGCGGCCCTTGCGCTCGCGCGCTCCGAGCTGACTGCGGTCGAGGAGAACACGGTCATCGGCGCATTGGCCGCGATCGACATGTTGCGCGCCCGGATCTTCCGTTCGACCGGACGGCAAGGCCGAGCATTGGGAGCAGCGAAGCGGGCGGTGCGTCGCGCTCGTCTCGCCGGTGATCGCCGCTTGGAGGTCGAGGCAAGCGCGCGACTGGGAGGTTTGCTGATCGACCTCGACCGGCTCGACGAAGCCGAGTCGCACCTTCGAGACGCGCTACACATCGCCCAGGAGACCGAGGACCGCGCGGGAGCCGTCCTCGCACAGATGTGGCTCGGCATCCTCTTGTGGGAGCGCAACGACGAGGGGGCGCACGCCGCAATCGCGCGAGCGGTCGAGCTCGCCGAGGAGATCGGCCATCGCCGCGTCGTTTCTCTGGCGCTCGCGGTTCATGCCCGGCTCTCGCTGGCGGCCGGCAGATCCGACGAAGCGCTCGAAGAGAGCGGGCGGGCTCAAGACCTGCTCGAGCGGCTCGGCGCCGAACTCACCGACCGCATCGTCATCACGGGAACGCGCGTCCTCGTGCTCCAAGCTACGGCGCCGGGATCGCCCGGCGCAGGCAACGCAGCCCGTGCTCGCGAGCTCCTACGCGATCTCCGGCGCAGGATACGCGAAGGTTACCGGGCCATCGCTGACGAGAGCCTGCGGCGGTCGCAGCGGGGCTATGCAGAGCGCCTCTCGAGCGCGGTCCTCTCGCCCGAGGGGCCCCTCTATCCGCGCACGCCCCTTCCTGACTGAAACGGGACTGGCTCGACTTTTCCACCTTTCCGCTTGCGGGACGCTGCGCGCTGACTATTGTGCTCTTTCATGTTGAGATTGAATCTCAACCACTCCCGATGTTCGCCCCCCCCCCGCTCCTCTCCCTGGTCCTCGCCCTCTCGAGCGTCCGCTCCGGCCCCGCGCCGATGGCTGCCGAGCGCGTCGAGCGCCGGGTGGCGGCCATGGGAACGCTACTCGAGATCGCTGTCGACGCGCCCGACCGGCGGACGGCGCTCGCGGCCAGCGAAGGTGCGGTGCGCGCAATCGAAGCCGTCGAGGCGCGGCTCTCCACGTGGACGGAGGAGAGCGAGCTCGCCCTTCTCAACGCCTGCGACGTGGGCCGGCCCTTCGCGTTGTCGTCGGAGCTCGCGGCGGATCTCGGCGCCGCCCGGCGCGCATTCGTCCTCACCGGAGGCGCCTTCGACCCAGCCGTCGGTTCCATCCTGCGCGCCTTCGACTTGCGTGGCGCGGGCCGATGGCCGACGTCTGGAGAACTCACCGCCGCGCGTGTCCCCGGCGGCTTCGACGCCCTCGAGTGCGGCACCGACCAGGACGGACGGCCCTATGCCGTGCGAACGCGGGCGCAACTGGTCCTCGAAGAGGGCGCCTTCGGGAAAGGCGTGGGTCTGGACGCAGCCCTCGCGGCACTCGCTTCATCCGGAGCGACGAGCGCCGTGCTCGACTTCGGCGGTCAGGTTGCGGTCCTCGGTCGTGTGGAGCGCTTTGCCATCGCCCACCCGCGCGACCGTCAACGCGGCGTCGTGGCGGTCGAGATCGAAGCCGGCTCCTTCTCGACCTCGGCCAACTCCGAGCGCGCGAGAGACGTCGACGGACGGCGGATCGGGCACATCCTCGACCCGCGCACGGGCGCGCCCGCACGGGACTTCGGCAGCGTCACCGTGTTCGCGCGCGATGCCGTGACGGCCGACGCGCTCTCCACCGGCTGCTTCGTGCTCGGCCCCGACGCCGCCCTCGAACTCTGCACGCGCATCGACGGCCTCGAGCTGCTCGTCCTCGAGACGAACGCGTCAGGACTCCGTGCCCGCGCGACTCCTGGACTCCGCGATCGCCTACGCCCGCTCCTGAGCGACCTCGCGATCGAGTGGTTCCAACGCACACCATTCCCCGACACGACCGGCGCGGCCGGTAACTCCTCGAAAGGCCCCTCACTGCGATGATGCGAATCGACCGCATGCACAACGTCCGAGCACGCTCGCTCCTGACGGCGGTCACGCTTGCCTTCGTCACCGCGCCGTGGTCCTTCGCCGCCGGGGACGACGAAGGCGTCGCGAAGCAGGTGCAAGGGCTCCAGACGGAGCACGACGAGCTCGAGCGGCGCCTCGACCTCCTTGCCGGAGAGCTCGAACGCCTACAACTCGGCGAAGTCGCCCCTCCCGTGGGTGAGAGCTTCTCGGGGCTCGGCCCGGCCGCCTCGAAGGTCTATTCGGCCGACGGAGGTCTTTCCGTCGGCGGGTACGGCGAGGTGCTCTACCAGAACTTCCGCGGCGGCTCGACGGACGACTTCGACTTCCTGCGCGCCGTCCTCTACTTCGGCTACAAGTTCGACGAGCACTGGGTAGTGAACACCGAGATCGAGCTGGAGCACGCCGACGAGGTGTTTCTCGAGTTCGCGACGATCGACTACCTGTACCGTCCCTGGTTCAACGTGCGGGCCGGCTTGGTGCTGATCCCAATGGGCTTCATGAACGAGCTCCATGAACCCACCACGTTCTTCTCGGCCCGCCGAACCGACGTCGAGTCGTTCATCCTGCCGAGCACGTGGCGCGAGAACGGCGCGGGTTTCTTCGGCGACTGCGGGGACTTCAGCTACCGGGCTTACGTCGTCAACGGCTTCGCCGGCGACCAGTTCCGCTCGAGCAACGGCCTTCGCAACGGGCGCCAGAAGGGAAGTCAAACGGACTCGAACGACTTCGGCGCCGTCGCGCGCGCCGACTGGGTCGGCATTCCCGGCCTCATGGCTGGCGGTTCGTACTACTTCGGCCATTCCGGACAGGACGCTCCGGTCGACGGCGACGTCTCCATCGTCGAGGCGCACGTCGAGGCTTCGGCCAGAGGCTTCCGCTTCCGCGGGCTCTACACGCAAGCGCATGTCGACGACGTGTTGGGCCTGAATCAAGCCGCAGGCCTCGTCGACGGGATGGGCGTGCTCGCCCCGGGCGTCAGCGGCACGGAATCGATCGGTCGTGAGCTCGAGGGCGGGTACCTGGAGCTCGGCTACGACGTGCTGTCGACCTTCGAATGTGAGCAGAGCCTGACGCCCTTCGTGCGTTACGAGGTGTACGACCTGCAGAAGGGCGTGCCCGCGCCGTTCATCGCCGACGGCAGCCGCGACGTGCGCGTCAACACCTTGGGGATCGCGTGGTCGCCGATCCCGAACATCGTCTTCAAGGCCGACTTCCAGAACTACGACACGGACGCGAACGGCGGCGAGAATCAGTTCAACCTCTCCGGCGGATACGTCTTCTAGGAGCCCGCCCGTGCAGAGCCTCGCTCTCGTCCTCGGTCTCTTCCTCGCCCCGGCGATCGAAGCAAACGCGTCCCTCACGGCGGACGAGGCGCTGGAGCTCGCCTTTCCCGAATGCGCCGTCGAACGCCGGACGATCTACCTCACCAAGGACCAGAGGAAGCAGGTCGACGACCTCGCCGGGTTCGAGGTCGAGACGGGCATCGTCTACGTCTACACTGCGCGCAAGGGCAATCGAGTGATCGGCCACGCCTACTTCGACACGCACAAGGTCCGCACGAAGGGCGAGGCGCTCATGCTGGCGGTGGACGCGCGGGATCGCATCTCGCGCCTCGAGCTGCTCGCCTTCGCCGAGCCGCGCGAGTACATCCCCGCCGCTGCCTGGTACGCCCAGTTCCTCGGTCGAGAATTGAATGCGGAGCTGCGCCTCAAGGGCGACGTACGAGGGGTTGCAGGCGCCACGCTCACAGCTCGCGCCACGACCCGTGCCGTTCGCCGGATGCTCGCCCTGCACGCGGTCGTCCACGACCGCGTCCAGCTGGAGGACCCGGAGGCGACCGGAGCTCCGTGACCCGCGGCGAGGCATGGCTCAACCACGCAGCGAACCTCCTCGTCGGGGGCACCGGCCTCGTTTATGCCTGGATGCTCTACTTGCTCGAGCCCGATGATCCGTTCGCGCTCGTCAACCATCCGCTCGAGCCGCTCGTGCACGCGGGACACGTGGTCGCGGCGCCGCTCCTCGTCTTCGGCTGCGGCCTCCTGTGGCGCAGACACGTATGGGCTCGCGTTCGCAGCGGATATGCACACCGCCGCAAGACCGGCCTCGTGCTCTTCGCGCTCGTCGTCCCAATGATCGCATCGGGCTACCTGCTACAGGTCGCAATCGAGGACGGCTTCCGAGCGATATGGACCTGGACGCACGTCGGAACGTCCCTCGCATGGATCGCAGCGTACGTGGTGCACCAGGTCTCGCCTCGACCCGTCGGCGCTGCGCTGGATAGCTGAGCTACGAGCGAACGAACGCGCGGCCGTCGCGCGTCTCGGCCCCGCCGCCGAAGAGCCTCTCGAGCATCCAACCGAGCCAGTGCAGGGGCAGCGTCAAGACGTGACCGGAGGAGACGGCGCGCCAGTCGTCCTTCCAGAGCCGCCCCTCGGGATCGTACCCGCGCAGGAAGTGCGCGTAGTCGGCGCGCGACAGGAAGCGCCGGCCGCGTTTCTCCCTGCGCTCGACGGCGCGGTACAGTCGACGCAGATTCTTGCGCCGCTCGCCGTCGGTCAGGTCGGCTACGAAGACCGACGAGTCCAGGTCGATGATCCATGGCTCGGGGATCGCGTTGTGGAGCGCCTCTCCCCGCACGAGCAGGTTCCGCGGCGTCAGGTCCGCGTGCAGGAAGCCCACGCGATGCAAGTCGCGGATCAACGCGCCTGCGGCGCGCAAGAGCAGCACCCGAGCCGTGGGTTTCACCGTTCCCTGCCGAATCGCCTCGAGGACTTCCGCCATGTCGACCGTGTTGTCCACACGGCGCATGACGAGATCGAGCCTGAAACCGACGACCAGTCCCGCGATGGCGCGATCCTTCCCGAGGCGCTGGGCCCGTGCAGCGACGACGGCCGGCGTCCGCACGCCGCTCTTCGACAGCGCGTCCGCGAGGACGAGCTCGCGGAACGGTCGCGCGGCATCGAGCGAGATGCGCGGGAAGAACCAACGGACGAGGCCTCCGCGGGTGTAACGACGAACGACGAAACGCTCACCGCCGACCTCCATCTGCATGAGCGGTCGCCGACCCGAAAGATCCGAGATCTGGAGAGGTCCGTCCCCCTCCGGACCGAAGCCGACGGCATGCATGGCCTGCGCGACCTCGGCGGACAACGCGAGCATTCCGCGCGGGCTCTCCTCGACGAAGTAGCCCGCGGGGAGTTCGTCGAGAATGGGGAGCGACTTCACGCTGACTTGGCGATGGGTGCGACTTCGCCTGCCGGGCGTCGGCGCACATTGCCCGGGACCTTGCCCGAGACGCGAGCATGCCTGGCTCTGCACACTCCCACATGCGGAGTTACGGTTCGGGACACTAGACTCCGGCGCCGAAGGAGGACGGTGAGTCGTCGTCGGGCGGCGCCGGCTTCTCGCGTTTCGGCTGGGGCGTCGGCCGTCGTTCCTCGCGCACTTCCGGACGCTCTGAAGGCTTCGGAGCGACGTCTTCGAAGATCCCCATCCCGAAGCCGGCGTCGACCGCCGGCTTCTTCGCCTCCTCACGTTGCATGCGCGCGGGGGTGGGCGGGGTCCTGAAGGAGGGAACTGCCGGTACGTCGCCGCTCTCGGAGTGGCGGTCGGGGCGGCGTTCCGGTTGACTTCCTCGTCCCTCGAAACTTGCCTTGCGGTCGCGCTCGGACCTCTCCTCCTCGCCGCGTTCCGTGGCGAAGTCCCGTCCCCGCGGGGCGCGCGCTTCCTCGCGCCGCTCCCCCGCACCGCGCTCCTCGCGCTCCGGGCGCGCTCCGAACCGCTCGCCCTCGCGCACGGGACGAGCGTCGCGCCGGCGCTCCTCTCCGCGTTCCCCGCCGCCCAGGACACCCTCGCTGCGGCGTTGCGACCCGGGTTCGCCGCGCTCCGAGAAAGCGGAGCTCCGTTGCCAGGAGGGGGCGCGGTCCGAGGGCCGGTCGCCGCGCTCGAAGGTGCGTCCGCGCTCCGGACGGTCGCCGCGCTGGGGAGGACGGTCGCTGCGGCCGAGGGAGGAATCGCCGCGCTGCAGGGGACGATCCCCGCGATCCAAGACCCGTTCGCCTCGGTCGCCCGGTGGGCTGCTTCGTTCGGGTTGCGCTTCGCGGCGTTCGCCGCGGCCGCCGCGACGTCCGCGACGCCTGCGGCGCGGGCGGTCGGCGCCTTCGCCCTCGCGCGGAGAGCTCTCGCGGGTGACATCGGCGCGGTCGAGTCCGGGTTCGTCGCGCACTTCGGGTTCCGACTCGTCCGACTCCGACTCGTCCGACTCCGACTCCTCGAAAGGACGGCGCGCCTGGCGCTCGGGCGGTGCCGCGCGATCCGTTTCACCCTCGCGCCGACGCGGACGACCGCGGTCGCGGCCTTGCGGGCGTTCCCTCTCCTCGTCCGGCGCGCCGTCGGTGTGGACCGGCCCCACCTGGAGGAGATGGGTCGGAATCTCCTCGGCGAGGAACAGCGACTTGCGGTCGTAGAAGTTGATCCCTTCTTCCCAGGCGTCGAGCGCCCGAATCGTGATCACGTTGTACTCGCGGGCGGCACGTCGCCCCGTCTCCATCGCGTCCTCGGCCGAGAGCGCGAGGTGCAAGAAGCGTCGGCGTCCGCCGCGCATGCCAAAGCTCTTCGCCCGATCCGCGTCCCGTTTGGGCAGAGCCGCGTAGAGCATCTCCGGAGGCTTGCTCGGCTCCCCCGGCTCGACTGCGATCGAATGTCCGTAGAGCGCGCGGATGCGGTCGCCCTGGATCTCGTAGCGCGGTCGATCGCCGGACTCGATCGCCTGCCGCAAGTCCTCGATCATGATGTCCTCGTCGACGCGATCCGAAAGGGCGTCGAGCACGTCGTCCACCTCCGCGAAACCGAAGGCGTCGACCTCGAGGTCGAACTGCTCCGGTTGATGGCGAAGCATGAAGGCGAGGAGACGGGTGATGCGTTCGATCAAACTGCTGTTCATCGCGAAAGGGCCGGTCTCGACTCCGCGGGCGGTTCGGTAGGGTGCGCGAGGCGTTCCAACTGGGAGCGCGTCGTGACTCTCGGACGCCGCCGGGCCGGGATGCCCCCGTGCTCGCGGCGCGCGCCGTCCTCGTGGAGCGCGGAATTCTAGCTCCCGAGACTCGGGAGACCACCCGCCTTGTCTGCCTGGCGCCCCTACCAGCGGATGTTCCCGATCGTGCTACCGAGCCATGCGCCCCAGCGGGCCGCAAGGAGCGGGTCGAGGGCGAGCCCGAGGATCGCCAGCACGCTCCCGGCTGCGAGCAGCTGTCGCCGGTGGGGATCGAACTCGCGCACACCGTCCGCTCGTCCGCCACCGAAGAGGGGACGCGCGTCGGCGACCACCGTCGCGAGCAACGCCGCTCCCAGGGTGAGGAAGGCATAGTGCGGCGGAACGGCCATGAGAGCCAGGAGCGCGGGCTCGCCGCCCTGCTCCAGGGCGAGATCGACGAACCAACCGACCCCCGCCCCCACCGCCGTCGCCGCTCCGCCGAGCGCGAGCAGACTCAAGAGCCCTCGGCTCGGTCGCGCCACGGCGAGGATCCCGGCGAGGATGCCCGCGTTGCGCAGGGCTCGCGTCCACTCCGATCCCTCGACGCCCGTGCCGCCCGAGAGCCACGGAGCGAGTTCCCCGTCGCGGAAGCGCCAGGCCCCCGGCACCACCTCGGCCACGCGCGAGAAGGTCGAGTCGAGCACGGCCGCGCAGGTCGCGGCGCCGACGCCGAAGATCCAACCGGCGGCGAGGACGGCGGCGAGCCGCACCCTGCCGCGTCTCTGGAGCACGAGGTAGAGCGGTGCGAACGCGAGCACGGCGACGAGCATCCCCATTCCCGGCACCGGTATCGCAATGCCCACGTAGGCGCCGAGGAACCCCGCGACGAGGGCGATGGGCCACGCCACCTCCGGCTCCGTCCAGCGGAGTCGGGGACTGGTTCGCGAGAGCGGCTCGCTTTCCCGATCGGAAGGGTCCATCGACGGTTCTCGGCGCGATCTCTCGAGGGAGCCGCATCGCCTTGGCTCGGCGCGAGCGACCGGGCCGTTTCGGGGAGGAAGCGCACCTAGAGACTACCGACCGACGCGCGCCGATGCCCGTTGCCGGCGCGCTCGCGGTCGCGCTGCCGCGGATTCGCGGGTGAGCCGTGGGCGGCTCACATCGAAAGCGAGTGGAGCGTAGACTCCGCCCGCGACGCCGCGACCGGTCCTTTGCAGAGATCCGCCCCTTCCTCCGCCGCGCTGGCCGCCCTGTCCGCGCTCGGCGCAGGGATCCTCGCGAACGCGTGCGCGCCCGAGCGTGGTCCGCTCGACCCGAGCAACACCCCGGGCCGAGCCGTCGCGAACGACGCCGACCGCATTCACTGGTCGAGCGCACCCGACGACGTCGGCCTCGAACCGCACGCCGCCGTCGATCGCGCGGGAAGGCGCTGGACCGCCTGGATCCGGTTCGACGAGGGTCGCCCCGGAGCGGGCCTCGCGCTCGTCGTCGCGTGCGCGCAGGCGGAGCGCGAGCTCGCGCGCGTGGCGCTCGCCGTGAGCGGCGAGTGGATCGCGGAACCGCGGCTCGCGGCGGCCGCGAACGGGGTGTACTGCGCTTGGGAGGAAGGCCGACTCGACGGCGCGGAACGGCGCATCGCCGGCAGCGTGCTCGCCCTGCGAGACGGCCACATCCAAGTGGGCGAGCGCGAGTCGATCGCCGAGGGTCCCGCGCTCTTCCCGCGCCTGGTCGAGACCCGGCCGGGCGTCCTCGAGGCCGTCTACGTTCGCCCCTCACCCGCGGGGGATCTGGAGCTCGTTCACCGCGTGCGCACCGAGGACGGAGGGAGCGCGATCCGCTGGAGCGAGGTGCGCGAGCTGTACGCGATGCCCGCCGCTGCGCAGGACCACTGGGTGCCGCGCGTCGCGGCCGACCGCTCGGGCAGACTGCACGTCGTGCACGATGCCCATACGGACGGTCGCTTCGACGTGCACTACGCGATCCTTCAGGACGGCGTCGTGACCGAGACGCACACGTTCGCGACCGGCGCCGGCTACCAGGGTTTCCCTTCGATCGCCCTCGAGGATGGCGGCGCGGCGTGGATCGCGTGGGAGGAAGCGGCGCAGTTCGGCGAGCTCGGTGGTCTGCGAGCCGGACGCTCGCTCGCGCTCGTGCGCGTCGCGGACGGCCTGGTGAGACGTGCGCTCTCGAGTTCGTTGCCGCCGCCCGGAACGCGCTGCGACTTCCCGCAGGTCGCGGCGAGCGGGGCGGGGCTCTTGGTCACGTTCCGCGGTCTCGGTCCGCCCTTCGCCGTCGCGCGGGCGGGGGACGACGCGCCGCGTCCCGCAGAACAGCGCGACCGCGCCTACCTCGATCCGCAGGCGCGCTTCTTCACGACCTTCTGGACGCGCGTGCTCGTCTTCGACGCGGAGGGTCGGCCGGAGCTCCTCGAGCTCCCGGCGACCGAGGGCGACAACCCGGCGACGGAGACGCTGCTCGTCGAGTCCGACCGCACGGTCGCCGTCCTGACCGCCGACGCGCGCAGTCGCGCCGTTCCGCGTCCGAGTCCCTTCGACTCCCCCATCGAGGGCCGCTGGCGCGTCGGTCACCTCACGCTGCCCGCGACGAATGGTTTCCCGGCGACGGAGCCGCTGGCGGAGGGACTCGAAGCAGGGGGAGCGCAGGATCGACGCGATCCCCGGTCGGTCCGCGATGGAGCACCGCTCGCGTCTCCTTCGGCCGCGAACGACGACGCCACCGGAAACGCCGCAGGCGGGCCAAAGCCGCCGTTCTTCGGCGACCTGCACCGCCACACGAGCCTCTCGCGCTGCGCGGGCGCGTACGACGGCACGCTGCTCGACGTCTATCGCTACGCGCGCGGCCCCGGGCGACTCGATTTCGTCGCCGTCACCGACCACTTCCAACACCTGCGTCCCTGGTCGTGGTGGCGCAACCTGCGCGACGCCACGCGCTTCGACGCTCCCGGACGTCTCGTGACGTTCGCCGCGGTCGAGCGCGCCGCGAAGGACCGCGGCCACCGCAACGACGTGTACGCCGACCTCGGCGACGTTCCCTTCGACGTCGGTGCCTGGAGCGCGTTCCCCGAGAGAGCCGGCGCGCGCGGACCCGCCGGCGCGCGGCGCTTCCTCTCCATTCCGCACATGATGGGCCGCAGCGAGAGCCCGTGGCGCTGGGAGTGGTTCCAGCGCGGCTCGCACGCCCTGCTCGAGGTCTTCCAGGGTGCGCGCGGTTCCTACGAGGGTCCCGGCCTGCCGTTCGCCGCGAGCGATCTCGACGTGCCGCGCGCGAGCGTGGCGACCGGGCTCGGGCTCGGGCACGACTTCGGTTTCGTCGCAGCCTCCGACCACGGCTCGAGCTCGACCGGCCTCGCCGGCGTCTACGCCCTGGAGCTCACGCGCGAGGCGCTGTTCGACGCGCTGCGCGCGCGCGCGAGCTTCGCGACCACCGACTTCGCCCGCGTCGACCTGCGGCTCGGCTCCCTGCGCATGGGCGAGGTCGGCGCCGCCGGCGTCTCGGCCGCGCTCGCCGTGAACGCGCGCGGCATGGCACCCGTCGCCGCCCTCGACGTCGTCAAGAACGGCGCGACGTGGCGCTACGAGTGCGGGGCGGGCGCGAGCGAGCTCTTCGTGCTCACGTCGCGCCGCTTCGGCCCCTATCCCGATCGGCCCATGCGCATCGCCGGCCGCGGGGCGCACATCGAGTCCTTCCGCGTGCGCCGTCGCGGCGTGCACGAGGCGGAGCTCGCCTTCGCGAACGGCGAGCTCTCCTTCTCCAAGCGACGCGAGCCGCTCGACATCGTCCTCGCGATCGCGGCTGATCCCGCCGAGGACTCCGAGCTCGGCGCACTCGAGTTCGGCATCGGCTCGGAGAGCGTGCGCGTCACGCTCGCCGAGGTCGAGCGCGGCCGCTCGCGCGCCCTGCCCGCGCCCGTCGACCGCGAGCAACTCCTGCGCATCGGTCCGTCGCTCGCGGAGGACGAGCTCGCTCGGGAGTACGTCGATCCCGAGATGACGGCGGGCGACGTTTACTACGTCCGAGTCCTCTTCGAGGACGGCAACGTCGCCTGGTCGAGTCCGATCCGCGTGACCGAGGTCCTGCGGTGAGCCCGCAGGCGCGCCACACCGTCGCTGCGCGCGCCGGGAGGGTCGGCACGCCGCTGGCCTTCGTCGCACTGTTCGTCGCGGGCTTGTCCGCGACTTGCAGCGACGATCCCTCCGCGCCGACGACCTCGGCGACCCTGTGGCTCACACCGAACGAGTCGGTGTGCGTCGAGCCCGCGGTCGCCGTCGACGCGATCGGTCGCACCTTTGGCGCGTGGCTCGAGTTCGGGGCGGCTGCTGCTCCCCGTTTGGTCGCGGGTTTCCTCGAGGGCTCGTTCGTCGCCGTAGACGACGATCTCGAGCTGCCCGCCGCACCCGCGCTCGTCGCGTTCGAAGACGGCGCCTACCTCGCCTTCGAAGCCGTTCGCCGCGCCTCGAGCGGGGTCTTGGAGCGCGGCATCTTCGGACGCACCCTCGCGCCGCGCGCGGAGGGAGGCGTCGAGCTCGGTCCGCTCGAGTGCATCGCGGAGGGCCGCGCGCTCCTGCCCGCGCTCGCCGCGCCGGGCGGCGGCGCGCTCGAGGTGGTGCACCAAGCGCTGGTCGGTGAGAGCTACGACCTCGTCTGGCGGCGGCGCGAGCCCGACGGGACGTGGTCCGGCGCGCGCTCGATCGCCGCGGGAGCCGAGGACGTGTGGCGACCGCGCGTCGCGAGCGCAGGCGACGGGCGCGTCTCTGTCGTCTACGACGCGTTCGACGGCGAGAGCTTCGACGTGCGTTACCTCGAGCTCGAGCGCGGGACCGCGACGCTCGCCATCGACGTGGCCTTTGGTCCGGCGTACCAGGGCTTGCCCGACGTCGCGCTCGACCGCGCGGGTCGCGCCTGGATCGCGTGGGAGGAGGCGCCCCAGTTCGGCGAGACGGGCGGGCTGCGCGCGGAGCGCACGCTCGCGCTGGCCTGCATCGAATCGGGTCGCGTGCGGCGGGCCGAGATCGAGCCCGTGCGCGCCGATTTCCCGCGGCTCGCCTGCGGCGAGCGCGGACTCGTCGTGACGGGGCGCGCGCCGGGAGCGACCTGGCCGCCCGCGGGAGCGGAGCAGTACGCGGCCTTCTATGCGGCGTGGTTCACGAACGCGATCGCGTTCGGGAGCTCCGGCGAAGTGCGCTCGACCCGCCTCGTCGACACGGACGGCGACAACGACGGGACCGAAGTTCTGCTCGCTGCGCAGGCCGACGGGAGCGTGTCGTGCTTCTTCTCCGCCGACTTGCGCACGCGCCGGCGACCGAAGCCCGGCGCGTTCCAGGAGCCGCTCGAGGGGCGCTGGCGCGTGGGGCGGATCGAGCTCTCCGCGCCGACGGCGTTCCCACCGCTCGCGGCCGAAGCGGACGGAGCGTCGTCGCGCGTCACGAGCGGCACGACCGAGGCCGGCCCGATGGCGCGGAACGCCGAAGAAGGGCCGCGGCCCTTCTTCGGCGACCTGCACCGCCACACGCAGCTCTCGCGCTGTCAGGGCTCGATGGACGGCACGCGCCTCGACGCCTACCGCTACGCGCGCGGTCCCGGCGGGCTCGACTTCGTCTCCATCAACGACCACTACCAGCACCTGACGCCGTGGAGCTGGTGGAGCTCGCTGCGCGACGTCGAGCGCTTCCACGCGCCCGGGAGTCTCGTGACCTTCGCCGGCATCGAACGCGCCTTGCGCACGCGCGCGCACGTGAACGAGGTCTACCTCGACCCGAGCGAGGTGCCCCTCGACATCCCCGTCTTCCACCGAGCTCCCGCGGAGCCGGGCGCGATCCCCGCCGAGCACACGCTCGCGATCCCGCACATGATGGGCATGGAGGGCGCGCCGTTCCCGTGGGAGGAGTTCGCGCCCGACTTCCACCGCCTGGTGGAGGTCTACCAGGGATTGCGCGGCTCGTTCGAGGGTCCCGGGCTCCCGTACGAGGCGCAGAACCGCGCGTTCGACGACTCCTCGCTCGCGAACGGGATCGCGCGCGGCCTGCACTTCGGGCTGATCGCCTCCTCCGACCACCGCGCGAGCTCCACGGCCTACGCCGGCGTCCAGGCGGACGAGCTCTCGCGCGAAGCGATCTTCGCCGCGCTGCGAGCGCGGCGCGCCTTCGCCGCGAGCGACCGCGTCGCCCTGGACGCGCGCGTCGGCCGCCTGCGCATGGGCGAAGCCGGGACCGCCGCAGCGGACGCGCCCTTCGAGCTCGCGGTGCGCGCGCGCGGCGCGTCCGTCGCTACGGTCGAGCTCGTGAAGAACGGCGCGACCGTCGCGCGCCGGGACGGCGGCAGCGCGCGCGAGCTCGTCGTCGTCTCGTCGTGGAGCTACCGCCCCGACGGGCCCGGCGAGAGCCTCGCGCTGCGCGCCGAGGGCGCGTCGATCGTCGGCGCGCGCCTGCGCCAGCGCGGGCTCTCCGCCGCACGGCTCTCGTTCGGGGGAGGTGTGGCGCGCGTCGCGCGCGGGATCGCGTTCGTCGACGTCGTGCTCGAGCTCGAGCGCGATTCGTCCGCCGGCTCGTTCGCCCTCGAGCTCGCCCTCGAGCTCGCCCACGAGGGAGCCGACGCCAGCGAGCGCGTGGATCTCGCCGCGCTCGCGCCGGGGCGCGCCACGCGCGGCCTCGAGCGCTTCCCGAGCGAATCGGTGTGGCGGCTCGGCTCGCCCCTGGGTGACGCGCCCCGGCCGGTGGACGCCGCCGGGAGCGCGCTCGGCGACGCCCGCGCGTTCCGCTTCGAGGATCCCGAGCGCGCTCCCGGCGATGCGTACTACGCGCGCGTCGCGTTCACGGACGGCAACGTCGCCTGGACGAGCCCGATCCGCGTCCTGGCCTTCGAGTAGCATGCGTCGCGTGTCGCGTTCGACCTCGATCGTGGTCCTCGCGCTCGGCGGCCTGCTCGCCGCGGGCGCGCTCGCGAGCGGCGCGCGGCGCGACGACGTCGTGTGGCTCTCGGCGCGGGGTCGTTCGGCGGCGGAGCCCGTGTGCGCCGTCGACGCGGCGGGTCGACTGTGGGCGCTGTGGATCGCCATTGACGCCGGCAAGCGTCCGGTGCGTGGCGGCGAGCGCCGCGAGGGTCGCGTCGAGGGCGCCTGCGTGTCGAACGGGAGGGTGCTCGCGCGCTTCGTCTTCGAGGAGGACCTGGAGCTTCCCGCGGGACTCGCGCTCGCGCCCCATCGCGACGGCGTCTACTGCGTGCTCGAGTGCGGCGGCGACGGCGCGCGCGGTCTCCTCGGACGCACGCTCGCGCTCGACGGCGACAGCGTGCGTGCGGGGGAGCTCGAGCGCGTACCGCCGCTTTCGTCCGGGGGCACGCCGCTCGCGCCGAGTCTCGCGACCTCCACGGACGGGCTCCTGCTCGCCTTCCAGGGCTCGAACGGTCCGAGCTACGACGTCTTCCTCGCGCGCTACGGCGAGGATCGTTGGAGCGCGCCCGAGCCCGTCGCGACGACGTCATTCGACGAATGGCGGCCGCGTCTCGCGGCGGGAACCGACGGCGCCGTGCATCTCGTCTACGACGTCTTCGACGGCGGGAGCTTCGACGCCGCCTACCGTGCGGTGCGTGACGGAGTCGCGGGCCCGGAGCGTAGGATCGCGTCGGGACCGGACCACCAAGCGCAGTCCGAGCTCGCCGTGGGCGAGGACGGCGCCGTGTGGATCGCGTGGGAAGCGGCCGCGGCGTTCGGCGAGGGCGGCGGGTTGCGCGGAGCGCGCGAGCTCCGTCTCGCGCGTCTCGCGGGCGACGAGCTCAAGCACCTCGCGCCGCTCCCGCGCCGCGTGAAGCGCCGCGAGTTCCCGCGTCCCGTGGCGGGCCGTGAGGGACTTCTCGTCACCTATCGCTCGCCCGAGCGCGCCGACGTGAAGAAGGACCACCTCTTCACGACCTGGCTCACGTCGACCGTGCGCTTCGACGGCGGCGACGCCACGGAGGAGGTGCTCGAGCCGACGGACGGGAACGGTGGCCCGGAGCACGACCTCGCGCGGGCGCCCGACGGCTCGGTCTGGATGGTCTTCGCGACCGACGCGCGCCGCAGCGCGTTCGCGAAGGTGCGCGAGTGGAGCGATCCGATCGAGGGCGAGTGGCGCGTGGGGCTCTTGCGGCTCGCGGCGCCGCACGGTTTCCCCGAGCTCGCGGGCGCGCCGCCGCCGCTGCGGAGCAGTCCGCCGCTCGCGGTCGAGACGACGGTGGAGCACACGCGGCCATTCTTCGGCGACCTCCACCGGCACACGCATCTCTCGCGCTGCTCCGGCGCGCAGGACGGCACGCTCGAGGACACCTACCGCTACGCGCGTGGTCCCGGGCGGCTCGACTTCGTGGCCGTGACCGATCACTACCAGCACATGCACGCCTGGTCGTGGTGGCGCTCGATGCGCGACGTCGTGCGTTACGACTCCCCCGGTCGCCTGGTCGTCTTCGCCGGCGTCGAGCGCGTACGCCGCGGTCACTACAACGACATCTACCTCGTCCCGGGAGAGGTCCCGTTCGATCCGGGCGTCTGGAAGCGGCCGCCGCCCGCTTTCGCTCCGGTGCCGCCGGAGCACGTGATCTCGATCCCGCACATGATGAGCATCGGTCGCACGTCGTTCGACTGGTCGGAGCACGTCGAGGACCGCACGCGGCTGTTCGAGGTCTTCCAGGGCACGCGCGGCGCGTACGAAGGCGCCGGACTGCCCTACGAAGCCGAGGACGGCGTGGAGGACGAGACGTCGCTCGCGCGCGGACTGGCGGGCGGCGCGCACTTCGGACTCGTGGCCTCGTCCGACCACGTCGCGTCGCGCGCGGCGTACGCAGGAGTCTACGCGGGGGAGCTCTCGCGCGACGCGCTGTTCGCCGCCCTGCGCGCGCGGCGCACCTTCGCCCTCTCCAGCGCGACACCCGCCGCGCGCGCGATCTCCGCGCGGCTCGGCGCGCTCGCGTTGGGCGAGGCGGGCGATCCGGGACCCGATGCGGACACGTTCCGAGTCGAGCTCCTCGGCGACGCCGCGCGCGACGTCGCCTACGTCGAGCTCGTGCGCGACGGCGAGACGTTGGAGCACAAGGGAGGCGCCGGCCCGCGCGAGGTCTTCGTGCTCACGCTGCGCGAGGGACTCTTCCGCTCGGGCGCCGAGCTCGCGCTCGCGATCGAGGGCGGAACCCTGGCCGACCTGGGTCTGCGGCGCGAGGGTGAGGTCGAGCTCTCCATCGCTCGCACCGGCGAGCGCAGCGCCTCGCTCGCGCGCAGCGGGCTCGCGGTCGAGGAAGCGTGGATCGCCGTGGAATGGGACGATGCGGCGGGCGGTGCGCTGGTCCTCTCGCACGCGGATCGCGAGGTTCGGCTGCCGCGCGCCGAGCTCGCGCCCGGCCGCTCGCGGAGGATCGATTCCGGCGATCTCGCGTGCCTCGTCTGGCGCCAGGGTCCCCCGCTGGGCGACGTCGACTCGGTCCCCTTCCACGTGAGCGCCGACGAGGGCGCGAGCTTCTACGCGCGCGTCGCGTGGACGAACGGCGACCTCGCCTGGACGAGCCCGATCCGCGTGCGCCGCGCCGGCGGCGCCGAGTCGCCGGCGCAGGACGGCTCGACGGGCGCGAAGGAGCGGCGCTGATGGCGCGGCTCGCGCTCGCGGCGCTCGCGGTCCTCGGAGCGGCGTGCGGAGCCGCCGACGAGTCTCCGCCGCAACTGCTCGAGCGCGCGCGCAATCTGGTCGTGATCGTGCTCGACGCGCTGCCCGCGAAGGCCGTCGGCGCCTGGGGCTACGAGCGCGACACGACCCCGAACCTCGATGGCTTCGCGGCTAGCGGCGTGCGCTTCGCGTCGGCCTACGCGGGCGCCTCCTACACCCTGGCGTCGGTCTCCTCGATGTTCACGGCGCTCTCGCCCGCCGCGCACGGCGTCGTCAGCCTCGACTCCAACGTGCTCGGTGCCCGCCACGCGACGCTGGCGGAGTCGCTCTCCGCCGCGGGCTTCGCCACCGCCGGATTCAGCTCGAACCCGCACGTCACGGCGGAAGGCGGCTTCGGCCAAGGCTTCGACGTCTTCGGGGCCTACGCGCGCGAGCGCTTCGACGTGCACGCGATCCCGAGCTCCCTCACCGACGACGCGCTCGCCTTCTGGGAGGCGAACCGAGCTCGGCGCCGCTTCCTCTACGTGCACGTGCTGCCGCCGCACCAGCCCTACGACCCGCCCGAGCCCCACGCGTCCCGCTTCGGCGCCTCCGAGCGCCGGCTCGGCCTCACGGACTGGCTGGTCGCCGCCGACCAGGAGCGCTCCGTATCGGCCGGCAGCGCGGAGGCGCTCGCGATCCGCGCGCGCTACGACGGCGGCGTGCACTACGCGGACGCATTCCTCGGCGAGTTCCTCGAGCGGCTCTCCGATTCGGGTGCCTGGGAGGACACGCTGTGGTGCGTGGTCTCGGATCACGGCGAGGCGTTCGGCGAGCACGGCCGGCTCCTGCACGGCACGACGGTGTTCGCGGAGATGACGCACGTGCCGCTCGTCCTCGCGTGGCCGGACGCGGAACCGACGGTCGTGCCGGACGTCGTGTCGACCATCGATCTCGCGCCGACCCTGTGCGAGCTCTTGGGGCTCGGCTTCGCCGAGGGACGCTCGTTCGCGGGCGCGATCTTCGCCGCGGGATCGAGCGGAACCGCGGGCGGAGGAACCGGCCGCGCGCTCTCGCGCAGCGTCGGCAACCATCCCGTGTGGGCGCTGCGCACCGAGCAGTGGA
The DNA here is from genome assembly GCA_964413535.1 of uncultured Planctomycetaceae bacterium. Lineage (GTDB taxonomy): Bacteria > Planctomycetota > UBA1135 > UBA1135 > CAYPTB01. The sequence continues at coordinate 111,291 of CAYPTB010000055.1, read as the reverse complement.
CGCTCCTCGAGCAGCCCAGTGCGAAGCGGCGCATGCTCTTCGACCGCGAGCTCGATCCGGGCGAGACGCGCGACCTGCTCGCGGGCTCGGGCAAGCGCTCGGAGGCGGCCCGCACGGCCGCGGAGCTCGCACGGGTCCTGCGGGCTGCTCTCGCGCGCGACCGGCGGCGCAGCCGGCGCTTCGAGGTCGAGTCCGACACCACGCACCGCGCGGCGATCGAGGACCTGGGCTACGTCGAGCTCGAGTCGGGTCAGTAGCGCGCGAGCGTGCTATCGACCTCGACGGCCCAGCGCTCGACGCCGCCCGTCAGGTTGAAGACCTGCTGGAACCCCTGCGACTCCAGGTAGCCCGCGGCGCTCGCGCTGCGCACGCCGTGGTGGCAGATGCAGACGAGCGGCAGGTCGGGATCGAGCTCGTCCTGCCGCTCGCGCACGTCCCCCAGCGGGATGTGCAGCGCACCCGCGATGCGACAGATCGCGAGCTCCTCCGGCTCGCGCACGTCGAGGAGCTGGAACGCGTCGCCGCGTGCGAGGCGACGCGCGAGCTCGCCGGGCGCGATCGAGTCCATTAGCGCGCGACGGCGAGCGGCGGGAGATCCATCTCGCTCGGGATCGGCACGCCGAGCAGGTCGAGCGCCGTCGGAGCGATGTGCAAGAGGTTCGGTCCGCCCTCGGGCAGCGTCACCTTGCGGTTGCAGAAGAAGATGCCCTTCACGTGGTCGCGCCCGACGGACGGGTGATCACCGGACCAGGGCGATTCGTTGTCCGCGAAGACGGCGCCGGGGACGACCTTCCCGCCCTCCTCCTTGAGGTTGATGCCGCCCGTGCTCGAGGTCCAAGCGCTGCGATAGGTCGGCGCGAAGCCGAGCACGAGGTCGGCCGCCTCGCGGAGGTAGGCGCCCGAGTGCTCCTCGGCGATGCGATAGGACTCGGTCACGGCCTGCTCGCCGTTCTCCGGATCGCGCAGTTGGAGGAGCCCTTCCTGGATCGCGTCGAGCAGCGCGGCCTTGTCCTTGGGATCGACGATGCCGTTCGGCTCGCGACCGCGCTCGTTCACGTAGATGAAGCCCAGTCCCAGCGAGTAGGCCTTCGTCTTGGACCAGTCGACGAAACGCAGGTGGCCATTGTCGCTCTTGCGCACGCCGTTCTTCAGCACGAGGTAGCCCTCGTCGAGGAGCCAGTTGTTCAGGCTCACCTGGCGGCGGCAGCTCTGGAATCCGTGGTCGGAGCAGACGAGCAGCGTGTCGTTCGGGCCGAGATCGTCCATCACCTCGCCGACGATGCGGTCGACCTGGCGGTAGATCTCGGGGATCGCGTCCGAGAGCGGAAGTTTCTTGCCGAAGAACGTGACCTCCCGATTCGCTTCGGCCGCGTCGTACAGCGGGTGCCCTTCGTCGTAGTACTGATACAGCATGTGCTGCAGGCGGTCGGGCGTGCTCTCGACGCTCATGAAGAGCCGCCAGTCGGCGCGCTTGAGCTGCGAGTCGGCGACGCGCTCGCGCGCCCTGAGGGTGAACTCGATGTCCTCGAGCAGCGTCTCGACGGAGATGCGCTTGTCCTTGAAGGGCATCGTGACGCAGGCCCAGCCGTAGGTCTCGAAGCTCCCGCCCGAGGTCTTCACGAGCTCCGGCGCGAAGTCGTGCGGCGAGCTGATCGGCTGCCAGAACGGAGGGTGCTCCGGATCGATGTCGATCGTGTTCACGAAGAGCTCGAAGGGCGAGGCGAGCGAGACGAGCTTCACGCGCGTGACGGCCTTGACCTCGAGCAGCGGGTTGAGCTCGAAGGTCAGGTGATAGAAGTCGGACCACTCGCCCTCGCCGAGGACCTGCTCCTGGCCGTCGAGCTCCACGGCGATCCGGTCCGGACCGCGCCGTTCCAGGACGAGGTCGACCTGCGTGCGGCCGCCCTCTTCCCGCTTCAGTGCATCGCGGCGCTTCTTCAGATCGGCCTTGCGCGCGTTGAGTTCGCTCGACTCCTTGTTGCCGGTCTTCGGGCTCACGAGGCGCGCGTCGACGTCCGCGAGCTCGCGTTCGACGCGATCGATCTCGTAGAAGTTGCGCGGACCCGCGAGGGTCGTCTGGATCTTGTCGTCGCGCCAGTCGACGCGGAAGCGCCTACCGGCCGTGCTGGCCCCTTCCGTCGTGCCCTCCGGCGGCCGGTCGAAGAGCAGCTCGTCGTCGGTGTAGATGAACCACGAGCCGATGTCGCCGCGCGCGTCGGGCACGCCCAGTCCCGCGAGCACGCGCGCACCCTCGGGCGTCTCCATGTCGAAGGCCTGGGCCGCTTCGAGCACGATGCTCTCCACGCCGTGGTCCGCGGCGTGATCCCACAGGTTGCGCGCCTTGTTGGGGTTGCTCGTGCGCGGGATCTTGGCGGGCAGGAGCCCGCGCGCCTCGTAGCCGGCGAAGCCCCCGGCGCAGGCCAGCAGGGAGGAGAGAGCGGCGGACAAACCGAAGCGCAGGCGCAGGAGCCCGGCGAACACGACCAGGAAGAGCACGAACACGCCGCCGGCGCAGGCGGCGGCGAAGCCCGCCGCGGGCCAAGCCGGCAGCGGCAAGTCGTCGAACGTCTCGATCGCACGCGGATCGTTCGGCTCGATGAAGCCGAAATCCGCCGCCATCATCGAGAGGTCGCGCTTCACGAAACCGCTGACGTTGGTCTTCCCCGGGTTCTGGCCGCTGTTGAGGCTCGCCCACGAGGTCGGCGATTCGTTCGGCACGCTGGTCCCGAGGCGCGCGAAGGTTCCGCCGTCGCGCAAGCGGGTGAGGTTCGGGAGCTCGCCCTTCGCCATCATCTCCTCGACCGTGCGGCCGTCCGCACCGTCGAAGCCGAGGATGACCAGGCGCGACTCCTCCTGCGCGCGCGCGGAGGCGAGCCCGGTGACCAGCGCGGCCGTGCCGAGTAGGGAAAGAGCGGCGAACGAGCCTCGGGAGAGCAGACAGCGACGACGGAAGGGCTCGAGTTGGTTCATCGGGTGGGGCGCTACCACCGACTCGCCGCGCGCAGTAGAGTCCCGGGCTCAGGCTCCCGGAGGTGGCGGCGACCCGATCGGGCCCGGAACGGTAAGGGGTTGTCGATCCAGGGCTTGGAAAGCCCCGGGAAACGCGGATGAGAGCAGAGCCTAGGAGCCCGGAACACGTCCTGTCAATCGAAACCGGCGCGCGCAGCGGGCTCCACGTCCACGCCCGAGCGGCGTGTTCGCGTGCGGGCGCCGCACGCGGGGCGCTCGTCCTCGCCGTGCTCCTCGTGCTCTTGCTCGGCGTCGGCGCCGCGATCTTCGCCGGCCTGCTCGTGTTCCCCGCCGTCACGGATTCCGTGCAGGCGGAGCAACCCCTCGCGCGCAGCGAAGCCACGGATCCCGGAACGCGCGCGACCGCGCAGGGCGAGACTCCCGACCGCAGACCGTTCGCCGCCCGCGGTCAGCTCCAGGGCGCGCTCACGGTTCCTCCGGCTTCCACGATCCCCGAGCGTTGGGAGCTTTGCGTACGCCCGCTTCTCGCCGCGCCGGGCGCAAGGACGCACACCGTCGAGTTCCGCTCGGGCGAGAGCGAGTTCGACGTGCCGGACCTCCCGTTCGGCGCCTACGAAGTGTTGGCTGTCGCCGAGGGCATGAACGGGTTCGCGCAACGGATCGATCTCACGGCGGAGTCGCCCTGGGTCTACGTGGTGACGGCGCTCTCTCCTGCGGGCGAGCTCTCGGGCCGCATCCAGCACCCGGACGGAAGCGGGATCGCGGGCCTGCCCCTGCGCCTCTTGGACGTGGGATCGGGGCTCGTGCACGAGACGGTGACCGATCTCGGCGGCGTCTACCGCTTCGCGCGCATCCCCGATGGGGAGTACCGACTGCTGTACGGCGAGCCGGAGAACCCGCTCCTCGAACCGCGCTCGCTCTCCTTCCGAGCGCCGGGGATGCATCTCCCGCCCGACATCGTGGAGGGCGTGGGAGCCGTGAGCTTCGAGGTCGTCGACCGCCGCGGCGCTCCCGTCGAGGCCGTGGCCCTGACGGGCTCGGGATCGCTGGGCGGAACGATCGACGAAGTGTCGGATGCAGCGGGGCGCGCGGAGGTCCCGGCCCTGCCGAGCGGCGAGTACCGCGTCTGGAGCGCGCACCCCGATTTCGGTCGAAGCCTCGAGGTCTTCGAGCTCCGCTCGGGCGGCCACCCCGTCGTGCGCTTCGTGCTCGAGTGACGGCTCGCGATCGGGGAGACGTCACGCGCGAAGTGCTGCGCCTCGCGTGGCCCGCCGTCCTCTCCTACGTCCTGCACAACGCCTACCGCATCAACGACCAGTTCTGGGTCCAGGCGCTCGGCGGCGAAGCGCAAGCCGCGGTCGGCGCCGCGTTCTTCGTGATCATCTTCAACTTCGCGGTGCTGTTCCTCGCCGCGGGCGGGACGCTCGCTCTCGTCGCGCGCGCGACGGGAGCGGGCGACGCGGCGCGAGCGGCGTCCGTGATCCGGCACGCGATCCTCTTCGCGTGCGCGCTCTCGATCGTCGTGGGCGGTACCGGCTTCGTCTTCGTCGAGGAGATCGTGGCGGCGCTGGGCCTCGCGGAGCGACCCTCGGCGCTGGCCGTGGAGTACCTCGGGACGCTGTACGTGCTGTTCCTGCCGCTCGCGCTCGTCCCGGTCCTCGACAACGCGTTCATCGGTCTCGGACTCACAAAGGTCCCGCTGGTGCTCGACCTCGTGTCGCTGGCCCTGAACTATCTGCTGAACCCGATCCTGATCTACGGCGGAACCGCCGTAGCGACCCTGGCGGCACAGGGCCAGTCGGCGCTCCCGGGCGCGGCTCTGGCAGACACGCTCGCCGTCGCGCTCGGAGTCGAAGCGCGGGGCATGCACGGCGCCGCGCTCGCAACCTGTCTCTCGCGCGCGCTCAGCACGGGACTCGGGCTGGCGATCCTGCGCTTCGGCCTGCACATCTCGCTCTGCGGGAGCTTCCGACCGAAGCTCGCGCGCATCGCTGCCATCGCGCGGATCTCCGCGCCCGTCTCGACGTCGATCGCGGTCTACGCGGGCGTATACCTCGCGATCTTCAGCCTCGTCATGGCGCCGTTCGCCACGGAGGTGAAGGCCGGCTTCGCCCTCGGCTTCCAGGTCTTCGAAGGCGTGGCCTTCCCCTGCTACCTCGGGATCTCGGTCGCCGCGGCGTCGCTCGTCGGGCGCAAGCTCGGCGCCCGCGATCCGGAGGGCGCGCGCGCCGTACTGAAGAGCGCGCGCGCCGTCGGGCGCTCCGTCGCGCTCGCGATGACCTTCCTCTTCCTCGTCCCGAGCCGATTCGTGGTCGGCTGGTTCACGCACGACGCGCTCGTCGCGGCCGAGACGCTGCGCTACGTGACCATCCTGGCCTTCTCGCAGTACTGGGTGGCGGTCGAGTCGGTGAACGAGAAGGTCCTCTTGGGCTCGGGCCACACCCGGCCGATCCTGTGGATCGCGGTACTCGGGAACGTCTTGCGGGTGCCGCTCGCTTGGTCACTCGCGACCTTCTGCGGCTTGGGCGCGGTCGGCGTGTGGTGGGCGATCGCGACGACGACCTGCTTGAAGGCCGGACTCTTCTGGTGGCGGGTGGAGCGCGGCGACTGGGTCACGCACCTGGACCGGAGCGAGGTCCGCGGGGAGGAAGGAGACGAGCCGAACGCCGGCTAGTTCGAGCGGACGAGGTCCGTACACTCTCCGCTCTGCTCGGACGGGACTCCGTCGTCCCGAGCGCCCCTTCCATCTCGAATTTCCGAAGCCATGGCCAGCGAACCCTTAGTCGACTTCGACCAGATCGATCTCTCGAGGGTTCGCTTCGGCAAGGAGGAACTCCGCGCAGGGCTGAAGCAGCGCGGCAAGTTCGAGATGCTGGACGGGATCCTGCACCTCGATCTCGAGAGTGATCTGATCGTCGGCTTCAAGGAGATCCGCTCGGACGACTGGTGGACGTCCGACCACATCCCCGGCCGTCCGATCTTCCCGGGCGCTCTGATGATCGAGGGAGCGGCGCAGCTCGTCACCTTCGACTTCCTGCAACGACGCCCGGAGATGCTCGGTCAGTTCATGGGCTTCGGAGGCGTGAACGACACGCGCTTCCGCGCGCCCGTCGAGCCGGACTGTCGCTTCCTGCTCGCCGGCCGCATCCACCGCATCCGCAGCCGCATGTTCCACTACCGGGCGCAGGGCTTCGTCGAGCGCACGCTCGTGTTCGAGACGGAAGTGATCGGCGTGATCGTCTGATCACGCCCTCACACGCCCGACCCGAACGGCGGCGGGCCGGCCTGGTACGCGGGCTCGCTCGCGCCGGTCTCGTCGAGGATGCCGAGGACGTCGAGCGCGAGGCACTTGCAAGGCGTTCCCACGAGTTCGGCCAAGGACGGCTCGGTCCGGCCGCCCTCGCCCGAGATCACTTCCTTGACGTAGGTCCCGTGCTCGGTGCGCAGGCGGACGCGCCAGAAGGTCTCGGGTCCCGGCTCCGAACCGCCTTCCGCCCCGACGGGATCGCGCTCGAGGCTCACCGGAGCGGGCGTCGTCGTTGCGCCGCCAGCGTCTTCCGGCTCGATCTCTAGGTACTCGACCCAACGCTCGCGGTCCTTGTCCGCGCGGCGATGCGCCACGCGATCCGGCGTGTGCTGCACGACGGCGACGCGTCGGCCGAGGACCGCGGCGATGCGCGCCGGGTCGGGTTCGCTCGCGAACGCGACGCGCGCCTCGTACTCCTTCGCGTGCGGCGTTTCCTTGACGACGCGCACGCGCGAGCGATCCGAGAAGTGCAGCCCGACGATCTCGAGCCGCCCCTCGTTGCGGCGGTTGATCTCCGCCTCGAGCGCGGCCAGGTCGACGTCGAAGGTCTTCGGACCGACGAGCTCGAAGACGAACGGCCGTCCCCCGCCTAGCATGCGCACGTCGACGTCCTCGCGGCCCGCCCCGTGGAACTTGTGCTTGCGCGTGCCGAAGGCCTTGGCCGCCACCCAGCCGACGAGCTCCTGCACGGAGTCGCGCGAGAGCTTGCCGAAGCCCTCGCAGCGCGCGCACTTCTTGCGGCGCCGCGGGTGGCCCTTGCACTCCGGGCAGAAGAAGACGGTCTGCGGCAGGTCGCGGCAGAGCTTCCTGTAGCGACCCTCGAGGAACAGCTTGGCCTTCGGCGGCTCGGTGGTCATCGCGCACATTTCAGGGGCCCCGCATGCGACCCCAGGGAACGAATGGAACGTTCGGGAACGGCCCGCGACCGCGTCCGAGCCAAGCGAGGCGGAGAGGATACCGCCCGCGCGGGTCCGCGCAACGCAACCAGCCCGATCTCCCGCGGAGGCGGCCCGTACGCGCCGCGCAGGGACCGAGCCCGTCGGTTGTCGATGGCAATCCCGACGGCGAGCACGTAGGGTTCGGCCCCGCCGCCATGCACCCGGTCCTGTTCGAGATTCCGCAGGTCGGTCTGCCCGTCCAGAGCTTCGGGGTGATGCTGGCCCTCGGCTTCCTGCTCGGCGCACACCTGTGGTCGCGGCTGGCGGGTCGTTTCGGCGACGACCCTGCGTCGGATCCCGCACGCGTTTCGCAGCTCGTGGTGTGGCTGCTCGTGGGCGTGGTCGTGGGAGCGCGGCTCATGTACGTCGGGGTCGAGATCACCAAGCACGTGATCTCCGATGCGCCCAACCCGCGATCGGCCGGCGCACGCTACCTCGCCGATCCGCTGACTATCTTCGCCATCTGGCAGGGCGGCCTCGTCATGTACGGCGGCTTGATGGGCGCCGTGCTGCTCGGAACCTGGAAGGCGAAGGTCTACGGGCTGCGTCCCCTCGCGGCGTTGGACACCGGACTGGTGGCGGGATTCTTCGGACAGGCGGTCGGGCGCATCGGCTGCCTGCTCGTGGGCGACGACTACGGGCGCATCGTCCCCGAGCGCTTCCGCCACCTGCCCTTCCCGATCACGCTGCGCGTGCCGCCGGCCGCCGAGTTGCACGAGAAGAGCCTGTTCCTCGACGCCTCGCCACCCGTCGCCGGCGAAGTCCTGTGGGCCACGCAGGTGTGGATGAGCGCGAACGCGCTGCTGATCGCCCTGATCGGGCTCGTGCTCCTGCGCCGGCGACGTTGGACGGGGCAGGTCGCGGCGTGGATCTTCCTCTTGTACGCCGTGACGCGTTTCGCGATCGAGCACTTCCGCGGCGACACCCTGCGCGGCGTGTGGACCGGCGGACTCTCGACCTCGCAGCTCGTCTCGGTTCCCGTCGCGGCCGCAGCGCTGTGGGTTCTCTTCAAGAACCGCGGACGCGTGGATCCGGTGGTGCCAGGATGAGCGCCGAGCTCACGAGCACCGGCGACGCGCGCCCGCAAGCGACCCACGCGAGCCGTGGACGCGGCCGGGACGAGCTCGTTCGACCGACGCCTGCGACGACGCGCGTCGTGGCGGGCGTCGACGAAGCCGGACTCGGACCGCTGCTCGGGCCGTTGTGCATCGCGTGGGCGGCGTTCGAGACGCCCGTCGACGCGGGCGAGGACCTGTGGCAAGTCCTGCAAGACGTCGTGTCGCAGGATCCCGGGCGCGACAAGCAGCGCTTGATCGTGGCGGACAGCAAGCAGGTGTTCACGCGCAACGAGCGCGGACTGAAACGGCTCGAGAACACGGCGCTCGCCTTCCTGGCCCAGCTCGATCCCGCGCGACGGCCGCCGGCCGACGCACGCGAGTTGATCCTCGGCGCGCGCGCGCCGGGCGCCGTGCAGAGCGCCCTCGCTCCGACCGAGCAGGAGCTCGATCGCCATCCCTGGTACACGCGGCTGCCCGCGCTCCCGCTGTGCAGCGAGCGCGGCTCGGTCGAGCTCAAGGCCGAGCGCCTCGCCCGCGCGCTCGCGCGCGCCGACGTCGACCTGCGCGCGTTCGGCGTGCGTCTGGTTCCGGCCGGAGAGCTCAACGCTTCCTTTCGCGAGACCGAGAACAAGGCGGCCACCGTGTGGCACCTGCTGCACGGGATCCTGCGCGGGCTGTGGGATCGGCACGCCGCTCCGAGCATGCGCGCGGTCGTCGACCGCCAAGGCGGGCGCTGGCACTACGGGCCGCTGCTCGGCCGCGGCTTCCCCGATGCGAGCGTTCGCCTCGTGACGGAAGCCCCCGGCTTCAGCGAGTTCCACCTCGCGGGCGCCGGGCGCGCGATGCGCATCGCGTTCGCCGAGCGCGCCGAGGAGCAGAGCTTCGCGGTGGCGCTCGCGAGCTGCCTCGCGAAGTACGCCCGCGAGGTCGCCATGCGGGCCTTCAACACGTACTTCGCCGAGATCGCGCCGGGCGTCGCACCGACGGCCGGCTATCGCACCGACGGCCACCGCTGGATGCAGGCGGCCGGACCCTTCCTTCGCCGCGCTCGGATCGACCCCGAGTTGCTCCAGCGACGGCGCTGATGGCGCTACGCAACTCTCTCCTTTAAGGTACTCGGCCCTCGCTCGCGGCCGACCCGCCCACCTTCCCCCGTGAAGACAGCCATCCTCGGTGCCGGCGTGTCCGGCCTCGCCCTCGCGCGCTTCCTCGTCGAAGGGGGGCTTTCGAAGTCCGACGTGACGCTCTTCGAGGCGGGCTCGAAGCCGGGAGGCCTGTGCGAGTCGAAGCAGGTCGACGGCTTCACGTACGACACGGCCGGAGGCCACATCCTGTTCAGCAAGGACGCGGCCGCCATGCAGTGGATGAAGGACGCGGCGGGCGGCGACGACGCGTTCGTCCGGCGCGATCGCAACACGAAGATCCGCTTCGACGACCGCTGGGTGCACTACCCCTTCGAGAACGGGCTCGGCGACCTGCCGAAGGAGGTCAACTTCGACTGCTTGAAGGGCTACGTCGAAGCCTGGCACCGGCGCAAGGTCGACGGGAGCGACGCGCCGGGAGACTTCAAGCGCTGGATCCGCTGGCGTTTCGGCGACGGGATCGCCGAGCACTTCATGGATCCCTACAACGCGAAGATCTGGAAGCGCCCGCTCGAGGAGCTCACGAGCGGCTGGGTCGCGGGCCGCGTGCCCGACGCGCCGATCGAGGACGTCCTGCGCGCGTCGATCGGCATCCGCACCGAGGGCTACCTGCACCAGGCGATCTTCTTCTATCCGAAGCACGGGGGCTTCCAGGCGATCACCGACGGTTTGGCCTCGACCCTCTCCGATCGGATCCGACTCTCGACCCCGGTGACGAGCGTCGTGAAGGGTCGGGCGGGCTGGCGCGTGAACGGCGAGGAGTTCGACCAGGTCGTCAACACGATCGCCATGAACCTCCTGCCCGACATCGTCGAGGGCATCCCGGTTGGCATCGCGAAGGCGATGCGCGGCCTCGCGCACAACTCGATCACCACGATCCTGCTCGCGCTCGACCGCGAAGAGCATCCGGACCTGTCGTGGGTCTACTTCCCGCAGACCAAGCAGGGACCGGCGAACCGCATCACGTACATGTCCAACTACTCGCCCGGCAACGCGCCGGCGCAGAAGACGTCGTTCTTGTGCGAGGTGACCAATCCGCCGGGCGAGCGCGCGCCGGCCGGCATCGTCGACGACGTCGTCCGCGGCATGGAGGTGGCGGGTCTCGTGCGCAAGGACGAGATCCTCTTCACGGACACGAGCTGGCATCGCTTCGCCTACATCGTCTACGACCACGAGCTCGACTCGCGCCGCGAGGCGTCGCTCGGTTGGTGCGAGCGCGCCGGCATCGTCGCGCTCGGTCGTTTCGGACACTACGACTACTTCAACTCCGACCAGTGCGTGATCGCGGCGCGCGCCGTGTCGGCCAAGCTCCTGGCGCAGGCAGTGCGGGGCTGAGCCGCGAGTGGTCCGCCCCCGGACGAGCTCCATCCGCCGCGAGCGCCGGCCGCTCTCCCTCGTCGTCCCGACCTGGAACGGCGGCGCGCGCTTCCGCGCGCAGCTCGACGCGCTCGCGCGACAGGATCTCGCGGGGGGCTTCGAGCTCGTCGTCGTCGACTCGGGCTCGACGGACGGCACGTGGGAAGCGGCCGCATCGGCGGGAGCGCACGTACTGTCGATCCCCCAGTCCGAGTTCGGACACGGGCGCACGCGCAACCTCGCCATCGCGGAGACGGACGGCGAACGCGTCGCGCTCCTCACCCAGGACGCGCTGCCCCTGGACGACTCCTACCTCGCGCATCTCTTCGCGGCCCTCGACGACCCCGCCGTGGACGGCGCCTACGCGCGGCAGTTCCCGCGCCCCGACTGCGACCCGCTGATCGCCGAACGGCTGCGGCAGTGGAGCGCGACGCGCGACACGCCGCTCGTGCAGGAGCTCGTCGCGGGCTCCCCGGAGGCGTCGCGCGCGCGCTTCGAGGCCATGGCGCCGATGGAGCGCTACCAGACCTGCGCGTTCGACAACGTCGCGTCATGCGTGCGGCGCTCGACCTGGGAGCGCCACCCGTTCCCCGAGCGGGACTTCGGCGAGGACATGGCCTGGGCGCGCGCGGTGCTGCTCGACGGAGGACGCATCGCCTTCGAGCCGAAGGCCCGGGTCGAGCACTCGCACTCGCTCGTGCTCGCGCGCGAGTTCAGGCGCATCTACCGCGATCACCAGAACCTCGTGGAGCTCTTCGGCCTCCGGAACGTTCCCACTTGGGGCGACGTGCTGCGCGGCGCCGCCCATCAGCGGCGCTTCTACCGCGAGCTCCTCGCGCGCTGCGACCTCGCCCGCGGCGAACGCCTGTACTGGCGCGCGCTCTCCATTCCCCACGCGTTCCTCGAGACGGCGGCGCAGTTCCTGGGGGCGCGCTCGCACGGGAAGATCGAGTCCAGCCGCTTCTGGCGCTGGGTCGACGTGCGCATCCAGAAAGGGGCCTGACCGACGGCGCGCGCCCGCGTTGTAGAGTCGCGCTCGATTCGACCCATCCGAGATGCACAAAGATTTCGTCGTCGCGCTCGCGCTCGCCGCAGTGCAGAGCTGTGCCGCCCGCGCTCCCCTCGTTCCGGTCCCGGCGCTGGAGCAGCGGCCCGAGGCCTTCTTGCGCGCAGCGGACTCGAGCGCAGCGCACCCCGCACCGAGCCTAGCCGAGCGCCGTGACGCCTGGTGGCGCGAGCTCCGTCCGGCGCCGCGCGGAGTCGACCCCGTCGCCCTCGAGCTCGCGAACGACCGGGCGCGACGCGCTCGGCGCGAAGCGCTGCACGGCGGGAGCGATCCGGCAGCGCGCTCAGGGGACGTGGAAGGGGAGCCGGCGTCGGCGAGCTCGCGTTGGATCGCGCGCGGAGGCCTGGGCGACTACCACGCGACGCTCTCGTCGGCGGCGGATCCGCGCCGCGTCGTGGCCGGCTCGGCGGATCAGGGCTGGCAGCGCTCACGCACGGCTTCCGCCTCGTCCTCCGCGGATCTCGACTTCGAGTCGCTCCTGCCGGGCGACTACGCGCACGCGGTCTCGAACGGCGGCGAGCCGGTCCGGGTCTACGCGAGCCATCCGGACTTCGTCCTGATCCACCTCGGCGCGGACCCTCCCGAGCTCTTCGCCGCCGCGCTCCCGGTCGGCGAGACCCACGCGTACCACCCGCCCCTCGTCGCGGACCCGGAGGACGGCGGGAGTTTCTTCCTGCTCGCGACCCACCTGTGGCGCTATCAGAAGGACGCGCACACGAACGGCTTCTCCGCGACGCTCGCGAGCGAGCAGGACTTCGAGCTCTCGCGCGGCGAGTACCTCTCGGCGCTCGCCTTCTCTCCCGCCGACCGCTCGCGCGTCTTCGCGGCGACGAGCCGCGGGAGGCTGTGGCGCTCGAACGACGGGGGCGCGACGTGGACTCCCTCCGAAACGCCACCGCTCCCCTACTTCCACGCCACGGCGATCGCGGCCTCGACGTTCGACGTCGAAACCGTGTGGGTGGTCGGGAGCGGGTACGGGGGTGCGCCCGTGTGGCGCTCGACCGACGGGGGTCGCAACTACGAGCCCTTCGCCGAGGGACTCCCGAGCACCCTCGTGCACGACCTCGCGGAGGCCGGCGACTTCAACGGCACGCTCTTCCTCGCGACGGAATCCGGTCCGTGGAGGCGCGACGCGGAGGCTACGGCCTGGAGCGACGCCTCCGAGGGCGTTGCGCCGATCGTCGCGTTCACGGGCGTGGAGGCCGTGGGAAGGCAAGTGATGCGATTCGCGACGCGCGGCGCCGGCATCTGGGACTACGCGCTGCCCGAGGCCTGCCGCTACACGCCCTACGGCAGGGCCATCGGCGGAGCGAACGCGCTGCTGCTCGAGAGCACGTCGGAGACGACGGAGCTCGGTACGACCCACGCTTTCCGCGTGAGCGGGATGCAGCCCGCGTGCTTCGGCTTCTTCGTCGTGTCGCTGCGCGACTCGTACGAGCCCGCGCTGGGTGGAGTCTGTCTCGTTTCGCAGCGAAACGCACTCGTGCGGCACGTGCAGGCGAAGGTGAACGGCGTCGCGACCTTTGACATCGCGACGCCGGACGAGCCCGAGCTGCGGGGTCTCTCCATGCACATCCAAGCGGCCTTCGCCGATCCCGGGGGACCGGAAGGCTGGCTCCTGTCGAACGGTTTGCGGGGAGTGATGTGCGCGTCGGAGTGAACCGCCTGGGGCTCAGGGAGCCTGGACCATGAGCTCCGACAGGAGCTTGGCGAAGTGCTCGGCGTGCGGCACCGGCGAGCCCTCGCGCAGGAGCGCCTGCCCGTAGAGCAGGTCGCAGTAGTCCGCGAAACGCTTGCTGTCGCCCTCGTCCGAGTGGATCGCCATCATGCGCTGCACGAGCGGATGCGCGGGATTGAGCTCGAGGATGCGCTTCGTCTCGGGAACGGTCTTGCGCGCGTCGCGCAGGATGCGCGCGAGATTCGGGGACAGCTCTCCCGAGCTGACCAACGCCACGGGACTGTCCGTGAGGCGGCTCGAGAAGCGCACCTCCTGGACGGCGTCGAGCTCTTCCTTGACGGCGGCGAGCAGCGGTTCGAGCGCCTTCTGCTGCGTCTCGCGCTCGCGCTTCTCTTCCGCGTCCTCGAGCTCGACGTCCGCGCGATCGAGCGCGACCACCTGCCGGCCCTCGAACTCGCGCATGCGCTGAAACGCGAACTCGTCGACCGAATCCGTACACAGCAGGACCTCGAAGCCCTTCTTGCGCGCCACCTCGAGGTGGACGGAGGAGGCCAGGGCGTCGCGGTTCTCCCCGGCCAAGTAGTAGATCGCCTTCTGCTTGAGCGGCATGCGCTCCACGTACTCGGAGAGCGTGGAGGGCGACTCCGAACTCGTCGTGTGGAACAAGCACACGGAAGTGAGCTCGTTCACGAGAGAATCGTCGAAGTACAAGCCCTCCTTGATCACGGGTCCGAAGCCCTGCCAGAACTCCAGGTAGGCCGCGCGATCCTCTTCGAGCCGCTCGCGCAACGCATCGAGGACCTTCTTCGTGACGCGCTTTCGGATCTGCGCGAGTTGGTGGCTCCCTTGCAGGGTCTCGCGCGACACGTTGAGCGGCAGATCGTCGCTGTCGACCAGGCCGACGACGAAGCGCAGCCACACGGGAACGAGCCCTTCGCACTCGGTCTGGATCTGGACGCGCTTGACGTACAGCGTGACGCGCGAGCGCGTGCGATTGGGGTCGAGCAGCTCGAAGGGTTGCGTCTTCGGCAGGAACAGGAGGGCCGTGTAGGCGCTGGCGCCCTCCGCCTTGAAGTGGATCGTCTCGAAGGGTTCGTCGAAGTCGTGCGCGACGTGCTTGTAGAACTCCGCGTATTCCTCCGTCGAGATCTCGGCCTTGGGCCGCGTCCAGAGCGGCTTGCGCGAGTTCAGGACTTCCGTGCGCTGCACGGGCTGCTTGTCCGCGCCCTCGCCCTCCTCGCGCTCGACCTCGAGCTCGATCGGGTACTCGACGAAGTCGGAGTACTTGCGGACGACGTCGCGCAGGACCCATTCGCTCGTGAAGTCCTGGAAGTCGTCGTCGTCGACGGTCTGGCGCTTCAAGTGCAGCTCGACCGACGTTCCCCTCCGGATCCCCGGCGCTTCCTCGAGCGCGTAGGTGCCGTCGCCCTTCGACGACCAGCGCGTGCCGACCGCCTCGCCGGCGCGACACGTCTCGAGCACGACCAGATCGGCGACCATGAAGCTCGAGTAGAAGCCGACTCCGAACTGGCCGATGAGCCTGGGGAGCTCGGACTCCTTCTTCTCGCGCAGCTCGCGCAGGAACTCGCGCGTGCCGGAACGCGCGATCGTGCCGATGTTCGCCACGACCTCGTCGCGGGTCATCCCGATGCCGTTGTCCTCGATGCGCAGGGTGCGCGCGGCGAGGTCGCGCACGAGTCGGATGCGCGGCTCGTTCTCGAACTCGAGCTTCGGATCCTCGAGCGCCAACACGCGCCGTTTGTCCAGGGCGTCGCTCGCGTTGGACACGAGCTCGCGCAGGAAGATCTCGCGGTTCGTGTAGAGCGAGTGGATCATCAGGTCGAGGATCTCGCGGACCTCGGCCTGGAACTCGAGGGTCTGTGTGGCTGCGGACACGTTCTCCACTCCTTCGTCGATGGATGCTCTCGCTGAAACGGGGCAACACGATAGCGCTCGATCTGCGGCGCAGGTAGGCGACTCTCGGGCGGGGGGAAAAACGGCGCGCCACCCGTCGGCTACCTACTTCCGGGGAGCAGGGAAATCCGCCCCCGTCGGGCGCCGTCGCAACGGAATCGCATCGGCAAGGGTCGCCGCCTATGCTGCGCGCCCGTGAAGCGGTGCATTGCACCGCTGCCCTGTCACACAGCAACAACGACGGAGCGAAACATGTTGAAGAAAACTCTCGCCGCGTGCGCGCTCGTGGGTGCCATCACCCTGCTTCCGAGCTGCGTCGCGGGACCAATGCGCCTCTCGCGCACCTGGGACGACTGGGTCAACCAGAAGTACACGGACGATTCGTGGATCCACGGCGCCCTGCTCCAGAACATCGTCCCCGTCTATCCCCTCGTGGGAGGCGTCATGATGTTCGTCGACGTCATCGCCGTGAACTTCTACTACTTCTGGTCCGAGGACGTGTGGGACCGCAAGGGCACGGGCTTCGAGCACGAGAACCCGCAGGGCGCGACGCGCTCCGTCGGCAGCGCGTTCTAGCTCGCGAGTCGCGACCCTCGATCGTCAGCGTACGAGGGACCCGGTCCAGGCGATCGGGTCCCTCGTTCCATCCAGAGCTCGCCCTTCGACCTCGCCCCTAGCGAGCCGCCCAAGCGGGCATCTTCGCGAGGTGCGCCTTCGCGGCCTTCTCGGCGTCCTTGCGCGACATCTTCTGCATCTCCATGAAGTAGCCGCGCACGGTGCCCTCGAAGACGGACTCGTAGGGACGCAGCACTCCCTTCTCGTCGGTGCAATAGGCGCAGTACATCTGGCCCGGCTTCGCTTCGGTGAGCGGCATGCCGCACGACTGGCACGTCTCCAGCGAAACGGGCGTGAAGAACACGAGCCGGTAGCCGTCCGGATCGGACACGGCGAAGTCGCGGATGCCGTAGAACTGCGTCGTCGGCTTCGTGTCGGGACGGACCTTCTTGGCGCTCACCAGGTCGTAGTAGGCGTCGACGTCCCCGACGTGCAGGTAGACCTGGATGCCGACGCCGGACGGATGCTTGCGGAAATCCTGCGCGCACTTCTTCCAGTAGCCGGCGAGCGCTTCGTCGCCGCCGCACATCTCCCCGACCTTGTCGGGGTCCATGCTCGCCCCGATCATCACCGACTGGCTGGCGAGCGTCATGTTCGCCCATTGAGGATCTTCCTCGGAGGGCCAGCTCTCCTTCATCTCGAAACCGAGCTTCTTGTAGAAGGCCGCGGACGCCTTCACGTCGCGGCAGGTCAGCATCACGGACATTCCAGCGCGGTCTTCAGCGGACATGCTCGATCTCCTTTCCTGAGGGGGTTGGGGCCACCATGGTACTGAGCGAGACGCCGGCGCACGACCGGCCGCGGTGGCTGCGAGCAACCGGAGCGTTTGCACGCCGACTCGGACCCCAGACGACCGAGCTCCATGGTCTCCTGACGGCTAGCTAACTCATCGAGGAGCGCTCACCGACCTGCGGCATGGAGCGCCTCCCGTGTATCGGGAGGGCAGCGCTCGAATCGCAGCCCTTCACGGCTGGAGCACGACGTCCACGGCGTTCGTCGCGAGGGACACGGCGCCGGCTGGGTCGACGACGAGCGCCGCGTGCGTCAGGCGCAGTCCCGCCAGCGAAGAGTCCGCGCCGCTTCGGATCGCAAGGACGGCGCGGGCTTCGCCAGCGGGCGAGAGAGAGCCGGCGAAGCCCGCGAACAGCGCCAGGGCGTGTCGCTGCGTCAACGCGAAGTACGCATCGGGGACGAGCGGGAGCACATCGCCGTTCGGCAACTGGAGGCCCTCGCCGGAGCCGGACGCGCTGCCGAGGATCCAGTACGACTCGCCGCCGTGGACGGCGCCTGCACGCAGCCTGAGCTCGCGCTCCCCGCCGCTCGCGAGCGAGATCGGCGCCGGCGACGACACCAGGCTCGGCAGGTCGAACGCCGCCGCCCGGAAGTCGGACGTGATGCCGCCGCGCGTGTGGGCGACGAGGAACCGCCCTGTGGCCGGCTGCTCGGCCAGATGCACGCCGCCGGGAGGGAATGCCGGCCACGACGAAGCGTGCCAGAGCTCGTCGCCCGTCGCGAGATCGAGCCCCACGAGGAGCTTCGACGTGGGCTGTCCGCACACGACCACCGTCGGTGCGGCGCTCGTCACGAGCACGTCGATCACTTCGGGGTAGGTGTAGGTCGAGTGGATGTCGCGGTCCCAAACGACGGCTCCCGTCGCCGTGTCGAGGACTCGAGCACTCCACCGGTACTCCAAGTCGTTGCCGAACACGAAGGTGCCGAACCCGGCCCCGATGAGACGCGTCCCGTCCGCCGAGAGCGCCGCCGCGAGAGATGGATAGTCGACGTTGCTCAGGGCGACGACCGGCGTCTTCCACAGCTCGGCCCCTGTCGCGGCGTCGTAGGCGAGGAAGCGGCTCGCTCCCAATCCCCCCGGGCCCTTCCCGGCCAGAACGAAGATGCGCGCGCCGTCCGCGGCAACGAGCACGTCCCGCGCGTTCCATTCGGCGCCCTCCGGGCTCAGTGACTCCCACAGGACAGCGCCGCTCGCGGCGTCGAGCGCAAGCGTCGCGACGTGGGCCACCGGGGTCATCGACGGGAAGCGCTTGCGGCCAGCGACGTAGACCGTCGAGCCGTCGGGCGAGAGATCGATCGCACCCGGCGCGTCGTAGGACCCTTCGCCGTCGAAGACCGCGAACCACACCTCTGCACCCGTGCTCGGATCGAGCCGGCGCACGCCGAAGTCGGAGTTCCCCGGTACGTTCGGGATCTCGACGAGCTCGTACAACGCCGTCCCGTCCTGCGCGGCGGCGAGATCGTGCGGGAGGTCGCCCGCGCGCAGCCAGAGCTCCGCTCCGTTCGATCCTTGGTACGCGGCGAGGTCGTCCCCCGCGATGGCGAAGACCGCCTGGTTCGACGCAGCCAATCGCTCTGCGTGCGCGAGGCTTTCGTCCTCGGTGCTCCAGGAGAGCGCGCCGCTCCCTGCATCGAACGCGGCGAGCTCGAATCGAAGCGCCTCTCCGCCGCGACCCCCGAGGAACCAGCGCATGCCGTCCGGCGAGAGCGCAGCCGTGTGGAGAGTGTCCGCCGAGCTTCCGATCCCCTCGACGAAGTGGCTCCAGACCTCGGCGCCGTCCGGCAGCGCCTGGGAGACGACGACGAGCGGAGTCGGGAACGGTGCATCGCCGACGACAAGGAGCTCGTCCCCCGTCGGACCGAACGACACGGACTCGAGCGAGGTGGTAGGGCCCGCCGAGAACGGGACGGTGAAGACCAGGCTCCCGGTCAACGCGTCGTGGACGAAGGTCTGCTTCCAACCCGGCAGGGCGAGCCGGGTGCCGTCGGGCGACACCATCGGGTCCGCTTGGAGAACGGTCAGCACGAGCGGGACCGGGATCGACCACAGCTCCAACCCGGTGGCGAGTTCCAGGGCCGACAAGCTCGGCCCGGTGAGGAAGCTCACACCGTTGTGGCGATAGACGACGTTCCCGTCCGGCGAGAGCGACGTGGTCTTCGGGCCTGCGAGGTCCGCCGACCAGAGCAGCGCTCCGGTCTCGGCGTCGAGGCCGCGGGAGCCGGCGCTCCCCGAGACCACGAGCGGCGCGTTCCCGACTCCCTTCTCGAGCGTCAGTGGCTCGAAGCCTTGGAGGTCGACGGTCCACGCGGTCGAGCCGTCGACGAGCCGCAGCGCCACGACCGCGGTTCCCGCAACGACGAAGACGCGGCGGCCGTCCACGGCGAGGTCCAGGAGCTCCCCCGCCGGCAGAGCCGCGGTCCACAGGCGCGCGCCGCTCGCGCGCTCGTACGTTGCCACGACCTCCTCGCCCGCAGCCACGAGCCGCTGGCCGTTCGGCGTCAGCGCGAGCCGCTCGCCATCCGTGCCCGTGAGCACGTCGAAGACCTCGGCGGCTCCGTCCACTCCGCTGAAGCGGGTGATGCGGAAGTCCGGCTTCGAAATCACGAAGGCTTCGCGTCCGAAGCTGTCGACCTCGAGGTCCGCGACGACCTCGCCCCCGATCGAACCGTCGGAGACGAAGGTCGTGTCCCATTCGAGCTCGCCCGTCGCGGCGACGATGCGCTGCACCGTGAACCCGGCAGTGCCCAGGCGCCGAAACGCAAGGAAAAGACGGCCACCCGCGAGCTCGCGGTCGTCCAACTTCAGATCGACGGCGGTCGAGCCGTCGAGCACGGCTTCCCAAGCCGGTTGCAGCTCCATCGTGCTCTGCCCCTGAGCCGATGTCGAAGCCAGGCCGAGCCCGAGCGCGGCGACGATCGAGACCTTGCCAGCATTCATGTGATCCTCCATCCCGAGCGCGGCCATGCGGAGCAGGGCTCCGTGTCGCCGTCCCAGTCGCCCTTCACTTCTCCGCGAGCAGCCACACGGAGCCAAGCTCCCCATTTGCCGCACGCCTTCGGCCTAGTCCGACGAAACATCCAGGTAACGCTCCTTCGGTCGCAGCGCTCCGTCGTGCGAACCCGCACGACGGCGACGGTCGCGAGGAAACGAGGGGGAGCTGATCCATCGGCTGCGCGCCGCGTCTTCTCCTGCACGCTGACGAGATCGCCGTGAGAGCTCTCCGCTCCGCTGATCGCACCCGCAGGAGGTCCCCTACCCAGCGGCACGAGCCCCTCCACGACGTCACCGCGGTCGAACTCAGCGTTTCCAGCCACGGATCGCCGCGTCGAGCCATGCCACGAGCTCCGGCACGGCGACGCTTTCCTGCTGCATCGAATCGCGGTGGCGCACGGTGACGACGTTCTTCTCGAGCGTGTCGCCGTCGATCGTGACGCAGAAAGGCGTGCCGATCTCGTCCTGGCGGCGGTAGCGCCGGCCGATGGCCGCCTTCTCGTCGTAGAAGGTCGCGTAGCGCGCGCGCCGCAGCGTCGCCTCGATCTCGTGCGCCTTCTCGGGCATGCCTTCCTTCTTCACGAGCGGGAACACGCCCACCGTGATCGGCGCGATCTCGGGATGCAGGTGCAGCACGACGCGCGTGTCCTTCTCGAGCGCCTGCTCCTCGTACGCGTCGATCAAGAAGGTCAGCGCCATCCGATCGATTCCGCCCGCCGGCTCGATGACGAAGGGCGTGTAGCGCTCCTTCGTCTCCGGATCGAAGTAGACGAGCTCGGTGCCCGAGCCCTCGGAATGGCGCTTCAGGTCGAAGTCCGTGCGGCAGGCGATGCCCTCGAGCTCGCCCCAGCCGAAGGGATACAGGTACTCGATGTCGCTGCAGGCCGTGCTGTAGTGCGCGAGCTCGTCCGTGGCGTGGTCTCGCAGGCGCAGATTCTCGCGCCGGATGCCGAGCTCCACGTACCACTCGAAACGCTCGCGCCGCCAGTACTCGAACCACGCGTCGTTCTCGGCGGGCGGCACGAAGTACTCCATCTCCGCCTGCTCGAACTCGCGCATGCGAAACACGAAGTTCCCGGGCGTGATCTCGTTGCGGAACGACTTCCCGATCTGCGCGATCCCGAAGGGCGGCTTGATGCGCGTGCTCTCGAGCACGTTCTTGAAGTTCAGGAAGATGCCCTGCGCCGTCTCGGGCCGCAGGTAGACCGCGGCTCCGCCGTCCTCGACCGGTCCCACGTGCGTCTTGAACATCAAGTTGAACGAGCGCGGCTCCGTGAGCTCGCCGCCGCACTCGCCCGGCGCCTTCGACGGCTTCTCGGGGCAGCGCGCGTCGGCGAGCTTGTCGGCCCGGAAGCGCGCCTTGCACTTCTTGCAGTCGACCATCGGGTCGGCGAAGCCGCCGACGTGCCCCGAGACCTCCCACACGCGCGGGTTCTGCAGGATGGCCGAGTCGAGCCCCACGACGTCGGTGCGCGCCGTGACCACGCGGTTCCACCAAGCATCCTTCACGCGCCGCTTGAGCTCGACCCCCAAGGGACCGTAGTCGTAGGTGTTGCCGATGCCGCCGTAGATCTCCGAGGCCTGGAAGACGAACCCCCTGCGCTTGCACAGGGAGACGATCGTGGCCATCAAGTTGGTGTCGGTCTGGACCATGGCGGCGGCAGTCTAGTGTTCGCGCGCTTCCGAGCACCCTTCCATTCGAGGGAGCGCGCCGTCCCGGCGAGCGAGAGCTCGCCCGCTCGGCCACGCGCTTAGGATGCCGCGCCATGGGAACGGTCGACAGCGGCGCGCAGCCCGGCGGTCCTCCCCCGGACGCTCGGGCTCGACCGGGCTTCGGGTGGATCGCGCTCGGGGTCGTCGCGCTCGCGTTCCTGACGCACCGCTACCAGATCGCGATCGGACTGGTCGGACACGACACGCTGCCGGTGATCCTGACCGCGCGCGTGCGGTCGATCGCCGACGTCCTCGGGCTCTTCGCGATGAAGCTCATGGACGACCGCTTCGAGCAGGACTACTACCGGCCGATCCTGAACCTGTCGGTCGCCCTCGACGAGCAGCTCTACGGGCTCGCCGCCCGCGGCTTCCAGGTCCACTCGATCGCGATCTTCGCCGCCGCCGCGGTCGCTCTCGCCCGGCTCGCGCGGCAGTTGCTCGGACCGCGCGCGTGGATCGGGCCGGCGGTATGCGGCGTCGTCTTCACGCTGCATCCCTCGCACGTGGACGTGCTGCCGATCGTTCCGCGCCGCCACGAGACCCTGGCCTGCCTCTTCGCCGCGCTGGCGCTCGCAGCGCTCCTCTCGCCGCGCGGGCTCGCGAAGCGCGGGCCGCCCGTGCTCGCGGGCCTGTGGGCGCTCCTCGCGATGGGCTCGAAGGAAACGGCCCTCGCCTTCCCCGCCCTCGCCTGCGCGGCCGTGTTCCTGCGCTCGCCGCACGCCGGGTGGCGCGCGCGCGGCCGACACGCCCTCGTCGCGACCTCGCCGTGCTGGATCGCGCTCGGAGTCGCGCTCGCCGCGCGCTTCGCGGTCCTCGGCGGAATGGGCGGTCCCAAGCGGCACGGCGCCGCGCTGCACCCGCGCGTCGCCGCGGACATCCTCGAGGGCGTGCTCCTGCCGGAAGCCCTCGGTCGCACGCTCGGCCTCGCGCTCCAGGCCGCCATCGCGGTCGCACTCGCCGGAGCCTGGCTCGCGTCACTCGCGTCACGGGACGAGGCCCGCGCGCGCTGGGAGTCGCGGCGCTTCGGCGGCGCCCTCTCGATCGCGGGGCTCTGGATGGTCGGATCGGCCCTCGTCCATTCCCTCGGCGGCGCCCACCAGCCGTGGTACGAGCTCTTGCCCCTCGCGGGCTTCGCGCTGGCCGCAGGCAGCGCGGTCGAAGCGCTCGTCGCGACCCTGCGGCGCGAGGCACGAGCGACGGAGGCGGCGCGTCGACGGCGCGTGGGGGCCAAAGCGGCCCTCGGACTGCTGTCGGTGCTCCTCGTCCTGCAGACCGTCACGTCTCCGCTCGTGCGGCGCTACCCCGAGTGGGAGCAGGCCGACCAACTGGGCGCGCGCTACCTCGCGCGGCTCTGGCCGCTGCTCGATGCCGCGCCGCCGGGGAGCACCGTGAACGCCCCCAAGGTGCCGGCGCGCGTCGTGGGCGACCGCGAGACGCCGGGCGTGACCGACGCCGCCATCCTGACCGTGCGCTCGGTCCAGGCCTGGACCGAGCTCGAGTGGCCCGAGCGGCGCTTCCGCGTCGTCGTGGCGCGGGAGGCGACGCGCGCGCGGCCCGGGGAGGTGCTGGTCGTGCTCCAGGGGCAGAAGGACGTCGAGGCCGAGGTGCGGCGCGACTGACCCGCCTCGCGCGACCGAACGCGGGCCCTATACTCGCGGCCATGTCGCGGGTGGGAGCTCTAGGAACCGGCGAAGACGCTCCGGCGGCGGCGTGGCGGGCGCCGCTCGCTTCGTCCGCCGCGCGCGGAGAGCTCGCCCTCGAGCTCGAGCGCGTCGGGGAGAAGGTGACCGAAGGCCGGCGCATCGACTCCGCGGAAGGGCTCCTCTTGCACGAGCACGCCGACCTCCTGACGCTCGGGCGGCTCGCCGACCTCGTGCGCTGGCGCAAGCACCCCGAGCCGATCGTCACCTACGTCGTCGACCGCAACGTCAACCCGACCAACGTGTGCGTCACCGACTGCGGCTTCTGCGCCTTCTACCGGCGTCCGAAGGCCGACGGAGCCTACGTGCTCTCGCGCGCGGAGATCGTGGCCAAGGTGCAGGAGACGGCGGATTTGGGCGGACGCCAGATCCTGATGCAGGGCGGGCACCACCCGAGCCTCCTGACCGACTGGTGGTGCGACCTGATCGCGGACCTGCGCGCGCGCTTCCCGCTCGTGAACGCGCACGCGCTCTCGGCCCCGGAGATCGACCACCTCGCGAAGCTCGACAAGCGGCCGGTCGAGGAGGTGCTCGCCGACCTACGCGCCGCCGGCCTCGGCAGCGTGCCCGGCGCGGGCGCCGAGATCCTGGTCGAGCGCGTGCGCAAGCTCATCGCGCCGAAGAAGACCTCGACCGAGCGCTGGCTCGACGTGCATCGGAAGATCCACGCGGCGGGGCTGCGCTCCTCCGCCACGATGATGTTCGGCCACCTCGAGACGCCCGCCGAGCGGATCGAGCACCTCGCGCGGCTGCGCGAGCTCCAGGACGAGACCGGCGGTTTCACGGCTTTCGCATGCTGGAACATGCAGAGGGAGGGCGTGCCCGAGGAGCACCTCTATCCGCCGCGCGTCTCGAGCGCCGTCTACCTGCGCGTCCAGGCGCTCGCGCGCATCTTCCTCGACAACTTCGACAACGTGCAGACGAGCTACGTGACGCAGGGCATGAAGATGGCCCAGCTCACGCTGCGCTTCGGCTGCAACGACTTCGGCGGCACCATGCTCGAGGAGAACGTCGTCAGCGCCGCCGGCTGCTTCCACCTCGAGTCGATCGCGGAGATCGAGCGCCAGATCGAGGGCGCGGGACTCCTGCCGCGCCGGCGCAATTCGTGGTACGGGATCGACGACGTTCGCCACGCCGGACCCTGCCGTCCCGCGAACCGCGAGGAAGCCGCCGTGTCGCGGCTCGCGCCGGCGTGACGCTCGCCGTCTCCGAGCAGGAGGAGCGCGTCCTCGCCCGCGCGCGCGCCGAGCGAGTGCTCGCGCGAGCGCGAGCAGCAGGGCTCGGCGCCATCGGCGAGAAAGTCGCGGCGGAAGAGCGCCTGTCGCTCGACGACGGGCTCGCGCTGTACCGCACGAGCGCGCTCCACACCGTGGGCGAGCTCGCGAACCTCGTGCGCGAGCGCCGCCACGGCGACCGCACCTATTTCAACGTGAACCAGCACGTCAACTACACGAACTACTGCAACAAGTTCTGCAAGTTCTGCAGCTTCGATCGCCTGCCGGGACAGCCGGGCGCCTACCTGATGACGCCCGACGAGGTCGCGCAGAAGATCCGCGATCAACTGCACGAGCCCGTGACCGAGGTGCACATGGTCGCGGGCGTGTGGCCGAAGATCCCGTACGAGTACTACAAGGACATTCTGCGCGCCGTGAAGGCCGCGCGACCCGCGATCCACGTGAAGGCCTTCACGATGGTGGAGCTCGACCAGATCGCGAAGGTCGCGCAGAAGCCGATCGCGGACGTGCTCGAAGAGCTCAAGCAGGCGGGCCTGGATTCGTGTCCCGGCGGCGGCGCCGAGGTCTTCGCCGAGCGCATCCACCGCGAGGGCTACAAGCAGAAGATCACCGGTGACGAGTGGCTCTCGATCGCCCGCTCCGTCCACTCGGCCGGGCTGCGTTCAAACTGCACGATGCTGCACGGGCACATCGAAACCGCGGAGGAGAAGGTCGACCACCTCGACCGCCTGCGCCGCCTGCAGGACGAGACGGGCGGCTTCCAGACCTACATCCCGCTCTCCTACCACCCCGCGAACAACGAGTGGTCGAACCTCTCGAGCGGACCTACCGCGCTCGACGAGCTGCGCGAGATGGCCGTCGGGCGACTCATGCTCGACAACGTCCCGCACGTCAAGGCCTACTGGATCCTGATGGAGCTCGCGATCGCGCAGGTCTGTCTCTCCTTCGGCGCGGACGACGTCGACGGCACCGTGGTCGAGGAGCGGATCTATCACGACGCCGGCGCGACGACGCCGCAGCTCACGCCGCGCGCCGAGCTCGTGCGCGCCATCCGCGACGCGGGTCGCATCCCTGTCGAGCGCGACACGCTCTACGGCGTCGTGTGGTCGGACGAAGGCGGGGCGCGGAACACGAAGCGCTGGTAGAGCACGGAGACCGCGAAGAACGACAGCGCCAGCCCGCACAGCGACGCGACGCGGAAGAGCCCCTCGAGCTCCCCCAGGTCGTGCAGGAAGACCTTGCCGAGCGACAGGATCAGGAACGCGAGGCTCGCCCAGCGCAGCGCGGTGCGCTCGAGGATCATCCCGGCGCCCAGGATCGCCAGCGCGTAGAGCGCCCACGCGATCGACAGCGCGAGATCGCGCGCGGGATCGCGCTCGAGCTCGATCTCGATCGCAGTCCCCGCGCCGAAGGCGTCGAAGATCTCGAGGTTGATCCAGGTGAAGATCGCGAGCAGGCCGCCGATCCCGGCCGTCGCCGCTGGCAGCGACCGCCGCGCAGCAACGTGCCTGTCGGGGACGAGGTCTTCCTCCGCGCGCCCCGCGAGCAGCGCCGACGCCCAAAGCAGCAGCACGCCCGGCAGGAGCGCTCCGTATCCCGCCCAGTCGAAGACCGGCCAGGGAACGCGCTCGAACTCGCCGACGCCCGCGAGCGCCACGGAGGTCGAGCAGGTGGCCGTGACCGCTGCAGCGAGCGCGAGGTACGCGAGACCCCGGTGGTCGAGCTTCCGCCACAGCCACGCGAAGGCGAACGCGCTCGCGGCCGCGGCGACGGGCAGCTCGTGGCGGCCGACCTGCAGCGGGACGGCGAGCGCGAGCAGGAAGAGTCCCGACGCCGCGAGCCACACGAGGGCGACGCGGCGCGACGCGACCTCCCTGCGCCGCGCAACGGAGAGCACGCCCAGGGCGACGCATCCGAGCAATGCGGGCACGACTCCTTCGGGTAGACCCCAGAAGTACGCGTCGATGTCGCGCAGCCCGGGCAGCCAGGCGATCGGCGCGAGCGCCGCGGCGCGGTAGGCGAACGCGCGCGCTCCCCCGAACCGACCGACCTCGGGGAAGCGCACGGCGAGCGGAAGTGCGGCGAAGACGAGGACGGAGAGCGCGCCGAGCGCCGATGTCGTCAGCGCCGCGCCGATCGGATCGACGGTGCTCGTTGCGATCGCGCGCGGCACGACCGATTGGCCGAGCGCGCACAGGAGAACGGCCAGGACGCACCACGCGCCGAAGCCTGTGGGCAACGCGACGAGGGACATCGCGAGCGCCAGGGCGAGCAGCAACGCGAGCGCGAGCGGATCGCCGATCAGGGCCTCGGCCGACGGCAGCCCGGCGAGGAGCGGCACGCAGAACGCGCCGGCGGCGTGCCACGCCACGCGCCTCGACGCAGGCGAACTCGCGCGCGCCGCGCCGAAAGCGATCGCCGCAACGCCGAGCACCAGCGCGCCATAGACGCGCGCGCCGGGGAAGTCCGGCGCGCCGCCGTGGACGTTCGCCCACAGCGCGAGTCCGATGCCGGCTCCGAGCGCACCGACGAACGGCGGGTGAGGCCGCGCGGCGGGGCGAGCTTGGCGTCCGAGGAGCAGACCGAGGATCACCCAGACGGCCGCGAGCGGCCACGGACCGTGGAGCGGCGGCGCGACGGGCCCCGCGGCGACGACGAGCGTCATGAGCGTGAATCCGCCCGCCAAGAGCGTCTCCGGCGGAAAGGCGCGCCCATCCTCGCGACCACGCCGCCGGTCCCACTCCGCGAAGAGCTGGAAGACGAGCGCGAGCCCCACCGAGACCGCGCCGAGCTCGACGACTGTGGCGCCGGTGCGCTCCACGCGCGCGAACCAGGTGAACACGACGGCCAGCGCGCCGCCCGCGCTCGCCGCGTCGAGCCACGCGGCTTCCATGCGCCGCGCGACGACGGCGGAGCCGCAGGCGAGCAGCGCCACCAGCGCCGCCGTCGGCCACAGGCTCGGTGCGAGGTCCGGCGATCGGCCGAAGTGCAGCGCGAGCAGGAACGGCAGCAGCAAGCCCCCGGCTCGCGCGGAGAGTCCCCCTCGGCCCTCGAACTCGCCCGCGAAGGCGAACAAGAGCGCGAACGCGCCCGCGATCACGAGCGCGAGGGGCACGTCTTGCGCGCCCACGTGCAAGAGCGTCCAAAGCACCTCGTACGCGAACGTCGCGCCGAGCCCCACGAGCGCGAGGGCGGGCCAGCGCTGGCGCGCCGCGACGACGAGCAACCCCACGTCGAGCACGAGCAGGTATCCGAACAGCGCCAGGGGTCGATCGACGCCCGTGTCGAGCAGGAGCGGCGTGCAGAAGCCTCCCGCGAGCCCGAGCAGCGCCACTACCTGGGCGCGCAGACGCAGGGCGAGCGCGATGCACAGCGCCGTGACGAGGGCCATGCCCGCGAACGCGACGGCGAACGGCACGAGCGCGTACAGCCGGTGGGCGGCCCACGCGGTCGCGTACAGCGCGACGATCCCGGCGCCGGCCAACGCGCCCGGCACGTGACGCAGCTCACGGCGCCGAGCGACGAGCGCGCCGGCGATGCACGCGGTCCCGCTGATCGCCCCCAGGGCGACGCGCAGTCCCGGCGTGAGCCAACCCTCTTCGATCGCGTGGCGGAACAAGAGGACGAGGCCGAGCGCGCCGACGATGCCCCCTCCGGTCGCTGCGCCGTTCACGCCGATCCAGCGCTCCCAGTCGATCGACTTCCTCGGAGCCGCGTCGGGAACGACACCGCGCTCCGCATGACGCCGCGCCGCAGGCTCTGGAAACGCGCGCTCGGCTTCCCGCGACGCGAGCTCGTCGGCGCGCGGGCGGGTGGGCATGCGCGCGGTCTGCGCGAGAGGCGCCAGCGGCTCGGCCGCTGCGCGGGCCGCCACTCGCTCGGCCTTCGGCGCCGCCTCGCCCCGCGCCGCCTCGAGCTCCGCGAGCCGCCGCTCGACCCTCGCGAGCCGATTCAAGAGCTCGACCGGACGCCGCGCGCGCAGGAATGCGAGCAACGCGATCACCGGCGTCCCGACGGCGATCAGGGCGATCAGCAGGAAGAACAGGTTGGCGAAGTCGAGCAGGGCGCCCTCCCGCGGGGCATCCTCGCAGCCGTGCCCTCGCGGCGCCAGCCGAGCCGGGATCGCCGGTGCCCCAGGCTTTCGAGTCGAGTGGATCCCGCGCTGGCGGCGCGTGCTCACGGTCTACGCGCAGACGAGCGCCTGCTGGGTCGTGTCCGCGAATCGACCCGGACCGGACAAGAGCGCCGGCATCGGCGGAGCGAGCCTCGTCGTCGATCCCTCGGGCGAGGTCGTGCTCGAGACGGAGGCGTCCGTGGCGGCGTTCGAACTCACGGGCGCCGCGGTCGCGAGCGCGCGCGCGTCGTATCCCGGCTACCTCGCCCGCCCGGCGGGGCTCTACGCGCTAGGCTGGAACGGGATCGCATGAGCGGGGCGGACCCGGCGCGCTCCATCCGATAGATTCCCAACCGCCGCCGCCGGACTTTCGTAGGTCCGCCGTCCGCACCGATCGCATGTCGACCCGCACCCTCGCCGCCCTCGTCCTCGCCGCCCTGCCCTGGACCCCCGCCTGCGGCTCCGACTGCGTCTCCGAGGGCGCGGGACCGAACGTCGTCGTGCTCGTGATCGACACGCTCCGGGCCGATCGGCTGCCCTTCTACGGCCACGACGTGGACACGGCCCCGTTCCTGACGACGCTCGCGGAGCGCGGCGTCGTCTTCGAGCGCGCCTGGTCGACCTCGTCCTGGACGGCGCCCTCGACGGCTTCGCTGTTCACGTCCGTCTACCCCATGCAGCACGGAGTCACGCAGGGCATCCAGCTCGTGCAGTCGCTGCAGAAGCGCAATTCGTCGCTCGTGCTGAACCGCATCCCCGGGCGCCTGGACACCTTGCCCGAGATCCTGCGCGCTCAGGGGTACCGCACGTTCGGCATCGCCGACAACCCCAACATCTGCGCGGAAGAGGGTTTCCAGGACGGGTTCTGCCGCTTCCAGAACTTCAAGGACGAGAAGGCGTCGAAGGTCAACGAACAGCTCGCCGAATGGAAGGACGAGATCCGCTCCGGCGGGAAGTGGTTCGTGTACCTGCACTACATGGACCCGCACTTCACGTACACGGAACGCGCGCCGTGGTTCGTGGCGCCGGGTGGGGAGAAACCCGCCGAATCGGCGCCGCGCCAGGAATGGAAGCCGTGGGTGGACGCGGCCTACGACAGCGAGATCCGTTACGCGGACGAGCACGTCCGTCAGGCCTTCGAGCTGCTCGGCGTCGACGATTCGACCGTCGTCGTCTTCGTGGCCGATCACGGCGAGGAGCTCTTGCAGCGCAGCGACATCTACCAGCACGACTTCAAGCTGTACTCGGAGCTGACGCGCATTCCGTTCATCGTCGTGCACCCCGGAGCGGTGCTCGCGCGCAAGCGCGTGAAGCAGAACGCCAGTCTCGTCGACGTGCTCCCCACGTTGCGCGACATCCTCGGCATGCCGCGCGCGGCGCAGGAAGTCGGGGAGAGCCTCGTCCCCTACTACACCGAGGCGACGGAGCGCGCGAACGACCGGCCGGTCTTCTCCATGCGCTCGCAGCTCCCCGAACAGGGCGGCGGTGAGATGATCGCCGTCGTGCAGGGCGACGAGAAACTCATCCTCACGTCGTTCCCGCCCTCCGCCCGCCTGACCAGAATCGTCGAGCGCGACGACCCTTCCGGCGCCGTCGACGTCTCCGAGGGCCACGAGATCTTCGAGCTGTTCGACCTCTCCTCCGACTGGTACGAGCTCGAGAACCGCGCGGAGCACGAAGCGGAGCGCGTCGCCGAGCTGCGACGGCTGTGGGAGGAATTCGCGGCGACCGCTCCGCTCTACGACCGCGAGTCCGAGAGCATGGACATGTCGGAAGAGGATGCCGCGAAGATGAGCGAGCTCGGATACGTCGAGAGCGATTCGGACGAGTAGGCGGGTCCAGGCACCCGCGCTCCTCGAAGGCGTCTCGCTTCGGGGCACGGGCATTGCCTTCGGGCGGCCTCGGATCGCCGCGTGACCTCCGTCCGGCCCGCCGCACGGACGCGCGACCTCCGCCCGAGTCCGCGCGTTCTCCTGAAGAGGACACATCCATGAAGCTGCGCCCGACCTTCGCTCTCCTCGCCCTGTCGCTCCTCGCGCTCTCTCTCTCGCTCGTCCAAGCCTGCCACCACCACGATCACGACGACGACGACGACGGCTTGGTCGTCGTCTCCTCCGGGTTCGAGATCGAGCCCAACGACGAATCCGCCTCGCCCCACTTCCTCGGCGTCCTGCGCCAGGGCGAGGCGGCGATCGTCGAGGGGCACGCCGAAGCGGGCGACGTCGCGGATCCCTTCGCCGACCCCTTCGACGGGTTCGCGATCTCCCTGACCCAGCCGACCGCGATCGAGTTCGCGCTCTTCTTCGACGACGACCAGGGCGAGCTCGACGTGTGGATCTACGACCCGGCCATCGACGACATCGCGCTCTTCTTCGAGACCGACGGCAGCCCCGAGCAAGGCACCTTCTTCGTCGATCACCCGGTGCTCGACTTCCAGATCGTGGTCTTCGCGTTCGCGGGCGAGGCGGACTACCGCCTCGAGATCGGCGCGCTTGCCTTCCACGGCGCGTCGAAGTCACCGGCGGCGACCTGGGGCGGCAGTGTCATCGAAGCTCGCGACTTCCCCGCGCTCGAGCGCTCGAG
This sequence comes from uncultured Planctomycetaceae bacterium, assembly GCA_964413535.1. GTDB lineage: Bacteria > Planctomycetota > UBA1135 > UBA1135 > CAYPTB01. The sequence goes on along the minus strand of CAYPTB010000055.1, from coordinate 80,118 downwards.
CCCGCCACTCCTGCGCCGACGCGCCGCGGACGCCTACCTCGGCCGGCCCCTGGCGGACTCCACGCAGGTCGAGCTCCCCTTCCGGATCGGGACGGTCCTCGCGTTCGACGAAGCGGAGCAGGTCTTCGAGCTCCCCGTCTTCAGTGCTCCCGACGGCGTCCCCTTCGCCGTGCTGCGCGAACGCGAATCGCGAGTCGCGAATCGCGAATAGAGGAGAACGGGGCGCGTGCTGCGACTCGAGCGGGCGGCGCGAGCCGCCCGCTCTCGTTCGATCGCGATTCACTCGGTCCGACGCCGCTCGCGCGCGAGCGCCCACCACTCGCGATCGGGGACGGGACACTCGATCGCGACGCGCTCGGCCCGCGTGGGATGCTCGATCTCGAGACGCAGGGCGTGCAACGCGATGCTCTTGTCGGAGAGCGGCAGGTGGGCGCCGTACTTGAGGTCACCGACGAGCGGCAACCCGAGCGAGGACATGGCCACGCGCAACTGGTGCGGGCGGCCGGTTTCGGGCTCGAGCTCGAGCAGCACCTCGCTTCCGCGCCGAGCAAGCACCCGCCAGCGCGTGACGGCCGCGCGCGCGGCTCCGCCGGGACGCGCCGAGACGCGCACGCGGTTCGCCGCGTGATCCTTCACGAGCCACTGCTCGAGCCGACCCTCTCCTGCGTCGAGCTCGGTCCCCGCGCCGCCGAGCGCGAGCGCGATCGCGAGGTAGCGTTTGCTGACCGTGCGCGCGCGGAACTGCGCGGTCAAGCGCTCGGCCGCCTTGCTCGTGCGCGCGAAGAGGACCACGCCGCTGACGGGGCGATCGAGACGCTGCACGACCCCGAGGTAAGCCTTGCCCGGCTTCGCGAACTCGCGCTCCACGAAGCGCCGCGCGCGCTCGAGCAGCGAGTCGTCGCCGCTCGCGTCGGGCACCGTCGGCAGACACGCCGGCTTGGCGACCGCGAGGAGATGGTTGTCGCACAGGAGCACCTCGAGGTCCGCGGCGCTCACGTCCCCCTCCGCCAGCGCGCGCAGAAGCCGCACGGGAGCGAGCGCGGCGCCGCGCCCGGGTGCGCGGGCTCCTCGGGGAGCGCGAGCTCGCCGGCCTCGACCTCGCCGCCCTCGAACCCGGGCAGGTCCGTCAAGAGGTTCCAGAAGGCGAGGGGCGAGTAGCCGATGGCGTAGGTCGAGAGCACGAGGAAGGAGCGCTCGTCGAGGAGCTCCGCGCAGACTTCGAGCAACGGCGCCAGATCCGTTTCGAACTGCCACTTCTCCCCTCGGGGTCCGCGCCCATGGTGCGGCGGGTCGAGCAAGATGCCGGCGTAGCGGCGCCCGCGACGCGCTTCGCGCCGCGCGAAGGCTTGCGCGTCGTCGACGACCATGGAGATCTCCCGCTCGCCGAGCCCCGACGCGCGCGCGTTCTCCCGCGCCCACGCGATCGATTTCTTCGAAGCGTCGACGTGGGTGACTCTGAATCCGTCCCGCGCGGCGAGGCAGCTCGCGGCTCCGGTGTATCCGAAGAGGTTCAGGAGCTCCGCGCCGCGGCCGCACGCGCGCGCGCGCTCCGCGGTCCAGACCCAATTCGCGGCCTGCTCGGGAAAGACGCCCACGTGCTTGAAGGGCGTCGGCTCGACGACGAACGTCGCGTCCTGGAAGCCGATCGTCCAGCTCCTTTCGCCGGGGGGAACGCCCGCCCTTCGTTCCCACCGCCCGCCGCGATCGGACTCGCGGACGAAACGCAGGTCGGCGGCCGCCCAATCTGGCGGCGGGCGGCGCGGGAGCCAGAGCGCCTGGGGATCGGGGCGACGCAGCACGAGGGAGCCGAAGCGCTCGAGCTTCTCGCCCCGTCCGGAATCGAGCAGCGCGTAGTCGGGGAAATCGGGGTGCGCGAAGGGCTCGGGTCGCATCCAGGTCGCACGTGCGGGCGCTCTCCTCGCGGCCTGCACGCCAAGGCGCAGTGTAACGAGCCCCTCCGTGTAGACTCCGGCCCGCGTGACGCGATCCCCCTCCGCAACGGGCCGACTGCGCGTCGGCAGCGTGCCGTTCCTCGTGGCGCGTCCGCTCGACAGCGGGCTCGAGGACGAACCCGCGCTCGAGCTCGTTCGCGACGTGCCGGCGCGCCTCGTCGAACGACTGCGCGCGGGCGAGCTCGACGTGGCCCTCGTCTCGAGCATCGAGCTCTTCCGCCGCACGGGTTATCGCTACCTCGACGGCTTGGCCGTCGCCGGAGCGCGGGCGGTCTCCAGCGTGCAAGTCTTCCTGCGCACCCCGCTGGAGGAAGTCCGCCGGCTCGCGCTCGACCCCGCGAGCCGCGCCGCCGCCGCACTCGTCCGCGTGCTGCTCGCCGATCGCGGACTCTCGCCGGAGCTCGTCCTCGTTCCCGACGGCGCGGATCCGCGGGCCGCCGACGCGGATGCCTGGCTCCAGATCGGCGACCGCGCGTTGCGCGAGCACCTCGCGCCAGGCTCTCCGCCCGTCTTCAATCCCTCGGCGGCGTGGCGCGAGGCGACGGGCCTGCCGTTCGTCTTCGCGGCGTGGATCGTGCGGCCCGACGTCGAGGTGGAGCCGCACCTCTCCGCTTTCGCACGCGCACGCGAGCGCGGCGCCGCTCGTGTTCTCGACCTCGCCGACGCGGCCGCGCGCGAATGGAGCATCCCGGCCGAAGCCGCGCGCCGTTACCTCGCGGACGAATGCCTCTACGAGCCGGGGGCGAGCATGCGCGCGAGCCTCTTCGCCTTCCGCGATCGCGCGGCCCGGCTCGGCCTGTGCGAGGGCGGGCTCGCGCCCGAAGCGCTCGCCCTCGAGGGGTCTCATGTCTCCTAGGATCCTCGAGACCGATACCTGCCCGCACTGCAAGGCGCCGCTGCCGAAGCCCGTGCCGCGCGTGTGCCCCGTCTGCGGCGGCTCGCTCCAGAAGCGCTACCTCACCTACGGTTGCCTGACGAGCGCGCCCCCCTTGGTGTTGCTCGTCGTCCTCCTCGGACTCGCACTCCGCCTCGCGCGCTCGGTCGTCGGCTGAGCGACGGGCGTTGCTCGATCCGTCACTCGCCGTCGAGCCCGGCGAGGTACGCCTTGGCGACGAACTCCCCGAGCACGTAGTTCCCGGGGACGTTGTAGTGGCAGGAGTCGTAGTAGATCGGGATGGCGACCTCGGCGAAGAGCCGCGAGGCATCCGCGAAGTGGATCCCGCGCGCGCGCAACCGCTCGCCGGCGGCGCGCAACCGCGGATACCCAAAGCGGCAGCCCTCGACCCAACCGTCCGTCGCCGCGCCGGCCTCGATCTCGTCTTGCGTGAGGGGCTTCGAGCCCGCGTCGTGCAACGTCGGCTGGAGCACGTGCAGGTAGGCGATCCCGCGCGCCCGGCACAGCGCGTCGAGCGAGAGCGAACTCTCGTACCAGGCGCGTTCCAGGATCTCCGGCACTCGGTCCTCGTGACCGGCAGTGGAGATGCCGCGCGAGCTCAAGTTGTTCGGCAACGAGCCGACGTAGGTGTGGTACTCGGTGCGGATGTCGTGGTAGCGCGCCTGGTTCGCGCGCAAACGGTTCTCGATCCACCAGGCGAAGGCGCGACTCCACAGCAGGCCCGAATCGAGCGCGAACCGCGTCAGGCGCTCGTGGGCACGGCGGTTCTCCCACAGCGCCACGAGGAGACCCATGCTGCCTTCGTCCTTCTCGTGGGCCGTCGCGAGCAGCGCCCACATGTCGGCCGCGGGGTAGACGGGATGCGTCCCGAATCCGACGTTCTCGTTGCCGAGACCGACCTCGTTCGCGCCGTCGAGGTTCACGACCAGGTCGGGCAGCATCCCCAGGGCGAGGTGGAAGGCCACCAGGTTCGACTGCTGCGGCTGCTTCATGGCGATCCGGCCATAGCCCTTGACGACGACGCGCTGTCCGCCCAAGCGCGGGTCGGCCTGCAGGACCTCCGCGAAGCGCTTGGCGCCGGACTGGATGGCGCCGTTGTGAGGAATCACGAAGTAACGCGCCACCGAGCCGCCGATCACCCACACCTCGAACGTTTCGGAGCGCGTCTCCGCCGTCGCTTCGAGCGCGGCCTCGTAGTCCGCCTGCACCTCCAGGCTCTCCGACAGGATCTCCCACGCGTAGTAGGGATGGAGGATGCGGCCCTCCGTGGCGCTGATCACCTGCTCGCCCTCGACCTGGCCGACGCGCTGCATCGTCTGCACCGTGACGAGCCCGCGCTCGAACTCCGCGCGAGAGTAGGGCGCCGCGTACTGCCGGAAACCGATCTCCGTCAGTCCCAGGGCCACGACCACTGCCGCCGACACGAGGCCCGCGCGGACGAGGACACGGTGCGCCGACGGCGGCCTCGGGTGCTCGCGGCTCATCGACATGGAGCGCCTCGCGCAGGAGGCGTTTCGGGATGATAGCGGTCCGTCGCGCTCGCTTCACTCGGGGCGCGGCGGGCGCAGGCAGACGACGAGGACCGTTCCGCCCTCGACGTCGAGCACGTGTCCGTCTCCCGGCGCCACCACCGACCATCCCGGCTCCGCACCGTCGACCACCGGCGCACCGTCGAGCGCGATCGAGCGGACGACGGCTCCGTTGCGCTCGGGATGCGGCGGACCGTCGCCCGGGAGGTACCACGCGTAGACCTGGTAGCCGAGCGTCTCGCGCTCCCCGCGCGCGAGGCGCTCGGCTCCGAACGGCTCGCGCCGGGCGAAGAGGCGGCCGGCCGCGACGTCGTCCTGGATCTCTCGCTCGGCGCCTGCGAGCTCGTCCGCGCGCGCCGCGACGCGACGCAGGAGTTCCGCGCGCGCGGCTACCGGATCGGAGAGGTCGAGGTCGCGCGCCACGTCCACGAGCTGCAGGAAGGGCGTTCCGACCCAATCCCAGCTCGTCGCGCGCAGGAGCTCGAGCTCGACCTCGCCCATGCCCGGCACGGGCTCCTCGAGCGGGAAGTAGAGCGCTTCGGCGATGGAGTTCCACGGGCTCTCCCGCGTCCAGAGGCGGTCGGCCTGCGAGCCCTTCTCGATCAAGCGCGCTCCGATGTAGGTCGGGTGCACCGGCAAGAAGCTCGACACGGGGATGTAGCGGTCGTGCCCCGCGTCGCCGCCCTCGATGCTCCACACGAAGCCCACGTCGCTCTGGCGCGTGACGAGGCAGTGCTGGTCGTAGATGTGCAGGTCGGTGTAGTAGCCCACGACTCCGATGAACGGATAGACGAGCGATTCGCCAGGTCGCGTGTGGGCGGCGATCGCTCGACCGAGCGCCACCCAGCTCGCGCGCACGTCGCGCGTCGACTTCCACGTCACGTACTCGGAGACGAAGCCCGAGCCCGCGATCAGTCGCGACGTCGTGCGCGCGAGCCAGGCCTCCGGAACGACGTGCAGGTCGAAGGCCGGCAGCGCGGAGACGAGCGTCGCCACCAGCGCGGCCACGCGCTTTGGGACGCGCCGCGGACCGCCCTCGAGCCAGGTGGAGAGCAGCACGACGGCGAATGGCACACCGGTGAGGAAGAACCTCCCCATCGGCATGAAGTCGCCGCCGACGAGCGTGGCGAAGCCCAGCGTTCCCAGCGACATCGACCAGGCCTGGAGGCGCAAGAGCGCGTGGCGACGCGCGGCCAACGGCGCGAGCAACGCGAAGGCCATCCCCGGGAAGACCTCGAAGTAGGAGAGCGAGTAGCGCAATCCGCGGAGCACGCGATCGGGCGAGGTGCCGCCCTTCGTCCGCATGGTGTTCGAGACGAGCTCACCGTGATAGGCGTAGCGCCACGCGACGTGCGCGATCACTCCCAGGACGAGCACGGCCAGCGCGCACGAGCAGGCCCGCGCGAGCGCGCGGTCGCGCGTCCGCCACCAGGTGGCGAAACCGACCGCGATCACGAGCAAGCCGAATGCGGCGCCCTCCGCGCGCAAGCCGACGGCGAGGAGCGCGCAAGCTCCCGCCTGCAAGCCGCGCGGCCGCGCCGGGTCCCCCAGCAGTCGCTCGAAGACCGCGAACACGGCGAAAGCGTGCGCGAGGTCCGACATCCCGCCGGTCGACCACACGGCGAACGCAGGGAACGCGGCCAGGAACAGCGCGCAAACCGTCGCCTCCCACGGGTCGAGCGCGAGACGGCGTCGCACGAAGCGCACGACGTGGAGGAAGAAGGCCACGCCGACGCCGAGCAGCACGACGCGCACCCACACCTCGAGATCCAGACCCAGACGGACGAAGCCCGCCTGCCAGACCGGCCACAACAAGCTCGAGTAGCCCTCGACGGGCACGGGCTCCGCAGGGTTGAAGCGCAGGCCGAAGCCGTTGGCCAGGTTCACCGCGTAGCGGAAGAAGATGTAGGCGTCGTCGAGCAGGTAGTCGAAGCGCCAGACGAGCGCCAGGTACACGGGTAGCGCCACGAGGACCGGCAGCCACGCGCCGCGAGCCCCCTCCACCGCCGCGGTCTCGCACGCACGGCTCGCTCCGTACTGCGCGCCGTCGGCTCCTCGCTGTCCGTCGCTGCTCAAGCTCGGGGAAGCATAGCGCTCTCGTCCGCTCGGTCGCTCAACGTCTCTCGGGCGGACGGATGCAAACGACCAAGAGCGAGCCGCCCTCGACGCGCAGCTCGTGCACGCCGCCCGGCGACACGATCGACCAGCCCGGCGCCGCGCCGTCGAGCGTGGGATCGCCGTCGAGCGCGAAGGAGCGCACGACCGCGCCGGTCGGCGCCGGATGAGCCGGCCCGTCCGCCGAAAGGCACCAGACGGCGACCTTGTGACCCAGCGTCTCCTGCTCGCCGCGCGAGATCTGACGCACACCGAACGGTTCGACGACGTCGAACAGCCGTCCCTCGCGCAGCATCGCGCGGATCTCGCCTTCGGCCCGCTCCAGACGCTCGCGCGCGGAATCGGCCCGCTCCAGCACGCGCGTCGACGCGCCCGTCGCATCGGACAGGTCGACGTCGCGAGCGACCTCGACCAGCGCGTAGAAGGGCGTCCCCACCCAGTCCCAGCTCGTGAAGCGCACGAGCTCGAGCTCCACTTCGCCCAGACCCGGCACGAGCTCGTCGACGGGATGGTAGGAGGTCTCGGTGATCGCACTCCACGGCCCGTCTCGCCTCCAACTGCGCGCCTCGAGCGACCCCTTGGGCACGAGCCGGGCGTCGAGATATGTCGGCTGCAAGGACAGGAAGCTCGCGGCCGGTGCGAAGCGATCGTGTCCCGGATCGCCCCCGTCGATCGTCCACACGGGATCGAGCTCGCCGAGCCGCGTGACCAGTCCGAACTGATCGAAGAGGTGCAGGTGGGAGTAGTAGCCCACGGCGCCGATGTAGCCGTAGACGAGCGATTCCGAGGGCCGCGTGTGCACGCTCAAGGCGCGGCCCAACGCCGACCAGCGCGCCGTGTTCTCGCGCGACGCACGCCACGAGACGAACTCGCTCCAGTACTCCGCGCGGAAGCCCAAGCGCTCGCGCAGCGCGAGCGGCACCAGGTGGAGGTCGAAGGCCGCCGCGAGCGAGGCGGCGCCGGCGGCGAGCGCGAGCGCCATCTTTGCCGGCGATGGCGGCCCCGAGAGCCACGCGGCGAGGGACAACACGGCGAAGGGCACGGCGGTCAGCAGGAAGCGCCCCATGGGCATGAAGTCCCCGCCCACGGCCGTGGCGAACCCGAGCGACGCAGCGCAGACCGCCCAGGCCTGGAGGCACAGGGCGCGTTGTCGCCGCAGGCCGCCGAAGAGCGGCGCCGCGAGCGCGAACGCCATCCCGGGGAACACGGCGAGCCACGTCGCGCAGTAGAGGAGCCCGCGCACGAGGCGCGCGCCCGAAACGCCGCCCTTCGTGCGCACCGTGTTGGCGAGGAAGTCGCCGTGGTACGCGTAGCGCCACGCCCAGTGCGCGGCGACGCCGAGGACCAGGATGGCGAGCGCGACGCGCAGCGCGCGGGCGAGTGAGCGGTCTCGACGAAACCACCACGTCGCGACGCCGAGCAGCAGGACGAACAGGGCGAAGAACGCCCCTTCCACGCGCAAGAGCGCCGCGAGGAGCGCGCAGGCTCCCGCCTGGACTCCGTGCGGCCGCAGCGGATCGCCGAGCAGGCGCTCGAACACGGCGAACACCGCGAGCGCGTAGAACAGCTCGGGCATCCCGCTCGTCGTCCACAACGCGAAGGGCGGGAACGCCGCCAGGAACAGCGCGACGGCGCTCGTCTGGGCCGTACCGAGCGCGAGTCGCCGACGCGCGAAGGAGATCAAGTAGACGAAGAAGACGATCCCGATCGGCACGGTGACGGCGTCCACCCACAGCGCTGGATCGAGTCCCGCCCGCACGAGCACGGCGAGGAGGATCGGCCAAGCGAGGCTCGAATAGCCCTCGACGGGCACGCTCTCGCTCGGATCGAAGCGGAGGCCGTGACCGGCGGCGAGGTTCTCGGCGTAGCGGAAGAAGATGAACGCGTCGTCGCAGACGAAGTCGAAGCGCCAGACGAGCGCGAGGTACAGGGGCAGCGCCAGGACGAACGCGAGGAGGGCGGCTCGCCGCCCTACCGTCCCCGCGCCGCCCACGCCCTCCGCGGCGCTCATTGCGGAAGCATCGGCGGCCGCACGCACACGACCAGCATCGTTCCACCCTCGACGACGAGCTGCTGCAAGCTCGCGGGAGGGACGATCGACCAACCGGGCGGCGAGCCGTTGAGCGTCGGCTCGCCCGCGAGGACGATCGAACGCACGACGGCCCCGCGCGGAGCCGGGTGCGCCGGGCCCGAGGCGGGCAGGTACCAAACGGCCGCTTGATAGTGCAGCGTGTGGGCCTCTCCGCGCGAGATCCACTCGACGCCGAGTTTGCCCGTGGCGAACACCGCACCCTCCGCGACCGCTTCGCGAATCTTTGCTTCGGCGCGGGCGAGTTCGTCCGCGCGCTCGAGCTCCCGCGCGCGGAGCTCGCGCAGGGAGCCCACTTCGTCGCTCAGGTCCAGGCCGCGCGCGAGGTCGACGTGCACGACGAGCGGTGCGAGCGGCCACTCCCAATGCGTGACGCGCAGGAGCTCGAGCTCGACCTCCCCCATTCCCGGGACGCTCTCGTCGACCGGGAAGTAGAGCGCCTCGACGATCGACCTCCAAGGTCCGCCCCGCGTCCTCTCGCGCTCGACCACCGAATCCTTCGGGATCAAACGCGCCCCGAGGTAGGTGGGCTTCAACGGGAGGAAGCTCCCGGCGGGAACGTAGCGATCGTGGCCGGCGTCGCCGTCCTCGAGCTCGTAGACGAAGTCCACGTCCTCGGCCGGAGTGACGAGACAGTGCTGGTCGTAGATGTGGAGATCGGAGGTGAAGCCCACGATTCCGATGGCGGGATAGACGAGGGATTCGCCGGGACGGGTGTGGGCGCGGAGCGCGCGTCCGATGACGCCCCACACCTCCGCCTCGGAGCGGATGAACTTCCAGTACGCGTATTCCGTCGCGTAGACCGAGCGGGCGGTGACGCGCTCGCGCAGGGCGAGCGGCGCGACGTGCACGTCGAAGGCGACGAGCAGCGAGCCGAGCGCGCAGAGCCCCGTGACGGCGAGCTTCACGCGGGGGGATCGCCCCGTGCCGCGCCCATCGGACGCGAGCCAGGACGCGAGCAGCACCACCGCGAAGGGAATGCCCGTGAGGAAGAAGCGGCCCATGGGCAGGAAGTCGCCGCCCACCAGCGTGGCGAAGCCGAGCGTCGCGGCGTACATGGCCCAGGCCTGCAGGCGGATCGCGCGCTGCCCGCGTGCTCCGCCGAAGAGCGGCGCGAGGAGCGCCAGTACGATGCTCGGGAAGATCAGGAAGTACGACGACGAGTAGCGCAGGCCGCGCACCAAGCGCGAGATCGAGAAGCCGCCCTTCGTGCGCGCCGTGTTCCCGAGCAGATCCTCGTGGTAGAAGTGCCGGAAGAGGAGCTGGAAGACGATGCCCGCGACGACGGCGGCGAGCACCCACACCCACGCGCGCCGGAGCTCGCGGCTTTGCGTGAACCAGCAGGTGACACCTCCCAGCGCGACGAGGTAGAGCGCGAAGTAGGCGCCCTCCACGCGCAGGTTGATCGCGAGCAAGGCGCACAGCGCGGCCTGCAACCCGCGCGGCCGCTTTGGATCGCCGAAGAGCCGCTCGAACGCCGCGAACAGGGCGAGCGAATAGGTCAGCGCCGGCATCCCGCCGGTCGTGTACATGGCGAACGGCGGCAGCGCCGCCAGGAACAGCGCGCAGGCGGTCGTCGCCGCCGTCCCGAGCGCGAAGCGACGCTCCACGAATCGGATCACGTACACGAAGTAGAAGATGCCGAGGGCGAGAGTGACGATGCGCGTCCAGACCGCGAGGTCGAGCCCGAGCAGCACGAAGCCCGCCTGCCACACGTGCCACAGGAAGCTCGAATAGCCTTCGACGGGCACGGCCTCGCCGGGGTTGAAGCGCAGGCCGAAACCGTCGGCGAGGTTCACCGCGTAGCGGAAGTAGATGTACGCGTCGTCGCACAGGTAGTCGAAGCGCCAGACGAGCGCCAGGTAGAGCGGCAACGCGACGACGAACGGGAAGAGTGCGCGCCCGCTCCTCGTAGCAGCCTGCGGCGCAGCACCGCCGCGGGTGGCGTCGTGCGTCACGGACGACGCCCTCGATCGGGGAGGGTCGGGGGGCGCATGCAGGCGAGGAAAGCGACCCCGCCCTCGACCCGCGGCTTGTGGATGCCGCCCGGCGGGACGACCGTCCAACCCGGCGCTCCCCCGTTCACCGTCGGCTCGCCCTCCAGCGCGAACGAGAACACCACCGCGCCGTTGGGCGCGGGGTGCGCGGGGCCTTCCGATGGGCACGACCACGCGAACACCTGGTAGCCGATCAGGTCGTTGCCACGCCGGTTGATGACCCGCCAGCTCAGGGGCTTGCGTCCTGGGAAGAGTTGACCTCCCGCGATCGACTCGCGGATCGCAGCGACTGCGCGCGCGAGCTCGTCGGCGCGTTCGATCCCGCGCGACGCGAGCTCCGCCTGGGCTCCCTCGACGTCGAAGAGGTCGAGGTCGCGCGTCACGTCGACGAGCGTCAGGAAGGGCGTTCCGACCCATTCCCAAGCCGTGAAGCGCAGGAGCTCGAGCTCGACCTCGCCGAGACCGGGCACGAGCTCGTCGACCGGAAAGTAGAGCGGCTCGACGGAGTCGATCCAGGAGCTCGCGCGAGTCGCCTGGCGCCGCTGCCGCGAGCCTTTCGGGATCAGGTCGGCCGACAGATACGTGGGCCGGAAGGGCAGGAAGCTCGCCGCCGGGATCAGGCGATCGTGTCCCGCCTCGACCCCCGGAAGGTCCCACACGAACTCGACGTCGCTCGCGCGCGAGACGAGACAGAACTGGTCGTAGATGCGCAGCCCCGAGTAGTAGCCCACGACTCCGATCGTCTCCTGGACGAGCGATTCGCCCGGCTGCGTGTGCTCGCGCAGCGCGCGCCCGAGCACTTCCCCGACCGGCCACCCGTCGCGCGTCAAGAACCACGACTGGTACTCCGACCCGTACGCCACGCGCCAGCTCACGAGCTCGCGCAGACGCTCTGGCAGCGCGTGGACGTCGAAGGCGGGCAGGAGCGTGGTGACGACGGCGATCGCCGTCACGGCGAGCTTCGTCGCCGCGCGCCGTGGAGCCGCGAGCGGAGCCGAGAGCCACACGGCGAGCAGGATCACGCCGAACGGGACGCCGACCACGAAGAAGCGCCCCATGGGCATGAAGTCGCCGCCCACGAGGATCGCGAAGCCGAGCATCGCGGCGAGGATCCCCCACGACTGCAGGCACAACGCGCGGTGTTCGCGCGCGCCCCCGAGGAGCGGAGCGACGAGAGCGAAGGCGATGCCCGGGAAGACGACGAAGTACGAGGCCGAGTAGCGCAGCCCGCGCAACAGACGCGCCGGAGACGTCCCGCCCTTCGTCCGCGCGGTGTTGGCCAACACGTCGCCGTGGTAGGCGAAGTGCCAGATCGCGTGGGCGGCGGCGGCCGTGAGCAGGAACGCGAGGGCGACGGCGCAGGCGCGAGCGAGCTCTGGCCGTCGGGTTCGCCCCCATGTCGCGAAGCCCAGGGCGATGACCCACAGGGCGAGGAAGGGACCCTCGGGCCGCAGGAGGCCCGCCAACGCGGCGCACAGCCCCGCCTGCACGCCGTGCGGACGGCTGGGATCGCCGAGCAGGCGTTCGAAGGCGGCGAACACGAAGAGCGCGTAGGTCAGGGTCTCCAACCCGCCCGTCGACCAGGCCGCGAAGGCCGGCGTCGCGGCGAGGAAGAGCGCCACGGCCGTCGTCTCGCGCTCGCCCAGCGCGAGTCGCCGACGCACGAACGCGATCAGGTACACGAAGAAGACGACTCCGAGCGCCAACGTGAAGACGCGCGTCCACACGGTCAGCTCGAGCCCGAGCAGCACCATCGCCGCGTTGAGGCAAACCCACAGGAAGCTCGAGTAGCCGTCGACCGGAACGACCTCGTCGGCGTTGAAGCGCAGCCCCAGGCCATGGGCGAGGTTCGTCGCGTAGCGGAAGTAGATGAACGCGTCGTCGCACAGGTAGTCGAAGCGCCAGACGAGCCCGAGGTAGAGCGGGAGCGCGAGGACGAAGGGCAGAACGGACGCCCTCGCGCTCCTCTGCTTCGCCGCGCCGTTCATCGCGAAAGGATAGGCGGCGCTCGCTTCACGGCCCCGCTCATTTCGACACATCGGGCGGTCGCAGGCAGACCACGATCGACGTCCCGCCCGCGCTCGTGGGCGCGTGCAGGGAGCCCGGCGCGACGATGGACCAGCCCGGCGCCGCGCCGTCGACCGAGGGCTCCCCCGCGAGGGAGATCGAGCGCACGAACGAACCGCGCGGCGCGGGATGCGGGATGCCTGCTCCCGCGACGCGCCAAGCGAGGACTTGGTAGCCGAGGTTCTCGAGATCTCCCGCGCGGGCCACCTGACGGACGCCGTGCGGCTCGAGCGTGTCGAAGAGGAAGCCCGACCGCGCGAGCTCGACGATCTCGGCTTCGGCCTGCTCGAGGTCCGCCGCGCGCTCTTCGCTCTCTGCCGCGAGCGTCGCGAGCGCCGACGCGTCGCGAAGGTCGACGCCGCGCACCAGGTCGACCAGGACGCTGAACGGCCTACCGAACCATTCCCAGCGCGTGAAGCGCACCAGCTCGAGCTCGACTTGGCCCTCGGGCGAGAGCTCCGACACGGGGTGGTAGGAAGCCTCGGTGTAGGGACTCCACGGCGAATTGCGCGTCATCGCGCGCGCTTCCTCCGAGCCCTTCGGCACGAGCCGCGCGTCCAGGTACGTGGGTTTCAGCGGCAAGAAGCTCGACGGCGGGATGAAGCGGTCGTGGCCGGGATCGGTCGGTCCGAGCTCCCACACGAAGTCGAAGTCCTCGATGCGCGAGACGAGACCGCATTGATCGAGGATCCGGCGGTCCGAGTAGAAGCCGAGCGCGCCGATCGGGACGGCGAGGATCGATTCGCCCGGAAGCGTGTGCTCGCGCACGGCGCGGCCCAGCACGCCCCAGCGCAGCGCGTTGTCGCGCTCGAAGCGCCACACCTCGAACTCGCTGTAGTAACGCCCCGCCCGGAAGTCGATCGCCTTGCGCAACGCGAGCGGAGCCAGGTGGACGTCGAAGGCCGCGAGCAGCGACGCCGCGCCCGCCGCCAGCGTCGCCGCGAGCTTCTTGTTCGCACGCCGCGGCTCGGCCAGCCACGCGGCGAGCAGCACGACGCAGAACGGCACTCCGGCCAGCAGGAAGCGGCCCATGGGCATGAAGTCGCCGCCCACCGCGGTCGCGAAGCCGAGCGCCGCCGCGAACATCGTCCAGCACAAAAAGCGCAGCCGGCGCTCGCCCCGCGCCCAGAGCGACGCGACGAGCGCGAAGGCCATCCCGGGGAAGATGGCGAACCACGTGGCCGAATACTGGACGCCGCGCAACAAGCGCGCGGGCGACGTGCCGCCCTTCGTGCGCGCGGTGTTGGCGACGAAGTCGCCGTAGTACGACAGGCGCCACAGGACGTGGACCGCGACGCCCAGCACGAGGACGGCGGCGGCGATCCGGCACGCCCGCCACAGGGCCCCATCGCGCGCGGCGAGCGCCGTCGCGGCGCCGATGCACAGGACGAGCGCGGCGAACAGCGCTCCCTCGGCGCGCAGCCCGGCGGCGAGCAGCGCGCACAGACCGGCCTGGAGGCCGCGCGGACGCCGCGGATCGCCGAGCAGCCGCTCGAAGGTGGCGAACACGGCGAACGCGTGCGCCAGGTCCGACATCCCCCCCGTCGACCACAGCGCGAAGGGCGGGAACGACGCGAGGAAGAGCGCGCAGGCGGTCGTCGCCGCCGTCCCGAGCTCGAAGCGCCTGCGCACGAAGGCGACGAGTACCACGAAGAACGCGAGGCCCACGGCGACGGTCACGACGCGCGTCGCCGCGGGCAGCGCGAGGCCCAGCCGCAGCGCTGCGGCCTGCCACAGCGGCCACAGCACGCTCGAGTAGCCCTCGACGCGCTCGCCAGGGTTGAAGACGAAGCCCCGGCCTTCGGCCAGGTTCGCCGCGAAACGGAAGAAGATGTGCGCGTCGTCGCACAGCGAGTCGAAGCGCCACACGAGCCCCAGGTAGAGCGGCAGGGCGACGGCGAACGGGAGCCAGCGCCAAGGGCTCCCTCGGCCGGCTGCGGGCGTGCCCACGCTCACGACCCTCGAGCCCGCGAAACCACGGCGCTCCGCCGCGGGGGGCTCCCGGCCGCATCGCGCTGCTCTACCCGCCAACCGTGCATCGCCGCATTGCTCTACCAAAATCCGCGCGGGATTCGATGCACCGGATCACGCGCCGGGCGCCGCCCCCGGAACGGACGGGCTCGCGACCGCAGCCGGTTCTTGTGCTCGAGAAGCTCCCCGCGCAGGGCTCCGCGAGGAACGAACTGCCGACCGTCTCCTGCTGCGGCGTTGCAACGGCGGGCCGGGCTCCTTAGAGATAGGCCCCCATCGCCCTCGGGCGCGCAAGGGGCGCGTTCGAGCGCGCTCGCTCCCAGGGCTCTCGGTCCGCCGTTGGCGCGGGCCGTGCGTCCGAGCGAGCGCGACGCGCTCCCCGGAGGACTCGAGCGACCGTGCCGCCTGCCGACCCGAAGACCGCCACCCTGTTCGACATCGACCTCGAGGACGACGTGCCGCCGAAGAAGACCAAGGGAGCGCTGCGCGCGCCTGCCGACGCGCCGGACCTCGAGCCGGCTGAGCCTGAAGGGGACGGAGACGGGGCGAGCTCGGCTGCGCGCGGCGCGGGCAAAGCTCCGCGCCGGCGCTCGTCCGCGCAGGAGATGGCCTCGCGTCAGCGCGACATCTCGGTCTCGGAGTTCTTCACCAAGAACCGCCACCTCTTGGGTTTCGACTCGCCGCTCAAGGCGCTCTTGACGGCGGTCAAGGAGGCCGTCGACAACTCGCTCGACGCCTGCGAGGAAGCCGGGATCCTGCCCGAGATCCACGTCGAGCTCGAAGAGACGGGACCCGAGCGCTTCCGCATGGCCGTCGAGGACAACGGCCCAGGCATCGTCGAGACCCAGATCGGCAGGGTCTTCGGCAAGCTCCTGTACGGCTCGAAGTTCCACAAGCTCTCGCAGAGCCGCGGCCAGCAGGGCATCGGCATCTCCGCGGCCGGCATGTACGGCCAGCTCACGACCGGCAAACCGGTGCTGATCCGCTCGCGCACGGGCAAGCGGAAGGACGCGCACGAGTTCCTGCTCACGATCGACACGGCGAGGAACAAGCCCGACATCCACGAGTCGAAGGTCGTGCAGTGGGAGAAGGACCACGGCACGCGGGTCGAGATCGAGATGGAGGCCCGCTACCAGAAGGGCCTGCGCTCGGTCGACATGTACTTGAAGCAGACGGCGATCGCGAACCCGCACCTGACGCTCGTGTACACCGATCCCGGCCGCGAGACGGTGCGCTACGAGCGCAGCACGAAGGAGCTCCCGCCCGAGACGGTCGAGATCAAGCCGCACCCGCACGGCGTGGAGCTAGGGCGTTTGATCGCGATGCTCAAGGAGACGCCCTCGCGCTCGCTCTCGGGCTTCCTCAAGGAGGAGTTCAGCCGCGTCGGCACGAAGGTCGTGATGGACGTCCTCGAGAAGGCCGGCAAGGGCCTGACCGAGAAGTCCTACCCGGCGCGCATCGCGCGCGAAGAGGCCTCCGCGCTCCACGCCGCCATCCAGGCCGTGAAGATCTCCGCGCCGTCGACCGACTGCATCGCGCCGATCGGCGAAGCGTTGATCCTCTCCGGCTTGCAGAAGGAGATCGAGGCCGACTTCTACCACGCGACGACGCGCCCGCCGTCGGTCTACCGCGGCAACCCGTTCCAGATCGAAGTCGGCCTGGCCTACGGCAAACCCGGCGGCGTGGGCCTCGAGGTGACCGACGAGGGTCGCATCCGCAAGAAGAAGTCGGCCGCGGAGGTGACCGAGGATCTCGTGGGCAACGCCGACGAGCCGATCCGCGTCCTGCGCTTCGCGAACCGCGTGCCCCTGCTCCATCAGCAGTCGGCGTGCGCCATCACGAAGGCCGTGATCCAGACCAACTGGCGCCAGTACGGGCTCCAGCACCCGCGCGGCGCGCTGCCGCTCGGCGCGATGGCCGTGCTCGTGCACATCGCGAGCGTGTGGGTGCCCTTCACCTCGGAGAGCAAGGAGGCCATCGCCGCCTATCCCGAGATCGCCCGCGAGATCCGGCTCGGCCTGCAGGAGTGCGGGCGGAAGCTCGGCGGCTACATCCGCAAGGGCCGGCGTCTCAAGAAGGAGTTCGAGAAGCGCTCCTACATCGAAAAGTACATCCCCCACATCGGGATCGCCCTGCAGGAGATCCTCGACCTCAGCGACGCCAAGCGCGACGAGACGGTCGAGACGCTCGAGGACGTGCTCCACAAGAGCCGCAAGTTCTAGGGCGCGATACCGAAAGACATCGCCATGAGTGGACAAGGCTCTACCGGCAACGTCATTGCCGCATTGTGCAACTTCCCCCTGCCCGGTCTCGGCCAGCTCGTGCAGGGGCGCATCCTCCCGGCACTCTTCTTCTTCCTCGTGACGGCCGGACTCTACGCACTCGGTTTCCTGATCATCCCCTGGCTCCTCGCCCTCCCCTTCCACCTCTGGTCCATCCTCGACGCCGCCCTCTACAAGCCCAAGTCCGTCTAACAACCGGCGCAGGCGGCAGAGGGCGTTGCGCCCTCTGCCGCCTGTGCCGGTTCCCCTTCTTCTGCTCTTCTCCTCCTTCCTCTTCTGCGCTCCTCCGCTCTTCCGCCCCATGCCCAAGAAGAAGACCACCAAGAAGCCGGCGTCCCCCCCCGCGAAGCCCCCCCCCGTCAGGCGCGCCCCCGCCGTCCTCGACGCGCTCGACAAGAAAACCCTGACCCTCATCTCCGACACCGCCGAGCGCGTCCAGACCTCGATCCTGAAACGCCTCCTCCCCGAGCTCCGCTTCCCCGTGCGCTCCCTCTCCAACGTCAAGTACGACACCAAGATCGGCTACTTCGAGCTCGGCCGCGGCCGCAAGGCGCGCGCCCTCTCCGTCAACACCGTCAAGAACTTCGCCCAGACCCTCCGTCTCATGTCCATCTCCAAGGAGATGGTCGAGAACAACGACTTCGCCACCAAACGAGAGGCCTACTACGTCAGCAAGAACTGGGGCGACTGCAAGTTCAACGAGCAGGCCGAGTCGGACGCCGTGATGGACGACATCGAGGCCATGGCCAGCCTCGAGGGCCTCTCTCGCGAGCAACTGCGCTACTACCCCGAGGAGCACGGCGGCTCCGTCGCGGGCGAGCTCGTGGTCATCGACCGCGACACCGAAACCGGCCAGCCGATCCGCATCGACTGCACGGGCTTCGGCACGGGCTCCTACTCGATCCCGCACTCCGTCGAGCACCTGAAGTTCGAGACCGACGCGACCTTCGTGCTCGTGATCGAGACGGGCGGCATGTTCCAGCGCCTGAACAACCACAAGTACTGGAAGGGCGCGAAGTGCATCCTGGTCGAGATGGGCGGCGTGCCCACGCGCGCCACGCGCCGCTTCGTGCGCCTGCTCGCCGACTCGAAGAAGATCCCCGTCTACTGCTTCGTCGACTGCGACCCCTACGGCATCGCCAACATCTACCGCACGCTCAAGGTCGGCTCGGGCAACGCGGCGCACATCAACCGCTTCTTCTGCGTGCCCCAGGCGCAGTTCCTGGGCGTGACACCCCAGGACATCACCGACTTCAAGCTCGAGGACGCGACGCACCCGCTCGTTCAGGTCGACGTGAAGCGCGCCAAGGACGCCCTCAAGAACGACCCGTTCTTCCAGGCCCACAAGCCCTGGATCAAGGCCATCGACCAACTCCTGAAGATGGGTGTGCGCGCCGAGCAACAAGCGCTCGCGAAGTGGGGCCTCAACTTCGTGATCGAGGAGTACCTCCCGCGCAAGCTCGCCAACAAGAAGGGCTTCCTGCCCTGAGCGAGTGCTGTGCCCCTATCAGTGAAATCCCGGATCGACGCCGTGCAGGAGAGACCGCGAGAGCGCCGTCACACGTGCTGGAATGCTTCGATGCGCCACCCTGCAGCACGGCAGGAGCTCCGTACCAGGCAGCTCTAGGATCCTGTCTCACGTGCATGGCTTCGAGCGCTCTCGCGGTGGGGATCCCCGCGCTACTTCCATGGGGCGGATGCGCGCCGGGAGAAGTCTCGAACCACGTTTTCACGCCCCTCGCATCCGAGAGCGGTCCGCACGATGGAAGATTCGTCGCACGGACCCGGGCGGGGCGTGCGCGAGCGGGCTCGATCGGTCCTCCCGATCGAGCCCGCCTCCTCGTCGATCGAACTTGCGCGACCCTGACACGCGCGACTCAAGACGCTCCCCCACGGCGCCGATAGGCCGGCGGATGGGGGGCTCGTGGTTCACATCCTTCGCCATCGGGGCCATCGGGGCCATCGGGGCCAACGGGATGGGGCTCGCGCTCGGGGGAGCGCGGCCCGCGCAGGCCAGGCCGAGCGCAGCGCAGGAAGCGCCCGCGCCGCTCGTCGTGGTTCGCGCGGATCTGGGCTTCCGCATCGATGCGCCGGGTCCGGACTGGACGCTCCTGGACGAGGCGCGGGCGAAGAAGCTGCAGCCGCGCGCCAGCGCGGGCGCCGCGGGGCCGAACGGCATCTTCGCCGTGGTCGTCGTGGAGAGCGCGCCCGCGGACGCGCTGATCGAGGTGGGCCGCAAGCTCCTCGACGCGACCGAGCTCGAGGGCAAGGTGGTCGAGCTGTTCGAGCCCTTCGAGCACCAGGGACGGCCCGCCGTGCGCTGGATGCTCTCGGGCGGAGCGAAGGACGCGACCTACCGCCACTACATCACCCTGGTGGAAGGCGCCGGATCGCTCTTCCGGCTCGTCGAATGGGGCCGCGTCGACGGGGCGGCGCCGGATCGAGACCAGTTCGCCGCCTTCGCCGAGGCCTTCGTGCTGCAGGGCGACCACGCCGCGCCTGCGCAGGCGGAAGCGGTCGCCGACGTCGACGGAGTCGGCTGGCTCGTGCGCAACGGCGTCTGGCACGGCCGAGCGTTCGGCATGGAGATCGCTCCGCGCGGCGATTGGCGGCTCGTCGTCGCGGACGAGCTCGCGGCGACCGACCCAGCGGCGAGCGTCGGGCTCGTCCACGAACCGGCCCGGATGCGCCTCTTCCTCCACTTCGAGCGCGTGCACGCGGACGAGCAAGAGGCCTGGAAGCGCCGCGCGCGCGCGGAACCCGAGGAGCGCGGAGCACCGCGCAACGAAGCCGTGCTCGTGTCGATCGGCGGGATCGAAGCCGAGTTGCGCATGTTCACCCCAGCCGGCGGCGACGGAGCCATGCTGCGCGAGCTGTCGGGCGTCGTGATCGACGGCGAGACGTGCGTGCGGCTCTCCGCCTGGTATCCGACCGCCTCGGAGGGCGAGGCGCTGTCCGCATTGCAGTCGGCTTTCGCCGCCATGCGCTTCACGAGCGCGAAGGAACGCGCGGCGCTCGCGAGCGGGCCGACCTCCGCGCAGAACGACGTCGGCGACGGCTTCTCCCTGCGCCAAGGGATCTACCGCGACTTCCGCTTCGGGCTCACGTGGACGCAGCCGGCGGGACTCTTCGACGTCGCGATCGGCGAGGCAGCGGACCACGCGTTGTCCGGTGCGGTGCTCACGCTGCACGCGCCCGAGCTCGGGCTGCGCGGCGCGCTCTTCGCCCGTCCGGCGCCGTCGATCCCGCACGCCGAATGGCACGCGACGCTCGTCGCGCAGAAGGCCGCCGGCACCCAGGATGCCTCGAGGAGCGAGCCCTTCGCGCTGGAGCTCGGTGAGGTGACGGCGCTCGGCTCGGTGATCGACATCGTCGACCGCGGAGCGCCGCGGCGCAACGTCCTGGTCACCGCCGAACGCACCGGCTGGGCCTTCGAGATCCGATTGTGGGGCTCGCCGGGGATCCTCGCGCGCGAGAGAGCGACGGTGGACGCCGTGCTCGCGGCGTTCTCGATCCACGCGGCGCCGCTCGCCGCCGCGAACACGACCGGACGCGCACACTACGACGACCGCCTGGGCTACGAGCTCGCGAGCCCGGGCCAGGACTTTGCGTTCAGCGCAGAGGGCGAGGCCCGCTTCTGGCCGGCGGGAAGCCTCGCGAGCTTCCGGAACGACGAAGCGGGGATCGTGACCGTTCTCGCGCTCTGCGGCGCTTCGCTCGCCGACGGCGTCGACCTGTTCGCGTCGCTCGCGCGCAACGCGCTCCCTGCTCCGTTCGCGGCGGCCGTCGACACTCGACCGCTCGTCCACGAGTCGACGTTCGAGGAGCGCCCGGCCGTGCGGATGGCGTGGTCGGACGATGCGAGCGTCACCGCGTGGGCCTTCGACCGCGATCGCACGCTGTTCCTCGTGCTCGTCGCCGAAAGGGCGCCGATGTGGACGCGCGAGGACGTCGAGGCGCTCTTCGCTTTCCTACCGTAGTCAGCGGGAGCCCGAGGGCGGCGGCGTGGATCGGCATTCCCCGTCGATGCGAGGCGGCAGCACGAACTCGGCCGGGTCCTTGCGGTAGCGCGCCCAGAGCACCACCTTCTTGCCCTTGAAGAAGCTGTCCGTGGGCAGGCGGACCGTGCCGAAGTCGTCGTCCGGGATCGACTCGGCCAGGGCGCCCTTGGGCTCGGTGACTCGGATCGAGTAGTCGGCGCACGCCGCGAGGTCCTGCCTGCAGCGATGCCGGTACGAGGCGAGCCTCCCGAGGATGTAAGCCTCGCGGTAGACGTAGGGGATGATTCCTTCGGCGAAGGTGTGGATGCGGGGATGCACGTCGGGCGGGTTGCCGCGGCGCTGCCAGTGCTCGCGGATCAGCTCGGCGAGCTTTGCGCACTCCGGCATGATCTCCACCATGGCGACCATGGACGTCTCGCGCAGCTCGCTGTTCAGCGAGAACCCGTTCACCGAGCTCGCGTACGTGTGTCGCGCGTGCACGAGCTGGAACGCGCCGAACAAGACGAGGAAAGCCGCGAAGGCCTTCGTCCGGAGCACTCCCGCGTTCGTCGCGACGAGCGCACGGGCGAGCAGGAGCGCCGCCGTCGGGAGGTACGGCACGAAGTAGCGGAACCCGAACATCATGTGGGTCGTCGCGCTCGAGAGCCCGTAGCCGAGCATGAGCGCGATCCCCGCCCAGAGCCCCCAAGTCCCGCGCACGTGGGGCACGAGCGCGCTCTCCGATTCGCGCCGCTCCCCGCGGACGAACAGGAACAGAGACAGCGGCAGGAGCCCCACGAACACCAGGTACTGGGCGATGTAGAACGCATTCCTCAGGAGGACCTTGCGCCCGAAGCTCGGGGTCTTGACGTAGTACGAGGTAGGAAGGACGTCGCCGTACCAGTGCCAGGCGATCCCGAGCCAGACGAGCGGCAGCGGAAGGCCGGAAAGAACGAACAGGAGTCGGCGTCCCGCCGTCCTGGCCCGCGCGATCACGTGCAACGCCACAGGAGCGGTGAAGCACACCGAATCGAAGCGCGTGAAGAAGGCCAGGCCGCAGAGGAGTCCCAGGCCGATCAGCACGCTCGGTCGCTCCAGGTCCGCGCGCAGGGCGAGCCAGGTGATCCCGGTGATCTGCGCCATCAAGAGCGGAGTCTCCATGCCCCCCACCGTCCACATCAGGACGCACGGGGAGAGCACCACGACCGCGAGCACCGCCGTGCGGAGTCGCGGGACTCCCCGCGCGAAGTGCGCGGCCACGGTGGCGCTGAAGACGAGACACAGGATGGAAACGAGCTTGTAGGCGAGCAGGGCCTCGTCCGTCACGACGTACAAGCAGGCCTCGACCAGCGCGACGACCGGCGCGGTCATCGTGTTCACCCACTCGCCCTGGTTGAAGACGAGCGCGCCGTGTTCGACGAGGTTCTCGCCGTAGCGCAGGAAGATGAACGCGTCGTCGGCCGTGAATCCGAAGAACGCGCACAGGATCGTCGCCGAGAGCAGGACTACGATCAGAGTAGGGGCGGAACTCCGCATCGTTCGAGGGTCAGTCGGTCCTGCCTCTCGGGCTCTCGTACGAGCTACGGGTCATGGGCTCGCGCGACGCACCCCCAGGATCAGGGCGATCGAAACGATCCGCTCGGGCTCCCCCCTCGGGCGGCCATGATAGCGGCGTCCCGAAGCCGAGCCTGCGCGATGCACGCGGGAAGCTTCTACCATCGGCAGCGCGACGAGTGCTACCGCGGCGCACGAGCCCGACTCCGGGAGCTAGTGCGAGGAGGCCTCCAGGCACTCCCCGCCGATCCGCGGCGGCAGCACGCAGGCCGCTGGGTTCGCGCGGTAGCGAGCCGTGAGCATCCACGACTTGCCCTGGAAGGAGAAGGCCCCCGTGGAGAGGTAGGTGGTGCCGAGTTCGTCTTCCTGGATCGCCGTGTCGAGAGCATCTCCCGCGCACGGCACGAGCAGGACCGTGTAGTGCGCGGCCGCCTCGAGGTCCGGATGACAGCGATGCCGGTACGAGACGAGCGTCCCGAGCACGTAGGCCTCGCGGTAGGTGTATGGGATGATCCCCTCGGCGAAGGTGTGGATGCGCGGGTGGACGTCGAGCGGCCCGCCGAGGCTCTCCCAGTGCTCGCGGATCAGCTCGCCGAGCCGCGCGGACTCGGGGAGGATCTTCCGGATGTCGGCCACGGACGTCTGGCGCAGCTCCCCGTTCAGCGAGAGCCCGTTGAGCGAGTGCGCGTACGTGTAGCGCGCGTGCACGAGCTGGAACGCGACGAAGAGCCAGAGGAAGACGGCGAAGGCTCGGGTCCGCAGCACGCCCGCGTTCGTCGCGAGGAGCACGCGCGCGACGAGCAGCGCCGCCGCCGGGACGTAGGGCACGAAGTAGCGGAACCCGAACATCATGTGGGTCGTGGCGCTCGAGAGTCCGTAGCCGAGCATCAGCGCGATCCCCGCCCACGGTCCCCATGCCGTGCGCACGTGACCGGCGCGCGCGGCCCTGGGCGCGCCCCGGGATCCGCCGACGAAGAGGAACAGCGCGAGCGGAACCAGCCCCACGAACACGAGGTACTGGGCGATGTACAGCGCGTTCGTCGAAAGGACATCGCGGGCGAAGCTCGGAGTCTTGACGTAGTACGAGGTCGGAAGGACGTCGCCGTACCAGTGGAACGCGCTCGCGAGCCACGCGAGCGGCAGGGGCGCGCCGCACAGCACGAACGCGAGCCGGCGCCCGGCCGACTTGGCGCGCGTCAGCAGGTGGAGCGCCACGGGAGCGGTGAAGCACACAGAGTCGAAGCGCGTGACGAATGCCAGGCCCGACAGGAGTCCCACGGCGGCCAGCACGCTCGGCCGCTCCACGTCCGCGCGCAGCGCCAGCGCCGTGATCGCCGTGATCAGCGCCATCAAGAGCGGCGTCTCCATCCCCCCCACCGTCCACAGGAGGACGCACGGCGAGAGCAGCACGATGACGAGCAGCGCCGCTCGCAGCCGCCCGTCGCCGGACGCGCCGCGCGCGACCGTCCAGGCGCAGTACGCGAGGCAGAGCACGCCGAGGAGCTTGTAGGCGACGAGCGCACGGCCGGTCGCGGCGTACAGGAGCGCGTCGATCAGCGCGACGACCGGCGCCGTCATCGAGCTCACGCGCTCGTTCGCGTTGAAGACGAGCGCACCGAGGTCGACGAAATTCTCCGCGTAGCGCAGGTAGATGTACGCGTCGTCGGCCGTGAACCCGAAGTACGCGCACAGGATCGCGGCCGACAGGAGGACCACGAGGGGGGTGAGGCCGGCGCTCCGCATCGCTTCGGTGGGCAGTCGATCCTGTCTCTCGAGCATCGGAGCTCTCGGCCGAAGGGCTCACGCGTCGCACCCTCCGTATCGCGCCCCTCGATGCGATCCGCTCGGAGCTCCTCTTCGCGGCCGACATCGTAGCGGAGCCCCCGAGCGAAGCACGCGCGTCGAACGCGGACCTAGCAGCCCGTTGAAGAAGTGCTCCGGATGCCAGGTGCCCGGCATCCGCTTCGGTGTGGTGCCCGGGAACGCAGGCGAATGGGTGAAGAGGCTCTCGGGTGCCGCACTGGAGTGGAGGACGGGTTCATGGCGCCGGATGACTTCTTCGACGGGCTGCTAGCGCTCGACCGGCGGCCGTTCGCGGCGGAGAATGGCGGCCGAAGCGCCGCGCTCGCCCCATGCTCGACCGCACTCTCCTCCTGCCCCTCGCCCTCGGCCTGCTGCAGTGCTTCTTCGCGGCGCGTCTGCGCGGCGACGACGAGCCCGAGCCCGAGGAGGACTTCGTGCGCCTGCGCCGGCCCGTGCTCGGGTTCGTCATCGAGCGCAGCGCGTCGACCGCGGGCGAGCCAACCGGCGGGCGCCATCGCATCGTCGCCCTCGAGGACGGCCGCGTGCTCCACACCGGCACGCTCGACGAGTGCGAAGGACACCTCGTCGACACGCTGCTCGAGCGCTTCGGCCGCGGTCGGCCCAACGTCGCGCTCAAGACGCTCGGCGGATGGCAGCTCTGGGAGGACGTCTTCTGGTACGCCGGCTGGCGCATCCAGACGCACGTGTTCACGGGCCACCATCGGCTGCTCTCGCCCGACGAAGCGCGCCGCGCCTGGGGCAGCTACGAGGCCTGCCGCGCCGTCTTCGAGGAGGTGCGCCACAGGGAACACCTCACGCTCGAGAGCGATCACCTCGTCGTCCTCTTGCACGGGCTCGGTCGGACGCGGCGGGCCTTCGGTCCCCTGCGCGACGCGTTGCGCTCCGCCGGCTACGCCGTCCTGGACGTCGGCTACCCGAGCACGCGCCGCTCGATCGCGGAGCACGCCGCGAGCCTCGAGCGCCTGCTCGACTCCCAGGACGACGTGCACAGGCTGTCCTTCGTCACCCACAGCCTGGGCGGCGTCGTCGTGCGCGCCGCCCTCGGCCGCGACGCAGCTTGGCGCGGGCGCATGCAGCTTTCGCGGCTCGTCATGCTCTCGCCGCCGAGCCGCGGATCCGCCGCCGCGCGCGCGCTCCGTCCCTTCCTCCCCTTCCGCGCCATCGCAGGTCCGGCCGCCGTCGAGCTCGGCGGCGAGCTCGCGGCGATTCCGCCGCCCCCCCTGCCCTTCGGCATCGTCGCCGGCGCGCGCGGCGGCGAGCGCGGCTTCAACCCCTTCCTCGAAGGCCCCGACGACGGCGTCCTCGCCGTCTCGGAGACCGTGCTCGAGAACGCGGACGACTTCCTCGTCGTCGCGGGGACGCACACCTTCCTGATGCGCAATCCCACGGTGATCGACGCGGTCACGAGCTTCCTCGCGACCGGACGGTTCGCGCCGCTCGACGGGCCCCTCGGCGCCCCCGGCGCACCGGCCAGCTCGCGCGCAACGGGCGGAGAGGACTCGGGCGACCCGCGGTGAGCGCGCCGCGCGGTCTTGCGCTCGTCGCGCGCGCGCTGGAGCGCGAGGGCATCCTGCTCGAGTCCGACGCACGGCTCCCCAGCGCGACGACGCTCGTCGCGGGCGAGCCCGTGCGCGGATCTTGGTGGGCCCATCCGCGGGGACGCGCGATCTACGCCGTCCTCGAGGTGCTCCTCGACGGCCCGGACGTCCTGACCGCGAAGCTCGTGTCGGGCAAGGTGACGCTCGTGCACCGCGCGCTGTGGCCCGCGCTCGTCGCCGTCGCGACCTCGCGCGAGCCGTGGCAGACCCGCGGGCTCTCGGCCGCCGCTCGCGCACTGTGGAAGAAGGTCGAGGCGCAGGGCGAGCTCCGCACCGACCAACTGCCGAAGACGCTCGGCACGGCGAAGCTCCAGGCGAGCGCGGTCGCGCGCGACCTCGAGCTCCGCCTGTGCGTCCACGCCGAGAGCGTGCACACCGAATCCGGAGCCCACGCCCGCAAGCTCGAATCCTGGGAGCGCTGTGGCGAGCGCCGCAACCTCCGCGGCGCGCTCCCTTCCCCTGCCGAAGCCCGCGCGACCTTCGAGGCGATCGCCCAGCGCTGGAGCTTGCTGTTCGTCGCATCCGCGCGCCTACCCTGGATCGCTAATCTCCGATCCTGATTGGGCACACATGCCAACCAAGCCTCAATCCTCTTTACCTAACGATGCTCCGATGACTACGCCCAAGGAAGACAAGTTGATGTGGGAAGGATTCCTTGAGTACGCGACCCAGATCTCTCGAGCGATCCATGATCACGTAACCGAGACTTCGCCCACAACGGATGCGTTGGACTTGTTCAAGAACAGGATCCATTGCGGTCTGGAGTCTCTTCGCGTCTTGCATCGTCATGCAAAGCACGACTTCCGACCCGACGGAATGACACTTCTGCGCGCGATGTACGACGCCCAGCTGCAAGCGCTTTACATACTCTCAGACCCACAGAAAGCAAAGGCCCGCGCACAGATGTTCCTGAACTACCGCTGGATCGAGCAGCGGCGGATGCAGGAGATGATAGAACGCAACCCTACCCAATTCGCAAAGACCCTGGTTGAAAGTCCGAAAAGACAGGAGGGCGAGGAAGCGCGCGAACGCAACTACCAAGGTCTGCGACCAAACTACCTGACGAGTGACGGCAAGAAGGTTCGATCTGAGTGGTATGTCGGGACGCTCCGCGACCTCGCGGTGGTCGTTGGACTCGAGTCCGAATACGAGATCCTGCAGAAATCACTCAGCGGCGCAGTTCACTCAACTCCAACCGCCCTTCTCGCTGAGCCAATCTTCGCCAGCTCCGACTACATACTCCTTGACGCTTGGTCTATCTCGTACCGCGTGCTTGGGAAAATCGCAGAGCACCACAGCGTCCCTCTGACCATGGAGCACAAGCGGATTGTGCAAGGTGCGATGCGCAATCTCTTCGAAGCTCCTGAGGTCGAAGGTGCACCCGACCCACGTTGAATCAGGACGACGTTGATTAGTACGCACAGGCGTCTGCACTACTGAAGTTCGTCCAGCACCTCGCGCAGCGCGGGGAGGACGTTCTCCGCGAGGCGCTCGTGGCCGGCGGGAGTCGGGTGCAGGCCATCGGAGAGGTTCAGCGACCGGACGCCGCCGACGCCCTCCATGAAGAAGGGCACGTAGTCGAGCTCGAGCTCCTCCGCGAGGCGCTCGTAGATCTCGGCGAAGCCCTCGGCGTAGTCGGCGCCGTAGTTCGGCGGCAGGCGGACGCCGAGCAGAAGCACGCGCGCGCCGGCGTCGCGCGCGCGCTCCGCGATCGCGCGCAGGTTCGACTCGATGGACGCGAGCGAGACGCCGCGCAACCCGTCGTTGCCGCCGAGCTCGACGACCAGCACGTCGGGCGCCGCGCGCAGGACCCAGTCGAGCCGCGCCAGCCCGCCGGCCGTCGTGTCGCCCGAGAGCCCGGCGTCGACCAACTCGAAGGGCAGCCCCTCCGCGGCGAGGCGGCGCTGCAGCTCGGCCGGGAAGCCCTCGCCCTTCGCGAGGTGGAGTGCGGCCGTGATGCTGTCGCCCAGGAACGCGACGGTGGGCGCGCCGGCCGGGACGAGGACGCCCTCGCGCGGCCCGAGAGCGAGGCTCTCCGGCGCCTGCTCGTCCGCGCCGAACTGCCGCGGCCGATCGCGGTCGCGCTCGTCGCTGCACGCGGCCGCGACGACGAGGAGCGCGAGCGCGAGGAACCGTGCGGTGAGCATGTGCTTCCTTATAGAGACCCGCGCGCCGAGTTTCGACCGCTGCTCCGTTACGGCGCGTACCGCGGGCCGGCCCCCAGACTCGAACTCCCGTGTGAATGCGCTCGCTCCGCCGGTGCTCGGGAGCGAGTTGCGATCGTGCGCGATCCCGCGCGGACTTCCCTGCTCGACTCCGTACGGCTCGGGTCTATCCTCTTCCACCCCCGTTCCCCGGTTTCGCTCTTCCATGACCCCGATGACCCCGCACACTTCGCGCGTCGAATGTCGGCGCCTCGTGAAGCGCCTCGCCTCGGGTGGGGACACGCTGACCGTGCTGGACGGGATCGACCTCGCGATCGCGCCCGGCGAGTTCGCGGCGATCCTCGGGCCGTCGGGGAGCGGCAAATCGACCCTGCTCGGGCTCCTGGCCGGCCTCGACCGCCCGACCTCGGGCAGCGTGCTGCTCGACGGCGTCGCCATCGAGGACAAGGGCGAGGACGAGCTCGCCCTGCTGCGGCGCGCGAAGGTGGGCTTCGTCTTCCAGTCGTTCCAGTTGCTCGGGAACCTGACGGCGCTCGAGAACGTGTGCCTGCCGCTCGAGCTCACGGGCGTGCGCGGCGCGGGCGAGCGCGCGTCGCGCTTGCTCGCCGAGGTCGGCCTCGCGGAGCGCGCGCACCACTACCCCTCGCAGCTCTCGGGCGGCGAGCAGCAGCGCGTCGCCCTGGCGCGCGCGTTCGCGCCGGAGCCATCCCTGCTGCTCGCGGACGAGCCCACGGGCAACCTCGACGCCGCCACGGGCTCGTCGGTGCTCGACGTGCTCGTGCGCATGCGCGAGCGCGGCGGGACGACGCTCGTGCTCGTGACGCACGACTCCGCCGTGGCGCGCCTCGCCGACCGGCGCATCCACCTGCGCGCGGGCAAGATCGAGAAGGACGAGCGCGACGCGGTCGTGCGCGTCCGGCCGGAGAGCGCGCGCACGTGAACGCGCGTTTCGTCCTCGCGTCGATGCTGCGCGAGTCGCGCGGCGCGCGCGGTCGGATGCTCTTCTTCGCGCTGTCGCTGGCCGTGGGGGTCGCCGCGGTGGTCGGCGTGTCGGGACTGGTCGGCGCCATCCAGGACGGGATCGCCGCGCAGTCGCGGCGCTTGCTCGCGGCCGACTTCCGCGTCAGCTCACGCGCGCCGTTCTCCGCGGAGACCTTCGCCGCGCTCGACGCCGAGCTCTTGGCGCTCGGCTACGGCGACGCCGGCGATGGCGAGCACGGAACGGAAGCCCACGGCATCGCGGAGCTCGAGCCCAATGACATCGCGCATCGCGAAGCCGACATCGCGCAGCGCGAAGCCGACGTCGCGCAGCGCGAAGCCGGCAGCGAGGGGCTCGACGGCGGATTCGAGCGCGCGAGCGGCTGGCCCGCGAGTCGCGCGAGGGTCCGGCGCGCCGACGTGTGCGAGCTCACGAGCATGGCGTCGGCCGGCGCGAGCCGCCTGGTCGAGATCAAGAGCATCGGACCGCTCTATCCTTTCTACGGCGAGCTCGCGACCGATCCGCCGGACGCGCGGGCGCTGCTCGATGCGGGTACGGCGCTCGTCGCGCCCGAGCTCGCGACGGCGCTCGATCTCGAGCCGGGCGACGACGTGCAGCTCGGGAGCGCATCGTTCCGCGTCGCGGGGATCGTGCTGGACGAGCCCGACCGGCTCGAGTTCTCGGTGACGCTCGGCCCGCGCGTATTCCTCACGAGCGAGGGCCTCGACCGCACCGGGCTGCTCCAGTTCGGGAGCCGCGTGCGCTACCGCATGCTGTTCGAACTGCCCGCGCTCGACTCCGGCGACCTGGAAGCGCTCGAGGAGCGCCTCGACGACGCGCTCGAGGCCGAGAGCCTGCGCATCGAGACGCGCGACGAGGCGCAGGAGAACGTGCGCGAGGGGCTCGAACGCGTGGGGCACTTCCTCGGCCTCGTGGCGCTCCTGTCGCTCGTCCTGGGCGGC
Source organism: uncultured Planctomycetaceae bacterium (assembly GCA_964413535.1). GTDB lineage: Bacteria > Planctomycetota > UBA1135 > UBA1135 > CAYPTB01. Next base: position 50,159 of record CAYPTB010000055.1, on the reverse strand, counting down.
GTGGGCGTGGCGCAGATCGTGCGCGCGTGGCTCGCGGAGCGCACCGCAGCGATCGCGGTGCTGCGCTGCATCGGCTTCCGTCCGCGCGAGATCCTCGCGTTGTTCCTCGCGCACGTCCTCCTGCTCGCCTTCGCGGCCAGCGTCGTGGGCGCGGCCGTCGGAGCGTGCTTGCCGGCCGTCGCGCCGCTCTTCGAGCCGGAGTTCCTGTCGCGCGACATAGTCCGCGCCTGGCAGCCCGGCTCGATCGCGCGCGGGCTCGGCCTCGGGCTCGCCGTGGCGGCGCTGTTCGCGCTCCCGCCCCTGACGGCGGTCTGGCGCGTCTCGCCGGCGCGCGTGCTGCGCGCCGAGGCCGAGCCCCTGCCCGCGCCGCGCTGGGTCAGGCTCGGCAGCCCGACCGTGCTCGCGCTCGGCCTGTTCGCGACGGCTTGGGTGCAAGCCGGCGACCTCGCCTACGCGGCCGCGTTCTCCGGCGGGCTGGCCGCGCTCGCGGCCGCGCTCGCGGGCGCGGCCGCGCTCGTCGTGCGCCTCGCGCGCAGGGTCGATCGGCGCCGGCTCTCGCCGCACCTCGTGCACGGCATCTCGGCGCTCGGACGTCCGGCGGCGGGCACGGTGGGCGCGATCGTCGCGCTCGGGCTCGGCGTGCTGGTGGTCGTGGCGATGTTCCTCGTGCAGGACCGACTCGACCGCGAGCTCGCCGGCGCGTTGCCGGCGGACGCGCCGACGGTGTTCATGCTCGACATCCAGCCCGATCAGTGGGACGGCGTGCGCGCCGTGCTCGCGGAGGAAGGCGCGCTCACGATCGACTCGGTGCCCGTCGTCTCCGCGCGGCTCGCGTCGATCGACGGCAGGAGCGTCGACGAGCTCGCGGCGGAACGCGAGGACGGACGGCGCAAGCGCTGGGTGCTCACGCGCGAGCAGCGCTTGACGTGGATGGACGCGCTGCCGGAGGACAACCGCATCGTGGCCGGCGGACCTTGGGGCGACCCCGAGGTCGCGGAGATCTCGATCGAGGAGGACTTCGCGGAGGACCTCGGCGTCGGCGTGGGCGCGCGGCTCGCGTTCGACGTGCAGGGCGTGCCGGTCGAGTTCACGGTGTCGAGCCTGCGCACCGTCGAGTGGGAGAGCTTCGCCATCAACTTCTTCCTCGTCGCGGAGCCGGGCGCGCTCGACGGCGCGCCGCACTACCGGCTCGCCACGGCCCAGCTCGAGCCGGCCGGCGAGACGCGCGCGCAGGATCGCCTCGCCGAGGCCTTCCCGAACGTCACGGTGCTGCGCGTGCGGCCGATCCTGGAGAAGGTGCGCGCCGCGCTCACGAAGCTCGCGCTCGGCGTGCGCACGCTCGGGAGCTTCACGATCCTCGTGGGCATCGCCGTGCTGGCCGGCGCCGTGAGCGCGGGCGGCGTGCGGCGCGCGCGCGAGGCCGCGTTGCTCAAGACCCTGGGGCTCACGCGCCGCGGCGTGGCGGCGCTGTTCTGCGTCGAGTACGCGCTGGTGGGGATCGTCGCGGGCGCGATCGGGGCTCTCGGAGCCTACGGCGGCGCCTGGCTGTTCCTCGACCGCGTGGTCGAGCTCGAGCCAAAGCTGCCGCTCTTCCCCTTCGCCCTAGCGCTGGTCGCGAGCGCGCTCTTCGCGGCCACCTTCGGCGTCGCGGCCAGCGCGCGGGCCCTGGCCGCCCGCCCCCTGATGGCGCTGCGCGGGTGAGCGGGGGCAAACGCCCCTTTCTCGTTAGCGCTCACGGCCCCCGCGGACTCCACCGTCCCGGAGCGAATGGGCGCTCAAAAGGAACCAGGAGTCGTGCGATGAAGAGTCTCCTCCCGCGCGCCGCGCCGGCGCTGCTCGCCACCGTCTTGCTCGCGGCCACAGCCGAGGTGGCCGCCGCGGGTCCGCCCGCCATCTGCCATCCCTTCCAGGTGAAGGGCGACCTGACGATCCCGGCCAGCAAGGACGACTGGAGCGAGGTCGCCGTCGGACTGACCACCGAGAAGGTCGTCGAGCTCGCGCTCGCAGGCGTCGCAGCGAGCGACGACACGCTCGTGCACATGGAGACCTTGCGGCGAGCCGTAGTGGCGCTGCGGGGCGTGGATCCCCGTTCCGCGGCCACGCTCGCCGAGCGCCAACGAATCGCCGCGACGTTGCTCACGCAGCTCGAGGAGCGGGTCGCGTCCCTGAGGCGCCTCGCCGAGACGGATCCCCGCGGCGTCGCGCGCAAGCTCGCACTCGCCACCTTCGACCTCGGCTTCGCGGCCGCAGCGTTCACCCAGGCGGGCACGGAGAACAAGGTCGACTACGCGCACCACTTGGACGGCGCCATCGCGCAGAGCGAGGAGACCGACGGCGCCATGCACTTCGGAGCCGCCCTGGCCTTCTTCGGCGAGCGCAAAGGGGAGCGCAGGGCGCTCGAGCACTTCTCCGCGGCGCTGGGGCTCGTCGGGACGGACGAATACTTGTCGAAGAACCTGCTCGAGACCGGCCGCCGCTTCTTCGAGACCCACACGCTGGCGGAGCTTCGTGCGAAGATTCGCCAGGAGCTTGAAAGCACCTGAGACCAACGCAGCGCGGGACGGCGAACACGCGCCGCCTTGTTCAGGCCAGGACGGCGAACACGCGCCGTCCGTTGCAGGCCGGGACGGCGCGGACGCGCCGCCCGATGTAGGCAGGGACGGCGCGTCCGCGCCGTCCCTGGCCGGCACCGGCACGGCCGATGCCGCACTCGCGCGACGAGCGCGCGCGGGGGACCGGTCCGCCTTCCGCGACCTCTTTCACGGCTTCGCTCCCATGGTCCACGCCCTGCTCGTCACGCGCGTCCGCCCCGCCGAGGCCGACGACCTCGTGCAGGAGGTCTTCCTCGCCGCGTGGCAGCGCATCGGCGACCTGCGCGAGCCCGCGCAGATCGGAGCGTGGCTCGCTGCGATCGCGCTGAACCGTGCGCGCCGCGCGCATGCGCGCGCGCCGTCTCCCACCGAGCCGCTCCCGGAGCACCTCGCGCGCGACGGCCGCGACGGCGTGGCGCGCGAGGCGTCCGAGCTCGGGCGCGCGGCGCTCGACGCCTTGAGCGAGCTCTCCGACGTCTACCGCGACGTGCTCGCGATGCGGCTCGTCGAGGGCCTGACCGGCCCCGAGATCGCGCGCGCGACCGGCGCGAGCCCAGAAACCGTCCGCGTGCAGCTCGCGCGCGGCATGCAGCTCCTGCGCGAGAAGCTCGCGCGCAAAGGATGGCGATGAGCGACGACTACCTGTTCGACAAGACGGGCGAGCCCGATCCCGAGGTCCAGGCCCTCGAGCGCGCGCTCGCGCCCTTCCGCGGGCGCGGCGAGCCGCCGGCGCTGCCGGAAACCGAGCTCACGCTCGCGCCGGAACGAGGGAAGGGCGCAGCCGATGCGCTCGGAGAGCGAGGGACGCCAGCGCTTCCGCGCGCGCGGCCGTCACACTCGCTCGAGCTCCCCGCGCCGAGCGCGCCGCGATCCGCGCCGCGATCGATGCGCGACGCCGCCCATCAGCGTCCCGCGCGTAGGCGACTCGTGCTCCTAGCGGCGCTCTTCCTCGCGCTCGTGGGCGGCGCGACCTGGTTTGCACTTCATGGCGGCGAAACGCGCCGCGCGGGCTACCGGCTCGAAGCCCTGGCCGGCACGCCGAGCGTTTCCGGCGCCGTGCATGAAGGCGGCGAGCTGCGCACCGGCGACGCGGTCGTGTGCGGACCGGATACGCGCGCGCGCCTCTACGTCGGCGACATCGGCAGCGTCGAGCTCGAGCCCGGGTCGCGGCTCGCCGTGCGCGACGTGGGCGACCTGCCGCGCGCCGGCGGCGCAGCTTATTTGCTATTTCTCGAGCGCGGCGGGATGCGCGCCAGCATCTTCGCTGCGCCGCGCCTGTTCCAGGTCGGCACGCCGGCCGGACTGGCCGTCGATCTGGGCTGCGTGTACGAAGCGCACGTCGCCGACGACGGCACGACGCTCCTCTCCGTCGAGGCCGGCGTCGTCGCCTTCGAGACCGACGCGCGGCGCATCGTCGTGCCGATGGGCGCGCTCGCCCGCGCCTATCCCGATCGCGGGCCGGGCACGCCGATCTGGAGCGACGCGCCGGAGGCGTTCGGCTCGGCCGTGCGCGCTCTCGACGAAGGGCGCGGAGACCCTCGAGCGCTGCTCGACGTCGTGCTCGCCGCGCAGGACGAGCGCGACAGCCTGACGCTCTGGCACCTGCTCGACTTGGCGGACGGCGCGCTGCGCGCGCGCGTGTTCGACCGCCTGGTCGTCCTCGCGCCGCCGCCGAGCGGCGTCACGCGCGACGGCGTGCTCGCAGGCGATGGCGCGATGCGGGCGCGCTGGCGCCGCGAGCTCTCCTGGGACTCCGGAAGCCTCTGACGGCCGGCTGCTCGCGCACAGGCACGACCGAGTCGGCGTGCGCCTCGGGAAGCAGGCGAAAGTCGCCCCGCTCACCCGACCGGAGTACCCTGCCACCGGCTGCAACCTGCCAGCGAGTCGGGTCGCAGCCGGACCTCGGACGCGGAGTGAGCCATGAAGACCAACGGACACAAATGGGCGTTCTTCCGCGCTGCGGGCGTCGAGCAGGTGGTCCTGCGCAACGGCGCCGACCTGCTGCACCTCGAGGACCTCGACCTGAAGCTGTGGGTGGCGCTGGCCTGCCCCACCAAGGGCCTCGAGTTCGACGCACGCACGCTCGAGCTGCTCGACAGCGACGGCGACGGGCGCATCCGCGTCCCCGAGATCCTCGCGGCGCTGCGCTGGTGCGGCGAGGTCTTCGCCGACCCCGACGATCTCCTGAAGGGCGGTGACTCGGTCCCGCTCGACTCGATCTCCACCGAGACCGAGACCGGCCGCGCGGTGCTCTTCGGCGCGAAGCGCATCCTCGCGAACCTGGGCAAGGCCGACGCCGACGCGGTCGAGCTCGGCGACGTCTCCGACACAGCGCGCATCTTCGCTTCGACGCGCTTCAACGGCGACGGCGTCGTTCCGCCCGAAGCGGCCGACGACGCGAACGTGAGGAAGGCGATCGACGACGTCATCGCGTGCGTCGGCTCGACCGTGGACCGCAGCGGGAAAGCCGGCGTGGACACAGCGCTCGTCGAGCGCTTCTTCGATGAGACCAAGTCGTTCGCCGAATGGAGTGCGAAACCGCGCGAGGATGCGTCGATCCTCCCGCTGAAGGATAAAACCGCCTCCGCGGCCGCGGCGTTCGCCGTGGTGCGCGCGAAGGTCGACGACTACTTCACGCGCTGCGCCCTCGCCGCGTTCGACGCCCGCGCGGCCGAAGCGCTGCAGCAGGGTCCGGCCGAGTACGCATCCATGGCGTCGAAGGAACTCTCGTTGGCGCTCCCCGAGATCGCCGCGTTGCCGCTCGCCACGATCGAGGCGGGCAAGGCCCTCCCGCTCGACGACGGGCTCAACCCGGCCTGGAGCTCTGCCGTGGCGAGCTTCGCGAAGAACGCCATCGAACCGCTCGTCGGCAAGGGCAAGCAGAGCCTCACCGAGCCCGAGTGGAAGAAGGTCTGCGACGCACTTGCGCCGTGGTTCGCGTGGCAAGCCTCGAAGCCGCCCACGTCCGTCGAGAAGCTCGGGGCCGAGCGCGCGTCGACCCTCGCGTCGAGCGGCGCGAAGGAGAAGATCCTCGTGCTGATCGAGCAGGACACGGCGCTCGAGGAGGAGAACCGCCAGGTCGGCTCCGTCGAGCGGCTCGTGCGCTATCGCCGCGACCTGCACAAGCTCCTGTGCAACTTCGTCAACTTCTCCGAGTTCTTCGCCACCAAGCAGAGCGTCTTCCAGGCCGGCACGCTCTTCCTCGACGGCCGCAGCTGCGACCTGTGCTTCCGCGTCGACGACGCCGCCAAGCACGCGGCGCTCGCCGGATTGGCGAAGACCTACCTCGCCTACTGCGACTGCGTGCGCCCGTCCGGCGCGAAGATGACGATTGCCGCGGCCTTCACCGGCGGCGACTCCGACAACCTGCTCGTGGGACGCAACGGCCTCTTCTACGACCGCAAGGGCCGCGATTGGGACGCCACGATCACGAAGGTCATCGAGAACCCGATCAGCGTCCGCGAATCGTTCTTCAAGCCCTACAAGACGTTCGTGCGCATGATCGAGGAGCAGGTCGCGAAGCGCGCCTCGACGGCGGAGCAGGCCTCGACCGCCAAGCTCGAGACGACAGCGTCCACCGTCGCGACGGCCGACCAAGCGGCAGTCGCGAAGCCCGCGCCGAAGCAGATCGACATCGGGACGGTCGCGGCGATCGGCATCGCCTTCGGCGCGATCGGCACCTTCCTCTCCACGATCTTCGCGGCGTTCCTCGGCCTCGGCTTCTGGATCCCGCTCGGCTTCCTCGCGCTCGTGTTCGCGATCTCCGGTCCATCGATGCTGATCGCGTGGCTCAAGCTGCGCCAGCGCAACCTCGGGCCGATCCTCGACGCGAGCGGCTGGGCCGTGAACGGCCGCGTGAAGATCAACGTGCCCTTCGGCGGCGCATTGACCGCCCTGCCGCACTTGCCACCGGGCTCCGAGCGCCGACTCACCGATCCCTACGCCGTGAAGAAGAGCCCCTGGCCGAGGATCCTCTTCGCGCTCGCCGTGATCCTCGCCGTGCTCGGCGTCTGGTTCTTCGGCAAGGTCGACCGCTGGCTCCCCGAGCCCGTGCGCAGCACGACCCTGCTCGGCGAGCACGCCCCGGCGAACCGCGCGGCGGCGACGTCCGACAGCGCAACTCCGAACGCGCCCGTCGAGGCGACGCCGCCCACCGGCAACTGATCGACGAGTCAGACTCGCACGAGCCCGCGTCTCGACGTTCCACACCCGACTACTCCCGCGACGGCTCGCTACCGAGCTTGCGGCAGGTGTTCTCGACGTGACCCCCGCGCGAGAACACCATGCCGCAGCTCGGGCAGGTGAAGAAGAGCCGGTGACGGGCCCGGACGGGTTCGAGGACGCGTTCGGCGACGTCCTCGGACGCGCGCGCGCAGCTCGACGTTGCACCGGATGCAGCGTGTGAACAGGCGCGCCGTCTCACTGGAGCCGAACACCGTCTGCCGGGCCCTCGAACGCGTGGCGCAGCAGCGGCTCGAAGGCGCCGTTCCGAAACCAAAACGGCCCCTGGTGGCTCACAGCCCGGGCACGCCGCCCATTGCGGAGAACGCGGCGTACAGCAGCACCGAGCTCGCGAGGTTCGCCATCAGCTCGACGCGCAGGATCCTCGCGGCGGCCTGTGCCGGAAGCAGCTTCACGACGACGGCCCACTCGACGACGACCGACGCGGCGAAGGTGAGGGCCAGGAACGGGAGGAACTCCCCGAGTTGCCGACGCGAGACCTCGTTCGCCGTGACCCACGGTATCCACAGGACCAACCACCAACCGCTCGTCAGGGTCAGCGACAAGAGCAGACCGAGCAGGCCACTCGCGGCGTTGGCGATCGCAGAGATCGCGAGGAAGTTGTGCCTCCATGGCTCGCCGCCGAGACGCCGCCTCAACAGGAGCGCTTCGATCACGATGACGAGGCCCATCAGGATCCAGCCGATCGGATGGAAGACCATGATCCCGAAACTGACGTTGGCGAGCATTCAGGTTTCCCCCAGCTGGATTCATGCGCTCGACGAACCGCGGTCGTCTTCGAACAGGAGCGAGAGGCACGTCGGGCCGGCCTCGGCCTTGTGGAACTCCGAGAGGTCGAGCGTGCGCACGTCGAAGCCGTGCGCGGCTAGGCGCTCGGCCGTGCGCGGGTGGGCGCTCGGCACGACGACCGCGGCGCCGAGCGCGAGCACGTTCGCGGCGAAGGGCTCGCGCGGGTCGACCTCGATCACGTTCGCGGGCGGGATGCGCGCGGCGTGGATCCAGGCGGGCTGCACGAGCAGCGTGTCGGGGCCGAGGTAGCTCAGCGCCGTCTTGAGGTGCAGCGCGCCGCTCACCTCGACGGCCTTGACGCGATAGCCGTGCTCGAGCAGCGCGTGCGCGAGGAACTTGAGCGCTGCGTGGTTCGTGCGCGTCGACTGGCCCACGAGGATCGTCTGCCCCATCGCGAGGACGTCGCCGCCGTCGAGCGTGCAAGGCGCCTCGACGCGCACGAGCTCGCGGTGGCGCGCGAGCGCCGCGGCGACGCTCTCCGTCTCGGCGCGCCGCGAAAGGGCGCCGGGGCGGGCGATCACGGCCAGCTCGTCGAGCACGACGGCCGTGTCCTCGACGAACGTCCCGTCGGGGTGCTCGGGGAGCGGAGCGAGCTCGCGCACCACGACGCCGAGCTCCACGAGGAGCGCGACGTAGGCCTGGTGCTGCTCCAGCGCGCGCGCCGCGTCGAGGGGGGCGCGCTGCACGAAGGTCCGCTCGCCTTCGGCGAGCGCGAGGGACGGGGGTCGGACCAGTGCGGTGCGCATCGTGGAGCGCGCGGCCTGCGCGTCCGGTGTTGCGAGGCCCCCGCGCCGGACGCACATGGGAATCCGCGCAGGTGACGCCTATCCTAGTGGTCCCCTCTCGGGATTCGCGCGTCCGCGGCCCCTCCTCGCCACGAAGACTTCCACCCGACCCGATGAAGACGAAGCCGTTCCCGTCGATGGAGGTCCTCCTCGCCCAGCCGCGCGGCTTCTGCGCGGGCGTCGACCGCGCGATCGAGATCGTGGAGAAGGCGCTCGAGGTCTACGGCGCGCCGGTGTACGTGCTGCACGAGATCGTGCACAACCGCCACGTCCTGGAGGACCTCTCGTCGCGCGGCGTGCGCTTCGTCGACGCGCTCGAGGAGGTGCCCATCGGCTCGGTCACGATCTTCAGCGCGCACGGCGTCGCCGAGGCAGTGGTCGAGATGGCGCGCGAGCGCGAGCTCGTCGTGATCGACGCGACCTGTCCGCTGGTGACGAAGGTGCACCTGCAGGCGCAGCTCTACTGCCGCGAGGGGCGCGAGGTCGTGCTGATCGGGCACCGCGGGCATCCGGAGGTCGAGGGCACGAGCGGGCGCATCGACGGCGTGGTGCACATCGTCGGCACGGTCGCGGAGGTGGCGGAGCTCGAGGTCGGCAACGCCGAGCGTCTGGCCTACGTCACGCAGACGACGCTGTCCGTGGACGACACGCGCGACGTGATCGACGCGCTCGTCCTGCGCTTCCCCTCCATCAAGGGCCCGAACCTCAAGGACATCTGCTACGCCACGCAGAACCGCCAGAATGCCGTGCGCGAGATGACGGGCGAGATCGACGTCCTGATCGTCGTCGGGTCGAGCAACAGCTCGAACTCGAACCGGCTGGCGGAGCTCGGCCTGCGCAAGGGCTTGCCGGCCTACCTCGTCGACGACCCGGCGAGGGTCGAGGCGAGCTGGTTCGATGGCAAGCACACGATCGGCGTCACCGCCGGCGCCTCCGCTCCGGAATCCCTCGTGCGCCGCATCCTCGCGCGCCTCGAGGAGCTCGGCGTGAGCGGCGTGCGCGAGATGGACGGCGAGCCCGAGAACGTCGTCTTCCACCTGCCCGTGTTCCCGGAGTAGAGACCGCTCTCAGTGCTGGTGGCCGCCGGGGCCGTGCACGTGGCCGTGGGTCTTCTCTTCCTCGGTCGCCGCGCGGATGCCGACCACGGTGACCTCGAAGTGCAGCGTCTCGCCGGCCAGCGGATGGTTGTGGTCGACGGTCACGACGTCGTCCTCGACCGCGAGCACGAGCGTCGGGACGTTGTGGCCCATGTCGTCGCGCGCGATGAAGCGCGCGCCCGGCTCGAGCGGCGCCTTCTCGGGGAAGGAGGAGCGCGGGACCTTCTGGATGGCCGCTTCGCTGCGCTCTCCGAAGGCGTCGGCCGGCGGCAGGTCGAGCTCGAAGTACTCGTCGCGCTTGCGCCCGAGGACGCCGGCGTCGAGACCCTTCACGACGTGGCCCAGGCCCTGCAGGAAGACGAGCGGCTTGCCGCCGCGTCGATTCGTGTCGACCACCGTGCCGTCCCCCTTCTCGAGCGTGTAGTAGATCGCGACGACGGCGCCCCCTTCCACGACACTGAGCTTCTTCGACATGGCGCGAAGACCTTAGGGAGCCTCGGCGGTGATGTCCACTGCCGCAGCATCGGCTTGCCGGGGCGCTGTGGGCCGACCGAGGCGAGAGCGATCTTCCTCTTGGACAGGTCGCGTCCGGACGCGTACGGTCGGTTCCGAAGGCCGAAGGGAGCCAGGCATGTTCGAGCGAGAAGAGCGCGGCAGCACGAACCTCTTGTGGATGCGCCATGGAAAAGCGAACGCGCTGGACCTCGAGTTCCTGATCGGGCTCGCGGAGGAACTCGAGGGCGAAGCCCGTCGTCCCGCCCGCGCGCTCGTGCTGACGGGGCACGGCTCGATCTTCTCCGCGGGAGTCGACCTCGTGCGCATCCGCGACGGCGGCGAAGCGTACGTGAGCTCCTTCCTGCCGGCGTTGGAGCGCGCCCTGCGCGCGCTGTTCGTCCTCGAGAAGCCGGTCGTGGCCGCGGTGAACGGTCACGCCATCGCCGGCGGCGCCGTGCTCGCGTGCGCGTGCGACCTGCGCGTCATGGCAGAGGGCGAGGGCCGTGTGGGCGTTCCGGAGCTCCCCGTGGGAGTCCCTTTCCCCACGCTCGCGCTCGAGATCGTACGGCGCATCGTCCCGTCGCGGCACCTCGACGAAACGGTGCTCACGGGCCGCACCTGGTCGGCCGCCGACGCGCACGCGCGTGGCTGGGTCGACGAGCTCGTCGACGCCCGGCGCGTGCTCGAGCGCGCCCTCGAGCGAGCGGCGGAGCTCTCGGCCGCGCCGCAGCGCTCCTTCGCGCTCACCAAGCGCGCGCTGCGCCGACCGACGCTCGACCACTGCGAGCGCTTCGGCGCCGAGCACGACCGAGCGGTCCTCGAGGCCTGGACCTCCGCCGAGGTGCGCTCGGCGATCGCGGCCTGGGTGCGCCGCACGCTCGGGAAGTAGGCGCGAGCTCGCCGCCGGGGGACTGTCAGCGCGACGCGCGGCGGCGGTGCGCGACGAGCAGGTCCACGAACATGCCGTAGGAGCGCACGCCGTGGACCTGGCCCTGCGACTTCAGGTAGGCGTCGTTGACCGTGCTCGCGAGCTCGGTGACCGCCGTCGCGCGCGAGGTCCAGAAGGCTTCGCTCGCGGCCTCGTCGCGTACGACGCCTGGATCGAAGGTCGCAACGAGCTCGAGCGCGAGCGGGAGATCGGAGCGCGAGAGAGCGCGCAGTACGGCATGTGCGGACCGGCTCGCCCCCGAGTAGCGCAACACCGGGTCGTCGGACCGCGAGGACGCGAGCCAGGCCAGGAAGTTCGCCTCGTCCTCGCGCGCGAAGCCGAGGCTGTGCGCGAGCTCGTGCAGCGTCGAGAAGGCGACCTCCGGCTCGGGTTGCTCCGTGTTGACGTGCGCTTCGGCCGTGAAGGGCGAGTAGATGCCGCTGATCCACCACGCGGAGAGCAGCGGCGACGCGAGCGGGCGCTTGGGGACCCCGGGCGCCGCGACGAGCGACGGATGCACGTCGCTGCAGCGCGCGTAGGCCGCGCGCGAAAGACGCGTGAGCTCGCCGCGCGAGTGCGGCATGCGCGAAACGCCGTGCTCGTCCTCCTCGAGACCAGCGCGCAGGCGGTTCGTCTCCGCCACGAGCTCGCGCGCCAGCAGGGCGAGCTCTTCCACGCTGGGCGGCGTCCGGTCGTAGCCCGCCGCGTCGCCGAACGGACGGCGCTGGTGGTTCAGACCCCACGTGACGAGGTAGGCGCAGTAGACGACGCCCGCGAAGGCGACGGCGCGCAGGAGGAGGCGCAGGGCGAGCGTCCGCGCACTCGTTCTGGTGCGCAGACGGCGCAGGCTGCGCGCGATCCCGAGCGCGATCCACGCCAAGAGCGCGAGCAACACGACTTCGGCCAGCGAGAAGGGAACGAGGGACGAGATCGCCGCCAGAGCCCTCACGATGGGCGGGAAGGCGGCGCGCGAGTAGACGCGTTCGACGACGTCGGGCCAGTACGCGAGGAGGCGCTGCAGGAGCACTCCTACGGGCAGCAGGAGTGCGCAGGCGAGCTCGAGCTTGGAACCGATCGGACGCGGTCGCGCGCTCTGCTCCTCGACCTCTGCTGCTCGGTGTCGCATCCGTGGCCGTGCGCGCGATGCGGCGCCCGTGCCGGCGGCGATTCTCGCCTGGGACGCGCGCGATTCCAGCGGCGCGGTCGCGAGACGGCGTCCCACGCCCTTGCCGATCCCGCGCTCCCGTGGTCTCTTTTGCCCCCATGTCCGCGTCCGAGAGGTCCGCGTCCGAGAGGCCCGCGCCCGAGAGGATCGTCGTCACCGGCCACTTGGGCTTCATCGCCTCGGCCTTCTGCTGGAAGTACCGCGAGCGCTACGCCATCACGGGCATCGACTTCGCCGGCTGGGGCTCGATGGAGGAGAACCTGGCCCCCGGCACGCGCGACGTGCGCCTCGACATCGCCGACCCGGAGGCGCTGCACGCCGCGCTCGAGGAGGGCCGGCCCGACGCGATCCTGAACTTCGCGGCCGAGAGCCACGTGGATCGCTCGATCGAGGACGACCTCGCGTTCTGGCGCTCGAACGTGCTCGGCGCACGCAACCTCGCCCTGGAGGCGCAGCGCCGCGGGATCCGCCTGGTGCAGGTGTCGACGGACGAGGTCTACGGAGACGCGCTCGAGGAGGAGCGGGCGTGGACGGAGGACTCGCCGATCCGGCCGCGCAACCCCTACTCGGTGACCAAGGCGGCGGCCGAGCTGATGCTCTCGAGCTACGCGAAGACGCTCGGGCTCGACGTCGTCGTCACGCGCGGCGCGAACACGATCGGGCCGCGCCAGTTCCCGGAGAAGGCCGTGCCCAAGGCGGTGACGTGCTTCCTGGCGGGACGCGCGTTCCCCCTGTTCCGCACGCCCGCGCGGCGCATGTGGATGCACGTCGCGGACCACGTCTCGGGGATCCACGCGGCCTTGCTGCGCGGCGTCTCGGGCGAGGTCTACAACGTGGCGCCGTCCGAGGCGTCGGAGGCCTACACGCACGGCGTGATCGAGCGCGTGCAGGCGCTCGTCGGGCAGGGTGAGATCCGACCGGTCGACGACCGCAAGGCCTACGACCTGCGCTACTGGATGGACGCGGCGAAGGCCCGGCGCGAGCTCGGCTGGCAGCCCGAGTACGACCTCGAGCGCACGCTCGCGGACACGGTCGCGTGGTACATGGCGAACCAGGACTGGCTCGCGACCGCGAACGCGAAGCTCGTCGCGTCCTGAGCGATCCTCGCCCGCGCGGAACTCAGGCGGCCTCGGCCGCGTGGGACTCCTGGTTCTTCACGAAGACCTCGTGCGCGGCCCGCAGCAGGCCGTACTGGCGGTCCTTGGGGAACCCGAGGTAGGCGAGCTGGGGATACTCGTTCTGCGACCAGTACAGATTCGCGTGACCCGTGGAGAGGTGCAGGTCGAGACGGTGGGCCAGGGAGACGAGCGCCGCGCTACGCGCAAATTCCTCGTTCGCGGCGTAGTGATGGTGACAGCCGGCGACGGAGATGAACTCGTCGGAGAGCTTCCAACGCTTCGCCATCTCCTCGCCCGCGCGCTCGTGGTGATCCATGAAGACCCTCCCGACGAGAGCGGGCGTGACGTCGCCCGAATTCTCGGCGTGGACCTGCAGCATCGAGAGGAGCGGGATCTTCCCGACGTCGTGCAGCAGTCCCAGGAGGAAGGCCTTGTCGCGCTCCATGCCGAGCATCGGGCCGATCTCGCGGCAGATGACGCCGACGGAGTAGGACTGGCGCCAGATCTCGTCCGCGTAGGACGTGAGCTGGTTCTTGCGCGTGAGGACTTGCCGCATCGAGAGCGCGAAGATCAGCGATCGCAGCTCGCGCATCCCGATGCGCATGACGGCTTCGTGCAGCGTCTCCACCGGTTCCGTCGTCGCGTACAGGGCCGAGTTGGAGAGCTGGAGCAGCCTCGACGACAGGACCGGGTCGGTGGAGATCGTGTCGACGATCTCCTTGATCTCGCTCGAGGGATTGGCGGCGAGGTTGATGACGACCATGCTCGTCGAGGGGAGGTGCGGGAGGTCGAACGTGCCGAGCTTCACGCGTTCGCCGATCTTCTCGACGATCTCGCGCTGGCGAGTCTCCAGGTTCCCACGGACGTGTTGCTCGGCGTCGAGACCGCCGCCCTGGGTGGGCTGGGGCATCTCGGGCAGCGGAGCGTCGTCCGCGGCCGGAGCCGCGACGCTCGCAGACGTTGCCGACTTCGCCGCTTCGGACGTCGCCGGCGGGGCAACGCTCGACTTCGCGCTGCGCCGCTCGGCGACGCGCCGTTCGGTCCCCTGCCACTTCGCCGCGGGGCTCGGGTGGAGGGGCGCTTTCGAGTGCCAGCCGGTAACGCTCTTCGGTGCGAAGAGGAAGGCGAGCCGTCGTCTGAACCAGTCGAGCATCGGGGCGCGGATCTCCGTCGACCCGTAGTTATCGGCCGGACGCTCGCCTTCCTTCGTTCCAACGCTGCGATTCGCGGTGAGTTCGTCGCGCAATCGACGCCGGCTCCGCGCCACCAGGAAACGAATTCGACGTCCGACCGCGGCGATCCCCGACTCCAGCGCTACCGCGCGCGCCCAACTGGCGTCAATCCGCCGCGCGACGGACGCCGATAGGAACTTGGCCCGAGGGGACCGAGGCTTGGTGGAAGGGAAACTGCGACTGCTTCTCCGCGGCACGTGCGCGGCGGCGCTCCTGTTGTCGACTGCGTGTGGCGGCGGAAGCGGGGGCGGCGCAGCGGCGGGTGTCACGGCGGAGTTCGGCCTCGTCGGCTCGCAGTCACCGGAGACGGCCGGCAGCGTCGAGCTCGAGATCGTCCTGCGCATGCCGCCGGGTGTGCTCCTGGAGCCCGTGGAGTTCGGGATCGTCGACACCGGCGGCGGAACGGCGACCTTCGCGGTCGACTACGAGGAGCTCCCCTCGTCGACGGTCGTCTTCCAGGCGGGCGCGCAGGACGGCGATGTGCGCAGCGTGACCTGGACTCCCATCGACGACGGTGTGAGCGAGGGCAACGAGACGCTTTCGTTGCAGATCGTCGAGCTCACGCACGATCCCGCTCGGGTGGTCGCGTCCGGCGTCGTGACGATCCTGGACGACGAGAGCTCGACGCTGCTCGTCGCGCAAGGCGCGCGCGACGGAGCGTTCGTCGTGAACGGCGGAGCGCTCGACGTCGGCAACCAGACGATCGGCATCCCCACCGACGTCGGCGTCGACGTGTGGCTCGACAACATCGGGATCGCTCCCCTGCGGGTGTCGGCCCCCGTGCTCGTGTCCGGCTCGATCGAGGACTTCGAGATCGAGCTCGCTGCCGGCGCGACCGCGGGCGCGCGGGGCGAGGCCGACGTGCTCCCCTTCCCGCTCGCCGCGCTGGGTGCGGCCGCGCTGTCGGGCGACTCCGTGACGAGCTCGCCGCTTGCGCCTTCGCCCGAGCTGTTGGCGTTGTTGCGCCCCGCGGCGCACGTCGTGCTCGTGGGCGTACCGGTCCCCGGCTCGCTGCCCCTCGACCTCGAGCTGGAGCGCGTTCCGCTGCCCGTGCGGCCCGGAGCCGTGCTCGCGGTCGACGGTGCGTTGGAGACGGGAGGCATCGAGCGGCTCGTGGGCGACTTGACGCTCTGGTCGGGTCACGTCGTCGGGGACGAAGATGCGGCGGCGTTCCTGTCGTTCTCGGAGCACGGCTCGCGCGGCTGGATCGCGACTTCGAGCGCATCCGAGGACGCACTGCACCTCGTGCCGAGCCGCGGGAACGTCGGGCTCTCGACCCTCGCCTTCGGCGCGGGCCTCGCCGCGGCGAGGACGGAGGTGTGCAGCGGCGTGCGCGAGGTGCCCGGCCGCGAGGCGGCCCCGTTGACGTCGCCCGCGACGGAGGCCGGTGATCGACTGACGCCCTACACCTGCCGGCTCGCGCTGGAGACCGACCACGCGTTCTTCGCGCACTTCGGGGATGCGACTGCGCTCGCAACCTACGTGACGCAACTCGTCGGGGCCCTCTCCGATCGCTTCGGCACGGACGTCGGCACGCGCTTCGAGCTCGCCTACCTCGGCCTTCACACGACGAGCAACGATCCGTGGAGCACGCCGGACGCAGGCGGCGACGTCGAGGATCTCTTGGTCGAGTTCCAGCGCGCCTGGGGACCGCTCTTCGGCGGCGCCTGGCCCGTCCAGGCCGACCTCGCGCACCTGCTCTCGGGCGCGCCGATCGGGGGCGGCATCGCGTTCGTCGACGCGCTGTGCGACCCGAACTTCGGCTTCGGGGTGTCGGCGAGCTTGAACGGGCTCGCGGACTGGAGCTCGTACTCGGTCGAATCGAGCGCGATGTACTGGGACTTCGACGTGCTCGCGCACGAGATCGGGCACGGGTTCGCGGCGCGCCACACGCACGAGTACTGCCCGCCGCTGGATACCTGCGGGCTGTCTTGCATGGGTCAGTTGTGCGAGCGCGGCACGATCATGAGCTACTGCCACGCCTGTCCGGGCGGCGTGGCCAACGTCGACCTCGTCTTCCATCCGTTGACGGCGAACGAGATGCGGCGCGCGGCCAACCGCAGCCCCCTCGCGCGCTCCGTGCTCGCTCCGGGCGAGGCGAGCTCCTTCCGCGTCTACTTCCGGCCGGTGGGCCCCTCCGGCCGGAGGCGTGCGACGCTCGAGTTCGCCCACGACGCGCTCTCTTCGGCTTCGCCCTACCGCATCGAGCTCCAGGGAATGGCGGAAGCCGCGGGCCAACCGGCCGATCTGCCCTTGTCGCCCATCCAAATCGAGCTCCCGGACCTACCCTGACGCCGGTCCTCGGTCAGCGGAGCTCGGTCGACTTCAGGCGGTCGACCAGCTCGACCAGGTCGCGCGTCGGGATCGCATAACTCGCCGAGCGACCCGCGCGAGCGAGGTTCACCCCGACGACGCGTCCCTGCGTGTCGATCAGCGGTCCGCCGCAGTCCTCCGGCCGCAGCACGGAATCGTGCTGGATGGCGCTCGGGAAACCGGAGCGGATCCGACTCAAGGGACCTGCCTGCTGATCCTGGAGCGCTGCTTGCGCCCCCTCGTCGAAGGGATGCGCACCGAGCGTCGCCGAGAGCACGCCTTCGACTTCGTCGCGGCGGAACGCGACCACGATCTCCGAGCCCGGGCGCCGCGCACGGATCGCCTCGATCGCGCCGCGCGCGTCGCGGACGAGGCGCTCGTCGACGCGCAGGATCACGTCGCCCGAGCGCAGGCCGGCGCGATCGGCGGCGGAAGCCGCCATGACCTCGTCGACGCGCGCCTCGCCCAAGAGGTCGCCCAGGCGGATACCGAGGTAGCCGCGCTGGGGCGCGATGGCGCGCACGGGCGTACCGACGACGCCGAGCGACAGCGGCAGCGAGCGAGCGTCGGGAGTGACGACGATGCGGCCGGGCTCGATCTCGACGTCGGCGAAGGGGGCGAGCTCGAGCTTCGCGTCGACGCGCAGGAGCGCGAGGTCGTACTCGGAGTCGACGGCGACGATCTGCGCCTCGAGCGGGCGACCGTCGATGCGGCAGATGACCGGACCCGTGAGCTCGCTCGCCTTCGTGACGAGGAAGCCGCCCGCGTCGACGACCGTCCCCAGGGCGACGCGTCTCCCGCGGCAGAGCACCTCGAGCGTGGAGTGACTGGCCGCGAGTGCGGCGTCCTGGAACGCCGAGCGCAGCCCGCGGTCGATCTTCGAGCGACTGAACGACGCCCGCGGCGTGTCGACGATGCGAACGGGCCGGTCGCCGTGGAAGGGAAGGAGGGCGACGTCGACCTCGCTCTGCACGCCGGCGCGCTCGATCGTGAACGTGGCGGATTCGCCCACGCGGAGTTCCGAGACGCGTTGCTCGAGTTCCGCGATGCCGCCGGAGAAGGGAACGCCGTCCAGCGCGAGGACGAGGTCGCCGCGCTCGAGCCCGGCCAGGTCGGCGGGAAGTCCCTCCTCGACCCCGGCCAGGGTCACGCCGCGCGCGTGCGTGCGTCCGTCGACGCCGAGGTACGCGCGACCGAGCGCGCCTCCGCCCCAGGCCTCGCCGGAGGCGAGCATCTCCCACGTGCGCAGGAACGTATCGATGGGTAGGTGGTCGTTCGCCACGAGGACGGGTCGCAGGCTCGTGTGGATCCCGACGACTCGGCCGTCGAGGTCGACGAGCGGCCCGCCCGAGTCGCCGCTCACGATCGTGCAGTCGGTGCGCACGACGCGCGCGTCGCGCGAGTCGACGCGGCCGAGACGAACGACGGGCGGACGCCCGACTTCGACCCCGCCCGGATGGCCGAGCGCGAGCACCCAGTCGCCGGGCTCCAGGTCCGAAGAGCTCCCCATCTCGAGGAAGGGCCAATCCCCCCGCTCCTCGATGCGCACCATGCCGCTGTCGATCCAGCGGTTCACCCCCAGCGTCACGGCATCGACCACGCGCCCGTCGGAGAGCGTGACGCGCGCGCGGCGGCCGGGTGCCTCGATCACGTGTCCGGCGGTGAGCACGAGCCCGTCCCGGCTCACGATCACTCCGCTCCCCATGTTCGGTCCGACCTGGATGCCGACCGTCGCTCTCACCGCGCTGGCGGCGACTTCGAGCGTGCGTTCCTCGACGCCGCGGAGCTTCTGCTCGGCGCGCGCGTCGAGGACGGCGAGCGCGGGTCGCGCCGCGGGAGATGCGAGACCGAGACCCGCGACGTACAGGGGCGCGAGCCCGAAGAGGAGCACGGCGAACGTCCGCGAGCCGGCCTGCACGCGTGGCCGTCGATGGATCCCTTGCCAGGCGGCGCGCTCGCCGCCGACCGGTCGGCGTGTGGAACTCCGAGTGAGCGTCATTGCGTAGCGCTGTCGTCGTGGCGGGGCTCGAGCATGGGTTCGCCCCGTCGTAGGCCGCGAGTGAAGGACATTCGAGCTCTCCGCGCAGCAGATCGAGAGCGCGCTCGGGCGCGTCGTCGGGCCGAGGCTACGCAATCTCCCGGACTCTGGACAGTAAGGCTCCTGTCGACGGGCGGAGGCGACCCGCGACAGCGGATTCGCGCTGGATCCGTCGCTCCCCGGGCCCTCGAGAGCAGCGGTCGATCGTTCGCCTGCGCACCCTTACGGCCGCCGCTCCCGAGCGTACACCCGCAGCCGAAACCCCCGCGGGACTGAATCGACTCCCCTAGGCCCCGACTCCGGTGTCGTGGGCCGCGGCTCCCCATCGATACCATTCGCCCATGCCGACGGACGTCGACCTCGCAGGGGTACGAGCGTACTTGCTCCGGCTCCAGGAGCGCGTCGTCGACGCGTTGGAGCGCGAGGACGGAACGCGTCGCTTCGCGGCGCGCGATCTCGCCGGCGAGCGCGGCGGGTTGGCGCGGCCGCGCGTGCTGGAGGACGGTGAGGTGTTCGAGCGCGCGGCGGTGAACTTCTCCCACACGTGCGGCGAGTCGCTCCCGGCGGCCGCGACGGAACGCCGGCCCGAGCTCGCCGGCCGCGCCTTCGAAGCCGCCTCGGTGTCGCTGATCGTCCATCCGGCGAACCCCTTCGTGCCGACCTGCCACGCGAACTTCCGCGCGTTCGCCGCCCGCGCTCGGGACGCAGAGCCCGTGTGGTGGTTCGGAGGGGGCTTCGACCTCACGCCGTACTACGGCTTCCGCGAGGACGCCGTGCACTGGCATCGGACGGCCCGCGCCGCCTGCGAGCCGTTCGGCGACGCGTTGTACCCGCGCCTCAAGGCGGCCTGCGACGCCTACTTCCACCTCCCTCACCGCGGCGAGGCGCGCGGGATCGGCGGCGTGTTCTTCGACGATTTCGCCGAGCTCGGCTTCGCGCAGAGCTTCGCGCTGCTGCAGAGCCTGGGCGACGGCTTCCTCGAAGCCTATCTGCCGATCGTGCAGCGCCGGCGCGCGCATCCCTTCGGCGAGCGCGAGCGCGAGTTCCAGCTCTATCGCCGCGGGCGCTACGTCGAGTTCAACCTGGTGTACGACCGCGGCACGCGCTTCGGGCTGGAGTCGGGCGGACGGATCGAGTCGATCCTGGCCTCGCTGCCTCCGCGCGCGCTCTGGCGTTACGACTGGCGTCCGGAGCCGGGTTCGCCCGAAGCCGAGCTGTACGAGGTGTTCTTGACGCCGCGCGACTGGGCGGCAGAGACGGCCTGAGCCCACGGAGGGGAGAGCCATGCACGTGCCCAGGGTGAGTTCGCACATCGAGCACGCGCTCGCGACGTTCGCCATCGCCGCCGCCGCCCAAGTCCTGGGCGGACCCCTCGCAGGACGAGGGTTCCCCCCCGCCGAAGACGAACCGGTCGCCGGCTCGGCCGGAGTGGGCGATCCGTACTTCCCCGAGCTCGGCAACGGCGGCTACGACGTGCTCCACTACGCCCTCGAGCTCGACGTCGATCCCGTGGCGAACCACATCGACGCCGTCGCCACGCTCGACGCGACGGCGGAAGTCGCGCTGGCTTCGTTCCACCTCGACTTCGCGGGATTGGAGATCGCGTCCGTCGCGGTCGACGGCGCGCCGGCCGCGTTCACCCGCGAAGGGAGCGAGCTCGTCGTGACGCCGGCACGTCCGCTCGCACGAGCCAGCGCCTTCCAAGTCGTCGTGCGCTACTCCGGTACGCCCGTGCCCACGCCCGTGCCGGGCATCCCGATCGCCGGCGTCGGCTGGCTCCACTTCGGGGACCGCGTCTTCACGCTCTCGGAGCCTTCCGGCTCGATGACCTGGTACCCGGTCAACAACCACCCGCGCGACAAGGCGACCTACGACTTCCGCGTCACGGTCCCGGCGGGCTGGGTGGCCGCGGCGAACGGCCGGCTCCTGTCCGCCGTGCACGAGGCGGAGAAGAGCTCGTTCCACTTCCGCGCGTCGGATCCGATGGCCTCGTATCTCGCCACGCTGAACGTCGCACCGTTCGTCGTGAAGGAGCTCCTGGGTCCGGGCGGGCTGCCGCTCACCTTCTACTTCCCGGAGGAGACGCCGGAAGAGGCACGCGATGCCTTCGACCGCACGCCAGAGCTGTGCGAAGCCCTGATCGAGTGGTTCGGGCCCTATCCCTTCGAAACGTACGGCGGCGTGCTGATGGGAGAGCGCCTGGGCGCCGCACTCGAGACGCAGACGCTGCCGGTCTACGGCGGGCGGCGCCCGGGAATCGAGGTGCAGGTCCACGAGCTCGCGCACCAGTGGTTCGGGAACAGCGTCACGATCCACTCTTGGAAGGACATCTGGCTGGCCGAATCCTTCGCGTCCTACGCCACGTGGTTGTGGGTGGAGCGCGAGACGGGAGCGGACGCACTGGCCGCGAGTCTCGAGGGGCGCTATCGCTTCCTGTGCCGCAACGCGAACGAGCTCCCGGGCGATCCCGGCGCCGAGCGCATGTTCGGGTCGGCCGTCTACGTGCGCGGACCGCTGGCCCTGCACGCGCTGCGACTGCGGATCGGGGACGAGGCCTTCTTCGGGAGCCTGCGCGCGTTCGCGCAGCGCTTCGGCGGCCGGACGGCGACCACGGAGGACTTCGTCCTCGTGTGCGAGGAGCTCGCGGGCGCGGAGCTCGACCCCTTCTTCCAGGCGTGGCTCTACACGCCCGGAATCCCCGACATCCCCGAGGCCGCGCTCGCCTGTGCGGACTTCCCTGCGCAAGCACCGGGCGAGCGCCGAGAGCGTTGAGCCGGCTACTCCCAGCGAAAGATCCGGATCGACACCGCGAGGGCGACCGCGCCCCAGCCGAGCAGGATCGCGAGCTCGGGCCACACGTCCGCGAGACCTCCGCCGTCGAGCAGCATCTCACGCAGCGCGTCGTTCAGCGCCGTGAGGGGCAGGAGCCGGATGAACGGGTGCAGCACCTCCGGGAAGCGCTCGTAGGAGAAGAACACGCCCGACAGGAGCCACATCGGGAGCATGGCCAGGTTCAGGAGCCCCGACGCGCCCTGGATCGTGCGCGCGCGCGCCGTGGCCAAGAGGCCGAGGCCGGCGAAGGCGGTTCCGCCCAGGAAGCACAGGAACGCGAAACCGAAGACGGTGGCGCGGAACGGCACGTCCAGCACGGTGGCGCCGAAGCCCGCGAGCACCCCCACTTCCAGGACGAGGAAGGTCATGCGCGCGGTGAGGAAGGAGACGAGCAGGGACGAGCGCTGCATGGGCGTCACGAGCATGCGGCGCAGGAGCTTCTTCTGCCGCAGCTCGGCGATGGCGAAGCCGATCACCCACATGCCCGTGCCCATCAGGTTCATACCGATGAGCCCGGGGAACAGGAAATCGACGTAGCGCGAGCCCCTCTCCGTGCGCTCTTCGATGCGCACGCTCGCGCGCGGGCCCGTGCCCAGGGCGAGGAGCACCCGCAGGCGCGCGGTTTCCGCCTCCGGACGAGCGGGATCGAGGTGCAGGATCGGAGGCGCGTCGACGCCGCCGGCCCCGTCGATCTCGACCAGCAGGTCGAGCTTCCCGCTGAACAGCGCGCGCAAGGCGCCGTCTCGATCGGGCGCGAGCTCGACCTCGAGGTGCGCTTCGGCGCCCAAGCGCTCGACGAGCGCATCCGCGCCCGGACCCGCGAGCACGGCGATGCTATTCGGCGCGATGGCGCGGCTTTGGAACGCGAACCCCAACACGGCGGCGAGCACCACGGGGAACGCCAGCATCCAGAACATCGCCTCCGGTTCGCGCAGGAACAAGAGCACGCGCACGCGCGTGAGCTCGAAGATCTGCTCCAGGCGTCGCATCCCTTCTCCCTATCCGTCGCGCAGTCGATGGCCGGTCATCGAAACGAAAACGTCCTCGAGCGTCGGACGGTGCGTGTGCAGGTCGCTGAGCTCGATGCCCTCCTGGGCCAGGAGCGCGAGGAGAGCCCCCGTCGCCGCGTGCGTCCGCGTCACGGAGAGCACGAAGACGCCGGCCTCGCGCCGCACCTCGCGCACGCCGGGCAGCGCGCGCAGCCGCTCCTCGTCGACGCGCGCGGGCTCCAGCGGCACGAGTTCGAGCACGCTCTCGGCGCCGAGCCGCGCCACGATCTCCGCCGGCGAGCCGCGGGCGATGATGCGGCCTGCGTCGACGATCACCAGGTCGTCGGCGAGCCGTTCGGCCTCCTCCATGTAGTGCGTGGTGAGCAGCACCGTCCCGCCCTCGGCCACGATGTCCTCGATCACCTTCCACACGCGCCGGCGAGCCTGGGGATCGAGGCCGGTCGTGGGTTCGTCGAGGAACAGCACCTCGGGCAGGTTCACGAGTGCGCAACCGAGCTCCAAGCGGTGCTTCTGCCCGCCGGAGAGCTGCCCCACGCGCGCCGAGCGCTTCTCCTCGAGCCCGACGATCGCGAGCACCTCATCGAGGTCGCGGCGCTCGCGGTAGAAGCTACGGAAGAGCCGCAGGGTCTCGAACACGGTCAGCTTGTCGTCGAGGACCGTCTCCTGGAGCTGCACGCCGATGCGTTCGCGAATCGCTCCGGCGTCCCGGTCCCACCGCAGCCCCAGGATCTCCACCTCGCCCGCGTCCGCTTGCTTCAGCCCTTCCAGGATCTCGAGCGTCGTCGTCTTGCCCGCCCCGTTCGGTCCCAGGATGCCGAGACACGTACCGCGACGCGCCTCGAAGTCGATCCCGGCGACGGCGACGACGTCGCGGTAGCGCTTGACCAGCCCGCGCACGCGCACGGCGGCACCCTCGTCACGCTCGTGCACCTGCGGAATCTCGGCGGACTAGAACTCGCCGTTCGAGCGAGCGTTCGACCCCCACAGGAGTCGGCCGCCCTCGAGGGTCTTCTTGCCGCCGGTCACCGCTCCCAGGAGCGGGGGGTTCGGCACGGTGAAGAAGCTCCCGAACGCGACGCTCCCGCTGATCCTCGCCCAGCCCGCCTCCAGGTCGTCGAGCCCATCGCAGTCGATGTCGACCTCGTCCGGGTCGTTCGGCGTGTTGGCCTTCAGGAAGTTCTCGCTGAAGACAGGCGAGATGTCGGTGAGGCTCTTCTCGAACCAGCACTGGAAGCTGAATTGCGCGGAGGTGGGGCGCTCGTTGTCGTTCCAGACGAAGAGCTGGACGGTCACGACCGCGTTCTTCTCGCCCGAGAGGTTCAGGAGCGTCAGCCGCGAACCGCCTAGCCCCAGGAACGAGTCGAGGAACAGGTCGTCGGGCGCCTGCTCGTACTCGATCCCGTCGAAGTCGAGCTGGCCGTCGAAGTCGAGGTCGGTGGGCGAGCCGTCGGGCGGCACGGCCGCGAAGGCCGCGGGCAGCACCGAGTAGACGCCGCCGTAGCCAACGCCCAGATCGATCACGAGCGTCGAGCCGATCAGGTGGTCGTGTCCGACCGTGAAACCGCTCGTCGCGCTGCGCGAGGAGACGACCAGGTAGCCGTGGTTGTCGCTCGCACCCGCGTGGCAGGCGGTCAGGACCGTGACCGTGTCGGCCGGCGTGAGGAGCTCCGCGCGGTCGAGCACCACGCAGTCAC
The DNA here is from genome assembly GCA_964413535.1 of uncultured Planctomycetaceae bacterium. GTDB lineage: Bacteria > Planctomycetota > UBA1135 > UBA1135 > CAYPTB01. The sequence continues at coordinate 25,830 of CAYPTB010000055.1, read as the reverse complement.
CCTGCGGCGTCGGGGAGACCAGACCCAAGCCCGAGCTCACGTAGCAGAAGTACGCGTTCACCGGCGTCGAGAGGCTCGAGTTCGTGACGCTGACGAACGTGAAGCGCTTCGCGTCCGCGTGGTGCACGGGGTACACGAGCACGCTACCGGGGCGCGGCTCGTCGGCGGAAGCGAAGGGAGCGAGCGCCGCCAACAAGCCGGCACACAGGAGAGCGGTCTTCGACATGGGGACTCCGAATCGGAAGAGGGACGGGCTTCGAATTCTAACCGGATCCGGGGAGCGCGGCGCGGCCGGATCCAGGGGCCGCGAGCCGATCGAGAGCGACCCCGCAGGATCCGAAGCGCAGAGCGCTCAACGCTCCTCGTCCGGCTCCCCCGGCGCGGGTTCCCGCCCTGGTTCGCCGGGCTCCGTCGGCGCGTCGTCTTCGCCGAGGTAGCCGAGCACCTCGAGTGCGGCGCGGTGCTCGTCCGAGAGCTCGCGCTCGGAATACGTCCGGCCGCCGAGCACACCCCGCCGTTCGAGCTCTCCGAAGAGCACCGACACCATCGGATGATCGAGCGCGTAGAGATTGTCGAGCTCGCGCGGATCGGCGGCGAGGTCGTAGAGCTCGTGCGCGCCGCTCTCCGGTCGGTGGATGTACTTCCACGGACCGTGGGCGAGGCTGAACATCGCCGGATCGCGGCGCAAGCGATCCTCCAGCGCGTGATGCACCTCGGCGTAGACGTCGCGCGGCGTTTCGGGCGCGCCGTGGAGCAGCCCGAGCAGGCTCGCTCCGTCGCGGTCGGGCACCGGAGCGACTCCGAAGAGCGCGAGCAACGTCGGGAAGAGGTCGACGAGCCGGATGCGTTCGCGCACGAGCGTTCCCGCGGGAATGCCCGGACCGGCCAGGACGAGCGGCACGCGGAGCTGCTCCTCGTGGAGCCAGCCGTGGGTCCAGTTCCCGTGCTCGCCGAGCCCTTCGCCGTGGTCGGCGATCACGACGACGAGCGTCTCGTCGAGCACGCCCAGGCGTTCGAGTCGCTCGCACAGCCGTCCGACCTCCCGGTCCATGAACGCGATCTCCGCGTCGTAGAGCTCGAGCTTCTGCGCGGCCGGGAGTCCCATCAAAGCGCAGGGCTCGTCGAGGTTCGCCGGCAGCCGGAACGACACGCGCGGCGTCAGGAAATCGCGCGGCGGGACCAGGTTCGCGTCGTGCGCGTCGAAGAAGTGCACGAAGAGGAAGAACGGATCGGAGCCGTTCCCGTCGAGCCAAGCGAGCGCGAGCTCCGCGGTCTCGTCGGCGCGCCGCTGGTACTCGTTGCCGCACGGCGCCTTGGCCCTGGGCCCGAGCTTGTCCGACCAGGTCGCGAAGCCGCGATCGAGGCCGTAGCGCGCGCTCATCGGCACGGCGCTCACGAAGCCCGCCGTTGCGAGATCGGCCTCCTCGAGGTGCTGCGCGAGCGTCGTGACCCCTCCCGCGAGCGTTTCCGCCGCGACGTCGAAGAGGCTCCGGATGCCGTGCCGGTTCGGGTACAGGCCCGTGAAGAACGATCCGGCGGAGACCGGCGTGAGCGAGGACTGCGCGTACGCACTCTCGAAGCGCGCCCCGCGCCGCGCGATGCCGTCGACGACGGGGGTCGTCTCCACCGGATGCCCGTAGGCCGAGAGGTGATCGGCGCGCGTCGTGTCGAACACCACGAAGAGCAGATTGCGCGGCGCGCTCCCCCCCGCCGTCCTGGATCCGCAAGCGGTCAGGAGGGCGCACAGACACAGGACGGCGCGCGCGCGGGGCATGACGCCGCGTACGGTAGCAGCCCGCGTGCGTGAGCCGAGGCCGCCGCGTCGGAACGGCGCTTCCGGACGGACTCCTGGATCGCGTGGCATGGGAGCGCGACAATCGCGCGCTCGCGCGTGACGACCACCGATCCGCCTGCCGAGCTCGACCGAGCGCTCTCCCGTCGCCCAGGCCGCCGCGGCCGTGCGCGCGACACGGCGCTGTACGTCGTCGTCCCCTTCGTCCTCGCGGCGTGCGTCCTGTGGGCGGCGCGCCCGGCCGGGCGCGGCGAGCGTCTCGAGATCGACGAGGCCGAGTGGCTCACGATGAGCATCCACGACGCGCTCCAGATCACCGAAGGCGTCTCGCCCTTCGCGGGCCTCGCGCCGTCGCCCTATCACCGCCACGAGGGCGACCCGTGGGAGGTCGGGATCCACCAGTCGACGTTCGGCTTCATGAACCCGATGCTGCCGAAGCTCGTCTTCGGGAGCGTCTGCCTCGCCCTCGGCCACCGCGACTACGACCCGGCCGTGTACCCGCGCTTCGCGAAGGAGCTCCCCTCCGGCCGCGCCGAGCGCGCGCTGGAGGCGGCCCGGGCAGCGGCGCCGCCCGTGCGGGCGCTCGTGCTCGCCCTCGCGGCACTGTGCGCGGCGCTGCTCTTCCGGATCGCGCGCGCCGTCGGCGGGACGGCCGCCGGCGTCGCGACCCTGATCTCGTTCCTCGCAAGCCCGAACGTCGTCGACCACGCCACGCGCATCCGCACGGACTTCTTCCCGATCGCCTTCGGCCTCGCCGCGCTGTGCGCGGCCGTCGCGCGGGCGCGCGCCGACGCCTGCGGGACGTCTCGGGGAGGATCGTTCCGGACGGCGGTGCTCTTCGGGGTCCTCGCGGGGCTCGCCGTAGGGAGCAAGCTCAACGGCGCGCTCGTCGCGATCCAGGTGGGCGTCTTCGCGCCGCTCCTGTGGGCCGCTCGGCGGCGCGCGAGCGGAGTCTCCTTCGTGCGCGACGTGCTCCAGGGCTGGATCGTGGCGAGCGCTCTGTGTGCGGGACTCTTCGTGCTCTGCATGCCGCACCTGTGGACGCAGCCCCTGGAAGGGCTCGCGACCCTGTGGACGAGTTGGCAGGGCGACCTCGCCCACCAGGCCGAGCTCTTCGGAGAGCGGCTGGGCCGCGGCGACACGCTCGGCGCGCGGCTCGCACTCGCGCTGCGCGGGCTCGCCGGCCGCTACGAGCCGCTACACGCCCTCACGGGCCTCGCCCTCGGCGCGCCGCTCCAGGTCGCCGGGCTCGCCTGGCTCGCCCGCCGTGCGCGCGAAGCTGCATCCGCCGCACTGGTCGTGGCCTACGTGATCGTCGTCGGCCTCGGCACGGCCCTGTGGCTGCCCTTCGGCCGGGACAACTTCTTCCTCGCGTTCGCGCCGGTCGTGGCCCTGCTCGAGGGCCTCGCCGTCGGCGCGCTCGCGGCGCTCCTCTGGAGCCGCTTCCGCGGGCGGGAGCGCGCCCGCGCGGGATGAGCTCCTTCGTCACGCACCTCGAGTCGGCGCTCGACGGCACGCGACTCCCCCACGATCGCTTGCAGACGACGCACGCGGGGCGACCCCTGTGGGTGCGCTACGACCTCGAGGGCGTCCGGCGCGCGGTGACGCGCGAGGCGATCGAGCGGCGCGCGCCGACCTTGTGGCGCTACCGCGAGCTCCTGCCGATCGAGGACGAGCGCAACGTCGTGAGCCTCGGCGAGACCCTGACGCCGCTCGTTCCCTGCCCGCGCCTCGGACGCGAGCTCGGGCTGGCGCGGCTCTCGATCAAGGACGAGTCGCGCTTGCCCACGGGCTCGTTCAAGGCGCGCGGCATCGCCGTGGCCCTGTCGCGCGCGAAAGAGCTCGGCGTGCGCAGGGTCGCGATCCCCACGGCCGGGAACGCCGGCGGCGCACTCGCGGCCTACGCGGCGCGCGCGGGACTGGAGGCGTGGGTGCTGATGCCGGAGGACACGCCGGTCGTGAACCGCGTGGAAGCGGCGCTCTTCGGCGCGAAGGTCTTCCTCGTCGACGGGCTCATCGGCGACTGCGCGGCGCTCGTCGCGGCGGGCGCGGACGAGATGGGCTGGTTCGACTGCTCGACGCTCAAGGAGCCGTATCGCATCGAGGGCAAGAAGACCATGGGCCTCGAGCTCGCGGAGCAGCTCGGCTGGCGCCTGCCCGACGTGATCCTCTACCCGACCGGCGGCGGGACGGGGCTGATCGGGATGTGGAAGGCCTTCGCGGAGCTCGAGACCTTGGGCTGGCTCGCGGACGACTCCCGTCCGCGCATGCTCGCGGTCCAGTCCGACGGTTGCGCGCCGATCGTCACCGCCTTCGCGGCCGGCACGCCCCACGCCGAGCCGATCCGAGATCCCCACACGATCGCGAGCGGGTTGCGCGTGCCGAAGGCGCTGGGCGACTTCATGATCCTCGACGCCCTGCGTGCTTCGCGCGGCGGAGCGCACGCGGCGCGCGAGAGCGAGATCGTGCCCTGGATGCGGCGCGCCTCCGCCCTAGAGGGGCTGTCGCTGTGCCCCGAGACGGCATCGTGCCTCGCCGCCCTCGCCGAACTCGTCCGAACGGGCTCCGTCCATTCCGACGAGCACGTCGTCGTCTTCAACACGGCGGCAGCGCAAAAGTACGTCGAAGCGCTGTCGGTCGAGCTACCGCGCCTCTCGAAGGGCGCCCCGGTGCGCTGGACCGAGCTGCGCGAAGCGTGAACGACTGCGGCTCGCGACCGCAAGTCGCCCGAGCCGCGGACCGTCATTTCGCCGCGACGATGTAGGCGATCCAGGAGAGGCAGTTCTCGCCGCGGCGCTTCTTGCGGAAGATCCCGTCGCCGCTCTCGCCGTCCTCGGCCGTGCCTTCCCAGTAGCTCTCCACGCTCGCGAAGCCCGCTTCGCGCAAGCAATCGACGATCTCGGTGATGCTCCACAGGCGCCAGTCGTAGCTGAACGCCTTCTCCAGACGCGTCCCGTCCTTGAACTCGAAGTGGATGTGGCAGAGGTACTCGCCGGTCGCGGGCCAATAGGCCTCTTGGTCCCAGATGTAGGTGAAACCCTCGTCGATCTTGCGCTCCTCTTCCATCTCGTCCATGGCCTCGGGCCCGCCGTGGATGTCGAGGAAGAAGACGCCCCCCCGAGCGAGGTCGGCGCGCGCGGCGCGGAAGTACTCGACCATCGCCTCGCGACGCACGAAGATGCAGTAGGAGAAGTTCAGCGCGCAGCGCACGTCGGGCGGCTGATGGGAAGGCTCGCGGACGTCCTTCAGGTGGAGCTTGCAGCGCCCCGCCGCGCTCCCGATCGGCTCGAAGTTGTGCTCCATGCCCCATGCCATCGGCTCGGGGTCGATGTCGAAGCCCTCGGCCGTGAACTCCGAGCCCTGCTTCACCCAGCCGGAGGCGAGGAAGGCCGTGCCGCAGAAATCCTCGCGCAGGTGTCGGGGCTTCGTTCCGCGCAGGGTCTTGTAGACGCGCCGGAAGAACGCGACGTCTTCCTCCGGCGACTGGACCGAGAGCTGGTAGAGCTCGTACTTGTCCGCCGTGGCCGCGGTGAAGCGCGGCTTCTTGCGCGACTTCCTCCCGGCCATCTCCTTCGACGCGCCCGCTCGGTTGGTGTGGGTGACGGAGGGGGTCGCTCCACGGGCACCCTTCCCCTGCTTCGCTCTCCGCGATCCTGCGGACTTGCCCTTCGGCGAGGCGCCGTGTTGGTTCTTCTTCGTCTTCGCCATGTCGATCGGATTCTCGCCGTGCGCAGTCCGTCGCGCGGTTTCGAGCGCGGCATCCTAAGGCCGGACACGAACCGGCCAAGGAAAACCCGTGGAGGAAACGCGCAGGTCGGCGGACGCCGCTGGACCGAGCGCTCCGGGGTCGCTCGTCGAGCGCTCCCGGGTCGCTCCGCCCTGGGTGCGAGCGCGAGCTCGCTACCCGACTTCGGCGGTCTCGGATTCGTCGATGGGATCGACCTCCACGACCTGCCTCGACATCAGACTCCTGATGGTGCCGAAGAGCAGCTCGTTCGACTTCGGATCCCGGACCGGGATGCGCAGGGCTCCGTCGACGTGTCGCGGAACGCTCACCGTCCCGGGAGCGATGCGCCGGTTGATCCGCCGCGCGAGCTCCTGGGGATGCTGCGTCTCGAGCAGGATCCAGTTGCGGATCGACGGCATCGGATGGATGCCGGGTACCGTGGTCAAGCGCGAGTAGAGTCGTTCACGCTCTCGATCGAGGTCCGTCTCGTACATTGCTTCACCCCGCCTTGTCGGTCGACCGGAGGGCCCGGCGAGGCCTCGGTCCCGCCGAGTCCGACGGGAGGGCACGAGCACCGGCCCCGCGGAGGCGATTCCACGGGGTCGGAACGGCGCCCGGCATCCGACCGGGCTTCGTGGACCCCCCGCAACGCCTCGGACGATATGTTGCGTAGCAAGTATGCACAAGCACTAGATGTGGCCCATCGGGACCTCGCCATGCCAAATCACGGTTCGCGATGGACTTGCGCGCTCGCTCCGTCTCCCGATGGGGCTTCCGGGACCCCTTGGCGCCCGAGAGGAACTCCATGAGGCAGGCGTCCGGCCGCAGGCTGCGGGTGCGCGTACCCGCCTCCACCTCGAACGTCGGGACCGGGTTCGACTGTCTCGGGATCGCTCTCGACCTGTTCCTCGACGTGCGAGTGCACGTGGAGAGCGGGGTTCCGATCGAGCCGCGCCTCGCAGTGCGCGGTCCCGCCGCCGCAGCCTGGCCCGAAGCGAGCTCCAATCGACTCGTGCACGCGTTCGACGTCGCCGCGGCGCGGCTCGGCCTCCCCGCGGGTAGCCCGCGCTTCGAGGTCGAGACCGAGATCCCGGTCTCGCGCGGCCTGGGCTCGTCGGGAGCGGCCACGGCCGCGGGGCTCCTGCTCGCCTCGGCGCTCGCCTCGCCCGCGCCCGATCCCGAGTGGCTGCTCGCCCTGGGGATCGAGCTCGAGGGGCATCCGGACAACGTGACGGCGAGCCTGTTCGGCGGGTGCACGCTGTGCGTGCCCTCGGGAGCGCAGGACCTCGGTCCGCAGCGCATCGCGATCGAGCTCCATCCCGACCTGGCGTTCGCCCTCGCGTGGCCGGAGGCGCCCATGGAGACCGCGCGGGCGCGCGACGTGCTTCCGTCCGAGGTGCCCTTCGCGCACGCGGTCGAGAACGCGCGCCGATTGCCGCTGCTCCTGGAAGGCTTGCGCACCGCGCGCGTCGACCTCCTGCGCGCGGGGAGCCAGGATTGCCTGCACGAGATCCATCGCCTGCCCCTCGTTCCGGGAGGGAAGGCCGCCCTGATTGCAGCGCGCGCGGAGGGCGCGCACGTCGCCGTCCTCAGCGGCAGCGGGTCGGCCCTCTTCGCGGTCGCCTCGCACGAACGCGTCGGCGCCGTGCTGGCGGCGATGGAGGCGGCGCTGCGGACGGCCTCGGGCCGGGCATCGGGAAGGATCGCCCGCGCCGTGCACGGTGCGCCGCTCGTGCGGGAAGAGCCCTAGGCCGCCCGGCGTCGAAGGCCGCGTGACGGAAACCGAGTCCCCCTTCGGCGCCCGATCGCTCGCACGCGTATGTGGATTTGCATGAGCCGTTCCGCGGATCGCGTCGGCGACGAGCCCTTCGACGCGAAGTCGATCGCGCAGGTGATCCGCGGCGAAGACGAAGCCTTCGATCGCTGGTATCGCCGCGAGCACCCCGAGGTGCATCGGTTGTGCCTGGGGTTCCTCGCGGACGCGACCGAAGCCGACGACCTCGCGCAGGACGCCATGCTCCACCTGATGGACGTGCTGCAACACTTCGATCGCACTCGCTCCTACTCCGCGTGGCGGACGGCGGTCGTGCTGAACCTGTGTCGCGACCGCCTGCGCCGCACGAGCGCGCGGCGTCGCGCCGAGAGCGTGGAGGTGCGCGAGACGAGTCCGCTGCCGTGCCCGGAAGACGCGGCGGAGCGCGCGGAGACGCGCGCCGTGCTGCTGCGCTCTCTCGAAGCGCTCACGCCGCGCGAGCGGGAAGTGTTCGTGCTGCACGACCTCGAAGAGCTCTCCACGGAGCGCGTGGCCGAGCTCTGCGACATCGGCGCGAGCAGCGTGCGCTCGCTGCTCGCCCTCGCGCGTCGCCGACTGCGCAACCTGCTGGGAGCCCGCCTCGCGGACTCGCGCCCGGGAACGGAGGGAGCGCATGGATCCTGATCGCTTCGACGAGTCGCTCCGAAGCCTGCGCGAGGCCTGGCGTGGAACGCGTCCGCGGGACCCTTCCGGCGAGCTCGAGCATGCGGACGCCGCGACCCGCGCCTCGGTCGAGTGGATGCGGCGCGCCTGGAAGGAGGTCGAGGCGGAGCTCGGCGAGCGGCCGCTCCCGCGCGCGGCGCGGCGCTCGCGCCCGACCGCGCAGCGCGCACTCGTCCTCCTGGCCGCGGCGGCGTTCCTCGCGGCGAGCGCCGCGCTCTGGCTGCGCGTCGGCGAACGACGTCCGCGCGACGTCCAGCGTCCGCGCTACGTCCAAACGGAGGCTGCGGCGGAGCGCGAGATGCGCACCGACCCGATCCCCGAACCCGCTCCCGAGGAACGGCCTCGCGTCGAGGCCGCCGGGAGCGACCTGCTCGTCCTGCGTTCCGGTCCCGTGCGCCTCTACCTGGCCACGGGCGCGGGCGCCGAACCCCTTCGAGACACGGAGACACACCGATGATGATCGCCACGATCGCCCCCCTGTTCCTCGCTTGGCCGCTCCTCGCCGCGCCACTCTGCGCCCAGTCCGACGAGGACGCGGCGCCCCCGCGCGGGGGCGTCCTGCCGGCCGCCGAGCTCGAGCTCGAGAACTACACGCCGCGGACGAAGCACTACGGCGAGCTCTTCACGACCCTGCGGACCCTGCACCAGCGCGAACTGCACGTGGAGCTCGAGGGCGGCGGGCCGTCGAGCCCCGTCTCGAACATGGCCACGTTCGGGACGTCCATCCTCCTCTACGACACTCCCGAGCAGGTGCAGCGCATGCTCGCCACGCTCGAGAAGCTCGAGGCGATCGCGCTCGCGCGCGAGGCGCAGGACGTGGCCGCGCGGGCCGGCCCGCGCGCCGAGCTCGTGGTGGCGGAGTACGCGCCGCGCTTCCTCGACCTCGCGGCGGCGCGCGCGGCGCTCCGCCCGTTCGAGCGCTCGGTGCGGCTCACCGACGGGGGCCGATCCTACGAGCAGCACAACGTGAGCTTCGTCGACGAACGCGCGATCGTCGTGATGCGCGATACGAGCGAGCACGTGGCGCAGATGCTGGAGCTGCTCGCGAGGCTCGATCGGCCCCAACCGCAAGTCATGCTGACCGCGCAGCTCGTCGTGGCGAAGGAAGCGGGCGACGACGAAGGACTCCCGCCCGATCTCGTCCTGAACCTGACGAAGCTCGTGGGCTACGAGCACTTCGAAGGCGTCGCGACGAGCACCGTTCGCACTTCGGTCGGAGCGCCCGACCAAGCGGTCGTGCTGCAGCTCGCGACCTCCACCGACACCTACGAGCTCGCGATCCAGTGCTCCGCGTTCGACGCGCAGAGCGGCTTCCTGACGATCCGAGAGTGTCGACTGAGCCGGTTGGGCGCCCAGGGCACGCGGCTCTTCTCCACCGCGTGCGTCGTGGCCCCGAACGAGTTCACCGTGCTCGGCTCCTCCGGCCCGACGCCGCTGTTCGCCGTCGTGCGCATGGTGCCGCTCGCGCTGGACTAGCGCAGACGGCGTCGCGCGGAACCGCCGTCAGGGCCGCGCGTAGCCGTGGCGGAAGCCTTCGAGCAGGGAGCTCGTCTCCGCCTGGCACGAGCTCTTCGCTGCGGAGCGGGCCGCCCGACTGACGGTCTGCACGTCGACCTGGGCGAGCGTCTCGAGGAACTCGCGCAGCGCTCCGGGCGGGACGCAGAACTCGCGCACCCCGCAGCCGAGCAGGAGCTGCGCGTTGTCGCTGGCGATGGCGGTGATGCCGAAGAACGACAGCGGGCGGCGCGCGTCGCGACACACCTCGCACAGTTTGTGGATCGCCCGCAGCGCCACGGGATGGAGCGAGGAGAACCACGACGCGAGCGCGGAGGTCTCGCGATCGGCAGCGAGCAGGTACTGGAGCAGCGAGTCCAGGTTGACCGAGAGGAACTCCGACTCGCGCGCCAGGTCGCGGATCCCGAGCATGGCGGCGGGCGTCTCGACGATGCAGCCGAGCTCGACCTTTTCCTGGAAGTCGTGACCGGCCTTGCGCAGCTCGAGCTTCTCCTCGAACAGGATCTCCTTGACGCGCCGCAGCTCGCCGCAGTCGTTGACGAGCGGGATCGCGATGCGCACCCGCACGCCGCGCGCCGCGAGCATGATCGCTTGGAGCTGGCGGCGCAGCAGCGCCTCGTTTGCGAGGAGCATCCGGATGCCCGCGCGTCCCAGGTGCGGATTCGCCTCGCGCTCGCGCTGGAGATAGGGGATCTCGAGACTCGAGTCGACGTTGAGCAAACGGAAGGTCACGGGCCCGCGCCCGGCCCCCACGACCGACGCGTAGTGCTTCACGAGCGCCTCGCGCGAGGGCGGCACCTTGTCCACGAGGAACAGGAGCTCCGTGCGGTACAGGCCGATGCCCTCGATCCCCAGTGCGGCGGCCTGCTCGACCTCCGGCAGGTTCCCGCACGCGGCCTGGACGACCACGAGCTCGCCGTCGCGCGTGCGCGGCTCGCCCAGCGCCCACTCCGGCGTCTCGTCCAGATCGTGGGCCTCCTCGACCTTGTCGGCCGCGACGTACTGCGCTCGCACGAGCTCGCCCGGGTTGACGCGCAGCACGCCCTCCGTCGCGTCGAGGATGACGAAGTCTCCTTCCATGACGCGCTCGAGCAAGCCGGCCACGTTCGCGATGGTCGGAATGCCCATCGAGCGCGCGAAGATCGCCGCGTGGCTCGTCAGGCCGCCGCCCTCCGTGACGATCCCCTGCACGTTCTCGTTCGCGAGGTTGAACATGTCCACGATGGAGAGCTCGCGCGCGACCAGGACGTACTCGTCCGGCGGCTCGGGCTCGCCCTCGCCCTCGGCCTTCTCGAGGTTGCGCAGCACGCGGATCGCGACGTCGCGCAAGTCGACGGCCGACTGGCGCAGGGTCTCGTTCTGGACGAGGCGGAAGATGCGGTCGAAGTCGCTGATCACCTTCGTGATCGCCGCCTCGAGGCGCATCTGCTCGTTCAGGATCAGGTTCTCGACATCGGCGATGAACACCGAGTCCTTGAGGTAGGTGACGTGCGTGTCGAGGATGCGGGCGTCGTCCTCGTCGACGCGGCCCTCGAGACGCGACTTCAGGTCCTTGAGCTGCAGCCGCGAATCCTCGAGCGACTTGCGGAAGCGATTGAGCTCGCGGTCGACCTCGTCCAGCGGCACGCGCTGGGAGCGCACGCGCGAGAGGTCGTAGTCCTTGCGGTGGACGAGCCCGAGCACGAGGCCGGGCGAGACGGAGTCGCCCGCGAGCACGAGTCCGGGAGAGCTCGCCTCGGGAGCCTTCGCGCGATCCTCGGGCGGCGGTGCACCCGCTCCGGAAGCACCCACCTCGGTCATACGGCCATCGTAGGAACGGCTCCAGCGCAGTTCCACGGAGGGACGCCGGCCCGAGGGATCAGTCGACCGTCTGCAGCCGGGCCTCGAGGACGATCTCGCTCCCGTCGCGCAGGACGGAGAGCTCGACCCGATCTCCGACCTCGCGCTCGTCGAAGATCGTGATGAGATCGTCGCGGCCCCGGATCGGCTCGCCGTCGACCGCGACGATGACGTCGCCGCGCCGAACGGTTCCGTCGGCCACGGTGGTGGGCCGCAGCCCGGCCGCCTCCGCGGCGCTGCCGGCGAAGACCTGATCGACGAGGGCTCCCCGCGACACCCCCAGTTGCCGGGCGAGCGACTCGGGTACGAGGACCATCCCGAGCCTCGGGCGCAAGCGGCGTCCATGTTTCAGGAGCGAGGGAACGACGCGGTTCACGGTGTCCACCGGCACCGCGAAGCCGACCCCGCTCGAGGATCCGGCCCCGGAGAGGATCGCCGTGTTCACGCCGATCAGGCGCCCGGCGCTGTCGAGCAGCGGACCGCCCGAGTTGCCCGGATTGATGGCCGCGTCGGTCTGGATCACGTCGCGGATGCGGTGCCTGCCCACGGAGACGATCTCCCGTCCGAGCCCGCTGATCACCCCCGTGGTGAGCGTCTGGTCCAACCCGAAGGGATTCCCGATCGCGAAGACCTTCTGTCCGACGCGCAGGTCCGCCGAAGCGCCGAGGGCGATGGGACGCAGGCTGTCCGGGGGAGCGTCGATGCGCACGACCGCCAGGTCGTAGTCGGTGTCGTAGCCCACCAGGTTGGCCGCCCACGTCGTGTGGTCCGAGAGCGTCACGTAGGCGCGGTCCGCCCCCTGGAGCACGTGGGCGTTCGTGACGACGTGGCCGTCGGCGTCCCAGACGAAGCCCGATCCCGAGCCCTCGGGGATCTCCGTCACGTTCAGACTGAAGCGCTCGCGGATGCGGCGGGACGTGTTGATGTGGACGACCGAGGGCGACGTCTCTTCGAACAGGAGGATCGTGGCCTCCTCGTCCTGGGCCAGCTCGCCGCGCGCCGTCACGACGCGGGGCTCGGCGTCGGCGTACCGGCGCCGCCCGTCGACGGTGCGCAACAACGCGACCACGAACAGCATCAGAGCGAAGGCCAGGAAGACGTTGCCGGCCGAGATCCGGCCCGTCGCACGACCCGCGTCGGCTCCGAAGGACATGGATCGATTCTACGGCCGTCGACGTCGCGACGGAGGCGACCGTGCTGTCCGTCTTCGCCCCGCCCTGACGGCGAGGATCGGGTCTTCCTCGAACGCTGATCGGGCTCCCTCGGTCGGAGACTCGGAAGATCTTTCCGCAAGCCGTGGACGCGCCCGCTCGCTCCGTGGTTTTCGACGTTTCTGCGCGCCTTCGGTTCAAGCGGAAAAGGGTTCAACCCGATACAGGAGCCGCCCCTGTCCCGGAGCAGTCCCCCGCTCGGAGGCTCGGACGGCCGAAGAGCCCGCCGGCAAGTCGCAAGAACTCGAACCATGCACCTCCACCCGAACACATTCGTCCACCCGAGTGCGCGCAGGATCTCGTCGGCGCTCGTCGTTCTCACCGCGATCGCAGCGCTGGCCTCGGGGTGTCACGACAGCAGCAGCGGAGGCGGGGGCGGAGGTCCGGTCGGTTCGGTGCCCTCGGCCACGATGGTCGCGCCCGTGGTGACCATGGAAGACACGCCGACCGGTCCGATCGCCCTCACGGGCACCGACGTCGAGGACGCGGAGTCGATGCTCGTCGTGACGGTCAGCTCGGGTCCGGCGAACGGCATGCTCGACGTGCTGATGGGCGCGGCGCCGCTCACGGTGATCTACACACCCGATCAGGACTTCGCCGGAGACGACTCGTTCCAGTTCACCATCACGGACACGGACGCCAACGTCTCGACACCCATGACCGTCGACATCACGGTCACGCCCGTGAACGATGCCCCGACGATCGCGCCGATCGGCACGCAGGTGGCCGTCGTGGGCGTTCCTTTCGCCTTCACGCCCACGATCGTGGATCCGGACGCGGGAGCCATGCTCACGATCACGCTCGTGGCCACGAGCTTGCCGCTCCCCGCTTGGGCCACGTTCGACCCGATGGACGGGTCGATCACCGGAACCCCGGCGATGGGCGACATCGGGAACGTCACGGGTCTGCGCATCGACGCGAGCGACGGCATCGCCGCGACGGTGATGTCCAACCTGTTCACCCTGACGGTCACCGCAACCGCGCCCGCGCAGCTCGCGTTCGACACGCCGCGCGCCGCCGTGGAGGATGCCGGAGCCGTCTGGACGCCGTTCACGGTGCGGATCGAGGACGCCATGGGCGCGCTCGTCCCCACGTCGGGGGTCGACGTCGTGCTGGTCCTGACCTCGGGCTCCGACACGCTCGGCGGCACGCTGACGAAGCGCTCCTTCAACGGCATCGCGACCTTCGACGACATCCACTACGACACGGCGGAGGTGATCACCTTCGACGTGACGGCGACGGGCCTCACGAGCATCGTCGGAACGATGGTCACGATCGTGGCTTCGGCTCCGAACCAGCTCGCCTTCGGCATTCCGCCCGCAGGGATCGAGCAGCAGAACACGGTCTTCAGCGCGTTCAGCCTCGAGGTCCAGGACGCCTTCGGGAACCTCGTCACGACCGACAACGCGACGGCCGTGAAGATCGGGCTCAACTCCGGGACCGGAACGTTGGGTGGGATCCTCACGCGAACCGTCACCGGCGGCGTGGCGTTCTTCACCGACGTCACCTACAGCCAGGCCGAGACCATCACTCTGATCGGAACCTCGACCGGTCTCGCGCCGGTCATCTCCGCGTCGATCGTGGTGCAACCGGATCTTCCCGGCGGCCTGTTCATCGAGCGTGTGAGTCTCGCCACTCCCACCGCCCAGAGCAACGGGGCCAGCGCGAACGCGAGCGCATCCGCGAACGGGCGCTTCGTCGCATTCGAATCGGTGGGTACGAGCCTCGTGGCGGGCGATTCGAACGCCGCGCGCGACATCTTCCGCCGCGACCGCGTCACCGACACGACGGTGCGGGTCAGCGTCGCCAGCAACGGCACGCAGGCGAACGCCGCGAGCTTCCTCCCCGCGATCAGCGCCAACGGTAACGTCGTTGCGTTCGCATCCGACGCCACGAACCTCGTCGTCGACGGAAACGCGAGCCGCGACGTCTTCCTGCGCGATCTCTCCGCGGGAACCACCGTCCGCGTCAGCGTCGCGAGCGACGGAACGGAAGCGGACGGAGCCAGCTTCGATCCCTCGATCTCCGGCGACGGCCGCTTCGTGGCCTTCTCGTCCGACGCGACCAACCTGGTCGCGAACGACACCAACGGAGCGCGCGACGTCTTCGTCCACGACCGGCTGACCGGGGCCACCGTGCGCGCGAGCGAGAGCTCCGCGAGCGCCCAGGCCAACGGCGCGAGTTTCGCCCCGAGCTGCTCGTTCGGCGGCCGGATGATCGCCTTCGAATCCGACGCCACGAACCTCGTCACGGGGGACACGAACGGCGTCCGTGACGTGTTCGTTCACGATCTGGTTTCCGGCCAGACCGTGCGTTCGAGCGTCGACTCGTCCAACGTGCAGGGTGACGGAGCGAGCCAAGCAGCGTCGATCAACGGGGACGGCACGCTCGTGTCCTTCTCGTCCGACGCGACCAACCTGGTCGCCGCCGACACCAACGGTGTGCGGGACGTCTTCCTGCACGACACGGGAGTCGGAACGACGACGCGGCTCTCGATCTCGTCCGTGGGAGCTCAGGCGACCGCGGCGAGCGAGGCGCCCTCGCTCTCCTCCGACGGGCGCTTCGTCGCCTTCCACTCCCAGGATGCCGGCCTCGAGGTCGGCGACACGAACGGAGTCGCAGACGTCTTCGTGCACGACGCGATGACGTCGGAGACGTACCGCGTGAGCCTGGACCAGAACGCCGTCCAGGGCAACGGAGCCAGCACGGAGGCTTCCTTCTCCGGGGACGGTCGCTACGTCGCCTTCCAATCCGATGCCACCAATCTCGTTCCCGGCGACACCAACGGAGTCACGGACGTCTTCATCGCTCCCAACCAGAACGCCGGCGGGGGCACGACCCTGCCGACGGAGATCGTCCGCAACAGCGTCGATTCGCTGGGCGTCGAGGGCAACAACTCGAGCTTCTCCCCCAGCATCTCCACGACGGGACGCTTCGTCGCCTTCGAATCGCAGGCCTCCAACCTGGTCGCGACCGACACGAACTTGCAGGTGGACGTCTTCGTGAACGACACCGTCACGGGGAGGACGGAGCGGGTCAGCCTGACCACCTCGGGAGCTCAGGGGATCGGCGAGAGCCGCCTGCCCGCCATCTCCGGTGACGGGCGCTACGTCGCCTACGAGTCGCTGTCCGACAACTTCGTCGGTAGCGACAACAACGGCGTGCGAGACATCTTCGTCTACGATCGCGTGCGCGACCAGAACTCGCGTGCCAGCGTGTTCTCGAACGGAGCGGAGCTCTCGGCTCACAGCTTCCTGCCCTCGATCTCGAGCAACGGCAGGTTCGTGGCCTTCGAGACCTTGCAGGACAGCATCGCGGTCGCCGACACGAACGGTCGCCGCGACATCTATGTCCACGACCGCTCGACGGGCATCACGGAGCTCGTCAGCAAGGCCAGCGACGGCACGGCCGGGAACAACAACTCTTTCGGCGCCAGCATCTCTCCCGACGGCACGTACGTGGCCTTCTTCTCGCGCGCGACGAACCTCGTCCCGAACGACACGACGGCGAACCGCGACGTCTTCGTCCACAACCGCGCGAGCGGAACTACCGTGCGCGTCAGCGTGGACTCGCTGGGAGTCGAAGCCAACGGCTCGAGCTTCGCGCCCGTGATCGATGCCGACGGCCGGGTCGTGGTGTTCGAGTCCGACGCCACGAACCTCGTCCCGAACGACACGAACGGCGTCCGCGACGTCTTCGCGCACGTGCTCGCCACCGGAGTGACCACGCGCGTGTCGGTCGACTCGCTGGGTCAGCAGGCGCTGGGCATGAGCATGGCTCCGTCGATCAGCAACGACGGCAACCGTATCGCCTTCTACTCGTTCGCCGCGAACCTCGTCGCCGCCGACACGAATTTCGTCGCCGACGTCTTCCTGCACGACCGGATCGCCGGCACCACGACCCGAGTCAGCCTCGATGCCTTGCTGCTCGAGGCGAACGGCGAGAGCCGCAACCCCGCGCTCTCGGGCGACGGCGCGTTCACGGCCTTCGAGTCCGACGCTTCCAACCTCGTCACGGGCGACAGCAACGGCGTCACGGACGCATTCACCACGCCCAACTGACGCCCTTTGCGAACGGCGCGCCTTCGGGGCCTGTCCCTTCGAACGCGAGGGATCTTGGGGCGCGGAATGGGAGCACGAGCTCCCAATTCGCAAGTAGCTGCTGGAAAGTCCGTTAGGACCTGTATTCGGACGCAAGAGCGGCTCGTCGCGGGCCGGCCGCTTCCCCCCCGCGGCAGGCGGCGCCAGAGTCCAGCGCCTCCCGACCATGCACGTCCTCGCCTTTGCGAACCAGAAGGGCGGCTGCGGCAAGACGACCACTGCCGTGCACCTCGGCGGCGCCCTGGCCGCCGCGGGGGAGCGGGTCCTGGTCGTCGATCTCGACCCGCAGGCGCACGCCACCCTCGCCCTGTCCTGCTCCGCCGGAGAGGGCCCGGACCTGGCCGCCGTCCTGGACGGGAGCGCGGGCGCCCGCGCCGCCGTGCGCACCGCGCCGGGCGGCCTGGAACTCTTGCCCGCGAGCGACGCGCTCACCGAGTTCGAGGAGACTGCCGCGCGACGCATCGAACCCGAGGAGACCCTCGCACTCGTCCTGGCCGAGCTCGAGGGCCAGTACGACTTCGCGCTGCTCGACTGTCCGCCGCGCGTCGACGGCGTCCTGTGCGCGAATGCGCTCCGCGCCTGCGACACGGTGGTGCTCGTCGTCGAGTCGGGAGCCTTCGCCCTGCAAGGCGCCCTGAAGGCCTACCGCATCTTCGAGGAGCAGCGCGCCCTGCGCGACGCCCCCTTCGCGATCCGCGTGCTCGCCACGCTCTTCGATCGGCGTATGCGCATCGCTCGCGACCTGCTCATCGCCACCCAGGCCCGGTTCGGACCGGTCATGTTCGACGCCGTGATCCACACGAGCGTTCGCCTGCGCGAAGCGGCCGCCTACGGAGTCCCCATCCAGGTGCTCGATCCGGCGAGCCGGGCGGCGCGCGACTTCGCCGCGCTGGCCGACGAGGTCGGGCTGCACGCACGCAATGTTCCTTCGACGCGCCGGCGCTCGGGCCGGCACTCCTCCTTCGCCCCCACGAAAGGGCGCTGAGTCGGTTCCCAACATGGACGCACTCGCTCTGCTGTGCACGCTTCACGCCGAAGGCCCGAGCAGCCTCGTTCGGCTGCGGAGGGCGGGATGGAAGCGGCTCGAAGACCTGCTCCAGCGTTCCGCACACGACGTCGTGGAGGTCCTCGAGCTGTCGTTCGCGCAGGCCGAGCGATTGCTGCGCGAAGCGCGCCAGCTCGCCGATCGGACGGATGCGCTGGAGTCGGAGCTCGACGTCACGCCCGCGCCGCGCCCGAGCGCGGGGCCGCCGACCTCGACCGCGCACCTCGCCAGCCCGCGCGGCGACCCGGCCTTCGGGATGGGACCCACGAGCGCGTGGGCCCGCCGTCCCGACGAGGCCCTCGCAGCCGAGGCCGGCCCCTCCTCCCCTCCCCGCACCTCACACTCCTCCCACAACTCCCGCTCCCCCGACAACTCTCGCTCCCCCGACCCCGTCCAACGCCCGTCGCAACCGCCACCCGCCGCCCGGATCGGGGAACCCTGCACGGCGGACGAGAGCGGGACGCTGCTCGCGCAGGACCTGTTGGACGAGCTCGACCTGGAGCTCTGCCGCGCGCTCTTCGATGCCGGCGTGCACACGGTCGAGGAGCTCGTCGCCGCGAGCGGTCTCTCGCTCTCGCGCAAGGTGGGCATCCCTTTCACGCGGTTGCTCGAGCTCCAACTGCGCGCGGAACGCGTCCTCGAGCGCGCCCCTCCGACCGTGCGCGCGCCCCACCCCCCCGCCGCGGGAAGGCGAGCCGTTCGCCCGGACGCTCCCGAGACTCCGGCTCCGCGAGCGCTCCAGTACCGGCGTTTCACCGACCGCACGCCGGCGCGCGTCGAGCTGCCTTCGAGTGGTTTGCACGAAGCGGCTGGACCGTTCGCCTGACGGCCGTCGCGCGCAACGCGCAACGGGTCCGGTTCTCGTCGCGTGCCCGAGCCGTTGCGCAGAACGGCCCCGCGTCTCCCTTGATTCGCGCGCCGCGTCCACTACCGTCGAGCGCAGCTCTCGAGCCGCGGCCCGTCGCTCCAAGGCGCTCGCCGTCGGACCGATCCAAGCGCGGAGAACGTTCGCATGACGACACACACGTCGGGCACGCCCTACCTGGTCCGTTGCGGCACGGACGAGATCTTCCTCGGTCGGTCGCTCGCGGCGCCCCAGGCGGCGACCCTCGCGCTCGAGGGGAGAGCTTTCCACCCCGTCCGTGGTCCGCTAGGCCTGGGTTTCGCCCCGACGCCCTTCGCGACGCAGGTCGAGTTCGCGCTGCACGGAGGTCCGACGCTGCACCGAATCGAAGGGCGCGCGGCGGTGGAAGAGGCGGAAAGGGCGCTCTCGCCCGACTGCACGCGGGTCGATGCGGCGCGCTTCCCGTTGCTCTCGCGCTGGTTCGAGGCCGCGCACGGTACGGTGGCGCCGGCGCTTCGGAACGAGCCCGGTTTCGGCGTCGGTCCGACCTGGATCGAGTCCTTCCAGCTCACCGCCGAGGAGTTCCGCCGGGCTCTCTTGCGCTCGCCGTCGGCGACTTCCGCGCGCGAGCTCGATCGACTGGCCGAGCTCGAAGGCGACCTGGTGATCGAGTTGGGAAAGGTCGCGAACGAAGTGGGTGTGGGGCTCGCCGCCTTCGCTGCCGGCGAGAGCGAGCTGGCGCGCTACCTCGACGGGCTCGGCGATGCGACGGCCCTCGCGCCGGGAGTCGGAGGCAGTGGGTCCTTCCTCTCCGCGCGTCTGCGCCACGCAAAGGTCTGGGCGCGCGAGCGCGGAAGCACGGCGCTCGTCCGCGAGCTCAACGCCACGATCAAGGACCTTCTTTCCCGCCTCGGCGAAGTCGCTCTCGAGCACGAGCACGCGCTCGACGTCCTGATCAGCGAGACCTACGCCAGTCGGAGCGCGAATCCCGAATCCCAGGACGAGGTCACACCGACCTCCCGACCGGGAACGGCGCGCGAACCTGCACGTCCCGCAGCCTCGAAGGCGCGCTCGTCGACCTGACGTCGGTCGCAGGGACCCCGCTCAGCTCGACGAGCGCTTCGCGATCTCCCGCTCGCGCAGCTCGCGGCGCAGCACCTTCAGGACGGTGCTGCGCGGCAGCGCGTCCACGAACTCGATCTCGCGCGGGATCTTGTACGCGGCGAGCCGCTCGCGGCACCAATGATCGATCGCCTCGGCGTCGAGCTCCGCGCCCGGCTCCACGACCACGAAGCTCTTCACCGTCTCGCCGCGGCGCTCGTGCGGCACGCCGATGGTGGCGGCCTCGCGGATCTTCGGGTGCGCCATCAGCGCCTCGTCGACTTCGTCGGGATAGACGTTGTACCCGCCCGCTTTGATCATGTCCTTCTTGCGGCCGACGATGCGGAAGTAGCCGTCGGCGTCGACCGTCGCGAGGTCGCCCGTCGAGAGCCAACCGTCGCGCAGACAGTTCTCGGTCTCGTCGGCGCGATTCCAGTAACCGCGCATGACCTGCGGGCCGCGAATCAGGAGCTCGCCCGCAGCGTCCGTTCCGAGGTCGGCGCCATCCTCCCCCACGATGCGGACGTCGGTGTTGGGAACGGGGATCCCGATGCTCCCCACCTTGCGCACGCCGCCGAGCGGATTCACGTGCGTGACCGGCGACGTCTCGGTCAGGCCGAAGCCCTCGAGCACGCGCGCTCCCGTGAGCGCCTCGAAGCGCTCGAGGACGTCCTTGGCAAGGGGCGCCGAGCCCGAGAAGCACGCTTGCAGACTGGAGAGGTCGCGCCCCTCGATGCCGGGGAAGTGATTGATCGCGTTGAACATGGCCGGCACGGCCGGCAACACCGTGACCCCGTGCTCTTCGATGCTCGCGATGATCTTCGCGACGTCGCGCGGGTCGGCGACGAGCACGAGCGTCGCACCGACGGCGAGGGGCCAGTTCATCGCCACCGTCAGGCCGAAGACGTGGAACAAAGGGAGCGCCGTGAGCATGACCTCGCGGCCGGGCCGGAAGGTCGTGAACCACACATCGATCTGCTGGACGTTGGCCGAAAGGTTGTCGTGGCCGAGCATGGCGCCCTTGGAGACGCCCGTGGTCCCGCCCGTGTACTGCAGCACCGCGAGGTCGGAGAGGGTCGCGACGGGAGCGCCGGCGCGCGGTGCGCTCCCGCGCACGAGCCTGCGGAAGCGCTGCACGTCCGAAGCCTCGTCGACGCCGGCGTAGAGTCCCCGCTTGGCGAGCTTCCAGCGAGCGAGGAGGTTCAGCGGAAAGCGCAGGTACTCGGGGATCGAAGCCACGATCCAGCGGCGGATCGGGAGCTTCGAGCGATGCGGCGCGAGCTTCTGGGTGTAAGCGTAGTCGGTGACGATGGCGAGCTCGCAACCCGCGTCGCGCCACTGATGCTCGAGCTCGGGCACCGTGTAGAGCGGGTTCGTCAGCACGGCCTGGGCGCCGAGGAACATCACCGCGTAGAAGGCGATCACGGTCTGGGGAATGTTCGGGAGCTGGATCGCGACGCGCGAGTCGCGTTCCACCCCCAGCGCCGCGAGGGCCGTCGCCAGCCGGCGGACGTCGTCCTCGAGCTCGCGGTAGCGGATGCGCGCGTTGAAGAACGCGATCGCCGTGCGCTCGGGGTATTGGCGCGCGCTCTCGACCAGGTTGTCGACGAGCGTGCGCTCCGAGAACTCGATCTCGGGCGGGACCTCCGGATCGTAGTGCCGATGCCAGGGTCGTTCCTGCATGGGACTCATCGAGGATCGGTGGCGAAGGACGCGTCTTCCTCGGTGGAGCGGAGCCGAGTGACGCGCTTCACGGCCGCTGATGCGCAGCGCCGCGCGCTCGGTGGACGGGAAGGTCGAGAGCGCTGCTTCCGCTGCGGCATCGGGTCCACGGGGACCCGCCGCCCGGCGAAGCGAGGCGGATCATGCGCAGAAGGTAGCGCTCGCCGGCCCCGCGACTCCACGGCTCTCGCCGATTCACGCTCGCCGGTGGAACGGGGCGCACGTAGCGGCAGGCCTCGTTTCGCAGGCCGGCCGTCCCACGACCGGGGACTCGCGCGTCGATCCCCCGTCGATCGTGAGGGGTGGAGCCGGCTGCTAAGATCTCCGCCTCACACGAAGCCGAGCCGAGGAACCGACTTTGAAACGCATCCCCGCCCTGTTCCTGATCGCCGCCCCGCTCGTCCCGACCGCCGCTGCCCGCGAGGGAAGCCTCCTCGACCTGGGCAGCGGGAAGCTCGTGGTGCTCGAGGACGATGAAGCCCTTCGCGTCCACGGCTGCCTCGCGTTCCGCTCGGGCAGCCTCTACGAGCCGGCGGACGCGAAGGGCACGGCGACGCTGCTCGGGAGACTCCTCGTCTCCGGGGAGCTCGCAACTTGGCTCTCCGGGCGCGGCGGAGCGCTGTCGGGCGCGACCGACGTCGACGCCATCCGGATCGAGTTCGAGTGCGCACCCGCGGACCTGGACGAGCTCGCAGAGCGCCTCGGGGCCCGGCTCGCGAAGTCCGACTGGACCGAGGCCGAGGTCGGCCCCGTGCGCGAGGGACTGGCGGCGGAGCTCGCCGCCTACGAGCGCTCGGCGGCGGGAGCCGCGGATCACGCGGTCGACGAGATCTTGTTCGGCCGCTTTCCCGAGTACTACCGCACGCCGCGTTCCGACGCCGTCGCCGCCGTCACGGCCAAGGAGATCGCGGCCTTCCAGCGCGCGCACCTCGGACAGAACCGTCTGGTCGCGGGGATCCGCGCGAAGGGCGGAGCCGACGAGCTCTCCGCCCGCCTGCGCCAGCGGATCGCGCTCGCGGACGTCCCCCCGCCCCCGCAGGATCCGGTCCGCCCGATCCACATGCCGCACCGGTCGTTCGTGTACCTCGTCGACGTTCCCGATGCGAAGAAGACCGAGTTGCGGCTCGCATCTCCCGCCGTCGACCGGGACGCGAGCGGACACTTCGCGCTCGAGGCGTGGTCGTGGACGGTGGGCGGCGGCGAGCACACGCCCCTCGAGGGCGGGATCATCGGAAGGGGCCTGGCCGAGCGCGTCTCGCTCGCGTTCGAGTCCGACTGGAACCGGATCGGTGCGTTCCGAGGCTCGATCACCGCGCCGAACGACAAGGTCGGGAAGACCCTCGAGGTGCTGATCGATCTCTTGGCGGCGAGCCGCACCGATCTCGAGCTGCCCCAGCTCTTGAACGCCCAGGAACGCTTCAAGGCGCACGAAGCTGCCGCGGCCGCCGATCCCGCCGTTTCCGTGCGGCGCGCGGTCGACCTCGAGCTCTTCGGCTTCGAGCCGAATTGGTACGAGGCGAACGCGACGAAGGTCTCGAGTGCCGGCTTGGGCGTGATGTCGGCCGGCGTCCGGCGGCACCTGAACGTGCGCAACCTCGTGATCGTCGCCGCCGGCCCCGCGGCGCAGATCAGGAGGCCCCTCGACTTCGTCACGGACGTCGTCGATCACGTCGCGTACTCGCCGCGCGAACCCGAAGCACTCGCGCTGGCCGAGCGGCTCCTCGCGGCCATGGGAGGGCGCAAGGCGTGGGCCCGCTTCACCGGCGCCGAGATGGAGGGATCGGTCTACGTGCTCCAGGGTCCGCGGTTCGTGAAGCGCGCGTTCCACATCTGGCGCTTCGTCGACTCCGCACGCTGCCGCATCGATCAGGAGGCCTTGGCCGGCGACTCGACGCTCGTGATCAACGGCGAACCTGGCTGGCGCCAGACCGTGCTCTCGACCGAGGGGCTCGCCAACTCGAGCTACCGCACGCAGGTACGGAACACGCGCGCGTGGCTGTATACGCTGCTCCATCAACTCGCCCTCGACGACCCCACGCTGGGAGTTGCGCTCGACGACGAGGGACGGCTCGTCCTGAGGGATCGCCTCGGAGAGGTCGCGCGCATCGAGCTGGACGAGGACGATCGTCCGCTGTCCCTGTCCTGGACCGATGCGGAAGGCGATCACCGCCACAAGTTCGTGCTGTGGGCCAGGGCAGGCGACTACACCTACGCCAAGAAAGTCATGATCCCCTTCGCGCACGCGGACCTCGAGGTCGACGTGGACCAAGACATCGATCGCTTCGTGCCCAACCCCGAGGTCCAAGCTTCCCTCTTCGAGCGTCCCTCGTCGGGGAGCTGACGGGGATCTCAGACCCGCACGGAAGCCCGGACGCGCGCCACGCGCTCTGGATCGACCTCGTTCTCGACCTTGCCTTCGCGCTTGAGCGCCGTGCCGCAGATCGCGCCGTCGGCGTGTCGCAGGAGCTCCCCTGCGTTCTGCGCCGTGAGACCCGATCCGATCAACACCATGGCCTCGGGCAAACGCTCGCGAACGAGGACGAGGTCGCTCGAACGCGGCGCATCGCCGGTGGAGCGCCCGGAGACGATCAGGGCGTCGGCGCCACCCCGGCTCCAAGCGTCCTCGGCCTCGTCGGCGATCGGGCGCCGGGCGAGGGGAGCCCCGTGCTTGACGTGGACGTCCGCGAGGATCAAAACAGCCGGACAGAGTCGCTCGCGCTCGCGCACGGTCTCCGCCGCTCGACCCATGAGCAGACCCTGATCGGTGACGGCGGCCCCGGTGTGCACGTTCACGCGCAGGAACGAGGCCCCGGCAGCCGCGCACACGCCGAGCGCCGTGCGCGCGTCGTTGCGCAGCACGTTGACGCCGACCGGCAGGCTTCCGACCACGCCGCGAACCTCGCGCACGGCGATCGCGAGCGCGGCCGCGGTCTCGGGCGGAACACTCTCGGCGAAGAACGGCAGGTCGCCGAAGTTCTCGACCAGGAGCGCGTCGCAGCCTCCCTGGGCCAGCGCTCGCGCGTCGGAGCAGGCCCGCTCGATCAGCGCGTCCATCGATCCCCGGTAGCGGGGTGCGCCGGGCGTCGCGACGAGGTGAACGACGCCGACCAGCAAGGCTCGCCCCCGGGTGAGCTGCAGCACGATGGGAGGAGCATAGCGCGACACCTCGCACCCGACACGGGTCGGCCGGTGTTCGCTCGACGGTGCACGGCTATGCTGACGCGTCCACGCGACCCTCGCGGTCACGCTGCACTTCGAAAGGGTCCTGCCTCGCGAGCATCCGGAACCCGTCGCTCCTCGAAGCCCGATACCGCTCCGATCGGGGGGGCTCCGCGGGTGCGCTCCTGCGTCGTGACGCGGGACGAGGACTCGTCCCGCGCGACGCGTGGGGGAACCGGGGTGCCTTCCCCCGCGGGGTGCGCGTAGATGGAGCCCCGCATTCAGCTCCCTGCCGCTCGGAACCGAGCGCTTTGCATCGCGAGCACGCTCGTCCTGTGCGCCCTCTCCACCTACGCGCTGTACGTCGCCGTGCAGAGCCTGGACTGGCGCATGGAGCTGGACGCGCCGCTCTTGCACTACATGGCGTTCCTGGTGGACGACCAGGGCGTCGTTCCCTACCGCGACCTGTTCGTCACGAGCTTCCCGGGCGCGCTCGCGTTCCACGTCTTGATCCAGAGGACCCTGGGCCTGGGTGACCTCGCGTTCATGGTCGCGAACCTGATCTGGCTGTCGGGTTTGTCGGCGGTCACGTTCGGGATCCTGCGCCCGTTCGGACTGCGCGCCGCCCTCGGCGGAGGCGTGCTGTTCGCGCTCGCCTACTTCTTCAAGGGCGCCGACATGATGCTCCAGCGCGATTGCGTGCTGGTGCTCCCGATCGCGGGCGCCGTGCTCGTCCATGCGAGCGAGCGCGGCCGGCCGGGGGCGCGCGCGTTCTGGATCGGCTTCCTGTTCGGGCTCGCCGCCACGATCAAGCCGCACGCGCTGATCGGGCTGCCCGCCGTCGTGTTGGCCGAGTGGGCGCGCATGCGCCAGGGCGAAAGACCCCCGGCGCCGAAGAGCGCACTCGGCGCGCTGCTCTTCGGCGTGATCGGTCTCGCGCTCCCGCTGGGCGTGACGGCCCTCTGGCTCGCCTGGAACGGGGGGCTCTCCGCGTTCCTCGACATGGTCAGGGAATACCTCCCGCTGCACGTGCGGTTGTCGCGGAATCACGCGTACCTCGAGGGCCAGGAGCGCCTGCTCGACTTCATCTGGTGGGCGCCGCGGTTCGGAGAGGAGCCGGGGTGGTTGCTCGCGTCGGCGGTCGGCTCGCTCGCGGTGCTGGCCTCCGGAGAGCTCGACCTGCGTCGTCGACGCATCGTCCTCCTGCTCGTCGCGCTCTCCGCACTCTTCTGGGCCTACGTGCTCGTCGCGGGCCAGTTCTGGAACTACCACTGGATGCCGTTCCGCTGGACCACGGCG